>CAWGIH010000005.1:0-443141 GCA_963822625.1 uncultured Solirubrobacterales bacterium | reverse complement strand
CTCTGAAAACCGCACTCCGAGCAGAGGAGGATAGTTCCGCGAGCCATCCTCTGAGCCTACGGATCACCGGGGACGACTCCCGCCCCTCAGCCTACGGATCACCGGGCACGACTCCCGGACCTCAGGCTGATACGACGGCCCCCACACAGTCAGACGGGCGCACCGGCAGGACCGGCACGCCTACAGGACCGGCGCGCCTATGGACTCGTCGACGGGCTCGTCCGCGTCGGGCAAGGAGCCCTCGTCCGCGGCGAGCTCCTCGGCGGCGCCGACGCCGACTGGCGTCTTCTGCTTCTTCGGCTTGACGATCGTCAGGCGTACCTCGCCCTCTTCGCCGTCCTCGGCGGGGTCGACGACGACGGTGGCACCGGGAGTCAGCTGCTCGCGCAGCACGAAATCCGCGAGTGGATCCTCGATGTAGCGTTGGATCGCGCGTCGTAGCGGGCGGGCACCCATCGACGGGTCCCAGCCCTTCTCGACGAGCAGATCCTTGGCGGGATCGGTCAGCTCGAGCTGCAGCTCGCGTTCGGCCATCGACTCGCGGATCCGCAGCAGCAGTAGCTCGACGATCTGCTTGATCTCCTCCTTCTGCAGCTTGTGGAAGACGATCACGTCGTCGATCCGGTTCAGGAACTCTGGCCGGAAGACCTTCTTCAGCTCGCCCATGATCCGGTTCTTCATGTCGTCGTAAGTAATCCCCGTCTCATCCTCGGAGACGGCGAACCCGAGCGGCGTGTTGCGCGCGATCTCCGCGGCCCCGATGTTCGAGGTCATGATCACGATCGCGTGGCGGAAGTCGACCGTGCGCCCCTGCGCGTCGGTCAGGCGGCCATCCTCGAGGATCTGCAGCAGGATGTTGAACACGTCCGGGTGGGCCTTCTCGATCTCGTCGAGCAGCAGCACGCTGTAGGGCTTGCGCCGCACGGCCTCGGTCAGCTGGCCACCCTCGTCGTAGCCCACGTAGCCGGGGGGTGAGCCGACCAGTCGCGAGACGGCGTGCTTCTCCATGTACTCGCTCATGTCGATCCGGATCATCGACTCGTCGTCGCCGAACAGGAACTCGGCGAGCGTGCGTGCCAGCTCCGTCTTGCCGACGCCGGACGGGCCGAGGAAGATGAACGAGCCGGTCGGGCGCTTGGGGTCCTTCAACCCTGCGCGCGAGCGTCTGATCGCCTTGGAGATGACCTCCACGGCGGGGTGCTGCCCAATCACTCGCTTGTGCAGTTCCTCCTCCATCCGCATCAGCTTCTGCGTCTCGGCCTCGGTCAGCTTGAACACCGGGATGCCTGTCCACATCGAGACGATGTCGGCGATCTCCTCCTCGCCGATCGACGGGCGCTCGCCGGACTCGCCGGATTCCCACTCTTTCTCGAACTCGTGTTTCTTGTTCGTCAGCTTGCGCTCCTTATCGCGCAGCGCAGCCGCCTTCTCGAACTCTTGGGCCTCGATCGCCGCCTCCTTCTCGCGGCGCGTGGTTTCGACTTCGCCCTCCAACTCGCGGTTGGCGGGCGGTGAGGTCATCGACTTGATCCGCATCCGCGAGGCCGCCTCGTCGATCAGGTCGATCGCCTTGTCGGGCAGGAAGCGGTCGGCGATGTAGCGACTGGCCAGTTCGCCCGCGGCGCGCAGCGCCTCGTCGGTGATCTGCACCTTGTGGTGCTGCTCGTAGCGGTCCCGCAAACCCTTGAGGATTTCCACGGTCTCCTCGATCGAGGGCTCCTCGACGCGGATCTGCTGGAAGCGGCGCTCCAGGGCGGAGTCGCGCTCGAGGTACTTGCGGTACTCGTCGAGTGTGGTCGCGCCGATCGTCTGCAGCTCGCCGCGCGCCAGCGCGGGCTTGAGAATCGAGGCGGCGTCGATCGCGCCCTCGGCGGCGCCGGCGCCGACGAGGTTGTGCAGCTCGTCGATGAACAGGATGATGTCGCCGCGCTGGGTGATCTCCTTCATCACCTTCTTCAGCCGCTCCTCGAACTCGCCGCGATACTTCGAGCCGGCGACTAGCGCCGCGAGGTCGAGCGTGTAGATCTGCTTGTTCTTCAGCAGCTCCGGTACGTCTGAGTTGGTGATCCGCTGCGCGAGTCCCTCGACCACGGCGGTCTTGCCGACGCCCGGCTCGCCGATCAGCACGGGGTTGTTCTTCGTGCGCCGCGAGAGGATCTGCATGATCCGCTCGATCTCCGTCTCGCGACCCACGACCGGATCGAGCTTGCCTTCGGCGGCCAGCTTCGTCAGGTTACGGCCGAACTGGTCCAGCAGCTTCGAGGACTTCTTGCCCTCGCCAGGAGAACCCCCCGAGCTCGAGCCGCCGGAGCCGCCCGACTGGCCCTGGCGACGACCGCCGGGACCGGACAACATGCGGATCACCTCGTTGCGGATCTTCTCGGAGTCCGCGTCGAAGTCGAGCAGGATGCGAGCGGCCACGCCCTCGTTCTCACGTACGAGGCCGAGCAGGATGTGCTCGGTGCCGATGTAGTTGTGCCCGAGGCTCAACGCCTCGCGCAGCGCGAGCTCCAGCACCTTCTTCGCGCGCGGCGTAAACGGGATCTGACCGGAGGTGACCTCCTCACCGGAGCCGACGATCCGCACGACCTGCGCACGCACCCGCTCGACCGTGATGTCCAGGCTCTCGAGCACGCGCGCCGCCAAGCCCTCCTCCTCGCGCAGCAGTCCCAGGAGGATGTGCTCAGTGCCGATGTAGTTGTGCTTGAGCGTTCGCGCCTCCTCCTGCGCGAGAACGACCACCTGCCGGGCTCGTTCTGTAAATCGCTCGAACATGGTGTAGTTCCTTCCTCGAGGGTCGTGCCTCAAGCGCTATTTGATCCCGGTTATGCCTCTTGGGGAGTCTACCAACCGGGCACCCGGCCTCCGACAGGTCAGTCGCCACCCGTCCTGCGACAGAGCCTCCGGCCGGTCAGTCGCGCATGGCTGGGAACAGCACGACCTCACGGATCGAGTCGCGGCCGGTCAACAGCATCACGAGCCGGTCGATCCCGAGCCCGACCCCGCCGGCCGGCGGCATGCCCTGCTCCAGCGCTTGCACGAATAGCTCATCGTAAGGCTGGGCCTCCTCATCTCCGAGCGTCCCGAGGCGTTCCTGAGCACGGAAGCGCTCACGCTGGACGTCGGCATCGATCAGCTCGCTGAACGCGTTGGCGATCTCCATCCCGCCGGCGAACGCCTCCCAGCGCTCGACCAGTCCCGGCTGAGAGCGGTGCTCGCGGGCCAGGGGCGATAGCTCGACTGGGTAGTCGAGGACGAATGTCGGCTGGGTCAGGGTCGGCTCGACGTATTTCGACAGCAGGCCATCGGCCAGTTGAGGCCAGGTAAGGCCGCCGGTCTGCATGTCCAGACCGCGCTCGCCGATCACCGCGCTCAGGTCAGTCGCGTCGCGATGAGCCAGCACGTCGATCCCGGTCGCCTCCTGGATCGCGCCGGCGAAGCTCACACGCCGCCACGGCGGCGAGAAGTCGACCTCACCGGCGTAATCAATCGCCCGCACGGCGACGGCGATCATCTCCTCCAAGCGCGCGGCCTCGTCGGTGTAGTCAGCGTAAGCCTCGTAGAACTCGATCACCGTGAACTCGGGGTTGTGCTTCGGCGAGAGGCCCTCGTTGCGGAAGTTCTTGCCGAGCTCGTAAACGCGCTCCAGGCCACCCACGAGCAGGCGCTTGAGGTACAGCTCGGTGGCGATCCGCAGGTAGAAGTCGCGGTCGAGCGCGTTGTGATGCGTCGTGAACGGCCGCGCCAGCGCACCGCCGTACAGCGGCTGCAGGACCGGCGTCTCGACCTCGACGAACCCCTGACCGTCGAGATAGCCGCGGATCGCCGAGATGATCTTGGCGCGGTCGATGAACATCTTGCGAGCGTCCTCATTGGCAATCAGGTCGAGCTCGCGGCGACGGTAGCGGGTCTCGACATCGCTCAGCCCGTGGTGCTTATCGGGCGGCGGGCGCAGAGCCTTGGCGAGAATCTGGAAGCGATCGACGCGCAGCGACAGCTCGCCGCGACGGCTGCGCAGCACCGCGCCGTCGACGCCGATCAGGTCACCGAGGTCGAGCGTGCTCAGCCGCGGAAAGGCCTGCTCGCCGAGCACGTCCACGCGCGCGTGCAGCTGCACCTTGCCCGTACGATCGACGAGGTCGAGGAACGCGGCCTTGCCGGAGCCGCGACGCGCGGCGATCCGACCGGCGACGCGGTGGGCATCCTCGGTTTCCTCGCCATCGGCCAGATGCTCGTAGGCCTCGAGAATCCCCGCAATCGGCTCTGCGTTCGGGAACGAGTAGGGGAATGCCTCGGGGTCGGACTGCTTCAGCCGCAACGCCTTCGCGCGGCGCTCGGCGATCAGCTCGGGCAGGCCGTGGCTACCTTTGTCCCTCTCAGGCTGATCGGCACCAGGCTCATCGGTGCCAGGTTGATCGGGGCCGCTCATCGCGGCGAGCCTACTTGAGACCGACGTCGATCTTCGTGATCTTCAGCTTGCGCGCCGGACCGCGCGGAACCTTCACGGCAACCGAGTCGTTGCGCTTGTGCCCCAATAGCGCACGTCCCACCGGCGACTCGTTGGAGAGCTTGTTCTCCTCCGGCTTGGCCTCCGCCGAGCCAACGATCGTGTACTTGACCGACTTGCCCGTCTTCTCGTCCTTCACATGCACCACCGAGCCAACCTGCACCACATCGGTCGACAGATCCTTAGTCTCGATGATCGTCGCCATGCGCAAGCGCTCCTCCAGCTGCGCGATCCGGCTCTCGACCATCGCCTGCTCGTTCTTCGCATCGTCGTACTCCGCGTTCTCGGAGATGTCCCCGAACTCGCGCGCCTCCTTGATCCGTTCGGCCACCTCGCGACGCTTTGCGGTCGACAGCAGCTCGAGCTCGTCGTTGAGCTTCTCCAAGCCTTCGGGGGTGAGGATTACGTCCTTCGGCATGTGGGCGGCGGGAATCCGATTCCGGGTAGTGGTTCAGGTCAGCGAATAACAAAACCCCGCTAACGAGCGGGGGGTCTCGGCGCCCGGGGGCTTCAGCGAGCGCAGCAGTATAGCGAGCAGGTTTCGAGCCTCTGTGAGGGTCTCCGCCATCTGCAGCCTTGCTTGCAATCGCTTGCCCGTTTGTCGATCTAACTCTAGCCGTAAGACATACCACGGATAGAACTTGCGCAGGTAGCGCGTCGCGCGCGGCTCGCCGAGGTGCTCGACGGCGCGATCGATCGTCCATCCCAGCTCCTGGAGCACCTCCTCCCGGCTCGGTCCCTGACGACGCGAGCCGAGTAGCTGCTCGAACAGCCACGGGTTACCGAGCGCGCCGCGCGCGAGCATCACGGCCGCTGCGCCGGTGCTGTGAAAGGCCGCTTCGATCTGCTCGGGCTCGTTCAGACCGCCGGTCAGGATCACCGGCGCTTCGAGCGAGTCGACCAAGCGCGTGGCCAGCTCGTAGTCAGGGACGCCTTTGTGGTGGACCGCCGCCGAGCGTGGGTGAAAGCCGATCGCGGCCACCCCGGCCTCATCCACCAGACGGTGGGCCAGCTCGAAGCCGTTGATCTCGCCCGGGCGCCGCCCCGAGCGCAGCTTGACCGTCACCGGCAGTCCTTCCCCGCCCTCGCGGGCGGCGCGCGCGAGCGCCACCGCGAGGTCAGGATCGGCCAGCAACGCGGCGCCGGCGCCGGTCTTCTGCACCTTCGGCACCGGACAACCCATGTTGATGTCGATCGCGTCGGCGCCCGCCGCCGCCACACGCGCCGCCGCGGAGCGCATCACCGCGGGATCCTCGCCGAACAGCTGGATCGAGATCGGTCCAGCTGCGCCTACGGTTCGCTCGTCGGGGTGGATGCGCAGCATCTCGGTGCAGGTGCGCTCATTGTTGTGATGAATCGCATGTGAGGAGACCATCTCCGACACTGCCATTCCAGCCCCGTAGCGCTTGGCCTGCAGGCGCACGAACCAGTTGCCGATCCCGGCCAGTGGGGCCAAGAGAACGCGGTTGGGCACCTCCAGGGGACCGAGCATCCAAGAGTCCGTCAGTTGAGGAGTCATCGATCCCATTATGGGGGCAGTCGCTTTTCGCGGGACCGTTTCGCGAGACTACGGGTTGCGCTCGTGCAGCAACCGCAGACCGGTGAGGGTCAGCAGGTCATCGACCTCCTCGATCTCCTCGGTGTAGGGCACCACGAGTCGCGCCAGACCGCCGGTCGCCACGACCGCCGTGCGCTCGCCCAGCTCGTCATACAGACGGCGCAGGATCGCGTCGACGGCGCCCGCGTAGCCGAACACGACGCCCGAGCGGATCGCGTCGACGGTGTTCTTGCCGATCACGCTCTTCGGCGGAGCGAGGTCGATCTTCGGTAGCCGAGCGCCGCGCTCGGAGAGCGCCTCGAGTGAGATCTCGATGCCGGTCATCAGCGACCCGCCGAGGTACTCGCCCTCCCGCGAGACGACGTCAAACGTCGTCGCCGTGCCGAAGTCGACGCATACGGCGGGGCCGCCGAAGCGCTCGCGGATCGCCACGGCGTTCACCAGCCGGTCCGCGCCGATCTCGCGCGGGTTGTCGTAGCGAATCGCCATTCCCGTCTTCGTCCCCGGGCCCACCACGAGCATCTCGTGACCGAGATAGCGACTTGCCATCGCAGTCCATTCCGGCTCGAGCTGCGGCACGGTCGAGGAGACGATCGATGCCTCCAGGTCCTCGAACGCGCAGCCACGCAGCTCAAGCAGGTTGCGCAACGCGGCCCCCAGCTGGTCTGCGGTCGACTGGCGGACGGTTGCGAAGCGCCAGTGCTCGAGCAGCTCCCCATCACGGAAGGCTCCGAAGTGGGTCTGCGTGTTTCCGACGTCGACGACGAGCAGCATGGGCGCCTATTATGCTCGGCGCTGTGAACGTGAAGCTCTACGTGCTCCCCGGCTCGCATCCGTGCGCCGCCGTGGAAGCCGCGCTGGCACTGAAGGCGATCGACTATGACCGGGTCGATCTGCTGCCGATGACCCAGATGCTGATCGGGCCGCTGCGCTACGGCGGCCCGACGGTGCCGGGAATGCGACTCGACGGCGAGAAGCTCGTGGGCTCGCGCACGATCATGCGCAGGCTGGACGAGCTCGAACCCGAGCCCGCGCTGCTGCCGCCCCCGGGAGACGAGAAGTATGCCCGCGTGTTGGAGGCCGAGCGCTGGGGCGAGGAGGTCCTGCAGAGCGTGCCGCGCACGATCATCGACGTGGCGTTCCTGCGCAGGCCGCTGGCAATGGAGAGCTATGCGGGCGACGCGAAGTTGCCGATGCCACGCGCGCTGAGGCGTCCGTCGATGCCTGCCACGGCGAAACTGATGGCGTTCAAAAACAAGGCCAGCGACGCGAGAGCAAGTGCGGACATCGCGGCGCTGTCGCGCCAGCTGGAGAGGGTGGACCGCTGGATCGAGGAGGGCGTCCTCGGCGGCGAGCAACCGAACGCGGCGGACCTGCAGATCGGCAGCACGATCAGGCTGCTGCTGAGCATCGGCGACATGCGCCCCCTGCTCGAGAATCGCCCAGCCGCCCGCTTGACGCGCTACTTCCCGCCGATGGTCGGTGAGATCGAAGCCGGCGTGCTGCCCGCCGCGTGGCTCGCTACGCCTGTGGGCGTCTAGGGCTCCCGCAAAAACGCGCCGATCGGCTCTGCGACATGCTCGGGCCTGGAGGCCCTGAGGACCTTCTAACACCGGTCCTGCTCAGGAGCGCATCACCACGGCGCGTATGAGCGTGACCGCCTGGCCATGCGCCGGGCTCAACACGATCCTGACTGTCAGCGCGAGTCTGTGATGAGCCTTCAGCGTGTGCTTTGCCTTGGCGCTCAGCGTCAGCGCGAACGTGAGCTTGCCCGCATGCAACGAGGATCTCCGAAACTTGCCAACAGGACCGGCGGCGCCCTTGGTGAGCAGCTCGATCTGAAGCTGGCCTCCAGAACCGGCCGAGGACACAACCAGTGACCCGTGCACCACTCCGCCGTGCTGAGTGGATGCCAGCTCGAGCGACCCAAACAGCGCGCCGGAAGCGGGTTCGGCCTTTGGCTGCCCAGAAGACGGCGAGCTCGAGGTTGTGGGCGTGGGATTGCCGCCGGTAGGGGTCGGCGTTGATGAAGGTTCTTTCGTGGGAGGTTCTTTGGTGGGCTCTTTCACCGGGGGAGTCGAGGCGGCCATGAATGTGAGGTCTTTGCCCTGGACCGATCCCAATTTGTTTTTCGCGGCAAGGCGAAAGTGGTATTCGCTGCCTGGCCTCAGGCCGGTCACGGTCGTGGAGGCCTGGTGTTCCGCACCGTCGGATGGCAGGCTCACCGCTTTGGTGGTGTGTTCGTAGGACCCGCCGGAGCCGGCGCCCCATTCGAAGAAGTATTCGGCTTCAGCGCCGCCCTCCGGATCGACTTTGCCATTGAGCGTGGCTTCGGTTTCCTTCGAGGCGGAGGCCGCGAGCGTGCTCGCTGTCGGCTCTGTGGCCGCCGAGGTCGTGAATGTCTGTGGACCTGCGGAAACAGTCTTGCTGGCGCCGTAGCTCACGACCAGTTCGAAGTGGTATTCGGTGCCTGGCAGCAGGTCACTCACCGGGAGCGATACCGCGTGGCTTGTGAAGTCGGCGGCGCCGAGGCTGGTTGGGGAGCTCGAGTGTTCGGTGACGCTCCCGTTGCCGTAGTCGAAGTGGTATTCGACGGTGTTTCCTTCGGGATTGATGCTGCCGTTGAGCATCGCTTCCGTCTGGGTTTCGTCGCTCGCGGAAGTCGTTGCGTCCGTGGGCGGACCTGCGACTACGATTTCGTATTTGGTGTAGTTGGCATCGCCGTATGGCGTATTTTCGTTATCGAAAAGGGTCGCGCTTTCGAACTTGTACGTCCCTGGGTTTTTGAATTCGCATTTGCCTTCCCAGGGCGTCGAGGCGCTCACAGGTATGCCAGAACATCCTGTTGGCGCAGAGCCCGTCCATACGACGGTCGCCGTTCTGCTCGCGTCGTGGTCGGTGAACACGATTTCGCCGCCGGCGGCGATCTTGACCACAAGCGCGGGTTGCGTGTTCGCCGGGCTCATCCCCGGGCCGGAGGCTGTCCAGCACGGCCAGTCGGGGTCGACGCAGTTTTGGTTGACTTCGAGCTGCTTCACTTCCGAGGCGCTGGCCAGCGCTGGAGCGGCGGCCGCCGCTCCCAGCAGAGCAAAGCCAACAAGCAACAACGTGCGCGGTCTCACGGTCTCAGCCTCCCGCGTGCAGGGTCACGGATCTGCTGACGCTTATCGCTTCCCCGTGGAGCGGGGCGAGCGTGACCTTCACCTCCAGCGCCAGGCGGCGGCGGCGTTTGAGTGCCTTCCTTGCCTTGGCGTTGAGCTTCACCGAGAAGGACAGTCGACCGGCACTCGCCGAAGCGCTCACGAATCGCCCGACCACCTGCGTTGCGTGCCCGGCCTTAGCCAGCGCTGCGGTGGTGGCGAGGAGATCGACCTCGAGGCGGTCTCCGGCACCGGCCTTTGAGATCTGGAGCGACCCCTTGACGATGACGCCCTTCTGGCTTGCGTGCATCACTGGAGCGCCGGAGAGCGGAGATCCGGTCGGGCTTTCGCCTGCTGGGGTCGGGCCGGAGGTAGTGGTGCCCGGAGCCGAGCCGCCTTTCGAGCCGCCTTCGCCGGTCGTGCCGGTGGGCGGTGTGGTGGTCGAAGCTTCGACCACCACTTCGTATTTGGTGTAGTCGAGACCAGGCTCCTTGAACAGAGTCGAGCTTTCGAAGTTGTAGGTGCCCGGCATTGCGAACGTGCACTTACCTTCCCACCCCGTCTTCGGCCCGGCGGGGGCTACCGGCACCGACGGTTCGCATGTGGGAGCAGTGCCGGTCCACGCGATGTTCGCGGCAGTCTTGCTGTCGGCAAAGGTGACCGAGCCGCCGCTTGCGATCGTGACCTTCGAGGCCGGCTGGCTAGATCCCGGGGTTGCCCAGCACGGCCAATCAGGCTCGACGCAGTTTTCGTTGACTTCGAGCTTCGCTTCGGAAGGTGCGGACGTGCCGGTAGCGAGCGAGGGCACGACGGCGACGGCGGCTCCGAGCACGGCCGCCACAGGTAGGTAACGCTTACGCAGCTTCACAGTCTCAGCCCACCTCTCAATCGAGTACCTAGTCAGATCGTGCAAATGAAGCCAATGCACGCTCTAAAGACCCAGGACTCCGGCCCGGCAGCGATCCTTCCCGGCAGCACCCGGCGCCCTCGCGGCAAACCCTCCAGCTGTTGAGGCGTGAATGTGATCGCGCGCGGCGCTACAGTCGCGCAAGCGGGATCGACCGACTCGTGCACCCGAGCGTCACCCGCCTACCCACAATGCGCACCCTGGACCCGCAGTCGCTGCCGCAACACGTAGACCGTCTCTATCGAGCCGCGTGGGCGCTGTGCGGCTCGCGTGAGGACGCTGAGGACCTCGTGCAGGAGACATTCACGCGCGTGCTCGCACGACCACGCATGCTGAGCGGCGATGACGAGCTGTATTACCTGATGCGTGTCCTACGCAACACGTTCCTCACGAGCCGCCGTACCGCGAGCCGGCGGCCAGCCACCGTGGCCACGCTCGAGGACGTCGACGCGGCTGACCCCCGGCAGCTGGGCCAGCCCGAGCGGGCACTGGAGATGCAGGAGGTGTACGCGACAATCGCGACGCTGCCGCAGGACCGTCGTCTCGCGCTGGTGGCCGTGGACGTACTCGGCCTTTCCTACCGGGAGGCAGCTCGAGCGCTGCGCGTGCGAGAGGCTACGATCACCACCAGGCTGTTCCGGGCACGCAAGCAACTCGCGCGCGAGTTGGCGGACGCGCCCGACTCCCCCGATTCCACAGATGCCCCCGCGGGGCGGCACCCGCAAATCCAGGGGGCGCGCAGGGAAGAGACGCGGACTGCCGGAGTCTTACCGGGTAGGGGAACACCATGAACGAACCGCCCACCCAGATCGAGGACGAGCAGCCGCATGTAGCCGAGCTCGTGCGGTCCTTCGACGCGAAGGCGCCGGAGTCGCTGCACCGCCGGGTCGAGTCGCTCGTAGCCGCGCGCCGAGGTGGTCCCGCACACCGAGATGCTCGCTTCACGCGGCGTGGTGGACGTCCCCGCCCCCTCGCGCCGCGGAGGCTTGCCGGCCTAGGTGTGGTGGGCGCCGCGATTGTGGCGATTGTGATCGCGGCGGGTATCAGCGGCGGCTCTCCCCCCCTGAGCTTGCGCCAAGTCGCCGCACCGACCCTGCGCGCGGCGACGCTTCCCGCACCGTCCGAGAGCAGTGCTCACCACTCGCAGCTCGCCGCGGCAGTCGACGGCGTACCTTTCCCCTACTGGGGAGAGCGCTTCGGCTGGCGCAGCACCGGAACGCGCAGCGACCGGCTCAACGGGCGCACGGTCACGACGGTCTTCTACTCCGACGCCGGCGGCCGGCGGATCGGTTATGCGATTCTCGCCGGATCTCCCGCTCCGCGGATCGGCGGCGGCGTGATCGCCTGGCGTGACGGCGTGCCTTACCGGCTACTCACTGGTAACGGCGCACCTGTGGTGACATGGCTGCGCGACGGCCACCTGTGCGTCCTATCCGGCCACGGCGTCTCCGGCGCCACGCTGCTGGGGCTGGCCAGCTGGAGTGATCGTGACGCAACCACCTCGTAGTGAGGCTCGTCACGCGAGCGCCTCGTGAGTGAACTCAGCGCACCATCGCACCATGGGGAAGGTCTGGGGAAGATCTACGGCGAAACGGGGTCTACTGTGTTGATGGGACCAGCAAGCACGGCGTCGAGGAGGGGATGCATATGACAGGAAAAAGATCTGGCGCACTGCTCGCCTTCGCGGCAGCCGCTGCGGTGCTGATCCCCACAGTCGCCTTCGCCGGCGGTGGCGCACGGGCCGCCGGCACTCATACCGTGACGCTCGAGAACATCCGCTTCCACCCCGGCGATCTCACCATCAACCGTGGCGACAGCGTTACCTGGCTGTGGCGCGACGGGGAAACCGAACACAACGTGACCGGCCACGGCTTCCACTCGCGCACCCAAGAGCACGGCTCTTACACGGTGCGATTTACGCATGACGGAACCTTCGCCTATCGCTGCACGATCCATGAAGCCGAAGGCATGCGGGGCAAGATCCTCGTCCACTGAGGACTGCTCAGCCGTCCACGGATCCGGCACCCAGCAGCTGGAGCGGCGGGCCCGCCCAACGCACCCCCTCGATCGAGGTCCCACCCACCTCGAGCGCCGCGAGCGCATCGGCCAGGCGGTCGCCGCCGGGTGTGGCCAGGGCGAAGTCGAGCTCGAGCGCCGGGATCAATACAAAACGCCGGTGCAGCAGCTGTTCGTGCGGCAACAGCATGCGCTCGTGACGGCGCTCCAGCTCGCCGAGCAAGAGAATGTCGATGTCGATTGTGCGCTGACCGTGGCGGACGCCATCGTCTATCCGGCCCAGCTCGCGCTCCAGGCGCTTGACCGCATCGAGCAGCTCCAGCGGCCCGAGCGCCGTCTCGACACGCAGGCACGCGTTGAGGAAGCTCGGCTGGTCGAGCACCTCCCCGACGGGGTCGGTGTCATACACCGAAGAGCTCGCAAGCACGCGCACCCCGACCGCCGGCAGCGCATCGACCGCCCCCTGCAGGTGCAGCCGACGCTCGCCGAGATTAGAGCCGAGGCCTAGTAGACCGGTACGGGCAGGCACACCCGGGACCGTATCTAGGCACCAGCCGGATCGGCGAGTTCCTCGTGCAGCCCGATCTGGCCGTGCAGCCGGCGCAGGGGCCGTGGCGCCCACCAGGTGCGCTCGCCGAGACGACCCATCAGAGCCGGCACGAGCAGCGCTCGCACGACCGTCGCGTCGATCGCAACCGCCAACGCCGTGCCCGCGCCGAACTGCTTGATGAAGAAGATATGCGAGGTGACAAACGCACCTACCGCGACGCAGAACAGCAGCGCGGCGGCGGTGATCAGGCGCCCGGTGCGCTCCAGTCCCTGCGCAACGGCCTCGCGGGTGGGAATGCCGGTGTCGTGTATCTCTTTGATCCGTGCGAACAGAAATACCCCATAGTCAGTCGACAGCGCGAACGCGACCGTGAACAACAACACGAGGTTTGACTCCTCCAGGCCGCCGATCGGACTGAAGCCCAGCAGGGAGGAGAAGTGTCCATCCTGGAAGACCAACACGAGCAGCCCGGCGCCGACGGCGACCGTCAACACGTTCATCGTCAGGGCCATCAAGGGCAGCACAACCGAGCCGGTCATCAAGAACAAGGTGCCGAGCGTGACGAACACGAGGATCACCAGCGCCAAGGGTAGCTTTGAGGCGATCGCGGCCTTCTGGTCGATGAACCCGGCCGTCGTGCCGCCCACCAGCAGGTTTGGAGTACCACCGACCCCAGCGAGTGCGCGCAGCCGCTTCACCAGTCGCTGATTGGCGACCGAAGCGCCAGCGCCACGGGGGAGCAATTCGATCTCCCAGATACCCCGGCCGAGGTAGCGCGGCGGCGTGGTCTCGCTCGCCTGGCCCTCGGCCGCTTCTTGGACGCGAGCCGCAAGGCCGCCGACGCTCTTAGCGGAACTCGCGGAGGCGGGCAACACGATGCTGATCGTTTGCGAGCCGTCGCTCGAGAAATCTTTGCCAAGTGCTTCCGCGATCTGGCGGCTTTGCGAAGAGGACGGTAGGACATGCGCATCGGCCGGTATCAGCTGCAGACCAAGCGCCGGCATCGCGATCGCCAGCAGCACCACGGAGGTGACGAGCGCGACCAGGCCGGGCCGGCGCATCACGCCCTGGCCTAGCCGGAACCAGATGCCTTGATCGCTTGCCCGCGCAGAGCGAGCGGCACTGCGCTGTAGCCATCCCGGGGCGAGCGAGTTGACGCGCGGCCCAAGCGCCACGAGCACCGCCGGCAGGACGATCAGCGCGACGGCCCCTGCCGAGAGCGACACGACCATGCCGCCGATGCCCATCGAGTACAGAAAACGCAGCGGGAACACCAGTAACGACGCGAGTGCGCCGGCGACAGTCAGCGCGGTGAAGAGCACGGTGCGACCGGCAGTCTGCAACGTACGGGCAATCGCAGCACGACTGTCGAGCCCGCCGGCGAGCTCCTCGCGATAACGCGAGAGCACGATCAGGCTGTAGTCGATCCCCAGGCCGAGTCCCATCCCGGTGACGAGGTTGACCGCAAAGATCGACAGACCGGTGAGCTCGTTGATCAGGCGCAGGACGAGGAACGTGAGCACGATCGCAAAGCCGCCCACGAGCAGCGGCAGCGAGGCCGCAATCAGACCGCGGAACACCCAGAACGAGAGCAGTAGCAAGAGCGGAAATGCCAGGAGCTCAGCATTCTTGAGATCCGAGGAGGTGCGTTTGTTGATCTCGCTGAAGGCCACGTCGGGCCCGCCGAAGCGCACGCCCTGACCGGCCAGCTCCGGACGCAACCGCGCCACGGCGGCGGCCGAGCGTTCCTGCTCGGAGAAGGCGGCCAGCACCACGGTCTGGCGACCATCACGCGAGACGAGCTCGCCCAGATGCGTCGCCGGGTAGTCGAGCACACGCTGAAAGCCGGGCTGCGCGGCCAGCATAGAAGCCACCCGCAGGGCCTCGAGCTGGGCGGCGTGATCGGTTCGCACATCGCCGGCGCTGGGCACAAGCGCCGCCACACCAAAGTAAGACCGCTGGCGGGTGGCTCGTTCGATCGCCGCATTGGACCGCAGGTTCTCGGCATGCGGATCCTGGAAGTCCTTGCTGGAGCTCTTCAGGATGGTCGTGACCGGCACGCCGAAGGCCGCAGCAACCAGGAACAGCACGCCAGCGCCCAGCAGCACCCGGCGCGTGTTGCCCGCGCCCGCGGCCAGCGCGGACAGGCGCGCGATCACTGACGCGCTCCCGCGATCGCCACTGCCCCACCGCCAAATCTGGCTGGCCGACTCATTGGCCCTGATTATAAGTGACTACTAACTAACTTGTCAAGTGACGTGCGCGATGAAGCTGCTGTGCGGTAGAGCTGCCCATGATGGGCCGTCAAGCGATGCCGAGCCTAATCCTCAGCCTCCCGCCAGATCTCGACCGAGACCTCCTCCACGCTCAGCGGGATCGGTGGCTCCGGCTTGGTCGCCTTCACCCACACGCCCTCCAGCTCGTAGTCGCCGAGCAAACGATCCGCCACCACACTGCACAACCGCTCGAGCGTCTTGTGAGAGCGCTGCTGGGCGACCAGCGCGACGAGCTGGCAAACCTCCGCATAGTCGATCGTGTCCTCGAGCGCATCGGTCGCGGTGGCATCCGTCTCGCCGACGTCCAGCCGCAGGTCGAGCACGAGTCGTTGGCCAACCTCGCGCTCGGCGTCGCTAACCCCGTGGTGGGTGTACAGCGACAGTCCCGTGATCTCGATCGTGACCGACTCGGCGCCTCGCTCGACATCCTCGTCGCGGTCCTCGTTCAGCTCGTCCTCGTCGTCCTGCTGATCCTCGTCATCGTGATCGCTCGGGTCCTCGGCTAGCTCTTCCCGATCGGCTCGATCGTCGTCATCGGGATCGTCGTGCCGTCGCTCGCCGTCCATCGCCCGCTCAACGTAGCAGCCGCCACCGCCAGCGCCTCGCGCACCGAGGCTACGTCGTGCACCCTGAAGACGCTCGCGCCGCGCTCCAGCGCCAGGACATTCGTCGCGATCGTTCCCGCGAGCCGGTGTTGGGCGTCCAACGGTTCCGCCAAGCCGGCGCCGTCGGCGGCGATGCGCCCAAGAAAGCTCTTGCGCGAGGTGCCGATTACGAGCGGGCGGCCCAGCCCGGTCAGCTCCTCGAGCCGGCGCAGCAACTCGAGGTTGTGCGCGACGGTCTTGCCGAAGCCGATACCGGGGTCGAGCATGATCCGATCCTCGCACACGCCCTCCCGGACCGCGAAGCTCAATCGCTCCTCCAAGAACGCCTTCACCTCGGCGACCACGTCTTTATATCGAGGCCCGTCCACCCCGCCCGCCCGCTGCATCGTGCGCGGCTCGCCAAGCATGTGCATCAGGCAACAGTCGGCTCCGCTCTCGGCCACCACCTCCACCATCGCTGGATCGCCGCGCAGGGCACTAACGTCGTTGACCAGGCTGGCCCCCGCTGCGAGCGCCGCCTTGGCGACCGCCGCCTTGGACGTGTCGATCGAGATCTGCGGGTGGGCGGGGATCGAATCCACCAGCCCTTCGATCACTGGGATCACACGGCGCAACTCCTCCACCTCCGAGACCGGCTCAGCTCCCGGCCGCGTCGACTCGCCACCGATATCCAGGATCTCGGCGCCCTCACCCACGAGGTCCAACCCGTGAGCCACTGCGGCATCCGTCTCCAAAAACGCGCCGCCATCGGAGAACGAGTCCGGCGTCACGTTCACGATCCCCATCACACGAAATCCGCCGGGCACGCGGGCGCTGGAGCTCAAGCGAGATTCAGGCGAGTTTGGGGCGCTCGGTGTCTGCGCCGCGTATCTCAGTGGTGCCGCCCGCCAGTCCGGGGCGAGGAGTCGCTCTCGGGGCAGGTTCGCGCTCCGCGCGGTCGGCCGTTGCCGGAGGCACAGGCAGCTCGGGCTTGCTCGGCTCGTCCACGCCGAACACTTCCTCCTCGCTCTTGCCCGCGAGCAGCGCGAGGAACTCCTCCTTCTCGATCGTCTCGCGTTTGACGAGGATCTCGGAGATGTTCTTCAGGTCGTGCGAGTGCTCAGTCAGGATGCTCGTGGCGCGTTTGTGCGCGGACTCGATGATCCTGCGCACCTCGTCATCGATCTCGCGAGCGATCTCGTCGGAGTAGTCGGGCTCTGTCGAGAACTCGCGGCCGAGGAACGGCTGGCCGTGGTCGTGCCCGAACACACGCGGGCCAAGCCGCTCTGACATGCCGAAGCGCATCACCATCTGCTTGGCGGTCTGCGTGACCTTCTCGATGTCGTTCGACGCGCCCGTCGTGATCTCGCCGAACACGATTTCCTCGGCGGCGCGCCCACCGAGCGTCATCGCCATCGTGTCGTTCAGCTCGGCGCGCGTGGTCAGGAAGCGATCCTCCTGGGGCATCGAGATCGTGTAGCCGAGCGCCTGGCCGCGCGAGATCACGGAGATCTTGTGCACGGGGTCGGAGTGCTCCAGGAAGTGGCCCGCGATCGCATGGCCCATCTCGTGGTAGGCGGTGATCAAACGCTCCTTCTCGCTCATCACGCGCGTCTTCTTCTCAGGGCCGGCGATCACGCGCATGATCCCCTCCTCGAGCTCTTCTTGGCCGATCTCGCGCTTACCCGTCCTAGCGGAAAGGAGCGCGGCCTCGTTGATCAAGTTCGACAGGTCGGCGCCGGTGAAACCCGGGGTCTGTCCCGCGAGCGCGTCGATGTCGATGATCTTCGCCAGCGGCTTGCCGCGTGTATGAACCTCGAGGATCTTCGCTCGGCCCTTGCGATCGGGACGATCAACGGCAATCTGCCGGTCGAAGCGCCCGGGGCGCAGCAGGGCGGGGTCGAGGATGTCGGGCCGGTTGGTCGCCGCGATCATGATGATGTTGTCCTTCGCCTCAAACCCGTCCATCTCGACGAGCAGCTGGTTCAGCGTCTGCTCGCGCTCGTCGTGACCCCCGCCAAGCCCGGCGCCGCGGTGACGACCGACGGCGTCGATCTCGTCCATGAAGATGATGCACGGGCTGTTCTGCTTGGCCTGCTCGAACAGATCCCTCACACGCGAGGCGCCAACACCGACGAACATCTCGACGAAGTCAGACCCGGAGATCGAGAAGAACGGCACGCCAGCCTCGCCCGCGACAGCGCGCGCCAGCAGCGTCTTGCCGGTGCCGGGAGGCCCATACAGCAGCACACCCGTCGGGATCCTCGCGCCGAGCGCCTGGAACTTCTTCGGGTTCTCGAGGAATTCCTTGATCTCGTGCAGCTCCTCGACGGCCTCGTCGACCCCAGCGACATCTCGGAAGGTGATCTTCGGCGAGTCAGCCGACATGCGCTTGGCACGCGACTTGCCGAACGACATGACTTTGTTGCCGCCTCCCTGAACCTGGTTCATCAAGAACAGCCAAAAGCCCAGGAACAGCACGAACGGCAAGATGAACGTCAGCAGCGAAGCAGCTCGCTGCTCTTTTCCGATTCAACGTTGTACTTGACGCCGGCGGTCTTGAGTTCTTTGAGCAGTTCTGGCGTGGCCTGCTCGAGGAAGCCGCCTTCCCAGGTTTCTTCGTGGCCTGTCACTTTGTTCGTCAGCTTGACTTCGAGGACTTTTCCCTTGTTCTTGAACTCGACCGATTTGACTTCACCTTTCGGGAGTTCTTCGGAGACAAGCGTCTGGTAGCTGTGATGGCGACCGCTGCTGGAACCGGTGCTGGCCAGTTTCGTGAAGAAGAATGCGAGCACCACCACCAGCAGGATCGGGAAGGCGGCGCTCTTGAAGAAACGGTTCATAACGTTCGCTCTAAGGGTCCTGTCAAGATGTCCTGGCGCGGACTTTGATCGTGGCCGCCAGTCGTCCAGCGTACCACGGGGAGCCGATTTTCCTGCTACTTCTCCAGCGCTGCGACGAACGGAAGGTTGCGGTAGCGCTCCCCATAGTCGAGTCCGTAGCCGACCACGAAGCGGTCCTCGATCTCAAAGCCGACGTACCTGCTCGGCAGCTCGACCTTGCGCCGGGCGGGCTTCACCAGCAGCGCACAGACCTCGAGCGTGCGCGGGTTGCGCGAGCCGAGGTTGCGTAGCAGGTACTGCAGCGTCAGGCCGGAATCAACGATGTCCTCGACAATCAACACGTCGCGTCCCTCGATCGCCGCGTCGAGATCCTTGAGGATCCGTACGACCCCCGATGAATCGGTCGCCGAGCCGTAGGAGGCGACCGCCATGAAGTCGATCTCGACCGGGATGTCGATGAAGCGCATCAGGTCTGAGAGAAAGAACACGGCGCCCTTCAGCACCCCTACCAACAGCAGCGGCCGCCCGCCGTAGTCGCGCGATATCTGCTCTCCCAGTTCGCGCACCCGGCGCTGCAGGTCCTCAGCACTGACGAGCACCTCGCCGACTCCACGGTCGGATTGCTCGGGCGCGACGCGGACGGGAGTTGCCACAGGATGCAGTGTAGGGCCTCGCAGATCGACGCTCTCGGTCACCGCGGTGGAAGCTTGACCATCTTCAGCAGGCCGCCCTCAACCACCGCGCTGACGTTGCCACCCACATGCAAATCCAGCCTGCCCTCGCCGCGCCTACCCAGCTCCAGGATCTCCTCCACGCGATCGCCGGCCTGCGGCACGTATGTTCCGGCGGCCTCCTCCGCCAGGCTCACCACTACCAGGCGCGCCAACGCCCTCTCCATCTCTCCCAAACGCGCGAGCGCAATGCTCTGCCCCTCTTCCAGCGCGTCTGTTACGAGGCCATCGAGTAATTCGGTCTCCTCGCGCAGCAGCTGTGCTGTCCTCAGCACGTTTGCCTCAGCCGCCGGGTGCACCGCACATAGCGCCGATATCAGCCCGTGTCGCACACGTACACGTGCGTACGCGTCACTGTCATTGCTCGCGTCCTCACGCCACTCCAGGCCCTGGGCTTCACAGTAGGCACCGGTCTCTGAACGCGTCACTCCCAGCAGCGGACGGACCAGACGCCCCTCGACGGCCCGCATTCCGAGCAGCGGGCGGCGCCCCGGCGAGGCCGCAAGCCGGTACAGGATCGTCTCGACTTGGTCGCTAGCAGTGTGCCCGGCCGCGATCACCGCGGTTGGGCTTTGGCCCCTTGGAGCATCTCCCCGCTCCTCCAGCTCCTCCGCCAGCCCGATCGCCGCCCCATAGCGCACGTCTCTCGCCCACGCCTGCAGATTGCCGGGCTCGCCCTGCCGCCTGTGCGCCCGCACAATCTCGAGCTCAACCGCCAGCTTCTGGCACAACGCCGTGCAGTGGCGCTCGTCCGCGTCGGACTCCTCCCCACGCAAACCGTAGTTCACGTGCAACGCCTTCACCCTCCCTGCCGTCCCCAGTGCAACCGCCACATCCAGCAAACAGACCGAGTCGCGGCCACCTGAGAGCATCGCCACGACAGTCTGCTCCCCCCCCAACAGGTCACCCGCTCGCACTACCTCGCGGACCTGCTCGACGATCACTGTGTCCTACCCCTTCCGCGACGCGCTGAACAACTCGGTCGGCTCGTTGAAACCCTTCAGCACAACCTCGCCGATCAGCTCGAACTCGAGGCCATCCTGCCTATTCGCGGTGTCCGCCACCGGGCGCGTCACCAGTACCTCGCCGCCTGACGCGCGGGCGACCACGCGCGCCGCACGGTTGACCTCACGACCGTAGTAGTCGCCATCGCGATACAGCGCCGCGCCGCTGTGGATCCCGATTCGCGGCGGCGGCGCGCCAGGCGCCAGTTCCCCACCCAGCTCGACCGCCCAGCTCGTCAGCGCGCCTGCGTCGACCCCGACGACCATCACCTCGTCCCCGAGCGTCTTGATCACGCGCGCGTCGATCGGCAGCGTCCGCTCGACCGTCTCTACGAACCGCTCGACCGCGCTCACCGCCTTGGCCTCGCCCTGCTCCTCTGTCAGGCGCGTGTACCCCGCCAGGTCGGCGAACGCGATCACCACTCGCATCCGGCCTTCTACCGCCGTCTCCTCGTCGTCGAGGTCGGCCTCAATATGCCCGATCACATCCTGCTCGACGAAATACCCCAGCATCCGGCCGTGCAGGTAGTTGATGAACGGCGCCGCGAACGGCAGCATCTCGCGCGTCATCCCCTCCATCGCCTGTGCCACCTCGACGCCGGGCACCCCTTCGCGCATCAGCGGCTCATGCAGATACAGGTGGAACAGCCGCACCTCCGCGTCGGCGACCTGCGCCATCGCCTGCCCGTACACCCGCACGATCTGCAGCAGCGCCGGTAGCGGCAGGCCGGCCGCGAGGATCTCCGCGCCGTAGCGCAGCACCTGCAGGTCCTCCCCGGTGATCTCCTCGCTCGACAGCGCGTTCTGGCCCATCGCGCCGATCAAGCGCTCGACCAGCGCCGGGTCCAGGTCGATCTCGCGCGCCGCCTGCTTGAGCGTGTAGCGCGCCTCAGAGCTCGGCAGCAATTCGTCGATGTAGCCGAACGCGAGCTTCCCGCTCTGGCTCGCCTCCCTGATCCGCTGGACTGAGTGCCCGCGCTCGCGCAGCCGCGCGACGATCCGCACGTGCGAGGCCGCCGCGGGCGTCCAGGCCCCGTCGTATTGGGGAACCAGCCCCTCTTTCACCCAGCGCCTGACGGTCGCCTGCGTGACTCCCGCGCGCGCCGCCACCTGCTTCAGCGTCAGCGCGCTCGCCGAGGGGCGGGCGAGCGGGCCGTCGACCGGGTCGGCGTCGGAGTGCTCGGGAGGCGGGACCATCGCGCGGGAGTCTAAAGTCGCGGCCGGTGTCGCAACCCGAGCCCACCGACGCGCCCGTGTATCCCCAGGCGATCCACCTGCGACCGACGGCCGCACTGGCCGAGCGCGTGCTCCTGCCCGGCGATCCCGGACGTGCGCTCGCGCTCGCGCAGACACTGCTCGTCAAGCCACTGATGTTCAACCACCATCGTGGCCTCTGGGGCTATACCGGTCCCGCGCAGGCTGACGGCGAGCTACTGACGATCCAATCCACCGGCATGGGCGGCCCCTCGGCGGCGATCGTCCTCACCGAGCTGATCGCGCTCGGCGCTCGGCGCCTGATCCGCGTCGGCACCTGCGGCGCGCTTGCCACCGGCCTGGAGCTCGGCGACCTGGTCGTGGCGCACGAGTCGATCTGCGGGGACGGCGCCTCCCAGGCGCTGGGCGCGAATCAGCGCGTCGCGGCGGATCCGACACTGGCTGAGGGGCTGCTGCGTGCCGGTCGGACGCAGGTCGACTCCTCGACCCGCCGCCGGGTCCACTCCGGCGCCGTCGTCAGCGTGGATCTGTTCTACGACGACAATCGCACGCCCCAACATCCGCCTGACGCGCTCGCGATCGAGATGGAGGCCGCCGCGCTGTTCGCCGTCGGGGCCGCCGCCTCGGTACCCGTCGCGTGCGCGCTCGTCGTCTCCGACACGTTCGATGTCTTCGGCGCGCGAACACGTATCGAAGACGACGCCCTGTGGGCGGCCGGCGAAGCGATGGGGGCCATTGCCGTCGCCGCCCTCCCGGCCTGAGCTCAGGCCCTTTTAGGTTGAGCTTTTGGCCGTTTTGCTTTAGCCGCGGGTTTGGCTTTAGCGACCGGTTTAGCCTTGATCGCCGGCTTCGCCTTGGCGGCAGATTTCGCTTTAGCCGCCGGTTTCGCTCCGGCCGCCGGCTTGGCCTTGACCACCGGTTCCACAGGGCCGCGCTTTGACACCTGGCCGAGCTTCTGTGTGAGCGTGCCCAGCTGATCCTCGATCGCTGACAAACGGGACTCCACGCCGCGTCCGGAAAGCGCACGGTCGAGGCGATGCACACCGTCCTCGATGCCCTCCAACCGCTGCGATACCGAGCGCAGCCGCCGCGTCAACCGTTCGATGTCGGCCGCCGAGGGAATGTTGAATGCGCCCATGGCGACCTCCTGTGCCTGCGCGGCCTTCTCGCGTGCGTCGAACGCGCGCCCAACGACACCTGTCAGCAGGGGGTTCTCGAGCAAGTCGGTCAGTGCCTTACCGAGTCGATCCTCGGTGCCATCGGCTAGGCGCTCGCGCAGACCCCTCACAGCTTTACTCGCGTCAGACATCGAGAAGAAGGATACGGTGCAGCGATGCCCGAGCGATTGTTCCTGTTTATCCAGCTCGAGTTCCCGTGGCGGCTGGGACCGGCGGACGGGCGCTACCTGCTGCGCACGCGCGGAGGACAGACTCCCCCCCAGCTCGCCGAGCTGGGGGGAGTGAGAGCGGGGAGCCCGAGCGCGTGATCGTGCTCGGCACGCTCGGGGCCAGCCGTCGAGCAGAGCTGGGACTGGGCCGGTCAGGGAGGCGTCGGCGGCACCCGCGAGCTACAACGCCCGACCCAGCGCCGGTGGACACGATGCGCGCGACAATCATCGATCCCGTACCCCTATCCGCCGAGCGCCAGGCCCAGGCGTGGCTGGCCGACCTGGATGTCGAGCGCGAGGTGCACGCAACCGTCGCGATACTCAACCGCGTTCTGTTTGCCCATCGTATCGCCGCGGCGGACCCCCACATCCACGAGGTCTCCCCTGCCCAGGCACTCGTGATTCGTGCCGGTTGGGGCGACGGTGAGCAGGTCGCCGAAGGGCTCTGGCTGCACGCGCACGAGCTTCCTTGGACACCCTCAGCTCGCGGCTGGCGCCGGCCGATTGGGGATCGCTCGGCGGCACTGCGACCCCAGGAGCGTCTCGCGGAGCTGCTGGGCGCACGTGGCCACGAGCTGCTGTGCGAGGAGCTCGCCCTACGCGCGCGGTTGGACCTCGACGCGGAGCGGCTGCCCCATGCCACCATCGAGCTGGACGGAGCTCTTGCCGCGGCACTCGACGAGCTTGGCGGCGAGCATCGCCCTGACCTCGCCCCACGCGTCGCCGAGCTTGCGGCGTTGCGCGCGGGGGTCACGCCCGCACAGCCCGACGAAAAGGTCGTCCGCTACGCACTCGAGCGGCTGGAAGCCGCGCTGCGCGCACGCACGGCGGCGGGGTTCACGAAGACGACATAAAATCCAGGAGCATGGATCCCACCACAACCGCGATCGGCACCTGGAGCGGCGGGCGCTTCATGCACTTCGGTGAGCCCTTGGACGATGCGCGCCTGCAGGCGCTTCTGCGTCCCGGCGAGGGGATCGATACGGTCCTGAGCGCTGACGCCTACGGAGCCGGGGAAGCCGACCGGATGCTCGGCCGGGCTCTCGCGGGCGTAGATCGCGAGAGCTACTGCCTGATCGGCGCGATCGGCCACGACTTCTACGAGGGGGAGCGCGAGGGCGCCAAGGGCTACCCCCGCTTCACCGACCCACGCCTGCGCGGCGAGGGCGACTACGCCGACTACATCCGTATGGCCACCGAGAAGAGCCTCGAACGTATCGGCGCAGAGCGCTTCGACCTGCTGTTACTGCACAACCCAGACCGGACCGGCTACCGAAGCGAGACCGTATGGGCAGGGATGGAGGCGGTCCGCGCGGCGGGGCTGACGCGCTCGCTCGGCGTCGCACCGGGACCAGCCAACGGCTTCACCCTGGACTTGATCGACTGTATCGAGCACTTTGGTGAGCTGATCGACTGGGCGATGGTGATCCTCAGCCCAATGGAGCCCTGGCCCGGCGAGCTGGTGCTCGACGCCGCGACGGCGAACGACGTGAACGTGATCACCCGCGTGGTCGACTACGGCGGCCTGTTCCACGGCGACGTGCGGCACGGGCATGAGTTCGCGGAGTACGACCACCGCCGGTTTCGCCCGGAGGGATGGGTGCAGGCGGGGAATGAGAAGCTCGAGCGGATGCGTCCGTACGCCGAGCGGCACGGGTTGAGCATGCTGCAGTTGGCCTGCCAGTGGAACCTCGCACACCCTGCCGTACGCTGCGTCGCGCCGACCTTGATCCAGGAGAGCGGCGGCTCGGGCGGGAGACCGATCTCCCGCCCGATCGAGGACAAGCGCGCGGAGCTCGCCGTGCTGCCCAAAGAGCTTTTGCTGAGCCCAGCCGAAGTGGCCGAGCTGCGCGAGATCGGCGAGAACACCGGCAGCATGGCCTTGAAGGGCGCGAACCCCGATCACGAGGGCGAGGCGCGCCCGGACCGCTGGGAGATGAGCGATCAGCTCCAGGAACTCGCCGTGCGCTGGCAGATCGTGCCCGAGCGGGACCTGACCCGCGCGGCCGACATAACCAGCGCGCCGTAGCTACTTCCCTTGAAAGTGCGGGGCGCGTTTGCCCAGGAATGCAGAGATGCCCTCCTTGGCGTCGGCGCTTGCAAACACGCTCGCGAACGCGCGCTTCTCAGCCTCGATGCCCTCGTCCAGATCGCCGGCCGCGGAGACCTGCTTGATCTGCTCGAGCGCGAGCGGCGCCTGTCCAGCGAGCTTGCGTGCCCACGCCAGCGCGGTATCCAGCAGTTCGTGATCCTCGACCACGCGGTTGACCAGTCCGAACTCGAACGCCTCCTCGGAGAGCACCGGGTCGCCGACGAGGTTCATCTCCAGCGCCTTGTTGGAGCCGACCAGGCGAGCCAGACGCTGTGTGCCGCCGAAGCCCGGGATGATCCCGAGCTTGATCTCCGGTTGACCGAACAGCGCCGAGCGTGCCGCGATCCGCACATCGCAGGACATCGCGAGCTCACAGCCGCCACCGAACGCGAGCCCGTTGACGGCCGCGATCGTCGCAATCCCCTCGCTCCCCAGCTCCCTGAACAGAGCGTGGGCGGCGTGAATCAACTTCTCGCCACCCGCCTCGTCCATTGAGGTAAACGCCTTGATGTCCGCCCCAGCGGAGTAGAGGAACGGGTTCGAGGAGGCGATCACCAGCGCGTGAATGGGAGGCTGGGAATTTTTATCCTTGGCCTTCGCCCAGACCTTGCCGAGGTCCTCGATCACCTGTGGGGAGATCGAGTTCATCTGGCCGTTGGCCAGCCAGGCGATCGCGACGCCATCAGCGCGGGTCTCGAGCTTGATGACCTCGGCGGGCTGCTCGGCGTCAGGCTGCGGGTAGGCATAGAAGCCCTGGCCGCTCTTCTGCCCGAAACGTCCCTGGGCCACGAGGCGACGTAGGATCGTCGGTGGCGTAAACCGATCGCCGTAGCGCTCCGCAGCGCTCTCCAAACGCTCGAGGATCGTGTCGAGCCCTTCCACGTCGGCCTTCATGAACGGCGGCAGCAGCCCCCTGCGGGGATCCAGGCCCGCGCCGGCCATCATCCCGAAGTCGATGTCGCGGTGAGTGGCCACGCCCTCCTCGAGCACGAGGCAGGCCTCGATGAACGTCTTCAGCGTGAGCAGCTCCACCAGCTCAGCCACGTTTGGCTCGCCGTCGCCCTCGATGTTGGGCTCGCCCTCGGGGCTGTAGAAACCATCGCCGCCGGTCTTCGCGCCGAGCTTGCGCTCGCTGACGAGGCGTTGCATCCCCTTGGGCACGTAGAAGCGTTCGTCGCCGTATGACTCAGCCAGGTGTTCAGCGACGTGCAGGACGGTGTCGAGGCCGAGCAGGTTGACGAGGAAGTATGGGCCCATCGGCACCACGCCGGCAGCCCCTACGCCCGCGTCGATCTGCTTGATCGACAGTCCCTTCGCCTCCTGCTCGCGCCAGACCTCGGAGATGCCGGCGTTGAGGATGCGATTGACG
Source organism: uncultured Solirubrobacterales bacterium (assembly GCA_963822625.1). GTDB lineage: Bacteria > Actinomycetota > Thermoleophilia > Solirubrobacterales > Solirubrobacteraceae > Palsa-744. Next base: position 416,962 of record CAWGIH010000005.1, on the reverse strand, counting down.
ACGAAGCCGGGAACCTCGGCGCAGGTGATCGGCTGCTTGCGGATCGCCTGGGCGAAGTTGACGGCCGCGCCGACGCTCTCAGCCGAGGTCTCCTCACCCTCGACGATCTCGATCAGCGGCATGATCGACGCCGGATAGAAGTAGTGAAAGCCGACTACCTGCTCGGGCCGCAGCGTCGCTTCGGCGATCTCGGTGATCGACAGCGACGAGGTGTTCGACGCGAGGATCGCGTGACCGGGGGTGGCGGCGTCGAGCTCGGCGAATACGGCCTGCTTGATCTCCATCTTCTCCGGCACGGCCTCGACCACGAAGTCGACATCGCCGAAGTCGGCGTAGGAGGTGCTGCCGTGGATGCGCCCGAGGATCTCCTCGATCTGTGCCTGCCCCTGCTCGGCCGTCAGCTTGCCCTTCTCGACGAGCTTGCCGACCTGGCCAGAGGTGACGCCCCGAGCCTCGTCCAGTCCAGCCTGCACGAGCGCCTCGTCGATGTCCTTCAGCACCACTGGAATCCCTGCGGCCGCGATCGTCTGGGCAATCTGGCCACCCATCGTCCCGGCGCCCACGACGGCGGCTTTGAATACGAACATCTATCGCTCTCCTCTGGTCTGATTGGATCCCACTCAGCCCACCCAGGCCCCACTCAGCCCACCCAGGCCCCGCGCAGCCTAGCGTGCCGGCTGTCGGGACGGAGGCCCGCTCTATGCCGAGGCAGGCGCGTCCGCGGCGGTGACCGCGGGGAGATCCGAGACGACGGCCGAGTCGACGGCGCCAGCTCCGATAGTGGCCGTACCGCCGATCCAATCCTGCAGGAACGACTCGCTGGCCGTCAAGTCGAGGGGGCGCGCGAACAAGAAGCCCTGGCCACTGTCGCAGTGCTCCTCCTTCAAGAGTGAGAGCTCCCGTGATTGCTCGATGCCCTCGGCCAGCGTCTCGATCGAGAGTGACTTGCCGAGCTGGACAAGCGTGCGGATCAGGGTCTCCCCTTCCGGGTCTTGGCTGACCCGAGAGATGAACGAGCGGTCGATCTTCAGTGCGTCGACGGGGAACCGCTGGAGATAGGCAAGCGAAGAGTAGCCGGTACCAAAATCGTCGATCGCGATCCTCACGCCGAGCTGCTTGATGGCGACGAGCCGCCGCGCGGTCTCATCCGCGTTGCTCATCAACGTCGTCTCGGTGATCTCGATCGTCAGCGCGCCCGGCTCGAGGCCACTCTGCGCCAGCGCATCACGCACCTCGGTCACGAACGCGTCTGTGTCGAGCTGACGAGCGGCAACGTTGACGGCGATGCCGATCGGATAGCCATTGCGCCGCCATGCCGCGCCCTGCAGGCAGGCCTGACGCAACACCCATCCGCCAACTTCGCAGATCAGGCCGGTCTCTTCGAGTAGCGGGATGAAGTCGTCCGGCTGTACGACGCCACGCACCGGGCTGCGCCAACGAATCAGCGCCTCCATGCCGGTGGGGGTCATCTCCTGCAAGTCGAACGTAGGCTGGTAGACAAGGAAGAACTCGTCGTTCTCGAAGGCAACCCGCAGGTCCATCTCGAGTTCCATCCGGCTCTGGACCGCGTCCTGCATCCCTGACTCGAATACGACGTAGCGGTTCTTGCCGTCCCACTTGGCGCGGTACATCGCGATGTCCGCGTCGCGCAGCAGCTCTTCGGCCGAGACCCGATCGCCGGCTGCGATGCCGACGCTCGCCGTCACGGTCAAGCGATTCTTCTCAGCCCCCTTCAGTTCGAATGGCTGCTTCAGTGCTTCTAGCAGGCGTTCGGCGATCATCTCGGGACCCGAATCGAGCGACATTCCTTCGGCGACGATCACAAACTCGTCACCACCGAGGCGCCCGAGCGCGTCGATGTCGCGCACCACGCCATCTAGTCGTGCGGCGACAGCCCGCAGCAGCTCGTCGCCGAGACTGTGGCCGAGCGTGTCGTTGATCGACTTGAAGTTGTCGAGGTCGACGAATAGAGCAGCCACGGGAGTCTTGCTGCGACGTGAGCGCACCAGCATCTGCTCGACGCGATCGAGAATCAGCGTGCGGTTGGGCAGGCCGGTAAGGGCATCGTGGGTCGCAAGGAACGCGAGCTCCTCCTGACGGCGAGTGAGCTCCTCGTGCGAGCGCTGGCGCTCCGACTCGAAGGACTGGCACATCCGCACGAGCGTGACATCGAGACTGCGCTGCAACATTGCCAGCGCCCAGGCGAGCACCTGCGGGGGAAGCTCGAGCTGCTCGGCTGTCTCGCGCACCACCTCGTCGGCCGCGTCGCGCCAACGCAGACAGCGCTTGGTGACCTCGTTGAGCGGCGCCGCGCGCTGGGCGGCCAGATGACCGAAGATCCGCCAGGACTCCTGACCGACCTCACGCGCCACGGCGGCCCCGTCGCCGGCCATCCAGCGGGCGACCGCGATCGTCGAGACCTTCCCCACCCGCACGAAGCTCTCTTCGACCACCGCGTCAAGCACGTGTCCCGAGTCGGCGGAGCGGCGGAAAATCCCCGCGACCACATCGTCGGTGCGCGCGTTCAGCGCCTCACCAAGTCGCCGTAGCTGGTCGGGATCGACCGTGGCGTGCGCGGGCAGGGCGGCCGCTTCCGGTGGAGGTATGGCGCTCATTCCATCGACCTGAAGCTCGCCTGGACCCATGGTCGATCAGATCGGCAGAACGTAAGAGTTCCTTTAGCTTCCGCTTTGGGAGGTAAACGAGGACGGCTACACGGCGACCGCCGCGGGCTCCTCCACACGGCGGGGCAGCAGCGTCTCACGGGCGATCACCAGCCGCTGAATCTGTGAGGTGCCCTCATACAGCTGCATGATCTTCGCGTCGCGGAAGAGCTTCTCCACGGGGTACTCCTTGATGAAGCCATAGCCGCCGTAGACCTGCACCGCGTCCGTGGCGACCTTCATCGCCGTGTCGGCGGCGAAGCGCTTGGCGTGGCTCGAGACCAGCGTGTTGCGTTCGCCGTTGTCCAGCTGTGAGGCGGACTTCCATGTAAGCAGCCGTGAGGCTTCGATCTCTGTCGCCATGTCGGCGATCATGAACTGGATCGCCTGATGCATCGCGATCGGCACGCCGAACTGCACACGTTCCTTGGAGTAGCTGGTCGCGAACTCAAACGCGGCGCGCGCGATGCCGGTCGCCATCGCGGCGACACCGGGGCGGGTGCGATCGAGCGTCATCATCGCGAGCTTGAACCCCTTGTTTTCCTCACCGAGCAGGTTCTCGGCCGGCACCTCGACGTCGTTGAAGGAGATCGTCGCCGTGTTCGACGCGCGCTGCCCGAGCTTGTCCTCCTTCTTGTCGACCACGACGCCCCAGTCACGCTCGACCACGAACGCGGAGATGCCGCGGTGGCCGGCGTCCTTGTCGGTCTTCGCGTAGACGGTGTAGTAGTCGGCGTGACTGCCGTTGGTGATGAAGCACTTCGAGCCGTTGATGACGTACTTCTCGCCCTGCTTGACGGCTGTCGTGCGCATCCCCGAGACATCGGAGCCCGCGTCGGGCTCGGTCAGGCAGAAGGAGGCGAGTTTCAGCTCCTCGGTGATCGCGCCCAGGTACTTCTTCTTGGTCTCCTCTGAGCCGCCGAGGAGGATCGGTGCGGTAGCCAGGCCGTTGCAGCCGAGCGATGTCTGGATGCCGGAGCAGCCCCAGGAGAGCTCCTCCTCGATCAGACAGCCGTCGAGGTAGCCGAGGCCGGGTCCTCCGTACTCCTCGGGGATGTGGGTGTTCATGAGGCCCACATCGAATGCCTTCTGCAGCACCTCCTGCGGCCAGTGACCGTCCTTGTCGTACTCCCAGGCGACTGGGCGGATCTCTTTCTCCGCGAAATCGTGCGCCAGCTCGCGCAGGTTCTTCTGCTCGTCGGTGAGCGTGAATTCGACCATGTGTCTTCGTGATCTCCTCAGGGCTGGCGCGGGATTAGCTCACCACAGGAGCGGCTCGTCGACCGCCGCGCGAGAATAGATTGACTGGTCAGTCAACGTGAAGCGTAGCGAAGGGACTGTCCTCGCTCAACTACGCCACAATCACGCGATGGAGAGCATCTTCCCGATCGTGGTGTTCGGAGCAGTCGCGCTGTCCGTGGTGATGTCCGTGGTCTTCCTCCTCGGTCGCGGGAGCGTGTATGACGAGATCGGGCAGGGCGGGATGACGCGCGACAGCGAGGCCCCGATGATGGTCTCATCTCCGATCAGTAGCGACGCGGAACGCGCCGAGCAGGAGCGGGAGATCCGCCAGATGCTCAGCGCGAGAAGCGCGCGCATGGTGCAGCGGGGTCAACCAGCGCTGGACATCGATGCGGAGGTCGCCAAGCTGCTGGCGCCGGTGGCGGCAGCGCACGATGCGGGACTCGAAGACGAGGTGCGCCAGCTCGTGACAGCGAAGAACGAACGACGTGCGCGCAAGGGGTTGGAGCCGTTGGACGTGGCTGCCGAGGTGGAGCGCACCCTGGCCGAGCTGCACCCCTGAGCACGCCGACTGCACAGTCGGATATAAACGCGCCATGGCCGACCCGCGCCGATACGAGCTGGACGAGCTGACGAACCGCCCGGGAACCTATTTCAACCCGCAGACGGAGGTCCTGCTGATCGTCGATGACTCACCGGACGTGGATCATGAGATCTTCGACGACGTAGAGCCGGGCGAGGGCGCCGATTGGGTGTTGATCTCGGACGAGGCGCCGGTGGACGAGCATCGACGCGACGAGTTGATCGAGAGCTTCCAGGTGACCTACCACCCGGCCGGTGAGCTGGTGGTCGCGGGCGAGGAAGTGGACGACGACGAGGAGAACGACGAGCTCGAGCCGGACGAGGAGATCGACGAGCTGGAGTAGCGCACGGCGACGGGCGCAACTACCCTGGGCCAGGTTGTGTTTCGGGCTGCAATGAGCCCTGCAGAGACGAGCATGATCGTCCGTAGGATGCGCGCCGTGCGCGTCCCTCAGCAGCGGGCGCTCGTCCTTGGCATGCTCGTCGCGAGCATCTGCCTCGTGGGCGGGGCTCCCGCTCGAGCCACCGGCAAGCCGGCCATCGGGCCGAGCGTCTCGGCGGCGCTCGCGAGCCTGCAGCGCAGCGGCGCGATCACGCCGGCCATCTACCGGCAGGACCACTCCGCCTACCTCGCCGCGGTCAACTCGCTGAAGAGGCTCTCCGGCGCGCGGCGCTCCGAACTTGGCGCCGTCGTTGCGAACGTGCGGGCGATCGCCGCCGCCGGTGGGCTCATCCCCTCGCGGCTGCCCGCGCTGTTCCTGACGCTCGAACGCAACCGCACGTGGTGGACGACCGGGTCACTGCTCGCCTCGCGGGTGCGCATCAGCTTCCCCGGCTCCAAGCTCATCTGGGAGTACTACTCCGGCCAGGGGATCGAGATCCAGTGGCTCGGCACCTTCGGCGAGGGCAACGGGTTCTACTCGGGGGGACAGAACTCAAACCTGAAGCAGCTCGTCTCCGAACTGATCCCGCTCGCGACCAGGCGCGCCGGCGGGATCGCCTGGGAGTACATGTTCCAGTTCGACGGCGGTAAGCCGCCCTGGACCAGCGGCCTCTCGCAGGGCACCGCGCTGCAGGTGCTCTCGCGCGATTTCTCGCGCTTCAAAGAACCGGCCGTCCTGACCGCCGCCCAGGAAGCGCTCGGCATCTTCAAGACCGCGCCGCCGAACGGGGTGCGCGTCGCAAGCTCGCTGGGAGCGCACTACCTGGAGTACACCTACGCCCCCACCGACCGCATCCTCAACGGGGAAATCCAGGCGTTGGTGGGGCTCTACGACTACACCTCGATTACCAAGGACCCCGTCGGGCTGGCGCTGTTCGAAGCGGGCGACGCCGAAGAGCGGGTGCGCACGCCCCTCTACGACACCGGCGCCTGGTCGATGTACGACCAGCTCGGCGAATCCGACCTCAGCTACCACGAACTGCTCACCGAATTCCTCCAGCACCTGTGCGAACGCACGCGCCGCGGCGAGCCGCTCACAACTGTCCCCGCGACGCCCGGGCCCACCCCGACACCTACGCCGACAACGCCCACGAGGACACCTCCGACGGGCGCCAGCACCGGTGGCACCGGTGGCACGCCCGAATCCGAACCCACCCACCCCGGCGCGAGCGCGGCGCGCCACACGGCCCAGGCCGCCACATCGACCACTGCGTCATCCGCGATCGCCGCCGACGCGATCTACTGCACGACGGCTGAACACTTCACCGCCGACCTGCATGCGCCGCCCGTGATCTCCCTGATCACGACCACGCTGCCGACGGGCGCCCGAGCTGGGGTGAAGATGTCGCTGTCGAAGGTCTCGACCGTACGCCTGACCGTCCGGCTCGGCGGCAAGGTGGTGTGGAGCAACAGCGCCACAGTGGAACGGGGCAATCCCAAGCTCCTGTGGCCCACCCCCGCGAAGGGCGGCGTTTACGCAATCACGCTCAGCGCGACGGATCTGGCCGGCAACTTCGCGACGGCTTCGGGGACGATCACCGTGACCAAGGGCGCAAAAGCACACTGAGGCGAGCGGACCAAACCCGGGACGCCGGAACCCGCTCTTAGACTAAGGCACACGATGGGTTCCATTACGAAGATCCGGCCCGGAGATGCGCCGGCATGACACGACTGAGCAGCGCCTGGCGCGCACTGGCACCCGAGCAGCGCCTGGCGGCCGGCGCCTCGGGAGCGTTGTTCGTAACTATGTTCCTGCCGTGGTATCAGCAGAACGCGGTCGTAAATGCTCCGCGGACAGCCCCCTTGCAGAGTCGTAATTTGAATGCCTTCCAAGTCTTCTCGTTCGTCGAGGCCGCCGTCTTACTGGTAGCTCTGGCCGTGTTGTATCTGCTGTTCGCACGCGGCGAGCGACGCTCCTTCCAACTTCCGGGAGGCGATGGGTCGGTGGTCTTCGCAGCGGGTATCTGGACAGCGCTGCTGCTCGTGCTGCGGCTGTTCGACAAGCCCGGCATCACCAGTCACGGGATCGCCGCGAACGTCGGTATTCAGTGGGGGATCTTCTTCGCGCTGGCAGCCGCTGGCCTGCTCGCGGTGTCCGGCTCGCGAATGCGTGCTGGCGCCCAACCCGACCCGCCGCTCGTGCGCTCTCCACGCCATCCAGAGGCCACTGGCCGATCTCCGATCGATCGCGAACCTGAGCCTCCCTTTGCATCCGCTGCCCGCCTCCCACGGCCGCCACGACCCGCGCCGCGCCGCGCCGCCAGCGCAGCGGACGACGCGACCGAGCAACTGTCCTTCGAGGACCATGCCTCGGACACCGAGTCGCAGGAGATGCCGGACCCCGCGCCGCACTCCGCATCAGACGCCGGATGAGGCTCGGATGAGGCCGTCTCCCAGCGAGTGCCGATCGAGGGTATAGACCTCGGGGACTGGGCGCCCGAGATGGGGCGCTTATCATTGCGCGGACGATGTCCGCCCCTTTGCCCTCGGCGCCCACCTCCGTCGCAGACGTTGCCGAGGGTCTGCGCGCCGTTGGATACCTGCCCGGGGAGTCGACCGCGCTTGTCGCATTCCTCGCCGCCAAGCTCGGCAAGCCCGTGCTCGTCGAGGGCCCAGCTGGCGTCGGCAAGACCGAGCTGGCCAAGGCGCTCGCAATGTATCTCGACCGCGAGCTGGTGCGCCTGCAGTGCTACGAGGGCCTGGACGAGGCGAAGGCGCTATACGAGTGGAACTACCGCAAGCAGCTGCTGAGGATCCAGGCCGAGGCGTCAGACACGGGCTGGGAGGCGGTACAAGAGGACATCTTCAGCGAGGACTTCCTGCTGGCGCGACCGCTGATGAGCGCGATCGCCTCCGAGCAGCCGGTGGTGCTCTTGATCGACGAGATCGACAAGACTGACCAGGAGTTCGAGGCAATGTTGCTGGAGGTGCTCTCGGACTTCCAGATCTCGATCCCCGAGCTCGGCCGGGTAGAGGCACGCACACACCCGGTGGTGCTGCTGACCTCGAACAATTCGCGCGAGCTGACCGAGGCGCTGAAGCGCCGCTGCCTGTATCTGTGGCTCGACTACCCCGAGCTCGAGCACGAGCTCGCGATCGTGCGGCTGCACGCGCCGGAGCTGGGCGAGACGATCGGCCGGCGACTCGTCGAGGTGGTCGGCATGGTGCGAGAGCTCGACCTGAAGAAGCCGCCGTCGATCGCCGAGTCGATCGATTGGGCCAGGGCGCTCTTGCTGCTTGGAGCCGATGACATCAACGAGCAGACGTTCAGAGACACGATGTCGGTGATCGTCAAGCACCGCACGGACATGGACATCGTCGCCGAGCGGATCGGGCTGAAGCTGGGGTCGCCGGCCGTCGGCTCACCGGCTGCAGATGCCGCCTGAGGGGCTGGCTGCCCGCATCCTCGAGCTCGGCGAGGAGCTGCGCCGCGAAGGCTTGGCGGTCGGAACCTCGGAGCTCCTGGATGCGTTCGCGGCGCTGCGCGAGGTGCAGTGGACCGAGCAGGGGGACTTCAGGGAGGCGCTCGCCGCGACGCTGGCGAAGAGCCAGGAGGATAGGCGCGTATTCGAGCTGGTGTTCGAGCGCTTCTTCTTCCGTGCCGTCGAGGTCGCGGCGCTGCGCGAGGGCGTGCGCGAGGGAGACTCGTCGCAACTCACACCCGGAACGATCGACCTCGACGAGCTCTCCCCGGAAGATCTGCAAGCCCTGCGTGCGCAGATCGCGGCCGCACTGAGGGACGGGTCAGAGGGAGCGATGCGTGATCTGGCGAGGATGGCGATCGCCGCCTTCGGGCGCCGCGAGGAGGGCTCGGGTGTAATCGGCGTGGACGTCCAGCGCATCCGCCGGGCGCTTGGCCTGCGCACCGAGCCCCAGCCCGAGCTGCCTGTCGATGATCCCAGGCGCGAGGGACTGCCACGCGACGCGCTGCGTCGCTTCGAGGCGCTGCTCCGCCGAGAGCTCGAGCGCGGCCAGATCGAGCGCACTGGCAGCCTGCCTCCGTCACGGCCCCTGGGGGAGCTCGACCGGGCGCTGCCGTCTGGGCCGTTGGCCGACTTGGCGGCCGTACACCGGGTGGTGACCCAGCTGCGACGCCGTTTGGCCACCCAGGGCATGCAGGCCCGCGGCCACCGCCGTCATGCTCAGGTGGATGTACGGCGCACGATGCGCGCTTCGCTGCAGACCGGCGGCGTGCCGGTGGTACTGAAGTACCGCCCACGACGCCCCCGGCGCCCGGAGATCTACGTGCTCTGCGACGTGTCTACGAGCGTGACCTCGGCATCGGTGTTCTTTCTGTCCGTGCTCCATGCGCTACACGATTCGTTTCGCAAGATGCGTTCGTTCGTCTTCATTGAGCGCGTCTCGGAGGTGACCGACATCTTCGCGCACGAGCGCAACTTCAAAGCGGTCAGCGAACGGATCTCAAACGACGCCGGCGTGGCCGATATCTCCGGCTACACCGACTACGGGCGCGTGTGGTCGGAGATGCTGGAGCTGGTTGGCGAAGATCTGCACCCGCGCGCCACAGTCATCGTGCTTGGCGATGCGCGTACGAATGGCCGCGATCCCCGCGCCGACCTATTTGCCCAGCTGGCCGCTCGCGCCGGGCGCACCTTCTGGCTGAACCCCGAGCCACGGCTGTACTGGAACTACGGCGACTCTGTGATCGCGGCTTATGAGCAGTACTGCAAAGCATTTGAGTGCTGGACAACCGCACAACTGGAGGACTTCGTGCGCGCGCTCACCCGGCCGGTCAACAGCGCGCGGTAGCGCTCGCAATGAGGATGCGCCCCGCGCGATAGCATCATCACGAGCCAACAGGGGTGCTGGCGGGCAAGCTGGCTGAGATGGCGCACGGATGATCCCGGCGCTGACCCTTTGAACCTGTGGGGTAATGCCCGCGGAGGGAGCGAAGTGCCAACCGAACTGCAGCCGCGCGCGCAGCGAACACCTCGGGTGTGCAGCGGCGTAAACGACGGCATCAGCCTCAGCGACATAAGGCACACCTACCGTGACCGCCATGGCGTGCCCGTGCCGGCACTCGCCGGCGTGTCGCTGCACGCCGATCACGGCGAACTGCTTGCGGTGGTCGGCCCGAGCGGCTGCGGCAAGACCACCCTGCTGGAGTTGATCTGCGGCCTGCAGGCCGCAGACGCCGGCACGATCGAATGCGCTCCCGCCGCGCTGATGCCCCAGCGCGATCTGTTGCTGCCATGGTTGAGCGCGGTCGACAACGCGGCGCTCGCGTTGCGGATCTCTCGCCGGCCCCGAGCGCAGGCGCGCGCGCAGGCGGCGGGGCTCTTCGCCGAGCTGGGACTGGAGGGCTTCGAGCAAGCCCATCCGCAGGAGCTTTCGGGGGGGATGCGCCAGCGCGTGGCGTTCCTACGCACGCTGCTGTCGGGCAAGCCCGTCCTCTGCCTCGATGAGCCGTTTGGCGCGCTCGACGCGATCACGCGAGCGGAGATGCAGGGATGGCTCGGCCGGGCTCTGCGGCGCGAACCGCGCACAGTCGTGCTCGTGACTCACGACGTCGAGGAGGCAGTCGTGCTCGCCGACCGTGTCGCGGTCCTCTCCCCCCGCCCCGGGCGCGTGCGGGCAGATCTCGAGGTGAATCTCCCCCGTCCGCGCTCGCGCACCGATGGGGCTGTGATCGACCTGCGCGAGCGAGCTTTGACCGCGCTGGGGATGGAGGACTCATGAGGCGCCGCGTTCTGAACGCCCTGCCGGCGATCGTGCTCGTGGCCATCCTGCTCGGCACGTGGGAGCTGTACGTGGGCTCGGGCGCAACCAGCTCCTCGATCCTCCCGGCACCGCACACGATCACCGAATCGCTGTGGTCCAACGCCGGGCTGCTCTCTCACAACCTCGCCGTCACCGCCGAGGAGGTGGCACTCGGGCTGGCGCTCGCTTTGGCGCTCGGGTTCACGCTCGGCGTGCTGATTCACCTTTCTGTGCCCCTGCGCCGTGCCTGCTACCCACTCACGGTCGGCTCCCAGGCAGTACCGATCGCGGTGATTGCCCCTTTGCTCGTGTTCCTGCTGGGCTTCGGCCTGCTCCCCAAGCTGATTGTGATCGTCCTGATCTGCTTCTTCCCCGTCGTCGTCACGACCGTCGACGGGCTTGCCGCCGTGGACCCCGACCAACTGAAGCTGCTGCGCACGCTCGATGCCTCGCGCTGGCAGGCGTTTCGCTTCGCCGAGCTGCCGGCGGCGCTGCCCGCGGCGATCAGCGGCACGCGGATCGCCGTCACCGTCGGCGTGATCGGCGCCTACATCGCCGAGTCCCAGACCGCCACCTCCGGCGCCTACGCCGGCCTGGGCCATGAGATCAACGCCGATCTCTCCTCGCTACAGACAGCGCGCGCCTACGCGGCCGCAGTCGTGCTGTTCGCGTTCGCGATCACCTGCTTCTACAGCCTTTCCCTGATCGAGCGCCGGCTGGCGCCGTGGGCCAATCAATCAAGAGGAGATATCCGTTGAGAGCTCTGTCGATCCTTCGCCGGACCGTGATCTTCGCGGCGCTTGCAGCGCTCGCTCTGACGCTCTGCGCCTGCGGCGCCAAGCAGGACACGATCTCGACCGCCAAGACAAAGCCCTTCACCGTGATGCTCGACTGGTTCCCCAACGCCGACCACGCGCCGCTCTACTCGGCGCTTGCCGCCGGCGACTTCCGCGCCGCGGGGCTCGAGGTAAAGCCGGTCGTCCCAGCCGAAACCGCCGAACCGTTGAAGTTGCTGGCGACCGGCAAGGTGGACATGGCGATCTCTTACGAGCCCGAGCTGCTGCTCGCCCGCGACGAAGGCTTGAAGCTGGTGTCGATCGGAGCGCTCGTGCAGCGCCCGCTCACGTCGATCATCGCTCTCCCCGCAGCGCACGTGAGCAGCGTCGCGCAGCTCGCGGGCAAGACCGTCGGCACCGCGGGCATCCCCTACCAGGCCGCCGAGCTGCGCACCGCTCTGCAGAGCGCTGGCGTGAAGCCGGCGAGCGTGAAGGAAGTCAACGTCGGCTTCAACCTCGTGCCCGCGATGCTCTCCGGCAAGGTGGCCGCGACGCTCGGCGGATACTGGAATTACGAGGCGCTCCAGCTCGAGCTGCTGCACAAGCGCCCCGTCACGATTCCAATCGACCAGGCTGGTGTGCCCACCTACGATGAGCTCGTGCTGGTCGTGCGGGAAGGTGAGGCGCGCTCCCGCGGCCAGGACCTGCGTGCGTTCCTCCAGGCGCTCACTCGTGGTGAGCGCCTGGTGCGCGCCGATCCGGCGACCGCGGCGTCGCTCGTGATGAAGGCCAATCCCTCGCTCGAACCCAAATTGCAGCTCGCCTCGATCGAACGCACGCTGCCCGCGGCGCTCCCAATCGATTCGGAATCCGCCCACCCGCGGCCCTACGGTTATCAAGACCCCGCGGCGTGGTCCGCGTTTGGTAGCTGGATGTTCACGCACGGGCTCCTGCACCACAGCCCGAACACAGCCCTGCCGCCATTCACCAATGAGTTTCTGCCCGGGGAAGGACTGGGGAAAAGCGAAGAATAAGACCGACTGCGCGACCCGTCAGCGCACCTACAGACCCTGTCAGCGCACCTACAAACCCTGCATGTGTACGGCCGCCAAGCCAGCCCACTCTCCGTAAGGAGCGAAGAACGCTCGTACCTCGTGCTCCTGCGCACGGACTCGTTGATCGCCGCCGCTGAGCTGGCGCCCGACGAGCTTCAGTAGACCCAGGTCACCGGCAGGCAGCTGGTCGTAGCGGCCCTGTCCGCACAGGGCCATCATCTCAACGGTCCATGCGCCGATGCCGTGGATCGTGCGCAGGCGCTTCCAGCCACGCTCGTGCTCGGGGTCATGCAGATTCACACGTCCCTGTGCCACCTCGCGCGCGGCTCTTCTCAACGTGATCGCACGCGCCGCCGCGAGATCGCACGACTCGATCACCGCCGGCGCCGTAGCGCTCAGCTTCGCGGCCGTGGGCAGGTCGCGCAACCCGTTCGCCCATGCCTCCTCCTCTCCGCCCGTCCAGCGCCGTCCGAGTCGCCTGACCAGCCGGCTCTGGATCGCGGCCGCACGCTCGTAGTCGATCAGCTGCTCGCACACCGCCCAAACAAGCGCCTCGAAAGGCTCTGGCCGGCGAGCAACCCGCAGCCACGGGCGCGAGCGCACCGAGCACCCGATTATTGGGTCGTTTGCAAAGCGGCGCTGAAAGGCTCTCAGGTCGTCGTCCACCCCGAGCGCAAACCGCATCCGCCGGATGGCGTATCTCGCGGCTGTGCACGTGCGGGCGCGCGCGCCAAACAGAACTCTGTCCTCGGCGCTCTGCGCCATGCGCACCACAACCGGCTCGCCCTCGTGATGCAGCAGACGTTCCAGCACCCCGCCGCGACGGCGCATCACGCCATCCATACCGTTGCGTCTTGGGAGACGAAAAGAGCCCGCCCGACCGGCCGGGCGCACCTCCTCGCGCAGCTCGACGAGGTCGCTCAGCGCTCGCCGCCAAGCAGGTGCACGTCTACGAGCAGCGAGCGGCTGCCCACGATCTGCAGCAACTCACCAGCTCGACTGACGGCGCGGGCATCCCTTCGCCCTCGACCCAGATGTCGCCTGGCGCGAGGACCTCTGGCGAGCACTGCGACAGGCCGATGGCGACGGCGACGTACGAGACCGACGACCGCTGCTCCCGCCACAAATCCCCCGGCCGCTACCGCTGCAGCCTGCACGGCGGGCACGACCACACGTCCTGATCCCCAATCGAATGCAAGCGCCCGCTCGGCGGATGCGGGATGCGTCACTGTTGGCTCATCGGCGAGCACCGGCAGGGCATCGACTTCCTCGGTGTCACCCATCATGCGAAGTGTAGGGGGCACTCCAGACTGCTAAGTCGAAGACCGGCCAGATGCCTGGGCAGGGGCGTCGGCGCTGGCTGGATCCAAGACCCGCTCATAGACGCGGTAGCGCTTGACGATCTGAGCGCCCATCGCTTCCATACCGCGGTTCATCGCGGTATTCGTCTCGAGGATCCAACCCATCTCCCCACCTTTCTGTGGGCGTACTTCGGCGGCGTCGAAGTGCAGCTGATAGAGGCGAGCGGCAACCCCCGTGTGCTGGTACTCCGGCTTGACCCCCAGGAAGCCGACGCGCACCCGATCGGTGATGCGGCCCTTGTTCAGGAAGTGCCACCAGCCAAGCGGCAACAGGCGGCCCTTCATCTTTTCGAGAACCTGGTTGATGTCCGGGAAGGTCATCGCCATGCCCACCACCTCGCCGGTGTCTTCTTTCTCGGCGATGAAGCACCAGTGCTTGTCGAACACCAGCTGTATCTCCTGGGCATAGGCGTCGAGGTCCTTCTTCGAGTACGGCACGAAGTCCCAGTTCTTTGACCAGGCGGCGTTGTAGACCTCGGCGAAGGCGTCCATGTCTTTGCGCAACTGCCGGCGGCGCATCGGGCGCACACGAATCCCGTGCTCGGACTGCACCTTCTCCGCCAGTTCCCAAATCACGGGAAGCACCTTTGCGCGATCTTCGACCTCGAGGTTCCACATCAACAGGTCCATTGCCTTCGCCATCCCGGCCTGCTCTACACGTTCCTGGTAGTAAGGCGGGTTCCAGGGCTGGACGATCATCGGACGCCGATCGAACCCCTCGATCAGCACGCCGCTCTCGTCGTTCATCGCGAAGCTCGCCGGCCCGACCATGCGCTCCTTGCCGCGCTCGCGGAGCCATCCCTCGGCGGCGCCCAGCAGCGCCTCGAGCACTTCTCCGTCGTCCTCGAACTCCAGAAAACCGAACCAGCCCCAGTTCTTCTTCTGGTAGTCGTCGAAGGCGTGGTTGACCTGCGCGCTGATCCGGCCCACCACCTGGCCGTCGCGCCAGGCGAGGAAGTACTCGGCTTCGCCGTGGCTGAAGAACGCATTCATTTTGCGGTTCAGGAACAGCCGCCGCTCGAGCTTCAGCGGAGGCACCCACAGCGGGTGGTTAGCATGCAGGCGGAACGGCAGGTCGATGAACTTCCTCAAGTCTCCCCCGCCGGAGACAGCTCTCACATCGACACTCACCAACTCAGACCTTATATGCCAACCTCGACAGACGTCTTTTCCAAGGTCCGTGGCCATGAGCGCGAGGAGCTGCTACGCGCAGCACGTGAAGCGGACCTGATGCCCTACTTCCGCACGGTCGAGTCTCCCGCGATGCCGGTCGTGGAGATGGAGGGCGCGCCACGGATCATGCTCGCGTCCAACAACTACCTGGGCCTGACCGCCGACGAGCGCGTGATGGCAGGCGCCGAGGACGCGCTGCACCGCTATGGCACTGGCCTGACCGGCTCACGCCTGCTCAACGGCACCATCCCCCTGCACCTCGAGCTCGAGCGCGAGCTGGCCGAGTGGATGGACACCGACGACGCGATCGTCTTCACCACCGGCCACCAAGCAAACGTGGGCACGCTCGGGACCCTGCTCGGTCCCTCTGACACCGTGATCGTCGACTCCGGCGATCATGCCTCGATCCTCGACGGCGTCCTGCTCTCGAAGGCCAAGATGCGCCCCTTCCGCCACAACCGCATGGACAAGCTGGAGCGTGCTCTCGAGCGGGCGGAGGGCGACGGCGGTGGTGTCCTGGTGGTTGTCGACGGTGTCTTCTCGATGGAGGGAGATGTCGCGCCGTTGGTCGATATCACTGAGCTGTGCGCCCGCTACGGCGCCCGCCTGATGGTCGACGAGGCCCACGGCGCGGGCGTGCTGGGCGCTCGCGGGGCAGGAACCGCCGAGCTCTTGGGGGTCGAGGATCGCGTCGATCTGCGGATGGGCACCTTCTCCAAGTCGTTCGCCTCCTGCGGTGGCTTCGTCGCCGGACCGGCTGACGTGATCGACTACCTGCGGATCTCCTCGCGCGCCTTCCTGTTCACGGCCTCCTCGGTCCCCGCCGCCCTGGGCGCGACGCTCGCCGCGCTGCGGATCATCCGCTCGCCGGAGGGTCCGCCCCTGCTGGCGGCCGTGCTGGAGCAGGCGCGCTACTTCGCCGCCGGCCTGCGTGCGCTTGGCTTCCACGTGCTCAGCGGCGAGCCCGTGCGGCTCGGCCCGGGCGAGGACGCTCCTGTCGAGACCGTCGTCACACCGATCATCCCGGTACTCGTCGGGGACGACTGGAAGGCCGCTTTGCTGTGGCGTGCCCTCTACGACGGCGGCGTGTTCACCAACTGTGCGCTGCACCCCGCGGTGCCGCCGGGCGGCGCCCTGTTGCGCACCAGCGTGATGGCCACGCACGATCGCGCCATACTCGATCAGGCACTCGAGCTCTTCGCCAAGGTAAAGGGCGAGTTCGAGGCCGAGCACGGGCCTCTGCCGGCCCCAAACTGAGGCTCGCTCGCTTGTCCATTTCTTCACAAGTCCTCAGGGCAAGAAAAAAGGTCGCTTCTAGCGTACGAACCGCCGTCGCGCTGTTGACCGCGAACCCCGTCCTGACGTAGCTTCCAAGAGCGCTCTGCATGACCGTCTGAAGTTCGCCCTCGAGCAGCCGTAGGGGGCTCAAGTGCCGGTGTCAACCGCGACTCGTCGCGGACTGACTTCAGCTGGCCGTGCCTAGCGCATCTCGTCAAAATTCAAGCAAGGATGTTGCTCGCCGCGTCTGCAGCGGCGGCAACGGGGAGAGTGCTCACATGAACGCGACAGCGATGATTTCCCCTGCCGACCGGGCGGGCGGGCCCCAATATATGCGCGCCCTAGAACGCGCCAACAAGGTTCGCCTCGCCCGCGCCTCGCTCAAGCGCCGGGTCGCGCTGGGGGAGATCTGCGTCGCCGCCGTGATCCTCGACTCCCCGTGGGAGGCGGACAGCATGGCTGTAGCCGATCTACTGATGAGCCAGCGCCGCTGGGGGCAGACCCGCTGCCGCAAATTCCTCGCTCAAATCGCAATGTCCGAGAAGAAGACCGTCGGATCGATGACCGACCGTCAACGCCGCACGCTCGCGGCGATGCTCACCGCCGTTCCCCAAAGCGGGGATCAAGCCACAGAACTCGACTCCCGCCCATACCAGGTGCCGCCGCACCACGCTCCGCACGAACACCGCGCGATGGCCCTCAGTCGGTGAGCAATCGGGGCCGCGCACCGTGCGCGGCCCCTTGGGTAACGGGCAGCCGGAGGAGAGCTTGACCTGCCACCATCCGGCGAGCATCCCGATCAGGCCGAGCCGGGGACGCACCTCCCACACTCCGCATCCCCCCTGGCCCAGATCTCGCACCGGCAGGCGCATGAACTTGTAGCGACCAGGTTCGAGCTTCATCCCCTCCAGCAACTCGCGCGAGCGGCGCTCGTGCTCTACACGCTCCTGCACAAGCCGGCGCAGGTCATGGCTACAGCCGGCCAGCCGGTCGCGCACCCGCTCCAACTCTTCCAGCGTGAGCAGACACGGGCCATCCATGCCTCGCCACCGCTAGCCGGAACATCTGCCGGGGAGAGGTTTGGGAAAGCGTTGGCGAGGATCGCCGAGCACTCGCGCTCGAGCTTTCCGATCTGCGTCCTCAAGGTGGTACGAGCATCACGCTCGCCGACCTCGATCTGACGAGGGCTCACAGCTGAGGCAGCCCCGATCGCTGGTTGGTCACGATCTATGACGAACCCGGACTGGGTCACACCCATCTCCTCTTCCTCGCGCCGGAATCGCCGAGTTTATCAGCGTCTCTCACGGTGCT
This sequence comes from uncultured Solirubrobacterales bacterium, assembly GCA_963822625.1. Classification (GTDB taxonomy): domain Bacteria; phylum Actinomycetota; class Thermoleophilia; order Solirubrobacterales; family Solirubrobacteraceae; genus Palsa-744. Next base: position 399,358 of record CAWGIH010000005.1, on the reverse strand, counting down.
CCAAGGCCGTGCGGGCACTCCACAGCGCCTCTTCCACATATAGCGAAGGTACGCCGGCCACTTGGATCGAGAACAGCGTCAGCCGGCGCGTATCCGCGCTGGCCTGATGACCTGGTGCCAGCTCGCCAAACAGAGGCGCCAGCACCGCCGAGGCATCCGCCACCACCAGCCTGCCTACCGGCAACGGCGGGGCCCCCGGGAATCTTCCCAAGGGCTCGCCCTCACTGCTCGAGCGGATGCCGAGCGGACCGTCCACGGTCTCGGAATCGAGTGCCCACACCGGCACGCCGGTATCCACCAGCGCGATCAGCAGGATGTCCTCGAGCAGGCCGCCGGAGAGGAAGCCGCCACGCAACATCCGCTCGAGCGCCGCCGCCTCGATCGGCGTGCGCACCACGTCGGGGTCGAGGCCGATGTGACGGAAGAAGACCCGATAGGCGGCCGGCACCGGCTCCCGGCGAACCGCTACCGCCCTTGCACCCCGGAACTTGTTAGACAGTTCGCGCAGATGATCTTGGATCTCGGGCGTCGAGCCGGTGATAAGCGAGCCCGGGCGACCTACTCGCACCTGCGCGGTCACCAAACGCAGCTCGGGGATCTCCTGCTCTACATCGCGCGCAAGCCAGCCCAGCTCGGGCTCGGAGCCCTCCTGATGGCCAGCCTCCGACCAATCCCCCGTGGCAGGCGGATCGGAGCTCACCGTGCTCGTGGCTTCCAACCGCGCTCGCGGGCGGCAAGCAGCAACTGACTCACTCGCGCGCGCAACGTCGCCGACGCGGAGCCTTCCAATAGCGGCTTGCTCTGCACCACACCTCCCGGATAGGCGAAGGTCACCTGCGAGCAACTCACCACCTTGTAAAGCGCCGCCAGCGCCCCATCGCGATCGAGGCCGATCGGGATGCTCAGGTTCCGCGCCCGGATCAGCGCGCGCAACTTACTCCGTTCCCCCTCCAGCGCCACCCCCGCGAAACGCACCGCCGGGAAGGAGGGCGCGAGCGCCTGCAGATCACTCACGATCCGCGGGCACGAGCCCCCGTCGATGAACAGCGCCAGCACCACCGGTCCCTGTTCGTAAAGTTCGCAGATGTTCAGGATCCCCGCACCCCTCACCGAGCACGCGGGACGCTTCCCGTCCCCGCCCTCGTCAGCGTGGGTGGCGATATTGGCGTCGCCGTTTAACTCGCCCAACGCAAGCGGCACGGCGAACGGCGCCAAGCGCTGGCCGGGCTCGATGCCCCCGACGCCGTTCTGCTTGCTCAGCGTCACGTTGATCACGAACAGCACCACGACCAGCACCCCCAGGATGCCCACGTAGCGGCCATAGCGCGAGCTGTTGCGAGTCATGTGGGCGTCTCTGCGGTCGGGACTGCTGCCGGTAGGCCGGCGTGCAGCTTTGCCGGCTGGTCTCGCTCCGCGATCAGCAGCGCCGCGGGCAAGGCCACCAACACCCCCACGAGCGAGACGCTCAGGTCGATCAGCGTGACCAGGCCGAAGTCGCGGAGCATCCGGATATCCGACAGCACCAACACGCCGAAGCCCGCGATCGCCGTGACCCCCGATGCCGCCACCGCGGCGCCCGTGCGCTGATAGGTGCGGCGCAACGCCTCGATCGGGCTTTCTCCCCGCAACCGTTGCTGGCGGTAGCGCTCAGACAGCAGCACGCTGAACTCGGTGGAGATCGCGATCACGAGCGCGCCCAGGGTGACCGACATCGGGTTCAGCGGGACCCTCACCGCGAACAGGATCAGCGCGGACCAGCCCGTCGCCAATGCGATCGGCACAAGCGGCACGAGCGCCCGACGACGGTCGCCGCGGAAAGCGATCAAGAGCACGAGCGCGACCGCCGCCAGCCCGATCAGCAATGTCTCCAGACGCCGCCAAGGGGACGCCACCTGGGCGCCGGATTGGGCCGCCAGGACCGGCAGTCCCACCAACTGGGCGGCGATCCCCGCCGGCGGGTGCAGGGTCGAGCGCATCGCTTCGATTACCTGCTGCTGCTCTGCCAGCGGCATCAAGCGAATACCAAATGCCAGTGTCGCCGCATGACGATCGGGGGTGATCACATCCTGAGAGAAGTACGGCGGGATCTCATCGAGCAGACCCTGCACATCAGCCTGCGTGAGCTTTGGTGTACTCGCGCCGCCAGCGCCGGTGGTTGTCGTAGAGCTCGCGAACAGGTCCGGCAGCGAGAAGGCCGGGCACAGTCGCGCCTGCCCACAGCCTCGCGTGGAGCTGTACCCAAAGCGCTTCAGCACGGCACTCTCGTACGAGCTCATCCATTCGATCGTCGAGCGCTTCGTCAGGTCCTTGCCGCTGACCATCAAATCGAGCTGGCCGCCCACACCCGTGGCGCGCTCGAGTGCGTTCAGATTCTGTAGCGATTCCAGATTCTGCGGGACCAGCTTCGTGATGTCGGTCTCCACGTGTGTCTGCGTATCCAGACCCCAACCGAGCGCCGCCAGCGCCAGCCCCACGCCGAGCAGGCGTCCCGGCCGCCGTGGAGCCTGCACCAATGCAATCCTGGCGACGAAGCGATTGCCGGGATTGTCCAGCAGCAGCTCACGCGCCCCGCGCCAAGCGGCGCCCAGGCTCGTATCAAGTGCTTCACGCGCGCGTGTACACGTGGGTTTGACGCCCGCCGCAACAGGGCCAGCCAGCCATCGCAACGGTGATCGCGTGCTCGGGCACCCCCGTCAACGTCCCAGAACTCTGGCCGATCGCCGATCGGCCAGCATGAGCGTGGCGGACCCCGCCGTAAGCGCGCACAGGAAAGCGATCACGACGCCCACCACCAGCAACAGCCCAAAGCCACGCACCATCGGCACCGGCGAGAGCAGCAGCACGAGCATCGCTCCGATGCTTGCGATTCCGGCCGTGGCGATCGTCGGCGCACCGACCGTCGCCGCCCGCGTGATGGCCACCCGAGCGTCATCCACACCCTCGGCAAACGCCTCCTCCACGCGTGACTGGAACTGGATCGCGTAGTCCACCGCCAGCCCCACCAGCACCGGTAACACGGCGATCGAGGCCACCGTCAGCGAAGCCCCCACGACCGACAACGCACCGAACGTTAGCGCGGCGGCGAGCAGCGCCACACCTAGCGGCAGCAGCCGTGGACGCCCCCGGAAGATCAGGCTGAGGGCAAGCGCCATCACCAGCATCACCGCCACCAGCAGCAGCTCGATCGAGCGGGTGATCGCCCCCGTCAGGTCAGCGACGATCACCGGCTGACCCGTCAGCAGATAAGACTCCCCGTGCGCCAAGCGCCACTGCCTCATCGCCACCGCCTGGCGGATCAGCGCGATCGTGCGCGTCCGCTGTCTTTCGGTCAGACCCGCCTTCAGGCGCACAGATATCAAGGCTGCTTCGCGGCTCGGGAACAGGTACGCGAAACGTTGCTTCGGCGTGCCAGCCGGCTTGGTCGAGTCGAACACCAGCCTCGAGACAAAGCTCGGATCATCGAGGCTCGGCCGCGCTGTGAGGCCGTATTGAAGCGCCAGCGTCGCAAGGCCCTCCTTGAAGCGCGCGAGCGTGATCGAGCTCGCCTGCTTGCCAAGCTTCTGCGCTTCTTCGGCGCTTTCTCCATGCGTGAGCGCCGCCTTCCGCACCACCTGTTCGGCTTGCTTGGCCGCGACTTCGGCCTGCTTAGTCTGGGCGGTGAGCTGTTCATCGCCCACTTCGGCGGCCTCGTTGATGAACGTGCCGGGACCAAACACCACCTTCACCGTCCGCGCCTTCGCGAGCTGCCCGCACGGACCGTTCGCGCCGCCCACTCCCGCGAGACCCTGCTCGGGGATGTTGCCCGAGAGGCACCCCTCCAGACCCACCAGCCGGTCGACATCCGAGCTGAGCACGAGCTGCTGCAGGTCGCCTTTCACCATCACCTCGATCGGCTCTTCCCCGAAGCTCTCGTAAAACTTCTGGGTAGCCGTGTACTCGGGGCTGGAACTAGACACGAACGTATTCGTCGCCGCCGTCGGGCTCAACCGCAGCGCGAAGGCCGCCCCCCCCAGCCCGAGCACCGCCGCGATCACCACCACAAGCATCGGCCTTCGACCGATCAAAGATCGGCCCGCACCACCCGTTAGGGCGGCTAGCAGCCGAGCGGAGCTCACTCCATACCGAGAGGACCCTGCGCTTCGCCCGAGAGGAACTGGCGGACGAACGGGTTCTCGCTTGCAAACAGCTCAGCCGCCGGCCCCGACTCGACGATCCGGCCCTTCCACAGGACCATGATGTGCTCGGCCACGCGCCGTGCGCTCATGATGTCGTGCGTGATCACCACATAGGTCCCACCGTTCTCCGCGTGGACTTCCTTGATCAGCTCGCACAACAGCGCGGTGCGCACGGGATCCAGGCCCGAGTCCGGCTCGTCGAACAATACGATTTCGGGATTCAGCACCAGCGACCGCGCGAACCCGGCGCGCTTGCGCATCCCACCGGAGAGCTGGTTGGGCATCTTCGTGCCCTCGCCCCCCAAACCGACCTCGCGCATCCGGCGCTCGACGATCTCAGCGATCTCCTCTTCGCTCTTCTCGGTGTGCTGACGCAGCGGAAAAGCGACGTTGTCGTACAGATTCATCGACCCGAACAGCGCGCCGTCCTGAAACAGCACGCCAAACTTCTTGCGCAGCTCGAACAGCTCGGCGTCGGCCAGGCTCGGGATCGACTGCCCGTGCACGATCACATCGCCCTCGTCGGGATACAGCAAGCCGACGATGTGCTTGATGCAGACAGACTTGCCGGTGCCCGATGGACCGATGATCATCGAAACCTGCCCCTCCGGGACCTCCATGTTCAGGCCGCGCAGCACGTGGTTACGCCCAAAGGACTTGTGCACATCGATGAACTCGATCGCGGCCGGCACCTTCGAGGCATGTGTCGTACCCAGGTGGTAGCGGTACTCCTCCGGATCGCCCTCGGGCGGCGGCTCGAACACGACCCCCGCGTTTGCTGTCTCCGGCGCGGCGGGAGCGTCCTCTTCTGGCGTGCGACCCTCGCGCCCTGGCTCGGCAGGTCCGAAATCGGCTTCGCCGTCGGGCTCTACCGGCGCGGGATGATGCGTGATCTGCTCATAGGACTCCGCACCGGAGCTCGCCCCATCCTCAGCCGGTCGATCCTCGGCCATCGCTACCCGCCGATTGGGGCGCGTACGTTGGTGCCCCAGAAGATCTGTGTGCCGACCATCCCGATCAGGTTGACGAGCACGAGGTTGAGCACCATCGACTTGGCGGTGGCTTGGCCCACACCGACAGGGCCACCACTGGCGTTGTAGCCGTAGTAGCAGCCCACGAGCACGACCGTCGTGGCCATCGTCATCGCCTTCGTCAGGCTGTATAAGAAGTCCAGCGGGTTCTGGTACTGCCAGAAGACCAGCAGATACCCACCCGAGGAAACCGACGCGACCTGGTGCACCACCGCGATATACGAGGCGAGATAGGCCGACCCCAAAGCGACGATATAGATGAACGGCAGCACAATCCAGGCGGCCAACAATCTCGTCGCACAGAGGAAAGTCAGCGAGTCGACGCCCATCACCTCGAGCGCGTCGATCTCCTCTGAGATCCGCATCGCGCCGAGCTCAGCCACGATCCCGGTGCCGACCTTCGCGGCCATGATGTAGCCGAAGATCAGCGGCGCCGCCTCACGCAGATTGCACCACGCCGTGAACACACCAGCGAACGACGGCGCGCCCTGGGACTGCGTGAAGTACGCACCCTCGATCCCGCACGTCAACCCGAAGATGAACACCGTGCTGACGATCACGAGCGTCGAAGAGACGATCAGGATGCCCGACTGGCGCAGCGCCTCACCGAAGAAGCGAAACACTCCCAGCCCATAGACCTGACGCATGACACCGGTGAAGAAACGGCCGATCTCACCCGTCGCCGCCAACCATTCACGCGGCATCGCCAACAATTCGTTCATTTGATGATCAGGAGCTCGGGGTGAGTGGCAAGCAGCGTCTGTTCGAATACATAGTTGAACGCGAAGATCGCCAGGAAAGCGATCACGACCGCCTGGTTGACCGCGCGTCCCACGCCCTCGGCGCCGCCCGACGCGGACATGCCCTTGTAGCAACACACGATCGCGATGATCGCCCCGAACAACGTCGTCTTCAACACCGAGCCCCACAGGTCGGTGGTCGTCACGTTGGCGAGCAGCGTCGTCCAGAACGGCCCCAGCGGCTGACCCTTCGTGACCGCAGTGATGATCCCGCCAAAGATCCCGAACAGTAGCCCGTAGATGTTGAACAAGCCGGTCACGATCATCAACGCCAAGAAACGCGGCACCACCAGGTTCTTGACGGGGTCGACGCCGAGGACCTGCAGCGCGTCCAGCTCCTCGCGGATCTTCCGCGCACCGAGATCCGCCGTGATCGCGGTCCCCGCGACGCCCGCCAGCACGACCGCGGTGGTGAGCGGAGCGATCAGCGGATCGCCGCGACCACGAAGAACCCGCCGAGACGGTCGAGCGCGCCGATCAGATCTCAGAAAGCCCGCCGCCTCCAACCCCGCCGGCGCCGTAGGCGAGCATCGACAATCGACACCAGCATCGGAAACCAGCACAGCCGGATCGCGAACAGAAACTGCGAGATGAACTCGCCGCCATAGGGATACGGCGGTCGCAGAGCAGACCAATCGTCCTGCCCGTCAAGAGCATCATGTCCCCGATTTCCTCCACCAGCGTCCTCGCCGGGAGAAACGCCCGCTCAGCTGCACTACGAACCATCTCTGCTTCCCCTCCTCGGGTGACGATCGACGGCGCTCGGAACTCTACGCTATACGTCCCCCGTTTGCCGCCCACCGCTACTCACGAGCCTTCGTCGCACTTGGAGCTGCGGGGAGCCACCCCCACTGCCCACCCCCACTGGTATCGTGGCCCGACTGTGAGGGGGAGGCGAGTCTTTCCGATGCTGCTCCTCGGCGCCTGCGGCGCTTGCTGTTGCTCTGCTCGCCGGCGGATGCGGCGCGGCCCGTCAGGATGCGCACGAACCGAAAGGCGCCTTCGCGTGCAGGTCGTCAAGCGCCAGCTTCCCCGCCCAGCAATCTGTCGCGCACCCGACCCGGCCTCGAACTGCAGGTGCGGAACACCGGCACCCAGACCGTGCCGAACATAACGGCCGCCAATCGACTCCTTCTACTTACGCCGAAAACTATCCCGAACTGGCCAACAGCAGGCGCCCGATCTGGGCTATCGAAGAAGGCCCCGGCGCTGCCCCCAAGCGTCCGGTCCCCAGCCAGGCGGTCAGTCCTCCGGGAGGTGGCCAGACGGCCTACGTCAACACCTGGGCGCTCGGCCCGCTCATCCCCGGCCACACGCAGACGTTCCTCTGGCGGGTCATGCCGCTGAAGCCCGGCCTGCACACCGTCCACTTCGCTGTCGCGGCCGGACTCGCCGGCAGAGCCCGCGCCCAGCTCGCTGACGGCGCCCTGCCGATCGGGCCACTTCACCGTCGACATCGCCCCCCAGCCCCCGGCGAACGCATGTCGACCCCGCCACCGGCCAGATCGTCTCCGGCGCCTACCCGTCCGCACCGTAGCTCGCCGCGTCGCCGCGCGCCACTTGGCCCGCTGTCGAAAGATCTTTCCCCCGCTTTCGCCATGCGGAGATGCCAATCGGGCACCTTCGCACTACGATTCCTTTCGGCCTTCGCACCCGACAAGCACCCGCCACAGCCAGTTTGGTTGTGCCGCCAACCCTGTCCGCCAACCCGTCCTGTCCGCTCGCCCTTCCCGAGGAGGAATCGATCCCGCCCATGCCACGGACCCGTCAGCAGAACGTCACCGCCGCACAGTGGAGCGCCAATGGTTCGGCTCTCGGATCACCAGATCTGACGCTGCCCGGCAACCAGATTTTCGCCTCGAACGTCTTCTCGCCGGCCGTCCAGCGCAGTCGGCTGCCCAAGCACGTCTATAAGGCGCTGCAGCGACGCTCGCCAAGGGTGAGGCGCTCGACACGACGCTGGCCGACGCGGTCGCACAGGCGATGAAGGATTGGGCGATGGAGAAGGGCGCCACCCACTACACGCACTGGTTCCAGCCGCTGACGGGGTCGACCGCTGAGAAGCACGACTCCTTCTACGGACCGGCTGGCGACGGCACGGCGATCGCTGAGTTCTCCGGCAAGGAGCTGATCCAGGGCGAGCCGGACGCGTCCAGCTTCCCCACCGGCGGCATCCGTGCGACATTCGAGGCCCGCGGCTACACGGCATGGGATCCGACCACCCCGGCCTTCGTGCTCGAGAACCCCAACGGGACGCTGTTGTGCATCCCCACGGCCTTCACATCCTGGACGGGTGAGGCACTCGACCACAAGATTCCGCTGCTTCGCTCGATGGACGCACTCTCCACGGCCGCGATGCAGGCGCTCGATCTGCTCGGCGTCGATGACGCCAGGCGGGTTTTCACGACGACAGGCTGTGAGCAGGAGTACTTCCTGATCGACGAGCAGTACTTCTTCGAACGCCCCGATCTCGCTCACCACCGGGCGCACGCTCTACGGCGCCAAACCGCCGAAGGGACACGAGCTCGACGACCACTACTTCGGCTCGATTCCCGAGCGCGTGCTCGCCTACATGCTCGAGGTCGAGCTCGAGTTGGCGAAGCTCGGAATCCCGATCAAGACGCGCCACAACGAGGTCGCGCCGAACCAGTTCGAGGTCGCGCCGGTCTTCGAGAACTCAAACGTCGGCTCCGACCACCAGATGGTCACGATGCAGATCATGCAGAACACGGCCCGCCGCTACGGCCTGGTGTGCCTGCTGCACGAGAAGCCGTTCGCTGGCGTCAACGGCTCGGGCAAGCACAACAACTGGTCGATGGGCACGGATACCGGTATCAACCTGCTCGACCCAGGCGACACGCCCGCGGAGAACCTGCAGTTCATATTCTTCTGCGCCGCTGTCATCCAGGCGGTCAACAAGCACCAGCAGCTGCTGCGTGCGTCGATCGCCAGCGCCGGGCAGGATCACCGCCTCGGAGCCAACGAGGCGCCGCCCGCGATCATCTCGATCTTCCTCGGGGCGGAGCTCGAGAAGGTCTTCACGGCGATCGAGTCCGGCAAAGTTCAGCCGTCCAAGCCCGGCTCGTTCCTGGGGCTCGGCACGCCCGTCCTGCCGCCGCTGCCGCTGCACGGCGGCGACCGCAACCGCACCAGCCCGTTCGCGTTCACCGGCAACAAGTTCGAGTTCCGCGCGCTCGGCTCGAACTCCTCGCCGGCGTGGCCGAACACTGTGCTGAACACGATCGTCGCGGAGTCCGTCGATGAGCTGACGGGCAAGCTGAAAGCCGCGCTGAAAGGCTCGACGACCCTCGAGAAGGCGGTCACGGCGGTCGTCAAGGGTGCCTGGGCGGCCAACAAGCAGGTCGTCTTCGATGGCGACGGCTACTCCGAGGCGTGGCACAAGGAGGCCGAGAAGCGTGGTCTCGCGAACCTCAAAACCACTCCGGACGCGCTGCCGTGGATCGTCGAGAAATCGACAGTCGCGGCGTTCAAGAAGTACAAGGTGCTCTCCAAGCGCGAGCTCGAGTCACGCTATGACGTGTTCACCGAGCAGTACGTGATGAACATCAACATCGAGGCCGAGACCGCCGCCTCGATCGCCCGCACGATGGTGCTGCCGGCGTCGATCCGCTACCTCAACGAGCTCAAGGCCACCGGCCTCGACGAACTGATCGGCGAGGTCGAGCCCGTGATCAAGGAGCTGCACTTCGCGATGCGCAAGCTCGAGGACGCCAACCTCTCAGAAAATCAGCCGGACAGCTCGGCGATCAAGTGGGCCGTGTATATGCGAGACACGGTCATTCCCGCGATGGACGACGTCCGTGAGGTCGCCGATCGCCTGGAGAAGCTCGTCGCGGACGACCTGTGGCCGCTGCCGAAGTACTCAGAGATGCTGTTCATCAAGTAGCCGGACAAGCACCGCTCGAGATCGTGGGCGCGGCGCTGTTTTCGCTCGGGATCGTCACCACATAGCCGTCCGTGCCGCCGACGCAGATGCTCACCTGATGGCCGCCGGCGACCGGGGTCTCGGCGACCGTGCTCGTCGTGGGAGTTGGTCGCGGTCACAGTCACCGCGAGGGTACGCCCGAGGTCTGCAAGGACAGGTGTATAGGTCGAGCCGCCGGCGCCGGAAATCGGCGTGCACGGAGCGCTCGTGGCCGCTGCCTCGTGTGCGCTCACATGGCTGCGGATGATCGCGCGCGGATAAAGCGCGACCACGTCGATGCTGCCATTCGTAGGAGACGGCACTCGGGGGCAGTCCTTCGACAGTGGGCGCGGCGGGAGCACTCAGAGGTACGCCTAGGTGCGCCGCGGCGAGCGTCACCGGTCCCTGAGCGTCGGCGCGGCGCGCGGTCGCGAGCCCCACGACGACGAGCGGCACGCAGGCGAGCACCGTCGAGGAACGAGTTAGGCGCCTGGGAGTCAGGCGCCTGCGATCAAGCGTGGGCATCTTCATTGAATCGAACAGCCCGTTTCAGGTTCTGCACAGCCGGACGGGCGCTGGCCTTCGATGACGGGAGCGGAGGACCACAGCGACTGCTCCTCGCCACCGAGTCGCCACACGCCGACCATCAGCCCGCGCTCGCGACCGATCCGCAACCGGTCGGCCACAGCGCGGGCGTTCAGGTACCAGACGCGATGCTCGACGCCGACCCGGGTATAGCTGAAGGTCATCTCATCGACCGCGCTGTCGAGCACAGGTGTCGCGCCGATCGAACCGACCAGGGTCTGCACATTCGTGTATTGCAGAGCGGCTGCGTAGGGATGGCGGTCCACTCCGGCGGGTATCGGCCAGTCGAGCCCGTACATCGGCGCGCCCAGGACGAAACGGCCGGCGTGGGGCAGCGAGGCGAGGAAGCGAGCGACAGCCGCGACGTACGGGAGCGGCGCGATCGGCCCCGCTTCGGAGCCTTCCCAGTGCGTGCCCCAAGCGATCACGAACACGTAGTCGGCCGCGGCCGCCAGCGCGCGATCATCGTAGAAGCCGGTGGAGAGAGCCGAGTCTTCGTGAGTCACCCCGTCGACGTCAACCGTCAGCTTCTTGGCGCGTGCATGCAGCTCGCGAGCGAGGGCGCGAACAAACGACGTCAGCGCGGAGCGATCCGCGGCGAGGTCGTTCTCCAGGTCGAGGTTCACACCGGCGTATGCAGGGTTCGACGCGATCTGCACCAGACCCGCGAGCGTGCGGGCGCGGGCGTGCGGTTCGGTCAGAATTCTGTGCACTATCGGCCCGTCCTGGCAGTTGAACCGCGGCATCACCGCGATCTGCTGCGCGTTCGCGTACGCGGTGATCGCGGCGGTGCCCTCACCGGTGATCCGCCCACTCGGCGATTCGCATTCGAAGTAGGTCGGGTACACCACACCCAGCGAACGCCCATGAGCTTGTAGATCTGCCAGCGAGTCGGGTGCGCTCGCCAGCACGAACGCCTGCAGCCCGGTAGCGAACACGTGAGCCGGGAAGGTCAGGGCGAGCAACAGCGTCGCCATCCCCACACCCAGCAGGCGCGCCGGCGCCGGCATCGCCTCAGCCCCCAAGTTCCGGCAGTTCCCAGATCGTCTGGTCCTCGCTGCCCAGGTGCCACAGGCCGACACCCAAACCCAGCGACTGCGCGAGCGCCACGTGTGCTTGCAGAGACTGTTTGTCGGTGTACCACACGCTGTGGGTCACGCCGCCACGATCGACGTAGGAGAAGTGGGGATCGGCGGCTTCGGCGTCCCATTCCGGGGTCACGCCGTATTCGTTTGCCAAGGCGGTGATTTCGCTGAACTCCAGCGGCGTGCCGGGATTGCTCGGACCGCCCCCGTTCGGCCAGTCGATCCCGTACATCGGCATCCCGAGCACGAACTTGCCCTTGTTCGGCATGGTCGCCGTGTATTCGGCGACTTTCTTGAACCACGGCAGTTCGTCGATCCCACCCGGGGCCGAGGTCGTCCAGTGCAGACCCCAATCCAGCACGAACAGATAGTCCGAGGGGCCCGACAGCGCGGCGTCGTCGTACATCGCGGCCCGGCCGCTCATGATGTTGTAGTACTTGGCCGTGACGATCGTCGACAGCTTCTTGCCGTGTTCGTGCAGCTTGGCCGCGAACGCCGTGATGAACGCCGTGAACGGATTGCGCTCAGCCGGCTGGGCGCCCTCGAAGTCGACCTGAATCCCCTGATAGCCGTAGGTTTCGCACAGCGAGGCGAGCTGTTCGATCAGCTTCTGCTGCACGGCCGGTTCGTTCAGGATCTGATCCTCATCCAGCGGGTTCTGGCAGTTCAGCCGGGGCATCACCGCGATACCCCGCTCCTGCGCCCAGCTCGTGACCAGCGGGTCGTTTTCGCCTGTCACCGCACCCCCTGCGCCGCATTCGAAGTAGGTCGGGTAGAGGACGCCGATCTGCTGGTAGTGCGCCTGCAGGTCTTCGAAGCTCAACGTGGTCGTGGCCAGCAGCGCCGCCTGCGCCGTCCCGTGCGACTGCGGCGGGGGCGCCGTCCTGATTTCGAGCGCAGCCGACGGTGCGCTGACCCCGCCCAGCGAATCGACCGCCACGACCGTGATCGTGTAGCCCGTCTCGGGCGCGAGATGTTCGAGCGTCATGCTCAAGCCCTGAGTCTGACCCACCGAGGTCCCGTCACGGAACACCCGGTAGCCGATTATTTCCCCGCTCCCTGGCGTGCTCGCCCCCCATTCGAGCTTGGCCGATTCATCGCCGACTTCGGACGCTTTCGGTTCGCCTGGAGTTGAAGGCGGAGTGGGAATCGCCGTCTCGATTTCAAGCGCAGCCGACGGTGCGCTGACCGCGCCCAGCGAATCGACGGCGACGACCGTGATCGTGTAGCCCGTCTCGGGCGCGAGATGTTCGAGCGTCATACTCAATCCCTGAGTCTGGCCCACCGTGGTCCCATCGCGGAACACGCGGTAGCGGACCGCTTCGCCGCTTACAGCCGTGCTCGCCCCCCACTCCACGACAGCCGAGTCATAGCCGACCTCGCTCGCTCTCAGCCCACCCGGCGTGGACGGCGGGGTGGCAGACGGCGGGGTGGGGGTCGTGTGCGGGATCGGCGGCGCAGCGCCCGGCGCCCGCGGCACACTCGGTGTTCTCGGCGTTCTCGGCCCCGTTTCGCCTGACCGGGGAGGCCCCGGAACGGTGACGCTCAGCGGGCTGCTCGCCGGGCCGAGGTGGCCGTCGAGATCGACCGCGGCGACCGTGATCCTGTGCGTTCCCGGGCCGACGCGCACCGCGTAGGAGCGCCTGCGGGTCTGGCCGAGCACCAGCCCGTCGCGCGTGACCCGGTAGCCATCGAGCGGAACGCTCCCGCGACGCGCCCGGCGCCAACCGATGCTCACCTGACCCGAGGTCTGGGCCAGGACGCGCAGCTCCTGTACCGGGCCGGGGCGGCGCGGCCGCGACTTGCGATGGTGCGCGCGGCGCTTGTGCTGGCGCGTGTGGGAGTGCCTGTGCACTTGGGCGCGGGCATGGGTCTGGGCCTGAGCGTGTGACAGCTGGCTGAACGCCACCTGCGCCACGCACGGCCAGCAGAGTCACCCCCAGCAGCGTCGCCGTCGTGACTCTCGTATACAGGCGGCTCATCCTGCACCCGCCCACGTGGTACCCGTCCGCCCGCCCTGCGGAAACGCGCTCCAGCGACCGTATACCGATCCCAGGCTGACCTGCGTCTGCCACAAGCTCGGGCCGGGCGCGGGTGCAGGCGGCGGGTGATAGGGGTGTTCAGGGTCCAGCCGGCGCTCCAGGAGCTGCACATCGCCCCAACCCTCGTGGGCAAGCGCCACCGGCGCACGCAGGACAGACGGACCTAGCAGCAGAACCGGAGCGATCGACAGCGGCAGCAGCAGGAGCGTGAACACGCTCCTCAGCCACGCCGCCGGGCGCCGGCGCGGCATCGCGTGCAGGCTGTCCACCTCGGCCGCCATCTCACAAGCCTCCGTCGCTATCGCCGCCGGCGAGGCCCGCCGTCGCCGGTCGGGTGCCCCAGGCAGCGGTGCGGCAGGTGGCGATCGCGTAGTAGGTCTGCCACAACATGATTGCCAGATAGAAGAAGACGAACAGAATCCCGTACATCCACAGCACGGAATAGCGATCCTGAAACAGCACGTAGTAGAGCGAGTACACGACCGCCAGCGAGTAGAGGCCCGCGGCGTAGATCAGCGGCAATGTGGTGCCATGCACCACAGGCCCCCACGCGATCGAGTGCAGCGCCGCCACCGGCGCGATCAGCGGCAGCACGATGCTCATGTAGACAAAGGTCGCGGCGACCGGATGCTTGCGCCAGATGAAGCGCGAGACCATCAGCGACTCACGCGTCCAAGAGCGCTTCCAGCGCGTCTGTTGCTTGACGAACGCGTGAAACGTGGTCGGCACGATCGTGTGCGAGACAGCGTTCTTTTCGTACAGCACACGCCAGTCGCGCAGCACGCAGTTAGTCAGCGAGCGATCATCGCCGAAGGTCGACTCGACACCTAGGAAAGTCTGGCTCTCCCACCACTCCAGGCGCGGCATGATCGCCTCGCGCCGGTAGGCGGAGAAGCAGCCCGAGCAGCAGGTGACGGCGTTGAACACCGACTCGGCCGCCTTGACCACACGAAACGCGACGAAGTAGCGCACCGCCTGCATCCGCGTCAGCCACGTCTCGCGCACATTCAGCACGTCGGCGTGCCCGCACACGGCTCCCACCCGCGGGTCGTTCAACGGTTGCACCAGCTTGCGCAGCGCGCCGGGATCGACGACCGAGTCGGAGTCGACGAACACGATCACCTCTGCCTCCGTGGCACGGATGCCGGCGGCCATCGCGGCGCGCTTGCCGCGGTTCTCCGGGAAGTCGATCACGTTCACGCGTCCGTTTGCTTCGTCGGCTACCCGGTTCATCTCCTGGAGCGTTGCGTCAGTCGAGCCGTCGTTGACGGCGACCAGCTCGAGCTTTGCCTCTGGATACTCCAGTGCGAGCAGCGAGCGCAGCGATGCGGCGATCGCGTCCTGCTCGTTGAACCCGGGCATCACGATCGCCACGCGCGGCTCGATCCCCACATCCGGCTTGGAGCGGTAGAACAGGCTGAACAGAAACCTCGAGAGGATGTACACAGACACACACGTGCTGTAAATCCCGAAGAACAGGTTCGTGAACATCAGCTGCACGAACTCGGTCTTGTAGGCCATCACGGCCGCGATCAACCACACGAGATAGACGAGGGCGAATCCCTTCATCACCTGGTTGACGATCGCCTCCTGCGATGGCTTCGTCAGCAATGTACGCAGCTTCCTCACGGCAAGAAGCGCCGGCGTCCGCCCGGCGTGCGGTAGGTACAGTCGAGCACCGCCGGACAGCGGCTCAGCCACCCGTAGTCGTGCTCGGGATGCACGGTGGCGATGATTGTCAGGTCGTAGTCTTCGGGCCCGAAGCCGCCGCCATCGCGACGGGGGTCGGGGTCGACACCGTGCAGCAGCTCACCGTCGAGCGCGAGCTCGGGCACCAGCGGATCGTGGTAGTCGACGTGCGCCCCCTCGGCGCGCAGTCGGGTGATGATCTCCACCGCCGGCGCTTCGCGTGTATCGGCCACGCTCGACTTGTAGGAGACTCCGACCACGAGGATGCGGGCCTCCGCCAACCGGCGACCCAGTTCGACCAGCACCTCATGTGCACGCCAGGCCACGTGCCGTGGACGGCCGGCGAGCTTGCGTAGCGCCTCCTCGGCGATCCGTGCCGGGCGACCGCGCTCGCGCAGGGGGTGCAGCAGGTAGTGGGGATCGACGGCGATGCAATGGCCCCCCACGCCCGCGGAGGGGTAGTGGGCCATGAAGCCATATGGCTTGCTCCCCGCCCCATCGGTCACCTCGATCGGCTCCAGCCCGTGCGTCCGGCAGGCTTCGGCGATCTCAAACGCCAGCGCAATGTTCACTGCGCGAAAGGTGTTCTCGTACAGCTTCACCATCTCGGCGGCCTCGGGAGAGGAGACGCGGTGCAAGTGCTTGCAAGTGTGGCGCAGCAGCTCCGCCGCACGCCGGAAGCAGGTCTCGGTCACCCCGCCGATCACCCGCGGCGTCTGCAACTGCTCGTGGCCGGCGACTCCGGGATCGATGCGCTCGGGCGCAAACGCGACACATACGTCCTCACCGATCTTCAGCCCACGCTCGATCAGCGGCTGCACGAGCAGCTCACGTGTCGAGCCGACGTACGTGGTCGATGTCAGGACCAGTGTCTGGCCCTGACGGGCATGAGCCACGACCGCCGCGCAGGCGCCCTTCAGGATCTCCAGGTCGGGCAGGTGGTGCTCGTCGACCGGGGTCGGCACACAGATCATGATCAGATCGGCCGCGTCGAGTGCGTCGATCCTGCTGGTCAGCGCAAACCCATCGCCCGCCAGGTGCTCCCGCAGTGCCTCGCGCTCGGACTCCAGCAACTCTGCGCCGCCGGCCCGAATCGTGTCGAGACGACTGGCCGAGGTGTCGATGCCAATGATCCGGCAGCCCGCGTTTCGCATCGCGATCGCCGTGGGCAGGCCCACGTAGCCGAGGCCCACGACCGCTACGACGGCGCTCGCGGCAGCCGATGTTTGGATCGGAGCGGCGGTGGGTATAGAGCTTGGAACAGCAACGGATCCAACAACAGGCGCCGGGATCGTGGGCGCCTCGATATAGGTCGTCTCGACCGGCAGAGTCGTGGTGGCAAGATGGGAGGTCATTGAGGCGCACCTCGTTCAGATGTCATGCGATATCTCCTGACTTGACGTCGTCGTCCCGGCGTGGTCAATATCAAGCGGTCTGATCGTCCGTCTCGCGAGCGGGCCTTCCCTTTCGCGCGTCCAGCAGTTCCTGCGCAGCTCTTGCGGACGGGAGCATGCACTCTCCGGAGAAAACTTCCAGGGGCACTGGACGATTGATGTAAAACCGTCCCCAATCGGCCGACGTCCCTGTCGTCTGGGACGGGCTGAGGTCCTGCTCTATGCGGGCAATGCTTGTCGGGCCAACAGCCAGGGTCCCTCGTGGTGAGCTACGCCGCCGGATTTCCAAAGCGGGCCACTAGCCGAGACGGGCCACTAGCATTGGCTGGGAGATGCGCGACTATCTGCAAGCCATTCACAGCCGCGTCGTCGTCTATGACGGCGGCATGGGCGCCACGCTCGAGCAGTTCGACCTGAGCACCGAGGACTACGGCGGCCTCCAGGGCAAGTGCCACGAGGCCCTGATCCTCAACCGCCCGGACGTGATCGAGGGCGTCCACAACTCGATGCTCGAGGCAGGCGCCGAAGTGCTCGAGACCGACACCTTCCAGGCCTCGCGGATCAAGCTCGAGGAGTGGGGTCTGGCCGATTACACAGTCGAGATCAACACGAAAGCCGCGGAAATCGCTCGTAAAGCCGCGGGCGAGCACCGTTTTGTCGCCGGCTCGATCGGCCCCACGGGATACCTGCCTGCCTCCGAGGAGGCCTCGCTCGGACAGATCCGCTTCCGCGAGTTGGTCGAGGTCTTTGCCGAGCAGGCCGCCGGGCTGATCGACGGCGGCGCCGACCTGATCATCATCGAGACCGCCCAGGACATCCTCGAGGTCAAGGCCGCGGTGTTCGGCGCGCGCGAGGCATTCCAGAACACCGGCCGCACACTGCCGATCCACACATCGGTCTCGCTGCTGCCCAACGGCGGCAAGATGCTGCTGGGGACGGATATCTCCGCGGTGCTGGCGACGCTCGAGGCGCTGAAGGTCGACGTGATTGGGCTGAACTGCTCGACCGGCCCTGAGGACATGCGCGACGCGATCCGCTTCCTCGGCGAGTTCTGCCCAGTCCCGGTCGCGTGCATCCCGAACGCCGGTCTGCCGCTGCAGGGCCCCGACGGCGAGACGATCTTCCCCGAGCAGCCGGAGCCGCTCGCCGACGGCGCTTGCCGAGTTCGTCGAGCGCTACGGCGTCGGTGTCGTCGGCGGTTGCTGCGGCACCACGCCCGAGCACATCGCGGCGATCGTCGAGCGGGTCGGCCGGGCGCGCCGTCACCAGCCGTCGACCAGCCCCGCGTCCGCCGCCCCACCTCTCGTCGATGATCGCGGCGACACCGCTCGTGCAGGAGCCGCGCCCCACGATGGTCGGCGAGCGCGTCAACTCACAGGGCTCACGCAAGGCCAAGGAGCTGCTGCTCGCCAGCGACTACGACGGCCTCGTGCAGATCGCCGAGGACCAGGTGCAGGGCGGCGCGCACGTGCTCGACCTGTGCGTGGCGCTGACCGAGCGCTCCGACGAGGACGAACAGATGCGCCTCGTCGCCAAGAAGGTTTCGCTGACGCAGCCGGCGCCGATCCAGATCGACTCGACCGAGCCCGAGGTGATCGCCACCGCGCTCGACCAGATCCCCGGCCGAGCGATCGTCAACTCCGTGAACCTCGAGGCCGGGCGCGAGAAGCTCGACCGCGTGACTCCGCTCGCGCTCGCGCATGGGGCCGCCTTGATCGCGCTGACGATCGACGAGGTCGGTATGGCAAAGACCGCGCGAGCGGAAGGTCGAGATCGCCAAGCGCATCCGCGACCTCTGCTGTGAGGAGCACGGCCTGGACCCCGAGCTGCTGATCTTCGACTGCCTCACGTTCACGCTGACGACCGGCGAGGAGGAGTGGCGGCCGTCCGCCGTGGAGACGATCGCGGGCATCAAGGCGATCAAGGAGCAGATCCCCGGCGTGAAGACCTCGCTCGGCGTCTCCAACGTCTCCTTCGGCGTGTCACCCGGCGCTCGCGCGGTGCTCAACTCGACCTTCCTGCACCACTGCGTCCAGGCCGGCCTCGATCTGGCGATGGTCAACCCGAACCACATCACCCCCTACTCGGAGATCTCCGACGTCGAGCGCGAGTTGGCCGACGATCTCGTCTACAACCGCCGCGAGGACGCTCTGGAGCGGTTCATCGCGCATTTCGAGTCCAAAGGCGAGGAGGAGGTGCAGAGCGCCGCGGACCCGACGGAGGGAATGGAGCCCGAGCAGGCGCTTCACTTCCACATCCTGCGCCGCCGCAAGGAGGGCGTCGAGGACTGGATCGACAAGGCGGTCGAGAAGATCGGCGCCGTGCCGACACTCAACGAGGTGCTGCTGCCGGCGATGAAAGAGGTCGGCGACAAGTTCGGCGCCGGCGAACTGATCCTGCCGTTCGTGCTGCAGTCGGCCGAAGTGATGAAGCGCGCCGTCGCACAGCTGGAGAAATACCTCGACAAGATCGAGGGCTACACGAAGGGCACGGTCGTGCTGGCAACCGTGTTCGGCGACGTGCACGACATCGGCAAGTCGCTCGTCAACACGATCCTTACGAACAACGGCTACACGGTCGTCGATCTCGGCAAGCAGGTTCCGATCCAGACGATCCTCGACGCGGCGGTCGAGCACAAAGCGACCGCGATCGGCCTGTCCGCGCTGCTCGTCTCGACCTCCAAGCAGATGCCGGCCGCGATCCAGGAGCTGCACGCCAAGCGCCTTGACTACCCGGTCCTGATCGGCGGCGCTGCGATCAACCGCGCGTTCTCCTACCGCGCGCTGTATCCAGGCGGCAAGGACTCCGAGGAGCCCTACGCGCCGGGAGTGTTCTACTGCAAGGACGCCTTCGAGGGCCTGTCGGTGATGGACCAGTTGATCGACGACGACGCGCACGCGGCTTTGCTCGCGAAGCTGCGAGACGGCGCAACGGCGTTCCGCGCGAAAGGCGAGGAGCCCGAGGAGAACCTCAACTTCGCCGACGACTCCGTCCGCTCAGCCACGCGGACCGACGTACCGATCCCCACGCCGCCGTTCTGGGGCGTCAAGGAGATCCCTGTAGATCTCGAGGACGTTTATCCCCACCTCGACACGCACGTCCTGTTCAAGCTCCACTGGGGTGGCAAGGGCGTCAAAGGCGAGGCCTGGAAGACGCTCCTGCGCGAGGATTTCCGCCCGCGCCTGGAGCGCATGTGGAAGGAGCAGACCTACCTGCACCCGCGCGCTCTGCTCGGCTTCTTCCCCTGCTATTCGCTCGGCAACGACATCGTCCTGCTCGACCCCGAGGACCGATGCGACCGAGCTGACCCGCTTCGTCTGCCCGCGCCAGCCGAAGGGCGATCGCATCTGCCTGGCCGATTTCTACCGGCCCGCAATCGACGGGACGAAGCTCCACGCCACCCCGCAGATCTCGACGTGATCTCGGTGCAGGCGGTGACGGTCGGCAGTGAGGTCACCGAGCTGATGGCGAAGCTCGAGGCCGACGGCGAGTTTGCCGAGCAGCTGTTCGTGCACGGGCTCGGCGTCCAGACCGCCGAGGGACTCGCCGAGTGGCTGCACTTCCAGACGCGCAAGATGCTCGACATCCCGGCCACCCAGGGACGGCGCTACTCGTGGGGCTACCCCGCGGTGCCGGAGCAGTCAGAGCACCTGAAGGTCGAGAAGCTGCTCGGACTCGAGCACATCGGCATGAAGATCTCCGACGGCTACGCGCCCGAACCGGAGCAGTCGACGCTTGCGCTCGATCGCCCACCATCCGCAGGCGATCTATTTCGGCACGCGTCAGGGACGCTTGCTCGCCGACGGCTCACCCGACGATCTGATCAAGGGCTCGCCTCGCGATCCCTCGCTGTTCGGCGAACTCGACGACGAGGACCCGCCCGAGGACGATTCGCTCGCCGCCTGAGGCGCCCCGCCGAAGCCAAAGAGGAGCCGCGCTCGCATCCTGAGCAGGCGTTGTTCTACCCCTTTGAGGGCACGCCCTTGACCCCACCGGATCGCGCACCCGCGGGCAGCGGGCTGAGCTTCACCGGCGCCCCGGACATCGTGCGCAGGCGCACGTCCCTCCAGGAGAGGCCCTCGTTGATCAGCGCGGGTACACCCATCAGCACCGCCGTGGCAATCTCGATCACCTGCAGGACGATGCCGTAGGCAAGCGCGTCGGGGGTGGAGACGTGGTAGGCGCCGGCGAGCACGGCCACGCATGCCGCCTGGAAGACGCCGATGTTGGCCGGGGTGGCGGGCAGTACGGCGGTGACGTTCACGGCAAACAGAACCGCCGCGGCGCCCGCGATCCCGACACGACCGGCAAGACCGAGCGCCATCAACAAAAGCCAGCACGACAGGCACTGCAGCCCCCAGGCGCCGAGCTGCACGGTCGTGGCAAGCGCCGCCTGGCGCGGGTGACGGAAGACGCGCAGCCCTTCGCGGACACGCACTAGGGAGAGGCGTAGGGCAGCCATCAAAACTTGCAGGCGCAAGGAGCGTGAGACCGCAGCGCTCGGCAGCAACACGGGCGAGAGCAGCACCACGAGCACCGCGCCGAGCGGCGCCAGCGCAACAGCGACCAAGGCGCCGTGATGGCCGTTGAATAGATCGACACTGGAGAACATCGCGATCCCGAGGATGACCAGCGCGAGCAGGTTCAGCAGGGTTTGCGAGACCATCGTGCCGAGCACGACCGGCAGCGTCTCCCGAGCGCGACCGAGACGGCGCGCGACGATCAGCGCGCGCGAGGGCTCACCGAGGCGCGCGGGGAGCGTTGCCGACATCAAGACGCCGATGAACGTGCCCTGCATCGCGTCGCGTCGTTTGGCCTTGCGCCAAGTCGGGGCGGCCGTGAGGATCTCATACCAGGCGATCGCGCGGGCGAACATCGAGGCGCACATCAGACCCAGGCCGGCGGCGAGCAGGCCGGGGCTGGATGCGACCAGGCTCGCGGCCACGCGACCGACACCGATATGCAGGAGCGCGAGCAGCGCAAGCGCGAGGCCGCCAAGCGAGGCTGCCACCAGCGCGACGCGACGCAGCGCGCGCCTGAAGCGATCGCGCGAATGACTTCCCGATCCATTGTCCGACCCGATGGGAGCCGTACCCACGCCGGGGGCGACCTCCAGGCTTGGCAGGCGCTGGGCGGGGATGCGTGGCAAAAGATCGGCAGGGACCAAGCCGAGGCGCACCCCGACACGGCCGGCGCGCGTCGCGGGCCGGCCGACCGACAGGGCCTGCTCATAGCAGTCGAGCACCTCAGCGGCAACGTGCGGCCAGGCAAAGCGCTCGGCGCGCAGGCGTGCCGCGGCAGACATCCGCGCACGAATGGTGGGGTCGAGCGCGAGCAAACGCAGCGCCTCGGCAAGTGCGAGCGCGTCGCCTGGGGACGTGAGCAGACCATCGACCCCGTCGCGCACGACGTCGCGATAGCCGGGGATATCCGAGGCAACGACGGGCGTCGAGGCGGCGAGGGCCTCGGTGAGAACCATGCCGAAGCTCTCGCCGTGCAAAGAGGGCGCACACAGCACCTCGGCGCGCTCGAGCTCTGCCAGCTTGCGCGTCTCGGAGATCTTGCCGAGCGCGTGCACTCCGCGGTCGTCGAGCATCATGTGCGCGACCTCATCCGCGGAAGCACCAACGAGCGTGAGCGTCGCCGGGACCTGCTCGCGCAGTGCCTCGAACGCGCGCAGCAGGACCGGCAGACCCTTGCGTTCGACCGCTTGGCCGATGAACAGGATCCGCAGTGGACCGTCGAGCTCGCCCCGCGGATCGGGCTCGTCGCCTGGACCGGCCCGCTCGGCCCCGAGATGGACCCCGTTCGGCACGATCCGGTAGCGCCCGCCATAGAAGCGCCGCGCGGTCCAGGCGGCGGCTTCGGAGACGGCAATGCGCACATGCAGGTGATTCATCCGCCGCCTGGCGCCGAGCAGGTTCGCGATGCCATTGGTCAAAGCGTTCTCGGAGTAGGTGTGGAACGTGCCGACGAGCGGTAGCTCGGGCGCGGTGGAGCAGAGCGCGTCCCAGCCGAGCAGTGGCACGACCGGCTCGTGGATGTGCAGCACGTCGTAGCCCCCGTCGCGCAGCTGGCGGCGCATCGCGAGCACCCCGGGGGGAACGGGCACGAGGTTCGAGACGGCGCCGTTGGCGGGAAAGCCGGCGGTGCGCCCGAGCGCGACGAACCGCTCGGGAGGATCCAGGCGCTGCGGACGCGCTCCCCGATGCAGGCGCCGCGAGAGCGCGTCGTCGGGGTCGAACGGCGCGAGGATGTGGGCGTCGTGGCCGAGCGCGGTCAGCTCAGCGGAGAGCGCCTCGATGTGGCGGGTGACACCACCCGGGTACGTCCACGAATAAGGCGACAGCAGCGCAACCCTCACGGTAGAACTGTAGCCACCGGCGAGGTCGGTCGGCGGACAGTCTGGCCGAGGGCCGGCCACGCCCCCTGGGGCTTGCGATAATCGGCGGATGAGCGCGCGGCACTTCGTCAAGTACACGTTCCTGAAGATGGACCCCGCCTGGCGACGCCTGCAGGGCTCACAGCGTGAGCAAGACAAGCGCGAGCTCTACGCCGCTTGCGAGGACTTCGCCGACGGTCACCTGCTGCAGGCGTTCTCGCTCGTGGGCACGCGCGGCGACGCCGAGCTGCTGCTGATCGCCGAGGCGGAGAACCTCGACCGCATCCACGAGCTGCATGTGGTGCTGGGCCAGAGCGGGCTGATGAAGTGGGCGCAGATCCCGTATTCGTTCCTGGGGATGCGCAAGAGCTCGGAGTACTCCGAAGACGAGCGCACCACGCCGAGGGGGTTCAGGGGCAAGTACGTGTTCGTCTACCCGTTCGTGAAGTCGCGCGCCTGGTATGCGCTGGCAGCCGAGGAGCGCTGGCGGATCATGCAGGGGCACATCGAGGTCGGGCGCGAATACCCGGGGGTGGATAATCACACGACGTACTCGTTCGGATTGGACGATCAGGAGTTCGTCGTCGCGTTCGACACCGACGACGTGGGGACATTCCTGGACCTGGTGCAGCGTCTGCGCACGACTGAGGCCTCGGCGTACACCGTGCGCGACACACCGAGCTTCACCTGCTTGGCGATGTCGCTTCCCCGCGCGCTGAACGCGCTCGACGGCGAGCCGGTCACATTCGAGGCAGCTTCCGCTGTCTAATCGCGGCCTCACCCAGCTGCGCCGGAGCGACCCGATCCTCGCGCAGATCATCACAGCGGTCGGCAAGCTGCCCGACGCGCGCGCGGGGCGACCACCGCCGGAGGATCACTACGGCGCGCTGGTGCGCACGATCGCGGGTCAGCAACTGTCGGTCAAGGCGGCGCGCGCGATCTACGGGCGGCTGGCGGCGCGCTTTGGCGATCGAGCGCCGACGCCGCAGGAGATCCTCGACGACGAGCCCGAAGCGCTGCGCGCCGCCGCAGGCCTGTCGCGCGCGAAGGTGAGCTATCTCAGATCGCTCGCCGAGCACACGATCTCGGGCGAACTGGAGCTCGAGCGGCTGGACGAGCTCGAGGACGAGCAGGTGATCGCCGAGCTGACTGCCGTGAAGGGCCTTGGCCTGTGGAGCGCGCAGATGTTCCTGATGTTCCACCTGGAGCGCCCCGACGTGCTGCCGACCGGAGACCTCGGCATCCGCCGCGCGATCGAACGCGCGTACGGCCTGGACGCGCTGCCGGATCCGACCGCGATGGAGCAGATCGCCGAGCCGTGGCGGCCGCATCGCACGCTGGCCTGCCGCTACCTGTGGCGCTCGCTGGCAAACGAGCCGACGTAGAGGGCCTCAGCACAGCGTCAGCTGCCACCACCTCGATACGACATCCGTCGATAGACCGCGCCGGCGGCGAAGCCTTCCGCCACCCAGGCCGAGGTACAGCCAATGGTCTGCCGGACCCTTTGCCACCCACATGTGAAGTGGGCGCCGAGTCGATGAAGATAGAGATAGGGGCCGCAGCCAGGAAGAAGCACACCGGCGATGGCGCCGGCTCGCGTGCGGGCCATGGGGAGCGTCGCGCGCGCGCCAACAAACACCGCGAGAAGCAGGACAAGCACTCAAAGCATCACAAGCGCCGGCGTAAGCACAAGCGCCACCCGGTCCACCCTTCCGTCGCCGCGCAACCGCATGGCACGACGGGCGTCGCGCTGCCGGTCGCTCCAGCCTCGCCACCCACTCCCTCGCCCGCGCCGGTCCCGGCGCTGGGCTCGCAACCGATCACCCTCGCCCAGGCGCGCCGCCTGCTGTGGCGCGCCGGCTTCGGTCCGACTCCAGGGCAGGCCGAGGCGCTGGTGGGCCAGCCCGTGGAACAGGTCGTCTTCAGCCTCACCCGCCCCTCCGGCGCGGCGACGCTCTCGGGGCCTGAACCGGTCGAACAGGAAGGCCACCCGCTCGACCCCTACGACGTCTGGGGGGACGATCACTGCTGGTGGCTGGACCGCATGGTCCGCTCGGACCAGCAGCTCGTCGAGCGGATGACGTTCATCTTCCACGACTGGTTCGCCAACTCCAACGAGAAGGTCAACAGCCAGCGGATGATGATCGAACAGAACGAACTCCTGCGTTCGATGGTGTTCGGCAGCTTCCACGACCTGTTCCTCGCGGTCACCACCAACCCCGCGATGCTCGTGTTCCTCGACGGGATCTACAACGAGAAGGGCAACTCCAACGAGAACTACGGGCGCGAGATGATGGAGCTGTTCTCGCTGGGCGCCGACCGTGGCGCCTACACCCAGGACGACGTTAAAGACATGGGCCTTGCGCTGACGGGGTGGACGGCGGAATGGTCGGATGAACTCGGCCTGTACGACTTCCACTTCGAACCCTCTCGCCACGAAACCTCACCGAAGACCGTGTTCGGGCAGACGGGCAAATGGAACTACGAAGACGCCGTCCGGCTCTGCGTCGAACACCCGCTGCACGCTTCGTTCTTCGTCACGAAGCTCTGGGGCTACTTCATCCCCAGCCCGCCTTCGGAAGCGACGCTCGCTTCGCTGCAAGGTCTCTACATCAGCTCGGGCTACAGCATCCGCGCGGTGCTCGAGGCGATCCTCCTGCACCCCGACTTCTATGAAGGCCCGGAGCTGGTGACGCCCCCCGTCGTCTACAACGCCGGCCTGTTGCGCTCGATCGGCCGCCCGATCGACACGAACGCATGGGCGTGGCTGTGCGCCAACGCCGGCCAGCAGCTGTTCTACCCGCCGAACGTCTCCGGCTGGGACTTCTCCAGCTGGCTCGACACGTCGACGACCAAGGCACGCTGGGAAATGGCCAGCTACGTCACCTCGAAGACTTACCCGAATCCTTGGCCGAATAAAGGCGAACCGGAATACAGCAAGACCGAGAACCCGGCCGAAGCGCTCGCCAGCGCGCTCGCGTACTGGGCCAACCCGCTGCTCTCCAGCGAATCGACGCAATGCATCACGCTCTTCGCGGAGAGCTGCCCGGTGGGCACGAGCGAAACAGAATGGGAACTGAGCCCCAACCGGGCGATGCGCCAGAACGCGCTGCGCATGCTGATCGCCACCTCGCCCGATATGCAAGTGAGCTGACGATGAGTCCTGAGGAAGAGAGCTGACGATGGCCAGAAGCTGCTCTTGCAATGACTTCAATCGCTCCCAGCTGCTGCGCCGCGGCGCCGCGATCGCCGGCAAGGGGCTACCGAACATCGAGCCGGGGATGCCGACGCCGGCGGGAACGGGCCTGGATCGGCGCACGTTCCTGCTCGCCTCCGCCGGCGCGGCCCTGTCGGTATATGGCGCCTCGATGCTCTCGCCACGTCACTTCGAAGAGGGCATCGCCGAGGCCTCGGCCGCCTCGGAAGGACAGCCGGTGCTCGTCTCGATCTTCATGGAAGGCGGCTGGGACGCGCTGTCGGTGCTCGCGCCCGTTGGGGAAGAAGGCGAAGAGTACGAGGCACTGCGTCCAAAGCTCAGCCTGGAAGCAAAGCAAGCGCGCGAAAAAGGCCTCGGCAAGACCTTCACCGAGGATCCCCGGCTGATGTGGCATCCATCCGCGACTGGCCTGGCCAAACTGCACGAAGAGGGCAAAGTCACGGCCTTCCCGGCGATCGGCTACGAGCCGCAGGACGAGAGCCATTTCACGAGCCGCCACTACTGGGAGGTCGGCGAGCTCGACACGAACACGCGCACCGGTTGGATGGGTCGCTACCTCGACCTGCCAGGCGTCGGCGAACCCAACAACCCGCTGCAGGGTCTCTCCCTGGACTACTCGCTCGCTCCGGCGCTCGCCACCCAGACGATGCCCGTCGCGGCGGTCTCCTCACCGGCCGACTACACGATGTGGGCGGAGGGTCTGGGCGAACCGGTGATGGGACCGGCCCTGGAAACATTCGGCGCGCTGGGCGCGCTCGCAGCGCCCTCACCCGCATATGCGCAGGCTCGCGCCGCCTCCTATGACACCGATCTCGTGCTCAACCAGATGGCGTCGTTCGTCAAGTCCGAGAAAGAATCCGGAGACGTTTCAACAGTCACCTATCCGAAAAGCGACTTCGCCGAACGGCTCGGGGTGCTCGCGGCGATGCTCCATACGGGCATGCCGATCAAATGCGCTTCGCTCAACGCCGTCGGCGGCTACGACACGCACTCCGACGAGGTCACTACGCTGGCAACCAACCTCGAACAGTCCGTCGCCGCGATCGTCGCCTTCCAGCGAGACCTCGAAGCCCGTCATCTCGATCAGCGTGTGCTGATCCAGGTGTGGTCGGAGTTCGGACGGCGCCCGCGCGAAAACGGCTCGGGCACCGACCACGGCGCCGGCGGCGTGGGATTTTTGATCGGCAGCCGCGCCTCGGGGGAAATGGTCGCTGAGTTCCCCGGCCTGACCAACCTCGACGTCAACGAAAACCTCCTCATGACTGCCGATTTCCGCAGTATCTACTGCTCACTGCTGGAGCAGTGGTTCCAGACCGACGCCGGCCTCGTGATCCCCGAAGCGGCATCGTTCAAGCGGTACAACCTGGTGGCGTGACGGTGTCCCGCGCGGGGACTAGATCGGTGCTCGTTCTGTGCGTGCTCTGCTTGGTCGGTGGGGGCCTGGCGGCTGCCGCGCCGGCGCGGCGCTCGACCCATCGCTCCTCCCGTGCCGCGCGGGCCTGCCGCCGCCACCGCGCGAAGCATCGCCATTGCCTGGCGGCTCACGGCGGGAAGCAGCCCCACCACCGCAAGCACAAGCGGGGATCGCTCGCAAAGCCCTCCACGCCGAGGGGCGCATCCACGGGCACCGGTTCTCCAGGCGCCTCGAGCGCGCCGTGGACGGGGGCACCCGTCCCGGTGATTCCCGGCTCGAGCATCCCCGGCTCCGGCCGAACGTCTCCTGGCTCCGGCGGCGCAACACCCACCGAAACCCCCACCATCCCTGCCGGTCCCGCGCACGTGCAGGTGACGGCCGAAGACACTACCGGCTACCACTTCATCCTCTCCCGCCCCAGCGTTCCCGCCGGCGAGGTGGCGATCGAATTCGTCAACCACGGCCAGGACGAACACAATTTGAACGCGCTCGAACCGGGCGGAGAACTCGTGCCGGGCGGCTCACTTCCCGACACTGCGCCAAACGCCCATCCGAGTTTGACGCTCAACCTCCGTGCAGGCAGCTATACGTTCTTCTGCTCGATCAAAGACCACGAGGCCAAAGGGATGAAAGCCACGCTCAAAGTGGAATGAGCAGCGACGCTCAGGCCATCCGCCGCACGACGACGGTGCGATCGGCCTCGGCCTCGATCTCCCAGCCCGGCGTAGGATCATCCGAGCGGAAATGGCGCTGTACGACGGCGGTCGGGCCCGGCAGCCCGCGGCCCGCGGGCTGATCGGCCCGCGCGTCGTGGAACACCACGCGGCCACCGGCGGGCACGAACGGATGCCAGCAGGACCAGTCGAGCTCGCAGCCGGCCTCGGAGTGGTCGCCGTCGATGAACACCACGTCCACATCGCCCTGCCAACGTGCGGCCACCTCGTGTGAGAGAGCCACGTGCCAACGGATATGGACCCGCCCATCCGCCAGCGCACCGCGACGACGCTCCGCGCGGCCAAGCACACGCCGCGTCGCCCACTCCGTGGCGCCCCACCCACTCGGCAGCGCGTCGGGATGGGAGCCGAAGGGATCGACCAGGTGCAACTCCGCATTCGGCCCGAGCGCGGCGTACAGCGCCAGCGCCGAGGATCCCTCGTAGACGCCGATCTCAACTGCCCGTCGCGCCCCACGCGCCGCCTCCAGCAGAACTCTCGCGTCCTGCTCGGAGTGCATCGTGCGCGGTGGGATCAGCCCCAGGCCGACCGCCGCGGCGCGCAGGCGCACGTCGTCGCGCACACGCACGGGCGTGAGACGGCGCAGCCGAGCGGAGAGGACGGACATCGGGAGCGCACCCTACGCGCTCCCAGACTCAGACTGCGCTGACCTGCTCCTCCTCGGCCACCCTGAACGAGGAGCCACAGCCACAGGCGGCCACGACGTTGGGATTTGACACCTTGAAGCCCGCGCCCTGCAGACTCTCCTCGTAGTCGATCACCGAGCCACTCACGAACGGCAGGCTCTCGTCGTCGACCAGCAGCTTCAGCCCGTGACTCTCGAACACGATGTCACCGTCGCGCTGCTCGTCGAACGCGAGCTGATACTGGAAGCCCGAGCAGCCACCCCCGCGCACGCCCACGCGCAAACCCGCCAGGCTCGCCTCGGACTCCTGCGCCGCGAGGAACTCGTGGACCTTCTCAGCACCCTTGTCGCTAATGGTGATCATCGCTTTCCAAAGTATAGCGGCTAAACTGAGGCTGAAATGCCATCTCCCGAGGACCTAAAACAGCGCATCGAGTCCTCGATCCCGGGAGCTCATGCGGACGTGGAGGACTACACCGGTGGCGGCGATCACTTCCGTGCGACCGTCACCGCCGAGGTGTTTGCGGGGCGTAGCCGAATCGAGCAACACCGCCTCGTCTATGAGATCTTCGGCGCGGAGATCGGCGGCGCGATCCACGCCCTGTCTTTGAAGACCCAAACCCCGCAGAAGACCCCCACTCAATGAGCCAGGAGCTTTTCATGTCTGACAGCGAATCCAGCACCATCCGCGACCTTCCCATGTCCCAGGGCGCACCCAGCCCCGTCGAGGAGGCTCCCTCCAGCGGCGAGTCCAACCCGATCCGCGATGCGATCACGCAGGCGCTCGACGAGCACGAGGTGATTCTGTTCATGAAGGGCACACCCGAGGCGCCTGCCTGCGGCTTCTCGGCGCGCACTGTGGCCGCGCTACAGGAGTTGGACGTGCCCTTCGCCGCCGTCGACGTCCTCCCCGACCCGCGGATCCGTCAGGAGCTCTCGGCAATCTCGAACTGGCCCACGATCCCGCAGCTATTCGCAAACGGGAAGCTCATCGGCGGCTGCGACATCGTCATCGAGATGTACGAGTCAGGAGAGCTCGCCGAGGCGTTGCAGTAGGGGCGGACGAGCTGGGAAGGCGTTGCAGTAGGGTCCCGGCGCGTGCCCTCCGTCGCGGTCGCCACCGACAGCACGCAATACCTGCCTCGCGCATTCGCGGAGAGCCAGGGAATCCATCAGGTCAGTTTGTACGTGGGCTGGGGTGGCAAGCCCGAGCGCGAGCTGGAGATGGACGGCTTCGAGAGCTTCTACGAGCGGTTGCGCAGCGATCCCGAGCTGCCCACCACCTCGCAACCCTCGATCGGAGACTTCCTCGCCGTCTGGGAGCCGCTGCTGGAGGATGGCCAGGACATCGTCTCGATCCACCTTGCCGGAGGTATTTCCGGCACCTGCGAGGCCGCCCGCCAGGCCCATGGGCTGCTCACCGAGCGCGACCTTGGCGATCGTGTGGAGGTGATCGACGGCGAAACCGCCTGCGGCGGCGTGGGCCTGCTCGCGCTCGCCGCCGCCGCCGCCGCCCGCGCGGGGGCCGACAAAGAGGGGGTCGCCGCGCGCGTGCACGAGACGCGCAAGGCACTGAAAATCTGGTTCTGCCTCGACACGCTCGATTACCTGCGGCGCGGCGGACGTGTCGGCAAAGCCCAAGCGTGGCTGGGCGGTACCTTGAAGATCAAGCCGATCCTGTCGCTCGAGTACGAAATCACGCCGGTCGAGCGGGTACGCACCGCCGGGCGCGCGTTCGAGCGCATGGTCCAGTACGCGCAGGAACTCCACGACGGTGGCGCTGACGGCTGGGTCGTGCAACACATCCAGGCGCCCGAGCAGTCACAGCGCCTGATCGATCGCTGCCGTGAGATCTTCGACTCCGAGCCGGTCTTCACCTCCGAGGTCGGCCCCGTGATCGGCACCTATACCGGGCCGGGCCTGATCGGCGTCGGCGCGATCCCGCGCGCGCTGTTGGCCTGATTCAGCGATTACGACGGCGACGCAGCAGGCGGCTACCGATCACGAGGCCCGCGAGCACCGCGCCACCGATCTTCAGCTCGCGCTGGTGGCGCTCGATGTGCCCGCGCCAGTCGGCTAGATGCGTGACCTCGCCACGCAGGCGCACCAGCGAGACCGCCAGCTCCTCGCGGTTGGCCTCGATCGAGTTGCGGATCTCAGCGGTCGAACGCTGCGCCATCAGACCTCCTCCTGCTGAGCAGTGCTCGTATGTTCATTCCCATCGGCGCCCACGGACACCGTTTCGCGAATCTTGCGCGCTTCCTCGATCGCCATGCTTGGCACCGGCGGGGAGCCTTTTTTGACCGCTCTCGCGGCGATCAGACCGGCGATCACGCCCACCGCGACGAGGATCGCGGCCATCGCAAAGAAGCCCCAGAAGTAGGCGAAATCGCCGACCGGCAGGTAGAAGTAGAGCAGCCAGGCGCAGCCGATCAGCACAAAGAAGAGAGCGGTGATGAGGAACACACCCGCCGCCACGCCGACGATCGCGCCCTTGACGAGCTTGGTCGCCTTCTCCGCGACCTCCGCCTTGGCGAGCTCGATCTCCTCGCGGACCAGCAGCGTGGCACGCTCGGAGACCTCGGCGATCGCCGTCGCGATGTTCTGAGTCTGGTCTGGGCGTTGCCCGCCGGGCGGCGGTGAGGAGGACTCGCTCACTCCGGCGGCTCCTCGTCGAACATACGCCTCCACACGACCCCGGCCGCGCGGTGGGCGACGATGCTCGACAGCGCGCCAAACCCCGCCAGCAGGCCCGACCAAATCAATCGCTTAACCATCTCGTTCTCCATCTTCGTCGCAGTCTATTCCCCGCAGTGGTCACGTTCACACTCGTTCAACACTTCATCCGACCCGCGTCTCGCCGACGGTGCGCCTCTCCAGACCCCCGCAGACGGTCTCGACGACCAGCCACTTCGCTTGCTCGAAGTGCTCCTCGCCCTGTGGCAGCAGACCGAAGATCCAGCCTGTGAGCAACTGCTCGATCGCCCCGTAGAAAGCCATCGCCGCGAAGCGCGCTTCGATCTCCGCCTTGAACACCCCCTCCGCCTGGGCCTTGGTGATCATGCCGCCGATCAGTTCGTAGGCCTCACGGATCGTGCCGATGTGAGTGTTCCCAAAGGAGTTCGCCGCGCGCGTGACCTCGACGATGATCACCTTCATCAGGTCCGGATCGTGGCGGTAGCTGTCGACGATGAAAGACGCGATCTCGCCCAGCTTCTCGCGGACCGGTATTGGCTGGGCGTCGACCTCGCGGATCATCTCGAGCATCACGTTCCAGCGCTCCAAGAAGAGTGTGTCGAGCACCTCGTCCTTGGAGGCGAAGTAGTGGTACACCAGGCCATAGGCGACCCCCGCCTCATCGGCGATGTCCGACACCCGGCAGGCGTGGAAGCCCTGACGCGCGAACACCCGCACGGCCGCGTCGAGGATCAGGCGGCGCTTGTCCGGCGCCTTGCTGGCACGTGACGCGTTCATCGCGTCTCCTGCGGCCAGCGGTAGACCGCCGGCCGCCGGTTGGACAGCGCCGGCAGGCGCGCGCGGATCTCCCGCTGGCTCTCCAGGTCGAGCTCGGCGACGATGTGCCCCTCCTGGTCGGGGGCGGTCGCGAGCACGATGCCCCAGGGATCGACGATCATCGAGCGACCGCCCGATCTATTCCCGCCCGGATGGGCGCCAACCTGGTTGGCGGCGATCACGAACGTCTGGTTCTCGATCGCGCGCGCCCTGATCAGCGTCTCCCAGTGGTCGTGCGTGGTCGGCAGCGTGAACGCCGACGGCAGCGCGATCGCGCGCGCGCCGCGCACGGCGAGGATCCGGAACAGCTCGGGGAAGCGCAGGTCGTAACAGATCGCCAATCCCAGCTCCACGCCGTCGGCGGTCTCGCTCACGACGATCTCCTCCCCTGCCTGCTCGACATCGGACTCGCGGTAGGCGCGGCCGTCGATCTCGACGTCGAACATGTGCACCTTGCGGTACACAGCCCGCAGCTCGCCCTGAGGATCGACGTGCACGGAGGTGTTCGCCAACTTCTCAGCTCCCGTGACACGCTCGACGATCGACCCAGCCACCAGATCTATCCCCAGCTCGCGCGCGGTCGCCCGCGCCCACGAGATTGCCGGTCCGTCGAGTGTCTCTGCTCCGGCGCGCAGCTGCTCGTCAGAGCCGATCACCGTCCACTTCTCGGGGAGTACGATCAGCCGTGCGCCGTCAGCCGCCGCGGCGCGCGTCAAACGATCGGCCGCGGCGAGGTTCGCGGCCGTATCGGCGGTGGAGTTCAGCTGGACTGCCGCGACCCTCATGGCGTTGTTCCCCTTCCGGGGCGTCGGGACCCGCAGAATAGATTGACTAGTCAGTCAACATCTCCAAGCATAGCGCCCAATGGACCCGTGGGGCCGGGCGCCGTGGCCCTATCCGACCGCGGGCAGATACGACTGTGGAGCCCTGACTTGCCGATGTTCCGCGGCACGCGCCCACTGAAGCGCTGGCGCTACGTGGGAGTGTTCAGCGAGGAGTTGATGGCGTGCGCGGCGCTCGTCCAGGTCGGCCCCGCTGCGCAGTCGTTCTGGGCCGTGCTCACGCGTGCTGACGGGCGCCTGCGCGAGCGCACGCACGTGCTCCCGCGGCGCGGAACGGTCGAGCTGGCTCCAGGACGCCCGGCGGCGGACGACCTCGACATGCCCGAGCCCGGGCGTCTACGGATCAACGACGGTGGCGTGCTGCTCGACTTGCGGCTGCAGGAAAGCGAGGGGATCCAGGCGCTCTGCCCGCATGGCGGCGCGCAGGTGTGGACGCGCAAGCAGGCCGGCATCCAAGCTCGCGGCACGCTCGTCCTCGACGGCGGGCCGCCGCGGCCGATCGATGCGCTTGCGGTGATCGACGACACCGCCGGATACCATGCCCGCTTCACCGAGTGGTGGTGGAGCGCCGGAGTCGGCGCCGCTCCCGACGGGACGCACCTGGCCTGGAACCTCGTCGAGGGCGTCAACGACCCGCCGACCGGCTCCGAGCGCGCGATATGGGTCGCCGGGGAGCCGCACGAGACCGCTCCGGTCAGCTTCGCGGGCGATCTCTCTCGGATCCGTGCCGAGGATGGCTCAGAGCTCAGCTTTACTCCCGAGGCCGAGCGTCGCCGTAAGGAGAACCTGCTGATCGTGCGCAGCGACTACCGGGCGCCCTTCGGTCGCTTCGCGGGCACGCTCCCCGGCCACATCGAGCTGGCACACGGCCTCGGGGTCAGCGAGCACCACCGCGCGCACTGGTAGTTACCGCTTGCGCTGCCGGCGCAGCTCCGCCAGGAGCAGCTTGGAGTGCATCGAGCCGATCAGCTCGCGCAGCGGTTCCACGCCGGCCGCGACGATCTCCAGGGCCCGCTCGACCTCGACCTCACCCGCCAGCCGGTCGAGCAGCGCACGCACCTCCTCCTGCACCAGCGGCTCCAGCGCCTCGCGGTAGCGCAGCGTGTCGTACACCGTGAAGCCCAGCGCCTCCTCGTAACCCCCCGCGCGAAAGCTCGCGATCGCCTCGATGATCTTTACGTCGTCCTGCTCGTACCCGTTGCGGTTGGGAGTCAGCACCCCGATCTCCGCCAAGCGCTCCAGCACGTTGCGCGGGATCTCATAGCGCTCGCGCACCTCCTTCGCCGAGGTGCGGCCACGCTCCTCCGCGCCCGCGAGTGCCCGCTCGAGGATGCGATCCTCCAACTCGACCAGCGCACGCACGTGCTCCGGATCCTCCTCCAGCACCACCTTGATCATCCGCAGCGGCATGAACCGCTCCTCCTGCAGCCGCTTGATCAGCGCGATTCGCTCCACCAGCTCTGGCGGGTAATAGGCCATGTTGCGACTCGTCCTGAGGATCCCCTCCCCCCCACCGAGCAGCCCCTCGCGCAGGTAATGCCTGATGGTCCCAGCGCTGACGCCCGAGCGCTCGGCCAGCTCACTGATCTTCAACAAGGGCCGATCGCCCAAGGCCGTCGTGCCCATGTTTCGCTTCGGCCTGCGCCTACACCCGGAACGTCGGGGCGGCTGGGGATCCATTCGTCGTCCCGGCCGGATTCGTCGTCACGGCCGGCTGGGCGGGGTGGGCGGGGCCCCCAACCGCGCCCGCTTGCAGCAGCTCGGCCACCTCGGCATCGCTGTAACCGGCCCCACGCAGCACCTCCTCGGTGTGCTCGCCCAGCGCCGGGCCGGGCAGCCGCCGGGGCTCGCCCGGGGTGCGCCCGAGCTTGACCGGGATACCCAGCTGGCGCACGGGCTGCTTGACACCCGGCTGCTCGATCTCGACAACCATCTCGCGCTCCCGCACCAGCTCCGAGCAGAGCGCCTCGTCCAGCTCCAGCACCGGCTCCAGGCAGCAGTCGTGCTTGCGCGCGAACGCCTCCCAATCGGCGCGGTTACGCGTCTTGAAGATCTCCTGCACCTGCGCGTGCGTATCGGAGCCGGGGCGCTCGAACTGCTTGGCGATCAGATCCTCGCGCCCGACGCCCCGGCACCACGCTTGCCAGAACTTCGGCTCCAGCGCCCCCAGCGTCACCCAGCCGTCAGCGCACTCGTACGGCCGGTAGCAGACCAGCGACCCAGCCAGTGGCAGATCGCCCCGGCGCGGCACTGTGCCGTCGGCGAAGTACCCCGCCGCCACCATCGCCAGCCACGACAGCGCGCCGTCGGCCATCGACACGTCGACGAGCTGCCCTTCGCCCGAGCCCACGCGCTCCGCCCGGCCATCGCGGGCGGGAGCTCCATCGCGCTCGTGCAGCGCCGCCATGATGCCGAACGCCGCCATCAGCGCACCGCCGCCCAGATCGGCGATCTGACCGGCCGATTGAATCGGACCCCCACCCGCCCCGCCCCCGAGCTCGCCCGTCAGGCCCAGCAGCCCGACGAGGCCGAGGTAGTTCATGTCGTGACCCGACGCGGCGCGCTTGGGACCGCTCTGGCCGTAGCCCGAGATCGCGCAGTACACGATCCCCGGGTTCTCCTCGCGCATCCGCTCATACCCCACGCCCAGCCGGTCGAGCACCCCGGGACGGAACGACTCGAGCACCACATCGTGTTCGCGCACCAGACGCAGCAGCACCTCGCGGCCGGGCTCCGTCTTCAGGTCGAGACGGATCGAGCGCTTGTTGCGATTGAGCGATAGGAACAGCGCCGACTTGGCGCTCTCGTGCGCGCCCTCGTAATACGGCGGCGAGAAGCGGATGTAGTCACCCATTCCCGTGTCCTCGACCTTCAGCACGTCCGCGCCGAAGTCCGCCAAGAGCAGCGAGCAGAAGCCGCCCGGCAGCAGGCGCGAGAGGTCGAGCACCTTGATGCCCTCCAGCGGCAGGCTCACGCGGCACTCCCGGCGCGCTGAGCGATCGACAGCATCGCCCGTGCCTCGGCGACCGTTGCCGGGCGGCGCCCCATATCTTCGGTCATCTGCCTGGCCTTGGCGATCAGCTCACCGTTGGAGCGCGCCATCTCGCCGCGCGGCAGATATAGATTGTCCTCGAGCCCGACCCTGATCGAGCCGCCGAGCGTCAGCGCTGCCGCCACGAGCATCCACTGCTCGCGCGAGATCCCGATCACACCCCAGTGTGATCCCGCCGGGATGTTCTCGACCATCGCCGCCAGATTGCGCGCACTCGCCGGGATGCCACCGACAACGCCCATCACGCAGTCGACGTGCAGCGGGGGCTTCAGCACACCCATGTCGATCAGCGGCGCGAGGCTGCCGACGTGGCCGAGGTCAAAGCACTCGTGCTCGGGTTTGATACCGAGCTCATTCATCGCCTCCAGCAGTTCGATGATCTCCTCGAACGGGTTGGCGAAGACCATCTTGAAGACGAACTGTTTTTTCGACTTCGAGTACTTCGCGTAGTTCATCGAGCCCATGTTCAACGCCGCCACCTCCGGGCGGCAAGCGCGCAGGTATTCGATTCGCTTCTCCACCGGCACCCCGATCGTGCCCGTCGAGAAGTTGACGATCGCCTGATCGCCAACCTCTCCGCGAATCGCCTCTGAGATCGCTTTGAAGTCCTCGATCTCATAGCTGGGCGTGCCCTCGGGGGTACGCGCGTGGATGTGGATCATCACGCCGCCCTCGTCCACGATCCGTCGCGCCTCGGCCGCGTACTCGGCGGGTGTGTACGGAATCGCCGGGCACTGCTCACGGTTGGCGATCGCACCCGAGATCGAGCAGGTGATCACCACGGGATCGTCAAGACTCACGAGGGCATCTCTCCCACCCCGCGCCGACATACGGGCACGCTCATACCGGCACCACCCCATGTCGCTTCCACGGACGCTCGACTTTCTTGTTCTGCGACATCTCTAGCCCGCGGCAGATCGTCTCGCGCGTCTCGCGCGGGTCGATCACGTCGTCGATCAGGTCGTTTCCAGCCGCTATGTACACGTCGAAGATCTTGCGAAAGCCCTCGATCAGCTCGGCCTTCTTGGCCTGCGGATCCTCGGCCTCGTCAACCGCTTTGCGGAACGCGATCTCCACGACCCCCTCGGCGCCCATCACGCTGATCTCGGCGCTCGGCCAGGCGACGATCAGGTCCGGCTCGTAGGCGCGTCCGTTCATCACGTAGTAGCCGGCGCCATATGCCTTGCGCGTAATCACGGTGATCTTTGGGACGGTCGCGTTGGCGACCGCGTAGAGCATCTTCGCGCCGTGGCGGATGATCCCCTCGGCCTCGACCTTCGTGCCGACCATGAAGCCGGGCACGTCCATCAGAAACACGAGCGGGATCCCGAACGCATTGCACAGATTGACGAAGCGTGCAGCCTTGTCGGCCGAGTTGTTATCGAGGATCCCGCCGAGCTGCTTGGGTTGGTTGGCGACGATCCCCGCCGAGCGCCCCCCGAAGCGCGCGAAGCAGGTGATGATCGTCTTGGCCCACTGCCCCTTCATGTCGAAGTACTCGCCGTCGTCGACGACATGGCGGATCACCTCGTACATGTCGTACGGCTTGCGGTTGGACTCCGGCAGCACGTCGAGCAGCTCCTCCGCGCGCCTGTCGATCGGGTCGGACCGGTCCCCGCCCGCCCGCACCGGTGGGGGCTCTTCGCAGTTCTGGGGCATGAACGAGAGGTACTGCTTGATTGCATCGATGCACTCCTCGTCGCTTGCCACCTCCATGTCCCCCACGCCAGACTTGCGCGTGTGCACGCGCGAGCCGCCAAGTTCCTCCTGGGTGACGTCCTCTCCGATAGCCGCTTTGACGAGATGCGGGCCCGCGAGCGCCATCGAGCCTCTGCCCTTGACCATCGGCACGAAGTCGGCCAGCCCGGGGATGTAGGCGGTGCCGGCCGCGCACGGGCCCATCAGCGCGGCGACCTGCGGGATCACGCCGCTCATCACCACCTCCTCGCGGAACAGGTGCCCCGAGCCCGCGAACATCGCGCCGGCCGCCTCCTGCACGCGCGCGCCGGCCGAGTCGAGCAGCCAAATGAACGGCATCCGCTTGGTCAGCGCCAGCTCGCGCAACCGTGTGACCTTGATCTCGCCGGTCATCCCCATCGAGCCGGCCATCACGGTGAAGTCATACGCGCAGACCGCCACCAAGCGCCCGCCGAGCTTGCCGTAGCCGGTGATCACGCCATCCGCGGGCGCGTCCACATCGTCCATCGCCCGCTGAGAGAAATGTGGCCTGCCGTGGATGCCGAGCTCGGTGAACGTGCCCTCGTCGATCAGCAGCGCGATCCGCTCGCGTGCGGTCAACTTGTCGCGCTCGTGTTGCTTGGCGATCTTCTCCTCGCCGCCGCCGAGGCGGATGCGCGCGCGGCGCTCCTCGAGGTCCTCGACGAGCGGGCGCAGCAGCGAGGTGGTCTCCGTCTCGGTGCCCATCAGCGACCTTTCCACTGCGGGTCGCGCTTCTCGAAGAACGCGGTGACGCCCTCGACGATGTCCTCGGTGGAAAGCGCCAACGTGAGTTGCGCGCGGAGATAGTCGAGCGCGTCGTCGAAGGGCATGTCGAGCTGCCGGCGCATCGCCTCCTTGCCGAGGCGCATGATCACCGGCGACTTGCCAGCGAGCTTCTGCGCCCAGTCCGCAACCGCCGCGTCGAACTCCGCCGCCGGGACGACCTTGTTGACGATCCCCGCCGCGAGCGCCTGCTGCGCGTCCCAGCGCTCGCCGAGCAGCAGCAGCTCGTTCGCCTTCTTACGGGGAACGTTGCGATAGATCAGCGCCATGATCATGAACGGAAACGCGCCCACGTTGATCTCGGGGGTCCCAAATGTCGCCTGCTCGGAGGCGACGATCAGATCGCAGGCGAGCGCGATCCCGAGCGCACCGGCGAGCACATGCCCGTCCGCGGCGCACACCGTCGGCTTACCAAGTGCGCCGATCAGCTTGAACAGCTCGACGAAGCGCTCAGAGCCGAAGTGCTTGTGCACGAGCGGCACGTCCCCCGCGAAACCGCCGAGGTTGGCCCCCGAGGAGAACACCTTCTCGTGCGAGGAGGCCAGCACCACGCAGCGGACGTGCTCGTCCTCACGGGCGCGCGCGAAGGCCTCGATCAGGCCCAGGAGCAGCTCGGCGGACAGCGCGTTGCGCGTGTCGGGGTCGTTCAGCGTGATCGTCGCCACGCCTGACTCGGCGAGCGTGTACAGAATTGCATCGGTGGCCACATCGGCATCCTAACCGCATCTGTGCCCAGCGGATAGTAAGCAGCGCTACTGTTTACTTTCCCTCGCGCCTGCGTTAGCGTTGCGACGCATCCAAAAAGAACAAGGAGCCCGACCAAATGGCCGCGACCGCCGAGAGCGTGCAGAAGCCCGACTTCGAGTCCAAGCGCAAGCACTTCATCTTCACCGACGAGCACGAAGCGCTGCGCGAGTCGATCCGCAACTTCGCCATCAAAGAGCTCGCGCCCCACGCCGAGGAGTGGGAGGAGACGACGTTCCCCAACTCGATCTTCCCGCGCATGGGCGAACTGGGCTTCCTCGGCCTGGACAAGCCGGAGGAGTACGGTGGGCAGGGCGGCGACTACTACACGGCGCTCGTGCTGGCCGAGGAGATCACCAACGCGCAGTCCGGCGGACTGGCGATGGGGCTGGCGGTGCACACCGACATGGCGATGCCGCCGATCCTCGCGTTCGGCTCAGAGGAGCAGAAGCAGGAATGGGTCGTGCCGGCGATCAAGGGCGAGAAGATCCTGTGCCTCGGCATCACCGAGCCAGACGCTGGGTCAGACGTCAAAGGGATCAAGACGCGCGCCGTCAAAGATGGCGAGGGGTACGTGATAAACGGCTCCAAGACATACATCACCAACGGCCACCGCGCCGACGTGATCGTGCTCGTGACGAAGACCGATTCGGACGCCGGCTATGACGGGTTCACGCTGTTCCTCGTGCCGATGGACGCCCCGGGCGTGATCCGCGAGAAGAAGCTCGAGAAGCTAGGCATGCACGCCTCCGACACAGCGCTGCTGGCCTTCCAGGACGTGCACGTACCCGCTACGGCGGTGCTTGGCCAGGTCGGCAAGGGCTTCTACCACATCATGTGGGAGCTCCAGGGCGAGCGCCTGATCGGCGCCGCCGGAATGGTGGCTGGCGCGCAGAAGTGCTTCGAACGCACGCTGCAGTACGCGCATGAGCGCAAGGCGTTCGGTCGCGAAATCGGCAAGTTCCAGGTGATCCGACACAAGTTCGCGGAGATGGCAACGAAAATCGAGTCGGCGCGCCAGATGACCTACATCACCGCGTGGCGCTTCAACAATGGCGAGTACCCCGTGCGCGAGATCTCGATGGCCAAGTTGCACGCCTCGCGCGTGCTCTGCGAAGTGGCCGACGAATGCATCCAGATCCACGGCGGCGCGGGCTACATGCGCGAGTACGGCGTCGAGCGCGTGTGGCGCGACGCACGCCTGAACCGCATCGGTGCGGGGACCGACGAGATCATGCTCGACGTCATCGGCCGCTCGTACGGTCTGTGAGACGAAGTCGGCTACCTGCCGGGTGCACGGGCAATCACAACCGTCGGCGCAAGCCGGCGACGAATCCACCGGTTCAGGAGCGTCGAAGCGACAAGGATCGGCCAGGTGCGTATCGGCACGTCCATACGATGCTTGGCGTAGTGGCTCATCAACTCCGCGTTGAGGGCCTCCTCGTCCTCGGCGTGGCGCTCTTTGATCGTCTGAATCTCATCCGAGCGCTGCCGATGCTCGGTCTCCGACGGAATCGCAGGGCGCGGGTTCAGAGGCTGACTGAGAAGTCGTGTGCCGATTTGAACCAAAGCCACGACGAGCGTCCGCCACAGCGCGAGCCGCCCGCCGGTGCGCTTGTCCACCGTTCGCACGCCCATGGTCCATCCGCCGGGCGTTCCCACCTGCTCGCCAAGGATCTCGAGCACGCCGGGAAGCATGGACGTCCGGCGCGGCAGCCTGGCGACAGCCCCACCGACCCTTCCGGCGCGCCACGTCCGGCGTGCTTGGAGTACCACTGGAAGCGAGACCACGGCCGCGTCGATCAGCCCGGCCAACAGTCTTCTGGCAAGTGGGGCGGGCTCTATGCCAGTATCGGTGGTGGCCGTGTTGTCCCACATTGCATTGGGAATCATCCTCTCTGCTTACTCCGCAGGCGGCGTGAGCAGCAAGCGTGCAAGCGGTCACTAGATCCGATCGCTGATCGCAACCTATTTGCATGACGGCCACCAACCCCCCTTTCACCGAGGAGCACGAGGAGCTGCGAGCTTCGGTCCGCGGCTTCATCGACCGTGAGCTGGCGCCGCACGCGCAGGCGTGGGAGGACGAGCGCTGGTTTCCCGATGAAGTCTTTGGAAAGCTCGCAGCCCAGGGACTTCTCGGGCTGAAGTACCCCGAGTCATATGGCGGCCAGGGAGGCGACTACCTGCACGAGGCCGTGCTCGTCGAGGAGCTCGCGCGGACCGGCTCTGGCGGCACCGCGGCAGGGATCGGCGCGCACATCAACATCGCAACCCCGCCGATCTGGAAGTTCGGGACCGAGGAGCAGAAGCAGCGCTACCTCGTACCGGCGATTGCCGGCGAGCGGATCGGTGCGCTGGGGATCACCGAGCCCGAGGCGGGCTCGGATGTGGCCGCGTTGCGCACGCGCGCCACCCCGGTCGATGGCGGGTGGCTGGTAAACGGCGAGAAGACCTACATCACCAACGGCGTGCGCGCGCACTTCATCGTGACCGCCGTCAAGACGAAGGAAACGAACCCGCCCGCCCGCCACCACGACATCTCCTTCCTGATCATCGACCGCCAGGAGGGTGTGACCTCAGCCAAGCTCGAGAAGCTCGGCTGGCATGCCTCCGACACCGCCACGATCTCCTTCGAGGACGTGTTCGTGCCGAGCG
Organism: uncultured Solirubrobacterales bacterium; assembly: GCA_963822625.1. GTDB lineage: Bacteria > Actinomycetota > Thermoleophilia > Solirubrobacterales > Solirubrobacteraceae > Palsa-744. The sequence continues at coordinate 356,952 of CAWGIH010000005.1, read as the reverse complement.
AGAACCTGCTCGGCGTCGAGCACGAGGGCTTCAGGCAGATCATGGCCAACTTCCAATGGGAGCGCCTGGCGATGGCGCTCGGGGCGGTCGGCGCGATGGGACTCGCGTGGGAGCGCACCGCCAAGTTTGCGCGCGAGCGCCAGGCGTTCGGACGGCCGCTGTCAAAACACCAGGCGATCCGCCACAAGCTCGCCGACATGGCCACCTCCGTCTACACCTGCCGCTGCGTTACCTACGACGCGCTGCGCCGCTTCGTCGCCGGCGAGGAACCGCTGAAGGAGGTGACGATGGCCAAGCTGCTGACCCAACGCGCCTCCTTTGAGCTGATGGACGAGTGCTTGCAGATCCACGGCGGCGCCGGCTACATGAAGGAGTACTGGGTCGAGCGCGCCGCTCGTGACTCCCGTCTCGGCCCGATCGGCGGCGGCTCAGATGAGATCATGCGTGAGATCCTCGGACGGGTGCTCGACCTGTAGCGACACGCGAGAGCGCATGCTGGCGCTCTGACAGAGCTGGGAAACGGTTTGCATAGTTGTCTAAACCGGAGCACCAGGGCTCAGGTTTGCTCGGGTCGCAACCGATGCAGGCAAGGTGCTTGGCCTCCGTTCCCTCTCCGGTGCGCTCGCGCTCGTCGTGTGCCTATGTGTCGCGGCTCTAGCCGGCACCGCCAACGCCCAAACCACGCCCGCCCATCACAAGGCCCACCGGGCGAATCGTCGGCGTACTCACCACGCCGTCCGCTGCGCCAAGAAGAGCAGCTTCCATACAAGCGGTGGCCACATTCGCCGCAAGCACCACCACACCAGTTGCACCAAGCGAGGCAAGCAAAACTCCACGGGCGTCAAGCACGGGGGCAGCCAGCACAGGCGCTCCCACCACTTCAAGGCAGGCAAGCGAACCGGTCGTCACCCCAAGCGCCACGTCTCGAGCACCGTCAAACCGGCCGACGCCGGCTCTTGCACGAACGCCAATCTGCAACCGACGCAGGAAGACATCGAAGTGATCCGCACCGCCACCCTCTGCCTGATCAACCAGGAACGGGCGGACCACGGCGAGGCCGCGCTGGCGCCCAATGCGGACCTGCAGCAGGCCGCCCAGGCACACACCGAGAGCATGGCCTTCGACGACTACTTCGAACACGACGGGCCACAGGGCGACACCCCGCTCAGCCGCATCACCTCCTGCGGCTACATCTACAGCTCCCAGGTCGGCTATGAAGTCGGCGAGAACATCGGATGGGGCACTTTCGAGCTGGGAACGCCCCGCGCGATCGTCGCCGCCTGGATGGCCTCGCCAGGGCACCGCGCGAATATCCTCGACGTCCGTTTCCGCGACACCGCGATCGGCGTCTCGCCCCATGTCCCCACTTCGCTCAGCCAGGGCCAGCCCGGCGGGATCTACACGCAGGACTTCGGGGTCATCATCACCGGGTGATACCTCAGAGCTGGCTAGGATCGAGGCGTGCCTGACCGCCTGTACTTCACCGAGTCCGACGAGGCCAACGCACTGATCGCCGCCGACCCGATGGCATTGCTGGTCGGGTTCGCACTCGACCAGCAGGTCTCCGTGCAGAAGGCCTTCGCCGGGCCGCTCGCGCTGCAAGAGCGACTCGGCGCGATCGACGCCGCCACGCTGGCCGAGGCTGACCTCGAGCCGCTGTTCCGCGAGAAACCGGCGATCCACCGCTTTCCCGGCTCGATGGCCCAGCGCGCACACGAGCTGGCTGTGCACATTCGCGACGAGTACGACGGCGACGCCGCGCGGGTCTGGACGGACGCCGCCAACGCCAGCGAGCTCCGTGCCAACCTCGAGGCATTGCCGGGATTCGGCGAGATGAAGGTCAAGGCGCTCAGCGCGGTGCTCGCCAAGCGCTTCGGCGTAAAGGCAGCCAAGGAGCTCGTGCCGCCGCACCCCACGCTCGGGGACGTCGACTCGCCGCAGGCACTGCTCGACTACCAGGCCGCAAAGCGCGCCCACAAGGCTGAGTGGAAGAGGATGAAGAGCCGCGGCTGACCGGCGAGAGAACCCGCCGGCCTTCACACCGGCGGCGAGCCGGCAGCGCCTAACAGAGATAATCTCCGGCCACTGACCTCGACAAGGAGACGCAACGGTTATGGGAGTACTCGACGGCAAGTCGGCGATCGTGACGGGCTCGGCCCGCGGCATCGGACGGGCAACGGCTGAACTGCTCGCCTCGCAGGGGGCGCAAGTTCTGATCAACGACCTCGACGGCGACGTCGCTGAGCAGGCGGCCGGGGAGATCCAGGGTGAGACGGCGGTGTTCGCCGGAGATCTGACCAAGGCAGACGCGCCGGAGCAGCTGGTGGCGAAGGCGGTCGACTCGTTCGGGAAGATCGACATCATCGTCAACAACGCCGGCTACACGCTCGACGCACCGATCCACAAGATGACCGACGAGCACTTCCAGGCGATGCTCGACATCCACACCGTCGTGCCCTTCCGTGTGATCCGCGCGGCGGCGCCGCACCTGCGCGAGCCCGCCAAGCAGGAGCGCGAGGAAGGCAAGGAGGTGTTCCGCAAGATCGTCAACGTCTCCTCGACCTCCGGCACGTTCGGCAATCCCGGCCAGGCCAACTACTCCGCCGGCAAGGCCGCGGTCGTCGGCCTGACGAAAACCGTCGCCAAGGAGTGGGGCCAGTTCAAGGTCAATGTCAACGCGGTCGCCTTCGGCTTCATCGACACGCGCCTGACCCAGGCGAAGGTCGACGAGAACGTCATGGAAAAGGACGGCGAGAAGATCCAGCTCGGCATCCCTGAGCAGATGCGCGGCATGGCCTCGATGTTGATCCCGCTCGGACGTCCCGCCACGCCCGAGGAGGCGGCCGGCGGCATCTTCTTCCTGTGCTCACCATGGTCGAACTACGTGCACGGGCAGACACTGCACATCACGGGCGGCCTGTTCGGCGGAATGTCCGGCTAGGCCTCTGAGAGTCCCCGCAGGTCCAGTAGACAGCCCGAGAAGTAAGCCCCCGCTGGTGAGGCGAGGTAGGCCGCAAGTGCGGCCACCTCGCCCGCGGCGGTTGCCTCACAGGGGGCGATCGTGACCAGCGTGACCCCATAGCGCGCCCACTCGATCGAGAGCGTACGAGCGAGGTTCTCGAGACCCGCGCGTGCCGCGCCGGCGTGCTCGCCCGCGTCGGGAGCCGGAGCGAGGTAAACGATCCGGCGAGTGGCCGAACCCGACCCAGGCCGGTCCGACAAACTCGGCTCGGCCCCCAGGAACGCGAGGTTGACGACCGCACGGGTCACGTTCCAAGTGGCCTCGAGGCAGGTGCGCAGCGCAGCATGAGCGTCCGTGCTGTCCGCTGCCCCGCGCGCGAACAGTCCTGCGCCATCAACCACCAGCAGGTCCAGGCCTCCGCTCTCAGCGATGGCGGCGGTGACCATCTCATCGACGATCGCCTCGCCGGCGAGGTCGTGGGCACACATCCGTACGTGGGCTCCCAACTCAGTGCATGCCTCACCCACCGCGGCCCCAAGCGCAGCGAGCGGCTCTGCTGTGCCTGCCACCAGGACAGAGGTTCCCTCCAGTAGGCCTGGGCGCAGCAGCTCGGCGGCGAGCACGGTTATCGCACGGCGATCCGCGCGCCGCGCTCAGCCCGACGCTGCTCGCGCACACGCTGGAGCACGCCCTTGCGGCCGTGTTCCTCGAGACCGGCGTACAGTCCGCGGATCTGCAGGAGGATCTCGTCGGCCACCTGCTGCTGCTGCTCGCGGGTGGGATGCTCGATGCGCTCCCAGCGCATCGCGTCACCGTACTGCACGGTGGTCTTGGGGAACTGCAGGCGCTTCCAGTTGCGGATGCGCGAGGAGCCGTGAATCGCGATCGGCACCACCGGCGCACCTGTCTCGAGCGCCAGGCGACCGATGCCGCGCTTGGCCTGCTCGGCGACTTTGCCCGTGCGCGAGCGCCCACCCTCGCAGTACATCGTGATCGCTCCACCCCGTGCGAGGATCGTCTCGGCGGTGATGAAGACCTCTTCGTCACGGGCCCCGCGACGAACCGGAAAGACGCCTCCGTGGGTGTAGATGAACTGCATCAGTCCCGGTTTGAACAGCTGCGACTTCGCCATGAAGCGAACCTTGCGCCGGATGTAGCAGCCCATCAGGAAGTGGTCCATGAACGAGAAGTGGTTGGGCGCGAGGATCACCGCGCCGCTGCCGGGCACCTTCTCAGAGGAGATCGAGCGTACGCGCAGGAACGTGTAGGCGTACAGCGAGGTGATCACCCGCGTCAGCTCATAAGCCCAGTCAGGTTCACGCGTGCGCGAGCGCTCGTGGAAGCGGTCGAAGTGCTCCTTCGGCCGAGGGTCGGCATAGACCTGCTCGCGCATCGGTGCCAGATCGCTCATCTGAGCGCTTTACCTCTGAGGCTCGGGAAAGTTACGCGCGCACGCGAGCGCGTTCGCCCAGCCCGCCAGCAGATCGGCGCGCTCGTCCTCGCCCATCCGCGGCTCGTAACGCTTGCGCTCCCGCCAAGAGTCGCGCACGTCGGAGATCGTCCACAGACCCGCCCCCACCCCAGCCAGGTACGCCGCGCCGAGCGCGGTGCTCTCAGTGGTTTCGCCCAGCACGACCGGCGCGCCGAGCACGTCGGCCTGGAACTGCATCAGCCAGTCGTTTGCGCTCGCCCCCCCGTCGGCGCGCAGCTCGCTGAGCGGCCGCGCGGACGCGGCCTCCATCGCGCGCACGGCATCGAGCGTCTGGTAGGCGATCGCCTCGAGCGTCGCGCGCGCCAGATGGGCGCGGCCGGCGCCTCGCGTGAGCCCGACGATCGTGCCGCGTGCGTTGGGATCCCAGTGCGGCGAGCCGAGACCGGTGAGCGCTGGCACGAAATACACACCATCGTTGCCGTCAAGCGATCCCGCCAACGCCGCGGTCTCCTCGGCACGCTCGATGACCTGCAGCTCGTCACGCAGCCACTGCACCGCCGCGCCGGTGACGAAGATCGACGCCTCCAGCGCATACGCCCGGCCCTGGCCGATCACTGAAGCGACCGTTGCGAGTAGTCCCGGCCCTGGCTCGGGCACGGTGAAGCCCGTGTGGAGTAACACGAAAGAGCCGGTTCCAAAGGTGGTCTTAGCCATGCCCGGATCGACGCAGGCCTGGCCGAAGAGAGCGGCCTGCTGGTCACCGGCGACGCCGGCAACGGGTACGGCGTGGCCGTGCAGCGCGGCGGGCCGGGTCTCGCCCAGGATCCCCGCGCTCGGGCGCACCTCTCCCAGCGCCCGGGCGGGCACACCGAACAGCTCGAGCAGCTCCGGGTCCCAGCGTCCGGCGCTGATGTCGTAGAGGAGCGTGCGTGAGGCGTTGGATGCGTCCGTGAGGTGCTCGCCGGTGAGCTTGAAGATCAGCCACGAGTCGATCGTCCCGAACACAGCTCGCCCCTCCTGTGCCCGCTCGCGCAGGCCGGGGACGTGCTCGAGCAACCATGAGATCTTTGTGGCCGAGAAGTAAGGGTCCAGCACCAGACCCGTGCGCTCCCGCACGAGCGGCTCCTGTCCGGCCGCGCGCAACTCCTCGCAGCGCGCGGCCGTGCGGCGGTCCTGCCAGACGATCGCGTTGTGCAGCGGCTCTCCCGTGGCGGGATCCCAGACGCATACGGTCTCGCGCTGGTTGGCGATCCCCACCGCGGCAAGCTCGCCCGGCCGCACCCCGGCATCGTGTAGCGCCTCGCCGGCCACCGCATGGGTTACCGCCCAGATCTCCTGCGCGTCGTGCTCGACCCAGCCGGGCTTTGGAAAGTGTTGAGTGAATTCGCGGTGGGCGCACCCGATCGGCTCGGCCTGTTCATCGAACACGAAGCAGGTCGTGCCGGTCGTGCCCTGGTCGATCGCAAGGATCATCTCGGCTCGAGCCTACCGCCGCGCGAAGTACACCCGCACGAAATCGACCAGCTGGCGCCCGCGATGCGCGAAGCCGGCGAACGTCCGGCCAGTGGGGCGATGGGAGAGGGCGAGCTCGACCTCGCTGACGCGATGCCCGGCGCGTGCGGCATCGATCGTCATCCCGATCTCCATGCCGAAGCCAGCCGCGAACGGCAAGACGTCCGCGAGCACGCCGGCACGCAACGCCCGCTGCCCGGAGATCGGCGCGCGCAGCTCGAGCCCGCACCGCCGATGAATCGCCCAGCGCGCGAACGCGACCGCGAGACCGACGCCCCCTCCGATGCGCGTGGCGAACGCCGCGACCGCCATGTCCGTCTCGCCGCATCGCACGGCATCTGTGAGCGCGCCCAGCCTGCCGGCGGACTCGGCGAGGTCGCCGTCGCAGAGGACGAAGATCATTTCTTGCTGCTCCTCGCCGGCGACCACATGATCCTCCTCGCCAGTGACCCCACGACCCTCGCCACCACTAACCGCACGCGCGAGTCGTAAGGCCTCACGGGCCGCCGCAGTGGCGGCGGCGCCCTTGCCGATCATCCGCTCGCTGCGCACGACTCGAGCGCCGGCGTCGCGAGCGAGCAGCGCCGTGGCATCAGTGGAGCCGTCGTCGGCCACCCACACCGGCGCGCCGGGGAAGGCGGCGGCGAGCGCATCCAACGTGGCCTCGATCCAGGAGGCCTCGTTGTAGGCGGTGAGGATGACGGAGATATCGTTGCTCATGGATCGATCGGGGTCGGAGGCTATTGTCCACAGCCGTCCCGGATCAACTAGGAGGCTGCGAGATGGCTGAGGTAGAGGCCCATATCACCGGCACCGTATGGAAAATCGAGTGCGCCGTCGGCGACACGATCGAGGAGGGCGACACAGTGGCGATCCTCGAGTCGATGAAGATGGAGATGCCCGTAGAGGCCGAGGACGCCGGCACGGTCGCAGAGATCCGCTGTGAGGAGGGCCAAGCGGTCAGCGAGGGCGACACGCTGGTCGTTCTGGAATAGCGCGCGTGTCCCCGAGCACCACCCCGCGCGAGCTCGCCGGCGGCAAGCTGCTGATCGATGAGCCCTCGGGCGGCGTCGTGCGCCTGACGATCTCCAATCCGGCCAAGCGCAACGCGCTCGATCACCCGATCCTCGACGCGATCACCGCGACGCTCAGCGAGCTGGCCTCTGGAGCGTCCGGCGCGCGCTGCGTCGTGATCACCGGCGGCCACGGGATGTTCTCGGCCGGATATGACATCGGTGAGATCCCAGAGGAGGAGTTCGAGGAGCGCGCCGAGCGCCTCGTGGCGCACCCCTTCACCGAAGCGATCGATGCGCTGCAGGCCTTTCCCTACCCCACGCTGGCCGTGCTACCTGGCCACACCATCGGCGGCGGCTTGGAGCTCGCGCTGGCCTGTGACCTGCGTGTGGCGCAGGATGCAATCAAGCTCGGGATGCCGCCGGCGAAGCTCGGCCTGGTGTACTCGCATACGGGCCTGCGCCGTTTCATCGACGCGATCGGCGCGACGCGCACACGCGAGCTGTTCCTGCTCGGCAGCTACATCGACGCTCCCACCGCGCTGGCGTGGGGACTGGTCAACCGTCTTGCCCCGGCCGACGAGTTGGACGCGGCGGCACTGGCGGTGGCCGATGAGTTGGCAAGCAACGCGCCACTCTCGCAACTGGGCAACAAGCGGGTGATAGCCGCCCTGCTGCACGCCGAGGCGGGACTGCCCGAGGACGTCGAGCAGGAGCTGATCGAGCTGCGCCGCGCGTCGTTCGCCTCGCGGGACATGCGCGAGGGAATGAAGGCCTTCGCCGAGAAACGTCAAGCACGCTGGCGCGGGGAATAGCCGTCCGCCACGCCGCATAACGTGCGGCGCATGGGACCGCTGATCACTCGCGAGGAAGCGCTGTGTTTGGGCGAGATCGAGGATCACGCGGAGATCGAGGCGCTGATCGGGCGCGCCTGGGAAGCGCGTGTGGAGCGCTTCTCGGACTCAACAGATATGTGCTCGCTCGTCAACGCCAAGTCCGGCGGCTGCGCGGAGGACTGTGGCTTTTGCGCCCAGTCGCGCTTCGCCGAGGCGGAGACACCGCTGCACGCGATGATGGAGCCAGAGCAGGTGCTCGAGCACGCGCGCGCCGCCGAGGCGGCGGGGGCGCATCGCTTCTGCATGGTCACGCAGGGCCAGGGTCTGTCAAAGCGCGACTTCGAGAAGTACCTGGAAGGCGTCCGCTTGGTCTCCGAGCACACAAACCTGAAGCGCTGTGCCTCGGTCGGGCACATGTCGGCCGCCCGCGCGCAGGCGCTGAAGGAGGCGGGCATCCAGCGCGTGCATCACAACGTCGAGACTGCCGAGAGCTACTACGACGAGGTTTCCACCACCGTGCGCTACGAGGGCCGCTTGCGCACGATCGAGGCGGTGCGCGAGTCGGGGTTGGAGACCTGTGTGGGCGGTATCTTGAATCTCGGCGAGAGTCGCGAGCAGCGTGTGGAGATGGCTTTCGAGCTGGCCGCGCTCGACCCAACGAGCGTGCCGATCAACATGCTCAATCCGCGGCCGGGCACGAAGTTCGGCGATCGTGCGTTCATGGATCCGTGGGAGGCGGTCAAGTGGATCGCGATCTTCCGTTTGATCCTGCCCGAGGCGCTGTTCCGTCTGTGTGGTGGGCGCGTGGAGAATCTCGGCGAGCTGCAGTCCTTGGCCGTCAAGGCTGGCATCAACGGCGTGATGATGGGCAATTTCCTGACGACGCTTGGTAACGAGCCCGAGCAGGATCGAGCGATGTTCGAAGAGCATGGTCTGAACGTCGCGCGCCAGCTCGACAACGGCGCAAACCCGCGCCCGGATAACCGCTCGGGCTGGCTGGAGGGCGAGACGCCGGACGTCGTCGAGGAGCTCCTCGACACCTCTGCCGCGAGAGCGGCAGCCAACCTGGAGATCAGGTTGTGGGACCCCTCCAGCCAACTGCGCTTCCGCGCCAAGCGCACCGTGCCACCACGCCCTGATGGGGCACACAATGCTGTGCCGGTCGGCTAGGCGAGCTGAGCGATGAGCGAGATCGAAGAGCGCCTGGCGGAATTGGAGCGACTCGGCCTTCACCGCCGCCTGCGGCTGGTGAGCGGGCCCCAGGGTCCGCGCGTGTTGCTCGACGGTAAGCCGGTCCTGTTGCTGTGCTCGAACAACTACCTCGGGCTCGCCGACCACCCACGCGTGCGCGAGGCCGCGGCCGATGCGGCGATGCGCTGGGGCGTCGGCGCGGGCGCATCGCGGCTGGTCAGCGGAACGATGACGATCCACCGCCGCTTGGAGGAGCGTCTGGCGGCATGGGAGGGCAGCGAGGCATGCCTGCTGTTCGGGTCAGGCTACCTGGCCAATATCGGCACGATCGGCGCGCTCGTCGGCCGCGGCGACACGGTCTTCTCAGACGAGCTCAACCACGCCTCGATCGTCGACGGCTGCCGCCTGTCTCGTGCTCAGGTCGTCGTGTATCGCCATCTCGACGCGGAGCACCTCGAGTGGAGCTTGCGCCGCCACGGTGGGAGCGACGGACGGCGGCGGCTGATCGTCACCGATTCGGTGTTTTCGATGGACGGCGATATCGCCCCGCTTACAGCGATAGTCGAGCTGGCAAAGGAATACGGCGCGCGCGTGATGGTCGACGAGGCACACGCAACCGGCGTGCTCGGCCCAGGGGGAAGAGGAGCGATCGCGCAGGCGGGTCTGGATGGCGAAGTCGACGTGGTGGTGGGCACGCTCGGGAAGGCGCTCGGCTCATACGGCGCCTATGTGTGCGCCGATGAGGAGATGATCCGCTACCTGATCAACACCGCCCGTTCCTTGATCTTCTCGACCGCGCCCGGACCACCCGCCGTGGCCGGAGCGCTGGCGGCGCTCGAGTTGCTCCAGGAGCGCCCGCATCGCGTGGAGCGGCTGCACTCGGCCGCGCGCACCTTGCGCCGCGCCTTGACGCTCGAGGGCTTCCCGGTGACGGAGCAGGAGATACAGATCGTGCCGCTGCTCGTCGGCGAGGAGCATGCGGCGATGCGCCTCTGCAAGGCCGCGCTCGAGCGCGGTGTGTTCGCTCAGGCGATCCGCCCGCCGACCGTGCCCGCGGGCACCTCCCGCCTGCGCTTGGCGGCGATGGCTACGCATACCGCCGAGGAGCTGAAGCTGGCCGCCCGCGCGCTGGGCGAGGCGGCGCGCGCGATTGGACTGGACCCGGCCACGATGGGACCACGCTCGATCGCGGATCCTGCGAATGTTGACGAACGCGAAACCGAGGAGCCGTACCTGCCGGTGGCCGCCGGTGAGCATCGGGGAGGCGCGCCGTTTGACCTCGAGGTTGCAGCGGACGCGCCGTTCGACATGGAGCGCGAAGGCTCCGTCGCCCGCGCGGCGTAGCCGTCTACCAAAACGCGCGCATGCGAGGGCTCCTCGTCACCGCGACCGACACCGATGTCGGCAAGACGATTCTGAGCGCCGCGCTGCTCGCGGCGATGGCCGCGGCCGGCGAGCGGGTATGCGCGCACAAGCCGGTGGTGACCGGCCTCGATGACCGATCTGAGGTTGACCAGCCAGGCGCATGGCCCCCCGATCACGAGCTGCTGGCGAGCGTGGCGGGCATGACGCCCGAGGAGGTCGCACCACTGCGTTACGGCCCCGCCGTCTCACCCCATCTGGCAGCGCAGCTGGCGGGTGAGCGCATCGACCCGGCCGACTTGGTAACGCACGCACGAGAGGCAGGCGATGACGAGGCGGCGCTGATCGTCGAGGGAGTCGGCGGCCTGCTGGCGCCGCTCGCCGAGGACTACACGGTGCGCGACTTCGCTGTCGCGCTCGGGCTACCCCTGCTGATCGCCGCCCGTCCGGGCTTGGGCACGATCAATCACACCCTGCTCACGCTCCAAGCAGCCCGCGGGGCAAAACTCGAGGTGCTGGCCGTCGTGCTTACGCCGTGGCCCGAGCAACCGTCAGTGCTCGAGCACTCCAACCGTGAGACGATCGCCCGCCTGGGTGAAGTCGAGGTCTCGGGGCTGGGTCATGTCCAGAGCCAGGCCGACCTCAGCAGAGCCGGCGCGGAGCTCCCTTGGCGACGCTGGCTCGAGGGGACTTCATCCTCCTGAGGCCACGCGTGCGGCATCAACCACCGCCGCCGTCACACTCGCCAGATCCTCTGTGTCCATGACGTAGGCGGGCATCGTGTAAATCAGATCGCGAAACGGTCGCAGCCACACACCACGGTCGACCGCCGCCGCGGTAGCCGCCGCAACGTCCACTTCCTCGTGCATCTGCACCACACCGATCGCTCCCAGCACGCGCACATCCGCGACCCCTCCCAACTCGCGCGCAGGCTCGAGTCCGACACGTAGTTCGCGCTCGATCACGCCGACCCGCCGGCGCCAGCCGTCCTCACCGAGATCGCCGGGGACGTCACTGCCGGTGAGCAGCTCGAGCGACGCGAGGGCCACGGAGCACGCAAGCGGGTTGGCCATGAAGGTCGGCCCATGCATCAGTCCGCCGCCCTCGCCGGCGCAGACCGCATCGGACACGGCCCTCGTGCAGAGGGTCGCGGCAAGGGTCATATACCCACCGGTGAGCGCCTTGCCCACACACATCACATCTGGTGTCACACCGGCGTGCTCGCAGGCGAACAACGCACCGGTGCGCCCGAAGCCCGTGGCGATCTCGTCGAGCACCAGCAGCACCTCGTGCTCGTCGCACAGCTTCCTCAGCAGCGCGACGCACTCCGGCGCATAGAAGCGCATCCCCCCAGCCCCTTGCACCACGGGCTCCACGATCACAGCGGCCAGCTCGTGCGCGTGCCGCGCGAACAGCTCGCTGACGTGATCCGCCCAGGCATCGTCGAGACCCGCGTCAAAGCCGCTGGGTGGACGCCCGGCGAACACGTGCTCAGGGAGCATGCCGGTGAACATGCTGTGCATCCCTGAGACTGGATCGCAGACCGCCATCGCGCCGAACGTGTCGCCGTGGTAGCCGCCCCGGACGCTCAGCAGTCGCCGGCGCTCGGGATGCCCCATCGCCAGCTGAAACTGCAGGCACAGCTTGATCGCGACCTCGACCGAGACCGATCCCGAATCGGCGAAGAACACCTGCTTCAAGCCATCGGGCGTGAGCTCCACCAGACGTTCAGCCAAGCGCACGGCCGGCTCGTGCGTGAGCCCGCCGAACATCACGTGCGCAATCCGCCCGAGCTGCTCGCTTACCGCTCCGTCCAGGACGGGGTGGCAGTACCCATGGATCGCACACCACCACGAGGACATGCCGTCGATCAGCTGACGCCCGTCGACCAGCTTCAGACGGACTCCCCGCGCGGAAACCACGGGCAACGCGGGTAGCGAGGCAGGCAGCGCGCCGTAGGGATGCCAGACGTGCTCGCCGTCGAACGCGAGCAGTGCGTCCCAGTCGGTCAGATCAATCCTCGTAGAGGACGAAGTCGCGCTTGCGGGCGCCGCACACCGGGCAGAACCAGGTGTCGGGAATGTCCTCGAAGGCCGTTCCCGTGGGAATGCCCCCGTCCGGGTCGCCCTCCTCGGGGTCATAGATGTAGCCGCAGGACTCGCAGATCCAGCGTTGCAGGGTTTGGGTTAGGCTCATGCACCTAAGACTACCCGGCAGTAGGGTGCTTGGCGTGAGCGATTCGACCCCCGGCGGCGACGGAGAGCCCGGCCAGGAGCTCGACCTCGATCGTCACTCCGGTCCAGGCCAGAGGCTCAACCTTGGCAAGGCAACGCCGCCACGCCAGGCGGCGACTGTGATCCTGCTGCGCGGCGGCGCGCAGGCGCTCGAAGTGCTGCTGGTCAAGCGCACGCCTCGCGCACGATTCATGGGCGGTGTCTGGGTGTTCCCGGGGGGCGCCGTCGATACGGGCGAGGGCGAGGGCGATGAGGCTCACCGGGCGGCGGCGATCCGCGAGCTGCGCGAGGAGGCCGCGATCGCGCTCGAGGACCCCGGCGCCCTCGTGAAGTTCTCGCGCTGGATCACACCGGCCGAGGTGCGCACGCGTTTCGACACCCACTTCTTCCTCGCTCCGCTACCCGACGCTCAGGAGCCGCAGGTCGATGGCGAGGAGTGCGTCGATCTGGGCTGGTTCACGCCGGTGGCGGCACTCGAGGCCCACCGCCGCGAGCAGATCTTGCTCGTGTTTCCCACGATCAAGCACCTCGAGCAGCTCCAGGCCTTTCCCTCGGCCGAGGAGTTGCTGGTGTATGCCCGTGGCCGCGAGGTCCAGCCGATCCAGCCTCGCGTCGTGGTCGAGGGCGAGGTCGCCCGCGTGCTCCTGCCTGGCGAGCCCGGATACGAGGACCCGCAGCCGGACACCACGATGCGCTAGGAGATCGCGATGCTTTGGGTGCGGCAGGAGGCCGCAATGCGCTAGAACGAGAGGATGCCCACCGCGGCCCGTGCATCGAGACGCTCTCGCCTGACGGTCGCCGTGACCGGGCCGACGGGCGAGATCGGGCGGGCGGTCCTTGCAGCGCTCGAGCGCTCCACCGAGGTGGGACATGTCCTCGGGATGGCGCGGCGGCCGTTCGACCCCACAGTCCACGGCTGGAAGAAGGTTTCCTATCGGCAGGGCGATGTCCTCGATCCCACCGCGGTGGCCGAGCTGGTGGCAAACGCGGACGTGGTCGTGCACCTCGCCTTTCTGATCATGGGTGGCCCGAAGGAGACCCGCGCGGTGAACCTGGAGGGCTCACGCAACGTCTTCCAGGCAGCCGTCGCGGCGGGGGTGAAGCGATTGGTCTATGCCTCCTCGGTCGCCGCTTATGGATTCCACGGGGAGAACCCGCAGCCACTCACCGAGGAGATCCCCGCGCGCGGCACCGCGAGCCACTACTACTCCGCCCAGAAGGCCGAGGTCGAGGCGATGTTGCATGAGGTGCTGGACGGCGCGTCGACCGCCGCATATGTGCTGCGACCGTGCATCGTCGGCGGCCCGGACGCGCCGCTTTTGATCGACAGCCTGCCCTACACCCAGATCTCCGATCGGCTGCCCGGGCCGGTCATGCGCCTGCTCGACGGCGTGCCGATCCTCAAGCCGGTGCTGCCCGACCCGGGCGTGCCCTTTCAGCTGTCCATCACGACGACGTCGCAAGCGCAATGCGCGCGGCGGTGCTCGGCCGCGGCACTCCGGGTATCTACAACCTCGCCTCCTCCGGCGAGCTGACGGTAAAAGACCTCGCGCGCGAGCTCGGCTGGTACTCGATCCCGGTGCCCGAGCTCGCAATTGACGTGGTCGCCGAGATGATCGGGCGCCTGGGCTTCCTGCCCGCACAGGCGCAATGGGTCGCCGCTTTCCGCGAGCCGGTGATCATGGACGTCTCCAAGGCCCGGCGCGAGCTGCGCTGGCGCCCCAAGCACGACGCGCTGCAGACGCTGCGCATGACGATCGCAGCCGAGCGACTCGACCGCTTCGTCCGCTGACGAGCCTCACGCTGCTCAGCCGGCCGCCTGAGCCTCGATCACGTGGGTGACCGCGTTGATCAGCGCCAGGTGCGTGAACGCCTGCGGGTAGTTGCCGAGGTGACGCCCGGATGAGGCCTCGAGCTCCTCGGCGTACAGGCCGAGTGGCGAGGAGTACGAAAGCAGCCGCTCGCAGAGGTGTTCGGCCTCGCGCCGCTCGCCGATCTCCGAGAGCGCCGAGACCAGCCAGAACGAGCAGATCAGGAACGTCCCCTCCTCGCCACTCAAGCCGTCGTCGGTCTCATCGGTGCGGTAGCGCAGTACGAGGCCATGCTCGGTCAGCTCCTCACGAATCGCGTTCACGGTGGCGTACACCCGCTCGTCGTCGGGAGGCAGGAAGCGAAGTAGCGGGATCAACAGCGTGGAGGCGTCGAGCGCGTCGGTGTCGTAGTGCTGGCGGAACACCCCGCGCTTGTCGACGCCGCGCTCGAGGATGTCCTCGCGGATCTCGTCGGCCACCCCCTGCCATGCCTCGGCCTGTTCCTCCTCGCCCCGGCGTTCGGCCAGACGCGCCCCGCGATCCATCGCCACCCAGCACATCAACTTCGAGGAGACGTAGTGACGGGGCTCGCCACGCGCCTCCCAGATGCCCTGATCAGGCTCCTTCCAGGCCTTTTCCGCACACTGCACCTGGTCGGTCAGCACCGGCCACAGGCGCTCGGGGATGTGGTCGCGCTTCTTGGAGTGCAGGTAGACCGAGTCGAGCACCGCCCCGAAAACGTCGTTCTGGCGCTGGTTATACGCCCCGTTGCCGACCCGCACCGGGCGCGCGCCTTCGTAGCCCTTGAGGTGCTCGAGCGTCGACTCCTCCAGGTCCCGCTGGCCCTTGATCCCGTACATGATCTGCAGCGAGCCATCCTCGTTGCGCTCCAGATCCGCCACGTACTGGATGAAGTCATCAGCCTCCCAGTCGAGCCCGAGCGCGTGCAGCCCCCACAGCGTGAACGAGGCGTCGCGCATCCAGCAGTAGCGGTAGTCCCAGTTGCGCTCCCCGTGCGGCGTCTCCGGCAGCGAGGTGGTCGGCGCCGCCACGAGCGCGCCGGTGGGCATGAACGTGAGGCCCTTCAGCGCCAGCGCCGAGCGCTCGAGGTGATAGCGCCAGGGGTGGTCGGGATAGGTGCCTTCGGCCAGCCAGCTGCGCCAGAAGTGGCTCGTGCGCTCCATGTACTCCTCCGCCTGCTCGGCCGTGCGCGGCCCGCCGCGCCCCTCCGTCCAGGAGATCGCGCAGAAGCGCCGCTCGCCTTCGCTCATCGTGTGACGCGCGTGCATGCGGTTGCCCTCGATCCCCATGCGGATGTCGCTGAACAGGCGAAACTCGGTGTGACCGTCGGAAGCGTCCAGCTCCTCGGCAACATCGGACTTGCAATCCACCGCGCAGCCGCCCTCGGAGCCGGTGTCAACCACGCTCCACTTCGCCGGGGTCGAGCCGTACTCGAGCATCGGCTCGCAGACGATCTCCACCTGCACCTCGCCCTGGATGCATTCGATCACCCGGACCAGCAGGTGGTCGGCGTCGAAGTCGGTCGGCGCGCGCGTGTGGCTGGAGCCCTCCTTGTTGTCGTGCCATTGCCCGATCGTCAGCGCCTCGGCCACTCGCAGCCAGCCCTGCGGGGTCATCCAGGTCGTCTCGATCAGGTTCGTGCCGGGGATGTAGCGCCGGCCCGCCGGCACATAGACGCCGTAGGGGCCGACCCGCCAGCTGCCAGCGCCGCGATCGAGCAGTGCGGCGAAAACGCTCGGCGAGTCGAAGTGCGGCAGGCACATCCACTCGATCGACCCGTCGGAGGCGACCAGCGCGCCGGTGTGGCAGTCCGAGAGGAAGCCGTAGTCGGCGATCGGCGGGAACGGCGAGTCGGGGGAGAACCCGGATTGCCCGCGCGGCGCCGACGGCGTGGCCTTGGCCTTCTTGGACGAGCGGGTCCCGTTGGTCGCGGGGCTGTTCGAGATCGCCGAGCGCGGAGGCATGCTTCGCGAACGGTAGCGTGAGCGCGGGTCAGGTCGGCGGTCGGGCCGGTATCGTCAGCTCAGCGTGGGTCAGGTCGGCGGTCGGGCCGGTATCGTCAACTCACATGAGCGAGCCCTCCTTCGAGCTCCATGCACCGGACGCCCGCCTACTGGAGGGTCGCCGTGCGCTCGTCACCGGTGGAGACTCGGGGATCGGCCAGGGCGTGTGCTACGAGCTCGCTGCCCACGGCGCGGCGGTCGCGATCAACTATGTCGGCCTTCCAGATGAGGCTCAACGGATGGCGGGCGAGATCAAGCAAGCCGGCGCGCAGGCGATCGCCGTGGCCATGGATGTCTCCAGCGAGGCCGACGTTCAGCGCGCCTTTGCGGAGACCTCGAGCGCGTTGGGGGGCATCGACCTGCTAGTCAACAACGCCGGCCTCGAGCATCCTTTCCTGCTCTTGGACATGCCACTGGAGAAGTGGCAGCAGGTGATCGACGTCAACCTCACCGGCGCGTTCCTGTGCGCGCGCGAGGCAGCGCGCACCATGCGCGATAACTCCTGCAAGGGCACGATCGTGAACATGTCAAGCGTGCATGAGCAGATCCCCTGGGAGCAGTTCTCCCACTACTGCGCATCCAAGGGCGGGATGAGGATGTTCATGCAGACGATCTCCAAGGAGCTCGCTCCCCTCGGCATCAGGGTCGTGAACGTGGCCCCCGGGGCCGTGGACACACCGATCAACAAGGATGTCCTGGCGGACCCCAAAGCAAGCGCCGCAGTGCTTGCCGAGATCCCGATGGGACGCTGGGGACACGTTCAGGACATCGCGCGCGCGGTGGCTTGGCTGGCCTCAGAGCAAGCCAGTTACGTGACCGGGACGACGCTGTTCGTCGACGGCGGCATGACGGACTACCCGGGCTTTATCTGAGCATCACCACGCTTCATCCGAGCGCTCACCAGGACGGGCGCTCCACACCGGCGGGCAGCCGACCCTCGTCCTCGAGCTTGTCGAGGTGGGCGCGCGAGCGAGACGGCGGCGACGGGGCGCAGCTCGGCTGGGAACATCCGACCAGGCGGCGTCGAGCAGCTCGGATGTCGAGCGGCGACCCGCGGCGAGCGCCCCAAGCAACAGGCGCTCGCGCTGCAGACGATGCTCGATGTATTCGCTCGAGCTTCGCGCGAGGCTCCCAGATCGGGGGTCCGTGACCCGGGCACAGCACATCCAGGTCGCGCTCGCGCAGTCTTCTCCAGGCCATCGAGATAGCCGGCGAGCGCGCCGGGATCGGGCGCGATGAACACGCTGCCCTCGCCGAGCACCGCGTCGCCGGTGAAGCACGCCCGGCCGGAGATCAGCGCGAAGTGATCGGGCGCGTGGCCGGGTGTGGCGAGCGCCTCGAAAGGCCCGAAGCGAGTCCCTTCGGCGAGCTTCACATCGACCTCGCCCGCGTCCCGCGGCCAGCGGGCGCGGGATGCGCTCGCGCAATCGCGGCGACCCCCTCGGAGTGGTCGCCGTGGTCGTGGGTGAGCGCGATGCCGCCGAGCCCGCCGCGCGCGTCGAGCGCCGCCACGAGGCGCTCGATGTGCGCCTGCCAGCGCCGGACCGGGATCGACCACGTAGGCGGGGTCGCGGCCGACGATCCAGGTGTTGGTGCCCGACAGCGTCAGCGGACCGGGGTTCTCCGCGCGCAGGCGCACGACATCGCCGGCTCGGCTGAGCCGGCGGCCCATCGCCGGCGGGATCTCCTTCTAAGCTTGGCGACACGCCATGAGTCTGGCAGCCCGACATCCAGATCGCCCACGACCTTCCGCGCAAGCAGCGATGCCGCTCGCCCAGCCTGAGCCGCTGCGCCGCGAGCTGGCGCTGGCGCTCCCCGAGCGCCCGTTCGCGCTGCGCTTCTGGGACGGCTCGGAGCTCGCGCCGACCGACTCCCGGCGGGCCGGTCTTCACGGTGCGCTCCCCGCCGCGGTCGCCCACCTGCTGCGCGCTCCCGGGCAGCTCGGGCTGGGACGCGCCTACGCCGCCGGCGAGCTGGAGGCGGACGATCTCGACCGCGTGATCGGGCTGCTCGACACGTTCAAGGCGCCGGCGATCGACACGCCGACACGGCTGCGGCTGACGCTGGCCGCCGTGCGCGCCTGCGGGCTGATGCCGCCGCCGCCGATCCCCGCTAGCGAGCTGCGCCCGCGCGGCCGGCGCCACAGCCGCGAGCGCGACGCGCGCGCTGTGCGCCACCACTACGACGTCTCCAACGAGTTCTTCGCGCTGTTCCTCGACGAGTCGATGACCTACAGCTGCGCGCTGTTCTCGCGCGAGCTCGACTCGCTCGAGGGCTCGTGGGGAACCCATCCGCCGAGCGGAGCGGCGTCCGCCCGACGCTCGAGCAGGCGCAGGCGGCCAAGCGCGAGCTGATCTGCAGAAAGCTCGCGCTGCGGGAGGGCGAGCGCGTGCTCGACGTCGGCTGCGGCTGGGGCAGCTTCGTGATCCACGCGGCCGCCAACCACGGGGTGCAGGCGGTCGGCATCACCCTCTCCCCCGCCCAGGCCGAGCTGGCGCGGCGGCGCGTGGCCGAGGCGGGCCTGCGAGGACCGCGTGGAGATCCGCGTCGCGGACTACCGCGATCTGGGCGCGGCGGGCGAGCGCTACGACGCGATCGCCTCGATCGGCATGGTCGAGCACGTCGGCGCCAACCAGATCGACCTCTACGCGCGCGCAGCTCGCCGGCCTGCTGCAGCCAGGCGGCAGGCTGCTCAACCACGGCATCGCCCGTCTGCGCCACGGCGAGGCCGAGGCGGGGCCGTTCTCCGAGCGCTACGTGTTCCCGGACGCGGCGCCGCTGCACGTCTCGCGCGTGACGCTCGCGCTCGAGCGCGCGGGGATCGAGCCGCTGCACGTCGAGGGCCTGCGCGAGGACTACGCCGAGACGCTCAGCCACTGGATCGAGCGTCTGGACGCCAACCGCGCGCGGGCCGAGGAGCTGGCCGGCCCCGAACGCGTGCGCGTGTGGCGGCTCTACCTACGCGCCGCGCGCAACGGTTTCAGGACCGGCTTTACCTCGATCTTTCAGATACTGGGAACCCGCCCACCCCGGCGCGCCTAACGCCGGCGCGCACGCCGCGCCTCGGCGGCCGCTTCTAGCTCGGGGAGCCGGAGCCGCTGCGGGCGGAGCCGGTCCGCGGCGAGCCGGAGCCGTTGCGTGCGGATCCGGACGGCCGCGGCCACGGTTGCGCGAGGAGCGCGTGCGCTGCTGGGAGCCGCCGGAGCGCTGCCCGGTGGCGTCGCTCGGCAGGCCGCCGCGCCTCGAGCTCGCGATTCAATCCGAGGTCGCGGACCATCGCAGACCATTTCGCGCGCCTGGTCGTGGACGACGAACGTGACGCCGGTGCCGCTGGCGCCCGCGCGGGCGGTGCGGCCGATGCGGTGGACGTAGTCCTCGCGCGAGCCCGGCATGTCGAAGTTGATCACGTGCGTGATGCCCGCCACGTCGATGCCGCGCGCGGCCACGTCGGTCGCGACGAGCGTGTCGACGGCGCCGGACTCGAAGCGGGCGAGCGCCTTCTCGCGCTGGGACTGGGACTTGTCGCCGTGCATCGCCACCGCCTGCACGTTGCTCGCGGCCAGCCGTTTGACCAGCCGGTCGGCGCCGCGCTTGGTGCGCACGAACACGAGCGTCAGCCCGCGCTCTGAGTCCTTCAGCTCGGAGACGAGCCGCGCGACCTTGCCCTCGTGGGAGACCGATACGAAGCGATGCTCGACATCTCCCTTGCGCTCCTCCGAGTGGGCGTGCTCGTGGCGGCGCGGATTGGTGGTGTAGGCCTTGGCGACCTTGCCCACCTCGCCCTGGAGCGTGGCGCTGAACAGCAGCGTCTGGCGCTCGCGCGCGCACATCTTCACGATCCGGTCGACGACGGGCTTGAAGCCCATGTCGAGCATCCGGTCGGCCTCGTCGAGCACGAGCAGCTTGACGCGGTCGAGCGATACGTCGCGGCGGTCGATCAGGTCGAGCAGCCGGCCCGGCGTGGCGACGAGGATGTGGGCGCGCGCGGCGAGGCGCGCCTGCTTGACGATGCCGGCGCCGCCGTAGACGGCCGCGATCGAGAGCGCGCGGGCGTGGGCGATATCGCGCAGGTCGTCGACGATCTGCGATCGCCAGCTCGCGCGTCGGCGCCAGCACGAGCGCCGAGGGGCGCACGTTGGTGCCGTGCAGGCGTTCGATCATCGGGATCCCGAACGCGAGCGTCTTGCCCGACCCGGTCGGGGACTGCGCGAGCACGTCGTGCCCGGCGAGCACGTCGGGGAGAACCATCTTCTGAACTGCGAACGGCTGCGTGATCTCGCGCTTGGCAAGCTCACTGGCGACGACCTCGGACACGCCGAGGTCGGCGAACGTTTGATGCTCCATGTTGGTGTTGCTCCTTCTCACGGCCCTCTGGCCGCTGTTACGGATGGAGATTCGACTGACCCCATCCGCGCAACGAAAAAGCGCCAACAAAGACAAAGAACCTCGCGGGCGACGTCGCCGCCCGGTAGGGGGACCGTAGCAGGGAGTCGCGGCAACCTCCATGCGGGCTGCGGAACCGCCGAGATGCTACAGTTCCGCTCCTGAACTACATTCCCCCGCTAGCCCGTCGGCGACGGCCACTTTCTATGCAAGCTCGCCATCACGTGCTTGACGACGGTGTAGTCCTCCAGCGAATACACGGTCAGATCCTTGCCGTAGCCCGACTCCTTGAAGCCGCCGTGGGGCATCTCCGAGACGAGCGGAATGTGGTCGTTGATCCATACGCAGCCGAAGCGCAGCGCCTTTGACGACGCGCAGCGCGCGGCCCACGTCGCGCGTCCACACCGAGGAGGCCAGCCCGTAGCGGGTGGCGTTGGCCCACTCGATCGCCTGCTCCTCGTCGGAGAACCGCTGCACGGTGATCACCGGGCCGAAGATCTCGCGCTGGATCAGCTCGTCGTCCTGCTCGCAGTCCCGCCACGACCGTCGGCTCCAGGAAGAAGCCGGGCGCGGTCGGGCTGCCTTGCCGCCGGTGACGATCTCCGCGTGATCGGGCCTGCGCTCCAGAAAGCCCTCCACGCGCTCGCGCTGTTTGCGCCGAGTTGACCGGGCCGAGCGTCGTCTCGGGCGCGAGCGTGTCGCCGATCACCAGACCCTGCGCCTGCCCGGCCAGGCCCGCGACGACGTCGTCGTAGACCTTCGCCCCGCGCGAGCACGCGCGTGGCCGCGGTGCAGTCCTGACCGGCGTTGTAGTAGCCGGTGCCGGCGATCGTCTCCAGCGCGCTCTCGAGGCTGACGTCGTCGAACACGATCACCGGCGCCTTGCCGCCGAGCTCGAGGTGCACGCGCTTGAGCGTGTCCGCGGCGGTGCGCGCGAAGTGCTTGCCGGTGTCCACCGAGCCCGTCAGCGCGAGCATGTCGACGCTCGGGGTGGCTGATCAGCGCCTCGCCCGTCGGCCGGCCGGGGCCCATCACCACGTTCAGGACGCCCTTGCGGCAGGATCATCCGCGGCCAGCTCGGCGAGGCGCACGGTCGTGATCGGCGTCGTCTCGGCGGGCTTGAGCACGACCGTGTTGCCGGCCGCGAGCGCCGGTGCGAATTTCCAGATCGCCATCATCAGCGGGTAGTTCCACGGGGTCACCTGCCCGATCACGCCGACCGCCTCGCGGCGCGTGAAGGAGGTGTAGCCCTCCATGTACTCGCCCGCCGCCCGTCCCTCCAGGCAGCGCGCGGCGCCGGCGAAGAAGCGCAGGTTGTCGGCCATCACGGGGATCTCGTCGTTGGTCACGGCTGCGATCGGCTTGCCCGCGTTCAGCGCCTCCAGGCGGGCGAGCTCCTCGCCGTGCTCCTCCACCAGGTCGGCGAGCGCCAGCAGCGCCCGCGAGCGCTGGGCGGGCGTCGTCTGCGACCAGCCGTCGAATGCCCGGCGCGCGGCCCGCACCGCGCGATCGACGTCCTCGGCGCTCGAGATCGGCGCCCGCGCCAGCTCCTCGCCGGTCGCGGGGTTGAGCACCGCTTCGGTCTCGCCGCCGGAGGCGACGCGCTCGCCGTCGATGAAGTTCTGCAGTGTGCCTGTCGTCGTGGCCATGTCAGTCCTCCCGTTCCGTTCAGTTCAGCTCGTCAGACGCCGAGCGCTTCCGCGACGGCCGCATAGGTGATCTCGCCCGCGCGCACGTTCAGGCCCCTGCGCAGGCCGGGGTCGCGCGCCAGGGCGCCATCCACCCCGTGCTCGGCCAGCGTCGAGCACGTACGGCAGCGTCGCGTTCGTCAGCGCGTAGGTCGAGGTGATCGGCACCGCCCCGGGCATGTTCGTGACGCAGTAGTGCGTGATTCCGTCGACCTCGTACGTCGGATCGGAATGGGTCGTCGGACGCGAGGTCTCGAAGCAGCCGCCCTGGTCGATCGAGACGTCGACGAGCACCGCGTGGCGCTTCATCAGCCCGAGCTGCTCGCGCGTGACCACCCGCGGCGCGCGACCGCCGTGGACGAGCACCGCGCCGATCACGAGGTCGGCGCGCGGCAGCATCTCCTCGATCGCCAGCGTCGAGGAGTACACGGTCGAGGCGCGTCCGCCGAAAGCGACTTCGAGCTCGCGCAGGCGGTCGATCGAGCGGTCGAACACGAACACGTCGGCCTGCATTCCGATCGCGATGAACGCCGCGTTCATTCCCACCACGCCGCCGCCGATCACGAGCACCGTCGCGGCCGCAACGCCGGGCACCCCGCCCAGCAGGATGCCCCGGCCGCCGAGCGGCTTCTCGAGCATGAACGCGCCGGCCTGCGTGGCGATCTTGCCCGCCACCTCGCTCATCGGCGCCAGCAGCGGCAGGCGCCCCTCTGCGTCTTCGACCGTCTCGTAGGCGATGCACGTCGCCCCGGACTCCTGCAGGCCGCTGCGCGAGCTCCGGCTCGGCCGCGAGATGCAGGTAGGTGAACAGCGTCTGGCCCTCGCGCAGCAGCCCGACCTCGACGGCCTGGGGCTCCTTGACCTTCAGCACGAGCTCGGCCTGGGCGAACACGGCCTCGGCGTCGGGCACGATCTGCGCGCCCTGCGCCGTGAAGTGCGCGTCCTCGAACGCGCTGCCCAACCCCGCACCGGCCTGCACCAGCACCTCGTGCCCGCGCGCGCTCAGCTCGCGCACCCCCGCGGGGGTGATCGCCACGCGGTACTCGTCGGTCTTCATCTCGGTCGGGACGCCGATCCTCATCGTGCCAACTCCCTTCCTCGTAGCGCCAGCCAGAACTCGATCCGGTCGCGCGCCTGGGAGAAGTCGCGCCCGGTCAGCTGCTCGACGCGGCGGATGCGATAGCGCAGCGTGTGGCGATGACAGTAGAGCGCGCTCGCCGCCTTCTCCCAGTGGCCGTTGTGCTCGATGAACACGTCGAGCGAGCGCAGCAGCTCGTCGCCGTACTCGCCCTCGCCCTGCTCGACCGGGCCGAGCACGCCGCGGCAGTAGGAGATCAGCGCGTCGTCGTCCTGCAGCGAGAGCAGCAGCTGGAAGGCGCCGAGATCCTGTAGGAGGCGACCTCGGGAGCGTCCCCGTTCTGCAGCCGCACGGCCTCCAGCGCGCAGCGCGCCTCGTGGAAGCTCAGCCGCAGCGAGTGCGTCGGCGCGGCGCGGCTCGCGGCCGCCGCGACCTCGCCGAACGCTCGCCCAGCTCGCCGCGAATCTTGCGGGCAAGCTCGATCGGATCGGGGTCGATCTACCTTCCCGTCGCGCAGCCCATCGGCGTCGATCACCGCGCACAGCAGCTCCGGCGCGGATCGCGACGAGGTTGTGCACGCCCTCGCGCTCGAGGATCCGTTCCAGCAGCGCCGCGGCCGCGGTCGGGTCGGGCGGCGCGAAGGCCAGCACGGCGACCTGCTCGCCGATCCCGAACGGGCGCAGCCGCGCCTGCAGCTCCTCGGGATAGAGGTGCCCGGTGAGCGCCTCGGCCAGCACGTCGCCGACCATGTTGCGCTGGAGCATTTCGTAGCGCTCGTTCACGAGCTGCGCGAACGCCCGCTCGGTGATCGCGATGAACGGCAGCTCGTAGGGAACCTCGAACAGCGGGAACGAGCGCTTGCGAGCCGCGGTCACCAGCGCGGCCGGCAGTCGCTTGTGGGTGAAGCCCGTGCCGAAGCCCAGCCCGGCGATCTCGTGGTCGGCGAGCTCGCTCGATCAGCTCGCGCTGGGCCTTCGGGCCCGTCCAGCTGGATGCCCATGGTCAGCAGCAGCTCGCCCCCTTTCAGCCACGGCGTCGGATCGGTCAGCTCGGTGCTGTGCACCCAGCGCACGTGCGCCTGGGCGGACTGCAGCCCAGAGACGAGCGTCAGCCCGAGCTCCGCCGACCAGGCTCTCGACGGTGAGCTCCATCGCCCCGATCAACTCCGCATCCGCCGGTGTTCGCCGGGCACCATCAGCTCAGCTCCCATCCGCTCCCACGCCTCGGTCAGCACCGGGCGCAGGATCGACTCGATCTCCGCGAACTGCTCCTCGCCCGCGATCAGCGGCGGCGAGAGCTGCACGACCGGATCGCCGCGGTCGTCGGTGCGGCAGATCAGCCCGCGCCGGTACAGCTCGCCGGAGAGGAAGCCGCGCAGCAGCTGCTCGGACTCCTCGTGGTTGAACGTCTCCTTGGTCTCGCTTGTCCTTGACCAGCTCGATCGCCTGGAAGTAGCCGGCGCCGCGCACGTCGCCGACGATCGGCAGGTCGCGCAGCCCCTCGAGCATCTCGCGGAAGCGACCTTCGTTCGCGCGCACGTGCCCGCACAGATCCTCGCGCTCCATCACGTCGATGTTCGCCAGCGCCACCGCGCACGCCATCGGATGCCCGCCGAAGGTGAAGCCGTGGGTGAAGGTCTCGGTGCCGTGCAGGAACGGCTCGGCGACGTGGTCGGCCGCGAGCACCGCGCCCAGCGGCGCGTAGGCGGAGGTGAGGCCCTTCGCCATCGTGATCATGTCCGGCTGGTAGTCGAACCGTTCGCAGCCGAACCAGTACCCGAGGCGACCCCACGCGCAGATCACCTCGTCGGAGATCAGCAGCACCCCGTGGCGATCGCAGATCTCGCGCACGCGCTGGAAGTAGCCGTCCTGGGGCACGAAGCAGCCGCCGCTGTTCTGCACCGGCTCGAGGATCACCGCCGCGACCGTCTCGGGGCCCTCGAACAGGATCGCCTCCTCGATCGCGTCGGCCGCCCACAGCGGATCGCGATCCTCGCTCCAGCGATAGGAGTTCGTGTTCGGCACGTGGTGCCCGCCCGGGGTCAGCGGCTCGAACGGCGTGCGCAGCGCCGGCACGCCGGTCGCCGTCAGCGCCCCCATCGAGGTCCCGTGGTAGGCGAGCTGGCGCGAGATCAGCTTGGTGCGGGTCGGCTCGCCGCGTGGCGGCGTGGTAGGCCTTGGCGAGCTTCCACGCCGACTCGACCGCCTCCGAGCCGCCGGAGGTGAAGAACACGCGGTTCAGGTTCCCGGGCGCGAGCGCGGCGATCCGCGCGGCCAGCTCGATCGAGCGCGGGTGGGCGTAGCTCCAGTTCGTGTAGAAGCCGAGCTCCTCCGCCTGCCTGGCAGCGGCCTGCCCGAGCTCGGCGCGGCCGTGGCCGATGTTCACGCAGTACAGCGCCGAGAGGCCGTCGAGATAGCGCTTGCCGTGCTCGTCGTACACGTAGCAGCCGTCGCCACGCACGATCACCGGCACGTCGCTGTCCGCGTAGACGCCCATCCGCGTGAAGTGCATCCACAGGTGGCGCTTGGCCAGCTCTGCAGGTCGCCGTCCGGGTGGGATGCTCACCTGATCGGGGCCGGGACCCTCGCCGCGACTCGGTGCTGATCGGGGTGATCGCCATCGCGCACTCTCCTCTCGGACGCGTTGCATTCAGCTAGACACTCAGGACAACGCGTACTCCGCCGAGATGTCCCACTCAATGCGCCGCACGGTAAACGAGACATACAACGGCATTGTACGAGATGTACAACATCGACCATGGCGTTTTGGGGATCGCGCCCCTTGCCCGCCGCCGGTGGAGGACGTAACTTCTGTCACAACCAGCCAGAGAGGAGCAGGGGATGGCCACCGTCAGCGCAGCCGCACCGGGAGCGCCCAAGCAAGAGGGCGTGATGGACAAGGGGCTGAAGAAAAACGCGATCGGCTACCTGTCGAACATCGTGATCGGCGTCGCCTCGACCGCGCCCGCCTACTCGCTGGCGGCGACGCTGGGGTTCATCGTCGCCGTGGGCGGGTCGGCGTGCACGCGCCCGCGGTGCTGCTCGTCTCGTTCGTGCCGATGCTGCTGGTCGCCGCGGCCTACAAATACCTCAACCGCGCCGACCCCGACGCGGGCACGACGTTCGCCTGGACCACGCGCGCGCTCGGTCCCGCGACGGGCTGGCTGAACGGCTGGGCGATCTTCCTCGCCGATGTGATCGTGATGGCCTCGCTGGCCCAGATCGCGGCGATCTACACGTTCAAGCTCTTCAGCTGGGAATCAGCCGCCAATTCCAAAGGCGCGGTCATCATCGCCGCGGTCCTGTGGATCGCCATCATGACCTGGATCTGCTATCGCGGGATCGAGCTCTCGGCGCGTATCCAGCAGTTTCTGCTCGGCGCCGAGGTCCTGATCCTCGCGCTCTTCGCCGTGGTCGCCCTCGTCAAGGTCTACGGCAGCCATCCCGGCCGGTTCGATCAAGCCCTCGCTGTCGTGGTTCAATCCGTTCGCGATGAACTTCAGCGATCTGGTCGTCGCGTGCTGCTCGGGGTGTTCATCTATTGGGGCTGGGACTCGGGGGTCGCTGTCAACGAGGAGTCCGAGGACCCGGCCGAGGGCCCCGGCCGCGCGGCCGTGGTCTCGACGATCCTGCTCGTGCTCATCTACGTGATCGTCTCGGCCGCCGCCCAGGCCTTCCACGGGACGGCTTCTTGAGCCAACGAATCACGACGTGCTCAACGCGCTCGGCAAGCCGGTGCTCGGCGGCATCCTCTACAAGCTGCTGATCATCGCTGTGCTTGACCTCCGCGTCGGCCTCGACCCAGACGACGATCCTGCCGACCGCCCGCACGACGCTGTCGATGGCTCACTGGAAAGCGGTCACGACCGTGCTCGGTCGCGTGCACAAGCGCTACCTGACCCCGACCGTCTCGACGCTCGGCTTGGGCGCGATCTCGATCGCCATCACGGTCCCGCTGCTGCTGCTCTCCGAACACGTGCTGACCGACTCGATCACCGCGATCGGCTTCCCGATCTGCTTCTACTACGGCTTCACCGGCATCGCCTGCGCGGTCTACTACCGGCACGAGCTGCTCAAGAGCGCACGCAACTTCCTGCTGCTCGGCCTCGCGCCGCTGATCGGCGGCCTGATGCTGTTCGGGGTGTTCTTCAAGGCGCTGTTCTACTACAGCGAAACCGAACACGTCGAATCGACGCCGATCCTTGGCATCACGCTGCCGATCTGGATGGGCATCGGCGGTCTGCGTCCTCGGCGTAGTCCTGATGCTCGTCTCGCGGCCCTTCTTCCGCGAGTTCTTCTCGCGCAAGACCGAAACCGCGCCGCCTGGGTTGCTCGAGCAGCCCGTGGAGCACGCCCCGGCACACTTCTGAGCTAGCCGGGCAACTCCATCTGCCCGTGCGGCGAGCCGTACTCCCCGAGCAGATCGAGGAACGGCTGCGGCGGGAACGCCTCGGGGCCGAGCACGCCCGCGCCCTTCCAATCCCCTCGGTCGAGCAGCTCCAGCGCGACGACGGGGTTGATCGCCGTCTGCCACACCACCGCCTGATTGCCGTACTCGCGCATCGTCGTCTCGTTGTCGACCACGTGGTACAGGTAGGTCGAGCGCGGCTGGCCGTCCTTGCCCGTGCCCGTCACCCAGGTCCCGGCGCAGGTGCGCCCGGTCATCCGCTCGCCGAGCGTCGCGGGGTCCGGCAGCGCGGCGGCGACCACGTCGCGCGGAGCCACCTGCACGCCGCGCACGGACACCGGCTCGGTCGAGTCGAGCCCCAGTTTGTGCAGCGTCGCGAGCACGTCGATGAACTCCTGGCCGAGCCCGTACTTGAACGTGACGCGCTCGCAGTCGACCCAGCGCGGGATCAGCACGACCTCCTCGTGCTCGACGTTCACGCACTCGCACCGGGCCGATGCCCTCGGGGAACTCGAACACCTCGGGCTCGGAGAACGGCGGCGTCGTGTAGAAGCCGCGCTCGCGCTCCCAGATCAGCGGCGGGTTCAGGCACTCCTCGATCGTCGTCCAGATCGAGAACGTCGGCGCGAAGTCATAGCCCTCGACGACGAGGTCGGCGCCGTCGCGCACCCCGACTTCCGTCGATGCTCGAGAACAGCTCATCGGCGGCATAGCGCGCGAAGATGTCCGACAGGCCGGGCTCGACGCCGATCCCGACGAGCGCCAGCAGCCCCGCCTGCTCCCACGCCTCGTGGCGGGCGAGCTGGTAGTCGCCGAGCATCGTTCCCGGCAGCTCGTGCGGGCGCTCCGGGTGCGGGCGTGAGAGCGTCATCGCCATGTCCAGGTAGGTGACCCGCGCCTGCAGGCAGGCGTCGAAGATCGGCTCGTTGAAGCGCGGGTCGCAGGCGTTGAGCACCGCGTCGGGCTCGACCCGGCCGATCAGCTCGACGAGGTCGGCCTGACTGGAGGCATCGACGCGCTCGGCGCCGAAGCGATCGGGCTCGCCCAACCGCTCCGTCACCGCCTGAGCGCGCTCGAGCGCGACGTCCGCCATCACGACCTCGGTGAACACCGGCCGGCGCTGCGCGATCGCGGCAAACGCCGCCCCCACACCCCCAGACCCGACCACCAAGACCCGCATGCGACCAGTGTGACGCAGATCCACATCCCGGAATGGCCTAAGAAGCCGCCGGCGATACGCCGCAAAGGACATATCCCTGACCGCGTCCCGACCGCGCCTGACAGCGCACTGCTCCCGTATGCTGCGCCGATCCGCGCGGTTTCGAACACGAGCAGATGAGCACCGGCGTCCCCAGCCCTCCGCGCACGCCACCCGGATCGCCCCACCAGCGGGCGCCGGCACGGCGTCGCGCGAACGCAGCCGGGCATCGGCCCCTGCCCTGCGAGCGCGCTGGGCCGCCTCTCCCTCGCGCTGGGCCGCCTCTCCCTCGATCGCGCGCGCGGAGCTCCTGTGGGTGATCCTCGCCGGCGTCCTGCTTGGCGATCCTCACGAGCTGGCCACTGGTCCTGCACCTGCCGAGCCGGATCGCCCCCGACCTCGGCGACCCGGTGCGCACCGCCTGGCAGATCGCCTGGGTTGGACACGCGATGCTGCACGACCCGCTGCACCTGTTCGACTCCAACGCCTTCTACCCCCACCCGCTCAGCCTCGCCTTCTCCGATTCGCTGCTCGGCTACGGCCCGGCGGCGTTCTTCGGCCATGGCACCGTCGCCGCGCTGGTCCGCTACAACCTGCTGTTCCTGTGGATCTGGTCGCTCTGCTTCGTCGGCGTCCTACCTGCTCGCGCGCGAGCTGGGCCTGCGCTGGATCGGCGCCGCGACGGCCGCCGCCGCCTTCGCCTACGCGCCCTACCGCGTGACCGAGGCCGGCCATTTTCAGGTGATCTCCTCCGGCGGCCTCGCGCTGGGGCTGTTCCTGCTGCTGCGCGGCTACCGCCGCGACTCGCGCAAGCTCGTGCTCGCCGGCTGGCTCGTCTCCGCCTGGCAGGTCAGCCTCGGCTTCACGCTCGGCCTGCAGTTCACCTACCTGCTCGCTCGTACTCGCGCTGCTCGTGCTCGTGCACTGGTGGTTCGGGCGCCTGACCCCGGGCTCAGCCTGGGAAAATCCGGTGCGGCACGGCGCCGGCGACTCCCCCGCGTCCTCTGGCGCGACCCCTGCTTACCCATCGGATACGCCCCCGCCAAGCGCAGCTCTGCAGCCGTCCGCGAACGGAGCCACCACCTCAGCGTCGGCCCGGCGCGCGGCGCGCGGCCCGCTGATCCCACGCCGGCTGCTGGCGGTGACGCTGATCGGGATCGCCGTGCTCGGTGCCGTCGCCGTCTATCAGGCGCGCCCTACCTGAAGGTCGCCAACGAGTACCCGACGGCGAAGCGCACGATCAAGGAAGTCGAGACCTATTCCTCCGGCCCCGCGGCGCTGGTTCGCCGCCTCCTCGGAGAACCGCGTCTGGGGCGGCATCACCTCGGGCGCGCGCGCGAAAGTGCATTCGAAGAACGAGGACGTGTTCTTCCCCGGTGGCCTCGTGCTCGTGCTCGCGCTGATCGGCCTGATCGGCGGCTCGATCTACACGCGCCGATTACGCCTCGGCCTGGCGCTCGGGATCCTCACCTGCTCGATCCTCGCGCTCGGCCTCGGCTTGACCGGCGCCGGCTATCCCTACCGCCTGCTGTTCGACTACGCCCCGGGCTGGAACGGCGTGCGCGTGCCGGGCAGGATCTTCACGCTGGCGACGCTCCTCTACGCGCTGCTCGCCGGCGCGGGCGCGCAACTGCTGGCCGGGATAGCGGGCGCCTGGGGCGACCAGACACTCCGTGCGCGCGCTGCCCGGGATCGTCGGCGTGGTGCTCGTGATCGGGCTCGTCGGCGAAGGCGCGGGGCACCTCGGCCATCCGGTCGTACCCCAGCCGGCGAAGGCGGAGATCGGCCTGCCCGGCCCCGTGCTCGACCTGCCGACCGACGGCGCGCTCGACCGCGTCTGGCAGTACTTCTCGACGGACGGCTTCTACAAGATCCCAGTCGGCAACAGCACCTTCGACATCCCCGCGGTCGACGACCTGCGCGGCGGCATGAACGGCTTCCCCGACAGGGCGAGCGTCGAGAAGCTGCGCTACTACGGGATCAAGACCGTCGTGCTGCACACCGTGATCCCGCCGGGCCTGCCGGCCGAGCAGGGCTGGGTGATCGCCGAGCCGCCGGACACCGACCGCCGCCGCGAAGAAGCCGATCGCGGGACTGGGCATCACCAAGCGGCAGGTCGGCTCGGTCGTGATCTATGAGATCGGCCCCGGGCCGGCGGCGCTCCACGGAACCGACTGATGATCACCAAGAAACGCCTGGCGCTGGCGGCGATCCTGCTCGTCGGGGTCGCCAACGTGACGATGATCCAGAGCTTCTCCTGGAATCAGACCTCTCACTACGACCTGACGCGCGCGCTGAATCAGGACGAGACGACGATCGACGCCTACGCCGTCGAACACCGGCGACAAGGTCGAATACAAGGGCCACATCTACTCCGCCCGCGCGCCCGGCCTGGCGCTGTTCGTGCTGCCCTTCTACGACACGCTGAACCTGGTGGGCGCGGAATCGTGGACGGACGCGCACGTGGCGCCGCCCGATCACCCGGGCGACGAGATGATCTACCTGATCGGCCTGTGGGGCAACGTGCTGCCCGGGCTGCTGCTGCTCGTGCTCGTGTGGCGCGTGGCCGAGCGCTTCCAGCCCGGCTACGGCGCCGCGACGCGCGGTCGATGCTCGGCCTGGGCACGATCGTGCTGCCGTTCTCGCAGATGCTGTTCAGCCACGTGTTCACGACGTTCCTCGGCTTCGCCGCCTTCTGGCTGATGCTGCGCGAGCGCGACGGGCCGCCCAGCCCGATGCTGCTGGCGCTCGCCGGCCTGGCGATGGGCTATGCGTGCTCCTCGGAGTACCCGACGTTCTTCGCCGCGCTCGTGCTCGGCCTGTTCCTGCTCTCGCGCAAGGACTCGCTCAATCCGCTGGGGATCCTGCGGCGCGGTGGCGCGTACGTGGCGGGCGGCCTCGTGGGCATCATTCCGCTGCTGCTTGTACAACCACTACGCCTTTCGCTCCTGGACGCACCTCGCCTACTCCGACGTGCCCCGCCAGCAGAAAGGCTTCTTCGGGATCGGCGCTCCGAGCCTGCGCGTGCTGAGCACGCTGCTGCTGGACTCGCGTGGCCTGTTGACGATCTCCCCCGTGCTGATCATGGGCGCGATCGGCACGGTGATGCTCTATCGGCGCGGCAGGCGCGCTGAGGCGCTCACGATTGGCGGCATCTGCCTCTGCTTCCTGGCGTACAACTCCGGCTACTACCTGCCCTTCGGCGGCGGCTCGGTGGGCCCGCGCTTCCTCGACACGATGCTGCCGTTCCTGGCCTTCCCGATCGCGCTGACGCTCAAGCGCTTCCCCGGCCCGACGATCGCGCTGGCGGCGATCTCGATCACGACGATGATGATCGCCACCGTCACACACCCGCTGGTCGGCTACGAGAACGAGACCGTCACCTGGGTGCGCTACCTCTCCAAAGCTCTCTTCCAGCCGACGATCGCCTCCGCCTACGGCTTGGGGCGCGGTTGGGGTGGGATCTGGCCGTTCTTCCTCGCCGCCGGGGCAGCGGCGCTGGCGGCGACGTGGGCGACGCCGCGGCTGCGCCTCTCGCCGGCGACGCTGGGGTGGGGCCTACTGGCGCTCGCCGGCTGGGCACTGTTCGCGGCGCTCGCACCGACCGTGCTCGGGATCGACCACGCCGGCTTGCAGAGCATCTACAACGCCGGCGACCACACCGCCTTCAACCTGAAGCTGCACTCGGGCGCCAGCTACCCGCTGAAGAAGCTCGCCCTGATCGCAGCTGGAGCGGGTCTGCTGGCGCTCGTCACCGTATGGCTGCGCGAGAAGCTCGCTCGCAACGAGCTGAGTGGCTACGCCGGTGGCCCGTCCGCATCGAGCGTCTCCTCCTCGCCCTGATCTCCGCGTAGCGTGGGGTCGGCGATGATGCGGATGTCGACGCCCGGCAGCCCGCGCAGCAGGCGCATCAGCAGCGACCGATCGGATGACGAGCCGAGCCGGCGCAAGCCCTTGGGCGGGGACGGCGTGCCGAGCAGCACATAGGTCGCGCCGAGCGAGCGCGCGACGCCGATGGCCACCGCCGCCACGTCCTCCCCCTCCTGCACCCGCAGGCGCGCCCCGAGCATCGCCGTCAGACGCCTGAGCTCCTCCAGGCGCTTGCGGTCCTCGGGGCTCGGCGGACGACCGGGCGGGCGCACGACCAGCACGTCGAGCTCGGCGTCCAAGCGCTGGGCCGAGCGCCAGGCGCGGCGTACCACCCGCTCGGAGTGCGGCGCGAGGGTGGCCAGCGCGAGCAGGCGCTCGGCGATCGCCTGAGGAGCAGGCGGCGAGGACAGCCGCGGAGATGACTCCTCACCACGCAGCCTTTCCTCGTCGCGACGTGAGGCAGGGGCGACCCGCTCGGGCGCCGGCGAGCGCACCAGTCGCTTGACCTCGACGTCCTCGGCCACCTGGCGCAGCGCGGTCTCGCGCAGCGCGGCGAGGTTCTCGATCTTGAAGAAGTTGTTCAGCGCGGCCTGTACGCGCTCGGGCCGATAGACCTTGCCCGCTTTCAACCGCGCGATCAGCGCCTCGGGAGTGAGATCGATCAGCACGACCTCATCGGCCATCGACAGCACCTCGTCGGGGATCGTCTCGCGCGTGCGCGAGCCGGTGAGCTGGGTCACCTGGTCGTTGAGGCTCTCCAGGTGCTGGACGTTGACGGTCGAGAACACATCGATCCCCGCCTCGATCACATCGCGCACGTCCTCGTAGCGCTTTTCGTGCTCGACACCCGGCGCGTTGGTGTGCGCGAGCTCATCGATCAGGCACAACTCAGGCTTGCGCACGAGCACCGCCGGCAAATCCATCTCCTCCAGCGGCGTCCCACGGTAGGTCAGATGACGGCGCGGAAGGATCTCGAGGCCGTCGGCCTGCGCCACCGTCTCGGCGCGTCCGTGCGACTCCAGATAGCCGACCACCACATCGCGCCCGCTGTCGGCTTCCGCGGCGCCCTCCTGCAGCATCCGGTAGGTCTTCCCCACCCCCGGCGCCATGCCGATGAAGACCTTGAGGTGGCCCCGGTCGGGTGAGGACATGCGGGCATTGTCACCCACATCGGCTCGGCGACGCTGGTCCGTCGGTGACTACGCGTGGACGGTGGCGGCTTGCAGCGCCTCCCGTAGGGCGAGGGCCTCGATCGCATCGCGCGCGTTCTGCGGGGTGTCTTCGATCTCGCCTGCCCGTCAGGCGGCGGCGAAATCTGCCGGTGAGCGCCCGGTAGGAGCTTGGAAGCTGAGATCACATCTCAAATCGCGTGATGCATCGTGGTAGAGACGCCATCCACCCAAAAATACGCCGAGGCAGTGGGGCAGAGGCCCAAAACCATAATGGCGGCGGAGCGTCGCGCACCGCACGGCGCTTATCCTCTTGGAAGGAGCCATCCCCCCAAACTACGCCGCGCTTGGGATGGTTCGCTCGTGCGAGTCTGCCCAAGACCAACTACGTTACATACCACTGCGGTATCAATGCGGAGCGCTCACCTTGCGGCCAGCAGTATCGTTGACGGGCTAGCGCGCAGTGGGTGTGTCTTTACGCCGGAAGAGCCCAATCAGCCACGAAAAGGGGAATATCGGGCCCGATCCGAGGCTGGGCAGAATCACCTGTTCGAAGTTACGATCACCGTGGGCCTTGACCTTCTTGGTCGCACCGGTTTCGGCGGCGTCCGCGTGTGAGGACTCGGAGGCGGGTTGCTTACTGGCGGTGGAGCGCTCCATCGGTGTCATTGTAGCCTCCCTACGAGCTCGATGACGATCGCGAGCACCAGGAATGTCAGCGCCCCGTTGAATAGCCGGGCTTTGCGAACCAAGGCTTGGTCGTTAGTGTGGACGTCTTCCGCGAGGTCTTCGCGCAGCGATTCTTCCAGCTCGTTGTCATCTTGGATCTTACGTGCCTCGTGTATGGCTTCGATGACGGGGCCGGTCTGCTCCGCGCCTGGGAGACGCAGAGCCCCTACAGCCACCGCGAGCGACAGGCTGAGCAGGGCCAGCGCGCCGATCCAGAGGCGGTGGGCGCCTCCGGTATCGACGATCAGCGTGGCGATCGCCGCGTCGACGGCCATCACACCGAGCGCGCCGCCATCGAGCGCAGCGGAGCGCACAGTCTGCATCTGCAACTGGCTCACGGCCAGCGAGCGTAGGCTCTCGGCGAGCGTGGGTTTGATCGCTTTTATGGACATGCCGAGAACGCTAGGCACGACCTGCGATGGAACGCTCGATCCACCCGAGATCGAAGATCATCGCGGGCATCGTATGAGGCAGATTCTCCTACACGCGCGGAGGACCGAGGGCACGCGCGAGGGACCGAGTGAATTCATCTTCCCACCCGCGAACCAGGATGTGTTGGATGGGAGAGAGAGGAAAGGGAGAGGGAGAGGAGATAAGACTCAGACGGTGGCTTTGACCTTCAGCGGAGAGTAGTCGCCGTTGCGCTTGGCCGGCTGGCGCTTGATGCGGATGTCGAGCTCGAGCCCGATCGCGTCGACCAAGTCGACCAAAGTGTCAAGAGTCGGATTGGCCCTCGCCACGCAAGAGCCGCGAGATCACCTCCGGCTTGCGCTCCATGCGCCGGGCGAGCTCGGCCTTCGGGATGTTCTCCCTCTCCCTCACCAACTCAATGACCCGCAGCACCTCAGCGATGCTCTTCACCTTCGCGAGCTTCTTCTCGAAACCGGCCTTGAACGACGGGTCGGCGAGCTGGCCCTCGAGGACTCATCGAACGCCTGGCCTGTCAGCGTGGCGTCCTTGGTGCCGGTATGAGCGCTTCAGGATGCCCAGCATGAGGCCGCAGTGGACAAAGCTGTTGTTGCGGTTACTGCTTCTTGCGGGCCATGTTGAGGTGGAACAGTTTGTCGAGGAAGCGGTAGACGAACTCCGGGAATCCCGGGCCGCTAGGCATGAGCAGCTGCTCGCGCGGCGGGAGCTCGGGCACCTCGGCGCTCGCCGACGTGGTGTGTTGTGCGTCTGCGGGGGGATTCGCTGTAGACATGGGGTCAGTGTACTCCCGATTTAGGGGTTGTGGGCGAGGATCAGCAGCACGCTCAGTAGGAGCAACGTGATCGCGCCGGTGACAAGGTAACTCTTGAAGCGCAGGGTCCTGGCGTTGGCGTCGAGTGCGTCGGCGAGGTCCTTGACGATCATCCAGCGCAGCGCTTCGGCGCCGTCTGCCTGAGTCGGGAGCAATGCCTCAGCGTCGTCGAGCAAACTGCGCAGTGTGGTGCCGTACGTCCGGGGCGTGACGATCACGGCCGTGATTGCGACGAGCGCGGAAACCGCAAGGATCACGACCGGCGCCAGCCACGGCGTGAGCACTACGAGCGTGCCACCGAGGGCGAGATCGGCAGCGAGCACGCCGAGCGCCTGCGCGTCGAGGCCACCGGTGAGGGTCGTTTGAATCGTGAGCTGGTTCAGCCCGACCTCACGGAGCGGGTCGAGCGCGATTGCTTTCGTGGACATGAAACCAAGCTTCTACTCAGGCCCTGGGACGAAACGCGCGAGCGAGACCTACCCCCCACCCAGATCCCCGTAAAACCGTGGCCCTGCGACGCAAACCCGGCGCGATATCGCTCATCGCAAAGCGGCGTAAGCTGGCCGAGGAAAGCTTCGACTGGGGCCTCAGCTCGCTCGAAGCCCGTGGCACCTTGTCGGGCGAGCCGCTGACGTCAGCGATCAGGCACCGCGACATACACCGGCTCGCCCTCGCCCTCGATCCGCACGGCCCGCCCTTCCCCCACGAGCTGCTGGAGGGCGGCCTCGGTCTCCTCGAGACTGGGTTTCTCCAGGCGCTCGAGCGTCTCTCTCGCGATCTTGCTCAGTAAATCCTCCATCCTCTCGATCCTGCTCAGTAAATCCTCCATCGGATCCGCCTTTCTCGTGGTCTGGACATCATCGCCACAGGACGCTAGGCGCCGCTTGAGACGGAACGCTTTGGACGAGCAATCGCCGCCGAAGCTACTGACGCGGTGGGTGGTGGCCTCGAGTGCTGTGAGGAACCGCACGACGGTGTGCCAGCGCACTCCTTGTCGGCCGAAGATAACGTCCCCGCCGTGCCCGAGACCTTCGTACACGAGCTGCGCGTGCGCTACGCCGAGTGCGACCCGCAGAACATCGTCTTCAACGCCAATTACCTCGTCTACTTCGACGTCGCGTTCACCGAGCTGTGGCGAGCCGCTGTCGGACCGTGGCAGGACATGGTTGCGCGCGGGATCGACGCGGTCGTGGCGGAGGCAAACGTCCGCTTCCGCGCGCCGGCGTGCTTCGACGATGTGCTTGCGCTGCACGCCCACGTCGCGCGGCTGGGGACCACCAGCATGCTGACGGAGATCAACGTCATGCGCGACGGGGAGCTGCTCGTCGCCGGACGGCTCCAGCACGTGTGCGTCGAGACCGCCACCTGGGGCAAGACCCCGATCCCCGATTGGGTGCGCGACGGGCTACGACGCTTTGCGGCGCCGGATGCGGAGAGCACGGCATAGCCGGACACGGGCGCCCGCGCTCTTATCAGCCAAGGTGCTATGCCACGGCCATGAGGTCGCGCTCGACCTCGCCGTCCACCGTACGCTGGAAGCACACCAACGGCTCCTCGTCCAGCACAGCGGCGATGCGCTGGATCTGGGCCGCCTCAGCAGCGTTACGTCCAACGGGGTTGTGAAGAGTGCTAGCCATTAGATGTCTTATCACCGATGGTAAGTGCTGTCAGGTGCCGCGTGAACTTGGTTCGCGCCAGACAGCGGTGCCACCCGATCGCCCACTCCCTTACAGCCGAATTGGAACACGCAGCTACTGAAGATCTTGTTTTCCTGCGGACCCGCCAACAAGAACTGGTAGGTCGCGTCACATCGCCTGGTCGAGATCGGCCATATGGGTCGTGAGATCGCCGAGCGCCGCCGTCAGGGAGCCACCGGACGCGCAGGTGTTCTTCTCGTAATTGTCGTAGGCGCCGGCGCCTGAGCCGCTCCACCCATCCGCCGGCGCGCTTTCACCGGAGGGCGTGCGGCATGAATACACGTGGTAGGCGCCGGCGCTCGCACTCGACGCCAAGGCGAGACCCGCCAAGGTAAGCGCGGCCACGCTGAGAGCGAGACGCCACCTCACGCCAGTTCCTCCGCCTCGAGCTCCCAGCGAACCTCGTCGCCCTTCGCGGTGAGCCACCAAGCATTCGGCTTGCCGTGCGCCGCGCCGAGACCCTTGTTCTCGATCAGCCCGAGACCCTCCAGACGCCTCAGCAACCGCGACATCTGACCTGGATCCCAAACCCCGGCACGCTCGGCCACCTCACGATTACTAGGCCCGGGCCCCTTCCCGCCCAACTCAACGATCGCCGAGAGCACCCGCCACGTGCGGTACGTGCGCGATATCCCAAGCTGCTCCAGCGCACTCCGCCAATCCTCGCTCACGTCGTTTCTCACATTTGGTGTTCTCGGTCAATCAGCAAAAAAGGGCGCCGCAGCGGGGTCAAAGCGCCGCGACGCCCTTGTGGAGCAGTGCCCATGGCGTGAGAGGGGATCTCCCACCAGAGGGCTTACCTCGAGCGCCCTCCAGAGGGTGGGCGGCGCTCAAGCTTTCCAAATAACGCGAGAATCATCGCGGTATTCGGGTGGCTACGTAAGCACTTTGTGAACGTTTACTTTGTGAATAAGGTTCAGGGATTTAGTAATTGAAGAACGTCAGGTCGAGCCGGCGCAAGCGCTCACGGTCGTCAAGCACAGCGATCGCAACGAGGGCTCCGGAGGTTCTATCGCATGGATCCCCCGCCCCCGACGTGTGACCCCTGTGTCAACTCGGGCTACGACGTCTGGGTCGAGCAGCGCAAGTGGGAAGCTCGAGGACGCGGCAATCGAGAAAGGCGAAGCTGGGAGATGGGGCGACCGGGCAAAGCTGACGCGGGGCGTGGAGCGGTGTGACAGTTAGGTCCGACGAGCACGCTTCCGGTCTAGCACGAGCAAAACGCGGCTTCAACCCCTCAGCCAAGAAGTCACAGAGTTGACACAAAGCGTGGAGCTGTCAGTCATCCGCACCGCTGCTGGATGAGAACCATCCGGGAGGTGGCGTCCGTTACGAAGTTGACAGAAGGGCAAAGATGGCCGGTTGCCTCGCTTGGGACGGCTCGCTCGATCCCTGCCCAAAGCTTTCTTACTTGCGAGCCCTATTTCGCTGGCGTTATCGTGTCCTCCAGGGTCCCCTCATCGCCTCGAAGCTCCAGCTGCGGGTTCCCGGCGGTCTGCTCGATAAAGTGCTTTGAGAGCATCGTCTCCTGACCCTGGTAGTTGGAGCCCACGTCGGCGCCGTACAGCTTGTCGGGCTGCTCGAGCATGGTCTCGAACGCAAGCTTACAGATAGGCTGGCGGTGCTCGACCATAAACGGAACGTCGCGTGCTCGCACCTCCAGGGCAGCGCGGGAGCCGAACTTGTGCCCGGCCGCGTCATAGCCGAAGCCAGGGTCGAAGAACCCGGCATAGTGGGTGCGAAGCTCGCCGGCCGTGGGATCGTAGGCCATCATCTCCGCGGCATATCCGGGCGGCACGCACACACCCTCCGCGGACAGCAGGAGATAGAAGATCTCGGGGTCCAGGACGATGCGCCCGCCGGCCTCCGGGTAGACAGGTTCCCAGTAATCACGCTGCTTGTAGTGCGCGAGCTCTGACATGTCGAGCCGGTTGCTGTTCTTCTTGGCGCGGTAGCCGACGACCCGATTGTGAGGACCGCTGAGATCGACGCTCAGGAACAAGCCGTCCGCGATCGCCAAGTCCCCGGCGGGCAGAGCGTGCTTGTCCATGTAGAGGAGCGGGAACTCCTCGTGAATACCGGTCAGCTCGGAATCAGCCACCCGCGGATCACCCGAGGCCAGTCGCAGCTGGTTCAAACTCAGCAGCGGCTGCACGCGAACCGCGAACGAACGTGGAACCACCTCCAGGTACAGTTTGCCCCGGTAGCCTGCGGGGATCTCGTCGAAGCGATGGTTGCCATCGGTGATGACACGGGTAAAGACGTCGAGTCGCCCGGTCGAGCTCTTGGGGTTGGCCTTCGCCCGAATGTGGCGCGGAAGATGGAGCTCCTCCACGAGCGGGATCAGATACGGCCGGTCGCGCTCGAGCGTCGCGCCGTCGCGCAGGTCGAGCTTATCGAGGGCCAGATCCTTGACACGGTCCATCACCGCGGTGCCCATGCTCGGCAGGAAGCTGCAGCGCAGCGCCCATGCGTGGTCGGCAAGTCGCAGGTCGAGGCTCGCCGGCTGGACGCTCTCGCGGTGGATCCGAAAATCGCCAGAGGAAATCCAGCCCGCTTCGACCGCTTTCCAAAGGCCCTGGCTAGGGAGCACGCCGGGCACCCCAGCCGCCCGCGGCTCGGCGGAGACTCCTGCGGTGCTCGGCTCAGTTGCTGGAAGGGGTGCCGTGGTCACGTCGTTGCTGGAAGTACTCATCGTGGAACGAGGCTAGGCAGTCCAGGCTGCAGAACACTCCATCGGCGAGTGAGCCGGACCCGACGCGGTCGTCGCCCAATGGCTGGCCGCAGTTCGGACAGATCTCCCGCACACGAGCATCCTCGATCCGCGCTCGCTTGTCCATCGGCTAGCAAGCCCAGGCGCTCAACCAGGGAAGCGCTGGGAGCAATCGCGAGCGAGAAGAGCACACGCGCAGCATATCTAACGGGCTGCCGTCGACGGTGTACGACAACGGGCGATTCCTCGTGGCGAAACCCGTCGGCATCGCACCGGATGGCTAGGAACGAGGTAGGCATTCATGCAGGTCTAACACGAACAGAAGTTCGCTTCAACCCTCAGCCAAGAAGTCACAAACTTGGCACAAAGCGCCGAGCTGTCCGCGCCGTTTCCGGGGACGGCAGAAAGTTGACACATTCGATGACGCTTCACCAAAATCGGGCATACCGGAGCGGTCTGGGTGGCGGCATGGTGGCGGCACAGTTTTGGCACAAGAGCCCAAGCTGCAGATAAGCGGGTTCTGATGCTTTTGCCTTACGCATGCCCCGGTCTAGCACGAGCAAACGCCGCTTCAACCCCCCGGCCAAGAAGTCACAGAGTTGACACATGGGCAAA
Organism: uncultured Solirubrobacterales bacterium; assembly: GCA_963822625.1. Taxonomy (GTDB): domain Bacteria; phylum Actinomycetota; class Thermoleophilia; order Solirubrobacterales; family Solirubrobacteraceae; genus Palsa-744. Next base: position 315,788 of record CAWGIH010000005.1, on the reverse strand, counting down.
ACTGGCCGGTGGGCACGAGCCCCGAACTCTCCGAGGGCAGCTGCCAGGAGCGCGGAGCTGCGGCGGGGCGTGGGGCTTGGTGTGGGTTAGCCGACCAGCACCGTCGTGGTCGCTTTGAGCTTGGCGCCCTTCTTGGGGGTGAAGCTCAGGTGGACCTTGGCCTGCAGTTTGCGGCCCTTGTGCTTTGAGAGGAATGCCGCTTCAGCCTTGGAGAGGGTCAACCTGACGGTCAGGGTGGCGCCCTTCGTGGAGCTGGTGGATTTGGTCGCCTTGGAGGCGCCGCTGGCGGCTATGAGGCCCTTAGCGCTCGCTGTCAGCTTGCCCGCCGAAGGGACGCTGACCTGGAGCGTGGCGGTGTTGCCCTTGACCTTGTGACCGGTAACCGTGATCGCCGGCTTACAACCTGTAACCGCGACAGGCGTATTTTGATGAATCTGCAAACCATTTTGAGCAATAAATTCAGTCGGAATTATTAGATTTTTAGCTGTACAGAGATTTGCATTCGCAGCCAAGGCGGAAAAGGACTTCTCCGGAAAGGTCAATTCGAACGATGTAAACGGCTGATCTGGGACCGTCTTGATCGTCGCGCTCGTGATCCCTGATTTGGAGATGAACGTAGTCGAGACGACCTCGATCGTGATGCCATAGCCCTGGAGCACGAAGATCACGCTGGGGAACGCTTCGCCGCCGTGGCTGACGAAGTAGGCCGGGCCCTCCAACGGCACGGGCAGGATCGGCGTCGAGACCTTGACGTGCCCGATGTCCGATTCCGAGGGGCAGGCCGCCGGGTTCGCTTCGAATACCTTCGCCAGGCACGCCCGCTGCAGCGTCGTCAACCGCGACGGCAGCGCCTTCGGCAATTCGATTTTGGCCTCACTGAAGTTCGCCTGCTGGCTCGACGGGCCCGCTAGCACGCGCAACCTTCAACGTCAAAGAAGCACCGTTGGCTTTACTCGTCTTGCCGCTCGTGAAAGCCGTAAATTTAGGTTCAAATTTCAGGGACTGACACGACCCAACCTGGAAATGGCTAGCCGATCGACGCTGTCGCCCCAGGACCACCCGCACCGGGAGGGGGCGTGCCCCGTGGCCGTACCAGCGAATTCCTGGGCGTCGCAACTCGTCGGGTTGAACATGAACCCGGGCCGGTCGATCACCGAGTTGACCAAGCGCAGGTCGGTGGGAACCCCATCCATCACCTGCGGCAAGGGATCGGTGATGACCGTGATCTGCGCCGTCTACGGGTTGATTTCGATCCTCGCGCGGGTGATGATCGTGCCGAGGTTGAACGGGCCCGCGATCACATGCGTGACGATCGACAACCCAAACGGCGCGCCCTTATACGGACCCGTCAAGTAAATCGGCGATTCCGGTCCCCGGGCTGCGGGATCGTCAACGGATAGGGCCCCGGGCCCGCGGCGACGGTCGCATGACCGATCTGCGACGCAGCGGAGCAGGTCCCCTGCGCGGCCTGCGGTTCCTGACACAGCGGGACCGCGGAGATCATGCCCGACAGGCCCTGCGGCGCCTTGAACGGCAGCTTTTCGATGCGCTGCTGCCCATCGCCGCGACTGCAACAGCAGCGAGAAGTCCGTGAAACCACCCGCCTGATCGGTCGTCGCGCCGGCGTCAACGACGGCGCGAACGGCAGCGGTGCCGAGGGGCACGCGCCGCCGCCGGGGCCGCTGGAGACCTGGAAGGCACTGTTCGTGGGGAAGCTTTCGACGAACGGGCTGCTCCACGGCACAAACAACGCGCTGGAGGAATATACGCCGCAATCGACCGGGGTCGCGAGCGCCGCCTGCGCGCCGCCGCTGAAGTTCAGCTTGAACGTCGTGAACGGCAGATCGGGGGTTTCTTCGACGGTGGTCGTGAGGCGACCGGTCTGTTCGTCGAGATGGACGTTGGCGAGCAGCTTGAGGTTGACACCCTCGGCAGAGGCGGCGATCAGCAGCTGCAGGTGGGGAGGGTTGGACTGCAGGACGTACACGTTCCCTCACGAGCTTGTCTTCGAGCAGAGGCGTCGCGATTTCAACGGTCCCGACCTTCGAGGCCGCGGGACACGAGGGCGGGCCCTCGTTGACTTCGCCGTCCGGTTCGACACCCAGGCCCTCCTGCGAGGGTTGGCAGGCCTGCAGGCCCGTAGCCTGACCGGGGTTGATCACTACGCCTTCGGGGAGCGTGACGGTCGTGTCCTTCAGGCCCGAGGTGACGAGGCCTTCGGGGTTGGCATCCGGTGGCATTTTCACTTCGACGCCCAACCCCGCCGGCGTATCGGAGAAGCTCGTGTCCGGGGCGCTCGAGAAGCCGGGGTGAAGTGCACGAGCTTTTCACAGCCCGTCAACCCCGCCGGCACGTCTTCCTCGTCGTGCATCTTGAATTCGTCCTTCGCGACGTTGGCGGGTTCCTGCCACGAGTTCGCTTCGATCGTCCAGCGCGGTGGTTCCCCGCACGACGTCGGCAACGTCAGGAACGGCTTTGGTTCCGCATCGCTCGAGGCGCCGAGGTTGCTAGCGCAATTGGGATCTCCATCGCCGGCGCAGCGTTCGTCGTCGTGGCTCGCTTCGGCCGGGGTGCCCCACAGAGTAATACTGTTGGCCCCGACGGGATCCCCATCCTCGACGTTGTCGACGTGCTCGGTGATGCCATTATCGCCGCCCGTACGCACCCCGGCGTCGAGAAACGTATGAATCCCCTCGAGCGTGAAACCGAACTGCGCCGGCACGCCCTTCGGCGGAATCAGATTATAGACCGGTATAAGAATCGCAGTCGGCGTTTCATCGCGAATCTCGACTTCAGGCCTGATTCCTGCGATGTCGGTACCGACCTGTGTCGAAGCTGGGCACTCTTCTTCGTCGAACACTTGGCGGGAGCACTGCGGCACCGCGGTCGGATCGCCCACGAGACCCGGAGGCGCATTCACGCCGATGTTTCGCACGTCGCCGGGCTTACCGAGGTATTCGTTCAGATGGAAGGAGATCGTCAACTCGTAGGGATGCGAGCCTGCCTGCGTGTCGGGCGTCCCGTCGGCGTTTGACGCCCAGCCATCGAACCCCGCAAACCTAAACCCCGGCGAGGACGGGCCCACGACGATCGGACTCGAGGAGCTCGCCGCGAGCAAGGCGCCGCCACCAGCAACCGAGACCCGATTCACACCCGTCACGGCATCCGGTTCGACCGCAACGACGATCGCGAGGCGATTCACTTCGTGGGTCGGCCGATGGGAGTCTAGATTTATCGCCGGCCTGAGCCCTCCCGGAGGAAGCGGTTCCGAGGTCGTACACCGCACCACCGACCCCGTATCGACCGGGCACGACCAACCTTGTTCAGCGGATCCTCCCAACCCCTCAAGAGGGTAGGCTTCCGTCGCCCGCACGCCTTGCGGCAGCGCATCCGTCATTGTGACCATCCCACTGCTTGAAGCCGAGCCGACGTTGTAGACGTCGAGCACGACCACACCGGTGCCGCCCGGCTGCAGGTGCGTCAGATAGTTACTCGACACGACCTCCCAGCCGGGGGCCACGGTCTCGGCCTGAGCGGCAGCGCTGAACATCAAAGAGCACACGACCAGCAGCGACGCCAGGACCAGCAAGGAAAGCTTCCGTGAAATGCGCATCGTTTACTTGCTCCCCTTGCTGTGGTTTGACTTCCTGGATTGGCCCTCTTCTCTTGCTTGACGCATTTGCCGTGGCTCAACTTCTTGGCCTTGGCGCATTTGACCAGCTTTGTTTTCGGTTTCGGCTTGGCCGTGGATGGATTTGTGTCCGTCCCACCCGGAAAGTTGCCGACGCCGTTGAAGGTGACGCTCGCTGGGGTCGCAAACGGCGGCGGCGCGGAGGGCAGGCCCTGACAGCCCGTGCCCGTGCAAGCGGGTGGCGCCAGCGCTTCGACCGCGCCGACGCGCGCGTCATACACCTCATACGTTTCGCCCTGATCCTGCGGCGTCAGCTGCGCGCGACTGATGATGAACACATCGTTCCCGCTCGCGCTCGCGTCCAGCAAGAACGAGTCGGCGCCGCTCGTGCCACCCGACAAGAGGTAGACGCAGCCCCCATCGGGCCGCGCCGGTATTCTCTGTTCACAGCCGCCTTCGCCTTCGCGCTCCCACTCATACACGTCTTGCTTCCCGTTCGTGTCCTGCGCGACGAGCCCTTCGGTGCTGTCGAAGAACACCCTTCCACCACCTTCCGAGACCAAGCGATGCATGAACGCGCCGCTAAAGCTGACGGGCAGCGACACGGATGAGCCATTCGTCGGTGGCGCGCCCGTCGGATTACACGAGACACAAGACAACCCACCCGTAACCGCATCGTAGACATACACCTCAGGCTGCCCGTTATTGGGATAGCCGGTGAGGCTCGCTTTCGACTCGAACACCACGGCGCTACCGTCAGCAGACACCCCCGCCACACGTTTTTCAAGACCGACATTCAAAACACCATTACCAAGTCCATCATTCCCAAGGTCCGGGCCTTCGAGCACCGAGATAAACGTCGTCATCCCATCGTGCAGCACATACATGTTGCAGGTACCTTCAGTGCGGCGAGTAGTGAAATTTACTTTGCAGGTCCCCGTGAGCGCGCCATGCGCAGCGCCATTTCCTAGCACCCCATTAGCGACAAAGTACAAATACGAGCCGTCTTCGCCGGTTTCGTTGCTGCCGATTACGCCCAACATGCCGGAGCCTTCGCCCGCCAGTTCCACCCGCGACCCATCTTCGGTGTCGAACCGCCACAAACGTTCCCCTTCGGTGTAGAACGCGTAGCGTCCGTCGGGGCTCGCGGTCCAGAACTGCGCCGCGCCCTGCGAGACCTGGAGGGTCTTGGTTCCGTCCTCGCGCACATACACAGCCTTCGGTGCGTACGTGGGTCCTCCCTTCCCCTCCCCATAATTTCGTGCGGTGAGTTCGAGTTCGGTCCAGAAGATCTTCGACCCGTTCGCCGAGATCACGTGGCTGAAGCCTCCACCGCCGAACTCCGCGTGCGGGGCCAGCTCGCCGTCGGGTAACACGGCGACGAGGCCCAGACGCCCCCCTGCCGACTCGTAAAGCGTGCCTTCCCGAGGGATTTCCTTCGCTTCGTAGCGTCTAACTGCAGCAGACTCCGTTCTATTTTGTTTTTCTATTCCCTGCAGTTTGGCTGCTTCCGCTTCGAGCTTTGCCGCTTCTGCTTCCAGCTGTTTCTTTTCTTGCAGTTCCGGCTCCGCGCCTTCCCTCAGTTCCCTTTCCAGTTGACCGTCGCCTTCCAACAACAGATAGCTGCCTCTCGAGAGCCGCTCACCGCCGGCAGGCGCGCCACCCGCACCGCTGTTGGACAGTTCGTCGGTGAACAAAGCTTCAAACGGCGCCTTCTCCAACCCCGGTGTTTCCAGGTCCAGCGCCGACCAGCCGCCCCCGGCGGCCCGCGTGGCCACATACTCGTTACCGTGTTCATTACCCTCATTGCCATTCCCGCCAACCGCCGGAGGCGCGGCAACATACTCCAAAGCCTCACCGTCTGCCGCAGCCCGCATCGGCAGCCCCGTATGCTGTCCAGCGGTAATCGTCCCACCGACACCGGGTTCGAAAACATTCCCATCCGCGTTGTCGACCGGCGAGACCATTTCAAAACCGCGGCCGTCGGGCAGCCCGATCTGGTTTGTCTGTGTCCTGAAGGTTGTGTCGGGACCGTATGATGTACCGTCGGCGTTCGTGGCGACGATCCGGAAGTGGTATTCCGTTTCCGGCTGGAGGCCTTCGAGTCGTGCAGAGGCGGAGAATTTGCCTTCCCCGGTCGCCTGGGGTGTAGAGGAGTCGTAAGCGGTGGTCAGTCCGTATTCGAAATGATAAGAGGTCGACACTCCCGCGCCCCCGTTGACTTCGGCGTTCAACGTTGTGGCGTGGAGGCTGACGGCGGAAAAGGACTGGCTGATTTCTGCGGCATACACGATGTCGGGCCCAAAGATGTCTATAACGCCCCGCAGGTCCTGAGCGACATAGACGTTTCCGTTCGTCGGGCTTACAGCGACCGCGTGGACGTACGCGAGCGGGCCCGATGATGCTGTACCGGATACGTTACCGATATATTGTTCGGTGGTCGAGTCGCTGAACTCATCGACCAGGTCGTTGGCTTCGGATGATACGTACACATGTCCAGTACTGGGATCTGTGGCTACCGAAACGATTTCGCCGTCAAAGTTGGTCAGGGGGCTACTGGCGCCGGTCCAGTTCGGCGGCAAGAAACTTCCAGCGGGGCTAAATACGTAGACGGCCTGCCCGGGGCTGTTGCCATTGCCCACATATGCGTTATCGGTGAGATCATTAATTGCGATGCTTTCCCCCGCCACTTCACCGAGTGTTCCCGCGCCGAATGTCGACACGTATGTACCGGATCCGTTGAACACATCCACGACGCTTTGCCCACCATCGCCACGTGCCGGATCGGTGACATACAGATCATGCGTGGCTTGATTGATCGTCAGGCCTGCCGGACCATGAAACGGAATGACTTCTCCCGCCGTGCAGCTGCCGGGCGCGGGACATGTGCCGGTCAGCTGCGAGAGATACTGACCCGTTGAGCTGAACACATCGACGACGCCGCCTTTGCCTTCGGCGCGACCGTTGGAGACGTATATATCGTCCGAGGTGTCGTCGACCGCAACTCCCGACACCCCGACAAATGGGACCAGCGATTCACTCGGACCCGTGGCGTACCGATGAGCTTCGCGCCTTCGACGTATGGCTTGGACGCGGAAAAAGCCAAGGGAGCGCCTTTGGAGTCGAGCCGATCTATCGTCTTGGTTTCGCGTTCAGCGACATAGACGTCTGAGCCCGAGTCGACCGCGATCGCCACCGGCGTGCTGAATCCGGTCAGCTGTGAGAGGTATTCGTGCCTGACGAGGGCGGAGGCGGGCGTGCTGGTGAACACCATCCAGCAGCCCAGGACCGACAGAAAGGCAAGGCCGGCGAGGACGGCCTTATGTGCGGTCGGGGACGTCGCGGAGCCGCCTCCACCCCTGCGGGTACCCGCACGGGCACCCGAAAGAAAGGTTGGGAAGGAAATACGCATGATCACTTGCCTCTCTTGTGGGACTTGGGCTTAGCCTTGGTTTTCGCGCCGTAGCGCTTGTGGACCTGGGATTCGCAGGTCTTGCGCTTGGCCTTGGATTTGAGCTTCTTGCATTGCTCGAGCGCCTTGCTCAGCTTTCGGCCTTTTCCTGGGCGGCGCTCTTGGTTCGCTTCGGCGGTGGCTTGACCGCGGGGGGTTTGGGGGCGGGGGCCACGGTCGAGGCCGGCGTTGGGGGTGTCAAGCCCACGGCGACGGGGGTGGAAGGGGTCGTGAACAGCGCTTCTTCGCCGCGTTCGGAGCCGTTGGCGTTGTGGGCGACGATCCAGTAGCGGTAGGTCGTGCCCGGCGTGAGGCCCGTGACTTCGATTGGCGCGACCGTCTGGGTGCTGTCGCCGGTGAGCGGGCCGGCTTCGGCGCTCTTGCTCGCGCACAGGAACCAGGCGAAGTTCGGGACGCCGTTGAGCGTGCACGTCGGTGAGCCGTATTCGATGTAGTAGGTGGCGCTACCGCCGGGGTTGGCCTGTCCGCCGAGCTGCGCCGTCGTAGGCGTCACGCCGCTCGCGGGGGCGGTTTCGACCTGGGTCGGGGGGACCACTTCGGTCGTGAACGTCCCGTTCGGGCCGGGCTGCGCACCTGTGGGGTTGGTCGCGAGCAGCCGGTAGTCGTAGGTCGTGTCCGGCAGCAGGCCTTCGAGGGTCGCTTCGACGGGCACGCCTTTGCCTTCTTCGCCGAGCGCTCCGGGGGCGCACGGCGCTTGCAGCCCGTAGGCTTCGGTTGTCCCGTACTGGAACACACACGTCGCCGCTTCGCGCTCGGGGTTGACGCTGCCTTCGAGCGTCGCTTCGACCCGCGTGACCGAGGAGCTCGTCTGTTCGATCGCGGGCGCGGATGAGGCCGTGGTGAACGGCAGCGGTGCTCCGGGTTCCGCCCCGTAGGTGTCTTCGGCGACGAGACAGAACGTGTACTGCGTTTTAGCGACCAGACCCGTGACTCGGGCGGATACCGTTGGGCTGCCCGTGGACGCGACGACGGGGGTTGTGAGGGTGCCGGAGCCTGCGCAGGTGCCGTTCGTGTTGTAGGCGAAGTGGTAGCTGCTCTCGCCGCCGACGAGCGTGCCTTCGAGGGTGGCGGAGGTCCCTTCGACGGGTTCCGCTTTCTCGGCCGTCGGCTGCGCGGGCTTGGGGCCTTCGCCGAACGCCTTCACGTCGTTGGCGGCCGTGTCGGCTACATACACCGTTCCCGTCGTGGACACCGCGATCCCGGCGCCGGCGGTCAGAGCGCCGGTGGCGAACACTTCGGGGGTTTCGCCCGAGCCGGGGGACGGCGTGAGGTACTCCGCGACCGAGGCGCCCTGGTCGGCATACACTCGGCCCGCCGCGTCGAGCGCGACGCCGGTCACACATTCACATTCGTCTACCGTCCCCAAGAAATCTTCTTCGGGAGCGTTCGCGACGAACTTTTCGAGGTTTTTGTCGATCGGCTGGATCAAATAGAGGTCGTTCGTCCCGTCGACCGCGATACCCGCCGAGGTCTTGAACCCTTCGGTACGCAGCAGAAATTCGTTTTTAGACTTGTCGTTGAACTCGTCGGAGTGATGTCTGTTCTCATATACCCAGAGATCCCCCGAGGGGTCGACCGCGATCCCTACGGGTCGATCTCGATCCCGGGTTCAGACGGTTCAAAGGGAGTGAACCCGGAGCACGACGGCGGCAATTCGTCTGCTTTTTCGCACGTACCCGTCACCTGGTAGAGATATTTACCTTCGGCTTCGAACTTGTCGACGAGATCCTTGGTCGTGTCCGAGACATACACATCGCCATATGATTCGCTCGAGGAGTCGTTGTCGACAGCGATCGCGTTCGGCGCCACGAACGCGCCGGTGGGAGCGTCGCCGGCGTTGAACTGGCCTTCATATTTACCGGCGGAGCTGAAGCGCTCGACGCGGTCGTTGCCGGCGTCGATCACATAGACCTCGTTCGTCTTCGCGCTCCAGGCGACACCGGTCGGTTTAGAGAGGGGTTCGGGGTTGGGAACTTCTGAGGTTTTGCTGCCGAAGGTGTTGGTCAGGCCGTGACCGTTGGCGGCCAAAGCGGCACTTGTGGAGAGAATTAAAAAAGAGTAAAAAGGCAGCGGTGGAAGAGGCAGCGGTCAGCCAACCCCGGTACGTGCGGAGCGCCAAAATTGAGCGCATGGGTCGCTGCGGTAAAGCGGCGTGTTCGTGCCGATCGGTGCCATGAAGCGGTTGGCTTCCTGCCGGGGCATCTCTTCGTAGGTTCGCCGGCTGCGGCGTTCTGCGACTGCCAACGCCGCGATCATGAGCTGCGAAACGCAGTCCAGGATCGCGAGGGTGGCTGGCATTGGCTGCATTCAGCCCTAGGTACTCGGCACTCTTCGCGGATTCTTGAGGCGAAGGGGTCGATCCGGCGTTTAGCAGGTGGGCGGCGGGGCCAGCCGGCCCGGCGCCGGCTGCGAGCGCACGTGTCCCTTGGCCACGGAGCGCGTTTGCGAGCACGGCGAAGATCTCAGCCCGCAGGGACGGTGTCTTCATGCTGTGCTCAGCGAGTTTCACTTTGATGCCTTTCTGGTTGATATTCATGCTGCGTTCAGCTCGGAGATACCGGCGTGGTATGTGACACAGTTCCCGCCCGGCCGCAAACCAGCTTTGCGCTTTGTGACGGTTTTGTGCCCTCAGTTTTTCTCAGCGACAGCGCGTCCGACACCCTCGCGGCTGAGCCCCGAACGAGAGAACCGTCCCAAGCCGCGAGTAGCCTTCTGGATCGTGCCCATTGCGGCCTGATCTGAGCACCCACGGAGCTCGCTCGAGAAGCGAGACGGGAATGGGGCGACGGGCAGGAGCGCCGAGGCGCCGGCAGGAGCGCAGCAAGCGAACTTTGAGAACCGAAGAGCACGACGCGGCGAAGCCGGAAGTCATTGGGTCCCGCCCACCGCCCCGTGATCATCATTGCGTCGCCATATCCGAATGATTCGACTTTGCCAGCGTGCTAGGCGATGTCGCGATGGCTGCGCTAGCCGGATGATGCGACGAGCTGGCGCGGCGCGAGAGCGTTTCCTCGCAGCGCCGGCGTACCGTGGCCGGCATGAGCTCGATCGGATGCGCGGCTTGACTCAATACACACTCAACACCTGGGTCAGGCACGAATACTGCTCCGGTATGTCCACAAGGCAGGTGTTGGAGTGGCCGGCTCGTCCTGTTGGGGATAAAAGGCCACCCGCCCAAGATCGATGAAAAATTGGGCGCCGCGACCGGGGTTAGTCGCGGCGCCCTCGGAGACCAAAGCGCCGGAGAGGGTCTTAGCGCCGTGGCCCCCTTGACCGCCCTCCTCGGAGTAGGGATATGGGGAACGCGGCCAGTGGGTGAGAAGGGGTGAGCGTTGCTCGCGCCCGTCCGCGCGCGCGACCAGGCGAGCCGCGCGGCGAGCGCGAAAAGTGCGCCCGTCGACGTGCACCGCGTCCGGGCTCGATGGGACTCCTGAGATCCGACGGTGCTTCCCCACTCCCTCTCCTCCTCATAGCACTCCCCCTCCTCTCCGCCGACCCGGCAAAAAGATGGGGTAGCCCTCTCTCCAAAACTTCTGCACTGATGATGGCGCGCATCCCCCCATTTCGTAAGCACTTTGTGAAGGTTTACTTTGTGAATAGTGCGCTAGAATGGGCGTGCTGGTGAGGACAGGGCCCTCCAGGAATCGGTGCGGGTTTTACCTCCAGTTTCGTCCCGCCGGTCGCCCTAGCCGGCGATTCCATATACCGGAGCGGTATGTGGGGGTGGGCGGCGGTGGGTTGATGCCGGAGTGGTATGTGGGGGGCTGGGTGACTCGGGGATGGCGTGGGACCAGCGCCTTGGCGGGGTGATGTCCGCGGCGGATAGTGGGTGGGTGGTGTGCGGCGGGGCGGCGACGGATCGCGCGTTCCATCGCAAGGCGGGCGTAGCGTTCTTTGCATGGCCCGAAATCCAGATATAGGCCTGGGGCCCTCCGCGCCTTGTAAGCGCTTATATCGACAGCTAGACTGGAGGGACTATGGTCACACGCGTCAAGGAAGTCGAGATCTCCGACGACCGCGGTGTCGCGCTTGATTTTCCCGTCGTCCCCGTCGAGCAGCTCAAGCTCGTCGAGAAGCACAGCTGAGTCGCGGCGCAGCATCGTAGTTCGCTTTGGGGGAATACTTTTATCTCCCAAAAATCATCCAGCGGCGGAGCTCCTCCATTCCGTAAGCACGTCGTGAAGGTTTACTTTGTGATTTCACTTTGTGACTATTCACAATGTGAATGATCAAGCCCGCAGATAGCCTGTACCCGGGCGTGATCTTGAGCTAGGCTGTAGGAGGAGATGGGAGCCAGCCTCGCCACACAGGGCAGTCCATTCCCGATGCGATCGTCGATCGGCTGGGGAGTCCTTGGCCTGCTGATCGAGCGCACAGGCTACGGCTATGACCTCGTCCATCGCTTCGAACGCACCTACGGCGAGACGATCGAGCTCTCCAGCCCCTCGCAGATCTACAAAGCGCTCACCGCATTGGAAGATCGAGGGCTGATCGAGAAGGTCCCACGCGAGGAGCCGGCGCCCGACCCGCTGCGCCAGCCCAAGCCCCACTACCGGGCCACGGCCGCGGGCCTGCGCGACTACCAGGACTGGCTGATCACCCAAGTCACCCAGGAACGCCAGCGCTCGAGCCTGTTCGCGATTCAGCTCGCGATGCTCGAGCCCGAGGCCGCGCTCATCCTGCTCGACCGCTGCGAGCGCAGCCTGCTGGCAGAACGCAAGGCGGCTCAGAGCAGTCCCACACTCGAAGGCTCCTCCCCCTCGCCCGCCGGCTGGTCGAGGAGGTAAAGCGCCTGGAAGCAGGACAAACCCTCAAATGGATCGAGTACGCACGCCGCGAACTGCAAGCGGCGCTCGCCGCGCAGGACGGGCGGAGATCCCAGGGGCAAGCGGGATCGGCGCCATGACCCTGCTCGCCCTGGAGCGAGTCGGCAAGCGTTATACGGCAGGACGCTTGGAGCAAGTGGTGCTCGACGACGTGTCGCTGACGCTCGAGGAGGGCGAACTCGTCGCGGTCTGGGGCATGCCACGCTCCGGGCGCTCCACGCTGCTGCGGATCGCCGCGGGCATCGAGCCGCCCGACACGGGCGTCGTGCGCTTCCAGGGCCGCGACCTGAGCAACGCCGGCGGCGCGGTGCTGGGCCACGGAATCGGCTACTGCCGCCCCGCACCGCGCGACCGCGAAGCTGCCGCCGTGCTCGACGAGCTGATGCTCGGCCCGCGTGCACGCGGCGTCCACCCGTTCGGCCGCCGCCGCGAGCGCACACGCAGCGCTCGAGCGGGTCGGCGCGGCCGACTGTGGCACTCACCCGATCAACGAGCTCGACGGCGCCGAGGCCGTGCGCGTCAGCCTCGCTCGGGCACTCGCACTCGACCCGGCCCTGCTCGTGATCGACGAGCCAGTCACCGGTGTCGATTTGCTCCACCGCGACGACCTGCTCTCGCTGCTGCGCTCGCTCGCCGACGAGGGCACCGCCGTCCTGATGACCGTCGGCGAGTCGAACGCGTTCTCCGAGCGCCGACCGTGCTCTGAGAATCCGCGGTGGCGGGCTGGGCGGCAGTGTCGACCCCGAACTCGCCGCGGTCGTGCCGATCCACCGCCAGGCAAGCGCGTGATTACGGGCTCCGCCGGCGTCGGGCGAACCGCACCCGGATGCTTGAGCTAGACGGAGTGGTCAAGCACTACCAGGCGGCCACAGAAGAGGTGCGCGCGGTCGACGGGGTCAGCCTGAGGATCGCGCCAGGTGAGATCGTCGCCCTGCACGGCCCCTCCGGCTCGGGCAAGACAACGCTGCTGCTGCTGATCGCCGGGCTGCTGAAAGCAGATCGGGGAACGATCCGCTTCGACGGGCGCGACCTGGCCTCGTTCTCCGAGCAGCAGGCGTCCAACTACCTGTTCGGCGAGGTCGGCTTCGTCTATCAAAATGCCCGGCTCATGCCCAACCCACGGCACTGGAGAACGCGGCGATCAAGCTGGTCTCCGGCGGGGTCCGCAGGCGGGAGGCGCAAGCCCGTGCGCTCCCGTGGCTGCAGCGCGTCGGCCTGGCGGATCGCCTGCAGCACACCACCGAGCAGCTCTCCGGCGGCGAGCGCCAGCGCGTCGCGATCGCCAAGGCGCTCGCCGGCGAACCGAAGCTGATCCTCGCCGACGAGCCGACAGGCAACCTCGACAGCACCCGCAGCCACGAGATCGTGGCGTTGCTCGCCTCGGTCGCGCACGAACGCAAAGCCTGCGTGTTGCTCGTCACCCACGACATCGAGGCGGCGGCTCTCGCCGACCGGCGCATGACCTTGCGCGACGGCATGCTCAGCGATCTTCCTCCAGAGGAGGGCGCTCACGCCCTCGACGTGTCGTCGCGGCGCACCGCGACCGCCTAGGAGCCTGCGATCTCACGCCCCGAGCCCCCCAAGGCACGTGCTCTGATGCGCTTCGACGCGCTGCTCTACTTCTACCGTCGCCGGCTGCGTGTCCACGCCGTCCCGGAGCTGCTCGCGGGCCTTGGTGTGGCAATCGCCGTGGCGCTCGTCCTGGCCAGCACGATCGCCAGTCACAGCATTGCGGGCTCCGCCAGCGAAGTCGTGCACGCGGTCGTCGGGCCCGCGAGCCTGCAGATCCACGCGCGCGACTCAGACGGCTTCGAAGAGACGCTGCTCAAACGCGTCGAGAGGCTGCCCGGTGTCGAGCAGGCCGCGCCGCTACTCGAACAGACCGCGACGATTCGCTCCGCGCCGGGCCGAGCGGCAAAGGACAAGAGCGTCAAGGTCGATCTGGCAGGAGCAGATACGAGCCTCGTCGTGCTCGACGGCCTCGCCCACACCCTCCCGATCGCCACCCTCTCCCCCGGCGGTCTCGGGCTCTCCACGACCACGGCGCGGGCCCTCGGACTCGCGGATGAAGATGGGATCCCCAGCCACCCGATCCCCACCCCCCCGCCGGCGAGCTGTCGCTCGACTTGCGCGGGACGGCCATCCAGGTCAAGGTCTCCGCGATCCTCGGTCGGGAAACGTTCGGCGCGCTCTCAGGAGCCCAGGTCGCGGTTATGCCATTGGCGGACCTCCAGCGCCATGCTGGTCTGCAGGGTCGCCTGTCGCGGATCCTCGTGCAGGTGCATGCCCGGCCGCGAATCCGCGGTGCGATCGGAGCTCCGCGCGCTCGTCGGCACGCGAATCGATGTGACAGCCGCCAGCCAAGATGTCGCCGCACTGAAGCAAGCACTGCGACCGTCAAACCAGGCGAGCGACTTCTTCGCGGCGATCAGCGCCCTGCTCGGCTTCCTGCTTGCGTTCACCGCACTGCTGCTGACGGTCCCCGAGCGCCGCCAAACGATCGCCGAGCTGCGGCTGAACGGCACGAAGCCGATGGCGATCGTGCAGATGTTCGCCTTCCAGGCGATCGTCTTGGGCGTGGCCGCCTCGCTCGTGGGAGTCCTGGGCGGCTACCTGCTCGCCCGCGACGCCTTTCACCAGTCCACCGGGTATCTCGCGGCGGCGTTCACGCTCAGCACGCACACAGTCGTCGGCGCCCAGCCGCTGGAGCTCGCGCTGCTCGGAGGCGTCCTCGCGACCTGCCTGGCCTCCACGATCCCGCTGCTCGACCTTCGCGCGGGCCGGGCGCTCGACGCCGTCTACGCCGGCGCCGGCGTGCCAGGCAACGCCCTCAGCACGGCGGCCCAGCGGCGCCTCGCCGTGGCCGCCGCGATCCTGCTGGCCGCGGCCACCGCGCTGTTCGTCCTTGCACCCTCGCTGGCGCTGCTGGCCAGCGGCGTGCTCGCGCTCGCGTCCGTGTGCATCGTGCCGATCGTGTTCGTCGGAGTCCTGCGCGCCACCGGCGCACTGACCGAGCGCTACCAGGGTCTGTCGATGCTCTCGGTCGCGCTCACGTCGCTGAGGAGCACAACGCTGCGCTCGCTCGCGCTCGCCGCCACCGGCGCGGTCGCGCTGTTTGGCAGCGTCGCGCTGGGCGGCGCCCGCAACGACCTGTTGCGAGGGATCCACGGCTTCGCCCACAGCTACTCGGCCGACGCGAGCATCTGGGTGACCAACCCGGGCGAGAACCAGGCCACGAGCGACTTCGTCGAAGGCGGGCAGAAGAGGCGCATCGCCCGGGTGCCAGGAGTCGCGCGTGTAAATGTGTTTCAGGGCGGCTTCCTGGAATTCGGATCCCACCCGCCCCGGCGCGTGTGGGTGATCGCGCGCCCGCCGGGCGCCAACCGCAACGTGCTGGACAGTCAAGTCACAGACGGCAACTCCAGCCAAGCGATCACCCGTCTCGGCGAAGTGGCTGCGCCAGCAGGGGCGGACGGCTGGATCGTCGTCTCCAAGCAAATCGCCGAAGAAAAGCACGTACCAGTCGGCGGCACGCTCACGCTGCCCACGCCAACCGGCGAGGCGCGCTTCAGGGTCGCGGCGACCACAACCAACCTCGCCTGGCCACCCGGCGTGATCTTCATGAGCACCGCCGACTACAGCCGCTTCTGGCAGACCTCGGCGCCGACGGCGCTCGGCGTCCAGCTCCGGCCCGGCGCGAACGTCGAGGAGGCGAGGCGTGCGATCGCGGTTGCACTCGGGGCTGGGAGCGGCGGGGCGGCGGGCGGCGGGGCGGCGAGGGGCGGGGCGGCGGGAGGCGGCACGGCGAGGGGCGGGGCGGCGGGAGGCGGCGCGACGAGGGGCGGGGCGGCGGGAACCAGATCCGGCCTGGAAGTAGCCACCGCCGCCACCCGCGAAGCGAGCATCGACACGCTGGCCGGCGAAGGGCTCGGCCAGCTGGGCGAGATCTCCACCCTGCTGCTGCTCGCCGCGATCCTCGCGCTGGCGGCAGCCGGGACCTCGGCCGTGTGGCAGCGACGATCGTCACTGGCCCAGCGGCGGCTCGACGGCGTCAGGCCCGCGCGACTGAGGCGCATCCTGCTCGTCGAATCGGGGTTGATGCTCGGAGCGGGATGCCTGACCGGCGCGGTCGCGGGGGTCTACGGTCAGATCGTGATCGATGGCTACCTCAAACGCATCACCGGCTTTCCCGTCGCGAGCCTGGCCGCGACCTTCAGGCCGCTTCAGATCTTCGCGCTGGTGATCGTCGTCGTCCTGGCGATCGTGACGGTGCCCGGCTGGTTTGCCTCGCGTGTCTCCCCGATGCTCGCGCTCAATGACTGATCGCCGGCTGATGACACGAGCCGGCCCGGCCCTCGTGCTCGCGAACGTTCGCTACTGGAGCACCGTCGCGCCGCTCCTGCGCGCCGCACTCTCCCGCTGGGAGGAGCGTGCGAGAGCCATTCCCGACCCCGTCCTACGCGCCAGCGCGACCGTCAAGCTGTGCGACGAGCGCTTCAACGCGCAGGTCGCCGCGACGCTCGCCACCCTGGCGCCGAGGTCGCGGCGGCGGAGCGTAGTGGAGGCAATCGTCGCGCTGCAGGTGCTCTACGACTACGTCGACCTGCTGAGCGAGCAATCGCCCCTCGACCCCGAGGTGAACGCGCGCCTGTTCACTGCGTTGACAGACGCCGTCGAGATCGACCTCAACGAGGAACCCGGTTCAGGCGCGGGCGGCCCTGGCGACTACTACTGCCACCGCGAGGATGGCGGTTACCTGCAGGCCCTCTCGGACACCGTGCGTGCGGCGCTCGAGGGCTTGCCCGCGAGCGGCGCGATCGCCGAGATCGCGCGTGGCGCCGCGGCGCGCTGTGCGCAGGCACAGATCCTCAACCACCAGGCGTCTGGATCGGGGTCTCGCTCGGGGATCGACGGTGTCCGAGAATGGGCGACGCAGCAGGCGTCAGGTACGAGCCTCGGCTGGCAGGAGTTCCTCGCCGGGGCAACGGCCTCGGTGCTGGCGATCCACGCATTGATCGCCGCCGCGGCCGATCCGCGCACGACGCGCGCGGACGCCGAGACGCTCGACGGGGTGTATATCTCGATCGGCGCGCTGAGCATGCTCGACAGCCTGATCGACCGCGAGGAGGACATCGCCGCCGGCCAGCTTGGATACCTCCAGTACTACGAGGATCCCCAGCAGCTCGCTTCCCGGCTCGCGCCGCTCGCCCGCGAGGCCCTCGCGCGCGCGCGCGAGTTGCCCAATGGCGCGCATCACATCGTGACGCTCGTCGGCGTCGTCGCGTACTACGCCTCCGCCCCAGCCGCCAGGAGCGACTTTGCGCGGCCACTGATCGCTCCGCTGCGGCGCGAGCTGGCACCTCTGATCGCGCCGACGCTCGCGCTGATGCGTGGTTGGCGCCTGGCGAAGCGGGTGCGCCGTGGGAAGCGTCACGGGTTGCGGGGATGGCACGGGGTGCGCCATGCATGATGCATGCAGCGGCCCCCCTGAAGGGAGTCAGCTCGAAGCAGCGCGGTATGTCGCGATCATCACCGACGGCAACGGCCGCTGGGCGAGCGCGCACGGCCTGCCAGTCGGCGAGGGCCACGAGGCCGGCGCCGACACGCTCAAGGCGCGCCTGCGTGACGCCGCCGAGCTCGGGATCGAGGAGTTGACCGTCTACTCGTTCTCGACGGAGAACTGGTCGCGCCCCGCCGGGGAGGTCGACGGGCTGATCGCGATGATGGCGAGGCGCATCGCCGCGGAGACCCCCGAGCTGCACGAGGAGGGCGTGCGGATGCGCTTCATCGGCCGGCGCGAGGGAATCCCGCCGTCCTTGCTCGAGCAGATGGACAGGGCGCAGTCGCTGACTGATTCCAACAGCCGCATAACGTTGTGTATCGCCTTCAACTACGGCGGGCGGGCGGAGATCCTCGATGCGGCGTCGCGGTTCACCGGAGGCACCGAGGACGATTTCAGCCGGCTGCTGTACGCCCCTGACATGCACGACCCTGAGCTGCTGATCCGCACCGGCAAGGAGCACAGGCTGTCGAACTTCGTGCTGTGGCAAGCCGCCTATTCGGAGATCGTGTTCCGCGACGAGCTGTGGCCGGACTTCAGCCGCGAAGCGCTCGAGCAATCCCTTCGTGAGTTCTCCGAGCGCCGGCGGCGCTTCGGCGGAAGAACACAGGAGGCGACCCAACCGCACCACGATGCGGCCGACGGTGTTACAACTGTTCCAGGAGAGAGGAGTAGAGGGTGTTCGGAGATCTGAAGGCTCGGAGGCTCGGGGCAGCGACAGGCGTTGTGCTGCTCGGTGTGTTTGCGAGCGCGGCGCCCGTTGCGCTAGCGCGAACGCTAAAGGCGACCGACACGGCCAAGCTGCACAAAGTCTCAGCCTCGGGCTCGCTGCTGCTGGAGGAAGGCACGGCGACCGGCACGCTCCCGGGAAAGATGCGCGCGAGCGTCAACGTCGGCGCCACGATCAGCGGAAGCTTCACCTTCTATCTCCACGGAGGCACGATCAAAGGCCACGGCGAAGCGACGCCACACGGCGAAGGCACCTACGAAAGCTTCGCCGGCACGGTAACGGTCAAGGGTGGCACTGGCCGCTACGCCCACGCTCACGGCGAAACCAAGCTCTACGGCACATTCGACCGCAACAACTACGCCCTCGTCATCCAAACCGCCGGCAAGCTTTCCTACTGAGGATGTAGGTGAGTCCAACGACATTCGCTCGCCGGGCCATCCTCCTCGCGATGAGCCGAGCGCGATCAAGGCGTTGCGTCGTCATGTGGGCGGCTGCTCTGCTCGGCGTCTGCCTGCCCGCCGCGATGGCGACGGGCGCGGCCGTGGGCGCGACATCGGCAAAGCTCAGCGGGACGTTCGTCCCCGAGCAGCTTGGTCAGAGGACCACGCTCGACTTCGCCTTCTCCTTCTCAGACCCGGGGACCGCGGTGCCACCGCCGCTCGTTCAAGTCGAGTTGAGCTATCCCAACTACCTTGGAATCGGACTGTCAGGTCTCGGTCTGGCCACCTGCACAGCGCCGGTCCTCGAAGCGGGCGGCCCAACGGCATGTCCACCCAATGCGATCATGGGCTACGGCGAAACGCTGACGGGCATCATCCTCGGCGAAACGACCATCCACGAGAACGCGCCGATCACGATCCTGCGCACCCCCGATCAGGATGGGCACTTCTCGCTGCTGTTCTACGCCGAAGGCACCACGCCCGTCGACACTCGCATCCTCTTCCCCGGGCTGCTGCTTCCCGCCTCAGCGCCGTTCGGCGGGAAGGTGAGCATCGGCGTCCCGCTCGTGCCGACACTGCCAGGCGCCCCCGACATCTCGGTGCTCGAACTGCACGCCACGCTCGGGCCGCATCGCGTTCTCTACTCCGAACAGACAAACGGCAAGACACTGCGCTACCGCCCGACCGGCATCCTGCTGCCACCCAGATGCCCGCGGGGTGGATTCCCGTTCGCCGCGCAGTTCAGCTTCGCTGACGGGACTACCGCCACGGCTTTCACTGCGGTGCCTTGTCCGGCGCGGGCGGCTAGGCGGGGGCGGCGGTAGCGAGTCGCCCCGGTCCCCAGGCGCCCGCGTATGCTGAGGCCGAACGTGTCCGGTGCGACGGTGAGAGATGCAAGCGAGGACGACGCGCCGGCGTGCGCGAGAATCTACGCGCCGTACGTGCGCGAGACGGCCGTCAGCTTCGAGGACGAGCCGCCGACGGCAGCGCAGATGGCGCAGCGCATCGAGGCCGCATCGCGGATGCATGCCTGGCTCGTGCTCGAGGACGAGGGGCGCGTCGTCGGCTACGCCTATGGCGGGCCGCACCAGACGCGAGCGGCCTATCGCTTCTCGTGCGAGGTCAGCGTCTACGTCGAGCGGGGCCGGCGACGCACCGGTTCGGGGCGCGCGCTGTATGAGGCGCTGTTCGAACGACTCGCTGCGCGCGGCTACCTGATGGTCGTCGCGGGCATGACGCTGCCGAACGAGGCGAGCGCCGGCCTGCACCAAGCGATGGGCTTCGAGCCGGTCGGCATCTACCGGCGGATCGGCTGGAAGTTCGGCGCATGGCACGATGTCGCCTGGATGCAGCGGGCGCTCGGGGTCGAGCACGAGCCTCCGCTCGAGCCGCGCTGAGGCGACCGGGCGCGGGAGATATGCGGGACACCACCATCCCTGTCGTTGTCTTCGAGATCCCAAAGCGTGGTGGCCGAGACCTCCGCAAGATGGCCTGCGGGCAAGAGCGTGACCGAAACGTGGCGCATTCTCGAGGGACTGGTGCGCACAGAATGGATATTCGATGAGCCAGGTTGCGGCGATCGGCGACTCGCGCTCAGACGTCCCGCTCTTTCAGCAGGCCGGCATGTCAATCGCGCTCAACGCCACACTCGATGCTCAGGCGGTAGCGACCCATGTTCTTGACACCGAGGATCTCCGCGATGTGCTGGCGCTCCTCGACTCCTCCTGATGCGTGGTGTTCCGTGTTGTGAGACAGACAGTCTCGGTGTCAGCTCGCCCGCTTGCGTCCACGGAACACCGCAAACCCGCGCTCGGGCTCGATCACCACATCTGCGATTCCGGCTTCGTGGAGCCAGTCGCGAAGATCGTCGCGGCGTGGTGGCGTGGGATTGCCGCTGACGGCGCTCAAGCTCAAGAGCGCCCGCTGCCGCCGACTTGCCTCAGCGAGAAACGTGGTGCCGACCAACTCGCCACCCGGCTTCAGGGAGCGCGCAAGCTCTCCCACAGCAGGCTTTGGGTCCTCGAGCATGTGAAGGCCGCTGTAGCAGACAACGAGATCCGCCTCACCGTCGGAAATGGCAGGGCGCGCATGTCCGCGACGGCGAACTCAACCTGGTTCAAAGAACGTCTCTTTGCGCGCCGCTCGGCACGTGCCAGCATCTTCTCGGACACGTCCCCGGCGATGTAGCGCACGTCTTGGTCGGGTCGAAGGGCGCGCAGCGCGACACCGCCCCCGCACGGCACGTCGAGAATTCTCGCTCCGTTCTGCGCTCGGCGTATCGCGTCCATGCTCGTGTACAACACCGACGCGTCGATCCCCCACACCACACGACCAATCGAGACGCATCAGCCAGTCACGCTCGATGTAGAAGTCATACACCGCGCCAAACGGCCCGGCACACACGTTCGGTGGGCCCGGCGTCCGGTCATGCGCGTGTCGCAGCGAGGCGCTGTTCAAGGTTGATGCTGACTGTCGGCCATTCCTCATCGGTGATGCTGTAGAAGGCAGAATCGCGTACACCGACATCCTCGATAATCATGTGCCGGCGGAAGATCCCCTCAAACTTTGCGGGAAGCTTTTCGAGCGTGAGCGGGAGCGCTCGTTGCGGCTGTCGGTCTTGAACTCCACGCGCATGCAGCCGAGCCGCTCGAGGCGTGCCCGAGCATCAGCAGCTTCGCCTCGATGTTCGCTCCAGTGCCCCAGGCCGACGGTTCGAGCCAGGTTCCACCGATCTCAAGACCTCGGTGCTCCCGGCGCAGCGCGTGGTAGCCGGTACTACCGATCGGCCGTCCAGTGGCACGATCCAGAGTTGCAAAGCGCACTCCTCACCCGCCTCGAGAGTGCTCTGAAACCATGTCTGGAAGTGCTCCGGGCTCTTGCCTCTCGGGTAAGTCCACGTCCATATCTCCGGATGCTTGCGAGACGACCCACAATCCCATCCTCGTGACGAGCCGCGAGCGGCTCCAACACGACAATTTCACCTTCAAGGCGTCTGGCCAATCCGTCCCACGTCATGGCCGGGAGGCTACAGCGCCGACCTGTCTACCTGATCGCCACCGGGCTAGGATCACGCCGTGAAGCGTGCGAGGTTGAGTTTATGAGTCGCGCATCCACATATGACCGCATCGGGGTCGGCTACCGCGGGGACACCCGGCACCGGACCCGTGCTGGCGAGTCGTATATGGGAGGCTCTCGGCGATGCTCGCACGGTCCTGAACGTAGGAGCCGGCACCGGCTCCTACGAGCCACGGATCGGTGGGTCCTGGCAGTCGAGCCCTCACAGGTAATGATTGCCCAGCGCGCGGACGCGGCACCGGTCATCCAGGCGACCGCCGAAGATCTACCGCTTGCCGACCAGACCGTCGATGCCGCGATGGCGATCCTGACCCTGCATCACTGGCCGAACCTCGAGGCTGGGCTGCGTGAGCTCACCAGGGTCGTCAGAGATCGAATCGTGATCGTGACTGTGGATGTTCAGGTGATCGCCAGCAATGGGTGGTGCGGGATTATCTGCCTGAGCTACTCGATCAGCACACTGGTTTTCCGGCGATCGACCGCCTGTGTGAGCTGCTCGGAAACGCTAGATCGGAAATCTCCCGTCCCACGGGATTTCAGGATGGATTCATGGCGGCGTGGTGGGCGCGCCCAGAGGCGCTTCTCGATCCGGCGATACGCGCCGGTACATCCACCTGGCGTGACTTACCCGAGCCGGTCGTTGATCGCGCGCTGGCGCGGTTGCGCGAGGATCTCGACAGCGGAGACTGGCAACGGCGCTACAGCAGCATCCTGGCAAAGGACGAGTTGGACGTTGGACTCCGCCTGATCATCGCCAGTCGTTGAGGCCACAGCGGCGGTGCTGCCGACAGGTGAAGGTCTTAGCCGGCGCGCAGGACATATGGCACGAGTCAGCTCCAAGCACACCATCCGCGATCTCCAGTTGGTCGCGGCGAAGTACGGGACGACCGTGCCCGCCGTGGCCAGGCACCGGCCGCCGCCGCATGTGCGGGCGAGTCCCGGGTGGCGAGCCCGGGGAGCATGAGGTAGCCGCCGTAGCTGACCATGTATGCGTAGTCGACGATCAGAGAGAGGCGGGCGATGTGGCGACCCTTCAAGCCCCATTCGGCGAGGATCTGGCTCGCACGCGCCTTGATCGCCGCGAACTCGAACGCGAGGATTCCCGGCCCACCTGCGTGTTCCAATCGTTTTTCGAGAGGAAGACGGGATGGTAAGCACGACCATTGCGACGCCGAGCAAGATCAGCCACCGCTTGCGGGTCAGCGGCCGTAGTCTTTCCTCGTGGATTGGCGAGCGTGGCACGACGACTACGAGAACCCCGACTCGGGGCTTGCCCAGCGCCTTGTGCTCGTGCGGGAACAGATACGCGCCGCGCTGGGCCGGCTGCCACCCGGCCCGATCAAGGCGGTGAGTATGTGCGCTGGGCAGGGACACGATCTGATCGGCGCGCTCGAGGGGCACGAGCGGCGCGGAGATGTGACCGCTCGCCTGGTCGAGCTCGATGAGCACAACGCACGCGTTCACGTCATGCCGTGCAAGAGGCTGGGCTCGGCGGGGTGCAGGTCGTCACCGGGGATCGTCGCTCACCGACTCCTACGTGGGCGCGATCCGGCCGACCTGGTGCTCGTCTGCGGTGTCTTCGGCAACATCTCGGCGGAGGACATTCAGCGCACGATCGCCGCATTGCCCCAGCTATGCGCCGCGGATGCGACGGTGATCTGGACACGCCATCGCCTTCCGCCGGACATCACGCCCACAATTCGGCGCTGGTTCGCGGATTCGGGGTTCCGGGAGGTGGCGTTCGAAGTCGATCAATCCGCGCTCCTCGCCGTCGGAGTACAGCGGCTCACAGGCGCTCCGGACACCCCGCGCGAGGGCGAGCGCCTGTTCGATTTCATCGGCTACGACGTACTCCAGCCCACAGCGTCGGCAAACCAAGGCACCACGCTCGACGAAGGAAGACTACTTCTCTACCTGACTCCTCGCTGCTCGATTTGGTTGAAGCGGTACGGGCCCCCCTGCCCTACGGCCGCCCAGTAACCGCACCGTGGAGGGGATGCCTGCGCGAGCGTCGCGGCACCTGCTCCACCAAGCACCTGTACCTTGCTCAGGTCCTCGCGGAGCGCTTCCCCGAGACCGAGCCGCTGATCGTCCACCGCGTCTACAAGCTGGACCGCCCCCGCGCTCGTGAGCTGTTCGGGCCCACCGTGGCCGAGACGGTTCCCAAGGACGGGCTCATCGACGTCCATCGCTATCTCACGATCATCGTCGACGGCCAGCGCATCAACGTAGACGCAACGTTCCCCGGCCCTGGATGGCCGCTCCGCGCTACCGCTCGCCTGCGGGACAGGCCGCGACTACCCGGCGGTAGACGATCCGGATCCGACAAGCGGCGCCTCGAGGACAGTTCTGCGATCCCACCGTTCGTGAGCCGTTCATCGCCGCGCTAACGGGCCAGCGCGGAGTACCGTCCGGGTAATGGGCTTTCGTGCACCGCCTCGCAGCCGGAGTCTCTCGCACGGCAGATCGACTTCATTCGATCGACCGCCTGAAGTCCGTCTTGAGACGTACACCGCTGCTGGACCGTTCGCGAGAGAAAACACCGCCGAGCACTCGTGGCAGATCGCCCTGATGGCGGTTCTGCTCACCGAGCACGCCGAACCGCCGGTGGACATCAACCAGGTCGTGGTGATGTTGCTCGTGCACGATCTCGTCGAGATCGACGCCGGCGATACGTTCATCTACGACGAGGAGGCGCTCGCCACCAAGACCGCTCGCGAGCTAGGGGCCGCCGAGCGCATCTTCGGGCTGCTGCCAGACGAGCCGGGCCAGCGCATGAGAGCGCTTTGGGATGAGTTCGAGGCCCGCGAGACTCCTGAGGCACGCTTCGCAAACGCGATCGACAGGCTGCAGCCGCTGTTGAACAACTACTTCACAGGCGGAGAGACCTGGAAGGAGCCTGGCGTGACCGAGGATCGAGTGATCGCCCGCAACGAGTGATCGGCATAGCGGCCCCAGTACTCTGGGCCTATGCCGAAGGGCTGATCCACGACGCGACACGCCAGGGCTTCCTACGCTCAGCGAACACCGACGAACCCGTGCAGGTGAGAGATGCCAGTCGACCCGGCGAGCGGTAGCCGCCAGGTGCTGCCCGGCACAGTCAAGAACTGGCACGAGGAGGAGGGCTGGGGCGTCCTCGTCTCCCCCGATCTGCCCGGCGAGGTGTTCGCGCACCACGTTCACATCCGCGGACAGGACGGATACCGCACGTTTGCTGCTGGCGACCCCGTCGTCTTTGAAGCCGATGAGCAGGGACAGGATGGCTGTCAGTACAGAGCCCGGTGGGTGCAGCGGCTCGCAGATATTTGACGGCGGTCTCGGACCACGTTGAGCGGCTCTGGTAGACATCCGCGCCTGATGGGAAGCCCGCAGGCCGTGATATTCGACAACGATGGGTTACTGCTCGATACCGAGGACGCGTGGACGCGCGCTGAGGAGACGCTGTTCGCCCGGCGTTCCCGGACCTTCACGATCGAGCACAAGCGCTCGCTCATCGGATCATCGCGCGCTACGGCGGCTGTGAAGCTAGAAGCCATGCTTGATCTGCCCGGAGACGGCGAGAGCCTGATGGACGAGCTTCACGAGCTCGTGATGAACGAGGCGCTCGCCGGCGTCGAGCCCCGCCCAGGCGCACTCGAGCTCCTGGAGCAGCTTCGCTACCGGTCTCCCGATCGGGGTCGCGTCGAACTCGCAACGAGAGTTCGTAGAGCGCACGCTGGCCGGCGCCGGCCTCCTGGACGGGCGCTTTCAGACGGTCGTTACTGCTGAGGATGTCGAGCACCCCAAGCCCGCACCCGACATCTACCTGGAGGCGTGCCGGCGTCTGGGCTTCGAGCCGGGGATGTGCGCCGCGCTGGAGGACTCCGCCACGGGAGTCACCGCAGCCGTGGCGGCGGGGATGTATGTGATCGGTGTGCCGTACTTCACCGATACGCAGCTACCCGGATGCGATCTGCTCGCACCCAGCCTCGCCGATCCTGCGGTTACCCGCGCACTCGGCCTGCCCTAGCGTAAGCCTATGTAAATACCATTTCGGTATCAGACTCCGTAGCGCACCGAAGAGATAGCTAACGGGCTTGTGATCACGACCTGAGACTACCCGGGCGGGGGTAGCGGGTAGTCCTGCGCAACACGCAGACGTCTTCGCGGGGAGAATTCGGCGCGTACCAGCGCGCGCTGGTGTCCGGGCATTCCGAGGAGTCGGGGGGCGCCGGGCTCTCACGCGAGTTCGGCTTCACGCTACCCCTGTACCCGATGACATTGCTTTGGTCTCCCTCTCCACGCCATTTGGGCCCTTCAGCATCCCCGCCCGATTATCAATAGGTGGCTTGCTGTGCTCTATCGGACGCTTCGCATGACCTGCGAACCGGTTCAACTGTCTGGGGCCGGAGGCGGGTACCGTGGGCCGCACGGCGGGTGCGGTCGGTTGGTCGAGAGGTGCCTAGGTTCCAGGGACAGAGTCTTTTCGGACCCGTGGATGTCTGTAGATTGTGCTGGTGAGCGAGACCCCCGATGTACCCACGTACACCGAGATGCTTTGGCCGACCCTGCTCGCGGTGCGCGAGATCGGCGACAGCGGGACGATCGAGGAGATCGTCGAGAAGGTCATCAGCGCTGAGGGATTACCGAGGAGCAGCAGGCAGTTCCGGCAAAAGGCCGACGGAGCTTGATCGAATATCGACTCGCCTGGTCCCGACGTATCTGAAGGGCATGGGTCTGCTCGAGAACAGTCACCGCGGGTATGGAGCACCACCGAGTTGGGTCGCACGGTCACATCCGCAGAGATTCCAGCACTACATGCTACCTACAGGGCCGAATACCGTGAGGCTCGGCGGACGAATCGGACGGCCCCAACGGCCTGGATCTTCACGACCCGGTGCGAGAGGATGACGCCGAGCCCTCAACGGAATGGAAGGAGGGGCTGCTCTCACTCTCCACAGACGTTTCTCCCGACCAGTTCGAGCGACTCGCCCGGCGCTTGCTACGCGAGGCCGGGTTCGTCTCTGCCAAGGTCACCGGGAAAAGTGGTGACGGAGGAATCGACGGTGTTGGGGTCTACCGTGTCTCGTTGCTCAGCTTTCCGGTGTTCTTCCAGTGCAAGCGCTATAGCGGCAGCGTCGGTTCAAGCGCCGTGCGCGACTTCCGCGGAGCGATGAGTGGCCGCGGGGACAAGGGTCTGTTGATCACGACGGGCACCTTCACGACAGAAGCCAGGCGAGAGGCGACGCGTGACGGCGCCCCGCCGGTTGACCTGATCGACGGCGATCAGCTCTGCGACCTCCTCAAGGAGTACGAACTGGGAGTCAACTGCACCGTCCGTCAAGCTGAGGATGTTGCGATCGATACTGAGTTCTTTGACGAGCTCTGAGTGTTGGAGACGGCTGCCTACCCTGAGACGGAGGACATCGAGGTCATCGTGGACATGCGGCCCAGGCGGCCCGCGTGACAATGAAGAGCCAATAGGTTCGTCCCAGAGCGAAGTATCTGGCGATTGATTGTCAGGGCTGGTGAAGCAAAGTGGGAGCAGACTACTGGTGCACCGCATAGGCCCTGCGGCTCGGTCGCTATGGCTCTAGGGCGGAGAGGTGCATAGGTTTTGGGCGAGTTGCTTCGTTCTCTCTCTCCTCTCCCTCCTTCTCAAAACACAGTTATTTCCTTTTTTCTCTCTCCTATCTCTTTATCTCTCCCATCCAGACATACTGCTTGCTTTTAGTTCTGCTCAGCTACCGGCAAATTGTCGGGTAGGGGGATCTCCTGAGGGGGTTTGCCCGGGCCATCTTCTTCCCAGGAAAACCAGGCGTGGCCGTCTCGACCGGCGTGCTCACCTGAACCACCGAGCGCCAGCAGCACGAGACGCCCTGGTTTTATCTTGATGAGTTGACGACGCACTCCTGGACCAACGCGTACTCGGTCATCCACATTCAAGCGTAGGGAGCACCCATGGCCACAAAGTTCGATGACTACATTCACGAGGTAGAGCAAGAGGCAAAGGCCGGCGGCCGGGAGGCGCTCGCGCGCTGGGATGCGTTCAACGCCCACTGTGCGATGGCCCGCGAGGTGCGGGAGCTACGCAAGCAGCACAAGCTCACCCAGAAGCAACTCGCCGCCGCCTCCGGCATCAACCAGGGCGAGATCTCCGCATCGAGCGCGGCCAGACAAACCCCACGGCAACCACGCTCGCGGCACTGCTAGCGCCGCTGGGGGCTCGCCTCCGAGTGGCCACGCGCGAGCAGCGCGACCTAGCCCACGTGGGGTAATTCCATTTTCTGTTTTTTCTCTTTTATCTCCTCTGCCTCTCCCCTTTCCTTGACGAGTTCGCGCGCGCCAAGGACCGACGTCGCCTGCGCGATCGTGTCGTGCGGGCCCTGCCGCTGCTCTTTGGGTCTGGTGTGGTCGCCAGCGTCTTCGCGGCGTTCGGGATTTGGAGCATTGTCCTGGCCGTGCTGACCGGCATGAGCCTGCTGGGTGCTCTGGCGGCCTACCTGCGTGACGATCACGGCTATCCGGGCACAAGCGAGCTGAGGGTGATCAGACAACGTCCGGCTGAGGAGGGATTATGAGCTCGTGGCATCCCGAGAGGCTCCGACGATTGCGAAGGCTTCCCCCGGCCAGGCTTGTATCGCCACTTCAAGGGCGGTGAGTACGAGCTCCTCAGCGTTGCGCGCCACTCCGAGACGGAAGAGCTGCTTGCCGTGTACAGGTCTGTCGATGATCGGGAGATGGTCTGGGTGCGGCCGCTCGAGATGTTCACGGGCATGGTTGACCACGCGGATACCAAGCTGCCGCGGTTTGAGCCTGTGTCGGGCAGCTCCAATTGAGCTGAACCAGCTCCACCCAGATCGTCCAGTCCGCCCCAGTCAAAGCGGCGTAGCACCTTGGCCGACAACAGTGCAATCGAGTGGAGCGGGGTAATGACCTTACCGATTTTGGTAAGATGGAAAGACCACATACAACCAGACCATGACTAGACAGAGCAAAGCAATCTCACCGATCGGGACTCCTCATCGAGAGTCGATGCGGCGGCGTGCTCGCGACCCGGAGTATCGCGCCGAGCTGCAGAGGCTGGCGCCGTATGAGGCGCTGGCGCGGATCGTGATCCGTCGTCGGGGTCAGATCGGGCTCAGCCAAGCGGAGCTCGCCAAGCGGATGGGTACAAGTCACTCCGCAATCTCGCGCATCGAGAGCGGGCAGCACCCCACGACCGTGCAGACGCTCCGCAGGCTCGCCCAGGCGCTCGGGACCCATCTCGTCGTGGGATTCGTCGACGAGATCGCCGAGCTCGGCGACACTCCCAGCATCGATGCTCGCGCGGCAGATCTCGTCGCGGTCGGCTGACGAGCCAGACTGGATCGTCGAAGTCCAGATCCTGCGCCGCTCAGCCCCCGAGCAGGTTATGCACGATCAGGTCGATCAGCTTGATGCCGATGAACGGCGCGATGATCCCGCCGAGACCGTAGATCCAGAGGTTGCGTCGCAGCAGCGCGCTGGCGCCGATCGGCCGGTAGCGCACGCCGCGCAGCGACAGCGGGATCAGCAGCGGGATCACGATCGCGTTGAAGATGATCGCGGAGACGATCGCCGACTGTGGGGTGCCGAGACCCATGATGTTGAGCACGTGCAGCGGGCCCTTTGATCCGGACCCCACCCCCCGGCCGCATAGGTGCCGATGAAGACGGCGGGCAGGATCGCGAAGTACTTGGCGACGTCGTTGGCGATCGAGAACGTAGTCAGGGCGCCGCGGGTGATCAGCAACTGCTTGCCGACCTCGACGATCTCGATCAGCTTCGTCGGGTTGGAGTCCAGATCGACCATGTTCCCCGCCTCGCGCGCGGCCTGGGTGCCCGTGTTCATCGCGACGCCGACATCGGCCTGCGCGAGCGCCGGCGCGTCGTTGGTCCCGTCGCCGGTCATCGCCACCAGCCGGCCGTCGGCCTGCTGCTCGCGGATCAGCGCGAGCTTGCGCTCGGGAGTGGCTTCGGCGAGGAAGTCGTCGACGCCGGACTCCTCGGCGATCTTCGCCGCGGTCAGGCGGTTATCGCCGGTCACCATCACGGTCTTGATGCCCATCGCGCGCAGCTGGTCGAAGCGGGCCTTCATGCCCTCCTTGATCGTGTCCTTCAGGTAGACCACACCGAGAACCTGGTTGTCGCGTGAGACGGCCAGCGGAGTTCCGCCCTCGTTGGCGATGCGGTCGAGCTGGACCTGCAGCTCGGGCGGCGGCGAGCCCCCTTCGCTCTTGACGAGCTCGATGATCGAGTCGCCGGCGCCCTTGCGCAGGCGACGGCCGTCGATGTCGACGCCGCTCATCCTCGTCTGCGCGGTGAACGGCACGAACTCGGCTCCCGTCGTCGTCATGTCGTGCTCGCGGATGCCGTAGGTCTTGGCGAGCACCACGATCGAGCGGCCCTCGGGCGTCTCGTCGGCGAGCGAAGCCAGCTGCGCGACCTCGGCCAGCTCGGACTCGGGCACCCCCGGCATCGGCACGAATTCGGAGGCCAGGCGGTTGCCGATCGTGATCGTGCCGGTCTTGTCGAGCAGCAGCACGTCCACGTCCCCGGAGGCCTCGACCGCGCGACCGGAGAGCGCGAGCACGTTGCGGCGCACGAGACGGTCCATGCCCGCGATTCCGATCGCTGAGAGCAGCGCCCCGATCGTCGTGGGGATCAGCGCGACGAGCAGTGCGATCAGGGTCGTCTCGGAAATCGACGTCCCCGCGAACAGGCCGAAGGGGCGCAGCGTCGCTACGACGATCATGAAGATCAGCGTCAGCGCCGCGAGCAGGATGTTCAGCGCGATCTCGTTCGGCGTCTTGCGCCGCTCGCGCCCCCTCGACGAGCGAGATCATGCGGTCGAGAAAGGATTTGCCGGGCTCCTGTGTGATTTCCACGACGATCTCGATCGGAGGTCACGCGCGTGCCGCCGGTGACGGCGCTGCGGTCACCGCCGGACTCGCGGATCACCGGCGCGGACTCGCCGGTGATCGCCGACTCATCGACCGTGGCGATGCCCTCGATCACGGTGCCGTCGCCGGGGATCAGCTCCCCCGCCGGCACGACCACTACGTCGCCGCGCGTGAGCTCGGCGGCGGCCTTGGTGGAGCCGTCGCGCATCGTCGCGACGGTCTCCTTGCGCATGTTGCGCAGCGTGTCGGCCTGGGCGCGGCCGCGGCCCTCGGCGAACGCCTCGGCCATGTTCGCGAACACGACCGTCAGCCACAGCCAGATCGCGATCGTGAATGTGTACCAGGCGGGCTCGTGGCCGCCGCCGAGCGGCTTGCCGCCGAACGCTTGGATCAGCCATGTGACGGTCGTGATCACGGAGCCGATCTCAACGACGAACATCACCGGGTTACGAACCTGCACGCGCGGGTCGAGCTTCTTGAAGCTGTCGATCAGCGCGCGTTTGACTAGATCGCGCTGGAACAGCGAGATCGCCTGTCGTTCGTTTTTGCGGGGGCCGCCCACCCCCTGTGTTGACATCAGCCTGCCCCTCCTTGGAGACGGTCGAGCGCGAGGTTGAGCTCGAGGACGTTCACGCCTTCCTCGCCGGAGAAGCCGAGCCCGCGGCCCGAGGTGTACTTGGCGATCAGGCCGTCAACGGTCGCGAGCGAGAGGCCGGCGCATGGCCGCGATGCGGTGGGCTTGGATCCAGGCGTTTGCCGGCGAGATTTCCGGGTCGATCCCCGAGGCCGAGCTGTTGACCGCGTCGACCGGAATCTTCGCCACGGTCAGCCCTGGGTCATATTCGGTCTTGGTGGTTGGGTTCTTGTTGAGTTCGAGATAAGCCTTGATGTTTTCAACGTCTGATTCCTTGGTCTTGACGCTGTTGGGCCCGTGGTTGGAGAACGTGCTCGCCGCCGCGTTGTCCGCGCCGCCTTCGGTCGCGGAGGGGCGGACTGGAAGTAGCGGGGTCGTTCTGTCACCAGTTCGCCTTCCTTTTCCTCCGGCTTGCCGTTCTTCCGATCACCGTGGCGAAGCTCTGGCCGATCAGCTTCGAGCCGACCAGTTTTCCGTCCAGGTGGATCTGCTGGCCGTTGGCGTCGCCGGGGAACGCGACCTGGCTGACGCCGGTGATCGCCAGCGGATACACGATCCCCAACAAGGCCGTGAAGACGATGATCCCGATGATTGATGTGACGATGTCGCGTCGCATGTCAGTAGAGGTGTCCGGTCAGGCCCTGGACGATCGGGCCGAGCAGCAGGGCGGGGAAGAACGTCAGCGCGCCGACGAGCACGATCACTCCGAGCAGGAGCACGGCAAAGGTGGTGTTGTCGGTGCGCATCGTGCCGAGGCCCGCCGGCGTCACACGCTTGCCGGCCAGGGCGCCGGCGACCGCCAGCGCGAACAGGATCGGCGCGTAGCGCGCGAAGATCATGTCGAAGCCGCCCAGCAGGTCGGCGAACGTGACGCCGTGGGCGCCGAGATTGCCGGCGCTCGGCTGGATGTAGCCGGTGTAGCCGGCGAACGCGGAGCCGTTGTTGTTGGCCTGCGACAGGTAGGCATAGAAGGTCTCGGAGAAGCCCTGCGGCGTGCTGCCACCCGACTTGGACAGCGCCACTTCGGCGATCGATTTCCGCCCGCCGGTGGTAGCCGTCGCCATCGCCGTGCAGAACAGCGCAGCCAGCGGCGTGATCAGGATGCCGAGACCGGCGAGCTTGATCTCACGCGCCTCGAGCTTCTTGCCCAGCCACTCCGGCGTGCGTCCCACCATCAAGCCGCCGATGAACACGGCCAGCAGCACGTACAGGAGAATCGAGTACAAGCCGGTGCCGACGCCACCGAAGATCACCTCGCTGGCGGACAGGTTGGCGAAGGGAACGGCCCCGCCGATGCCGGTGAACGACTCCAGCGCGCTGTTGACCGCGCCGCACGAGGTGACGGTCGTGACGACGTCGAACAGCGCCGAGCCAGCGATCCCGAAGCGCTGCTCCTTGCCTTCCATGTTGCCTCCGCCCGAGCCGGAGATCACTCCCGTGTGCAGGCCGGCCGCGTGCTGGGCGGGCGAGCCGTGGGCCTCGGCGATGTAGGCGACGGCGACGGCGCCGACGAACATGAACATCACCACGCCGTAGATCGCATAGCCCTGACGGCGGTTCCCAGTCATCCGCCCGTAGGTGAAGATCAGCGCCGCCGGGATGATCAGCACGAGCAGCATCTCGACGAGGTTCGTGAAGCCGGTGGGGTTCTCGAACGGGTGCGCGGAGTTGACGTTGAAGAAGCCGCCGCCGTTGGTGCCGAGCATCTTGATCGCCTCCTGAGAGGCGACCGGACCCATCGCGATCTTCTGTTCCAGGCCGGTGATCGTGTGGGTCGTCAGGTAGCTAGATAGGTTCGCGATCACACCCTGAGAGGCCAGGACCAGCGCCCCCACGATCGCGATCGGCAGCATGATGTAGAGGACGGTGCGCACGATGTCCTGCCAGAAATTGCCGATGCCCTTGCCGCTGCGCCCGATGATCCCGCGGATCAGCGCCGCGGCGACCACGATGCCGACGCCTGCCGAAAGGAAATTCTGGACCGTCAGCCCGGCCATCTGGCTGAGGTAGCTCATCGTCGTCTCGCCGCTGTAGAACTGCCAGTTCGTGTTCGTCATAAACGACGAGACGCGATATTGAACGTGACGTTCCAGGGCGGCGAGTGATAGCCGAGCGGGTTGAGCGCGTGGGGAACGAAGAACGCGTTCTGCGTGCGCAAGATGACGTACAGGAGCAGCCAGCCCGCGAGCGAGAAGATCAGCAGGCTTTTCGCGTACTGCTTCCAGTCCTGCTCGCGCTCGGGGTCGACCCGCAGGAGGCCGTAGAGAAACCGCTCGGGCCAGGCGAGCACCGGGGAAAGGAACACCCGCTCGCCGGTGTAGACCTTCGCCATGTAGCTGCCGAGCGGCATGGCAAGTGCGGTCAAGATCACCACGAACAGGACGATCGTCAGCCAGCCCGCGAAGGTCATGCTCCGTGGGGCCTCCCGCCCCGCGTTCTGATGGGATCGGGTGCCCTCCAGGCACCCTTAACCGGGCCGGCGGCCCTCATAGCTTCTCTCCACGGATCAGCGCGTAAAACAGATATCCGATGATCAGCACCGAGACGACCAAGCCGAAGAAGTCGGCGCCGCTCATGTGCGCAACGAAGAAGCCGACTGGGAGATCAACCCTCATACCCGGTCGATTCCCTCGATCATCAACAGCAGAATCGCGAACATCACGACCCCGAGAACTATTGCGAGGACGTCCATGGGATCACTATGGACGCCGTCACATCACGGCCGCGTGACGAATCCCACCACGCGTATAACGATTTCGTTACGGCTTGGTCGGTGTACAGAGACTCGTCGGCGTATAGGGACTCGGTCGGTGTTACAGGGAAAGGGGATTTATTTCAAATCAAATGCCTATAACGAGAATCTGTAACCCACTCCCGGATCGGTCACGATGTACCGTGGTCCCTTCACGCCCTGCGGCTCGATCTTTGCTCGCAAGCGCGCGATGTGAGTTCGCAGTGGCTGAATGTCGTCCACGTATCCCGGTCCCCAGACCTCGGCGAGCAGCGCCCTGTGTGTCATCAGCCGCCCGCGATTACGCACGAGCACGCGCAGCAGCTCGAACTCGATCGGCGTCAGGTGAATCGGCTCTGAATCGCGGCGCACAACCCTTGCGGCCAGGTCTATCTCGAGTCCCTCCACCGACGATCCTCGGCTCCTCCTCGGCGGGCGTCGTGCGACGCAGCGCGGCCTGCAGACGAGCCACCAGCTCACGCGTCCCGAATGGCTTGGTGATGTAGTCATCCGCGCCCGCCTCCAATGCTCTGACCTTCTGGTCCTCCTCGCCCACGGCCGACAGCACGAGGATCGGCATCTCGCTCCATTCGCGCAACCTGCGCGTCAGCACCACGCCATCGCCGTCCGGCAGCACCAGATCGACGATCGCCGCGTCCGGCGGACTGCACCGCCGCGAGATCCAGCGCCTGTGAGACAGTTTCGGCTGCAACGGCCTGAAAGCCCGCCTCGCGTAGCACCACTTTCAGCGCGCGCACGATCTGCGGCTCATCGTCGACCACGAGGATCCGCGGCGCCTCAGCTGCCATCGCTCGCGCCCACCGCCTCCAGCGGCAGCTCGAACACGAACGTCGCTCCCTGCTCGGGCAGCGACTCGACGTGCAGCGTGCCGCCGTTGGCCTCGGTAAATCCACGCGCGATCGCCAGTCCCAAGCCTGAGCCGCGATGTCCTGTCTGCGCGGTGCCCGCTCGGTAGAACGGCTCGAATACGCGCTCCAGCTGCGCCGGCGGAATCCCCGGGCCGCGATCGACGATCCGCACGATCAGCCTCCCACCCTCGCCCGCCAGCGGACGCACCGCCCGTGCCCTGACCGATACCGGATGTCCGCCGGAGTGGCGCCTGGCGTTCTCGAGCACGTTTGCGAACGCGCGCTCCAGCTGGGCCGAATCGGCCCGCACGAACGGCAGGTCGCGGTCGATCGACAGCGTAAAGTCCTCAGCCCCGGCGCCAGATCCTCCAGCGCGGAGTCGATCACCTCCTCGACCGACATCCACTCGCGGCGCGGCTCGGCCGCGCCCGCCTCCAGCCGCGAGAGATCGAGCAGGTTGTCGACGAGCCGCGAGAGCCGTCCTGCGCCTCCTCCCCGATCACCGCCGCCATCTCCTGGCGCTCATCCTCCGACAGCGAAGCCGATCCAACCGCCTCGCCCGCCGCCGAGATCGCCGTAAGCGGCGAGCGCAGATCGTGGGAGACCGCGCGCAGCAGCGCCGTCTTGACGACATCGGCCCGGCGCAACGCGGCCGTCTCCACCACCCCGCCCAGCAGCTCCTCACGCTCGAGCGCCGCGCTGAGCAGCGCCTCGAGCGCCGGCACGACACGCTCCTGCAGCCTGCGCAGGCTCACCTCGGAGGCGTCGGCCCCGACCAGCAGCGTCCCCAGCCGGCGAGTGCCTTCGCGCAGCGGGAACGCCACGCTGCGCTCGTCGCCGTCCACGCTCTCCAGCTCGATCGCCGCCGAGGTCAGGCCCAACGTCGCCGCGAGCCGCGCGGCCGCCGTGGCCAGCGCCTCGTTCAGGCTGTTCCCCCGCAGCAGCAGCCTGGCCATCTCCGCCGCGAGGTCGGCCTCGCGCCGGCGCTCCTCGGTCGTCGCGGGCCCGCGCGCGTGTGACCTCAGCCACCGAGCTGGCGAGCGCCGCCACGACCAGGAACGCGATCAGCGCCACCCAGTTGCTCGAGTCGCGGATCGTGAACTCG
This sequence comes from uncultured Solirubrobacterales bacterium, assembly GCA_963822625.1. Lineage (GTDB taxonomy): Bacteria > Actinomycetota > Thermoleophilia > Solirubrobacterales > Solirubrobacteraceae > Palsa-744. Next base: position 279,813 of record CAWGIH010000005.1, on the reverse strand, counting down.
ACCGACCGGCGGCAGGTGGAAGAAGTTGAACGCCGCCGCGCTGCAGCACCGCGGTGGCGAAGCCCAGCCACGCCCCCCAGATGACCGATACGACGAGCACCGCCAGCAGGTAGACAACCCCCAGCGACACGACCGGGGCGATCTGCTCCAGCGGATAGAGGATCAGCGTGCACAGCGCCACCGCGCCGACCGCCACGATCGCGCCCGTGCGCCGGGACGGCGGTTCCGCGCTGAGCAGGAATCCGAACGGGCTCGACACGCGCCTCAGCGTAGACGGCGGGCGCGTAGCGAGGTGTCCAGGTCTCGTCCAGGTCTCAGGTGTCCAGGTCGCAAAAGAGGGACGGGGTGAGACTCCTTGTCTCACCCCGTCCTGTGCGCCCTGCCCGGCGACCCCGGTGTCAACCGAGTTTCACCGTGTGGCGCGCGTCGCTAAACCCAACGACGCGTGCCTCGACCGTAGTCTTGCGGCGTTCGCGCGGCGGGCGCGTAAAGGAGGCGTGACCGGCGTGTGACAGTCTCGTGATCGGCGTGACTGGGGAACTCGGTATCTGATGGTGAACTCGGGAGCTGACTGATGAGCTCGGGACTGCTGGACTCGGGATTGTTCGTCTGAGTTACCCAGCATCGCTCAAGCAGCGCCGGCTCGTAGACGACTACTACCGTACATCGAGGCTGATCGGCGGCTGATCGACGACGGTCGACGGCGACTGGAGATGAGCGTGACACCCACGCGGGACCGTAGGAACCGTAGGAAGACGAGAACATCACGCACCCTGCTCGGGAGCTCGCGCGCGCTGCTCGCGAGCACGGGCACCCTGGTTCTCCTGATCGTGCTGCCCTGCGCCTCGGCTGGAGCAGTGGACAGCGGCGCCTCCTCCGCCTCGCCGGCAGCAGCGGAAAGCGGCGCCGTTTCCGAGCGGTTTCGCCGCTGCCCGCCTCCGACTACACGGTGCGCCACGTATGCGCAGCTCCCGCCCCCGGGTATGCAGGCTGCCTGGCGCTGCAGCTGGTGCCGAGGACGGCGACGGCGCGCGCGCACGCCCATCCGCTGGGGATCACGCGCAGCGCTCCGATCGGCGAGCAAAGCCGCCGGAAGTCTGCAAGCCGCCCACGGCCGAAGAAGGCTGCTACGGCCTGCGTCCAGAGGATCTGCACAGCATCTACCAGCTACCCACCACGTCCTCCTCCGCGCAGACGATCGCGATCGTCGACGCATACAACGATCTCAACGCCGCAGCCGACTTGAATCGCTACGACAAAGAATTTGGCTTGTCCGAACTCCCTTCATGCACCGCCGGAGAGACGAGCGACTGCTTCGAGCAGGTCAACCAGAACGGCGATACCGGCAACCTGCCCTTTCCCGCAAGCAACGCAGCAAGAAAAGCAGAAGAAGCGACCTGCGAAACCGACGGGAAAGAAAGGACCAGGAAGCGGCCTGCAAAGAAGTGGAGGAAGCCGACGGCTGGGCGACCGAGATATCGCTCGACATCGAGGTCTCCCACGCGGTCTGCCAGAACTGCAAGATCGTGCTCGTCGAGGCCGACTCCGCCTCGTTCTTCGATCTCGAAGACAGCCGAGGACACGGCCGCCTGGGCTCGCCGCCACGGAGATCTCGAACTCCTGGGGCGGCGCCGAATGCTCGAGAGGGACTTTCGGCCCCGAATGTGGCGAAGACAGCGAAGCCTTCAACCACCATGGCATCGTCATCACGGCGGCCGCCGGCGACGACGGCTACCTGGATTGGGACGCCGAAGAAGGCGCGGAAAAGGGCTTCGCCGACTATCCCGCCTCCTCCCCGCACGTGGTCGCGGTGGGCGGCACCCGCCTGCGTCCCACTCGGCGCGGGCGGCACCTGGGCGGGCGAGACCGTCTGGAATGGCAAGGGCGCCGGCGGGAGCGGCTGCAGCATCTCGTTCGCCGCTCCCGAATGGCAGACCGCCGAGCCGGACTGGTCGAGCTTGGGCTGCGGCTCGCAGACGAGCCGTCGCCGATGTCTCCGCCGACGCCGACCCCTACACCGGCGTGGCGATCTACGACTCGACTCCCGAAAGCCCAGAAAGCTCAGAAGAAGCCGGCTGGACGACGATCGGCGGCACCAGCCTCGCCTCGCCGCTGGTCGCGTCGGTATTCGCGCTCGCCGGGGGCGCCGATGGCGTCGAATACCCCGCACAGACCCTGTACGAAAACGAGCTCGAGCTACCCGGCTCACTGCACGATGTCACTTCCGGATCCAACGGGGAATGCTCGAAACCCTTCACCAGTGAAGGCCTCTCCGGCTGCAGCGACCCCCTCGAAGAGGCGGCCCAGTGTTCCGAGAAAGCCATCTGCCTGGCGGGCAACGGCTACGACGGCCCCACCGGGGTCGGCACCCCCGATGGAATCGCCGCCTTCCAGCCCAGCGAGCGAAGAAGCCAAACAGCAGACCGAAGAAAAGCGGCTCGCAGAAGAAAAGCTGCAGTGAAGAAGAACGGCGCAAGGAAGAAGAAGCAGAAGAACAGAAAAAACAGGGCGGCGGCGCCGGTGGTAGCGGCTCGGGCGGCAACGCCTCGAGCACCGGGGGCTCGAGCACGAGCACCACGCCAGCGGCAACCGGAAGCAGGCGCCAGCCAAGCAAGCGGACTGGGCGTCGGCAAAGCCAGCGAAGCGGCGGGTTCAGCCACGCCTCCAGCAAGACCACCATCAAGCTGTCCGCCCTGGCCCTCACCTCGAATGCCCTCCTCTCGCTCAGGAGTGTCCGGCCGAAGATCCGCGCGGTGGGCTTCGCCTTCACTCTCAGCGCCGCCGCGCGCGTGCACGCCACGCTGGCCAAGCTCGTCCGGGTCCTCAGGGCGCGAGCTTTGGGGGCTCATGCCGGGCAGCCTCACCTTCACCGCAATCAAAGGACGCAATCGCCGGCACTTGACAAACCAGGGCGCGCTGCGCCCCGGCCGCTATCGCCTGACGCTCACACCGCAGAACGGCGCCGCGCGGTCGATCGTTTTCCAGATTGGGTAGTCCCTGCAAATCGAGCTGCAGGAGCGCGCCCGTTGCTTGTGCTCGGAGTCTCCCCTGGCTAGCTTGCCGACTTCGTGTCCCGCTCATCCCGCCGCTCGGATCGCCCACGCCTGCCGGCCTACGGTCGTCTGCTCGCGCTCGCGGTCGTCCTCGCCGCCAGCGTCGCAGGGGCGGCGGTCCTTGGGCCGGTAGCCGCCGGCTCGAGCACTGGCACACTCGAAGGCCGGATCGCAGCCTCGCAGGCTCGCGAAAACGAGCTGCACTCCGGGATCGGCGCCGACACCCACCAGATCGAGGGCTTCCAGGGCAGCATCGACGACCTGCAGACGCGCCTGGACGCGCTGGAATCGAGCCTCGACACGGAGCGCAACCTGCTCGCCGAGCCTGCGCTCGCAGCTGCGCGGCGCGCGCACCAGGCTCGCCTCGCTTCAGGTCCAGCTCGGGCGCGACCGGCAGGTGCTGGTCGCCCAGGTGATCGCCTCCTACGAGTCGCCCCCGCCGGACATCGCGACCGTCGTCCTGGAGGCCCATGGCTTTGCCGACCTGATCGAGCGGCTCGACGATCTGCGCGCGATCTCCCGCGAGAACGCGGGCGCCGACCGTCCACGTCGCCGAAGAGCAGAAGGCCGTGAGCGCCCAGGCAACAAAGCTCGCGACGCTCGAGGCCAGCCACGCGCGCGAGACGAGCGCGGTGCTCGTGCAGCGCGACGAGGTCGCCCAGCTGCACCTCGCGCTGGTCAAGCGCCAGCTCGAGTTCATCCGCGCACGCGATCGCAAGAGCGCCGAGCTCGCCCCCTTGGAGTCGCATCGGCATTCGCTCGAACACGAGCTCTCAATGCTCGCCGTCAGCGAACTCGCCGCCGAGGGCGTCGCCAACGCCTACACGGGCCCTGTCAGCGGGTTCTCATCCTCGCCCGAAGGCGCCTATGGCTTCTTCCCCGCCGCCGGCACGGACTACACAGTCGGCGAGGAGCCCACGCTCGCGGCGCATCTCAACGCGCTCGGTCTCGCGCTGCACCTGCATCTGATCGGCATCTCCGGCTACCGCTCGCCCGTCGCACTCGGTCGAGGTCGGCGGCTTCGCCGATGACCCACACACGCGCGGCGAAGCCTCGGATACGCCCGGCGTAGAGGGCGTGCCCCAGGCGACGCTCGCGCGCTTCGGCCTGATCCGCCCATTCCCGGGCGCAGCCGAGGCCGATCACATACAGCTGCTCGGCAGCAAATACTGACCTCGGCGACGCCGTCGATCCATCCGCGGCGCGCCGCGCGCGCGGGTCAAACAGCGGAGAGCAGTCGAGCGGGCGCGCCGTAAGGGACCAGCACTCCGGCAGCTCGACGCTGCCGTCGGCCTGCTGGCCGTTCTCCAGCAGCGCGACGAGCGTCCGCCCGACCGCCACCGCGGTGCCGTTGAGCGTGTGGAGCGTCTCGCGTCCTGCTTGTCCTTGCGCATGCGGATGTTCAGCCGCCGGGCCTGGTAGTCGGTCGTGTTCGAGCACGAGGTCAGCTCGCGGTAGCGACCCTGGCTCGGCAGCCACGCCTCGCAGTCGTACTTCTTCGCGGCCGAGTTGCCGAGATCGGTGACGGCGATGTTCACGACGCGGTAGGGCAGATCCAGCTCCTGGAGGATCTCCTCCTCGATCGCCAAGATCCGCTCGTGCTCGCCGGCGGACTCCTGCGGGACGACGAAGCTGAACATCTCGACCTTGTCGAACTGGTGCACCCGGAAGATCCCGCGCGTGTCCTTCCCGGCCGCGCCGGCCTCACGGCGAAAGCAGGGCGAGAAGCCCGCGTAGCGCAGCGGCAGGCGCTCGGCGTCGAGGATCTCCTCGTCGTGCAGCGAGGCGAGCGCGACCTCGGAGGTGCCGACGAGGAACAGCTCGTCCTCCGGCAGGCGAGTAGATCTGCTGCTCGGTGTCGGGCAGGAAGCCGGTCCCGTAGAGCGCCTGCTCGCGCACGAGCACCGGCGGGATCACGGGCTCGAAGCCATGCCCGCGCAACTTCTCGAGCACCCAGCGCACGAGCGCGAGCTCGAGCATCACCAGATCGCCTTTCAGATAGGCAAAGCGCGAGCCCGACAGACGCGCGGCGCGATCCATGTCGATCCTCTCCCCCGCCAGCTCCAGATGATCGCGCGGCTCGAAGTCGAGCCGCCCGCCGATCTCCCCCACCTCCCTGATCAGCTCGTCCTCGGGGCCGGGCGCCGCTGTCGGAGTCGGGCAGGTTGGGCAGCGGCGCGAGGGCGCCCTGAAGATCCTCTTCGACCGCTGCCAGCTCGCGCTCCAGCTCCTTTGCGCGCGCGGCCACCCCACGCATCGCCGCGATCTCCCGCTCGCGCTCCTCCGCAGCGCCGGCGGACTTGATGCGAGTCGTTGGCCTCGTTCTGCTCGGCGCGCAGACCCCTCCAGCTCGGGCAGCAACTCGCGGCGGCGCTCGTCCAGCTCGATCACACGATCGACAGCCCCGGCGACGCCTCCTCGCCCACGCCGCGCAAGCGCCGCGCGCACGGCGTCGGGTTCCTGCCGGATCCGCTTGAGGTCGAGCACGGGGTCGGGCGGGTCACCCGATCTTCGGGTGGGCGAGCCCCGATCTTCGTCCTATTTCGTGGAGAGCGTGATGTTCGTGGTGGGCACCTTCTGCGCCTGCTAGCCCGGAGTACTTGCGCGAGGAAGTTGGCGACTTCCTGCGCTTCGGTGCCGAGCACGATGTTCTCCGGCATGATCGCGCCCGAGAAGCCGCCGTTGTGGATCGCGTAGAGCACCTGTTCGTCGTTCTCCTTGCGGAAGTTGAAGTTCGGGCCGTTCGTTTTCAGGCGATCTTTGATGCTCGTCGCCGACCCCTCCGCGCCGACCGTCGCCAGCGTGTGGCAGCCCGAGCAGTGGTCGCGGAAGATCACCGCCCCGCGGTAGTAGGGGCTCGTCTTGGCGACCGAGATCCCCTGTGAGCCGCAGGCGCCCAGGACCGCGGCGCAGGCGAGCAGAACCATCGTCGTCGCAGCAAGCTTCATGCGCCGGGAATATATAGGCCCGAGGCCGGCACGGAGCGCCGGCCGAATCATCGTTCCTAGGCCGGCACGGAGCGCCGGCCGAATCATCGTTCCTCAGAACCCGTGGGCCGTGCCCGCCGCGCGCAGCGCGAGGAACACCACCACGAGCGCCGAGAGCGTCATCACGCCGAGCTCGCGGCGCATGATCTCGGCGACGACCGCCCGCTGCTCCTGCTCCGGCAGCTCGCCCACCGCCTGGGCGTCCGCGAGCTCGCGCCGGTCGAGGATCGTCTGCGCGGAGATCACCCGCAGCTGCTCGGCCACGAAGCCCGACCGCGAGCGGGAGCAGCGCGTACAGGTAGAAGAGGCGTTCGCTCGAGTAACTTGCCCGCCACCGCCAGCGAGCCGACCGCCAGCGCGAGGGTGAGCGCCGAGCCCTGGCCGACGCGCAGCAGCAGCCAGAAAGCCCCGCTCGCTTCGCAGCGATACCAGCGCCAGCCGCCGAGCAGACCCGGAAGCGCGTTGAGCGCCGCCACCGCGCAGGGCTGCGCCCGCGCACCACGGCCTGATTCACGATATCGAGCCGATTGCCACTATGTAACACCTTGCCACAAGCGGTGATATAACACGCCTCGGTGCTGCGCAGCTATCTCCCGGCGATCGTCTTTCTGGTGCTCGGCGGCACCGTCGGCGGCGCGTTCGCGGTGCTCAACACGGTGCTCGGCCCGCGCCGGGCGGCAAAACACAAGCAGGACCCCTACGAGTGCGGCCTGCCCTCGGAGGTCAAGCAGGGAATGCGCTTCGGGATCAGCTTCTACCTGATCGCGATGCTGTTCATCCTGTTCGACATCGAGGTCGTCTTCCTCTACCCGATCGCCGTCGAGCTGCGCGCCTACGGCAGCTACGCCCTGGCCGAGACGATCACGTTCATCGTGCTGCTGTTCGTCGCGTTCGTCTACGTCTGGCGCAGAGGAGCGCTCGAGTGGAAGTAAAACGCGAGCGCCTCGACGCCGGGCCGCCACGCGCCCCGGGTCTGCCGGGAGCGAGCCAGGATCTGCGCGTGCAATCGCTGAACGCGAGCCAGCTGCTGCGCGGCGGCGATCTGGAAGGCGCCAACCATCCCGCACACCTGGAGGGCACCGAGCTCGAGCGGTACGTGGAAGAACGCATGCTGACGACGACGCTCGACCAAGCGGTCGCGTGGGCGCGCTCGAACTCGTTCTTCCCGCTCGCCTTCGGACTGGCCTGTTGCGCGATGGAGCAGTTCCACGCTGCCGGCCCGCGCATGGACATCGCGCGTTACGGCTTCGAGGCGTTCCGCGCCTCCCCGCGCCAGGCCGACCTGATCATCCTCGCGGGACGGGTATCGATCAAGATGGCGCCGATCATCCGCCGCCTCTACGACCAGATGCTCGAGCCCAAGTGGGCGATCTCGATGGGCGCCTGCTGCAGCTCGATGGGCGTCTTCAACAACTACGCGCTCGTGCCCGCCGACAAGTTCATGCCGATCGACGTGCACGTCCCCGGCTGCCCGCCCCGCCCCGAGTCGCTGATGCACGGCGTGCTGAAGCTGCGCAAGATGGTCCAGGACGACCCCGACATGGGCTGGCGCGAGCGCTACGACGCCGTCGGCACGGAGGAGATCGTCCCCGAGACCTCAACGGGCGGGGGGCGGGCCCCGCTCCCGACCACCCCCCGTGAACAGCCCGATGCCTGACGCGACCGGGCTGGAGCTGATCGCCCATGAGCTGGGCGAGGCCGTCGTCGAGACGGTCTACTTCCGCGAACGCGCCACGCTGCAGATCGACCCCGCCGGCGATCCGCCCGACGCTCCAGCACCTGCGCGGGCGGGGATACGCGTTTCTGGCGAGCGTGCACGGCGTCGACTACTACCCCGAGGAGCCGCGCCTCGGCGTGGATCTACGAGCTGCTGGACATGAGCAGGGTCGACCGCATCACGGTCAAGCTGCGCGTGCCGCTCGACGCGCCCGAGGTCGACTCGGTCACCGACGAGTGGCCGACGGCCAACCATCAGGAGCGCGAGATCTACGACATGTTCGGGGTCGTCTTCGACGGCCATCCGGACCTGCGCCGGATCCTGATGCCCGAGGACTACGAGGGCCATCCCCAGCGGCGCGACTTCCCGATCGGGGGCGAACCGGTCATCTTCACCCACGACGAGGCCAAATGGTTGGAGTCGCGCGCAGTGAGCCCGACTCCGCACCGAGAGCCCCAACGCTGTCCGAGTACCGCCGGCGCGAGCAGAGCATCACGCTCGCCCCGCTCGAGGCAGCCGCTGGATCGGCGGAAGGCGAGACGACAGACGAGCTGCTGACGCTCAACTTCGGCCCGCATCACCCCGCCACGCACGGCGTCCTGCGGCTGCTCGTCACGCTCCAGGCCGAGATCGTGCGCGACATCAAACCGATCGTCGGCTACGTCCACACGGGGATCGAGAAGACCGCCGAGGACAAGTCCTACTGGAAGGTGATCCCCGTCGTCGAGCGGATGGACTACCTCGCGTACTACTTCAACGCGATGGCCTACATCGGCGCGGTCGAGACGCTGCTGGAGGTGGAGGTGCCCACAGCGCGCCCAGTACCTGCGCGTGATCCATCTCGAGCTCAACCGGATCGCCTCGCACCTGATCTGGCTGGGCACGAGCGCACTCGATCTCGGCGCCGTCTCGATCTTCCTGTACTGCCTGCGCGAGCGCGAAATGATCCTCGACCTGTTCGAGATGTCCTCCGGCGCGCGCATGCACACGCGCTACTTCCAGGTCGGCGGCGTCATCGAGGACATCCCCGCCGGCTTTGAGGCGAAGCTGCGCGAGTTCCTGAAGGTCATGCCCGAGCGCGCCGACGAGTACGGGGCGATCCTCAACTCCAACGAGATCGTCCTGCAGCGCCTGCGCGGCACCTGCCCGCTGGATGCGGAGACGCTGCTCTCGGCTCGGCGTCACGGGACCCCTGCTGCGCGCGGCGGGCAACCCCTGGGACCTGCGCAAGGCAGCGCCGTACAGCTCCTACGAGGACTTCGAATTCAAGATCCCGGTCGGCACGGTCGGCGACAACTACGACCGCTTCGCCGTGCGGCTGGCCGAGATCTACGAGTCGGTGAAGATCATCGCCCAGGCGCTGGACGGGCTGCCCGAGGGGCCGCACATCACCGGCGATCGCAAGGTGGCGCTGCCTCCTCGCCACGAGCTCGCCACCTCGATGGAGGCGCTGATCCACCACTTCAAGCTCGTCACCGAGGGCTTCCGCGTACCCCCCGGCGAGGTCTACTACCCGATCGAGTCACCCCGCGGCGAGCTCGCCTGCTTCGTGCGCTCCGACGGCATCCTCCAAGCCCGCGCGCGTCCACATGCGCGACCCGAGCTTCGTCAACCTCCAGGCGCTCGCGCCGATGGCCGCGCGGCAGCTACATCGCCGACATGATCGCGACCACGGCGATGCTCGATCCGATCCTCGGCGGAATCGACCGATGAGCTCGCGCCCCGAGCGTGCCGATGGACAAGGGCGTCCCGCGCTACGAGCACGGCTCGCGCGTGCCCGGCTGGGACACGGCCCGCCGACCTGGAGAAGGACCCGGCGGTCGATCCCCGACCCGGCGACCACCGCCGTGTCCCGGCCGAGCTGCGCGCGGAGATCGAGGCGCACATGGCGCTCTATCCCGAGACCCGCTCCGCCTCGCTGCCGGCGCTGCGAGGCCGCGCAGCGCCTGCACGGCTGGTGCTCGCCCGAGGCGATCGAGCAGGTCGCCTGCGTGATGGGGCTGACCCCCGCCGACCTCGCAGCCGTGGCGACGTTCTACGACATGCTCGAGACCGAGCCCGTGGGGCGCCACAGCGTGTACGTGTGCACGAACATCTCCTGCTCGCTGTGCGGCGCCGACGCGCTGCTCGCGGCCGTTCAGGAGGCCGCCGCCGACGGCGCCGGATGGGGATGCCGAATTCAACGTGCGCGCGTTCGAGTGCCTCGGCGCGTGCGACATCGCGCCGATGGCCTCCGTCGACGGCGTCTACGTCGGCCCGCTCTCGATCCGAGGACGTGCCGGCGCTGCTCGACGACTGCGCGCCGGGACGGCCAGTGCTGCCGGAGAAGCAGCTCGCGCGCAAACGGGTCGCCGACCCGCACGCAAACACCCAGGAGTGGGTGGGCGGAGATCGATCCCCAGCCGAGCACGAAGGCGCATGACGATGGCTGGCGACCGCCCGGTGGGTGGGGATCCCATCCTCCTGTTCTACGACATCGACGAGCCCGGGCTGAACACGCTCGAGGTCTACCAGCGCCGCGGCGGTTACGAGGCGCTCAAAAAGGCCCTGCAGATGACGCCCGAGGACGTGCTCGAGGAGCTCGAAGCCTCCGGCCTGCGCGGGCGCGGAGGCGCGGGCTTCGCGATGGGCAAGAAGGTCTCGTTCCTGCCGAAAGGCTCGATGGACAAGTACCTCGTCTGCAACGCCGACGAGTCCGAGCCGGGCACGTTCAAGGACCGCGAACTGATGCAGAAGAGCCCGCACATGCTGATCGAGGGGATCGTGATCGCCTCCTACGCGGCGGGGACCAACCGCTCGTTCATCTACATCCGCGGCGAGTACGTGCTTGCAGGCCGAGATGCTCGACGCGGCGCTGCGCGAAGCCCGCGACGCCGGCTTCGTCGGCGAGCAGATCCTCGGCTCCGAGCACTCGCTGTCGCTCGTCGTGCACCGCGGCGCGGGCGCCTACATCTGCGGCGAGGAGACGGGCCTGCTCGATTCGCTCGAGGGCAAGCGCGGCAACCCGCGCCTGAAGCCGCCGTTCCCCGCAATCCAGGGCCTCTACCAGGGTCCGACGCTGATCAACAACGTCGAGACGCTCTCCACCGTCCCGACGATCATGCGGATGGGCGGCGCCGAGTACGCGAAGCTCGGCGTGCGAGACCTCGACCGGCACGAAGCTCGTCTCGATCTCCGGGCAGGTGCAGCGTCCCGGCAACTACGAGATCGAGCTGGGCATCCCCTCGCGCGAGATCATCTACGGCCTGGCCGGCGGCCCCCCGGAGGGACGCGAGATCAAGTGCTGGTTCCCCGGCGGCTCCTCGGCGCCGGTGCTCACGGCCGACGATCTCGACGTGCCCTACGACTTCGACTCGCTCGGCAAAGCCGGCTCGATGCTCGGCTCCGGGGCGATCATCGTCGTCGACGACTCCACGCCGATCGTCGATCTGGCGATGAAGCTCGCGAAGTTCTACCGGCACGAGTCCTGCGGCAAGTGCACCCCCTGCCGCGAGGGCACCAATTGGACGGTGAAGATGCTCGAGCGGATCGACTCCGGCGAGGCCACGCCGATGGACCTCGACATCATGGCCTCCGTCCAGGAGCACATCATCGGCAACTGCCTGTGCGTGCTGGGTGACGCGATGGCGATGCCGATCGGCTCGATGATCGCCAAGTTCCGTCCCGAGTTCGAGGCCCACATCGAGGCCGCTCAGGCGCGCAATGGCCTTGGCCGCGGCGGCCAGCCTCCGATCGGGCGCTCGCCGCCCAGGGGGCGCTGGATAGCGAGTCGCGCCCGCCCGCGAGGCGGTCGACCAGACGGCCGGGCACAGGGCGCCGGGCGAGCAGGCCCCGGGCGAGCACGCCGGCGCACCGGGCACCCACCAGGGGCGGCCTCTAGCGATGCCGCGGCCCGAACCGAAGACGATCACCTTCACGATCGACGGCCTCGAGGTGCAGGCGCCCGAGAACGCGATGCTCGTCGACGCGGCCAAGCACGGCGACGTCGAGATCCCTGTGTTCTGCTACGAGCCCAAGCTCGGCAACCCGGTCGGCGCCTGCCGCATGTGCCTGGTCGAGATCGAGGGAATCCCCAAGCTGCAGACCGGCTGCTCGACGCCGGTCAAGGACGGCATGGTCGTGCACACGCAGACCGACCGCGTGAAGACCGCGCAGCAGTCGGTCGTCGAGTTCCTGCTGATCAACCATCCGCTCGACTGCCCCGTCTGCGACAAGGGCGGCGAGTGCCCCCTGCAGGACATCACCTTCGGCTGGGGCCCCGGCCACTCGCGCTTCATCGAGCCCAAGCGCCACTTCGTCAAGCCGCTCGAGCTCTCCCCCACGATCGCGATCGACCGCGAGCGCTGCATCCTCTGCTACCGCTGCGCGCGCTTCTCCCAGGAGATCTCCGAAGACCACCAGCTCGTCCTGCTCGAGCGCGGCGCGCACTCCTACATCTCGACCTTCGACGGCCATCCCTACGTGGCGCCGTTCAGCGGCAACATCGTCGAGCTCTGCCCCGTCGGCGCGCTCACCTCGCGCCCCTACCGCTTCCGCGCGCGCCCCTGGGACATCGAGGACGCCGGCTCGATCTGCACGCTCTGCCCAGCGCAGTGCAACGTCACGCTGACCGTGCGCGACGATCGCGTGCTGCGCGTGCTCGCGCGCGAGAACGACGAGGTCGACGACGGCTGGCTGTGCGATGCCGGGCGCTTTGCCTATCCCGCGCTCGGCGGCGAGCGAGCGCATCAGCGAGCCGCTGATCCGCGACGGCGGCGAGCTGCGCGCCGTCTCCTGGGAGCGGGCGCTGGAGGCGGCAGCCTCCGGGCTGGAACGCGCCGGCGAGCGCACGGGCGCGATCGTCGGGGGACAGGCCACGAGCGAGGAGGGCTTCCTGCTCGCGCGCCTGCTCCGCGAGGGGCTGGGCTCGCCGAACCTGGACTCGCGCCGCGCGGGCACGCTGCCCTTGGAGCTGCACCGCGCGCTGTCCGATCCGGCCCTGCAGGCGAAGGTCTCAGACCTCGAGTTCGCCCACGCGGTGCTCGTGCTCGACGCCGACCCGATCGAGGACATGCCGATCCTCGACCTGCGCCTGCGCAAGGGCGTGCGCCGCCACGGCATGAGGCTCGCTCAGGCCTCGAGCGAGGACCTGCCGCGGCGCTTCGAGAGCTGGCCCGGGCAGCTGAGAGCAGGCCGGCGAGGAGGTCGTCATCCTGTGGGGCGAGCGCCTGACCGCCGGCGCCGAACGGCGGGCGGCCGCGCGGGCGCTGCTCGAGATCGCCGCAGACGCTCTCGCTGGGCGAAGTCGCCGGGCGCGGGCCTGCTGGAAATCCCGCTGCCGGCCAAACGGGCGCGGGCTGCGCGAGGCCGGGGTGCTGCCGAACGCCGGGTCCGGGCCTCTGCGAGCCAGACGACGCGCCGGGCATGGATGCTCGCGCGATCGCCGAGGGCCTGGCCGGCGGTGAGCTCGCGGCGCTGTACCTGTTCCAGGCCGATCCGCTGGACGACCTGCCCGATCGCGAGCTGTGGGAGCGGGCGCTCGAGCGTGCCTCGACGGTCGTCGCGCACGCCACGTTCCTGACCGAGGGTCTGCGCGCGCACGCCGACGTGGTCTTCCCGGCCGAGGCCTACGCCGAGAAGGAGGGCACGATCGTCCATCCCGACGGACGTCTACAGCGGCTGCGCCCCGCCGTCGCCCGGCGTGGGTAAGTTCGGCTCCACGCGCGCCGGCTGGCAGGTGCTCGCCGAGCTGGCCTCAGCGCTTGGAGCTGGATCTCGGCGTCCTCACCGGCTCGATGGCCTCCCAGCAGCTGTTCGACGCGGTCCCCTTCTACGCGGGCCTGACGCTCGAGGAGATCGGCGGGCACGGAGTGCGCTGGCAGGAGCGCGACGACGGCTGGCGCCTATCCCGTACAGGAGCAGGTATGACGACGCCGCTTGCCGTCGTCGGCTACTACGAAGCCGTGGTGGATCCAGATCCTCAAGGCGATCGTGATCTTCGCTGTCGGGCTGCAGCTCGTGCCCGTCGTGCTGCTCGCCGAGCGCAAGCTGCTCGGGCGCTTTCAGAGCCGCTATGGCCCCAACCGCGTCGGCCCCTACGGCGCGCTGCAACCGCTCGCGGACATCCTCAAGCTGCTCACCAAGGAGCAGTTCCGCCCGAGCACCTCGATCGGGTTCCTGTTCGTGCTCGCGCCGATCATCTCGATCCTCACCGCGGTCGCGGCGTTCGCGATCATCCCGTTCGGCAACGTCCAGCACATCTTTGGCACGCGCGTCGGGCTGTACGGGATCGACGTCTCGATCGGTCCGCTGTATCTGTTCGCGTTCGGCGGGATCGCCTTCTACGGAATCATGCTCGGCGGCTGGTCCTCGGGCTCGAAGTACTCGTTCCTCGGCGCGATGCGCGGCGCCGCCCAGCTGATCTCCTACGAGGTCTCTCAAGGGTCTCGCGCTCGTCGGGGTGATCTTCACCGCGCAGACGCTCTCGCTGACCGGCATCGTCGAAGCCCAGAAAGGCATGTGGTACATCGTGCCCCAGTTCTTCGGCTTCCTGATCTTCCTCACCGCGAGCTTCGCCGAGACCAACCGCGCGCCGTTCGACCTGACCGAGGCCGACGCCGAGCTCGTCGGCGGCTACAACACCGAGTTCGGCGGGGGGCGCTTCGCCTCCTACTACTTCGCCGAGTACCTCAACGTGCTCGTCGTCTCGGGCATCGTCACGACCGTGTTCCTCGGCGGCTGGCTGCTGCCGTTCGGCATCCACCCGCCCGGCTGGGTCGATCCGTTCGTCGTGCTCGTTCGAAGATGTCGCTCGTCACGTTCCTGTTCATCTGGGTTCGTGCGACGCTCCCGCGCCTGCGCTACGACCAGCTGATGAGCTTCGGCTGGAAGGTCCTGCTGCCCCTGGCACGCTCAACGCACTCGTCACGGCCGTGCTCGTTGTGGTGACGCACTGACTCCCAACTCACGATGCCAGACTCCGTACAGCCAACCCCCCACACCCCGCTTCGGCACCCACGTCTGAACGTCACCGCCTGGAGCCCCGGCGAGGACGTCATCGAGGTCCAGCGCACCCCCGCGCCGGGCGCCGCACGCGCACCTGGCGCACGTTCCGCGAGACCGCGCGCGGCCTGACGACGACCTTCGGGCGCTTCCGCGAAACGCCCGTCACGGTTCAGTATCCGGAGGAGAAGACGCCCGTCTACCCGCGCTTTCGCGGCCGGCACAAGCTCCACCGCTTCGAGGACACCGGCCTCGAGAAGTGCGTCGGCTGCTCGCTCTGCGCCGCCGCCTGCCCGGCCGACTGCATCCGCGTGGTCGCGGCCGAGAACACCCCGGAGAACCGCGTCTCCGCCGGGCGAGCGCTACGCGGCGGTGTATGAGATCAACCTGTCGCGCTGCATCTTCTGCGGCTACTGCGAGATCGCCTGCCCGTTCGACGCGATCACGATGGGCCACGACTACGAGCTCTCCGACTACGACCGCTCGGATCTGATCTTCACCAAGGAGATGCTGCTCGCCGAGCCTCTGGAGCGCACCCCGCTGAGGAACGAGGGCGAGTGAGAGACCTCGACCCGCCCACCCAGAGCGTGTCCTGTTCTTCATCGCCGGCTTCGGCGTGATCGCCGGCGCGGTCGGCGTGGTCGTGCTGCGCGACCCCTTCTACAGCGTGCTCGCGCTCGTCGGCCACCTGATCTCGCTCGCGGTGCTGTTCCTGCTGCTGCGCGCGGAATTCGTCGCCGCCGCGCAGGTCGTCGTGTACGCCGGCGCGGTGATGGTCCTGTACGTGTTCGTCGTCGCCTACGTCGGCGGCTCACGCGCGGGATCGCCGGGCGACGAGCCGCTCGCGGGGTGGGCGGGCTCGGATCGGTCCGCCTCGAACCTGCGCCTCGGCGGGGCGATCGCGGGCGGAGCGCTGCTGATCGAGCTGCTGATCGCGCTGCTCGGCACCGGGCTGAAGGCGATCGGCGGACATGGCGCCCCCGATACGCTCCGGGGCCGCGCACGTTCGGCACGCCCGCCTACATCGGCAACCTGCTGCTCACGCGCTTCCTGCTCGCGTTCGAGGCGGCCTCGTTCCTGCTGCTGATCGCGGCCGTCGGCGCGGTCGTGCTCGCCGGCCGCCGCGGCGGCCTCGAGGATGACGATGAGCAGAAGCCGCTCAGCCCCTCGACCTGATCCGCCCGCAGGGCACCGGCACGACGGCCGAGGGCGTCGGAGGGCAGCACCGGTGAGCATCGCCTGGTACCTCGCCGTCTCGGCGATCGTCTTCTCGCTCGGCGTCATCGGCGTGATCACCCGGCGCAACCCGCTCGTGGTGCTGCTCTGCCTCGAGCTGATGCTCAACGGCGCCAACCTCTCGCTCGTCGCGTTCTCGCGCATGTGGGGCAACGGCGACGGACAGATCCTTGCGCTGATCGTGATGACCGTCGCCGCCTGCGAGGTCTGCATCGGGCTCGGCATGATCGTCGCGATCTACCGCCGCCGGCTGCCGGTCGACGTCGATGAGCTCAGGGAGCTGCAGGGATGAGCGGAGACCGCTCGGAGAAGCGAGCCAGATGAGCGCCACGACCTACGGCTGGCTCGTGCTGGCCTTTCCCCTGCTCGGCACGCTGATCATCGCGTTCGGCTATCGCGTCACTGCCGGGCACTACGCCGGGTGGATCGGCACGGCCGCGATCGGCCTCGCGTTCCTCGCGGCGCTCGGCGCGCTGATCGCGCTGCAGGGCACGTTCCCCAGCCACCGCGAGCTCGAATCCTCGCTGTGGAACTACGCCTCCACGGTCGGCATCAACGCGCGGCTGTCGATCCTCGTCGATCCGCTGTCGGTGTACATGATCCTGATCGTCACGGGGATCTCGACGATGATCCACCTGTACTCGGTCTCCTACCTGGAAGAAGACCGTGGCATCGCCCGCTACTTCGCCTACCTCAACTTCTTCGTCTTCTCGATGCTGCTGCTCGTGCTCGCGGGCAACTTCCTGTTGCTGATCGTCGGCTGGGCGTTCGTCGGCGCCGCCTCCTACCTGCTGATCTCCTTCTGGTACCGGCGCACGCACCGCGACGAAAGCGGGGATCAAGGCGTTCGTGATCAACGTCGTCGGCGACGTCGGCCTCGTGCTCGGCACGTACTTCATCTTCAAGCACACCGGCACGCTCAACTTCCTCGCCACGTTCAAGGCCGCCCCCCACGTCTTCGCACCAAGGGCGAAGCGGACATCGTCGCCGGCTGCCTGCTGCTGCTCGTCGGCGCGATCGCGAAGTCCGCCCAGGTCCCGCTGCACACCTGGCTGCCCGACGCGATGGAGGGCCCGACCCCGGTCAGCGCGCTGATCCACGCCGCGACGATGGTCACCGCCGGCGTCTACCTGATCGCGCGCATGCACGTGCTGTTCGAACTCGCCCCCGCCGCGCAGGACACGGGCGCGGTGATCGGCGCCGCGACGCTGCTGATCGCGGGCACGATCGCGCTCACGCAGACCGACATCAAGCGCGTGATCGCCTACTCGACGATGTCCCAGATCGGCTACATGATCATGGGCGTCTCCGTCGGCGCCTACGCGGCCGGGATGTTCCACCTGATGACCCACGCGTTCTTCAAGGCGCTGCTGTTCATGGGCGCCGGCTCGATCATCGGCGCGATGGGCGGCGAGCAGTCGCTACAGAAGATGGGCGGCTTTCGCAAGGCGCTGCCGTTTACGTTCGCCTGCTTCATCATCGGCGGCCTCGCGCTGTCGGGGATCCCGCCGTTCTCGGGCTTCTTCTCCAAGGACGACATCCTGCTCGTCACGCGCCGAGCGCGGCGGCTGGCACTGGGCGCTGTACGTGGTCGGCTACGTCGGCGCGTTCCTGACGGCGATCTACACGTTCCGGATGATCTTCCGCGCCTTCTACGGCGACCCCGTCGCCGAGGCGCAGGAGCTCGAAGGCGGCCACCTCCACCACGCGGAGGTCCCGACGAACCCTGCCAACGGCGAGGTCGAGGACACCGACGTCGGCTTCCCCGGCCCGCACCACACGGTCGCCGAGCGCGCGATGCCGATGAAGGTCGCGATGACCGTGCTCGCGATCGGCGCGGTCGGCGCCGGCCTCGTGCAGGTCCCGGGGGTCGACGACGTGATCGTCAACTTCCTGCGCCCCACGTTCGCCGGCTCGCCGCTGTATGAACCGCACACGAAGGACGGCCTGTTGATCTTCGGGATGGTGCTCGGCACCGTGCTCGGGCTCAGCCGGCATCGCGATCGCCTACCGCATCTGGGTCAAGCAGCCGAGCATCGCCGTCACCGCACGCGAGCGCTTCGGGGCGCTGTATGAGCTGTTCGTGAACAAGTGGTACTTCGACGAGCTGATCGACTTCGCGATCGTGCGCCCGGCAGCCTCGCGACGGGACGCTTTGCGATGGACACCTTCGAGCGGGTGTTCGTGCAGGACACGATGATCGGCGGCACGACCGGGCTCGTGCGCGCGGGCTCGGCCGCGGTGCGCGCGGTGCAGAACGGCTTCCTGCGCTACTACGCCGCGCTGCTCGTGCTCGGCGTGGCCGGCGTCGGCTTCTACTTCCTCCTGCAGGCCTGACCACGGACGCCCCGAGCCCATGCCCCCTCTTTCAATCCTGATCTGGCTGCCCGCGCTGTGCGGCGTGCTGGGCGCGCTGATCCCCTCGCGCCTGCTGCGCATCCCGGGCGCGCTGGCGCTGGTCGGCTCGGTCGCCGCGCTGGGCCTGGCGATCGGCTACATCGCCGACTTCCACAGCGGCGGACCCGCCCTGCAGCACGTCACCGACGTCGTCTGGATCTCCACGCTGGGGATCCACTACAAGCTCGGCGTCAGCGGCCTGAACGTGTTCCTCGTCGGGCTGACCACGCTGCTGTTCGCCGCTGCGACGCTCGCCGCGAACCTGCGAACCGAGCCCCGCCCACCCGCGCCCGAAGCTCTTCTACTTCCACTTCATGCTCGCCGAGTCCGCCGTGCTCGGCGCGTTCCTCGCCCAGGACCTGGCGCTGTTCGTCGCGTTCTTCGACCTGATGCTGATCCCCTTCTACTTCCTGATCGGGGGCTGGGGCACGCGAGCCCGACCGCGTCAAAGCGACGATCAAGCTCGTGATCTACACGCTCGTCGGCTCGCTGTTGATGCTCGCCGCCGCGATCGCCACCGGCGTGCTGGCCTCCGAACAGGGCGGCGGGCACATCACGTTCGTGCTCTCCTCGCTGCAGGCGATGCCGCTGAGCAAGGGCTCGCAGGAGTGGATCTTCCTGTTCTTCGCCGCCGCGTTCCTCGTGAAGATGCCCGCGTTCCCGCTGCACGGCTGGATGCCCGATGGCTACCGCGCGATGCCGATCGAGGTGCTGATGGTCTTCTCCGGCGTGCTCTCGAAGGTCGGCGCGTACGGCTTCCTGGCGATCGTGCTGCCGCTGTTCCCGCAGGCGGCGGCGCACTTCCAGGTGCTGATGCTGCTGATCGCGCTCGCCTCGATCATCTACGGCTCGGTACTCGCCTTCTCCCAGACCGACGTGCGCCTGATCGCCGGGTACTCCTCGGTGGCGCAGCTCGGGTTCATCACGCTCGGGATCTTCGCCCTGAACCCCCAGGGCGCCCAGGGCGCGCTGCTGCAGATGGTCAACCACGGGCTGGTCGTGGCGCCGCTGTTCTTCATCATCCTGCTGCTCTCCCGGCGCGCCGGCGGCTCGGAGGACGTCCGCGAGATGGGCGGCATCGCCTTCCGCGCGCCGGTGCTCGCCGCGCTGTTCCTGATCGTCGCGCTCGCGACGCTGGCGATCCCCGGCTCGTCGAACTTCGTCGGCGAGTTCCTGATCCTGCTCGGCGTCTTCAAAGCGAAGCTCGTGATCGCGATCATCGCCTTCAGCGGCGTGGTGATGGCGAGCGTCTACGCGCTGCGCCTGTTCATCGGCGCGATGCACAACCGCGTCGGGCCGAAGGTCGAAGTCCCGTGACATCACGCGTGCGCGACGGCCTCGTGCTCGTGCCGCTCGTCGCGGTGATCCTGTTCCTCGCGCTCTACCCCCAGTTCGCGCTGCATCGCAGCGAAGGGTCGGTCAAGAGCGCCGTGTTCGAGCGCACAGGCGCCTCGCAGCACAACTCTCAATCGCTCGCAGTTCCATTACTTCGCCGGCACGGCGAACACGGCCGCGACGCGAGCATCGGGCACCATCGGATGCGCACGAACGACTTGTCAATACCCTCGCCACCGCCACCCTGAAAGGCCCGCACGTCGACTTCGCCGGGCTCTCGCCGCTGATCGCGCTGCTGGGCGGCGCCGTGGTGGTGCTGCTCGTCGGGCTGCTCGGCCGCAAAGAGGCGCGCGAGCAGGTGGTGCCCGCGCTCAGCCTGGTGGTGCTCGCCGCCTCGCTGGGACTGACGATCTGGCAATGGGGCGAGCAGAAGTCGATCGTCGCCGGGGCGCTGCGGATCGACGACCTGGCGCTCGTGCTGAACATGATCCTGATCGCCGGCGGCGCGGCCACGGTGCTGCTCGCCTGGCGCTCGCGCGCGGCGGAAAGCACCGCCCACGGCGAGTGGCACGCGCTGCTGCTGACCTCGATCGGCGGCATGTTCCTGCTGGCGAGCGCGCAGAACACGGTGCTCGTGTTCCTCGGCCTGGAGCTCCTGTCGATCCCCCTGTACGTGCTCTGCGCGACCGGCATTCCAAGCGCGGCCAGCACCAGGAGCGCTCGCTGGAGTCCGGGCTGAAGTACCTGATCATCGGCTCGGTCGGCTCGGCCACGCTGCTGTACGGCCTGGCGCTGATCTACGGCGCGACCGGCGCGACCGACTTCACCGCGATCGCCACCGCGCTCTCCACCGGCAACCTCGCGACCGACCCCCTGACGCTGACGGGGATCGCGCTGTGCGTGGCGGGCCTCTGCTTCAAGGCCTCTGTCGCGCCCTTCCACCAGTGGACCCCCGACGTCTACGAGGGCGCGCCGACGCCCGTGACGGCGTTCATGGCGGTCGCCACGAAGGTCGCCGCGCTGGGCGTGTTCCTGCGGCTGTTCGACGTCGCGCTGATCAACGCGCAGAGCAGCTGGGGGCCGGCGGTGGCGGCGCTCGCGACGATCACGATCCTCGTCGGCAACGTCGGTGCGCTCGGGCAGTCCTCGCTGAAGCGGATGCTCGCCTACTCCTCGGTCGCCCAGGCCGGCTACATGCTCGCCGGGGTCGTCGTCGCGAGCAAACTGGGCGTCCAGGCGACGGTCTTCTACCTCGCGGTGTACGTGGCGATGAACATGGCCTCGTTCGCCGTGATCGTCGCGCGCGAGCGCGAAACCACGCTCGGGCGACTCGATCGACGCGGTGGCCGGGCTCGGCCGCGAGCGGCCGTGGCTGGCATGGCCGATGACGATCTCGATGCTCGGACTCGCCGGGATCCCCGCGACAGCGGGATTCATCGGCAAGTTCTACCTGATCGACGCGGCCGTCTCGGGCGGCTACACGTGGCTGGGCGTGGCGATCGTGGTCGGCTCGATGATCTCGCTCGGCTACTACCTGCCGGTGATCGCGGCGATGTGGATGCGCGAGGCGCCCGCGGGCGACGGGACAGCCCGGCTCCTCGCCTCCCCGCGAGCGGTCCGGCACCCTCAGGAGTGGACTGCCGGCGCTGGCCGGCGGCTCGCCCGAGCTCGACGATAGCCGAGCGCCCTGCACGGCGCGCCAGCCGCTCGCACCGAACCCGCCCGCAGCCCGAGGTCGTCTTCGTCGCGGTGCTCGCCGGGGCGGCGACGCTGTTCTTCGGCATCATCCCCCAGCCGCTGTTCGATCTCGTCGACCCACGCGGGCGGCGCGCTCGGCGGCCTGTTCTGAGCTACAGCCGCCCCGAGGCCTGGCCGCGGCTTCGGCCTCCTGCAGCTGGCGCTCGACGAGATCCAGCCCCGCGTCCCAGAACCCCGGGTCCGCCAGGTCGATCCCGACGATCTGACCCAGCTCCTGGGGGCTGCGCGAGCCGCCCGCGGCGAGCATCTCCAGATAGCGGGGCACGAGCTCGGCGCCCTCCTGCTCGTAGCGCTGGTAGACCGACAGCGCGAGCAGCTGGCCGTAGGCGTAGGCATAGACGTAGCCGGGCGAGCCGATGAAGTGCGGGACGTAGGACCACCACGAGCGATAGCCGTCGGTGATCTGCACCGAGTCGCCGAGCAGCTCTGACTGGCTCTCGGCCCACAGCTCGCCGAAGCGCTCGCACCGACAGCTCGCCCTGCTCGCGCCGCGCGGTGTGGACGAGGTCCTCGAAGCGGTTCATCGCGACCTGGCGGAAGACCGTCGCGATCGTGTCCTCGAGGTTCTCCGCCAGCAGCGCCAGCCGCGAGGCCGGTGAGGAGTCCTCTGCGAGCAGCCGCCCGAAGACGACGGTCTCGGCGAACACCGAGGCTGTCTCGGCGAGCGTCAAGCGGTGTGCCCTGGTGAAAGATGCCCTGCCGAGCGGCGAGCGCGAAATGGACGCCGTGGCCGAGCTCGTGCGCGAGCGTGAGCACGTCGCGCCGGCGGGCGGTGTAGTTGAGCAGCACGTAGGGATGCACCGAGGGCACGGCCGAGGCGCAGAAGGCGCCGCCGCGCTTGGCGGGCCGCACCGGCGCGTCGATCCAGCGCTCGTCGAAGAAGCGTTTGGCCAGGGCGCCCAGCTCCGGAGAGAAGGAGTGAGTAGCAGTCGAGCACGATCTCGCGCCCCTCGGCGAAGGAGAAGCTGACCTCGTCCGCGGTGACGGCCGCCATCCGGTCGTAGTCGGCCAGCTGCTCGAGCCCGAGCAGCCGCGCCTTCAGCCGGTACCAGCGGCGCGCTATCTCATAGCGCCCGCGGACCGCCTCGATCAATGCCTGCACCGACTCGTCTGAGGCCTCGTTGGCGAGGTTGCGCGCCGCCAGCCAGCTCGGGGTAGCGGCGCAGGCGGTCGTCGGTCGCCTTGTCGGCGAGCAGCGTGTTGAACAGGAACGCCCGCGTGCGCAGCCCCGGCTGCAGCGCCGCGGTCACCGCCTCGGCGGTCGTGCGCCGGACGTCGCGATCGGCCGACATCAGATTGCTCAACGCGACGTCGAGCGCTACGGGCTCCGCGGCCTGCTCGCCCGGCAGCTCGCCTGTGCCCGGGAGGTTGACCTCGATCGCCGAGGTCAGCTCCTCGAACAGGCGCGACCACGCGCCGGCGCCGGTGAGCGCCTTCTCGGCGAGGATCTTCTCCTCGGGCTCTGTGAGCAGGTGCTCGCGGTAGCGGCGCGCGTTAAGCAGGTAGTGGCGGCAGAAGTCGAGGCCCTCGCCCGCCAAGAGCTCCTCGGCGCGCTCGTCGCTCAGCGCGGCCCACTCGAGCTCGAAGAACAGCAGCGTCGTTGCGATCTGCGTCTCACGCTCCTGCACCTTCTGCAGCAGCGCGCCGTTGGCCGGGGTGGCCGTATCGGTGGAGAAGCGCAGCGCGGCGTAGGAGCCGGCGCGGCCGAGCAGCTCGTAGATCTCCGCCAGCTCCGCCATCGCCTCACCCAGAGCCAGCGCTGTCGAGCTCGCCGAGCTTGCCGGCGTAGCGCTCGGCGAACGCCTGCGAGCGCGTCAAGCGCCTCCTCCAGCCTGCTCTCCACGCCGGCCTCGCCCTCGCCGTCGACGAGCGGCTCGAGGTCCCAGGCGGTCTCGGCCAGCTCGGGGTCATCGGGCATTGTGGTGGCAGCGGAGGGGCTCATCCGCGACGGACGGTAGCATCGCCGACCCGTGCACGAGACCATCCCGCAAGTCTTCCTGATCGCCCGCCCGTCGATCGACCTCGAGGGGATGCGCGCCTACCTCGAGGATGTCGGCGGGGAGTCGTGGCTGGACCTTCGCCTGGGCGAAGACGAGAGCGGGTCGGGTGGCCAGCCCAGTCACGGCGAACTGCTGCTCGAGTTCGGCGGACGCGCCTGTTATCGCAGCTGGGAGCCCGGCCTGAACCCGAACGTCTCACGGATTCGCACCGACCGGCTCGAATACTTCGCGAACATCC
Source organism: uncultured Solirubrobacterales bacterium (assembly GCA_963822625.1). Lineage (GTDB taxonomy): Bacteria > Actinomycetota > Thermoleophilia > Solirubrobacterales > Solirubrobacteraceae > Palsa-744. The sequence continues at coordinate 256,111 of CAWGIH010000005.1, read as the reverse complement.
TGCGCAGCGGTCACGGGAGCGTGCTGGAGCACGCCAACTACTCGTTTGCGCTGCGCAATGTGAGCAGAGTCCTGACCCACGAGCTCGTGCGGCATCGCGCCGGCTCGGCGTTCAGCCAGGAGAGCCTGCGCTACGTGCGCCTCGCCGACATCGGCTTCCGCGTGCCGCCCGCCTTAGAGCCCGTGCGCGAGCAGGTCCTATCGATCGTCGAGCAGCTCGAGGAGTTCCAGATCAGCGCCGCGAAGGAGCTGGGGATCGACGAGGAGGGTGTGCCGTTCCACGTCAAGAAGGAGGTCACCTCGGCGCTACGCCGGCTGGCGCCGATCGGGCTTTCAACGGACATCGTCTGGACGGCTAACGCGCGCACGCTGCGCCACGTGATCGAGATGCGCACGGCCGAGGGCGCCGAGGAGGAGCTGCGCCTGCTGTTCGACAAGATCGCCCGGATCATGCAGGCCGAGGCGCCCGCGATCTTCCAGGACTTCGTCTGCCAGGACGATGGCTCCTGGGTGCCCGAGCACAGAAAGGTGTAGCGCGGCCGCTGGCGGCCAGCGCGAGGCTGGGTTGTCAATCGTTGGTGGGTAGCTCAGGCGTCCATCGTGCGGGTACGCCAAGCCCCGAGCGCGAAGAAGACGGCGATCCAGACGACCAAGACGAGCAGCGCCAGGCCAGTGCCCATTGTGACGGCCGCGCCGTGACCGCCTTCGCCCACGTGGACCGGGCTGAAGTGGGCGATCGACTGGCTGAGGATGGCTTTGCGCGCACTGCCCAACGAGCTGATGCTGGTGAGCAGGGGGCTGGCGACGACCTGCCAGGCGATCATCGTGATGATCGCGGCGGGCTTGGAGGTCGTGAGCGAAGCGAGGCCGACCGCGATCACGCACAGCACGCCGGTGCCGAGCAGCGCGAAGCCGAGGCCGTTGAGGATCAGCGCGCCGCCAGGCGTAGGTAGGTTCGAGGCGAATATGAAGCTGCCGGCGAGCAGCAGCACGAAGGCGCCGAGGATCACCGCCCAGCAGAGCGCGAGCGCAGCGGGCACACGCGCGGCGAACAACGCCACGCGCGAGCGCCCGGTGACGACCAGATCGCGGAAGACGCCGACGGAGGCATCACCGGTGCCGGCCTCGACACCGATCAGGATCGCGGCGAGCGGACCGAAGAACAGGGTGACCACACGCAGTCCGTCGCTGAAGTTCTTCACGCCTCCGGCCGGTTCGTATTTGACCGGATTGGAAGCGTGTTGGATCGCGGATACGATGAAGAAGATCAGGACTGGCGCAAGCGCGAGCACGAGCGCCCAGATCAGCGTCCCGCGCTTGCGGCGCAGCTTCAGGAAGTCCGCGCCGGTCATCCGCACGGCGATCGTGGCGTTCATGCGTGCACCTCCTGGGCCGCCGGCACAGGCGCGGTTGCGTGCGACGTGGGCGCGTCGAGCCGCGTGGTGACCTCGAGGAAGCGCTGCTCGAGGCTGTGGCGCACGGGCTCGAGGCGCAGCACACCGACGCCTGCGTGGACGAGGGCGGCGTTCACGGGAGCGGCCGTCTCGGGCCCGCCCGCGAGCACGACACGCAGCCCATCGGGAGCGCGCTGGGCATCCGATACGAGCTCACTGGCAGAGAGCGTGGCGAGCGCCAGCTCGAGATTGTCGACCCCGAGGTCGAGCTCGTGCCGGGCACCGCTGCCGCCACTGGCGAGCTCGGCGATCGGGCCCTGGATGATGATTTTGCCGCGGTCGACGATCGCTGCCGAGTCGCAGGTCTTTTCGACCTCGTCGAGCAGATGGGAGGAGAGGAACACGGTACGCCCCTCCTGCTCGACCATCGCGCGGATCATTTCGCGAAACTCCTGGATGCCGCCGGGATCGAGGCCGTTGGTCGGCTCATCGAGGATCAACAGCAGCGGATCTGCCAAGAGGCAGCGCGCGACGCCGAGCCGCTGACGCATGCCGAGCGAGTACTTCTTGACCTTCTCGTCCGCACGCTCGGACAGGCCCACTCGCGCGAGCGAAGGACCGATCCGCTCGGAAGCCTCCGAACCGCGCGCGGCGGCGACGATCGAAAGGTTCTCGCGACCGGAGAGCTGCGGATGAAAGCGGGGCTCCTCGACGATCGCCCCGACCCGCTGCAGCGCTTGCGCGCGCTCGGCCGGCACGGGATGCCCGAGCAGCTTCGCGCTGCCGGCGCTCGCATGGGTAAGCCCCAGCAGCATCCGGATCATCGTCGTCTTGCCGGCGCCATTGGGCCCGAGGAAGCCGAACGCGCTGCCGCTCGGAACCTGGAGGTCAACACCATCGACGGCGGCGCGCTGACCGAAGCGCTTGGTCAGGCCATGCGTCTCGATCGCGAGCTCCACGGGCCGCAGCGTCTCAGACACACCTAAAGATTCGCTGAGAGTGGCCAGCATCCTGCTCCCTTCCGGCCGTGCGCGCTGCACCCTTCCGCCGGCCGTGCGCCACCCCGGAGCGCCGCGGGGTCGGTCAGTCCTCGCTCGCCTGCAGCTCCTTCACCCGGCCCTCGAGCTGCGCCATCACGTCGGGGTCGCGCAGCGTGGTCACATCGCCCAGGGCGCGCCCCTCGGCGATGTCGCGGAGTAGGCGGCGCATGATCTTGCCCGAACGCGTCTTGGGCAGGTCATCAGCCCAGATGATGCGCTTTGGCCGCGCGAACTTGCCGATCCGCGCGGCGACCGTCTCGCGGATGCCCTCGACGGTCGACTCGTCACCCTCGAGATCGCCCTGCAGGGTCACGAACGCGACGATCGCCTGGCCTGAGTCCTCGTCGTGCTGGCCGATCACCGCCGCCTCGGCCACGTCTGTGTGCGCCACGATCGCGGACTCGACCTCGGCGGTGGAGAGGCGGTGCCCGGAGACGTTCACGACATCGTCGATCCGCCCGATCACCCACAGATAGCCATCCTTGTCGCGGCGCGCGGCGTCGCCGACGAGGTAGGTCTCCTTCCCAAAGCGCTTGAAGTAGGTCTCGATGAAGCGCTCGTCCTCCTTGTAGAGCGTGCGCAGCATCGACGGCCACGGACTCGTCAACACCAGCAGGCCCTGGCCCTCGTCGATCGGCTCGCCGGTGGACTCGTCGCGCACCTCGGCCGCGACGCCCGGGAACGGATGCGTCGCCGAGCCCGGCTTGGTGGCGGTGATGCCCGGCAGCGGGGTGATCATGATCGCACCGGTCTCGGTCTGCCACCAGGTGTCGACGATCGGGCAGCGCCCTGAACCGATCACCTTGTGATACCAGAGCCAGGCCTTCGGGTTGATCGGCTCGCCGACCGAGCCGAGCAGCCGCAGCGTTGACAGGTCGTGCTCGCCCGGCCACTGCGCGCCCCACTTGATGCAGGCGCGGATCGCGGTCGGCGCGCAGTACAGGATGCTGACGCCGTAGCGCTCGACGAGCTCCCACCAGATGCCCTTGTTGGGATAGTCCGGCGCGCCCTCCCACATCACCGAGGTGGCCCCGTTGCACAGCGGCCCATAGACGATGTAGGAGTGGCCCGTCACCCAGCCCACGTCGGCCGCGCACCAGTACACATCCTCGTCGGGCTTGAGGTCGAACACGTAGCGGTGGGTGGCCGATACGCCCGTCAGGTAGCCGCCGGTGGTGTGCAGGATGCCCTTTGGCTTGGCCGTCGAGCCCGAGGTATAGAGGATGTAGAGCGGGTGCTCGGCGTCCAGCGGCTCGGCCTCGCACTCCGCCTCGGCGGCCGCGCAGATCTCCTCATAGAAGACGTCGCGTCCCTCTTTCATCTCACACGGCGTCCCCTTGCTCTGCACAACGACGATTTTCTCGAGCGTCGCCAGGTCTCCCATCACCTCATCGACGCGGTCCTTCACGGGCGCCGTCTTGCCCTTGCGCGCGGCCCCATCGACCGTGATCAGCACTCTTGCCGCGGAGAACTCCATCCGCTCGCGCACAGCCTCGGCGGAGAATCCGCCGAAGACGACGTTGTGCGGAGCGCCGATGCGCGCGCATGCGAGCATCGAGACGAGGACCTCGGGGATCATCGGCAGGTAGATCCCGACCACGTCGCCCTGTTTGACACCCAGGTCCTTCAGAGCGCTCGCGAAGCGCTTGACCTCGGCGAGCAGCTCGGCATAGGTGATGTCACGCTCCGTGCCGTCCTCTCCGCGCCAGTGAAACGCGACGCGCTCGCCCCTGCCTGCCTGCACGTGACGGTCGAGGCAGTTGTAGGACACGTTCAGCTTGCCGTGAGTGAACCACTTGTAGAACGGTGGATCGGAGTCCTCCAGCACCGTGTCCCACTTCTGAAACCAGTGCAGCTGCTCGGCCTGCTCGACCCACCAGGCCAGAGGGTCGCTCCCCGCCTGCTCATAGACCGCGGGATCTTTCAGCAGTGCGCGCTCGCGAAACCCCTCAGGCGGGACGAACGTCTCGACATCGAGCAGCCCCGCAAGCTCCTTGTCGAGTACCTCGCCGGTGGATGGCTCCGATCCATTATTCGTCATAACTGGACCCTAACGCCCGCTCAACGGCACCACGGGTAGAACGGTACGGCCGAAGGTCGAGTTCGTGACGGCCGCAAACGACGCATACCACGCCGCCGCGGCGGTCGCCAGGCCGAGGTAGCCACCCCAGTGGGTGACGCTTTGGTGCGCGCCGGAGGCGCCAATCGCCAGCAGGATGAAGGTGATCGTCAGCAATACAAATACGAGCAGCACCGAGCCATTGGTACGCAGCGCGGCGACCGTCATGTAGGCGGTGAAGATTGCCCAGGCCCACAGGTACACGCCGACCGCATGGCCGACGTTGCCGGTGATCCCCTTAGCGTAAAACACATTCAAGGCCCAGAACGAGATCCAGAAGGCCCCGAACGAGGAGAACGCCACGGCGCCGAACGTGTTACCGGTGCGGAACTCCCACATCCCGGCCAGCAGTTGAACGATCCCGCCATAGACGAGGGCCAGACCAAATACCGCGGGCAGGCCCTTGTCGTTGACGAGGTTCGAGTTGAACATCGAGAGCACGAACGTCGTCATCGCGAACGCGCCGAGTCCCAGCGGCCCGGGATCCGCCGGTTTCCATCCGACGGTGGGCGCCGGCTCACCCTCACCCCGTGTCGGATCTGCTCCTCGCGCCGCATCCCGGCGCTGGATTGTCGCTGCCTCCATGGAAGTCCTCCTCCTGGACCGCGCCCGCTGCCGGGGCGGAATCGACGATGCCTGTGTGACTACCTGGGATCGCGGAAGAGACACGCATGGTGATTCCCCGCGTTCTCTGCACATTTATTCCCAAAGCTGCCAAAACCCAATCCTCCGAACCAGAAGTTCATCCGTCCCGGCCCGTGATTGGTCCCAGCGTGGGCCGTTCTGGCCCACGCCGCACAAGCAGGTCTACTCCGGCCGCAGTCCTTCTCCGCTGCGCGCGCCGCGCTTGCGCCGACGCTTGCGCGAGGAGCCGCCGGAATCAGCTCGCGCCGGTGCGGGAGCGACATCCACTCCCGCCCCCGCGAGCACCTCTCCCTGGCCCACCCGATTGGCAGCACGAGCCTCCGCTTGGGAGCGCCACGGGCGAGCCTCGCCAGCGGCCCATGCCGGCGGGTCCCCGCCGGTCAGACGCCCCGCGAACAGAAACGCCATCGACACGAGCCACGCCGCCGAAACCAGCTGTAGGTAGAAGATGCCGGCAAACAGCGGCAAGATCACGATCGCCATGGCGATACCCAACCCTCGCAGCCAGCGAGTGATCAGGCCGACTCGGGTGGCCGAGAGCAGCACCATGATCAGACCGAGCGCCAGCAACAGCGGCGCCAGCAGACCGAGATAGCCGATCACCAGGTTCGCGGTGCCTGTCGTAAGGGCACGTTCAACCGCGTGCTCGCTGAAATCGTGACCGGTCGCGAAGTCGTGGGCGCGGATCGCCCTGTTGACCTGGCTGGCGACGCCGAACACCACCAAGCCCGAGCCACCGGCGATCACCAATGGTCCCGCCGCACGCGGTGTCTCGGCGCGGCGAAAACGCGTCGCGGAGAGCAGGAACAGCAAGACCACCGTCAACATGACGGCCGCAATCGCCGCGAGCACGCTGCCCGCGATCAAGCCGAAGGCGTGATGAGAGAGAAATGTCACCTCGGCAGCGCGCGCGCTGAGGGCCGGATTCGCCGCACCGTGCAACGTCGGTTCCAAAGCCTGCAGCAATCCCACGGCGGGCAGGCCGCTGATCACGGCGTGGACGATGATCGCGCTGAGCAGGAACAGCACGCCGCCCGCGGCCGCCGGCACGCTCAAGCGAGCGCGGCGCTCAGACTCGTAGGCGATCCGCTCGGAGATCTCGCTGGGGCTCGGCATCGGCAGCGCAGTCTATGAGTTCGGCGCTAGGATGACAGCATGGAGAGCGGCGGCTTTGGTGATCTGTTCGGCGATCCCGAGGAGCTCCAGCGGCGCTTGGCCGAGTTTGCCGAACAGATGCAGGGACAGCAGAGCCTTGCCTGGGCGGACAACGCGATCAAGCTCGCGGTCGACATGACTGTGGCGGCGATCAACCGCCTCAACCTGCAGGGCAACACCGAGGCCCAGGCCGAGCAGGTCCGCTCGGTGATGGCCGTGGTATTCCCTGAGGCCGTCGCCCTCGTGCGCGAGGCGCGCGAGGGACTTCAGTAGCGCGTAGGCAGGCTGGATCGGCGGCGAGCGTCCGGCGGCTCGGGTGCGCGATCCTCACCCAGCAGTACCCCGGCGCGCTCGGCCTCACGCTCGGCATCGCGCGAGGCGCGCCCAGCGTGAAGCACCTCCTTGAACGAGCGAAAGCGGAAGATGAAGATCACCGCGCCGAGACCCACGAGCGCCGTGAACATCGCGATCGCAAGCTGCTGTCCAACTGAATAGGCCGCCACCACGGCGGTCGGCGCGGATGTCGCGAAGACCTTCACGAGCAGCGCCTGCTGCACCCCCGCCCCACCCGGCGTGAACGGCACCGCGCCCGCCACCTGGCTGACCCCGAACACGAGCAGCACGTTCTTGACCGAGCCGCCCACACGGAAGGCTTCGAGCAGAAACCAGAATGCGGCGAAGCGGCACAGCCACCCGAGTACCTGCAGGGAAGCAACTTCGCGCAGGTAGCGAGGCCGGTCAGCGAGAATCGTCACGCCCTGGCGCACGCGTGCCCAGAACGCGCGCGCACGCACCGAGAGCAGAGCGAAGGAGACCAGCCCGAGGATCACCAGCGCCGTGATCAGGAAGAGCGTGAAGCGAAAGTGCTCGGCGAGATAGGAGATATCGAAGGAGTTCAGCTTGGAGAAGTCCGGCGGCTTGGGGAACACCCCCTGCGTGAACGCGAAGATCAGCACGAGCACGCCGACGGCGATGTCGAAGACCGACTCCACAAAAAACGCGGCAGCCACTGTCGGATAGCTGGCCCCGGGGATCGAGGAGCGCGTGAGGAACAGCTTGATCACGTCACCACCACGTGCCGGCACGACGTTGTTGAAGCCGACCGCGGCGAAGTAGGCGCCCCATACCCGGCGCCAGCGAAAACCGACCGCGGGATAGGCGGCGCGCAGGCTGTGGAAGAACGCGCGCGAGCGCAGCGTCAGGTTCAGCCCAAAGAAGGCCAACCCCACCGCCAGCGCCCCCCAGTGGACAGCCGCCAAATCGGAGAAGAACTGTCCTGCCGCTTCGAAGAACGAGCTAAACTTTGACCGACCGAGGTTGACGCAACTAGCTGAGGCACAACCTCAAGCGTACGGAGACTCCGATTCGGATGGAGGCCTTGCCGATCTTCGCTCCACGATCAGAGCTATGCCACCGACGGGCTCGCCTGCTCCAGCGCGGCCAAGACCAGCGCATCGTGCTCGGCCGGCTTGACCTTGCGCAGCACCTCGGCGACCTTGCCAGCGGAGTCGATGATGAACGTCGTGCGCTCGTTGCCTTTGTACGTTTTCCCGTACAGCGACTTCTCGACCCAGACGCCGTATGAGTCCGCGACGGCGTGGCCCTCGTCGGCCAGCAGCGGGAAGTTCAGCGCCTCCTTTTCGTGGAATTTCTTGACCTTCGTCACAGGGTCGGGAGAGATCCCAAGCACAACCGCGCCGGCCTTGGCGTAGTCGGCATGATGATCGCGTACGCCGCACGCCTGGTCGGTACAGCCCGGAGTCGACGCCTTGGGGTAGAAGTAAACGACGACCGGCTGGCCGCGAAAGTCGGAGAGCTTCACCGCGCGCCCGTCCTGGTCGGGCAGCTCGAAGTCCGGCGCTTTCTGTCCCTGCTCGATCATTCGCGTCCCTTTCGTCTGCGACTGTGCTACTTCAATAGCTTTGACATCCGCCGATCCTTCAGTGTCCGGCCTTCCGTCTGGCAGACAGGGCAGTAGGCGATCACGTAGCTCTCGAAGTGGACCGACTCGAGCGTCGTCGCGCAGCGCGGGCAGGGCTCGCCCTCGTGGCGGTGCACCCGCAGCGGCATCGGCAGCTTGTCGGGGATCGGCAGCGTACCACGCTCCTCGTAGTGGTCGATCGCGCGCCCGAGCGTTGCCACGATCGCCTCCCTCAGCTCGCTCAAGCTCCGCCGGCGTCGAGGTCGGCGCCGCGCTTGTACGGCGAGAGCTTCGCCTCCCAGAGGATCTCGTCGACCCACGAGCGGCCGATCCCGGCGATCGTGCGCTGGTCGCGCAGGAGCGCGTGCAGCGGTCGCGCCGCGTTCAGGACCTCGCCCAGATCCGCCGGTGGGTCGGGCCACGCTTCGGGGCCGAGCGTCGCCAGCGGCGGGTCCTCGTCGAGCTCCGCGGCGCGCAGCAGCTTCACCCAGGCGGCCTGCTTGGAGCCGAACTCGCGCAGGCGCAGCTCGCGCTCCGCCGTGCGAATGCAACGCAGCGAGCAGCCGCGACGTGCGATCGCGCGGGCCCGCGCGCTTGTCATACAGCTGCAGGCGCCCGGCGGACATCAGGTGGATCAGCAGAACCAGCGGCTCGGTCGGCCCGTCGATCTGCACCACGAACTGCTTGCCCCGCCGACCGACGCCCGTCACCTTGCAGTCCCGCCAGGACCGAGAGCGGCGGGTCGAACGTCTTCAGCGCGTTGATCCCAGGCGCGAGCGCCGACTCGATCTCCGCTCCCGCGAGCGCGCGGTCGAGCAGGCGGGCGGTGATCTCGACCTCGGGCAGCTCGGGCATCGTCACTCATCGTAGGCAGACGGCGCCCCCGCATCGAGCGCAGGCGTGGAGTCGCGAGCCGAGCCGGCCATCCCAGGCGTTGGATAGCGTTGCGCGATCATGCCCGGCACGATCGCGCCAGACGACATCGTCGAGACCTTCGCCCAGGCGCAGGGCAACGCCCGCCCACCGCTGCTCGTGCTGGAGCCGCTCGGGCGGTTCCTCGACGCCCACGGCATCGGCGACGGGCGGCGAGATCGCAGGCGAGCCCGATCGGCGAGGGCCACTCGAACGTGACCTACCTGATCGAGCGCGCCGGCGCCGAGGTTGTCCTGCGCCGCCCTCCCCGCGGGCCGCTGCCCCCGAGCGCGCACGACGTCCTGCGCGAGGCGCGCCTGCTGCAGGCGCTCGCCCCCACCCCCGCGCGCGTGCCGGCGGTGCTTGCGGTCTGCGACGACGAGGAGGTGATCGGCTGCCCCTTCTACGTGATGGAGCGGATCCCGGGCGAGGTGATCGTCTCGAGCGTGCCCGCCACGCTGGACTCGCCGGCGCAGCGCAGGCGGATCGGCGAGCAGCTGATCGACGCGCTCGTGGAGATCCACGCGCGTCGATTGGCAGGCGGCCGGACTGGAGGGCTTCGGCAAGCCGACCGGCTACCTCGAGCGCCAGCTGCGCCGCTTCGGCGGGCTGTGGGAGATCAACAAGACGCGCGAGATCCCCGCCGTCGAGCGCGTCGGTGCGTGGCTGTCGGAGCACCTGCCGAATCCGACCCCACCGACGCAGGCGACGATCGTGCACGGCGACTACCGCCTCGGCAACACGATCTTCGCGGCCGACGCGCCCGGCCCGGCTGGAGAGCGTGCTCGACTGGGAGATGGCGACGATCGGCGATCCCGCTGGCCGATCTCGGCTATCTGTGCATGATGTGGACGGAGGGCGGCGACCCGAAGGGCGGGATGCGCGAGTACCTCGGCGGCGTCACGCGCCGCGAGGGCTTTCCCACGCGCGCGGAACTGATCGACCTCTACGAGCAGCGCTCGGGCCGCTCGATGCAGGACATCCGCTGGTACACGACGCTCGCGCTGTGGAAGTCCGTCGTGTTCATGGAGGGCAACTACAAGCGCGCGATCGCGGGTGCGACCGACGATCCCTACCTGAAGCAGTTCGGCGACGGCGTCGTTGAGCTCGCGAAGCAGGCGGAGGGAGTAGCGCTCGGCGATGACTGAAGATCATGCGAGACGACGCGGTCGCAGAGTCCGACGACGCGGCGGATCGAGTCGGCGATGAGCGACAGCGGTCCGGACGGCGCGAACGGGACCGCCACGCCCGCACGGGTCTCCTGATCGACTGGGGCGGGGTGCTCACCACGAACCTGTTCGCCTCCTTCCACGCCTACTGCCTGAGCGCCGAGATCGATCCCCAGCTGCTGCTGGGGCGCTTCCGCAAGGATCCCGAGGCCCGCGAGCTGCTGATCGCGCTGGAGAAGGGCGAGATCGACGAGCCGGCCTTCGAGCAGCGCTTCGCCGCGCTGCTCGGCGTCGACGCCCGACGGGTTGATCGATGGGCTGTTCACCGAGGTGGCGCCGGACCTGGAGATGCTCGATGCGGTCCGCCGCGCGCACGCCGCGGGCATCCGCACGGGCCTCGTGTCGAACTCCTGGGGCGTGCACCGCTATCCCCACGAGCTGTTCGACGAGCTGTTCGACGGCGTCGTGATCTCCGGCGAGCTCGGCATCCGCAAGCCCTCGCGGCGCATGTACGAGCTCGGCGCCGAGCGCGCCGGTGTCGCCGGCGGAGGGCTGCGTCTACGTCGACGATCTACCCTTCAACCTCACGCCCGCCGAGAAGCTCGGCATGGCCACCGTCCACCACACCAGCGCGGAGACGACGATCCCCGAGCTCGAACGCGCTGCTCGGGGTCCGGCTCGCGGGATCCGGTCGACCTGACTAGTCCCGTTTGCCGCGGCCGTACAAGCAGCTTGAACGCCCCCGCGAGCAGCTTGCGACGTGCGCGCCTTGTAGGGGAACATCGTCAGGTCCTTCTTGCGCGCGAGCGCGCGCGGCGTGACGAGGATCGCCTGCTGGGAGCAGTACTTGCGGATCCCGCCCGCGCCGTGGCGCGAGCCCAGGCCCGAGGCCTTCGCTCCGCCCATCGGCAGCTCCAGCGCGAAGTAGTTGACGATCGCGTCGTTCACGCAGACGGCGCCCGTGTCCAGCCGCCGGGCGACCGCCTCGGCGTGCGCGGTGTCGCGCCCGAAGACCGAGCCGGCCAGGCCGTAGATCGAGTCGTTGGCCAGGCGCACCGCCTCGTCCTCGTCGGCGACCTTCATGATCGGCAGCGTCGGCCCGAAGGTCTCCTCGGTCATGCATCTTCATCGTGTGGTCGACGTCGACGAGCACCGTCGGCTCGAAGAAGTCCCCCCGCGCCCTCCGCCGCGCTTGCCGCCGACGAGCACGCGCGCGCCCTTCGCGACGGCGTCGCCGACGTGGTCCTCGATGCATCTCGAGCTGCGGCGGGAACGTCACGGCACCGACGTCGACGCTGCCCGGAGCGCCGCTCTCGCCCTGGCGCAGCGCGCGCACCTTCTCTGAGACCTTCGCGACGAACTCGTCGTAGACGGGCGCCTCGACGTAGACGCGCTCGATCGAGATGCAGGTCTGCCCGGCGTTCATCATCGAGCCCCACACGGCGGTGTTCGCGGCGCGCTCGAGGTCGGCGTCGCGCAGCACGACCATCGGGTCCTTGCCGCCGAGCTCGAGCGAGGCCGGGATCAAGCGCCGCGCGGCGGTTTCGGCGACCTTGCGACCGGTCTTCGTCGAGCCGGTGAACATGATCATGTCGACCTGCTCGATCAGCGCCGCGCCCGTCGCGCCGCGGCCGGTGGCGATCTGCAACACGTCCGCGGGCAGCCCGCTCTCGCGCAGCCCCTCCGCGAGCAGCAGCGAGGTCAGCGGCGTCACCTCCGAGGGCTTCAGGATCACGCTGTTCCCGGCGGCGAGCGCGGGGATGCAGTCGCCGAAGGAGTTGATCAGCGGGTAGTTCCACGGCCCGATCACGCCGATCAGCCCGAGCGGGCGGTGGCGCAGGATCAGCTTCTTGCCCTTCACCGCGACCGCCGCGCTGCTCACGCGCTCGTCCTCGAGGTACTTCTCGGCGTTCTTCGCCCAGAAGCCGAACGCGGCGCCGCCGTAGCCGATCTCGGCCAGGCGCGCGTCCTCGTAGGTCTTGCCGGTCTCCGAGACGATCGTCTCGATCACGCGGTCGGCGTTGTCCATCAGCCACTTCTGCATCCGCCGCAGCACCTGCGCGCGCCCCTCGAAGCCGTACGCCTCCCAGCCGACCTGCGCGGCGCGCCCGCGTTTCGGCCAGCTCGGCGACCGCGGCCGCGTCGAGATCGGGGACGGTGCGCGATCTGCGCTCCCGTCGCCGGGATTGATGACGGGAATCCTCGGGTGGGCGGAATCGTCCTGCGCCACGCCGTTGGAGGTCTCGAGGTGCCTGCTGCTCGACGGTCGCCATCTCTATCTCCCCTGCTCGTTTCTCGCTCGTACGAACAGGCTACTCCGACGAAGGCCCTATTACGAGATCGCGACCGTGACGATCCCGACCGGGTCGGCCGGACGATCGCCGCCATCGGTGGTCACGCCTCGAGCTTGTCGACGACATCCATCCCGTCCGTCACCTGGCCGAAGACCGTGTGCTTGCCGTCGAGCCACGGACAGGCGTCGGCGGTGACGATGAAGAACTGCGAGCCGTTCGTGTTCGGGCCCGGCGTTCGCCATCGCGAGCGCGCCGCGGACGACCTTGTGGGAGTTGATCTCGTCCTCGAAGGTGTAGCCCGGCCCGCCGGTGCCGGTGCCCTGCGGGCAGCCGCCCTGGATCATGAAGTCCTTGATCATGCGGTGGAACGTCAGCCCGTCGTAGAAGCCCTCGCCGGTGAGCTTCTTGAAGTTCTCGACCGTCTTCGGCGCGTCCTCGTCGAACAGCTCGAACTCGATCGTGCCTTCGGTGGTCTGCATCGTGGCGGTGGACATTCGTCTCCTCTCCGGTCGGAACTCGGGTCGGCGAGGCACTCGAGCGCGCCGACGCGCTCGAGGCTCAACGTCTGGGCTGGCGCGATCCGATCTGCGTCGCCGTCGAGCGCCTCGATCACGCGCTCGGCCTCGCCCGCCGGGACCGACAGGAACGCGAAGCGCTCGAGCACCATCACGTCGCGCACGGCCTCGCCGTCGAGCCCGGCCTTCGAGGTCACGGCGCCGACGATGTCGGCGACCCGCAGCCCCGCGGCGCGGCCGCCGCCGAGCACCAGCTTCGCGTAGGTCTCCTCGCTTGCTCTCGGGACGCTTGACGCCCGGCTTGGAATGCCGGCGCGGACGCTCCTTGACCGGCGTCGGCTCGCTCTTCGCGCCCGGCTCCCAGGCGGCGATCGACATGCCGATGTGGCGCTCGATCGCCTCCAGCTCGCGCTTCTGGCGCGCCTCGACGAACGTGATCGCCCGGCCCGAGCGCCCCACCCGGCCGGTGCGCCCGATCCGGTGGACGTAGGTGTCCGGGGCTGGTCGGCACGTCGAAGTTGATGACGTGCGTCACGGTCGAGATGTCCAGGCCGCGCGCGGCGACGTCGGTCGCGACGAGGATCGGCACGCGCCCGCCCTTGAACGCGAGCATCACCCCGTCGCGCGAGCCCTGGCGTCAGGTCGCCGTGCAGCGCCCGGACGTTCATCCCGTTGTCGCGCAGGGTCCGGAACAGCTGGTCGCAGCGGATCTTCGTGCGCACGAACACGATCGCCTGGTCGGGCTTCTCGGCGCGCAGCACCTCGACGAGCTTGTCGGCCTTCTCGCGCGTCTCGACCGGCAGCTGGAACTGCTCGACGGTGTCGATCGTCAGCGTCGCCGCCTTGACCTGGATCGTCAGCGGGTCGTACAGGTAGCGGTCGGCGAGCTGCGCGGATCGGCGGCGGCATCGTCGCCGAGAACAGCGCCGTCTGGCGGCCCGACGGGCGTCAGCGAGAGGATCTTCTCGACGTCCTCGAGGAAGCCCGAGGTCGAGCATCTCGTCGGCCTCGTCGAGCACCACGAAGCGGCAGTCGTGCAGCACGCAGCGAGTGGCGCGAGATCAGGTCGAGCACGCGGCCGACGGTCCCGACGACGACGTGCCCGCCGGCGCGCAGCTGCGCCTGCTGGGTGCGGATCGGCGCGCCGCCGAAGACCGCGACGACGTCGATCCCCTTGTGCGCGCCGTAGGCGCGCAGCGCCTGCGTGACCTGGATGCACAGCTCGCGCGTCGGCGTCAGCACCAGCGCCTGCACCTCGGAGACCTCGGGGTCGACGTACTCGACGATCGGCAGCCCGAACGCCGCGGTCTTGCCGGTGCCGGTCTGCGCCTGGCCGATCACGTCGCGCCCTTCGAGCACGGCGGGATCGCCTGCTCCTGGATCGGGCTCGGCGACTCGTAGCCGACGTCGCGGAGGGCCGCAGAGTGGACTCGGACAGGCCGAGCTCGGCAAACGTCTTCGGTCATCGTTCGGCCATGAGCTTACGGACTTCCCGGCGACGCCTGCGCTCCGCGGCGCGACTTGGCGACGGTCCCACGCCGCCGCCGTCCCTGGCACTGTAGCCTGGTCCCCGCGCCATGTCGATCACCGTCGTCGGATCGATCGCCTTTGACGCCGTCAAGACGCCGTTCGGCGAGCGCGAGCGCATGCTCGGCGGCGCCGCCGTGCACTTCGCGCTGGCCGCCTCGTTCTTCGACGAGGTGCGCGTCGTCGGGCCCGTCGGCGACGACTTCGGCGAGGCCGAGCTCGACGTGCTGCGCGCCGCGAGCGTCGACGTCTCCGACGTCGAGCGCGTCGCCGGCGGCAAGACCTTCTTCTGGCGCGGCGAGTACGGCTGGGACCTGAACTCGCGCGAGACGCTCGAGACCCAGCTCGGCGTCTTCGAGGGCTTCGCAGCCCAAGCTCTCCGCCGGCGTCGCGCGCGAGCGACGTGCTGTTCCTCGCGAACATCCAGCCCGACCTCCAGCGCGAGGTCCGCGACCAGTGCCCGACGCGCGCTTCGTCGCGCTGGACTCGATGAACCTCTGGATCGACATCGCCCGCGACTCGCTGGTGCGAGGCGATCGCGTCGGTCGACTGCGTGATCCTCAACGACGCCGAGCTGCGCCAGCTGACCGGCAAGCCGAACCTCGTTCACGCGCGCGCCCGCGAGGTCCTCTGCGTGGGGACCGCCCGGCGCCGACCGCGTGATCGTCGCCAAGCAGGGCGAGTACGGCGCCGCGCTGATCACGCGCCGAGCGCTTCTTCTCGCTGCCGGCCTTCCCGCTCGAGAGCGTCGTCGACCCGACCGGCGCCGGCGACACCTTCGCCGGCGGGTTCGTCGGCTACATCGCCGCCCACCTCGGCGACGGAGAGCTCGTCGGACGAGCTGCTGCGCGCGGCGATGGCCTACGGCACCGCGCTGGCCTCGTTCAACGTCGAGGAGTTCGGCACCGAGCGCGTCGTGCGCCTGACCGACGAGGAGATCGCCGAGCGCGTCGCCGAGCTGCGCGAGATCACCAGCTTCAGCGACGCTCCCGCGATCGGATAGGCGCATCGCGGGGAGAGGGGCCAGTCCCGGTCCCCCTCTACGTCATCGAGCGGGAGAATGCCGAGAGGGAGGCCGCCCGCAAGCGACCTCCCTCTGTTAAGCGTCCTGCGGGTGGGGGTCCCGGAGGCTTTGTCGGCGCATCTCCCGCAGGCTTGCTCCGGCGCGCACGCGGCTCGGGCTCAGAGCGATGAAGCCCGTGTCCTTCGACGGCGGTCAGCACCGCGGCGGCGGTCAGCGGCGTGTCGAACGGGCCGTTCGGGGCGATTTCCTTGCCCGAGGGCGAGGCCCCTTCGTTCAGCAGGCCGATCACGCTCGCGTGACGCGCCTCGATCGTGAGGATCGAGATCGCGGCCTTCACGTAGGCGGCGCTCTTGATGTTCAGCGCCTGGCCGGAGTACGCGTGCACGCCGGTGTTCTCGAGCACCTGAGCGGTCTTCATGAACATTTCCGGGCTCGTGTTGGCGCCTTTGAAGTTGAACGTCGGTTCCTTCGCGGCCTTCGACGCCGAGCGCCTTCTTCAGGAACGCCACGTGTGCGTTCTCGTCCTTCGTGACGGTCGCCAGGAAGGCCGCACGCCTGCGCAGCTGAGCGACATGCTTCGCCGCGGTCGCGCCGTTGTAGAAGGCCGCCTCCAGGTACTCCAGCGTGAGGGCGTAGTTGAGGATGCCGACATCGCCCTTGCCGAAGCTGGCCGGGGGCCGCCCGCCGCCGGCCGCCAGCGCGCTCGGGGCGAAGCGCGCCGAGCAGCGCGCCGCCGCTCACGGCCGCGCCGCCGGCGATCGCGGACTTGCGCAGGAAGCGACGCGCGGGTGTCGCCCTCGGGCAAGCCGTCGAGCGCCGCTTCGCGGGCCTCTGAAACGGCACCGTCCGGGTTGATCTCTTTGCAGGTTGATCGAATGGCTCATGGTGATGCTTCTCCTAGGTCATCTGCGGATGGTTGGATGAGCGGCCCCTTGTCCAACTCGCCCAATGACTTACTGCCGACCTATTCGCAGTACGAGCCGCCCGCGGATCAACGGAAAGCGCACTGTTGCGCCTTGCCCCCATTGGGTAGTACGATCGTCAGACGTGGATGCGTGGACCTTCGTCTGGCTGTTCCTGATCCTGAAGATCCCGATCGGCGCGCTCTTTTTGCTGGTGCGGTGGGCTGTTCAGGCGCCCGAGACCGAGCCAAGCGACGATGGCGGCATCGGTCCGCGCGCTGGCCGATCTCCGATCGGGCCGCGGCACCCTCACCACCCCCGCCCGCGCCGCCCGTGGGCGGAGCCCGATCACCCCCGGCGCGGTCCGCACCGCGAGCCCACGCCGGCCGCACCCGCGCGCATGCGGACGGTCATTGCCCGCAGGCGCTCGATCCAGCATTGAATGCCGCGCTGATGAGCGCCCGCTCGCGCCGCACGTGCGAGAATCGCGCCGATGAGCGCTCAACCCACCTCCGTCCTCTCCGACGGCACGATCGCGCGGCTCGTGCGCGAGGGCCATATCCAGATCGATCCGTGGGACGAGGGGCTGATGCAGCCGGCGAGCGTCGACCTGCGCCTGGGGGACTCCTTCCGCGTCTTCCACAACCACAAGATCACCGCGATCGACCTGCGCGAGCCGCCGCGCGAGCTGACCGAGCAGGTCACCCCACCGCCCGACGAGCCGTTCGTGATCCACCCGGGCGAGTTCTGCCTGGGACGCACGCTCGAGCACGTCGAGCTGCCCGACGACATCGTCGCCCGGATCGAGGGCAAGAGCTCGCTTGGCCGCCTCGGCCTGATCGTGCACGCCACCGCCGGCTTCTGCGACCCCGGCTGGAAAGGCACGCTGACGCTCGAGCTCAACAACCTCACGCGCGTGCCGATCAAGCTCTATCCCGGCCTGCCGATCGCGCAGCTGTCGTTCATGACGCTCGACGCGCCGGCGCTGCGGCCCTACGGCCACGCGGATCTCGGCAGTCACTACCAGGGCCAGGTCGAGGCCACCGAGAGCCGCTACGGAGCCCGCACATAAAACGATCGATAAGCAGCCTGCCTGGGCGCCCGGGATCGTCGCATAATCGCTAGAACCACCTCGATAGGAGAAGCCAGATGAGCACGCCCGAGACAAAGGCGCAGGGACAAGGATCATCCTTCGGGCAACGGCGCCGGCTCCGCAGGACTCGCTGACGGTGACCGACAACCGCACCGGCACGACCTACGAGCTGCCGATCGACGACGGCACCGTCCGCGCGAGCGACCTCCGCCAGATCAAGGTCGACCCCGACGAATTCGGGATGATGGCCTACGACCCGGCGTTCATGAACACCGCGTCGTGTCGCAGCTCGATCACCTACATCGACGGCGAGGCCGGGATCCTGCAGCACCGCGGCTACCCGATCGAGCAGCTCTGCGAGCACTCGACCTACCTCGAGGTCGCCTACCTGCTGATCAACGGCCGGCTGCCGACCAAGGTCGAGCTCGACGGTTGGGTCGACGAGATCACGATCCACACGTTCGTGCACGAGAACGTCAAGGACTTCATGCAGGGCTTCCGCTACGACGCCAACCCGATGGGCATGCTCGTCGCCTCGGTCGGCGCGCTCTCGACCTTCTATCCGGACGCCAACAAGATCCACGACGAGCGCGTCCGTGCGATCCAGATCATCCGCCTGCTCGCGAAGATGCCGACGCTGGCGGCCTTCGCGTTCCGCCACAACATGGGCCAGCCCTACGTCTACCCCGACAACGAGCTCGACTACGCGGGCAACTTCCTCGGGATGATGTACAAGATGACCGAGCTCAAGTACGAGCCCGATCCGCGGCTGGCGCGCGCGCTGGACGTGCTCTTCATCCTCCACGCCGACCACGAACAGAACGCCTCGACGAGCGCCGTGCGCTGCGATCGGCTCGACCCAGGTCGACCCCTACTCGGCGGTCGCCGGCGGGCGTCGCCGCGCTCTACGGCCCGCTGCACGGCGGCGCCAACGAGGCGGCGCTGCGGATGCTCAAACGGATCGAGAAGGTCGAGAACATCCCCGCTTTCCTCGAGGGCGTGAAGGCCGGCGACGAGCGCCTGATGGGCTTCGGCCACCGCGTCTACAAGAACTACGACCCGCGCGCGCGGATCATCAAGAAATACCTCGACGACGTCTTCGAGGTGCGCGGCAAGAGCCCGCTGCTGGACGTCGCCACCGAGCTCGAGAAGCAGCGCGACTGGACGACGACTACTTCACCTCGCGCAAGCTCTACCCCAACGTCGACTTCTACTCGGGCCTGATCTACGAGGCGCTCGGCCTGCCGATGGCGATGTTCCCGGTGATGTTCGCGATCGGGCGCACCTGCGGCTGGATCGCGCAGTGGCTGGAGATGGTCCAGGACCCCGAGCAGAAGATCGCCCGCCCCCGCCAGATCTACACCGGCGACCGCGATCGCGACTACGTGCCGATCACCGACCGCTAGCGACTCAGTTCTAGAGAACCAGGGTCGCGCCGTTGCGGCTCAGCCAGGCGCGGTCCTCGCGGTAGTCGGGCCAGTGGCGCTCGACGAGCGCCCAGAAGCGGGGTGAGTGGTCGAGGATCTGCAGGTGGCAGACCTCGTGCCAGACGACGTATTCGAGCACGCGCTCGGGCGCGAGCAACAGCCGCCAGTTGAAGCTCATGCGCCCGCCGGCCGAGCAGGAGCCCCAGCGCGTGCGCTGGCCACGGATGCTCAGGTCCTGGTAGCGGGAGCCCGCGAGCGCGGTGGCGCGATCCAGGCGCGGCGCGATCTCCGCGCGCGCGGCCCGGCGGTAGAAGCGCTCGAGCGCCGGGCGGGCGTCACCGGCGGGAACCAGCAGGCGCTCGCCGCGGCGATGCACGCGCGTGCGGCCGGGCTCGGGGACGAGCTCCAGCGGGGTGCCGAGGTAGGGCACCGTGCCGGCCCGCTCGGCGATCTCGCGCGAGCACCTCCTGGGCGTCGGACAGCCGGCGCTCGATCCACGGGCGCAGCTCGCTGACCGCGGCGGCCGCCGCGCGCTCTGGTGCGCGCGTGGGGAGCACCACCTCGACGCCCGTGTGCGCGTGGACGTTCACGCGCACCCGCCGCGCGCGGGCGGAGCGGCGCACGGTGTAGGGGATCTCGGCCGTGGTGGCGCGGGTCGTATCATCGCATGCCTGAGGGTACGGGCACCGGCGGGTGCATAATCCGGCGGCGATGAGCAAATCCAGGGTCAGGCTGCCGCGCGAGGTGCGCGAGCCCTATCAGGTCTTCCTCAACGGCGTGCCCCAGCGAGCTCGGAGCCGACTTCGAGATCCGCGAAGGCGCGCTCGTGTTCGAGCGCGAGCTGCGCAAGGACAAGATCAGCAAGCGGCGCTGGCTGCTCGGCGCGTGGGGCGTCGGCACCTACCGCCAGAACGACTCGGTCGACGTGCGCTACGAAGCGGCCGACGGCTCGCCGCGGGTCGGCCGAGGGCACTGCGAGATCGAAGCAGGGCTAGATCGGTACGCCGCCTTCCCACGGCTCTGGCGAGCTTCAGCGCGCACAGGATCGCGCGCGTGGCGGGGGAGCGGTTGAGCGTGATGAAGTGGATGCCGGGCGCGCCTGCGCTGAGCAGCTCCTGACACTGGAGCGTGGCGTAGGCCACGCCGAAGTCCAGCACCGCCTCGGAGTCCTCGGAGCGGGCGTGCAGCTCCCGGCGCAGCCCGTCGGGTATCGAGGCCTTGCAGAGCTTGGCCATGCGCTCCACCTGCCCGACCTGCGTGATGGGCATGATGCCGGGGATGATCGGCACGTTCACGCCGGCCGCTCGGGCGCGCGCCACGAAGTCGTGGTAGAGCGCGTTGTCGAAGAACAGCTGCGTGATCAGGAAGTCCACGCCGGCCGCCACCTTCTCGGCCAGGTGTTCCAGATCGTCCTC
Source organism: uncultured Solirubrobacterales bacterium (assembly GCA_963822625.1). Classification (GTDB taxonomy): domain Bacteria; phylum Actinomycetota; class Thermoleophilia; order Solirubrobacterales; family Solirubrobacteraceae; genus Palsa-744. Next base: position 235,560 of record CAWGIH010000005.1, on the reverse strand, counting down.
GGGGCTGACGGCGTGGATGTGGGTCTCCGGGAAGCAGGCGCCGCCGATCGCGAACGGATAGTCGGCGGCGATCAGTTCGACCAGTTCGCGAGAGTACTCGAGGCCCCCCTCGGTCTTGCGCCAGTCCTCCTGCCCGGCCGGCGGGTCGCCGCGCAGCGCCAGCACGTTGTCGATCCCCGCGCTCTGCATCTCGTCGAGCGTGGCGCGCAGTTCCGTCCACGGTGGCGCCCACGCAGGTGAAGTGGGCCATCGCCTCCAGGCCGTACTCGTCCTGATGCGCTTGACGATCTCGATCGTTTTGCCTCTGGTGGTGCCGCCTGCGCCGTAGGTGACGGACACGAACGACGGCTCCAGCTGGCGCAGCTCGCCGAGCGCCTCGCGCAGGTTCGCCTCGCCCACCTCGGTCTTCGGCGGGAAGAACTCGAACGAGAACGTCGGTCCGTCCGGAGGCCAGGATCTGATCGATGCGCATCGTTTGATCGTATGCGACCCGCCCGTTCAAAATCCTCCGTGGCGGCTCGGCGGCAGACGCTCCCCTACGCCCCGCACTCGCAGTCCAGCGCTCGGGCTCTCCGGCGATCCGCCGCGCGCGGTCGGTGACCTCCAGGTGGAGCAGCATCGCGAGCGTCTCGGTCAGCAGCCACTGCGCGGTCATCGGCGTGAGGTGCGATCCGTGCACGCGCGGGAGGATCTCGAAGGCCGTCAGCGGCTCGCCCGCCTCGGCCTCGCCCTCCCGCATCACGCGCGATGATCTTGGCGAGGTGCTCGGCGACGAGCTCGCGGTTGCCTTCGATGTGGGCCTCGCACGTCGGTGAAGGTGCGCCCGTGGCCGGCCAGGCACAGGCGCGCGTGCAGGGCCTCGACGACGTCGAGTGAGCTCAGGAACTCGCCCACGGGGTCGGGCGAGTAGCCGAAGTCGAAGAACGGGAAGACGCGCCCGAGCAGGTGATCGCCCGAGATCAACAGACGCCGCTCGGGCTGGAACAGGCAGACGTGCGAGGGCGCGTGGCCGGGCGTCTCGTGGACGCTCCAAGGGCCGAGGTCGGTCTCCACGCACAACGCCCGGGACCAGCTCGCGATCGGGCTCGATCACCGCGGCGATCCCCGATTCGCGCGCGCCCGCGCTCGGCGGCGTAGCGGCGCAGCGGCTCCTCGGGCACGCCGCTCTGGCGCGCGACCTCCAGGCGGCGTTCCATCGCGGCGTCGGGGTCTTCGGCCCCCAGCTTCATGTGCGCGTAGTTGGGGTGCATCCACAGCTCGCAGCCCGTGCGCTCGCACGATCGTGGCGGCCTGACCGTAGTGGTCGGAGTGGGCGTGCGTGCAGACGACCAGGCGCACGTCCTCGATGCGTCAACCCGCACATCTGCATCGCCCGTTCCAGGTTCGCGAGCGAGCCCGGCTGGTGCATCCCCGTGTCGAACAGCACGACCCCGTCGCCGGCCGCGACCGCCCAGGCGTTGCAGTGGGGAACGCCGGGCCACGGCAGCGGCAGGCGCAGGCGAAAGACGCCGGGCAGCACGCGTTCGCCCCGCCCCAGCTCGGGCTTACGGTATTCGCCTCGGCCACGGGCAGGGAGACTAGACTAAGCGATCGTCCGCAGCGATTGCCAGAGGGAGCAGGAAGATGGCTGAGGAAGAGAGCGCCAGCGAGGCCGCCGCGAAGGTGCAGGAGGTCGCGGCGAACGTGCGCCAGGCGGCGTCGCGGCGCAAGCGCCCGGCCGGCAGCGAGGCCGAGACGGTCGCGCGACGGTACTTCGAGGCGATCGACGCGCACGACGTCGACGGCGCGGCGGCGATGTGGGCGCCGGACGGTCGCGAGAACGTGCGCGGGCCAGGTCGACGTGCTCGCGCCGGAGGGCGTGCGCGAGTTCATCGGCGAGCTGCGTCGGAGGCGATGCCCGACCTGAGCATGCAGGTCCTCTCGCACGACGACCGAGGATGAGCGCTGCGGCGTGCAGTGGCGCCTGAGCGGCACGTTCGCCGGGCCCGGCTCACTTCGACGGCGTCGCGCCGACGGGCAATCCGATCGAGCTCGAGGGCTTCGACCTGCTGAGGGTGCGCGACGGGCTGATCCAGTCCAACGACGCGTTCACCGACTCGATGACCTTGCCGCGCCAGCTCGGGATGATGCCGCCGCAGGGCTCGCCCGCCGAGCAGCGCCTGACGGGCGCCTTCAACGTCAAGACGCGCCTGACGCACGAGCCTCGGCGCGGGCGAAGCCGAGCTGATCGCCACGGGCGTGTGGGTCGTGCAGGGGCAGCCGGGGCGCTGCAACGTGTACCTGATCGAGAACCCCGGCGAGGAGGGCGGCGTGACGCTGTATGACGCCGGCGCGCGCACGATGACGCGCGCGGTGGCCACCGCGGGCGCGAAGCTCGGCGGGATCACGCGGGTCGTGCTCGGCCATGGCCACACCGACCACCGCGGCGTCGCGCCGGCGCTGGGCGTGCCCGTGCTGTGCCACCCCGACGAGGTGCAGGACGCGGAGGGCAGCGGCGGCTTTCGCTACTGGCCCGCCGACCTCGCGGGACTGCCGCCGGGCGCCAAACAGATCCAGAAACTGCTTCACCGCTACGCCTGGGACGGCGGGCCGGTGAAGATCGCCGACACCGTCAGCGAGGGCGATGAGGTGTCGGGCTTTCGCGTGGTCGACCTGCCCGGCCACGCGCCCGGGCTGATCGGGCTGTGGCGCGAGTCCGACCGGCTGGCGCTCGTCAGCGACTGCTTCTACACGCTCGACGATGTGGGGCCGCAGCTGCCCGGCGCAGCGTGCCCGACGGACACGTACAACTACGACCCCGACGAGGCGCGCGAAAGCATCCGCAAGCTCGCGGAGATGGAGCCCGCCGCGGCATGGCCGGGGCACGCGAAGCCGATCACGGGCGACGTGCGCGGGCAGCTGCTGCAGGCAGCGGCGAGCCGGTCAGGTCCGGTCCGCACGCGATGCACGACACTGCCTGAGTCCGCGTGGGCAAGCGCAACCGCCGCCGGGCCGCGCGAGAGCGGGCACGACCCCGACGAGCTGGTCGCCCCGAACAGCGACTACACCGACGCGCATGGCGCCGTGCTGACGCTGCGCGGAGCGCTCAGCCCCGCCACGCGGCGCGAGTACGCGCAGGTACTCGCCGGCACGGATGGGCGGCCCTCCGCCAGCCGGGAGGACGCCTGGCAGCGGGCGGTCGAGCTCCTGTTCGAGCGGCTCGCGGTGCGCTGGGTGATCGCGGGCGCGCCGATCGAGCGCCAGCGCGAGCTGTTGCTGCGCTTCCGCGCCGCCTCGCGCCGAGGAGCGCGCCTGGATCCGCACGGTCCTGCGCGAGCACTGCGCAGAGCACTTCCCCGACGTCCAAGCGCCCTGAGGCGCCCAGGCAGTGACTTGACGCTCAGGTAAGGCGTTGGCGCTCAGGTAAGGCGTTGACGCTCAGGCAGGGCGTTGACGCTCAGGTCTCCTCTGCGAGCAGCTCCAGCCGGGGCCCCTGAGCGCTCCAGCGGAGACGAATCGCGCCGTTGCGGCGCTGAGCACGAACTCGAGCATCTCCCCTGCCGCTTCACCGCGTACCTCCACGCGCCGTCCCTCCTCGTAAACGGCGACCACCGTGCCCGGCTCGAAACTACCGCCGAAGTGCGCAATTCGTGCCCTGGCGCCCACGCGTGGTACGGGTCGTGAAGGACCAAGCATGGGAAGGATGGTACGAGCGCCGCGCCCTGCGGCCGCGATCGGTACCTTGCGGCGGATGCGCCGCACGAAGATCGTCGCCACCATCGGCCCCGCCTCGCGCGAGCCCGAGACCCTGCTGAGGATGGTCCAGGCGGGGATGGACGTCGCGCGGCTGAACTACTCCCACGGCACGCTCGACGAGCACGCCGAGACCGTGCGCCGCGTGCGCGACGCGGCCGGCCGCGCCGGGCGCCCGGTCGCGATCCTCCAGGACCTGCCCGGCCCGAAGCTGCGGATCGGCCCGCTGCGCGATGACATCGTCGAGCTGAAGCCCGGCGACCTCGTCACGTTCGCCTGCGGCCCCGACGAGGAAAGCCTCGGCGACGCCAAGCGGATGAGCATCACCTGGCCGGGGCTGGCCGACGCGCTTGGAGCCGCAGGCCGTGATCTACCTCGCCGACGGCTCCGTGCGGCTGCGCGTAAAAGAGGTGCGCTCCAGCACGAGCGAGGTCGAAGCGGAGGTCGAGATCGGCGGCGCGGTGGCCTCGCGCCAGGGGCTGAACATCCCGGGACCGATCGACGGGCTGCCATCGGTGCCCGAGGAGGACCTCGAGCTGCTGCGCCACGGCGAGTCGATCGGCGTCGACATGGTCGCGCTGTCGTTCGTGCGCCGCCCCGAGGACGTCGAGCTCGTGCGCGAGCACACGCGCCTGCCGCTGATCGCGAAGATGGAGAAGCCAGAGGCCGTAGAGCGCGCCGAGGAGATCTTGCAGGCGGCAGACTGCGTGATGGTCGCCCGTGGCGACCTCGGTATCGAGCTGCCGATCGAGCAGGTCCCGCTCGCGCAGAAGAAGCTCCTGAAACTAGCTGGCTCGATGGCGCGCCCGTCGATTACCGCCACGCAGATGCTCGACTCGATGGTCACCTCCTCACGCCCCACGCGCGCCGAGGTGGCTGATGTCGCCAACGCGATCCTCGACGGCACCGACGCGGTGATGCTCTCCCAGGAGACCGCGATCGGCGCCTACCCCGTCGGCGCCGTGGAGATGATGGCGGCGGTCGCCATCCAGGCGGAGTCGATCGCGCCATATGAGGACTGGAACACCTCGCGCGTGCGCCGCACCGATGCCGACACCGCCTACACCGTCGCGCACAACCTCTGCCTGGCCGCGCGCGAGCTGAACCTCGATGCGCTGATCGTGCCGACGCTCTCCGGTCGCTCCGCGCGCCTGGTCTCGGCGCACCGTCCCACGGTACCGATCTACGCGCTCTCGCCGGGCAAAGAGACCGTCCGGCGCTGCTGTCTGATGTGGGGCGTGCAGGCAGCCTCGATGCGCCGCCACGAGACGACCGAGGCGCTGATCGCCGATGCCGCGCGGCGCGTCGTCGAGCTCGGCTGGTGCGAGCGTGGCCAGCGCGTGGGCATCACCGCCGGGCTCCCCTCCGGACGCCCCGGCACCACGAGCCTCGTGCAGATCCAGGTCGTCTAATCAGCCGGCGGTGACCACGCCGGTGTGGCCGTAGAACTCGGCCTCCTCGCGTCCCAGCTCCGTCACCGGCTCCTCACCGTATACCCACTCGCGGGCAATCCGGTGCCAGTTGGCCTTCGCCCGCAGCTGGCTGAGCACGGCGAGTGTCAGTACCTCCAGGCGCCGGCCGAAGAGGTGGTCGGGCGGCAGCGTCTCGTGGCGCATCGTCGCGAAGTGCCGCGAGCGTGGATCGCTCATCTGGATCAGGACGTCGGTGGCGATCTCGGGCTCGAGTGAGATCTCCCTGTCCTGCGTGTACCACCAGGTCATGTCGTCGACCATCGCCATCGCCTTCTCCTCCGAGTAGTACTTGGGATCGCCGACCCAGCCGCCGGAGTACATGTGCTGGACCAGCTCCCCCGCGCGCCGCTCGATCGCCAGGCGCTGCGCCTGCAGCTCGAACTCGGCCGCCTCCAGCGGGATCGTCTTGAACAGACCGAAGTCCAGGAACGCCATGCGCCCGTCGTCGAGCAGGATGCAGTTACCCGGGTGCGGATCACCGGAGAACTGGCGATGGCGGTACATGCAGCCGAAGTAGAAGCGAAAGATGATCTCGCCGATCCGGTCGCGCTCGGCCTGGGGCAGCTGCTTCATCTCCTCGAAGCCGCGGCCCCGCACGAACTCGCTGACGATCACGTGCTCGCGCGAGAGGCCGCCGACGACGTTCGGCACGACGATGAACGGATGCCCCTCGAAGATCCGCGCCAGGCGCCGCTGGTTCTGCGCCTCCAGCTCGTAGTCCAGCTCCTCCTCCATCCGGCCCCTGATCTCCCCCGCCAGCGCCTTCGCGTCGAGCCCGGGCGCCACTCGCTTCATCAAGCGCATGATCATCCCCAGGTTCTGCATGTCCGCGCGCACGGCCGAGGCGACGCCCGGGTACTGGACCTTCACCGCCACCTCGCGCCCGTCCTCACGCAGCGTCGCCTTGTAGACCTGCCCGATCGATGCCGCCGCGATCGGCTCCTCGTCGAACGCCGAGAACAGCTCCTTGATCGGCGCTTCCAGGTCGTCCTCGATCACCCTGCGCATCTGCTTGAAGGAGACCGTCGGCGCGGCGTCGCGCAGCTTGGCCAGCTCGCGCTGGAACTCCTCCCGGTGCTCCTCCGGCACGAGCCCGACGTCGAGGAAGCTCATCACCTGCCCGAGCTTCATCGCGGCGCCCTTCATCGTGCCCAGCGCCGCCACGATCTGCTTAGCCGTCTCCAGCTGCCGCCGACCCATCGCCTCTTCGGAGGCCCGCTCGCCGCGCGTCGTGTTGGCGGCGCGCGTCCCGAACTGCTTGACGGCCTCGCTCGCCGCGAGCTTGCCGACGGTTGCCGTGCGCCGCACGCGGGAGGTTGGGATCTTCTCGCTCTCGCGTGCCATCCCCTATCATGTTAAGGCCACGCGCCTAAGGCAACGTAAGGCCACCCGCCTAAACAACGTGAGGCCACCCGCCTAAGGCAACGCACCCAGGCAACCTAGGATGCCGAGGCCGAGGGCGTCTCAGCAATCAACCGGCGGGCTGCACCCGGGAACCCGGGACGATGTCATCCGAGCCATCGGCCCAGCGCACCCAGGCCTTCTTGCCCCCGTCGTAGTCCTCGCCGAGCAGAATCAAGGTGGCCGGCTCGCCCAGCGCCAGGCAAGCATCTGTGCCCTGCGGGTCGAGACCTCGCCAGATGCGAATGAACCCGTTCTCCTGCCACTCCCGCGCGACCGTCGTGGGGTGGGCATGACCTGGGTGGATAATCGTGCCCGCGGGCAGCTCCATCAGCGTGCCCATGATCGAGTCCCGCAGGTCTGTGTAGCTCGTGTGCCCTGGCGCGCGCACCCCACCGACCGAGCCCCTGAACAGAGTGTCGCCGGTGAATACGAGCGCCTCACCGCCCGCAAACCCACCTGGAGCGGTGCTCGCCGAGGAGCGCGAGTGCCCGCGGCCGGTGCCCGCGGCCCCGATCCCCGATCGATTGCCGACCAGGAAGGAGAGCATGCCGGCGGTGTGTCCTGGTGTATGCAGCGGTCGCACCTCCAGCGCCCCGAAGCTCAACGTATCGCCGGCCTGCACCGCATGTGCGGCGATGCCGTCGAGCAGATCGAGCTCCAACGGATGAATCAGCACCTCGAGCTTCGGCCATCGCTCGCGCAGCGTGCCGACCTCGCTGACGTGATCGAAGTGGTGGTGGGTAAGCAGCACATGCGTGGGTTCCACGCCAAGGCGCGCGGCCGCCTCGATCAGTCCCTCCACCGGCCCTCCCGCGTCGACGAAGAACGCGGGTCCTCCCTCACCGTCCGCGACGAGGTAAGTATTGGAGAGGAACTGGGGATGAGTTGCGTGCTCGAGGATCATCAACAGTCATCCTCTCACGAAGCTCCTCACACGGTGCGCTTAGACTCCCTGTATGGCCCTGATCCACACCTGCTACCGAATAACCGACATCGATCGCTCGGTCGCCTTCTACAACGCGCTCGGCTTCGAGGAGGTCGGGCGCATCCCGATCAAAGACGAGGCGATCAACGTCTTCATGAACCAGCCCGGCGACGGCATCATGCCGCGCCTGGAGCTGACCTACAACTTCGGCGTCGACTCGTATGAGATCGGCAGCGGCTACGGCCACATCGCAATTACCTCAGAGGACCTGGATGCGACACTCGCGCGCTTGGCTGACCTCGGCATCCAGCCCGAGAAGCCGCCCTACTCCGTGCGCGAGGGAGACCGATCGGAGATCGGCCAGCGGCTCGTGTTCGTCAGAGATCCCGACGACTACCGCATCGAGATCATCGAGCAGGGGTAACCCTTGGGCTCCTCAGCCGCAGCGACACCCTGCGGTTACGGATTGAGCTGATCGAGATTTCCTAGCAGGCTGCCGCTGCTGGCGGTATTGTTTTGCCTCGTGGCCGATGTAGCAATCTCCGCCGGAGCCATTGCTCCCGACAGCGCCCCGCCCGCCGCGATCGAACGACCGGACTTCGAGATCGTCCCACGGAAGGGGCTGATCATCGTCGCGGTAGTGGGCATCCTGCTGATCGCCACGATCGCCGCTAACGAACTCTGGCCGTTGGCCTTCTTCCACTTCGTCGGCGGAGCGTCATGGACGATCATCGATCTGTTCCTGGGCTTTGTGCTCGGACCGATCATGGGCAAGCTGTCCGTTCCGGCGCGCGTCGAGTTCACCACCCGCCTGATGCCGAAGATGGTGCTGATCATGCCCACCGTCGTGACGATGACCCTGGCGGCGGGCTGGCAGCTCGGGGTGCACATGGGCACAGTCGATTCGAACTACTTCAACCATGGCTGGACCGTGGCCAGCTACATCGTCGTCGGGATCATGGCCGTGATCGCGCTCGGTCTGCTGGAGCCGGCCAACATCGCGGTCCTGGTCGAGCTGAAGAAGCCGAGGCCCAACCCGCAGGTGATCGAGCGGTTGATGAAGCGCTTTATCTACTGCGCCGGCATCCTCGGATTGATGCAGGTAGTCACGCTCGTGATCATGACCAAGCTGACGGTGGGATGAGCGAGCGCCGCCTCCCACCCGTCACGCAGGTCGGCATGACATCGCTGGCACTGATTGTGGCCAGTGGGATCTACCTGTCGGCCCATCTGCCCCACCATGTGCCGCTGGGACCGGCGGTCGCGCTGCTGGCCGCCTCCGGGTTGCTGCTCGCGGGTAACCTCGTGGCGCTCTCACGCGTGCCGGACTTCCCCTGGGGTCGCTTCTTCGAGGTCGCCAAGTGGACGTTGCTCGCCTACGTGGTCATCGCCGGGATGATCGAGTACTCGTTTCTGCGCGACCACATCAAAGGTGGAGTGCTGGTCGTGCTCACGCTCTCACTGGTCGTGTTCGCCGTGCACGTACCCGTCCTCGTCAGCTTCACCGTCGCTCGTTTCTACGAGCCCGACGAATTGGCCACAACGCAGGGCTAGGAAAGACCGCGTGGCTAGGAGAGAACGCGCCCGCGGAATTTGCGCAGCCCGAACGTGAGGAACGTCGCACAGAAGCCGATGAGGACCGGGTAGACGACGTACAGATGCATGTGCGCGGCGTGCGTCAGGCCCTGCGCGCAGGCCCTCGTTGACATAGATCAGCGGGTTGACGAGCACCACGATCTGCAGCCAGTGGATGCCGGCGACTTGGACAGGAGCGAGCTTCGTCCACTGGTAGTAGGTGCCGCCGAGAAACGTGAGCGGCAGCACCACGAAGCCGAACATCAGACCCAGGTTGCGCGCCTCGAATGCCGTCCCGAGCAGCAGGCCGAGCGAACTCATCGTGATGCACGCGAGCGGGATCAGCGTGATCACGATCAGCCAATGGACCGAGAGGTGCGCATGCACACCGGGGGCATGCACCACCGCGGCGATCGGGAACACGATCAACGCCGCGAGCAAGCCCTGCACGGCGCCCGAGAGCACCTTCGCGAGTGCCACCAGCCAGATCGGGCAGGGCGCCTGCACGCGGTCCTCGATCTCGCGCGTGTAGCCGAACTCCTGGGCCATCACCATCGCGACGGCCTGGATGCCCTGGAACATGATCGAGATCCCGACCACTCCTGGGACGAGCACGGTGGCAAACGCCGACTCCGCCACCTTGCCGCCGCCGCCACCGACTCCCTGGCCGATCGTGGGGAACACGTAGAGAAACACGAACACGAGCAGGAACGGCTGGATCAACACGCGGATCACGAACTCGAGCGAGTGCTTGCGCAGCACCGTCAGATCGCGCAGCACGAGCGCGAGCAGCGCCGTGCGGCTCGCGGCCATCGTCGAGCGCGTCGGCTCGATCGTGATCCGGCCGAGCGCGGGCGCCGGGCCGGATGCGGCGGCTCGAGCGTTGGCGCGGCGGTGGTGGCCATCAGTCGCGCAACTCCTTCCCGGTGAGGCTGATGAACACGGTCTCGAGGCTCGGCTCGGCGACCGACAGATCGGCCAGGTCGAAGCCCGCCTCCCTCAGTCGCGCCCACGACACGCGGAACGAGCCGCTCGGCGCTCTTTCACGTGCAGCTCCACGCCGCCGTCGATCAAGCGCGTTTTCGTAACCCCGGCGATCGCTCCGCAAGTCGCTCGGCGAGCGCCTGCAGCTACCGCCGTCGGCCTTGATCGTGACGATCGTGTCAGCGCCGACCGACTTCTTCAGCGCCGCCGGCGTGTCGAGCGCGAGGATCTTGCCGTGGTCCATGATCGCGACGCGGTCGCACAGCTGTCGGCCTCCTCCATGTAGTGCGTGGTCAGCAGGATCGTCTGCCCCGCCTCGTTCAACTCGCCGAGGATCTCCCACAGTGCGAGCCGGCTCTGCGGATCTAGGCCGGCGGTCGGCTCGTCCAGGAACAGCACCGCCGGACGGTGGAAGATCGCCCGCGCCATCATCAGCCGCTGGGCCATCCCGCCCGATAGCGCGTAGACCGACGCCTTCGCCCATTTCGAGAGGTGCAGCTGCTCGAGCAGCTCGTCGGCCTTGCGCCGCGACTGCGACGCAGCGATCCCGAACAGGCGGCCGTGGAAGTACAGGTTCTCCCACACGGTCAGCTGCCGGTCCAGAGTGTTCTGCTGCGAGACGATCCCGATCAGCTGCTTCGCAAGCGCCGGGTGGGCGACGACGTCGATCGCGCCGACGTAGGCGGTACCCGAGGTGGGGATCACGCGCGTGGTGAGCATCCCGGCGGTCGTCGTCTTGCCGGCGCCGTTCGGACCGAGCAGCCCGAAGATCTCGCCCGCGTAAACGCTCAGGTCGAGCCCATCGACCGCGGCGACGTCCATCCCCGGGTAGACCTTCGTCAGCTCGACCGTGCGAATCACCTCGCGTCGGTGGCTCCCCGCCTCCCGCGACGAGCGCCGGATCGGCCGAGGGCGCATCGACTGGCTGGGTGCTGGCCATCGCTTCCCAATGTATAACGCCCGCGCTACCCTGCCCCCAAGAGATGGCGGACACGACCGGCAAGATCGCCAAGAACCTCGAGCGCTTCGCCCAAGCGGTGGCCGCGCACGACCGCGAGAACCCCACGCACACCGCTAACGGCATCGGCCTCGCGCACTTCGACCTCGAGCGCCTGGGGCTGGAGGAGGGCGAGGAGATCCTGCCCGGCATCACGATCCACGCCGACAGCGGCGTGACCGGTAACTTCAGTGTGCTCTGCGACGGCGAGCACGACGAGGGCAAGACCGAGTCAGAGGAAGAGGTCGTCGAGGCGGTCGCCACCCAGGCGGTCCCCGTCGCCGCTCCCGGTGTCTCGCCCAGCGAAATCCCCTTCGGGGAATAGCCTCCAGCCGCATGTCCCTTCGCGGAATAGCCCAGCCGCGCGCGCGTTAGGTAATCAGTGCGCGATGACCGGTACCGGAACTCCCGCCCGGACGGCGATCATCGCGACCAGCCGCTCGATCGTCGGACACTCGATTCCATGACGCGCGCCGCGGCGCGGAGCACCGACCCAGGGATCGCGTCCAGCTCGGGTTCGCGCCCGGCGGCGATGTCGCGCTGCATCGAGCTGCCGAGCGTGGCGTGCGCCTGCTCCAGCTCGCCCAGCGCACCTGGCCGGTCGACATCCGTCGGCGCCCTCGGCCGCCCCACGGCGCAGCCCTCCTCGATCGCCCCGACGAGCGCCGCGCGCAGCTCCGGGGTGGAGCGGATCTCGCCGAGCAGCTTGTCGAACGCGCTCGTCGTGCACGCGAGCGCGTTCAGGCGCACGAGCTTCGACCACATCACCTGCGCCTCGGGCTCCTGCACGCGGACCGAGACCCCGGCATCTTTCGAGCAGCTGGGCCACGGTCTCCATCCGGGACGAGCCCGCTCTCCGCGCGATGATCGGAGTCGTGGCTGGCCATCTCGACGAGCAGGAACGGGCTCGTGTGCACCACGACGCCCGGCTCGGGACGGTCGGCCTCGACGCGGATCGTGCCGGCGAGCACCGCGTCGGCTCCGAAGCGCTCGCGCAGGACGGCGATGTGATCGAGTCCGTTCAGCAGCGGCAACACCAGCTTCGGCTGCGCCACCACCCGCTCCAGCGCCGGCCTGGAGCCCAGACGCCTTCGTGGCGACAATCAGCACGTCCACCGGCTCCTCCAGACGGCGCGACCGCGCGTGGGTGGGTGACGAACTCGCCGAAGCTGACGCTGTCCACGCGCAGCCCCCGCTCGGAGATCACCTCCGCGGTCGACTCCCTGGCGACGACGACCACCGGTGTGCCAGCCCGCTCGAGCAGGCCCGCGATCAGTCCGCCCACGCCGCCGGGGCCGAGCACCGCGATATTCATGGCAACGGATCGATCAACACGCCGGGATTCATTATTCCGCGAGGGTCGACCGCCGCTTTCGCGCCGCGCAGCGCCGCGGCGAAAGGCTCCGGTCGCTGCCGGTCATACCAGGGCCGGTGGTCGCGGCCGATGGCGTGATGGTGGGTGATCGTGCCGCCCTCGGCGATCACCACGTCAGAGACGGCCCGCTTGATGGAGCCCCACTGCTCGATCTCCTCCCCACGTCGCGCCGGCGCGAGCACGGTGAAATATGGTGCGGGCCCATCTGGATATACGTGGGTGAAGCGGCAGAAGACCCTTCCCGTCGCCGCCGCACTGCTCGCGCAGCGTCTCCTCAGCCGCGGCGATCACGCGCTCGTGGAAGACGGGAAAGCGCTCCCAGGTGATGGCCGTCTCGAATGTCTCACCCAGCACGCCGAGGGCAACGAGCACGTCGCGCACATATGGGGCACCCAGGAACGCGCCGCGCCACGAGCTCACGGCGTCCCCACCGGAGCGATCGCGACTCTCCGACACGGCGCCGCCGTGCTCGGCGCACAACTCGAGCGCTCGCGTCATCGCCTCCGTCCACCGGATGATCGGTCGACTCAAAGCCGAGCACCAGCACAGCGTGAGAGCCGTCCGCGGCCATTGTCAAACCGGCCTCGCCCCGATCGAGCAGGCGGCAGTTGGCAGGGTGCAGCCCCGACTGAGAGATCGCACGCACACACTCGGCGCCCACGAGGAAGCTCTCGAAGCTCACCCCCGCCGAGCGCCGGTGGGAGGGGCGCGGCTGCACGCGCATCCAGGCCTCGGTGATCACCCCAAGCGTGCCCTCGGAGCCGGCGAGCATCCGGTCAGGGCTGACCCCGGCACCCGATCCCGGCAGGCGCCGCGACTCCCAGACGCCGGCGGGCGTGATCGCGCGGACCGACTCGACGAAGTCCTCGATGTGTGTCCACACGGTCGCGAAATGACCGGCGGCGCGCGTGGCGATCCAGCCGCCGAGCGTCGAGAACTCGAAAGACTGCGGGAAGTGGCGCAGCGTCAAACCGTGCTCGCCGAGCTGTGCCTCCAGAGCCGGCCCGAACGCGCCGGCCTGGATGCGCGCGGCGCGTGAGACCTCGTCGAGCTCGAGCACACGGTCCAATGCTCCGAGATCGACCGAGATCACGCCGTTGTAGCCGGGGCCCACTTGCGGACTCACCCCACCGACGACCGAGCTGCCGCCACCGTAGGGAATCGTGGCGACGCGCTCGTGCGAGCACCATTCGAGTACACGCTCCACGTCGTTCTCCTGGCGGGGGCGAACGACGAAGTCCGGCGGATGATCGAAGCACCCCCGAAAGCCACGCACGACGTCCGAGTAGGACTTGCCGAGAGCGTGAGATGCACGGGCGTGAGAGTCAGCGGAGGAGATCTCCGCGAGCGAGGCCGGCGGCAGGACGCGTGGCGGCGGCAGCTCGAGCTGCTCGAGCGCCACCGGATCCTCGACCTCCACGAACGCTATCCCCAGATGCGCGGCCAGCGCCGGCGGCCGAAGCGCGCACCTCAGCCGGCGTCGGCTGCTGGTCCTCGAAGCCCCAGCCCCAGTGCTTGCGTCGACGAATCGTCACCTGAGCCTCACCTGGGCGAGTCTATGCTGACCAGCCGGCTGCTCACATTCACTAGCCTTCGGCGAACGTGTCCACCCAACCAGAGCCTACCCCAGAGCCACCTGAGATCCTCGCCCGCGGGCCATGGCCGCTGGAGCAGGTGAAGGCGCACTGGCGCGAGGAGTACTTCGAGCCCTCTGGAGCCACGCGCGGGCGGCGGACGCCGCGATCGCCGAGCTGCAGCAACGAGGGTCGCCCAGCCATGACGGGGTCGCCGCGCGCCTAGTCGAGTACCGCGAAGACGAGGATGGGGTCGCGCTGGAGCTGCAGCCGCTGCGGTGGGGCCTGCGGCTGGTCCCCGGCGACGCGTCGGAGAGCGTCGCGGCGAACTGCATCACGCGCTCCGCCGACGGTCGCTGGCTGGCCGGTCGGCGTGCTTCAGTGGGTCGCCTCGTGGGCCGGGCGCTGGGCATTGGGCGCCGGCGGCGCGGTCGATCTCGGCGAGAACCCGGCCGACACCCTGGTGCGCGAGTTGCAGGAGGAGTGGTCGGTCGCGCCCGCGAATGTGCAGGGAGAGGCGCTGCTGCGCCTGCCTCACAAGATGGTGATGTTCATCGGCCAGGCCTGGCTCGCCGAGGGCGCCGAGGACGAGGTGACGCCCGACCACGAGCACGACGCGTTCGCCTGGTGGCCGCGCGAGATCGACGAGTGGCCTCCGGAGGCTGGAGAGATACTGCCACGGATGGCGCGCTGGCTCACGCAGTGACCGTATCGGCACGGTCGGTCGGGCCCCTGCGGTTCGAGCGCCTGAAGTGGATCTCGTTCATCCACTCGTGCATCTATACCTGCGCTGCTGCTGTGCGCCTTTGTCGATCGGCAAGCCGCAGCCGCTGACCTTCGTGCTGGGACTCACCCACGGCCTGCTGTGGATCTTCATGTCGCTGGCCTGCATCGCCGCCGCGCGCCTGCGGATCGTCTCGCTCAAGCTGGCCGTCGCCGTGGCGGTCCTCGGTGGGATCGCGCCGTTCTTCGGCAGCTACGAGTTCATCCGCGAGCAACGCAAGCGTCGTGGTTGAGAGCATGTGAAAAAGCTCATCCACCATGTGGGGATGTCCGCCGGGCCGCCGCGCTAGAGTGAGAGTAGATGGCGACGAGCACCACGGCGGAGCAGACAATCGATGTCGTGACACCTGCCGCGGGCGAGTCGGTCACCGAGGGAACGATCCTCGAATGGCACGCGAAGGTCGGCGATCCGATCAAGGTCGACGACACGATCGTCGAGATCTCCACCGACAAGGTCGACGTCGAGCTGCCCTCGCCGGCGACCGGGACGGTGAGCGAGATCCTGGCGCAGGAGGGCGATACGGTGACCGTGGGTCAGGTGATCGCGCGCATCGTGGTCGGCGATCGCGCCACAGAACGGCGCACCCGCGAGCAACGGCGCGCCTGGCGAGAGCGCCGCGGATGGGCAGTCCCCCACAGGTGCGCACCCGGCTCCCGCCGCCGCCTCAGCCACCGGATCCGCGACCGCCGGCTCCGGCGGGCTGCCCGCCGGCGTGAAGGCCTCCCCGGTCGCCGCCGCGCGGCGGCGGTCGAGGGCGTGGATCTGGCAAATGTCTCCGGCAGCGGCCCCGACGGACAGATCAGGAAGGCCGACGTGCTCTCCGCCTCGCGGGCGGCGCGCCGTCCAGCGACGGGCGCCCCCGCCAACGGCAAGCCCGCGGCGGCGGATGGCCAGGCCGAGCTCCCAGCAGCTGAAGGGCGGCGCGGCGGCGCTCGCGCGCTACATGGAGCAGTCGCTGAGATCCCCACGGCGACGAGCTTTCGCACGCTGACCGTGACCGTGCTCGACGCGCGCCGGCGCGAGCTGAAGGCGGGCACGCGGAAGGTCTCCTTCACGCATCTGATCGCCTACGCGATCGCTGCGCGCCGGGAACGACATGCCGGTGATGGCCCATCACTTCGAGCGAGATCGAGGGCAAGCCGCACCGCGTAGATGACGGGCAGGTGAACCTGGGGCTCGCGGTGGACGTCGAGAAGAAGGACGGCTCGAGAACGCTGATGGTGCCGGTGATCCTCGACGCCGGCAGGCTGAAGTTCGACGCTTCCTCGACGCATATGACGCGCTGGTGGAGAAGGCGCGCACGAACACCCTCACCGCCGATGACCTGACCGGGGCGAACTCACGCTCACCAATCCCGGCGGCCTCGGCACGGTCGCCTCGGTGCCCCGGCTGATGGCCGGCCAGGGCACGATCGTGGCCAGCGGCTCGATCGCCTACCCCGTCGGCCTGGGCGACATCGGCGCGATGATCGGCGCGGAGAAGGTCGTGACGATGACCTCCACCTACGACCACCGCATCATCCAGGGGGCGGAGTCCGGCCGTTTCCTGGGTCTGATCGAGGAGTACCTGCAGGGCGAGCACGGCTTCTACGAGGACGTGTTCGCGGCGCTCGGCGTCGAGCTCGGCCCCGCCCCCTCACCGCCCGCGCCGGCGGCCGCGGCTTCCGCCGCCGCTTCCTCGGCGGCTCGAGAAGACCCCGAGCGCGGTCCCCGACGAGGAGCTGCTGCAGGCGGTCCAGGCCGCCAGCACGCTGCTCTCGCGCTTCCGCAGCCACGGCCACCTCGCGGCGCGCCTGGACCCGCTCGGCACCGAGCCCGAGGGCGACCCCGGACTCGACCCCGAGGCGCTGGGACTGACGCCGGAGATCACCGCGAAGATCCCGGCGAAGATCCTGCACATGTACGTCCCGGGGGCCACCCTGGCCGACGCGCTGCCGCACCTGCGCGAGACCTACTGCGGCACGATCGCGTATGAGATCGAGCACATCGCCTCCCATCGCCAGCGGGTGTGGCTGCGCGAGAACATCGAGTGCGGCATCGTTCCGCCAGCCGCTGACGAGCGAGGAGCAGAAGACACTGCTCAGGCGTCTGACGAAGGTCGACGCGCTGGAGCGCTTCATGCACAAGGCCTACCTCGGCCAGCACCAGTTCTCGATCGAGGGACTGGACATGACCGTGCCGATGCTCGACGAGCTGATCCAGCTCTCGGCGATCAACGGCGGCAAGGAGGTCGTGATCGGGATGGCCCACCGCGGGCGCCTGAACGTGCTCGCGCACAACCTCGGCCGGCCCTACGACACGATCTTCGCCGAGTTCGAGGGCGCCTCGACGCTCGAGGCGGTGACGACGATCCCCCAGGGGGGCACGGGCGACGTGAAGTACCACCACGGCACCCAGGGCTCCTACGAGCTGCCCGACGGCGAGAGCATCCAGGTCAACCTCGAGTCCAACCCGAGCCACCTCGAGTACGTCTCGCCGGTCGTCGAGGGCGCCACGCGCGCGGCGCAGACCACGCGCCAGGGACCCCACGCCCACCAGGACACCGACGCGGCAGTGCCGATCGTGATCCACGGCGACGCCTCGTTCCCCGCCCAGGGCGTGGTCGCGGAGACGCTCAACCTGCAGGCGCTCGACGGCTACAAGGTCGGCGGCACGGTGCACCTGATCACGAACAACCAGATCGGCTTCACCACCGATCCCGACGACGCGCGCTCGACGCGCTGGGCCTCGGATCTGGCGAAGGGCTTCGACGTGCCGATCATCCACGTCAACGCCGACGACGTGCCCGCCTGCATGAGCGCCGTGCGGCTCGCGTTCGCCTTCCGCAAGGAGTTCGGCCACGACGTGCTGATCGACCTGATCGGCTACCGGCGCTTCGGGCACAACGAGTCCGACGAGCCCGCCTACACCCAGCCGGAGATGTACGCGAAGATCAAGGCGAAGAAACGCGTGTCGGAGCTGTGGGCCGAGCGGCTCGTGGCCGACGGGGTCGTCACCCGCGAGGATGTCGAGCAAGCAAGGGCAGGGGGTGTGGGACGACCTGACGCTCCTGCACCAGCGCCTGAAGGCAAGATCGCCGCGGCGGCCGAGCACGGCGCCGAGACCGAAAGCACCGGCGAGTACCAGCTCGACCGCTCCCCGAGCCCCGAAGTGAGCACGGCGGTGCCCGCCGAGCAGCTGCGCGAGCTGGGCGAGGAGCTGCTGAAGGTCGCCCGCCGGGTTCACCGTGCACCCGAAGCTCGTCAAACAGCTCGAGCGCCGCCGCGAGGCGCTGCTGGCGAGGGCCGACGCGACACAGAGCAACGGGACTCCGCCGCTAATGGCACGGCCGCTTCAGAGCCCGGCGCACCAGCCTCAGGCGCCGCTACCGGCCGCCCCCGGCCTGGACTGGGCGCACGGCGAGGCGCTTGCGTTCGCGTCGCTGCTGACCGAGGGCACGCCCGATCCGGCTGACCGGGCAGGACACCGAGCGCGGCACCTTCAGCCAGCGCCATCTGGTGCTGCACGACGCGAAGACCGGGCAGACCGTCTGCCCGATCCAGAGCCTGCCCGAGGCGCTGGCGCCGCTGGAGCTGCACAACAGCCCGCTGTCGGAGCTCGCGTGCATGGGCTTCGAGTATGGCTACAGCCAGGAGGCGCCGGAGACGCTCGTGCTGTGGGAGGCGCAGTTCGGCGACTTCGTGAACTCCGCGCAGGTGATCGTCGACCAGTTCATCACCTCGGGCCTGGCCAAGTGGGGCCAGACCTCGCGCCTGACGCTGCTGCTGCCGCACGGCTATGAGGGCTCCGGGCCCGAGCACTCCTCGGCGCGGCTGGAGCGCTTCTTGACGGTCGCCGCGGAGGGGAACATCCGCGTCGCGAGCCCGACGACCCCGGCCCAGTACTTCCACCTGCTGCGCCGCCAGGCGCGGATCGCCAAGCAGCGCCCGCTCGTGGTGATGACGCCAAAGTCGCTGCTGCGCTCTGGCGCAGGCAACCAGCACGATCGCCGATCTGGCGGAGGGCACGCAGTTTCCGCCAGTGCTCGCCGAGCCGGGGGTGGACAACGAGCAGGTCACGCGCCTGGTGCTGTGCACCGGGAAGATCTACTACGACCTCGTCGGCCACCCCGAGCGCGCGTCGCATCCCGGCCTGGCGGTGGGACGCGTGGAGCTGCTCTACCCCTTCCCCGAGGGTCAGATCCTGGAGCTGATGAGGACAGCTATCCGAACCTGCGAGAGGTGCTGTGGGTGCAGGAGGAGCCGCGCAACATGGGCGCGCGCGCACACATGTTCCCCCGGCTGATGCAGATCATGCCCGACGAGATCCACTTCGGCTACATCGGCCGCCCCGAGCGCGCCAGCCCCGGCGAGGGCTATCCGGCCGCGCACATCAAAGAACAGAGCCGGATCGTCGGCACCGCGATCAACCTGGACCAGCCGATCTCGCAGTACCCGCGCAAGACGCCGGGTGAGCGCTGATGGGGGCGCTGTGGCGACGGTTTATGGAGATCTTGCAGCAGCGCAAACGCAAGCGCAGCTGAGCAAGACGCTCAGACTGGAGCAGTACCGCGCGCGTCAGCTCGCTGCCCCCGAGAACCGGCAGGCTGAGCTGGGCGTGAAGTGGATGATGCTTGCTGACAGAAGCGAGTAGCGCCTTGCTCGACTTGGTGAGGCGCAGCACGATCGTGCCGGTCTTGCCGGCCGCCAGCGAGAACGATCCCTTGGCCAAGATGAGCGTCTGCTTGCGCCTGTGTGCATGCTTGCCGTGCCCACGTCGCCACCGAGACCTGCATGGTCAACTCGCCCGTGCCGCGGCATGGGGCTCCCATACAGGCCACCGCGACCGCGACCGATCCGTGGGATACGGACAGCTTGGTCGGGGACGAGGCGAACTTCAGCGCGGGAGCAGGACGCGGCGAGGGCGGCGGTGACGGTCATGGGAGCAGGGATGGCGAGGGCTGGCGCTCACCGCTTTGCCCACTCCACCCGCATCGCGCTCGGTCTCTTCACAGGCGAGGCTGTGGCCTTGATCTTCAGCTTGGACCGTGTAGGTGCGAGTTGTGGCGCCTGGGATCAGCGCGCCGTCGCGCAGCCACTGAAATGTGATGGCGCCCCCACCTCGCGCTCACAGTCCAGAGAGCCCCGCCGCAAGTCAGTGTGGCGCCGAGCGCGGGCGTACCGGAGATTTTGGGCAGGATTTTGTTGACTGGAGGCGCTGGCGGGTCGACGGTACCGGTTGCAGCGCGGCGTCGATCGCAGGGGTGGTGTTGGGCGCAGAGACAGACACTAGACTGAGCTTCCGAGGACGAGGACTTGTCGTCATAGAACTGCTGTTGATATTCCGAGGATGGCCCAAACGCTTCGAATTCGACCTTATAATCCATCGCCGCTCGGCAATCCGGAGATCACGTATTCCCCGTTTGAGCTGGTAGAAGCGCACAGCCGCCGGGTCCAGCCTCACCTTCGTCGAACGCGCAGACCATGAGCGCCTTCGATCGGGGCCAGCGTCGCAGCGTCGGTCACCCTGCCGGCGATGCGACCACCCAGCACCAGTTCCGCGTCGATCCCCGACTTGGTGATCGCCGGCTTCCACCACTACAGACTTCGCGTGTAGTCGGAGAGGCTCTGATCGTTCGTAGAACTGCGTAACGTAGCCGAGGGTCGCGTGCGGAGAATTCAACCGTATATGAGCCAGCGATCAGCCCGTAGAGCTCGTATTCCCCTCCGGAGTTCGGTACTGGCGCATTTGTGCCCTTCACCGCCGCTCATCGCATACGCGCACACTTCGACGCCCGACAGCACGGTTCCTGCGTGACCGGCCGCTGTCACCTTGCCGTTGATCTGGGGAAGTTCGCTCGCCCGAGCACTCGGAGCCGCGCCAAGAGCGAGCGCGAACAGCACGGCAACGGCTCCCGCAAGGCTCACCCAGCGGCGAGAATCAGTCCTAGGTGCTAATTGCGGACTCACGGCCCGGGACAATACTGATGGTTATCGGTGGACGCGAACGTTTCGCATGGATGAGCGTGAGCGGAAGTCACCGCCCCCGCCACTCGGGATCCCGCTTCTCCTTGAATGCGGACGCGCCCTCCTTGGCGTCCTCGGACGCGAACACCGGGCCCGAGATCGCGCCCTGCTTCTCCCACATCTCCTCGCTCGACCAGTCGTACTGCTCCTGCAGGATCCGCTTGGAGGCGATCAGCGCGAGCGGCCCGCTCTTGGCCATGCGCCGCCGAGCTCGAGCGCGACATCGACGGCCGCCCGGCTTGGCGAGGCGGTTGACGACGCCAAACTCGTGGAAGCGCTCGGCCGGCAGAAGATCGCCGGTCAGCGCCAGCTCCATCACCACGTGGTAAGGCATCCGCTGGGGCAGGCGCAGCAGCGCGCCGCCCGCGGCGACCAGCGAGCGCTTGGCCTCGGGGATGCCCAGCTTGGCTCCCTTGGCGGCGACGATCAGATCGCACGCGAGCGCAATCTCCATGCCGCCGGCAACCGCAAAGCCCTCGATCGCGGCGATCAGCGGCTTGCGCGAGGCACGCTGGGCGATCCCGGCGAAGCCGCGATCGCCGAACCAGGGCGACTCCCCCTTGACGAACGCGCCGAGATCCATCCCGGCACAGAAGAAGCCCCCGCCCCCGGTCAGCATCCCCACCGACAGGCTCCTCCTCGCCGTCGAGCTCGTCCAGCGCGCCGGCGATGCCCTCGGCGACGGCGCCGTTTACCGCATTGCGCACCTCGGGGCGGTTGATCGTGATCAGCAGGACGTTGCCACGTCGCTCGGTGAGTACTGCCTCGGAATCGGTCATCGGCGCATCCTACGCCGCGAACAGTGTCAGGTCGGGCTCGCGTTCGCCACGCAGCACCGCCAGGTCGACCTCCACGCAGTCGATCCCTCGCGCCTGCGCCAGCACGCGCGCCTGCGGCTTGATGATCTGCGCCGCGAGCACTCCACGACAGGAGCCGAGCGCGGGGTCCAGGCGAATGCGCTCCAGATAGCGCGTCAGCTGCTCGACGGCGTCGATCGTCGCGATCCGCTTGATCTCCACCGCGATCCACTCGTCCTGCATGTCGCGGCACATCAGGTCCACCGGCCCGATATCCGTCGGCCACTCGCGCCGCACCAGCCGAAAGCCCTCGCCGCACCACTGCGGAGCGTCCGCGAGCAACTCCTGCAGCTCTCGCTCCAAGCCCTCCTTCTCGAGCGACGCCAGCACATCGAGCTCATGCTCGATGTCCGAGAGCACCTCCGCGATCCGTGATCTCGAGGCGGTCCTCCTGGCGCTGCTTGCGTACCCCCACGCCTGCGGCCGACCGTCGAGTCGGTCTGCTCCTCGAGCACCGTCGGCGGCGTCATCCAGTTCAGGGGCTTCAATTCGGGCCACCGCCGTCGGCCCACACCATGAACGTGCCGTCGGACTTCAGCATCATCAGCCTCACCGCCTCGGGCAGGAGCGCCGTCAGACGGCCGATGTAGGCAACCTCACAGCGGGCGACGATCAGGCGCACCGCGAGAACCTACCTGGCGAGCCGGACCGTAGCTCAGGCGCAGCCGGACGGCGCGAAAGCCGCCGCCGTAGGACGCGTCAGGACACCGGGGGTGGCGCAGGCGGGCTCGACCGCCTCGGCTGGGCACGGGCACGGAGGCATCCGGGCTGACGGCGGTCGCTGCTCGCTCCGGGGCCGCCGGATCGACGATCACCGCGTCCGCAGGGGCTGGCCGGCACCGGCTCGGGGGCGGCTACGAGCTGCGCCTGGTCGGGACGAGCGGCCCGGTCACTGGACCGTCCGTCTTTCACGGCCTCGCTCATCGACTCGCGGAACTCGCGCATGCCCTTACCGAGCGAACGGGCCAGGTCGGGCAGGCGCTTGGGACCGAGCACGATCAGCGCGACCGCCGCGATGAAGATCAGGTGTACTGGATTGTCGATTCCCATTTGCACCCTTCCTACGCTCTCGATCGTCCGATCCGATCACTTTCAAGAGTATCGCCACCGCCGAGTCGCCCCCTACGCTCTCACGTCATGACCACCCAAGCAACCGCCCCTCCGCCTGGCCGTCCCTACCCACCACCTGCCGCCGCAGAGCCGTTCTGGCCGGCCCAGGCTGACGGTGCTCGCCGCGATCGCGCTCCAGCTGCTGCTTCCGGCACGGCTCACGGTCGGCCCTGTCTGGCTGGTCCCGGGCCTCGAGGCAGCGCTGCTGGTCGGCATGTTCTTCGTCACCCCCAACGAGATCGAGGACGAGCACCCCGTGCGCCGGCGGATCGCGCTGGGGCTGACCGCTTTCGTCAGCGCCGCCAACATCTACTCCCTGGGCGCACTCACCCACTACCTGCTGCACCACAACGTCTCCAAGGCCCGTGCGCTGATCGGCGCCGGCGTGCTGATCTGGCTCACGAACTTCCTGATCTTCGCCCTCTGGTACTGGGAGATCGACCGCGGCGGGCCTGGCAAGCGCGCCGCCGGACACGACGGCCCCCCCGATTTCCTGTTCCCGCAGATGGCCGACGATCGCATCGAGCCACTCGTCGTGGCGGCCCAAATTCCTCGACTACCTGTATGTCTCGCTCACCAACGCGATGGCCTTCTCCCCCACCGACACGATGCCGCTGACGCCGATGGCGAAGAGCATCATGGGCATCCAATCGCTCGTCTCGCTGGTCACGATCGGCCTGATCGTCTCGCGCGCGATCAACATCCTGTAGGAGCTCTCCGGAGCAGCATGCTGGGTTGGGGTGCCGCGTTGGGATGCTGGGTTGGGATCCCGCGTTGGCATGCTGGGTTGGGATGCCGCGTTGGGATGCTGGGTGGGATCCCGCGTTGCAGCTGTATCTCTAGGTTGCAGGTTGCGGGCGCGGGCCGGCGCGGCCTCTACGTCGCGGGCGACATGCGCGGCTCCAAAGCCAGCGCCTGCGCCAGCAGCTCTCGCAGCTCACCCTCCGCGCCGAGCTCCAGCGCCCGTCCCAGCGCCTGCAGCGCGCCCTCGCGGTCGAGCAGCGCCAGTCGCAACCGCCCCAGCCGCTCCCACGCGCCCGTGTCGCCGGGCCCGCGCCTGACCGCGCGCGCGGCCGCCTCCTCGGCCAGATCGATCGCGCCGATGTCCTCGTAGATTCGCGCCGCGAACCGATGCGCCGCGGGGCGGCCCTCGTCAGCACGCGCCCATTCGTGCACCGCGCGAGCGGCGGCCTCCAGTTTGCCCGCGTTCCAAAACGCGAGCGTCAGCAAGCGCAGCACCGCGACGTTCCTCGGCTCGGCGTCGCGCGCGTAGATCAGCCGCTGCGCCGCCAGCTCGTACTCCTCTTCGGCCATCGCCCGCTGCGCCGCGATCAGGAAGCGCTCCACGCGCTCTCCAGCCGGGTCGGGCTTGGAGAAGTCGACGAACTTCATGCTCCCCGCCGGCACCGTCCTCACGCCATGGCTGAACTGCACGCGCGCCCACTGCTGCACCTCGTCGTCCTCGCCGGTGAAGTAGATGCCCGCCACGGTGCCGACCCCCCACTCCGGGTAGGACTCGCAGCGCGCGTAACGGTGGACGACCGAGTGGTCGGGCATGCGACTGCCGAACGGGTCGTATTTTCTCGCTGCTCCTCCGCGTGTTTGCGCGCGCGCTGCTCCGCCTCGTACGCGCGCCTGCCCGCCTCTTCACGCTCCCTTCGTCGCCGCCTGCGCGCTCGCGCGCACGGCGTTACGCGACACGCTCCCGCCCTCTGAACCCTCCGCCAGGCGCTCGAGCTGGTCGGCCGCCTCGTTGATCGCCTTCAGATGGCGCTCGTGCTCGAACTGCCTGCCCTGCGGCGCCACGTCGGGATGCCAGCGCTTGGCCATCCTGCGGCGCGCCAGTTGCACCGCGCGCTTGTCGAACGGCGCCTCCAGCTCCAGCAGCAGCAAATGCTGCTCGATATCGAGAACGGTCGTGGGCATGACCCAAACACGTTAGCGGGGGCAGTCGGGTTTTGTTAGCGGGGGCGGTCAGGTTTCTCTTCCTTCTATCCTGCGCGCAGATGTCCTCCCAATACGTCTTTACGATGCACCGGCTCTCCAAGCTGCATCCTCCGGCCAAGACGGTGCTCGACAACGTCACCCTCGCCTTCTATCCCGGCGCGAAGATCGGCGTGCTCGGCTACAACGGCTCCGGCAAGTCAACGCTGCTGCGGATCATGGCCGGAGAGGATCAGGAGTACCGCGGCGAGGCCGCGCTGGCGCCGGGCGCCACCGTCGGGATGCTCGCACAGGAGCCCCACCTCGATGAGTCAAAGGACGTCAAGGGCAACGTCGAGGACGGCGTCGCCGAGACCAAGGCGCTGCTCGATCGCTTCAACGAGCTTGCCGCGAACTACTCCGATGAGACCGCCGAGGAGTTCGGCAACCTCCAGGCGAAGATCGACGCCGCCGACGCGTGGAACCTCGACACGCAGCTCGAATACGCGATGGACGCGCTGCGCCTGCCGCCGCCGGACGCCGACGTGAGCACGCTCTCCGGCGGCGAGCGCCGGCGCGTGGCGCTCTGCCGGCTGCTGCTGCGCGCGCCCGATCTGCTGCTGCTGGACGAGCCCACCAACCACCTCGACGCCGAGTCGGTCGCCTGGCTGGAGCAGCACCTGTCCGAGTACAAGGGCGCGATCGTCGCGGTCACCCACGACCGCTACTTCCTCGACAACGTCGCCGGCTGGATCCTCGAGCTCGACCGCGGCAAGGGCATCCCCTATCGAGGGCAACTACTCGAGCTGGCTGGAGCAGAAGCAGACCCGGCTCGCGCAGGAAGAGCGCTCGGAGAAGGGCCGTGAGCGCACGATCGCGGCGGAGCTCGAATGGGTGCGCACGAACCCAAAGGGCAAACGCACCAAGTCCAAGGCCCGCCTGGCCCGTTACGAGGAGCTAATCGCCGAGGAGCGCAACGTCAAGCTCGACGAGGTCCAGATCCACATCCCGCCCGGACCACGCCTCGGCGATAAGGTGCTCACCGCCACTGACCTCACCAAGGGCTTCGGCGATCGCCTGCTGATCGAGTCGCTCTCGTCTTCGATCTGCCGCGCGCGGGCATCGTCGGCGTGATCGGCGCCAACGGCGCCGGCAAGACGACGCTGTTCAGGATGATCACCGGCGAGGAGTCAGCCCGACAGCGGCAAGCTCGCCCTCGGCGACACCGTCAGCTCGCCTACGTCGACCAGTCGCGCGACTCGCTGAACCCCGAGAAGACCGTCTGGGAGGAGATCTCCGAAGGCTACGAGCACATCAAGGTGGGCGAGCGCGAGGTCAACTCGCGCCAGTACACCGCCGGCTTCAACTTCAAGGGCTCAGACCAGCAGGCCCGCATCGGCAAGCTCTCCGGCGGCGAGCGCAACCGCGTGCATCTGGCCAAGCTGCTGCGCTCGGGCGGCAACCTGCTGCTGCTCGACGAGCCCACGAACGACCTCGACGTCGACACCCTGCGCGCGCTGGAGAACGCGCTGCTGGAGTTCCCCGGCTGCGCGGTGGTGATCTCCCACGATCGCTGGTTCCTGAACCGCGTCGCCACCCACGTGCTGGCCTTCGAGGGCGACTCGCAGGTGACGTGGTTCGAGGGCAACTTCGACGCCTACGAGGAGCACCGCCACGCGACTGCTCGGAGCAGCCGCCGACCGCCCCCACCGGATCACCTACAAGCGCCTCGTCCGTGGCTGACGATCGCCGATCCGCCCGCGAGCCCCACGGCCGGCTTTCGACCGCGACACGGCCGTCGAGCTGAGTCGATCGAGCAGAGCACTAGATGGCGAGCGCGCAGCGAGGCGACGCTTCACCGCGGATATCTCACCCGACTGGCGCGCCGGTCGCGGACCGCACGGCGGCTATCTGGCGGCGATCCTGCTCCGCGCGCTGATCGAGACCGTCGCCGACCCCTCCGTTCGCCGCGCTCGCTGACGATCCACTACGCCCGCGCGCCCGAGCCCGGACCGGTGAGCATCCATACGACGATCGAGCGCGCCGGGCGCTCGCTGAGCACGCTCTCGGCGCGGATCGAGCAGGACGGCGCGCTCGTCGCGCTCGCGCTCGCCGCCTTCTCGGTGCCGTGGACGGCGCCGGAGGTCTACGAACTGCCGATGCCCGAGGTCGCGCCGCCGGACGCCGTAACGGCGCTCGGGCAAGCTGCTGTTCGAGGGCGCGCCGCCGTTCACGCAGCACCTGTGCTGCAGCCGCGCATCGGCGTGATCCCGTTCCAAGGCGCGAGCGAGCCGATGGAGGTCGGCGCGTGGCTCGGGCTCGCCGAACCGCGGCCGATCGACGCGCTCTCGCTCGCATTCTTCTGCGACGCGATGTTCTCGCCGCCGTTCATCCGCATCGACCAGCCGGCGACGTCGCCGACGATCGACCTGACGATCCATTTCCGCGCAGCGCTGCCACCCACCGGCGAGCGCGATCCCGACGAGCTGTGCTTCGCGCGCTTTCGCTCGGGACGCGTGCACGAAGGCTTCTTCGAGGAGGACGGCGTGATCTGGGCGCGCCGACGGATCGCTGCTCGCGCAGTCGCGCCAGCTCGCGATCCTGATGCCGCTCACACACAGGTAACCGCGGTGCCATGTACGACCGGATAGGATGCGCGCGATGAGCAACTACACAGCGAAGCGCATCAAAGACATGGAGGCCGCGCTTGGCGGTGGGTTCGTCAAGGCCCGCGCCGAGCTGGGGTCACATCCTTCGGCATCCAGGTGATTCAGCTGCCCCCGGACTCCAGCGATTACCCCGAGCACGATCACATCGCCGATGGCCAGGAGGAGGTCTTCCTAGCGCTGGATGGCTCCGGCTGGATCGAGATAGAAGGAGAGCGCGTCGAGCTCGATCCCGAGACCTTTGTACGTGTCGGGCCCACAGCCAAGCGCAAAATCTTCTCCGGGACCCGAATGGCCTGCGCATGCTGGCCCTCGGTGGCGCGCCGGCGAGATCTACAAGGTCAAGCCGTTCAGCGACGAACTCATCGACCGCTTAGCCGGCTAGCGACTGAAGGTCGTTTCGCCCTCGAGCCGCAGCGCGGCCGCCGCGATCAGACGCGCACAGGCGTGCACGTCGTCGAGTTGGACGAGCTCCACCGGAGAGTGCATGTAGCGGATCGGGATCGATACCAGGCCCGTGGGCACACCCCCGCGGCTGATATGCACCGCGTCGGCGTCGGTCCCCGTGGCGCGCGCGCTGGCCTCGAGCGTGAACGGGATCTGCTCCCGCTCGGCCGTCTCGTGGAGCAGCTCGAACAGCTCTGGATGCAACGTAGAACCGCGGCTGATGACCGGCCCTGAGCCAAGCTCGTGCTTGCCGATCTCCTTGACCTCCACTCCCGGCGCGTCGGTGGCGTGGGTCACGTCCACCACGATCGCCGCGTCCGGCTCCAGCGCAAAGGCGCTCGTGCTCGAGCCGCCGAACGTGATCTCCTCCTGCGCCACCGCGACCGCCGCCAGCTCCCACTCGGCGCCGCCGGCCTGCCGCGACCAACCGCGCCACCTCGAGCGCCACGAATGAGCCCAAGCGGTTGTCCAGCGCACGCGAGACCAGCCGGCCATTTGGCAGCTCCACCGGGTCGGCGTCGATCACCGCCACGTCGCCGATCCTTACGCGCTCGCGCGCGTCGGCTCCGTCGCTTGGCGCCGATGTCGATGTGCAGGTCGCGGATCTCCGCCACCTTCTTGCGGTCCTCCTCGCGCAGCAGATGGATCGGCTTCTTGCCGACCACCCCTGTTACCGGCCCGCGCGCGTGTCCAGCGTCACGCGCTGGCCCACCAGGATCTGCGCGTCCCAGCCGCCGACAGATCCGAACCACAGATAGCCCTGATCGTCGATATGCGTGACGATCAGCCCGATCTCGTCGATGTGGCCCATCACCAGCAGCCGTCGCGCCGGGCTGCGCGCGTCGTGCTTGGGCGCGACCAGCGCCAGCGGGGTGCCCACCACGTCGGTGCTCACCTCGGCAAAACCCTTCGCCGCGTCGCACCACACCGCGGCCGGAGCGCTCTCGTAACCGGACGGTCCGCGCGCGTCCAGCAGGTCCAGCAGAACCTTCGGGGTCGCGCTCTTTGCCGTCGTGGCGGCACGCTTTTGTGATCTTCTTGGATGCTCGGGCTCATGTGGTTTCAGAGGCGTGTAGCTATCGTCAACCACGAATTCCAACCTTTATACCTCCATGCTCCCGCAATTATTCTCGCTCAAGCTGGCGCATGACGATCTGTAAGTGCCCCCGGCGAAAGCACTCGGCCTCGCGGGGGTGTCGATCCGCAGACGCGCCGCTACGCTGCACCTGCTCGGCCGTCCCCGGGGCTTGCGATGGCTCAGGCTGGGTGGGCCGCATCATTCATCGCCTCGGCCATCCCCTCGATCGAGAAGACCTCCTCGCCGGTCAGCCCCAGCGAGTCGGCGCTCTGGCCATCTGGGAACTGCAATGGAAGCACGCCCATCCCCACGAGGTTCGAGCGGTGGATGCGCTCGAAGCTCTCCACGATCACCGCGCGCACGCCGAGCAGCCTCGTGCCCTTCGCGGCCCAGTCGCGCGAGGAGCCCGACCCGTACTCCTTGCCGCCGAGCACCACCAGCGGCACATCCTGCTCGATGTATCGCATAGCGGCCTCATAGATCGAGACCTGCTCTGCGTCGGTGTCCGAGCCAGGTGCGCCGAAGTAGCGCGTCACACCTCCCTCGGCAGCACGGCCCCAGGCGGGCTCGTGTTGATCAGGTTGCGCAGCCTGATGTTCGCGAACGTGCCGCGCATCATCACCTCGTGGTTGCCCCTGCGCGAGCCGTAGGAGTTGAAGTCGCGCGGCGCCACGCCCTGCTCCTGCAGGTACTTCCCCGCGGGCCCGTCGCGCTTGATCGAGCCGGCCGGAGAGATGTGGTCGGTGGTCACGCTGTCGCCCAGCTTCGCCAGCACGCGCGCGCCCTCGATGTCCCGCACCGCCTCGGGCTCGGGCGGCATCCCTGGAAGTACGGCGGCAGCCGCACGTACGTCGAGTCCGCCCCCCACTCGAAGCGGTCGCCCGTCGGCACCTCGAGGGTGTTCCAGCGCTCGTCGCCCGCGAACACCTCGCCGTAGCTCTTGCGGAACATGTCCGACTGCACCGCCTGCTCGATCGTGCTCGCGACCTCCCGCTCACTTGGCCAGATATCGCGCAGGTATACGTCCTCTCCCTGCTCGTCCTGGCCCAGCGGATCGTGAACGATGTCGATGTCCATCGTGCCCGCCAGCGCGTAGGCGACACACAGCGGCGGTGAGGCCAGATAGTTCATCTTCACGTCCGGGTTGATCCGTCCCTCGAAGTTGCGGTTGCCCGACAGCACCGAGACGACCGCCAGGTCCTGCTCGCCGACCACCTTTGAGATCTCCTGGGGCAGTGGCCCCGAGTTACCGATGCACGTCGTGCATCCATAGCCGACGAGGTTGAACCCGAGATCCTCCAGCGGCTCGGTCAGACCGGCCTTGTCGAGGTATTCGGTCACGACCTTCGAGCCCGGCGCCAGCGAGGTCTTGACCCACGGCTTGGAGCGCAACCCCCGCGCCACCGCGTTGCGCGCGAGGATGCCCGCGCCCACCATCACCGACGGGTTCGACGTGTTCGTGCAGCTCGTGATCGCCGCGATCACCACGTGCCCGTGGGCCAGCTCCGTCTCGGTGCCGTCGGCGAGCTTCACCGCCACGGCCGGGGCGGCCGTCTCGGTCACGTAGCTCGGTCCACCATCGTTGCTCGCGGGACGGTCGTTGCCGTTGGCCGGCGGATCGCTGGAGGGAAAGCTCTCGGCCGAGGCCTCATCGCGTCCGTCGTAGTCGGGCACGTAGCCGCCGAGCACACGGCGGAACTCATCCTGCGCTTCACTCAGCGCGACCCGGTCCTGCGGGCGCTTGGGGCCCGCGATGCTCGGCACGACATCGCCCAGATCCAGCTCCAGGGTATCCGAGTACGTCGTCCGCTCCGAGCTCTCGTCGTGCCACAGACCCTGCTCACGGGCGTAGGCCTCGACCAGCTCGATCCGCTCACGCGGCCGGCCCGAGAACTCCAGGTAGCGCAGCGTCTCCGCGTCGATCGGGAAGATCGCGCAGGTCGAGCCGAACTCTGGCGACATGTTCCCGATCGTCGCCCTGTCGGCCAGCGGCAGGGCCGCCAGTCCCGCACCGAAGAACTCGACGAACGAGCCAACCACGCCGCGCTCACGAAGCATCTGCGTAACCGTCAGCACGAGGTCCGTCGCCGTGGCGCCCTCGGGCAGCTCGCCGTGCAGCTCAAAGCCCACGACGCGCGGGATCAGCATCGACATCGGCTGGCCGAGCATCGCCGCCTCGGCCTCGATTCCGCCGACGCCCCAGCCGAGCACGCCCAGCCCGTTGACCATCGTCGTGTGCGAGTCGGTCCCCACCAGCGTGTCGGGGTAGAGCTGCGGCAGTTGGTCTGGGTCCGATCCGGAGGGTGTGCGGGGATCCGATCTGTCCTTCTGGAACACAACCCGCGCGAGGTACTCCAAATTGACCTGATGGACGATCCCGGTGTCGGGCGGAACCACCGCGAAGTCATCGAACGCGCCCTGACCCCAGCGCAGGAACGCATAGCGCTCCTGGTTGCGCTCGAACTCGCGCTCGGCATTGAAGCGAAAAGAGTCGCGCGTGCCGAACGCATCGACCTGCACCGAGTGGTCGATCACGAGCTCGGCCGGCGCCAGCGGATTGATCTTTGCCGGGTCGCCGCCCATCTCGGCGATCGCGTCGCGCATCGCGGCGAGGTCGACGATCGCAGGCACGCCGGTGAAGTCCTGCATCAACACGCGCGCGGGCGTGAAGGCGATCTCCTTGCTCGGCTGCGCGCTGGAGTCCCAGCTCGCGAGCGCCTCGATGTCGCCGGCGCGCACGGCGCCATTACCCTCGGTGCGCAGCAGGTTCTCGAGCAGCACCTTCAGCGAGAACGGCAGCCGCGCGACGTCGAAGCGCTGTTGCAAAGCCTCCAGCCGGAAGATCTCGTACTCCCGGCCGCCAACCTCGAGTGTGCTCTTCGCGCCAAAGCTGTCGTCCGACATCGCATCTCCCAGGGCCGATCTACAGGGTCTTCTCCCAGTCTCGCAGAGTCCTTCGCACGGCTCCCTCAGACGGACGAGGACCCCGGATGCATTCCGAGGCCGTCGTCGCTGTCGCGCTGCTCGTGGGCGCGCTACTTCTTGATCAGTGGACCGGCGGCGGCGAGCACCTGCGTCTTGGTCAGCGGCTTGTCGAAGCCACCGTTGGGCGTCGGGCTCTTGCTGATCAGCAGGTTGATCGCGGCGGCATGACGTGCCTCGATCTGGACGATGCTGCCCGCTGAGGCCAGCACGGCCTTTGACTGTAGCGACGGCGCCGCTCCGTTGTAGGCGCCGACACCGGTGTTCTCGAGCACCGAAGCCAGGGCCAGGAACGACTTCTGGTTGGTGGCGGGGAAGAGGAACGCCGGTTTGGCCACCGGCGTACCGCCGAGCTGCTTGATCGCCGCTGTCAGCGCCATTACGTGCTGTTCCTCCTCGGCGCCGAATTCCTTCGCGTAGGTCTTAGCCATACCGCTGAGGCCGGCCTGCTTGCTCTTGACCTCGTAGAAGTTAGCCTCGAGGTACTCCAGCGTGAGGGCGAAGTTGAGGATTTCCGCGTCGCCTCCACCGCTCATAGCGAGTGCCTGCGAGACGAACGGCGCAACGGCCGTCGTTCCGTAGACCGCGCCAGCCGCCAGCGCACCACGCAGGATGAAGCTCGCGCGGGTGTGCCCGTGCACCTCGATGCCGGTCAACTCCGGGTTTGTCAACTCTTGATTAGACATTTCCAATAGCTCCTTTCCACGCAACCGCTCAGGCCAGGAACGGCTTGACCGCCGCCAGGACCGTGGACATGTCAGCCGGCTTGGCAAATGCGCCATCCGGAGTGACGGACTTTTTCACCAGCGTGCCGAGCGTTGCCGCGTGGCGCGCCTCGACGGTGTGGATCGCCAGCGCCGATGCCAGAACCTGAGGGCTCTGAATCAGAGCTGCCTGTCCGAGATAGGCCGAAGCACCGAGGTTCTCGACGGTGTAGGCGAGTTCGGCCGTCGCCGCCGCGGTGGTGATCGGGAATTTGCCTTCCGGCTTGGACGCCGGCGTCCCACCGAGCTGGATGACCGCGGCCTTCAGGGCGGCCACGTGCGAGGCCTCCTGAGCACCGAAGTCCTTGAGCAGAGCACCGACCGCCCCGCTGAACAGCTTGGCCGCGATGACCTTGCGGTAGAACTCGGTCTCCAGGTACTCGAGCGTGAGGGCGTAGTTGAGAATCCCGATGTCGCCCGTGCTGGCACTCGACGACGTCGTTGTCGTGCTCGCCGGCGCCGAGGCGCTTGTCGCGGTGGTGCTGCTCTTACTGCTGCCGCACGCTGCGAGCACGAAAGCCCCGAAGCTCGCGGCGCCGGCACTGCCCGCCATCTTCAAGAAGCGCTTACGATCGGAGTCATCGCGCACGAGGCGCTCGACGATTCCCGCGGGCTGTGGCGCTTGACTTTCCCGCTGGGGTGCTTGATTTTCCGTTCCGGTCTCAACTGGCATTTGCCACCTCCGGTAGGCCTACTCCCCAGGGCACAGGCACGTGAGTACGCTCGCCTGCCCCCGGCTAGATCTCTCCCGGAGACATCACGGCGCTCCGGTCATGTTCACTGCCCCTCTATTCGCAATGCTCCGCCGAGCGGATCAATGCGAGTGCCTACGGACGCGATTGCGAGTGGCCTAGAAGGGGGGGTGGCCTACAGGGAACGCTGGATCGGTGCGAGGGGCTTACCGCGGTCCGGCGAGACCCCTAGCGAGGGGCTGGCGCGGAGGCCCGCGTGACGCGTCCCTTACCCTGGCGCTTGGAGCGCAGGAGGGCTGTGTCGCAGGCCTCGAGCAGGGCGTCAACGGTCATCGGCTCCTGCCACTGAGCCACGCCGATCGAGGCCGCGACGCCCGGATTGGCATCGAACGAGGGCACCATCAGCAGGCTCTCCAGCGCACGCTGAGCGGCGGCAGCGGCGGCCTGGAGCTCGGCGTTGGGCAGGATCACGACAAACTCGTCGCCGCCGTAGCGCGCGACGCGGTCAAACGCGCGGAACTCGCCCACCAACGTCTGAACGACCTCGCGCAACAGCGCGTCGCCAGCCTGATGACCGTGGCGGTCGTTGACGAACTTGAAGTTGTCGAGATCGATCAGCAGGCAAGACAGCGGGCTGCCGGCGCGCCGGGCACGGCCCACCTCCTCGTGCAGTCGCCGGCGCATCGCACGATGGTTCATGGCGCCCGTCACAGGGTCCGTTCCGGCCTCCGCGCGTGCGCGCATCAGAGCGAGCGCCGTGGCCGCCTGGTCGACCAGCGTCGTGGCGAGCTCGATCGAGCGACCGGTGAAGCTCTCCGAGCGCCGGCGGACGAGCAGTACCACCGCCTCGACCTCGCCTCGCACGGCCAAGGGCAGCAGCAGCGCGCAGGCGGCTCCGGTGGGCGGCGTGTTCACCAGCACCAGCCGCGGCACGCTCGAGGCAAGCTCACGGGCGTCGGCGGCGAGGAAGCCGCGACCGGTGCTCGCCACCCAGCTGATGCCCGGGGGCCGCTCAGCACGAGGAGTGAGGTAGCTCAGCCGCCCCTCGCCATCGAACAGGTAGATGACCGTGAGCTCCCGCGCTCGCTCACCGTCGGACTCGCAGAGGTGATGGACGTGCACCTCCTCGGCGCCCGGCATCGCCAACAGCTCGCGGGCGAGCGTACAGAAGATCGCCTCAGAGTCCTCAGCGCTGTCGGCGAGCAGTGTCAGGCGGCGTACGCCTGACAGCAGCGGATCGCCACCGGCCAGGGGCTCGCCACCGGCGCTGGGCAGTTTCGGGGTATCCATACCCGCAGTGGCATCCATCCCTGCAATCTAGCGCTTGAACGTGACAGTCGCCGCAGCCGCGGAGAGCGGCGCGCCCTTCTGCTTGGGTGCGAACGCGACGCGCACGTTGATTTTCAGCTTGCGACGGGAGCGGCGGGCCTTGCTCAGCGCCTTCAGGCCGCCACGCGTAAGGGGTACCTTGAAGGTGACGGTGGCAGATTTGCTCACACGCCGGGACGCGGTGCGAAGCCCCCTGCCCTTCAACGTGATGAGTCCTCCACCCAAAGTCCGAACCTTGATGATCAGCCTGTGTCCGACGACGCGGTGACTGAGAATCCGCACGCCGCAACCGGACACGGAGATCCGGGTGCTCTGTTTGACCTGAGCCCCACTCTGAGCCGTGATCGTCGTCGGCATCTGAAGCGGCTTGAGGCAGAGGCTCCCGTTTGCGGTCAGCGCGGAATGAGGGCCGATGGGCAGGTTCAACACGAAGCTCGTGACGGGCACATCGGGGATCGCCGCGAACGTCGAGGTCGTGATCCCCTTGGTGATTTTCGTGTTCCCCGTCAGGATCACTTTCACACCGTCGCCTTCGAGCACGATGTCGAGGTCGGGGAACGCCTCCCCGCCATGTGAGACCAGGTAGGCCGATCCTGTCAGCTGACCGGGCAGCACCGGCGTCACGACGGTGGCCGTCCCGACTTCTGAGCCCAGTTTGCGGCATTCGACCGGATTCGCCGCGAATGTCGCTTCCGGACAGGCTTTCTGCAGCGTCGTCAAGCGTGAGGGCAGCTGCTTCGGCAGTTCCACGAACACCGACTTCATGTTCGCCTCGTGCGCGGGCTGGGTGAGGGTGACCTGCAGGCTCGCCCCGTTCAGTTTCGAGGTCTTTGCACTGGTCGCGGTCTTGAATGAGGGTTTGAAAGCGAGCGCGCTGCAGCTACCAACCTGGAACGGGGTCGACAGGCCCTGAGTCGCGCCGAACGTCGAAGTCAATGTTGATTCCGTCGCCAGCGGCCCGCAGTTGGTCGGGTTGAAGATGAAGCTAGGCCGGTTGACTTCGACTTTGATCGTCTTCAGTCGCACCGGCACGCCGCCCACGATCGTCGGCAGGGCCCCCGGAGTACCTGGCGACGGGGTGGCTACGGTCACACGTGCCGTGTGCGGGTCGACGTTGATAGTCGCACGAGTCGTGACGACGCCGAGGTTGAACGGTCCCGCCACGACCGAGACCGGGATCGAGAGGCCGTAGGGGGCGCCGTTGTAGGGGCCCGTGAGATACACCGCCCCGGAGAGCGGATACGGTTCTGAGCCGGCGCCCGCCGTCACGGAGGCGACGCCGATCTGGCTGGCTGCGGTGCATGTGCCGGTCGCGGCCTGCGGTTCACCGCAGAGCGTCACGGAGGGGATGTCGCCGAGCAGGCCGGCCGGGATCGTGGTGCTTACCCGCGAGAGGTACTGCTGGCCGTCGGCGCGGGTGAGGTTGAACGTGTATGGGCTATAGGCGCCGGCCGTGGTGTTCGCGCTCTGGGTGGTCTGAGCCAGGGCGAAGGGAATTGAGGCGGGGCAGCCACTGACGGCGAAAGGCGTCGATCCGCCGAAGCTCGTGTCAGTGTAAGCGCTGAACGCGAAGCTGGTGTTCGCGACGGTGCAGGACAGCGGGTTCGCCAGGGACGCCCTTGGGCCGTTGTTGAGCGTCAGTGTCAGGTCACTGAACGGCAGTTGCGGATTGCCGAGGAAGCTGACTTCAAGCCTTCCTGTGACCGGATTCGGAACCACTTGGCCTTCGAGCCGTACTGAGACGTTGTAGACGCTCTCGGCGTCGATAAAGATCAAGTACGGCGGGCCAGTTATCGCCGATGTGCCGTTGGCCTTGCCGAGATAGACGTTGCCGGCGAGGCTGCCGGGTGGCAGGTCAGTTTCGATGTTGACCGTGCCGATCTTCGATGCGGCCGGGCATTCGACTTTGTGGGCGGTGCCCTTCCCGAGCTGCGACTGCGTGCAGGCTTCCAGGCCATGGGCGGCGGACGGGTTCAGCGTCAGGCCTTCGGGCAGCGTGACGTGGGCGTTGGCGATGTCGGCGGTGTTGATTTCGTTTGATTTTTCCAGCTGCGGGACATGCACATCGGTGGTGGTCCCGTCCGGACTGTCGTACTGCGACTGCGAGGTCTCCGGGGTGACGGTGGCTGTCGGTGCGAAGGGGACTTTGTCGCAGCCGCTCACCCCCACCGGCGGCGTTGTGGGCCGCCCTGTCAGCTTTTCGGTGGGACCGTATGTTTCGAGTTCCAGGAAGGACGTGGTCGGCGCCGAGCAGCTGCTGGGCATCGTCAGGAAGTTTTCTTTGCCCGACCCAAGTTTGCCGGCATGGCCGTTGAAGAAGAGCTTCGATTCGAGGGTCCGCAGGCCGACTTCCGGTTCGAGCAGGCCAGCTTTCACCTTGACGGTGGTCGGGATGTTGTTGATTTCAAACCACTCGTGGAAGTCCGCCGGTGTTAAGCTCGCGAGGTTTCCACCTCTTCGTGCGCGTAGCTCACGTGGCCTTCGAGCAGCAGCAGCGTGTCTCCGACCAGCGGCGGCACGCCTTCGACCTCGATCCCGAACAGCAGCGGGAGATCCGTTTCCTGCGGGAGGTTGTAGACGTTGCCTTTCAGTGTCAGCGTCTGTGGCAGGACGGGAAGTTCGACGTAGGCCTTCAGTTCGACGAAGCCTGCTTTGCTGTCGGCCGGGCAGCTTTTAGGTGAGGACTCGAAAGTCGCCTTCGGGCAGGTGTTCAGCACCTGCGGGTCGGCCGCGAGGCCGGCCGGGACGTCGACGCGGATCCTTTTCAGCGGCTGACCTGCGGGGATGCCGCTGCCAGGACTGGTTTCAGCGAGTTTGAAGCCGGTCAGTCCCCAGGGCGGGTGGCCGGCGGCCTGTGTGTAGAACTTACTGTGGTTGCTCGCGTAGCTGCAGTTCGCCTTTACCGCCACTTCGACTTCCGAGCCATTGCAGGTTCCCGCTTCCCATTCTTCGAGCCCCAGGGTGCCAGCGGCCCGCGCAGCCGGACGCCAGCGTCCCGGCCAA
Source organism: uncultured Solirubrobacterales bacterium (assembly GCA_963822625.1). Classification (GTDB taxonomy): domain Bacteria; phylum Actinomycetota; class Thermoleophilia; order Solirubrobacterales; family Solirubrobacteraceae; genus Palsa-744. The sequence goes on along the minus strand of CAWGIH010000005.1, from coordinate 197,883 downwards.
CAAGGCGGCGGTGAGCCAGCGCCAAAAGCATACCCACAACATCCCTGATCCTCATGCCTTTAAAACCTCTCCTCTGAACTCAAACCAATAGCAATCAGAGACTTCTATACCCGCTCCTGGCGCTTCTAGTCCTCAGATTGCTCAAGAGTCCTCGGCGTGTTCGCCAGACGGGGCAATCCTTTGCTCCGTCTGGCGATCTATCGGCCTCCAACGATCAACGAGACCCGCCATCGCCGCAACCTCGCGGGCCGGCCACCGAGGGCTCTACCCGAACGTCACCGTTGTGGAGCTCGCGGACTTGGGACCGCCCCGCTTTTTGGATACGAAGCCGACGCGCAGCTTGACTCTCAGCGGGCGACCCCTTGTGCGACCCCTGCGCGAGAGCGGCACCTTCAGCGTCGCGGTTTTCTCCGCCCTGCCCAGATACCGATAGGTCGTCGCCAAGTTCGATCCGCTGCCGCTGATCCGGCCGGCTTCATAGGTTTGCACGGTGATATACGCCGTGTTGCCGATCACCTTCCGCCCGGCGATCCTCACGCCGCAGCCGGCGACCGCGAGCTTCGTCTTCTGGGTGACTTTGAAGCCGTTCTGGCCGATCAGCGTCGTCGGCATCGACAGCGGGTTGATGCAGAGGCTGCCATTCGCCGTCACCGCGGAGTGCGCGCCGATCGGCAGGTTCACGGTGATGCTCGAGACCGGCACATCGGGCAAGCGTCGCGAACGTCGTGGTCGTGATGCCTTTACTGATCTTCGTGTTGCCGACCAGGATCACTCTCACGCCGTTGGCTTCCATCACCAGGTCGAGATCGGGGAACGCCTGCCCGCCGTGCGAGACGAAGATCGCCGGTCCTTTCAGTTTGCCGGGAAGCGTGGGCGTGTTCGCCCTGGCGCCGCCGACGAACGAGCCGCTGGGGCAGTTGAACGGGTTCGCGGCGAACACCGCTTCGGGGCATGCTTTCTGCAGCGTCGTCAGTCGCGAGGGCAGCTGCTTGGGCAGCTGCACCATGACCGACTTGAAGTTCGTCTGGCCGGCCCCGATGTTGAGCGTCGTTTCCAGGCTCGCCCCATTGGCTTTCGAGGTCCTGGCGAGCGTCTTCGACTTGAACGAGGGCTTGAACGCGAGGGCGCCGCAGTCGCTGACCTGGAACGGGCTCGACAGGATCGCGTGACGCCGCTACCGCCCGAGCATCCGTCAGCGTCGATTCGGTAGCGAGCGCGCTGCAGTTGGTCGGGTTGATCAGATAACCCTGACTGTTGATATTGATGTTGACGCTTTCACCCGCAGCGGAATGCCCTTGTAGATCGTCGGCAGCAGCGCTCGTCACAGTTATGCGCGCGGTGTCGGATCGACATTGATCATCGCCCGGGTGACCACGTTGCCGAGGCTGAACGGACCGGCGGTGGCCGGAACCACGACCGACAGTCCGAAGGGAGCGCCGTTGTAAGGGCCGGTCAGATAGACGAAGCCAGGGAACTCATATGGCTTGGACCAGAGCCCGCCTTCACCCTCGCTTCTCCGATCTGGCTGGCAGCAGCGCACGTTCCCGCGGCAGCCTCGGTTCTTCGCACAGCGTAACCGCCGGGATCATGCCCAACAGGCCCAGAGGCAGCATGGTCTTTATCTGCGAGAGGTACTGCTGGCCATCGCCGCGTTCGAGGTTGAACATAAACGAGGTGTTCGCGCCAGCGTTGCCCGGGAGCCAGGTTGGACGTGCTCTGGGTCGGCGAGAACGGCAGCGGCGAGGCGCACGCGCCCCCCTTGCCGTTGCTGTCGACCATGAACGTACTGGAAGGCGTCGCGGTCGCGGCGAGCCGGTGTACGGCATCGAGGCTCGTCGTCCGCCGTCGCCGTACCGCACGTCAGCGGATTGGCCAGCGGCGCAAGCGGGCCACCATTGAAGCTCAGTTTCATGTTGCTGAACGGCTGTTCGGGGTTTTCGGAGAAGGTCGCCGTCACCCGGCCCGTCGTCGGGTTGGGCGTGACTTTGCCTTTGAGACGTACGTCGACCCCGTATCGCGCCGACTCGGCGTCAACGTACATCGTGTATTCGGGCCCGCTGATCGGTTCTGCTTCCGCCTGTGATCGGTTTCGGTTTGACCCCAGGTATATGTTCCCTGTCAGAGGTTCGCGGCCGGCAGGTCCGGGACCGTCAAGGTCACTTCGCCGAGCTTCGACGCTGCCGGGCAAGTGATTGGATTCTTCGTTTTGATCCCGATCTGAGCGGGCGTACAAGCCTGCAGTCCGCTAGCGGCCGACGGGTTCAGCGTCATACCTTCGGGCAGGGTGACGCTGGCCGTCCTGAGCTGCGAGGAGTCGATTTTGGCCGGGTCGGGATCGTGCGGGACGCGTCAGTTCAGTGGTGATCCCGTCGGGTTGATCCGACTGGGTTTCTTCGCCCCCGCTCCCGGCGTAAGACCAAATGTAGGTTCGAAGGGAGGGCGCAAGACGCGATTCGCCTTTGCAGCCTTCGGTGCCTATGGGTCCCGAGTATCCTTTCTTGTGGATTCGCCTTCGTAAGATTCGAGGTGCAGCGTCGTCGTCGTCTGCGGTCCGGTGCCGGTGCAGCTGCTGGGGAGCGTCAGGAAGCCACCGGTGCCGATGTTGCCTTTGAAGATGATGCGCGAGCTGATGAGCCCAGGGGTGACGTTCTTGATTTCGTAGACGTCGTGATAGTCCGCCTTGTCGGTCCCCGCCGCTTCGGCTCCCCATTCGATGTGTCCTTCGAGGAAGGTATGCACATATGCCCCCGGGGCTCCCAAAACCGGTTCGAGGCTGAGTGCGATACCGAAGTACGAAGCCAGACCTTCCGGCTGCTCGAGGTTGTACATTTTGCCTTCGAGCACGTAGTTTTTGAACAATCCTTTGGCTGGTTCGAGCACAACATGAACAATGTTCGTGCCGATTTCGCTTCCCGGACAATTGGGCGCCGTAAAAGCATGCAGGCCGGGCGCCGGTTCTATTGCTGTCCCTTCGAAGTTTGCCACCGAGCACTTTGGGACAGACTCAGGATTCGTAGACTCACCGGGACCCACATCGGTGCGTATGTTCTTTACGTTGCCTTCGGGCGCTTCGGCTGTAAAGGGAGCTGTCTGAATGACGTGGTGTTTGATCGTAAAGTCCGTGATCCCGGCGGGAGGATGGCCGGCTGCCTGCGTAAAGAGTTCCGAGTGGTTTGCTTCGGTACTCGCGGCCGTGCACGGCGTTTCCACCTTGCAGTTTCCGGAGAAGAAGCTTTCCACGCCAAAGGCCGCCTGCGCCGCAGGCGCGGAGATGGCGACGAGCGCCAAGATCGCGCCGAGGATCGGCGCCAGAAGAGCAATGCGAGCGTTGGACCTCATCTCTACCTCCCTATCGAACCGAACCGGACCTCCGTACCCGGCTTGGACTCCCCGTACTCCCAAAAGTTGCGGTACTCCCCTGTGGCATCTAGAATTCTTACTAAGCGAATCCTGCTATCCAATCCCACTGTAGAGGATGTTTGGGGCCTGATACCCCCGCCTCTGCAAATCGCACCTTACACCATGCAAGGAGCGGTGTCCAGAAGGAATCACGGCCGAGGAAAACGGCACTGGAGTCCCAAAGTTGATGCGCAGCAGCGCCCCACCCCCGGGGGGCGTTCTTGGCCTCGGCTGACCAAGCTGCGCAACGAACGTGTGATCGAGCCGATCGGCTCTGGACGGAACGCCCACTGGCGCAAGCTCGCGTGAGCCGCGCGGAGGCTGGGCGGTGGACGACGGTCTCGGGCTGCGGTTCACGGGGCAGCGGCTGCAGCGCGTCCTCAGCTCACGGCCGGGCGCGGCCGCGCTGCGCGTCGATCTCCTCGCGGGCGTCAGGACGGCGTCGAGGCCAGCGCGTAGGCGGCCTTGCCATCGCCCTGGCGCTTGACGGGAGCGATCGTTCCCGTCCGTTGCAAGCGACGGAGGTTGTTGCGGATCGTCGGGCCACTCATCGCTGTGACGAGGAGCAGCTCCGACACGGTATGCGAACCATGCTCGAGCGCGGCGAGAATCGCCTGGGCCGCCACGCCTCGCTGCGCGCGTTGCGAACATCCGGAAGACGTGAGGCTGGGCGAGGCCCGCGACGACGGACCGGCGTCGCGCGCGCGGCTGCAGCGGAGGGAGGATTCGATGACTGGGATGACCGCCCGCCCTGCGCCGGGCCGGCCGCAGTACGCCTGGCCCGGCGGCGCACGGGAGCCGGCGCCGTCCCCTTGTCAGGGGAGGCGAGCGCATCGGCGGCGAGGAGCAGTCGCTCGTACTCGCTCAGCAGAGGGCGCAGCTCGCGCAAGCGCGCGTCGAGTTCGCCGCGGATCGTGCTCAGCAGATCAGCGGCTGCCATCGTGCCCGTCCCCCACCGCTACAGCGCTGCTCCGTGCAGCCCGCTGGTAGGACGCTCGCGCTGATCCCACCAGCCGTTGAGAGTGTCGAGCGAGCCGCCGATGATGCCCTCGCGGAACGATGCGGTGTCGTTCAGGTTCGGCACCGGCTCATCGGGAACGTCGACCTCGAGGAAGTCGCACAGGGGCTCCCAGCCGTCGGTGGGGTACCAGACCAGCAGGCGGCCGGCCGGCACCGTGCGCTCGACGGTTTCGTTCCAGCGGTCCATCACCGCGATCAGACCCTGATCGGTCGAAGTGTCGCCCGCCAGCACACCCGTCTGCGCATCCCAGGTCATGCCGCGCATCAGCGTGACGTAGCGGCTCCACAGCGGATCGAGCACTGCACGCGCGTCGGAGACGTGGTGGATCACCGAGTCGCCGTGGAAGATCCCCCACACGGTCTGGCGCATCGAGCGAACCCAGGCAGCACCGTCGCGGACGCTCAACAGCACCTTGGCGTTGGGGTAGTAGTCCATCAGCTCGCGGTAGTAGCGGGCCGAGGGCCAGTCGACGGTCGAGCGGGCCTCGCCAAAGATCTGCTCCCAGTCGGGATTGCCGGCGGCGGCGCTTTCCCACAACGGCAGGCCCAGCTCCAGGTCGGCCAGCAGATCGCGCATGTGGTAGCACGGGGCGAGCCCGAGCCGCTCGAGGGCGACCATCTGAGTGGTGGTCGCCGTGCGCGGGAGTCCCGCTCCGATCACCTGCATGGTGAGCTTTCTATCAGTTAGCCATGCCCATCGCTGGCGGGCATGCGTGACCGTTACCTGCGACTGCCCTTGCGCGCTTTCGCCGGTCTCGGCGGGTAGCGCTTGCGCTCGTCGGCGGTCATCTTACGGATCGTCAGCGAACCGTCCTTGACCTGCCGCTCGACATCCTCGAGTTTCGCGGTGCGACGCTCGGCCGCACGATCTGCCTGAGTAGCCATGAGTCCAGGTTAGCGCGCCGAGGTACGATCACCGGATGCCGTCTGCCCTGCTGCCGGCCTTCGCGCTCTCTCCCGTCAAGCAGGCCTATCTGCTGCAGGTGCGCCAGATGCAGGCGCTGTCGTTCAGTGCACATCCCTGTTGGTCTGCTTCGTCGCCGTAGCGCCACGGGAGATGGCGAGCGGGATACCGCCGATGTCGAGGGCATCGGGTAGCTATCGTCTGGGCTCGCGTTGGGGTCTGGGCTCGTATTGGAGGTCGCCAGGCAAACGCGGGCTTGACAATCCCGAGAATGGAGCACCTGTGAGAGCACGCCTGATGTCAACCATCGGTTTCTCCGTTTCGGTGGCGCCTCGACGGCCTGGTGGCACATTGAGGCGCGCGCTCTTCGTAGCCGTGCTCACGGCGGCACTCGCCGCCCTGTTCGCGTCGGCGGCAGCGGCAGCGACATGCACCGACAACTTCATCGGAAAAAACGAAGAACAGTGGGACAACGCGGCGCACTGGTCGAAAAGGGAAGCCCACCCCCGCGGACGTTGCGTGCTGGCCGGCCGGCATCACGGTCCTCGCGACCGAACCCGAAAACTTCGGCGGCGGCGAAGTCGGCTCGATGCAGGGCGGCAGCCTCAAGGTCGGCAAACGAAATGGGTTCTTCATCTTCGGCCCAGCAGAATCGACACTCAGCGGGTCGCTGACGCTCGAAGAACAGAGCGATATGAAGGCCTTCGACGGCACCTTCGGGTTCCACGTCGACGGGGCCATCATCGACTCTCCCGGGAAACTGGAAGGCGAAAAAGGCGGCATGGCGATCACCCAGGGCCCCGGGAGCACCCTGACAATCGGCGGAGGGAGTCAGGTCGAAGTGCATCCCGGCAGCTCGATAACGACCGAAAGCCCGATCACGATCACAAATCCGGAATTCAACACGAGCGGTCCGATCACCACCACGAGCACGATCACGCTCGCCGAAGGCCTAACAATCGATCATCAAGGCGGCGGCAACCACGCGACGTTCACGGCGGCCGGCATCACAGCCAACGCGGGGCCGACGTACGGCTTCGGCGGGGACGCACTCCATCTGACAGGCGGTACGACGACGGTCCCCGCCGGCACGACGCTCGAAAGCGGTCCGCTCTACCTGGAAGGCGGGGTGTTGAATGACGAAGGCACGATCGGCACGTCCACCAACGAGTTCAAAGAAACGACTCTCGCCCCGGTCACGCTAACCGGCGGCAGCCTTTCCGGGACAGGAACAGTCGCAGAAGGGCTGGGCGTCAAGGGAGGCACCGTCGCCCCCGGCCCCCACGGCAAGCTGACGGTGGCGGGCAGCTACATCCAGGAAGGCGGCATGCTCGCCTTCGGGATCTCCGGCCCGACACCCGGCTCAGGGTTCGACCAACTGCTCGTCGGCGGCAGCGCGACGCTCGGCGGCGCGCTCTCGGTCACCGACGAAGGCGGATTCGTCCCGACGCTGGGACAGACCTTCAAGATCATCAGCGGAGCCTCGTCACGAACCGGATCGTTCGCCACGGTAGGCGGCCCGAGCGCGGGCATTTACGGACTGGGATACGAACCCGGCGGGGCTACGCTGACGGGCACCGCCGCCCCCAGCGGCGGTGGCTCCAAAGCCCCGACAGCACCGACCACCACAACGACCACCACAACTGTGACGAACGTCTCGCCCGCTATCACCCCCGCCGGCATAGCCACAACCCCCAAGGCAATCGAAGAACTCCAGCTCGGCTGCAGCGGTAGCAAGCTGGTCCTCAACGACGTCTACATCCAAGGCGGCCACGTCGCGATCAGGGGCAGCGCCGCCAAAGGCCTCGTAGGCAAGAAGGTGAAGATCCTCTTCAACGAAGGCAGGCAGGTCGCGACGGCCACGGTGGCGACGAACGGGCAATACGCGACCACCGCGCCGCTGCCCCCAGCGAAGATCCGCGAGAGCAACAGCACCCGCTACACGGCCGAGGTCGACAAGCTGCGCTCGCTGCATCTGAAGCTGGTCAGGCGCCTCTTGTTGGAACCGCTGAAGGCATCGGGCACGACGGTCACGCTCACCGGCCAGGTCACGCTCCCGCTGACCAAGCCGATCGCGCCCGTCGTCGTCGAACAGCAGCTCGAATGCGGCAAGACTACGATCGCAAAGACCTTCACGCCGCCCGCCGGCGGACGTTTCCACATCACCCTCACCGTCCCGGCGAACGCTAAGGCCGCGATCTACAGGCTAAAAAGCAAGGTCGCGGCCAATGCCCACGCCACCAAGCACGGCTTCACCACCTTCAGCCTGCCGTTGCCCGTGGCGCTTGGGTGAAAGGAGCTGCACGAGCGCAATCGTGCGCTAGGACGGCCAGAGTTAGCGAGCGCATAGTCACGCAAGCGCCGCCGCGCGGCGGCGCAGCTCGGCACGGGTGACGGTGTTCTCGGCGCACTCCGCGGCGCGCAGATAGGCACGCGCGGCCTGCTCAGGCTTGCCGACGCGGTCGAGCAGATCAGCGTGCGCGGCGTGCAGCGGCGCATAGTGCTCGAGTGTCTCGGCGCGCAGCAGCGGCTCCAGCACCTCGAGTCCGGCACCCGGATCATCGGCACGCCCGAGCGCAACCGCGCGATTGACCTCCACCACGGGCGATGGGGAGCGGCGTGCGAGCTCGCCGTAGAGCGCCGCGATCTGCGCATGGTCGGTCGCTGCCGGCGACGGCGCAGTCGCATGCAGCGCGGCAATCGCCGCCTGCAGGACATAGATCCCGCCCACCCCGCGTCCGCGCCGGCGCATCGCGCCGTCGAGCAGGCGCTCACCCTCGCGGATGCGCCCGCGATCCCACTGCCCGCGATCCTGATCGTCGAGCGCGACCAGCTCACCGTGCGCATCGACGCGTGCCTGCCGCCGCGAGTCGTGCAGCAGCATCAGGGCCAGCAGCCCCGCGACCTCGGGCTCGTCCGGCATCAGGCCGTACAGCAATCGCCCCAGACGGATTGCCTCCGCGCACAGCTCGCCACGCACCAACCGCTCGCCAGCGGAGGCCGCCCAGCCCTCGTTGAAGATCAGGTACACCACGGCCAACACCCCGGGCAGCAGATCGGGCAACTCCTCGTCCGCGGGAACTCGATAGGGAATATGGGCAGCCGCGATCTTGCGCTTGGCGCGCACCAATCGCTGGGCCATCGTCGTCTCGCTGACGAGAAACGCACGCGCGATCTCACCCGTGCTCAAGCCGCCGAGGGTGCGCAGCGTCAGCGCCACACGCGCCTGCATCGCCAGGGCCGGATGGCAGCAGGTGAAGATCAGACGCAGCTGATCATCGGCCACGGCCGAAGGCGCAGGCTCCTCCGCGGCGGCGGCCGCTCGCTCGGCGAGCACCTTCAGGCGCTCGATGCGATCGCCCAGTGTGCGGTCCCGGCGCAAGCGGTCGATCGCGCGCCGGCGCGCCGTAACGGTGATCCACGCTCCCGCGCTGGTGGGCACACCGTCTCGCTCCCAGGCCACGATCGCCGCCGCGAAGGCCTCCTGCACGGCGTCCTCGGCGAGCTGGAAGTCGCCGAGCTGGCGAATCAGCGTGGCGAGCACCGCGGCGCGCTCGCGGCGGAACGCCGCCTCGACGGCCGCGGTGCTCGCAGAGTCCACGTCTATTGCCCCAGGAAGACGGTAGTCGCAGTTTCCACGTCTATTGCTCCAGGAAGACAGTAGTCGCAGAGTCCACGTCGATTGCTCCCGTCTACTGCTCCGGGAAGACCATCACCGGCCGGACCTCAATGGAGCCATACGGCGCGTTCGGGACCCGCGCCGCCCACTTCAGCGCCGCATCGAGATCGGGAACGTCGATCAGGTAGTAGCCGCCGAGGATCTCCTTGGTCTCGGCGAACGGGCCGTCGGTCAAGACGGTCTCGCCGCTGCGCTCACGCACGGTCGTCGCGGTGTCGATCCCCTCGAGCGCGTCACCGGCCACCAACACCCCCGCCTCGCTCAGGCTCTGCGTGTAGGCATTCCAACGAGGGTGCATGGCCTGTAGCTCCTCGGGCGAGGGACCACCCTCGGTGGGCGTGTAGATCAGCATCATGTACTGAGGCATTTTCGATTCCTCTGCTTTCCAATTTTGGCTGGTTTAGCCGGAAGACTCCGACCCTTACCTCGTTGACGAACGGAACGGCCCTGATTCGACACCCTCGGCACGCGCCCGACTCGAAGCGCCCGATTCGAAGCGCCACCTGCTCGATTCGAAGCCGCCCGATTGACAGCGAGGTTGCGCTTCGACAGCCCCTCTCAATCGCGCAAAATGAAGGTGACCTCGTCGATCGCACACCACGACCAGTCTTCCCCCGGCTCGATTGAACGCAGGACCGGATGATGCCCCTCGAGGGCATGCTTGCTCGCGTGTCGATTGGGAGAGGAATCGCAGCAGCCGATCTTCCCGCAGGTCTGGCACATGCGCAGATGGACCCATTCACCGCCGATCTTCAGGCACTCCTCACAACCGGGGATGTCGTTCGGCGGCTCGAGGATCTCGACTTTGTCGAGGTGGCTGCAGGTAGCCATTAGTCGCTCCTTTGATGTTGGAGTGAGGGATGATGGTAGTCCGTGCCCGGCGTCGTCTAGCTACCCGGGACGTTCCTCGCGATCATCGCCGCGGCGGCGCTCGTCGGCGCCTTCTCCGCGCTGGCCTACGGCTGCGGGGCGAGATCACCGCCGGACTGCTGCCAGCGGAGTCGCAGCCGGCCGGTGAGGCGCTCTAGATCAGTCGGCGGTTTGCGGCTCGAGCACGAACATCTCGCAAGCGATATCGGTGTTCGTATCGATACCGCTGATGAAGCTCTTCACGCGTCTGCCGGTGACGCGCTCGACCGCATCGGTGAACTCCGCGGTCGATGCGTACTGGAAGAAGATGCGCATGTCCCGCAAGCGCTGGTGCTCGCCCATCGCCTGCAGGCTTCGCTCAGCGGGCGTGAAGGTGTTCTCGAGCACGCAGACCAGGATGTCCGAGCCCGCATAGTGGGAGCGGACCTTCGTCGGTCCGCGCCCGAACTGATCCTTGTAGATACGGACGATCTCCTTGGAAAGCGCGGCCAAAGGACGACTGCCATCCTGCTCGCCAAGTTCATCGGGTACTGCGAGGGAGCTGCTCATGTGATCTCCTAGCCTGGAGTAGGAACACTAGCGTGCCGCGCTCCCGTGGTTTGCTGCTCGGCAGGCGCAAGGATGTGAGTGTTGCCCGTGAGCTCGAGGATCCGGCGGACCTGCGGCGAGGCTCCCCGCACCCTGAACAGGCTGCCAGCTCTGTCTGATTGCTCAAAGGCGCTGAGCAGCAGCCGCACGCCCGCCAGGTCCATGAAGCTGACTTCGCTGAGATCGAGTACGAGCTGTTGCCAGCCGGCCGAGCGCAGCGCCTCGAGCTCCTGGCGAACGAAATCGACCGTGGCGAGATCGAGCTCCCCGCCGAGCAGAACCAACACTCGCTCCCGGTCTGGACGCAGCTCGATGCGAGCACCGCGCACCAACGAAAACGACGTCTCCACCACAGCCTCCCGAGCCCGCGAGTCGATCTACATGGATCGCCGTAAGTCAGCACCCGCAAAAGGCCTGACACACAACCGAGGAACTCAGTCCGTCGCCGCCCTGCTGAGAGCCACGACAGAAACACGGATCATAGCCCCTCAGCTGAGCGCAGCGGCCACATCCGCGAGACGGTCCTCGCCCCAAAACAACTCATCTCCCACGGCGATCGTGGGAACGCCAAATACGCCGAGCTCGTGGGCGGCCTCGGTGGCCGCGCGCAGTGCCTGCTTGAGATCGGGGCCACCGCTCGCCGCCGCGAGCTCTCCCGGATCGAAACCCGCTCCGGCCGCGACGTCCAGAACGCGCTCGGGGACACTGAGGTCATGGCCCTGCTGGAAGGCGTGGCGAAAGGCCCGCACCGTGAACTCCTTCCCCCGTCCCAGCTCGAACGCGAAAGTGCAGGCGCGCATCGCAAACAGGTAGTTGCCCGGCCAAGGGTCGGGCCAGCGGACGGGCGGCAGACCGTAGAGCGCAGCGCGACGCTCCACCTCTCTCATCCCCTGCTGACGGCCGGCAGGATCACCCAGCCCCCACGAGGAGCGTCCATTCGCCTTGAACAGCCCGCCCAGCGATACCGGCTGCCAGGCAACGGGCTCCGGCAGAACCTCGGCTAGGCGCTCGGCGACCAGGTAGGCGAACGGCGACCCGAGATCGAAGTAGAAGGTCGCTCGCGTCACGCAACCAAGCCGATCCGGATGCGCTCAGATCGCCGGCACCCAGCCGGCGGGAAACGCGCCGGCGGGAATCTCACCGGGGTACTCCGCGAACAGGTTGCGGGCAATCCGCTCGCCGGAGCTTCCCCGCAGCAGTGGACGCAAGTCACCGAGGTTGAGCAGCATGCGCAGGGTGGCGCCGATCTGCAGGTCGGCGGCATTCGGCTGCTCACCGCCGATCACGCCGTCGGCGGCGAGCTGCTCGATATGCGCGAGCTTCTCCGGCAGCCCGGCGAGATCCTCGTGCAGGCGCTCCGCGGTGATCTTGTGGTACTTCCAGGTGCCGCGGACGAAGCGGATCGCGAAGTCGGTGCCGGGGCCGTCCAAAGGACCGGCGCCGGCGAAGGTGCCCATCGCCTCGGGGCGAAAGTAGAGCGCTCCCCAGGGCATCCGCCGCCCGAGATCCTGGAACTCCTCGTCGCCCCAGCGCTCGGCCTCGCGGACCGCCTCGGAGGGGTAGAGAACCGGCTCGGGCGCCAGCGCCTCCAAGCGCTCGAGGATCGCACGCGAACCGTGCACGGGCTCGCCATCGACGAGCATCCCCGGCACGGTGTAGTTGCCCTCGCCGTAGATCTCCTGCATCGGCTCGACGTGCTGGCCGGGGACGAACTCAACGCGCTCGTACTCGAGCCCCTTCAGGCGCAGGGCCACGGCGGCGGTCATGCACGGATGCGACGGCGGCAGGACGTGAAGGACGAGCTCGGGAGCCACGGCGCAGACAGCTTACCCGGCTGGCTCTCAGTCTCCCTCCCTCTCGGTCTCCCTCTCCCTCTCCCTCCATCTCCCTCTCAGTCTCCCTCTCCGATCTCCCCATCCGATCCGGCGCGCAGGCTGGCGAGGAAGATGCTCTCCGCCATGCGCAGCAGACCAATCGCCACGTGCGGGCGCAGTTCGCTGCTGCGCACCCTCACGTCAGAGCCGTGCGGTCCGATCACCTCGACGATCGTGCAGACGTCCCCGATCTCACAATCCTCGCCGTAGGCCTCTTCGAGCGCCTCCATCTGCGCCGCCACAACCTGTCCCACCTTGGTCTGATCAAGCGCCATCGAGTCAACCCTTCGCATCGGGAACAGTGCGTTTATCGCTTCGAGAGTCAGTATCGCGCAGCCGCGGCAAGAGGTATCGTGGCCCAGATGACGGTTCTCGGCGCGGAGATGGCGCTGCTCGGCGGCTGCGGCTGTGGAGCGGTTCGCTTCGAGGTGACGGCGCCGCTGCAGTCCGCGAACTACTGCCACTGCACACGCTGCCAACGGCGTAGCGGAACAGCCGCCTCCGCAAATGCCCGCCCCGAGCCCGGGTCGTTTCAGATCCTCTCCGGCGAGGAGAGCCTGCGCGCCTGGAGGCCGGCGAGCGGCTGGGAGAAGTGGTTCTGCGGAGCATGCGGCTCAGCGCTGTTCAGCCGGCACCCAGATGATCCAGGACAGATGAGCATCCGTCTCGGCGCCTTCGATGGCGATCCTCAGATCAGGCCGAGTATGCGCCAATTCGTCGCCTACGCCGCTGCCTGGGAGGCGATCCCCGACGACGGGTTACCGCGCCACCCCGAGAGCGGGCACGCGCCCTAGCCAGAGGGATCCTCGGCACACCAGCACAGCCACGCCACGTGATCATCGCCCACGTCGAGCCTTGCCGCGCGCCAGGGTCCGGAGCGGCCGTCCGGCCACGCAGCCGGCCCCTCGAGCCAGCGTGGGTCGTAGTCCAGGGCATTCCCGAGCGCCTTCGACAGCGCCTCCTTGCTCGACCACAGCGACGTGAAGACAGCGATCGGGATCATCCACCGGCCAGCCCGCCGCGCGCTCGGCCGGCGTGCGGATGGCGTCGGCAAAGGCCGCGTCGCATGGGCCGATACGCTCGATGTCGATGCCGACCGCCGCGGTGTGGCAGGCGATCAGCGCGAGGGGAAAGCAGTAGGAGCGCGAGGTGGACGCCGCGCCCGTATCTGCGCCGCACGCGCGGGCGTGCTCACGTAGGGCGGGCTCGTCGGCCAGCCCGATCGCGCGAGCGTCGATCAGCCGCACCTGGGGCGTCGCTCTGCGCGCCATTGCCGAGGATCGGTAGTTCCCGCTCGCCGCTCACATGCCTCTGACGGGAGCGCCATGCCAGCGCGTGCCGGCTGGCAGTTGCTCGCCACGTAGCACGACCGAGTGTCCGCCGATGCAGGCGCCTGCACCGAGCCTGCTGTCGGGCAGCACCGCCGATGTCGGGCCCAGCGTGGCGCCGGCGCCGATGCTGGTGGGGCCGATTTGCAGCAGACGATCGTGGAAAACGTGGGTCATCAGGCAGGAGCCGCGGTTGATCGCGCAGCCGTCCTCGAGCTCGACGACGTCGTACTCGGTGATCGCCGTCGTCTCGCACCAGACGCCACGGCCGACTTTGCTGCCCATCGCCCGCAGGTAGAGCGACATCAGCGGCGTGCCAATCGCGAAGCGCAACAGCCACTCGCCGGCGAGTTGCTCACTGGCGGAGTTGACGAGCTCGTCGCGCCACACGAAGAACGACCACAGCGGATGTTGAGCGCAGCGATAGCGACCGATGACGATCCACTTGAGCGCGACCGCGATAGCGGCTGAGCAGAGACCGGAGCCAAGCACCAGCAGCGGGCAGAGCGCAATCATCGCCAGGATGCCCAGACGGCCGCCGACCGCGTCGAGGACGAGCAGGTCGAGCAGACCGATCGACAGGGAGATGGTATTCGGGCACGATGATGCGGATCGCGTCCATGACCCCCCGAGCCAGGACGAGTCGCTTCGGTGGATCGGTGGTCCGGGCCGGATCCGCGGCCTCGCAGACGCGTGGCAGCTCGAGCGCGGGCACGCCGAACCAGGAAGTTCCCGGCAGCGACTGACGTGGAGCGAGCGTGAGAGCACCGACGAGGCTCCCATCGCCGAGCCGCGTGCCCTCGCGCAGCACGGCGCCGGGACCGAGGAAGGTGCGACTGCCGATCTCGATCGGCTCGACGTGCAGCCAGCCGCCGCGAGCCCTGGCGCCACAGAAGCCCACATCGTCGGTGGCGTGACTGCGCTCGCCAAACGAGACCAGGCGGTTCAGGCCAGTAGAGGTCGAGATCTCGGTGCGTGCACCAACGCGGATACCCATCAGCCGCAACCAGGGGCGCGTATATAGGGAGGCGTAGAGCGGGAAGAGCGCCCCACCAGCCGACTCCATCAACTCGCCGGAGAACCACAGCGCCCAGCCCAACCCTCCGTCATCGCTGTGCCAGCCCGGACGCACGAGCTTCCACACCAGGCGCAAGGTGAGGGCGAGCAGCAAAGCAAGCGTCACGGTGAACAGGATCGCGATCACGGCGGCCTCAGCCACGAGCACCACGAGGGAGCCGTGGAGCGTAGGAGCGGGCGCGCCGAGCAGCATCAGCAGAGCAATCGGCGGAAAGAGGGCCAGCAAGGCAAGCAGCCCCTCCCAGGTGAGACTCAAGGCGAACATGAGCCTCCAGAAGCCCGAATGGGAGCTGGGCGAGGGCGAGCGCTCCGGCCAGCCCTCACCGGCCTGGCCGAGATAGCGAGCGGGATTGCCACCCCAGTGCTCGCCGGCGGGGATCGTCCCAGAGATCACGCTGCCGGGCTCGATCTCCGCGCGCTCTCCGATGCTCGGCACCAGGGAGAAGCAGGGTCCGCGCGCCGACACTCGCGCCCGCGCCGATGTGCACCTCGCCGACCACGAGCTCCTGGCCGTCGATCCACCAGCCGTCGCAGATCGACTTGGGACTCCACCGTGGCGCCGGCGCCGATGTGCAGCGAGCGAGGTGAGCGTGGGCATGCTCGCCAGGCGCGCCCGGCTGCCGACATCGGCGCCAAGCATGCGGGCATAGCGGCCGGCCGCCGGCATGCCGGCCAGCCGATCGAGATGGCAGTACTCGCCGAGCCGCTCGAGAAACCACACGCGACAGGCCAGCCAGGAGTTGCGGGGATAGCGCCCGGGGCGCAACCGGGGGAGCAAGACGCGGCGCGCCAGAGCGGCGATCGCGACTCGGCCGAACGGACTGGAGAGCGCCAGCCAGGCGCCGATCAGCCATCCCCAGCCGACGTGGCGGAAGCCCGTCGGATTCGATGTTCCCGTAGCCCAGCGCGGCGATGACCCACTGCGTGGATGCCAAGACGGTGAGGACGAGTACCCCCACGAGCTGCATCAGCGCCGAGCGCGCGCGGCGGGTGGGGACGACCGTGTCCTGCACCGCGGGAGCCCTCTCCGAGGCGGTCCAGACGCGCGGCGAGCGCGCCGAGGCTGCGGTACTCATATACGTCGGCGACCGCGATCGAGGGAAAGCGCTCGCGCAGCGCCGAGATCGAGCTTGGCGGCCACAACCGAGCTGCCACCACAGGCAAAGAAGTCGGTGTCGCCGGTCGATCTGCGATCGGACCGAGTTGCTCGACCCAGCGCTCGGCCAGCCAAGCCGCCGTGCCGGTGAGCGATTGCCCGCGTCCTGGATTCGCAGCATTCTCGAGCGGCCAGGGCAACGCCGCGCGGTCGACCTTGCCCGAGCTCGACAGCGGCATCGCCTCGAGGACGAGCACGAGCGGCTCCAAGCCATCGGGCAGCTGCTCGGCGACTTGGGCTCGAACGTCGTCGGGATTGACATCGCCCACCACATAGCCGACGAGGATCTTGTTGGCGGCGGCGGTGCTCTGAATCACGGCCGCGGCGGCGCGCACACCCTTCACGGCCGCGCAGTTGTGCCTCGATCTCGCCGAGCTCCAATCGACGTCCGGCGAGCTTGACCTGCTGGTCGCGCCGACCGATGAAGTCAAAGCCGTGCACGGTCTCGCGCACGAGGTCGCCGCTGCGGTAGGCGCGCTCCCAGTCGAGCGCCGGCAGTGCGGCGTAGCGTTCGCCGTCGAGGAGCGGGTCCAGATAGCGCCCGAGCCCGACGCCGCCGATGATCAGCTCTCCCGTCTCGCCGAGCGGAACCGGCTCACCGGCCTCGTCGACGACCGCGAGCAGCCATCCGTCCAGCGGCCAGCCGATCGTCACGGGCACATCCGGGAGCAGGCGTGTGGCGGTGCTGACGACCGTGGCCTCGGTCGGCCCATACGTGTTCCACACCTCTCGCTCGGCAGCGAGCCGCCATGCAAGCTCGGGCGGACAGGCCTCGCCGCCCAAGATCAGCAGCCGCACTCCCGCGAGCATCTCATCGCTCCACATCGCGGCGAGCGTCGGAACCGTCGAGATCACCGTGACCCGGCGCTCCGCCAACCACGGACCGACCTCGACGCCCGTACGCATCAACTCGCGTGGCGCCGGCACGAGTGTCGCGCCGTTGGCCCAGGCCAGCCACATCTCCTCGCAACTGGCGTCGAAGGAGACCGACAGGCCAGCCAGCACGCGGTCCTCCGGGAAGACCGTCCAAAGCGCTGCCTCCGCCTCAACGAAGGCCGCCGCCGCGCGATGACTGATCGCCACGCCCTTCGGAGCACCGGTCGAGCCCGAGGTGAAGATGATCCAGGCGTCATCCTGGGCGACCGAGCCACGCGCCGCCAAGGCGGGCGAGCGATCGGCACCTTCCCCGGCCACGCCGGTGGCCACGGCGGGATTGGGACAGCGCCTCGTAAAGCACAGCTCGCCTTGCAGGACGCCACAAACCTCGGCGCTCTCCCAGATCGCCTCGGCGCGCGCAGCCGGGTCATCGGCATCGACCGGAACGTAGGCCCCGCCGGCACGCAGCACCCCGAGAATCCCGACATATAGCGATGAGCTCCCGCTCTGCAGGCGAATCCCGACCCGGTCGCCTGGGCCCACCCCCGCATCGCGTAGCTCGCCGGCGAGACGATCCGCCGCGCGGGAAAGCTCCGCATAGGTGAGGACGGCATCGACAGCATCGATCGCGACGCCATCCGCGTGGCGAGCGACCGTCTCCGCGAAGATGTCGAGCAGGGTAGAGGGGGACGAGGGCTCGCCGGGCGCGGGCCGTTCTCCCAGCTTCGCCCAGCCGGGATCTTTTTCGATGGTCTCCATAGCGCCTGACACTTCGGACATGTTGCCAGGCTTGTTAAACCTTTTGTAAGAGCCGGAGTCGCGGTACTCGCGAATTTTTCTTCGGAGGATCCTGAAGGCCCACTACGGTGCGGCCAGGACCACGACGAGCGGGCCCTGCGCCTGGGGAAGCTCGCCGGTCTCGAAGGCGGGACCTTCGAGACGATGCACGTCGGGATAGAGATCCAGGAACGCATCCGCGGTCTCGAGGAAGGAGATGCGCGGCGTGCGGTAGTGCATCGGAATGACCCACTTCGGGTGCAAGCGCTCAACGATCGCGGCGGCCTGCCGCGCTGCGGCCGTGGGACCACCGCCCACCGGGACGATCAGCAGATCGACGTGACCGATCGCCGCGGCCTGCTCGTCGCGCAGGGAGATCTGGCCGAAGTCGCCGAAATGACAGACCCGCAATCCGTCGAACTCAAAAACAAAGATCGTGTTGGGCCCTCGTTCGGTGCCCGCCACCTCGTCGTGCTCGGAGGCAATTGCCGTGACCTCGCCGATCGGCGAGGTCAATTTGCCCGCGGTCGAGCGCAGGATCACGGGATCGCCGCCGATCGCCTCGACGCCGTTGTGATCGATGTGCTCGTGGGTCACCAGCAACAGATCCGCCTCAACGCCGCCGATCTGCGGATAGTCGAACTGCATTCCGCGGGCGCTCGCGAGCCCCGCCATGTCCCCAAACGGGTCGATCGCCACCGTCTTATCCGCGGCGGTGAGGCGAAACGCTGACTGGCCGTACCACTCAATTTGCATGTTGTTCCTCCTGTGTTTACTCCCCCTCCCCCCGTCACCCCCCCCGTGTTGGTATTTGCCGCCGCGCATCAGCGAGGCGGCGGCGGCGATCAGGCAGGCGATGATCGCGAACGCGAACGCCTCGTGCAGCCCGGCGCGAAACGGCGCGGAGATCAGGTGCGGGAAGAAGGAGTGGCCCGACGAGCGTCGCACGGCTGGCCGGCGTGAGCGCGCTCAGCGCGTGGGCGCCAACGAGATGCTGGATCGGGTTGTAGCCGAGAAAGGCGGCGAACAGGATCGACACCGGCGGCAGGTGCGCGACGCCGGCCGCGGTCGCCGCGGCGACGCCGTGGGCCCGCAAACCGGCGGTCAGCGCCGACGGCAGGCTGGAGGACAGGCCAAAGATCATCAGCGTGAAGAAGATCCCGATCGAGAGCACCTGGGCGGAGTTCTGGAAGGTCTGGTTCATGCCCCCGCCCGCGCCCCGGTCGCCCGCCGGGAGGCTGTTCATCACGGCGGCGCGGTTGGGCGAGGCGAACATGCCCATCGAGATGCCGTTGAGAAAGAGGATGGCGGCGAACAGCGGATAGGAGAAGTCGATCGGCAAGAGCGCCAGCAGGAAGAAGCTGAGCGCCGCGCCGAGCATCCCCCCGGTCGCGAACCAGCGCGCGCCGAAGCGGTCGGACAGATAGCCGGAGATTGGGCCGGCGACGAGCATGCCGACGTCAGGGGCAGCATGTAGATCCCCGCCCACAGCGGCGTTTCGGTGAAGTCGTAGCCGTGCTGGGGCAGCCAGATGCCCTGCAGCCAGATGATCAGCATGAACATCAGCCCGCCGCGGGCGACCGCCGAGAGGAATGTCGAGAGCGTGCCGAACGTGAATGCCCTGATCCGGAACAGCGGCAGCCGGAACATCGGGTCGCGCACCCGCCGCTCGATCAGCGCGAACGCGACCAGCGAGGCCACGCCGGCGGCGAGCAGCGCGAGCACCTTCGGGCTCGTCCAGCCCGTGCGTGGCCGCCGTAGGGTCGGATCCCGTACGTGACCGAGACCATGATCAGGATCAGGCCGAGCGCGAAGGTGAGGTTGCCCCACCAGTCGACCCGCGCGCGTTTGGGCGTGCTGCGCTCCTCGAGCTTGAGATACGCCCACACGGTGCCGAACAAGCCGATCGGCACTGAGATCAGAAAGACCAGCCGCCAGTCGATCGGCGCCAGCAGGCCGCCGAGCACCAGCCCGATGAACACGCCGCTGACCCCGACGATGTTGTTGATGCCGAGCGCCATCCCGCGCTGGTTGGCCGGGAACGCGTCGGTGAGGATCGCGGCGGAATTGGCCAGCAGGAAGGCCGCGCCGATCCCCTGCACGATGCGAAAGACGATCAGGTACAGCGCGCCATCGCGGCCGGTCATCCAGTCGATCGTGAGAAACAACGAGGCGACCGTGTAGAGGAGGAAGCCGAGGTTGTACATCTTCACCCGGCCGTACATGTCGCCGAGCCGGCCGAGGCTGACGATCAGGACGCTCGTGACGACCAGGAAGCCGAGGATCATCCACAGCAGGTAGAAGCTGTTCGCCGGCCACCAGCGGGTCGAGATGGATGCCACGAAAGATCGAGGGCATCGCGATCAGGACGATCGAGGAGTCGAGCACCGCGAGCAGCACGCCCAGCGTCACGTTGGACAGGGCGATCCACTTGTAGCGATCGGTGGTGGACGAGCCGGAGGCGGTTGGCCCGACAGCCGTTTTCGTCCCCGCCCGATCTGTGTCAACGCTTGCCCTCACCACCTAAACAGTACACAGGTAGCCTGTACAGTTTACCTGGTGTTCCGGTTATAGTCAATTGGTCTTGTCAGTCGATGTCCCTCTCCTCGCCAGCGAGCTACGGGTGGTGCTGGGCCAACTGGTGCGACGGCTGCGCGCCGAGCACCGCTTCTCGCTCGCGCACGGCGCCGTACTGGGTCGCCTCGACCGCGAAGGCGCCATGGGCACGAGTGATCTGGCCGCCGCCGAGCGTGTCCGGCCGCAGTCGATGGCACAGACGGTCGGCGAGCTCGAAGCCGATGGACTGATCAGCCGCCGGCCGGACCCCGCCGACGGACGCCGCGCCCTGCTCGAGCTCACCGACCAAGGACACCAGGCGCTCGAACTCGAGCGCCGCGAACGCGTGGGTTGGCTGACACGAGCGATCACCGATGGGCTTTCTGAGCAAGAGCGCCGGGAGCTTGCCGAAGCGGTTGCGCTGCTCACGCGCCTCGCCGACTCTTGACCTGGCCGGCTCTTGACCTGACCGGCTGTTGACCTGGCCGGCTGTCGACCTGGCCGGCTGTCGACCTGGCCGGCTCTTGACCTGGCCGGCTGTCGACCTGGCCGACTGTTGACCTGGCCGACTCTTGGGTAACAGGAGCAAGAGACAACGAGGCTGAATACCCAGATCAACCCGAGGCCTGAATACCCAGATCAACCAAACGGAGGCTCAGAGATGAAGATCGGAGGATTGCTGCTGAGGCTGGTGGTGGGCGGCCTGTTCGTCGGGCACGGCACGCAGAAGCTGTTTGGCTGGTTTGGCGGGAATGGCCTCGACGCGACGGCGCAGGGCTTCGAGCAGCTCGGCTTGCGTCCCGGGCGCCAGAACGCAATCGCAGCGGGTGCGGCCGAGGCGGGCGGCGGGGCACTGCTCGCGGTCGGACTCGCGACGCCCCTGGCCGCGTCGGTCCTGATCGCGACGATGCTGACCGCGATCCACCGGGTGCACGCGAAGAACGGTCCGTGGTCCAGCGACGGCGGCTATGAGTACAACCTCGTGCTGATCGCAGCCGCGCTCACGCTGGCGGAGCTCGGACCGGGCGGGCTCTCGCTGGACGGGGCATCCGGACGGAAGCGCTCCGGCCCAGGCTGGGCGCTCTTCGCGCTCGCCGCCGGCGCGGCGGGCGCTTACGGCTCATATGCGATCGCCGAGGCACAGCCCACGCCGGCCGAGACGGGTCCTGAGGAGGCAGGACAGACAACCGGCACGTAGGAGGTCGGGCGGACAACAAGCGCCGAGGAGACAGGGGGCATATATGGCGGGCACCGAGATACCAGGCTGAGGTGCCCGCGTGAGAGCGCACCGCGGAGCACACCTGATCGAATCTGTCCCGTTTGGCCGCGCTCGTCGGATAAGGAGACGGAGCCCTTCCACGTAAAGCGGTCGGTCATCGGCGGCGAGTGGCCTCTGGGACCAATCACGAGCGAATAGGAGCCAGCGATGCCGTTTTCCAACATCAACCACGTCGTCCTCACCGGGCGGCTCACGAACGACCCCGAGCTGCACGCCCTGCCATCGGGGAGCAGCGTCTGCCGCCTACGGATCGCGGTCAACACCAGGCGGCGTGACCCGAACGGAGAGTGGGGCGAGAAACCCAACTTCTTCGACGTCGTGGTGTTCGGTGGACAGGGCGAGAACGTCGCCAAGCACATGCACAAGGGTCGCCCCGTGGCGGTCGATGGACGCCTGGATTGGCGCACGTGGGAGACTTCCGACGGCCGCAACGCCCAATCGGTGAGCGTCATCGCCAAGAGCGTGCAGTTCCTCGGAGATCCACCAAGTGAGTCCAACGGCGACCTCGATAATGGCACGGGAGCGCTACAGGCCATCACGGGAAGCGAGGAGGAGGATCTGGCCATCGAAGACCAGGACGCGATTGCAGCGGTGGCCGCGTAGAACATCCTGAGGACGAGTGGGGTAGCCGTCAATCGAGCTTGCGGCGCCAGCCGCGATGATGGACCGGACGCGCCGATGGACCGGCGGCTACCCCACGATCGTCGCTGAACTGCGATGAGCAATCGAAACGCAACAGTCCGCGCCGCCGAGCTCGCCGAGCGAATCCTCGACGAGGTGAGCGAGGCCGATCAAGACTGGCGCACGATCGAGCGATGCGCTTGCGAGCTGCACGAACTTGCGACGCAGGTGGCCCAACGGGCTACCGGTCGAGCGAGCTCGGCTACTGATCGCTAGTCGCAAAGAGGCGCTCATAACGCGCAAAGAACTCTGATGGCCGCACCCCCAGCGCGTCCGCGAGCCTCAGCAGGTTCCCGAAGCTCACGTTGCGCTCGCCACGCTCGATACCGCCGACATACGTCCGATGCAAGCGAGCACGCTCCGCCAGAACCTCCTGGGAGATGCCGGCAGCGCGCCGGAGCTCGCGGATCGCGCGCCCAAGCGCGACATGCTCCGGCGACCTGGGCTTCACGTCACACCCATCCCTCGATGCAGACTATAGGGCTACAGACAAGATGTCTCGCTGAACATTTCGCTGGGCGCCATCTCGCCAAGCAGCGCGATGGCTCGCAGCAGCGCGATGGCTCGCCTGCGTCAGCTCACTCGATTCCCTCGAGATGCTCCAAGTCCACCTTTGCGCCTTGCGCGTCCACCACCACGCCGATCGCATCGAATCTGATGCGCCGAGCCCTGGGGCGCGGGCGCGTTTGGTCGTAGAGCCACGCCATCGCAAGCGGCCGCCGCCGCCTCTGCTGACGCGTAGTCAGCCACTCCAACGGACTCGGTCTCACTTGTGCCTCTGATGGCTCCATCTGCTGCGTCTTGACCTCGACGAATATGAGCGTGGACCCATCGAAGGCGATCAGATCGACCTCACCGCGACGCGTGCGATAGTTGCGGTCGAGCAGGGAGAAGCCGCGTGCCTCGAGATGCGCAATCGCGATGGCTTCGCCGACCTGTCCCAATGCACGACGACGCCTTCCGTGCAAATCGCGGGCGCCCGACGTGTCGTGGGCGCCCCCACTCGGCGCACCGGGGAGGTTCTCACGCGACGCGACGCGGGCACTCACTAGAGCCTCCGAATCACGCAGAGGCCGCTCGGCATGTCGCTGCTCGAAGCGCTCGACAGACATACCGACAACGCTACCGCCACAAGTTCAACATCCCCCCCGGCATGTGTGACGATTCTGCGACAGGACCGTCACAAAATCCAATCACGGGGATCGAGCCGGGACAGATCGACGATCGCTGGTCAGCGACCCGTGCCGAAACATACGGGGCCAGCCACCAGGGCACGTGGCGCAATGAAGCACGCGGCGCTAATCAATGGACAGCAGAGGAGGCCCGCGGTGCAGAGGAGGCCCGGCCGCCCGAGGAGGTCCGCGTTGCAGAGGAGGCCTGCGGTGCAGAGGAGGCCCGCCTGCCCGAGGAGGTCCGCCTACCAGAGGAGGTTCGCCTGCCAGAGGAGGCCTGCGGACTCGAGCTCGCAACGCTGTCCACCGCTGCGGCGATCGCCGCCGGGTGATCGTAGGGCTGCATGTGTCCGCCGTAGACCATTTGCAGACGGGCGCCGGGGAGCATGGCCGCGAGCCGGCGGCCGCGAGCCGGTTCGACGAATTTGTCGGCGTCGCCCTGGATCACGACGCTCGGGATTCTGAGCTTGCCCAGTCCGCGATCGACCTGGGCGATCACGGCGTCGGCGGCGAGGTACTCGCCCGCGAGCGCTTGCAGGTTGCCGCTGGTCATGCTGATCGCGAGCACCCGCCGACGGTGGGCGGCGACGACGGGTTGGGGGTCGAACGCTTCGCTCTCCGCGAGTTCGGCGGACACCTTGCGCAGCAGTTGCGAGAACGTCACGTCGGCGAGTTGCCTGACGACGGGTAGCTGCAAGATTTTGATGACGTGGGCTTGGAGGTGCTCGAAGCCGTCGGGGCGGGTGCCACCGGCGGCGGCGTCGACGAGCACGAGGCCGCGCACGTCGCTCGGGTAGCGCTCGGCGAACCCGAGCGCGATCGTGCCGCCGTAGGAGTGCCCGACGAGGACCGGCCGCACCACGTGGAGCCTGCGCAACAGCTCAGCGATCGTTTCCAGTTGCTCATCGAAGGGCACGTAACCACCGCTGGAGTAGCCGAAGCCGGGCCGATCGATTGCGATCGTGCGGTGCCCCGCGAGCAGCGGTGTGAGCACTTCCCAGTCCTCTGCCGTCCCGGGCAGCCCGTGGATCAGCACCACGGGCGTGCCACTCCCGGGATATTCGATGTAGTGGATCCGTAGCTTCCCGATCTGAACGAACGAGCCGGTCGGCTTGGGCTCCGCCGGCAGGCGGCCGTAGGTCCAGTTGAGCACGAGCACCGCCACGGCGAGCGTCAGCAGAACACCGAGCGCAAGCCGAAGGATCGAGATTCTTCCGCGCACCAGTGGAGGCTATCCGCCCGGCAAGCACATCGTCTAGGCTGCTCGCGCGTGTCTGTCTCCACCCTTCCAACGCATTTCGACGAGTGGCAGATCGAGCTCCATGGCCGCCGCGTGATCTACCGAGTCGCGGGCAACGGGCCACCGGTCGTGCTGATCCACGGGATGCTGAACTCCTCCAGCCACTGGCGCTCGGTCGCGCTGAACCTCGCCCGGGAGTACACGGTGATCGCGCCGGACCTGATCGGACACGGCGACTCCGCGGCGCCGCGCGGCGACTACTCGCTCGGCGCGCACGCCTCGAGCATCCGCGACCTACTCGCCGCGATGGGCATCGACCGCGCGACGATCGTCGGGCACTCCCTCGGCGGGGGTGTCGCGATGCAGTTCTTCTACCAGTTCCCACAGCGCACCGAGCGGCTCGTGCTGGTCTCCTCCGGCGGCCTCGGCCGAGGGGTCAGCCCCGTGCTGCGGACCGCCGCGCTGCCCGGCATCTCCGCGCTGTTGTCGATGACGATTCACCCGCGTCTACTCGGCGCGCTGATGGACTCGGGCCGGCGCCTGCGCCAACGCGAGGTCCGACTCGGCGTCTACATGCAGGCGCTCGCCAGAGCGCTGCGTCCACTGGAGAACGCCGGCGCCCGCCAGGCGTTCCTGCAAACGCTCCGTTCCGTGATCGACGTGCATGGCCAACGCGTCAGCGCCACGGACCGCCTGTATCTACTGGAGTCGATGCCGACGATGATCGTCTGGGGCGAGCGCGATCAGACGATCCCCCTACAGCACGGCCGCGAAGCGCACGAAGCGATCCCCCACAGCCACTTCAAGACGCTGTCCCATGCCGCGCACTTCCCACACCTCGAAGACCCCGACGCGCTGTCCGATGTGTTGCGCGAGTTCCTACAGAGCACGCAGCCCGGCAGGATCGACGACTCCGACTGGGGCGCGGTTCTTGCCAGGCACTCGCCACCCCGGCGCATCGGGGACGCCGCGGCCTAGCGTCCCGCGGCACCGCCTCCGTCAACACGCGGTGCCGCGGGCGGGCAGCCAGGGCAAGGGCAATCGCCTCCAGGATCGCGCCGAACTCGCCGTGGTCGATGCCCACCACGATCGCGCAGCCAGCGTGGGTCCTGCCCGCCTCGGCCCAGCGCCGCGCAATCACGGGAAAGTCCTTGACATCGAACGTGACGAGCACTCGCTCTTCTTCTGCCGCCAGCGCCAACAGCTCTTCGTCAGCGCTGCCGTCCAACTTGCGCTCCTCGTCGGCGGCCCGGACGTCGTGACCTCGATCACGAACAAAAGTTACGATGTAATTTGTTACTTTTGCGTGTAGCCGAAGGTCAAGGGGAAGGTTTTAGTGATCGGATAGCCATCCTGCGGCTCATAGCTCACCCTGATGTGCGCGCGGATCCGCCGACCATCCTTGATTGCCTCTCTCGCTCTCCGATTCAGCTTCACCTCGAATGTCATCCGACCCGCTCTGCGAGCGACCACCTCGGCCCGCTCGATCCCGCCACCATCGGCAGAGACCTTGCCCGGCTTCGGCAGAGCGAGCGTAATCACCCCGGTCGACCCGCGGGACACGCGAGAGACGATCTGGAATTTGATGCGCTCGCGAATCTCCTGCACGCCGAGGCCAAGATCCGCCTGAGACTTCGTCTTTAGATTTATCATCCGATCAACTTACGAGCGGCTTGGGATGGTTTAGTCGCGCGGCGTCTGCGCGATCATCGCCTCGGCGATCGCCCGATCATCGTCACTCGCGCGCTCGCGCAGGCCGCGGATCACGCCATCGCGGTCCTCGGCCGACTTGTTCTGGCCGAGCTTGCGCTTGCCCTGAAGCGAGGAGATCTCGAGCGTGAACGTAACGATGTGAGGCAGTAGCTCCTCGACATGATCCTCAGCAGCCGACGCAAGCGACCACGAAGAAGGCATCTGCTGCTCATGGACGTCAACGAGCTCGGCGAGGTAGGCGAGCACCGCGTCGCGATCCTCCAGCAGGCGTGGCCGTCCACATGCGTGGACGGCGAGGAAATTGTAGGTCGGCAGGCCATCGCCCTGGTACCACCGTGGGGAAACGTAGGCCTTCGGACCGCTGAAGATCGCCAGCGCCTCGTGTCCCTGATGCGCCTCCTGCCCCGTCCCAAGATGACGAGCGAGCGGGTCGATGCGGGCGACGTGCGCCAGCAACGTCCCGTAGGGGCCCTGATCGCGGCGCAACACGAACGGGATGTGAGCGGCAAGCGGACCACCGGCGCACAGCACGAGCAGGCCGAATCGAGCAGTCTCGATCATCTCGTGCAGGACTCCCAGCTCACGCTCGACGTAAAGGGGATTGACGTACATCGCTTCTCCTCTCGGTGCAGTGAGGACGATAGTCGCCATGAGGACCAGGGACTAGGATGCAGCGATCGAGGGGAGGCTCGTCGGATGAGTGAGGTCGCGTATGAGTGAGGTCCAGAT
Source organism: uncultured Solirubrobacterales bacterium (assembly GCA_963822625.1). Taxonomy (GTDB): domain Bacteria; phylum Actinomycetota; class Thermoleophilia; order Solirubrobacterales; family Solirubrobacteraceae; genus Palsa-744. Next base: position 170,965 of record CAWGIH010000005.1, on the reverse strand, counting down.
CACCCACATCGGCGGTCCGACCGTGCTGATCGAGATCGGCGGCTGGCGACTGCTGACCGATCCGACCTTCGACCCGCCCGGCAAGCGCTACAACTTCGGCTGGGGGACGTCCTCGCGCAAGCTCGCAGGACCCGCCCTGTCCGCGACCGAGGTTGGCCCGATCGACGCGGTGCTGCTCAGCCACGACCACCACGAGGACAACCTCGACCCCGCGGGACGAGCGCTATTGCCCTCAGCGGGGGAGGTGATCACCACCGAGGCGGGCGCCCGGCGGCTCGGGGGCAACGCACGGGGGCTCACCGCATGGGCGACCACAACGCTCGAGCACGACGGGCGTATGCCGATCGAGATCACCGCGACGCCCTGCCGCCACGGGCCGCCGTTGAGTCGGCCGATCGTTGGGGAAGTGAGCGGCTTTGCGCTGAGCTGGGAGGGACAGGAGCACGGGGTGCTGTGGATCTCCGGCGACACCGTGCTCTACGACGGCGTCCGCGACGTCGCCCGGCTGCTCGACGTCGGCACCGCGATCGTGCATCTGGGCGGCGTGCGCTTCCCGATCTCCGGTCCGCTGCGTTACACGATGACCGCCGAGGAAGCGAGCGAGCTCTGCGGGCTGATCGGCCCGCACACGGTGCTGCCGATTCACTACGAGGGCTGGAAGCACTTCCGCCAGGGACGCGCCGCCGCCGAGCAGGCCTTCGCGAGCGCGCCAGGCGATCTGGCGGCGCGCGTGCGATGGCTGGAGCTCGGCGTGCCGGCAGCGCTGAGCGTGTGAGCTGAGCAGGAGGACGACGCATTGGTGATTCGCGGCGCTGAAGCGCAGGACATGCCGGCGGTGGCAGCGATCTTCGCGCGCTACGTCCTGGACACAGTCATCACATTTGAGCTGCAGCCACCGTCCGTCCAGCAGTGGCAGCAGAAGCAGCGTGAGCTCGAGGCCACGGGCTGGCCGTTCCTGGTCGCGGTCGTCGGGGAGGAGCTCATCGGCTACGCCTACGTGACGCCGTGGCGGTCCAAGCCGGCGTACCGGCAAACCGTCGAGAACACGATCTATCTCGCGCCTGAGCACACCGGCCAGGGACATGGCCGAGTCTTGCTCGCCGAGTTACTCGCGCACGCGAGGTCAGCCGACGCTCGCCAGGTGATCGCGGTGATCGCCGACACCGGCAGCCCCGCGTCGGTGGCGCTTCACCGCCGGGCGGGGTTCGCGGATGTCGGCCGCCTGCGCAACGTCGGCTTCAAGCACGGGCAGTGGCTCGACACGGTGCTGATGCAGTGCGCGCCAGACGACCTCGGGGTCGAGGCCACGGCAGGAGTCGAGATCAGGTGACTGCCCGGGTTGACTATGAGCGCCACGGGCGCACTTATGCGTCCCATCGGCGCGCGGACCCGCGGATCGCCGCGCGGATCCACCAGGCGCTCGGTGACGCCCGCACGGTCCTGAACGTCGGCGCGGGCGCCGGTTCCTATGAGCCGGAGGATCGCTGGGTGCTCGCCGTCGAGCCGAGCGCGACGATGCGCGCCCAGCGTCCCACCGGCGCGGCGCCCGCGATCGCCGCTCGCGCCGAGGCGCTGCCGCTCGACGACGGGGCGGTCGACGCGGCGATGGCCTGCGTGACGATCCACCACTGGGAGCCCCCCGAGGCCGGCCTCGCGGAGCTGCGCCGGGTGGCGCGCGGGCCGGTCGTGATCTTCACCTTCGAGCTCGACTATCTGCCGGCATGGCAGCACGAGTTCCTGCGCGAGGCAGTCGCGCAGGAGCTACCACGATTTCCCGCGATCGACGACGTCGCGGCCGCGTTGGGCGGGCGTACGCGCGTTGAGCGCATCCCGACACCGGGCGACTGCACCGACGGGTTCTTCGAGGCGTTCTGGCGAGCACCCGAGGCGCTCCTCGACCCCGCCGTGCGCAGCGCCCAATCGGTGTGGGCGCTGGTCGAGCCGGAAGTCGAGCAGCGCATCGTCGAGCGGCTCGCCGCCGCCCTGGACTCCGGCGCCTGGGATGCCGAGCACGGCCACCTGCGCCAGCAGGAGGAGCTCCAGGGCGCGCTGCGCCTAGTGATCTCCGACGCGGCCTGACAGCGCGAAGGGGCTTCCCTCGGAGTCCTTGCAGATCGCCCACTTCGCTCCCGGGTGGACCACGCTGCCACCGAGCGCCTGCACCCGCTCCAGCGCCTCGGCGATGTCGCTCACCGCGAAGTAGGGCAGCGAAAACGAGTCTCCCGGCCCGCGTCCGCGGGCATGGACGCCGATCGCTGGGCCGTCCCCATGCGTCTGCCAGCCCTCCCCCTCCTGCGCTTGGCGCACCTCTAAGTCAACGTCGAGCAGTCCCATCCAGAAGCGCCGGGCACGCTCGGGATCGTCCGCGGGGAACTCGATCAGGGAGAGCGACGATGGCGAAGAGCGGGGCACGACGCCCACGATAACGACGTTTGGCTCTTACTCGGCCACCTCTTGGAGCCGCAGCGACGAGCTGGCGCTGAATGGCCTGCGCACACTGATTCGCGCGGCCTGGCCGATCGTGCCGCTCGCTTCAGCCGATTACCGCGCGCGTCGCGCTGAGCGCCTGCTTCAAGACGGCCCGTGGCCAAGATCGCCGAATGGCTCGTCGCGCTCGCGGACAGCTTGCTTGAAGCCGGCCTCGGCGGCGCGCTGCTGAAATGCATAACCCTCCGCGGTGTGGCGGGCGATGCCGTCGAAGATCGTGCCCAGGATCTGGGTCTGGTGCAGACCCTGGGCGTATAGCGACTGGTTGACCAGGAGCTTCATCATCTGCAGCTGGTTGAGCGGGTTGCGCGCGATCCGCTCGAGCAACATCTCGGTGCGCTCGTCGAGGTCCTCCGCGGCGGGCGCCTCGATCGCCAGCCCCCACTCCAGCGCCTCGCTGCCCGACAGGCAGTCGCCGGTGAACAGCAGCCGCTTGGCGCGCTGCGCGCCCAGCCGGTAGGCCCACATCGAGGTCGTCGGTGAGCCCCACACCCGCGCGGGCGGGTAGCCGATCTTCGCATCGGCGGCGATCACCAGCAGGTCGCTGCACAACGCCATGTCGGTTCCACCCGCGACACAGAAGCCGTGCACCTTGCAGAGGACCGGCTTCGAGCAGTGAAACAGCGACATGAAGGCGCGGACGTTGCGGCCCATCATCCCGTAGTCGACCATCGGGTCCCACGTGGCGGACGGGTCGTGGTTGGCGGCCATCACCATCGGGTCCAGCGGCGAGCCCGGCGGCGGCGCGAGCCCCTCCTCGTCCATCCGCCCCCGTCCCTCCTCACCCTTGCGCCCCCGGCCCTCGGCGGACTCGACGAGGTCATAGCCGCCGCAGAACCCCTTGCCGTTACCCGCCAGCAGGATCACGTGCACGGCCGGGTCGAGGTCCGCACGCTCGACACAGCGCTCGAGCTCGCTCAACAGGCCCCGGGTGATGCCGTTCCCGCGCTCTGGCCGGTCAAGCGTGATCCGCGCGACGCGCCCCGTCACCGCATAGATCATCGTCTCGATAGTGGCTCCTAAAGTGCCGCTCAGCCGGCTACGTGCAGCTCAGCCGGCCGCGATCGGTTGCGGGTCGGCGATCGCGGGAGAGGAGATCGTCGCGCCCTCACGAATCAGATCGGCCGCGCGCTCGGCGATCGCGATCGTCGGGGCGTTCGTGTTGCCGCGCGGGACCGTCGGCATCACCGAGGCATCCACGACACGCAACCCCTCGACGCCGTTCACGCGCAGCTCGGTGTCCACCACGGCCTCGGCGTCCGAGCCCATGCGGCAGGTACCAACCGGGTGATACAGGGTGAAGGTCTGCGCTCGGAGGTGCGCGCGCAGATCCTGCTCGGAGTCCGAGTCGGGGGCGTAGTAGGGACGGGTGGTGTAGGGCGCGAGCGCGGGTTGGCGGGTGATCTCCATGGTCACGCGTAGGCCCTGCACCATCCGCGCCATGTCGCTCTCCTCCGCAAGGTAGTTGTGGAGGATGTAGGGCTTGGCGGTGGGATCGGGTGAGAGCGGCGCGAGGATCCCGCGGCTGGCCGGGGTGAGCAAGCAGGGCGCCACGCCGAAGCCGTGCTCGAAGACGGGCTCGTCGACGTACAGCGCGGGCGCCGCGTGGAACTGGATGTCGGGCGCATCGAGCTCTGCGCTCGTGCGGATGAACCCGCCGGCCTCGGCGATATTCGAGGTCAAGGGGCCGCGGCCCTCGTTGACGAAGGCGGCGAGGTTCGCCTCGGTCAGCGAGTCAAACAGCGAGACCGGCTCGTCGTGAGCCCAGGTGAGCCCGGAGGCAGGATGGTCCTGGAGGTTCTGCCCGACACCGCCCAGATCCTGGATCACGGGGATCTGCAGCAGCCCCAAGATTGCCGCCGAGCCGATTCCGGAGAGCATCAGCAGATGCGGCGAGTTGTACGCGCCGCCGCAGAGGATCACCTCGCGCTCGGCGCGAAAGTCGTGCAGCTCCCCGAGCCGCGCCGCCTGCACGCCGACGGCGCGCTCGCCCTCGAACAACACGCGGTGGACCTGCATGTATGTCTCCACGGTGAGATTGGGACGGGAGGACGCGGGATGCAGGTAGGCGACCGCGGCGCTGCAGCGCCGGCCATCGCGCTGGGTGCGCTGGTAGCGACCAAAGCCGTCCTGCTCGGCGCCGTTGAAGTCCTCGTTGGCAGGCAGGCCGGCCTGCGCACAGGCCTCCAGGAAGGCGTCGGTGATCGGGTTGGGCGCGCGGTCCTCAGAGACCGTCAGCGGGCCGCCCGCGCCGTGCAGCTCGGAGGCGCCGCGCTCGTTGTCCTCGGCGCGCTTGAAGTAAGGGAGCAGCTCGTCGTAGCCCCAGCCCTCGCAGCCGTTATCGCGCCAGCCGTCGTAGTCGGCGCGGTTGCCGCGGATGTAGACCATCGCGTTGGTCGAGGAAGAGCCCCCGAGCGTCTTGCCGCGGGGCAGGTAGATCCGCCGGCGATCGGCGAACGGCTCTGCGGCGGTCGAGTAGTCCCAGTCGACCTCGGTGCGGAACAGCTGGCCGAAGGCCACAGGCACGTGGATGTTCTCCAGCGTGTCCGGCGGACCGGCCTCGATCAGCGCCACGCTGACATCGGGATCCTCACTGAGGCGATTCGCCAGAACACAGCCGGCGGAGCCGGCCCCGACGATCACGTAGTCGTACATCAGCCCCGTCCTCCTCGCTCGCCAACCAAAGCGCCGTACCCCTGGCGCAGGGCAATACTCCGCTCTCAGCGCCGCCAAGTCAAGATCACGCTGCTCGCCGGCGAGCGCTTTTGCGGCGGGCGGCCCGCAATCACGATGCCCGCCGCAGCGGCAGGACCTCCGCCAGCGGCTCGCTCGTGGTGTTGACGCTCGGCCCCTTCCGCGTCCACCCCGCGAACTCGTAGGACAGGGTCCGGGCGTCCGCCTTGCGAAAGAGTGTCCGGACGTCCGCGTCGCGAGCTGCGAGCTTGCGCCGCAACAGCGACGCGAAGCGGCGGTCGTGTGTGCTCAGGATCAGCTGGCGATGCTCGTGCACTCGATGGCAGACCTCCGCAAAGTCCCACACCGCGAGGGCATCCATCGCCTGCAGCGGGTCGTCGAGCACGAGAAAGGGAAGGGCTCCCTCGCGGGCGTTGAGCGCGAGACCGAGGAAGTAGGACAAAGCCACGACGTTGAGCTGGCCCTCGCTGAACAGGAGCGTGGGATTGGCGCTCAGGCGCCGGTCGGGGTCAACGACCTCGGGGACGATCTGATTCTTTGCGTAGTAGATGTCGTGGCTGGCGCGCAACTCGGTGAACATGGGGTGCGGCGCCATCCGGTCGAAGACCTCGGCAAAGCTCGGCTCGAGCTTTGCGATCGCGCGACGCACGATGCGCTCGGCGGCCTGCTTGGCCGCCTGCTCGAGTGCGCTCGCGCGCTGGGCGCGAGCTTCGGCGTCTTGCATGTCGCGCCGCGCCCGCTCCACCTCGTCGAGTAACGCATTGGTCTCTGCCGAGAGTCGCTCGATCTGTTCTGGCTGATCACACTGGGTCTGAGCGGATATCTCACGTACGCGCTGACGCAGCGAGTCCAATGCCCGAGCCAGCTCGCTCGCGTTTGCCGGTAGCGCCCAGTCATCTTGGATCCTCACCGCAGCGGTGTCACTCCGTGCTTTGCGCAGCTGCTCCACCGCCTGCTCGCGTGCCGTGGTCGCCTCGGAGCAGCGGCGCTCGGCCGCGAGGGCTTCCTGCGTACGCGCCTGTGCGCGCTGGACGGCCTTCCGCATGGCGGCAGCCCTCTCGACCGCCTGCTGGGAGCGTCCGAGCAGCTCGGTGAGACGCGCGCGTACGCGCTCCTCGTCGATCGCCTGGCCGCACACGGGACACGCATCGTCGAGCAGCTCGACCGCCGCGGATGCCAGCTGCACCTGTAAGGGGGCCTGTTGCACCGCCTCCCGCGACCGGCGCATGAGCTCGGCCAGGTTCCTCTCCGCCGCGGCGACGGTGCTGCCAACCGCGCCCTCGGCGGCAAGCTCCTGCGCTTGGCGAGCAGCCAGCGCGGTCGCGAGGTCGAGCAGGGTACTCACGGAGCGTTCGAGCAGGAGCAGGTCCTCAGGTGTGGCGAGCGCCCCTTGGAGCACCACGCCGGCGGGCAACCTCTCACGAACCTCCTCGACAGCTGCCGCCAGCTGCGCTCGTGCCGTCTGCGGATCGGCAAGCGCCGACCTGGCCGCCGCCAGCGATGCCTGCGTGGCCTGGTGGCGCTGAGCGAGATCGGCGTGGACGCGTTGCGCTCGCTTGCACTCCTTGCCGAGCTCCTTCGCGGTCTGCGCCGCGCTCTCAGCGAACCGCGTTATCCGCTCCAGCCCGACGGTCGCGGACAGTCGCTCGTGCATCGCGGCGCCACCGTCCAGCGCGGCGCTGACGGCGTGCTGCTGCAAGATGCCCCGTCGCTTCACCGCCGCAGAGAGCGCAGCGAATGAGCTCTCTCCGAAGGCATAGGCGAGCTGTTCTGAGGCCCTGGGCAGCGCTTGATCGCCGGCCCACGCCGACAGCTCGTGCTTCGTTGATGTGCCACGGCGCTCGAAGTCCAGCGTGCGGCCATCGCTCCCCACGAGCGAGATCCGTACGCGCGCCGGCGCGCCCGCGTAGATGTTGATGAGCGGGTCGTGCCCGCGGCGCAATCCCCGCGCCCGTTCGCTCAAGCGTGGGATCTCGCCGGTCAGCAGCCACAGCAACCCGTCGATCAGGGACGTCTTGCCGGACCCGTTATCGCCGCTCACCAGCACGACACCGGCGTCGAGATCGAAATGCTGCGCCTCAGCGAAGCCCCGAAACGCCTCGAGCTCGATCGAGCTCAGTCTCGCCGTCATGGGACCCTCCTCGCCGTCACGGGACCCGCACTGCTTCCTCTTCGCAGAAGGCCTCGACAGCGGTATCCGCCACGCGCTCTTCGAGTCCCAGCTGCAGCAGCTCGTCATGCAGCTGTTGCAGCGGCTCGGCGAGGTCGAACACCGCGCCGAGGCGCAGCGGCAAGAGCGGGCGCAGAGCGCGATCGAGCTCCGCCGGCGTAACCGCCACGCGCACCAGCGTGCGCGTGTCCCGCGTGTCCGCTTCCGCCTCCTGGAGCGCGGCGTAATCGGCGAGCTCGGTCGCCTTGCTTCTGACGTGGAGTACGAGGTACAGGTCTCTGCCGCGTATTGGGTCACTGCCACGCGCGGAAAGAGGCACTCCGGCCACAGGCTCTCGAGCCACGCGCCTCAAGGCGCTCTGTGCCTCCGAAACATGCTGTGTGAAGTCAGTCCAGCCAGCCAGCTCCACGCAGCCCACGAGCGCGTACGAACTCTCGGCCAGCAGCGCCCGTAGCCCGGCGAGCTCACCGCGCTCGAGCACATAGCCCGCTGCTTCGAGCACCAGGCCGATGTCGTCGAGGCTTGCCAGATCTCCTGCCATCGAACTACCGTAAGCCGCGCTTGGGACGGTACGCTACGCCGCGTGCGCCGAGCAACCATGATCCTCGTGCTGCTCGCGAGCGCGGGAGCATCGCTTACGACGGCTGGCGCTGGTGCATCGCTTGCGACGGCGAGCCTGGCGAGCGCAGGCGCATTGCCCAGCGCCGCAAGCGCGCCCAGCAAGTCACAGGCGCAGGCATTCGCGCGCGCGGTGAACCTACGCGCCGCGGACGTGCCGGGCTTCAAGGTCTCCGCGGAACACAAACACGAACACGAAACGGCGGCGGAAAAGCAGCTCGAACGAGAGCTACTCGGTTGCATCGGGGCAGGCGTTGGGGCGAGCCACAACGGTCAGCTGGCAGAAGTGAGCTCAAAAGAATTCGAACGAGAAGACAAGAACGGGTTTCAGAGCGTGCAGTCTGGGGTCGCCGTCGAGCCGACAGCGGCGTTGGCGGTCAAGGAACTCGCCGAGGTCCGCAGCGGGCGTGGCCGGAATTGTTTTTCGCATTACCTCTCCCTGCTGTTCAAAGGCAAGAAATTCTCAGGGGCCAGCATCGGCCCTGTCTCGATCTCCTCTGGGTCTCCGTCCGCGCCCGGCACGTCAGGCAGCTTCGGATGGCGTATCAGCACGACGATCACCGTGCATCGTGTAGCGGTTCCTTTTTACATGGACATTCTCGGCTTCGTCTACGGTCCGACCGAGGTCAGCCTCCTCAGCTTTGGCCTGCCCGAGCCATTCCCCGCGGCCACTGAGCAACATCTGTTCTCCTTGCTGCTGCAACGGGCTAAAGCTCACGGCATTTAGCAGATAATCGCGCATGACAGACGCGGTCCCCTTCGCCAACTATCAATACGAGATCTACCTGCGCGGCATGACGGGGCAACGTCCCACGCGGACGCTTGACTGGCGTCAATTGGAGCGGGACGCGATGAACCTGTTGCGGCAAGGACCGCGGGGATATATCGAGGGTGGCGCCGGGTTGGGCGAGACGATGCGCGCCAATCGCGAGGCCTTTGACCACTGGCGCCTGCGACCGCGGATGCTGCGCGACGTCTCCGAGCGGAGCCTCACGCGCACGGTGCTGGGTACGGAGCTGAAAGCGCCTGTGCTGCTGGCGCCGATCGGCGTGCAGACACTGGCGCATCCAGAGGGTGAGCTGGCGATGGCTCGCGGCGCGGCGCAGGTGGGAGTGCCGTTTGTGGCCAGCTCGGCGGCGTCACACACAATCGAGCAAATCGCGCAGGAGGCGGGAGAGCTCGCGCGTTGGTATCAGCTGTACTGGCCGCGCGATCGAGAGCTGGCGCGCAGCTTCGTGACACGTGCTGAGCAGGCCGGTTATAAAGCGATCGTGGTGACACTCGACACCTGGTTGTTGGGGTGGCGCCCAGCAGATTTGAGCGAGGCTTTTTTGCCTTTTTTGTGGGGAGAGGGAAACAAAAACTATTTAGCGGACCCAGTCTTCCGGGGATTGCTAGAGGCGCCGCCGGAGCAGGACATGCAGGCGGCGATCGGGCAGTGGGCGTGGCAATTCGCCAACCCGTCGGTGACATGGGATGACCTGGCCTGGCTACGCCAGTGCACCGAGCTGCCGATCGTGCTGAAGGGGATCGTGCATCCCGACGACGCGCGGCTGGCGGTGGAGCATGGAGTGCAGGGGGTGCTGGTCTCCAACCACGGCGGGCGCCAGGTCGATGGGGCGATCGGCGCGCTCGATGCGCTGCCGGAGGTGGTGAAGGCCGTGGACGGTCATTGTGAGGTGCTGTTCGACAGCGGCATCCGCTCCGGCGCGGACGCGCTCAAGGCGCTCGCGCTGGGCGCCCGCGCGGTGCTGCTGGGGCGGCCCTACATCTGGGGACTGGCGCTCGGCGGCGAGCAGGGCGTGGTGGATGTGCTGCGCGCCTTGCTCGCGGACCTCGATCTGGCGATGGCGCTCAGCGGATACGCGAACATCGACGAAGTGGACGCCAGCGCGCTGGTCGCGCAGGATCGCTGACGGCGCAGCCTACTGGCGCAGGCTACTCGCGCGGCTATTCCCCGGAGCGTGAGCGATCGCGGTGGCCATCGTGATTGGCGGCTACCTGCTGCTCGCGCCAGCGCCGATCGCCGCGCGTGCGGTCCCGACGATGCTCAGCCTGGTGCTTGTGCGGCTTACAGAGCAGGCAGCCGGCGCGCGTGCTCTTTGGGCCCTTGCGCTTGTGGTTCGCCATCAGCCTGATGGTTGCAGATTGGCGCAGATGAAAGGGAGCACATTAAGGCGGTCCAGCGCCTCAGGCTCGACCTTCTTCGATCGCGGTGCGGACGATGTAGAGACAAAGCTCGTTGACGCGCTCTTGGTCGGGCCGTAGGGGAAGCGTGGAGCGGTCGTGCGCGTCCTCCGCCCTAGCGAACAGCCGCTTAGCCTCGGCCTGAACCTGCTCGAGGGTCCACGCGCCGTGCTTGATGTCAAGTAGCTCGGTCGCGTCGAGCCCACCTCGATCGACACGCATCTCGCCATCGCTTAGGAATTCGATACCCATGCGCAGCAGGCGAATCAGGTGCGCGGCGTTCTTGGTGTCGTAGCCGAACTGTTCGACGATGCGCTTGCGCTTATCGCCCATATAGCCCTGCTGGGAGCCGTGGGTCATCTTGTGAAACTGGCCCTTTGCGTAGCCGACGAATGAGTGGAAGACGTGCCGGGCGACGAAGACCTCGCGGTGCTCGATGAGGTGCTGCCCCGCTGGGGTGCGCGCGATATAGAGGCTCTCCGGGAGCCAGAGCAGCGAGAGGATGTTCGGGTTGCCCTGCGCGAGCATCCTCACCGCCTTGCGCGCCTCGTAGATAACGACATCCCACTCGCCTCGTTTGATCTCGCGGGTACCGCGTGAGCCGTACTCCGAGAGCCCGTAGTAGTAGTCCAGCGGCGGGACGCAGATCGCCATCGTGTCCTTGTCGTCAATGCTCAGCGGATTCTCTGGCGGCTCATACATCCCGTGGGCGACTGAGCCCCGATAGCCGTGCAGGATCGCCCAGGGTCCCAGTCCCGGCTCGCCATCCGTGATTTCGCGTGGCAGGCTGATTCTTGTCTCGGGCGCTGAATCCTCGGAAACGCCGAATCCCCGCCGCGCAACCAAGCGCGCGACGAGGATCGACGTGCCCACTTCTCTCCGGCGAGAGTAACGCTATACCGACATTTTGACCACCAAAGCCTCTTCTGTGCCAATTCTGTGCCAAGGCTGTGACTAAATAAAGTCGTTACCTGTGAGGACGTACAGAAAAGGAACGAAGGGGACGATTACCGCAATGCCCCAGGCGAGCTTGGCGATGAAGCCCAGGTCCCGGCGGAACAGCAGGTTGATCCAGATCAGGATCACCGCGATCGGGTGCAGGATGCAGAGCAGCAGCTCAAAGACTTTCTTCATGAGCTCATGCTACCCGCATCGCTACGGCTACCCGCACCGCGACGGTAGGCTTGCGTGAACGTGTCCAAGCGCGGCTTGATGCTCCTCAACAGCGCCTTCCGCGTGAGCTACGGCGTGGGCGCGCTGCTCGCGCCCGCGCAGATGGCCAAGCTGCGGCTGGCGGCAGACACCGCGGAGCAGCCCGCAGCTCGGCTGTTCGTGCGCGGCTTCGGCGCGCACCAAGTAGCCGTGGCGGCGCTGGGCCTCGCCAGCCGGCACTGGCGGGCACTCGAGCGTCCAGCCGCGCTGGCCGCGATCACGATCGACGTCACGGACATGCTCTCCGCCGTGGCCGAGGCCGGCGAGCGAGGACAGCTGGACCCCGACCTGACAGGCGGTCTCGTGTTCTCAGCGGCCGGCGTGGTTACCGCCGCGGCCTCGCTGCGTGCGCCTGGATAGCACCTCCGCACTCTGGATGGGCGGCCTCGCCTCGCGCGCGCGTGACTAACCAAGTCGCGAGGTCGCCAAGTCGCGAGGTCGCGTAGGGCACGCCCTCCCTATGTGTCCAGGCGGCGCACAAAGCGCGCCCTGTGTTGTTGATATTCGTAGCCGGACCCCTCGACCCCCTGAGCCCCCTCAACCCCCTGGGACCCACGGGACCCCTGGGACCCCCAGAATCCCATTGCGGCGGGATCATCATCGATGACGATCGCGGTTAGCCTGACAGCGCCCCGTGCTCGCAAGTGACGTTCACCCTCTGTCAATAATTTTGTGGCGAGCCCCTGTCGCCGCCAGTCGGGATGCACCACCAGCTTGTAGAAGCTCCCCCGCCACCCATCCCAAGCGGCGATCAACGACCCGATCACCACCCCGCCCGACTCCGCCAGGAGCAACGCATCGGCGTCGCGGGCCAGAAGACGTGTGAGTCCTTCGCGTGTATCGCTGACGCTCGGCGGGCTGCCCGCGGTCTCCCATAGGTCGAGTACAGAGGGGATGTCCCGCTCGGTGGCGGCGCGAATCATCAAGCGTCAGGCCGGATTCGCCTTCGCCCATGCGATGATCTCGTGCGAACCGTCGATCACGGTCCCGTCGTCGAGCACCAGCGTAGGCACCCACTGGTTGCCCGTGAGGCGTTGCACCTCACGCCGTCCGCTTGTCTGGTTGAGCGCTTGCGGCAGGATCGCCAGGCCGTAGGAACGAACCAGCTCGGGGTCGTGGCCAGCGTCCTTCAGCGCGTGATGGGCGTTGCGGCATGGGTGCCCGCCCGGACGCAGCGGAACGGGAAAAGTGCCGTAACAGACATAGAGTTTCATCGTTGACCCGCTCCCTCGATCTTCGGCCTAGATTCCTCGGCCCTCAGCCTACATGGGTGGCTAGATCACTTCCAGCAGAAGATCGGGATCGAGCCGGCGGAGACCGTCGGGGTCGCTGGTGAGCACACCCTGTCCGTGAGTGCGGGCGCACAGGACCACACTTGCGTCGACCACGTCACTGCAACCGCGCCGCGCGAGGAGCATGCCGCAACGAGCGCCGCTGGTGTGCCGAGGGGCACCACACGAGCTTGGGCCTTTTTGAGGAGCCTCGTCAGACGTCCCTGGAGAGGACCATCCGAAAGACCTGCGCGAGCACCCCGGCAGGAATGCGGATCAGCGCATCGGGACTGGCCAGTACGCGGTCGAGCATCGCCCGTACGCGCTCGTCCCGGCGCTCCGGCGCGATCAGCGCGCCCGCATCGAACGTGTGTCCCCTCATCGGGCTCCGACATCGCCATCACCCTGTCCGCCCACGCATAAGCCTCCGCACTGGGCACCCCGTCTCGGCGATCGAGTCCGCCACGAAGTCGGCGAGCGTGTCCTGCCCGTCGGTTCTCAAGAGCGGCGCGACCGCGGCCAGCTCCGCGGAGATGTAGCCCGACACGCTCGACGCCTCGCCGTTAGCGACGCCTCCCGCGCCTGCTCACCTGCTCTGGGGTAGGGAAATAGTGATCTTCGCGTTACCGACGTAAAGCGGGCGCCGCGGCGGGTCAAAGGCCGCGGCGCCCAGTGGGGCAGTACCCGTGGCGCGAGAGGGGATCCGCGCCACGGGGTTTAGCTCGAGCGCCGCTGGGGAAAGACGGCGCCCAAGACCTCCCCAACGCTAGGCCGCGCTTGGGATGGAACGCAACGGCGCACGAATCAAGCGGGCGGAACGCAACGGCGGGTGGAGCGTCTAGGAGCGCAGCACCGGGCTCCAGTGCTCGGGATCGCGCTCGGCCTGCTCGCGCGCCCAGCGGAAATGGTGCACCGCGGAGCGCCGCAGCGGCTCGCCGAGCGCCAGCCCCAACAGCGCCCACTTCCGGGCGCGGCGCGGAGTCTCGAGCGTGACGGCCAAGAGGCCCGCGAGCGTCCACAGATGAAGCACTCGGTTGTAAGGGACAAGTTGCTCGGTGGTCATACCCTCAGCCTCAGTCAGATAAGGAATGCCGTGACGGCGCTCCCAGGGCCACTCGACGAAGTGGACGATCCCGCCCGCCAAGCCGGCGGCGTTGTTCAGGGCGATCCACTTAGCGATCTGCTCACCCTCGGCGAACCAGCCCGCGAGCGCCCACGCAGGGAGACTGCCGGACCACATCGCGACGGCGCCGCGCCTACCGATGAACGGCTCGAAGACCAGGCCCACGCCGGCGCGCACCTCGAAGGCGTGGTGGGCGGCCGTGCCGAGCGCGGTGAGGACGGTGAAGGGACGGCGCGGTAATAGATTCACTGTGTCATCCAGGTGGCGTCGTCGAGCAGTGGCAGTTGGATTTCCTCGGGGCGCTCGAGCATCTGTGTAGCTGCCTCGTCCATGCGCATCATTGTGATCGCTCCGTCTTCCGCGAGGCGCACGGTCTCGACGAGAACGTTCTCGAGCGCCTCCCAGCCGGGGTCTCCGGTGAAGGCGACAGAGAACGGATGGAAGAGCAGCGTCAGGTGGCCTTCTTGCCCTGAGTGGCTCTCGAGCGCCGAGACCATCTCTCTTCGCATCTCCTCGGGAGTATGCGGATCGGCCCCATCGCCATAGCGCTCGCGCAAACCCGCAAACGAAGGTAGATACGCGTAGGCATCGACGAGCGGCCAGCGGAACGGCAGCACCGCCAAGCCATCGAGCAGGCCAGCTCGCTCACCCGCAGGAGAAACATAGCTGTAGCCATGCTCGGCCAACAGTCGGAGCGTGTGTTCGGTCAAGCCGCCCCCCGGCGGGCGAAAACCATGCGGCTCGATCCCGATCGAGCGCATCGCCTCGGTGGCACGCTGCAGCAGCGCGAGCTCGGACTCGGCGTCAAGCGCGGCCCATTCCTCGTGGCGCCACGCGTGCACAGCCACCTCGTGGCCGGCGGCGAGGATCGTACGCAGGGCGTCCGGGTACATCTCCGCGTTCAGACCCTCGACGAAGAACGTCGACTTCACGCCTCGCGCCGCGAGCAAGTCGAGCAGACGAGGGAGCACTTCCACGACGGTGAAGTGCTGGCCCTGAGGCACATCGTCCGGCCACATGCCAAGCTCGAGCTGGGCAGCCTCGCCGAGGTTGTCGAACGTCACCGACACCGTTGGCTCAGGCACGGGGTGATGATAGTCCGAGGCTCGCGGACGATCAGGGTGACTCACCGGCGGGTGGCGGATAGAGGCCCGCGACGGGTAGGCTGAGCAAGCGATGCGCCTCGCGAGCTTCCACACCGAGAACGGGCCGGCCGCCGCGGTGCAGATCGGGGATGACTTGGTCCCGGTAAGCGCCCTGGACGCGCCCGCCACGACCGTGCGAGGCCTGCTGGAGACACTCGACGGGGACGGGTTGCGTGAGCTTGCCGGCCGCGCCGAGACAGCGAGCCAGCGGACCGCGCTCGCCGAGGTAACTCTGTGCGCCCCCGTGACGGACGCGCAGAAGATCGTCTGCCTCGGCCTGAACTACCGCGACCACGCCGAGGAGACCGGCCAGGAGATCCCGACCGCACCGATGTGGTTCGCCAAGTTCGCCAACTCGCTGACTGGCAGCGGCCAGGACATCGTGCTGCCGGCCGCGCACGCGGAGTACGTCGACTACGAGGCAGAGCTCGCGCTGGTGATCGGGCGAGTCGCCAAGAACGTCAAGGCCGAGAACGCCCTGTCATACATAGCCGGCGCGACGGCATTCAACGACGTCAGCGCCCGCGACCTGCAGCTGCAGAACCCGCTGTGGACGAGCGGCAAGGCGATCGACACGTTCGCCCCGTGCGGACCCGCGCTCGTCACGCTCGATGAGATCGACGATCTGGGCGCGCTCGGACTGAGGACCCGGATCAACGGCGAGCTGCTGCAGCAGGGCAACACCGCCAACCTGATCTTTGGCCCGGCCGAGGTCGTGGCGTGGCTATCGCGGACGATGACGCTGCTGCCCGGAGACATCATCGCCACAGGCACTCCCGCCGGCGTCGGGGCCGCGCAGGGACGCTTCCTGCGCGATGGCGACACCGTCGAGGTGGAGATCGACGGGCTCGGGACGCTGGTCACCGGGGTGCGGAGCGAATGACCGGCAACGGCCGGCATTAGCTGTCATGGGCTTCGAGCAGATCACCACCGAAGTGGCCGAGCGCGTGCTCACGATCACCCTGAACCGCCCGGAGCGGCTCAACGCATGGACTGCGCAGATGGGCAGCGAGCTGACCGAGGCGTTCGACCGCGCGGACGCGGATGACGAGGTACGGGCCGTGATCGTAACCGGCGCCGGCCGGGGCTTCTGCGCGGGCGCCGACCTCGCTGCCGGCGGTGAGACGTTCGACTACCGAGAGCGCGAGAGCGCGGGGGCGGCGCCGCGCGACAACGGCGGCCAGTTCACGTTGCGTGTCTTCCAGTCCACCAAGCCGGTGATCGCCGCGATCAATGGCCCTGCGGTAGGCGTGGGCGCGACGATGACGCTGCCGATGGATGTGCGTTTGGCGGCGGACGATGCCCGCATGGGCTTTGTGTTCGCGCGCCGCGGGATCATCCCCGAGGCGTGTTCGAGCTGGTTTTTGCCGCGTGTGGTCGGGATCAGCCGCGCCATGGAGTGGGTCTCAACAGGCAGGGTGTTCACGGCCCGAGAGGGTTTAGAAGGTGGGCTCTTGCGCAGCCTGCACCCAAAAGACGAGCTACTGGACGCGGCGCATACGCTGGCGCGCGAGATCGCCGAGAACACCGCGCCGGTCTCGGTGGCGCTGGCCAGACAGCTGATGTGGAGGATGCTGGGCGCGGAGCACCCGATGCTTGCCCACCGCGCCGACTCCCGCGGCATGTTCGCGCGTGGTCAGTCCGCCGATGCGGTCGAGGGGATCACGGCGTTCCTGGAGAAGCGACCCGCCACCTTCCCCGACCAAGTGAGCGACGGCATGCCGGAGATCATGCCATGGTGGAACGAGCCAGAGTTCGAATAGAGAGGGTGCACAACGCCCGCGTTTGCACTGAAGGGGCAGGGAGATAAACCGCGGGACGGCTGGGGCGGCGCGGACCGCGGCCTGGTGGCCGGCGCGATCTACGGAATCGCCCTGCTCGTGATGCACGCGATCGTTGGCACCCACGCGAAGGTCTCACTCGGAAGCTTTCCACCATTGCTCGCCGTGGTGACAGCGATCGCCGGCATGCTGCTGAGCGCGCTGGACGGACGAATCGCCCGTCAGGGACGAGAGCGCAAGGGCAACGCCTCGCCGGTGGGTTGACGCGCCAGCCGGAATGGTGGGGAGCGCAGCTTGCTCTGCCAGGGTGATCGCAACCGCTAGTTGATCGATATATACTGTCTCTATGGGCATACGTGCGATGCAGGAGGCGACGTTCCTGATCCTGACGGCTCTGGCTGGTGCCCACCAGCATGGTTACGGGATCATCACGGACGTCGAGCAGATCTCCGACGGGCGCGTCCGACTGCGCGCCGGGACCTTGTACACGGCTCTGGACCGGCTGCGCGCGGACGGGCTGATCGATGTGGACCGCGAGGAGATCGTGGATAACCGGCTGCGCCGCTACTACCGGCTCACGTCCCCAGGCGAGCAGCGACTCGCCGAGGAGGCGGGCCGCCTGCAGGCGAACGCGGTCGTCGCGATCTCACGGCTGCACCCGGCGGGGGCGATGTGATGAGCGACGCAGCTGATCTGGAGCGCCGGTACCGGCGTCTGCTGAAATGCTTTCCGCCGGCGTATCGTCGTGAGCACGAGCAGGAGATCCTGTCTGTACTCATGGACGGGGCCACGGAGGGCCAGCGGCGACCAGGGCTGGCCGACTCCGCCGACCTCGTGCTGAGCGCGATCTTCATGCGGTGGCGCGAACTAACACGTCAACCTCGATGGAAATGGGAACGCAGGCACTGGCGCCTGATCGTCCGCTTGCGCGTGACAATCGGAATCTGGCTACTGGTGCTCAGCACCATCCTGCTGGGCGATGGCTACTGGTGGGGAGCGCTGATCTTCGCGGCGGCGGCCCTGCACTTCTACCTCGCCTACCGACTGCGCCACACCATCCAGAGCTAGCGCGCACCACCTCAGCGTCCGCGGATGACTCCCGGGCATCCGGCGACTGTTACAAGGTCCGGCTACTCTTGCGCGCCGCGGCGTGGAGGCGCACCTGACCTCGATCCCGTTACTCACGACTCCTCCAATTGCCGGGCTTGACGGCAGCGGTCGGGCAGCTCTGCCAGCAGTCGGAGACCCTCCTGCCGATCCCGGTCGCGTAGGACGGCATGGACCCGCCGCCCGGCGGTGTCGAGATGGATACTGGACAGGCGAAAGCGGCGCTGGATGGGACCCTCGAGGAGGCGGATGCTCTGCACCTTGTCCAAGGGCACCCAGTCGGTCACTCGCCGTAGGCGGCCGCTGGTGGTGACCGCGTAGCGATCGTTGGCGCCCCACGAGAGGTAGCGGAAGCGCAACGGAGACTTCCAGCGGGCACGGGTCGGCGGCGCCAGTCGCTGCTCGGGGGAGTCGGGAAACACTCTGGCCATCAAGAAAGCGGCCTGCGCTCGGCTGCCAACCGGCAACAGCGCACGAGCGGCCTTGGCCTGGTTGCGATCCTGGCGGCCCTTCGACTTCTGGCTGGCGACGTCCACCTCCAATCGACACCATCCACACATCCTCCAAGCCAGCGGCTCGACCATGCGGATTGCCTGGATCCTGCCCCGGGGGATGGTCTCGGCCGAGGTTTCAACCAAGCCCGAACGCAGGCGCAGCCCATCCGGAGCATCGGTCACCGTCAGACGGTAGTCGCCGTTGAAGCGGCGAAACAGACCGAATGCAAGCCCGATCAGCACGACCGCCCCGGTGCTGAACGCCGCGGCCGCCACGGCCGGCGCCAAGACCGCCAGGACCGCCAGCACCACAATCGCGAGCTCGAGCACCAGGCCGCTTCCCGTGAGCAGCAGCGACGCGAACAGCCGGGCGGCCGGGACGGTCAGGAGCGTCTGCTCCGGCGGCGGTGTCGCCTCGACGGTCTCGGTCGTAGCCGCCGTGTCGGCCGTGTCGGCCGGGTCGTTCGAGCCGTGGCTCATCGCCAGCAGCCGCGCGCGCAACGTCTCGGCCTCGGCGTTGGTCAGATACGCAAGGCGGCCGGCCTTGCCGCTGCCGCTCGCCAGACGGATCCGCAGCTCGGCCAAGCCGAATACGCGCGCAAGGCCGGGGCGCACGGTGTCGATCGCCTGGATCCGGCTCAGCGGGAAGCGCTCGGAGGTTCGCCGAATGAGTCCGCTCTCGACGCGCAGCACCCCGTCCTGCACCCGCCATCTGGTGACCAGCCACGAGATGAAGCCGAGGACAAAGAAGACAACGAGCACGCCGATGTGGGGTAGATCGGCGCGCAAGCCTCCGCCGCGGCCACCACCGGTGGGGATCAGCAGCAGCACCACGATCCCGATCGCGCCCCGTCCCGCCCGCACGAATGGTGACAGCGGATGCAGCCGCTGCCAGGACCCGCCCAGCCCCGCCGCGGCCTGGCGCTCGGCCGCAGAGCTGCCCGGCGGTGGCCACGGCGCGCGCGGCTCGCCGTTCACAGAGCCGCAGGCGGCCAGAGCGCGCGCAGCTCGCTCACAGCCCCATCGCGTGAGACTCGCCCAAGGAGGTCAGTTGGTCGCGCAAGCGAGCCGCCTCCACAGCGGGCAGCCCGGGAATGCGCGCGTCACTCGCGGCCGCCGCGGTGTGCATCTGCACAGTCGCCAGCCCGAACGCCCGCTCAAACGGGCCCGCGGTGACCTGGACGTACTGCATCCGTCCGTAGGGGATGACCGACAGCCGCCGGAACATCACGCCTCGCCTGACCAGCAGATCCTCAGCTCGCTCGGCATAACCCCAAGCCCTTACCCGCCGTCCCGCCACGACGTCGGCGAGCGACCCGGCAACAAGCAAGACGATCACAGCCACCACGGCGAGAGCGCCGGCGCCGAGCACCACGGTGAGGCCCGGCACGAGGATCAGCGAAAGCACTGTCGCCCCCAGCACCTCACAACGTCGCAGCGCACGCAGCCGTGGCGACGGCTCGTGCCAATCCAGTGCGCCCTCGTTGACATCCTCCTCGCCCACGATCCTCGCGACGATACTGCGCCAACGGACGACACGCCCTGGCCGATTCCCTCAGCGCATATGATCGCCATCGAATGAGCGATCACCCTCTGCTGGGTGTGCCCGGGCGCTGGAGCGTCGAGCCGTCCGCCACCCACGCCGGCTTTATCTCATACACCCTCTGGGGTCGTATTCCCGTGCGCGGCGGCCTCACCACACGCACGGGGCATCTCTTGGTCGAGCCCCCCGCGGCCAGCGGAGAACTCGTACTCGACGCCGGGAGCGTCGACACCGGCATCGGGTTGCGCAACCTTCACCTGCGGACACGCGATTACTTCGACGCCGCCCGGCACCCCGACGTGCGCTTCGTGGCGCAGACACTCACCGCGCTTGGGTCGGAGCGGATGGCGGTCGCAGGCGAGCTGACAGTCGCCGGACACACCGCGCCCCTGACGCTCGAGTGCTCTACGCGACTGTCGGGACCCGAGCGCGTCGAGCTGAGCACCCAGACCCAAGTCGACCGGCGCCAGTTCTCGATGAGCGGCGGGGGGCTGCCGGGGATGATCCCGGCGGGGGTTGTCTTGACACTCGAGGTGGTCCTGGCGCGCGACGGGCGAACCGAGCATCCCGGTTAGGGAGATTCCCTGCGCGGGAGTACGATGGCCTCAGATGGAGGAGCTGGGACCGCTGATCCCCGACGACGGTTCACGCGCCTCCCGAGCGTTACGTCGCGTGCGCGGCATCGCCGTCGAGGTGATCGTGCTGGTTCTGCTCACCGCGCTCTCGCCCGTGCTCCTGCTCGGTGGGATGGCGGTCGACATCGTGCTTTGGCTGCGACGCCGCAAGCCGTGGATGGCGATCCGCCTGCTCGCGATGCTGTGGTGGTTCCTCGTCGGCGAGCTATACGGGCTGGTCGGCCTGGTCGGGATCTGGATTTTCTCCGGTGGCCGTGACAGCGCTCGCCGGCGCGATCGCGTGTATCTACTCAAGCGCCGTTGGCTGCGCAGCCACCTCGCCGGCATCCGCGCGTTGTTCGGGTTGAGCTTCGAGATCGAGGGACTCGAGCTCGCCGCAGGAGGGCCGGTGCTCGTGATGATTCGCCACGCCAGCATCATCGATAACGCGCTCCCCGACGCGATCCTCGGCCACGCCCACGGGCTCGGCTTCCGCTTCGTCATCAAGCGCGAGCTGCAGGTACTTCCAACAATCGACATCGGCGGCCGCTGGGTGCCCACCCTGTTCGTGCGCCGCGGTTCCGGCGACACCGCGGGGGAACTCGAGCGGATGCGGGCGCTGAGCATCAACATGTCCTCCCACGACGGCCTGCTGATCTACCCCGAGGGTACGCGCTGCACGATGGAGAAGCTCGCTCGCGCCAAGGCCATCATCGCCGAGCGCCAACCCGAGCTCGCGCCGCTGGCCAATCGATTGCGGAACCTGCTCCCGCCCCGTCTCGGCGGCTCCATCGCCCTGCTGGAATCGGCGCGCGGCGCCGACGTGGTGATCTTCGGCCACGTCGGCCTCGATGGCTTTGAGTACATCAGCGACATCTGGTCCGGTGGCCTCGTGGGCACGACGGTGCGGTTGAAGTTCTGGCGTTTTGCGGCCGCCGAGGTGCCCCGCGACCGCGACGAGCTGATCGCCTGGCTCTATGCCCGCTGGCAGGAGCTCGATGACTGGGTGGGCGAGATGCGCTCGGGCGGCCCGGACACGCTCCCAGCGACTCGCGTGCCAGTCCCCAGCCCTCCGTCACTTCAACAACCCAGCCACCACGTAGCGTCACGGCAATGAACGGGTCGCTCGAGGCAGCGGTCACGGGACTGGAAGCTCGCGAAGGCCTGACGTTGGACGCGGCGACATTGTGCGAGGCCTTCCAGCGCACGGCCGAGTGCCACGCCGAGCGGGTCGCGCTGCGCACGCCAGGCGGAGACGTCGAGCTCACCTGGCGTGAGTACGCCGAGCGCGTGCGACGGATCGCCGCAGGACTTGCCAAGTTGGGGATCGCCCACGGCGAAACCGTGGCGATCATGCTCGCCAACCGCCCCGAGGCGGTGATCGTGGACACCGCCGCGATGCACTTGGGAGCGATCCCGTTCTCGATCTACAACACCTCCTCGGCTGAGCAGGCCGAGTATCTGTTCGCGCATGCGGAGTGCCGCGTGGTGGTGACCGAGGCGCAGTTCGCCGAGCTGGTGCTCGAAGTCGCCGCGCGGGTGCCGACGCTGGAGCACGTATTCCTACTCGACGGCGAGGCGCCAGGCGCTCGCCCGCTGGCCGACCTCGAGGACAGCGGCGCTTCAGACTTCGACTTCGAGTCGGCGTGGCGCCAGGTGAGCGGCGATGACATCGCCACGCTGATCTACACCTCGGGCACGACCGGGCCGCCGAAGGCGGTCGAGCTCACGCACGAGAACCTCCTGAGCGAGGTCGCGCCTGCTCGATCGGCTGTTCCCGACGTGAGCCGGCCGGGCGCGTGATCTCCTATCTGCCGATGGCGCACCTGGCGGATCGCGGCATGTCGCACTATGGGAGTCTGATCTCGGGGGCGTGCGCGACGTTCGTCAGCGACATGCAGCAGGTGATGGCGGCCGCGATCGACGCGCGCCCGACGGTCTGGGGCGCGGTGCCGAGGGTTTGGGAGAAGCTCAAGGCAGCGCTGGAAGCGGGTCTGCGGCCGAGCCCGACGAGCAGCGGCGTGCGGCGGTGGCCAGCGCGCTGGAGCACGGCGCTGGCGCTCGTGCGCGCCGAGCAAGCCGGGGAGCCGGTCGCCAGCGAGCTGCGCGCGGCATGCGAGCGGGCCGACGCGGAGATCTTCTGCAAGCTGCGCACACAGCTCGGCCTCGATCAGGTCCGCTCGCTGATCTCCGGCGCCGCTCCCAATCGCCGCCGGAGGTACTCGAGTTCTTCGCCGCCCTCGGGCTGCCGATCTGCGAGGTGTGGGGCATGTCCGAGACCTCGCTGATCGCGCACGATGCAACCCCCCGACGCGATCCGCATCGGCACCGTCGGCATGGCGCTGCCGGGGCTGGAGCTCTCGCTGGCCGACGACGGCGAGTTGCTCGTGCGCGGTCCGATCGTCATGCGCGGTTATCGCGACGACCCGCAGCGCACGGCCGAGGCAATCGACTCTCAGGGCTGGCTGCACACCGGCGATATCGCCGAAATCGACGCCGACGGATACGTGCGCATCGTCGATCGCAAGAAGGAGCTGATCATCAACTCTGCCGGCAAGAACATGTCGCCGGCGAACATCGAGAACAAGCTCAAGGCGGGAGTCACGCTGATCGGAAGCGCGATCGCGATCGGCGATCGCCGCCCTTACAACACCGCGCTGATCGTGCTCGACCCGGTCGCTGCGGCCAGCTTTGCCGCCGCGCACGGACTCGCCGACGGCGCGCCCGCGGCGCTCGTCGCCGAGCCGGCCATTCAGGCCGAGATCCGGGCCGGCGTCGAGCGCGCCAACGCCGAGCCTCAGCCGCGTCGAGCAGATCAAGCGACACACGCTGCTGGCGGAGGAGTGGCAGCCGGGAGGCGTTGAGCTGACACCAACGATGAAGCTCAGCGTAAGCCGATCGCTGAGAAGTATGCCGCGGAGATAGATGCTCTCTATGCATGAGCGCTTGGCACCGCTCGTCTGCGCCGGCAGAGCGGGAGCCGGCAACCGCCGCTAAGAGCGCTCCGTCGGGGTGTGGGTCGGATGCAGCGTGCAGCCCGATCGGTGCAGGTGCGCTGCAGCCGGCCGGCGGAGATCGTCTGCGATCAGCCCGGCGATCCAGCACGTGGGACAGCCGCGGAGCGCGACCATGCCGGGGGCGCACAGCAGCAGCGCAGCCGGGCCGATACTCGGAGTCAGCACAAGCGCCGAGCCGATCAGCCCGAAGCCGATCGCCCCGCGTACCAGATGGCGAGCGACGGAGGTGCTGGCAAAGGCGCCGCGGTCGGGCTCAGGCATCCTCGGTTCCTCCGTTGTTGGTCGTGTCCTTGGCGCTCTGAGTCCTGCAGCGCAGCATCTTCGCGTGCCACGATGCAGACGTGACTTCATCGCGGCACGGCTGAGGCCCAGCTCCTGAGCCGTCGCCGCTCCCGACAGTCCCTGGATGTCGCGCAGCACGAGGACAGCGCGCTGCTCGGCAGGGAGCTCCGCGATGCAATCGACGATCCGCTGCATCTCCAGACGGGCGAGCGCGACGTCTTCGGCTGAGGACTCGACCACGGCGTCGGTG
Organism: uncultured Solirubrobacterales bacterium; assembly: GCA_963822625.1. GTDB lineage: Bacteria > Actinomycetota > Thermoleophilia > Solirubrobacterales > Solirubrobacteraceae > Palsa-744. Next base: position 146,970 of record CAWGIH010000005.1, on the reverse strand, counting down.
GACGGGCTTGTGGAAGGCGAGCCGCGATCTGCGGATGCACTCGTTGCGCACGATCTGGAACATCCATGACGCCAGCGCCGCGGTGGCGCGGAGCGTCCCGATCTTTCGATACAGGACGATCAGAGCCTCCTGTGCCGCGTCCTCGGCATCCTCGGGCGTCGAGCAGAGCGTGCGGGCAAAGCGCCGCACGTGCGCGTGCGAGCCGGAGAGGAGTGTCGCGATCGCGCGGGGATCGCCCTGCTGGGCGGCGCTGACGACCCGCTCGGTGGCCAGGAGGCGCCGAGGTGAGGCGTCGTCAGTCACGAGAGCGGGCCCGCATGAAGAAGAACAGCAGCCGCAGATGACGACGGCGGCGGCGATGAGATAGACGATGGTCATGGTGAGCGTCTCCTTCTGATCGAGATGAGCATTGTGCTCTACCTATTTCTTGGGGCATGGCATCTTGTAAGAGGCCTCCGCGGTCGCGCCACCGAGGAAGCTCAGTTCCACCTTCACCGATAATCCGCCCGCCGGGCAGCTTCTTCGGCACCGTGACGTAGGAGATCGTCTTGCTTGCCCTGCTTGTATGCGGCGCCGACCTTGATGTGCCCTCCTCAAAGGACGCGTCGAGCGCCCCAGGCACCGTTTCGATCAGCGGCACTTCGCCGATGACCTCCGGGCCAAACGGCGGAGAGGAGCTAACGACGTGGCCAGTCGCGAGAATTTCGAGCGAGACCGGCGTCGTGCCGTCCACGAAGAACTCCAGGTTGCCGCCGGGTGCGAAGAACGGCTGCACCGAAGCTCTCTCTTGCACGCGTTCTGCACCGAAGCTCACGACGCCGACGCCGAAGCCCTTCGGGCCCGCGATCGACTGCTTCGGGCAGGGTCCGGGCCCGCTCGTTTCGATCACGCTCGGAGCGCAGGTGGCGAATCCCTGCGGGTGCAGCTTCGCGCCCGCCGGCGCGAAGTACTTGAGCCCGATCAGCGGCGGCGGGAAGCCGCCGTATTCGGTTCCCGAGATCTTGCCTTCAAACTGGATCACGGCGCCGGCGCCGAGGATGTCGCCGGTGCCCGGAAAGCCAGGAATCGGCAACGCCTTTGTTTTGAACGTGAACGTCGGCGCCGCCGACGCCATGGCTGACGGACCAAGAACGGCAAGGCCGAGTACGGCCAGAGAAGTAGACATTCTGCGTAAGCTGGCGATCGTCACGATGGGCCTCCCCGTTCCGGTCGATCGAGCGTCGACACGTACATAAGAGGCGGCTCGTCGCCAAAAGGATTCACCGAGCCGCTTCGAGCTCACAGGGCCAGCACTACTGGGACAATCTTGCGATGGTGCAGGAGCGCAACGTGTGCGCGGGCCCTTTCGGGGCGATCTATGACTTCTACATCGAACGGCCCCGGCTCGCGCAACTGGTGCTCGGGACGATGTGGGGAGTCGATCCGCGTCCCTTCTATCGCAGCCTCGCCGCGGTCGGTGAGTTGCCCGACGATGCTACGGTCCTCGACGTTCCCTGTGGAGGCGGAGTGGCCTTGCGCGGGCTGCGTCCGGGTCAGCGCGTGCGCTGGATCGGCGTGGATCTCGAGCCGGCGATGCTCGATCGCGCCCGGCGCCGCGCCGTGAACCACCCGGGCGCCGAGATGCAGCTGCTCGAAGGCGACATGTACCAGCTGCCGCTCGCGGATCGGACCGTCGATCTGTGCCTCAGCTACGGGGGTCTGCACTGCGTCGCGCGCCCACAGGACGCGCTCGCGGAGATGACACGCTGCCTGCGGCCCGGCGGGCGCCTGCTCGGCAGCACCTTCCTCACCGAGGGCAGCCGCCGTCAACGGCTACTGCTGCGCAACGAGGACTTCGGCAGCACCGGCAGCGCCGAGGACCTGCGGCAGTGGCTGCACGGCGCCGGGTGCAGCGAGGTTTCGGTCGATCGTGAGGACGGGCTGGCCGTATTCAGGGCCGTACGGCCCTGAAGCGCACATCCAGGCTGCAGCGGTGAGGGTCCTCGATGCGCGCCCTCGACGCGGCCCCAGTCCCAAAGGCCGTAAGGAGTCTGTCGCGGGGTGTCACACGCGGGCGCCTTCGCGCAACGATAGAGGTGATGCTGCCTTCGCGACCGGATGAGACCGATCTGCTGCGACGGATCGCCGCAGGTGAGGACGATGCGTTCTCGGTCTTCTACCGCGAGCATCTGGACGCGGTCGTGGCGTTCTTCAAGCGACGCGTCGGAGATCGCGAGCTCGCGTTCGATCTCACCGCCGAGACCTTCGCGGCGGTCGTCGTGAGCGCGGGCGCCTATGGCGGTGACGCTCCGCCGGTGGCGTGGCTGTTCGGGATCGCTCGCAACAAGCTGCGCGAGAGCCTGCGCCGCGACCGCGTCGCCGATGCGGCGCGGCGACGGCTGGGAATGGAGCCGATCGCCCTCGATGACGAGGCGCTGGCGCGTGTCGAGGAGCGCGCCGGCGGCGGCGAGAGCGACCTCACACGCGCGCTCGAGGCGTTGCCTGAGGCGACGCGCGCGGCGTTGCTCGCGCGGCTGGTCGAGGAGCAGGACTACGGCGAGATCGCCGGGCGCCTGCAGTGCTCGGAGCAGGTCGTTCGTCAACGCGTGCACCGCGGCCTGAAGCAGCTGCGCGCCAACCTGAGGGAGGAAGCGTGAACGACGTGTTCGACGAGCTCGAGAGCCAGCTGCGCGGCGCGGTTCGCGCGCGGCGCAGGATTCGCCCGGCCTGGCTGCGGCGCGGACACAGGCGCACCCCGGCGCTCGTGCTGATCGCGATGCTCGTGATAACCGCGGGCGCGCTCGCGGCGGGCGGCGTGATCGGAATCGGCGCGCCCGCGGAACCTCGCGGGTCCTCCGAATCGTCCTTCTACGCCCTGAAAGGTGGCGGGATCGTCAAGGGCACGGTCCGCCGGCTGGGAGTCTCGACGCCCGACCCCGCGGGCGGGGCGCCGTGGGGCATGCGCGTGCTCAGCACCAAGCGCGGCGAAGGCTGCGTTCAGGCCGGCCGGCTGCTCGACGGGAAACTCGGCGCGCTCGGCCAGGACAGCGCCTTCCACGACGACGGGCTGTTCCACGAATTCGCCGTCAATACGTTCGGGGCGCAGCGCAGCTGCACGCTGCTCGACGGCAACGACCGCCTGTTCCTGAACGCCACCGTCGGCGACATCCCTGCCAGCGCGTGGCGGGGCAACTTCCCCGATAAAGGGTGCGTCCCGAGCACGGCGGGCCCCTACGAACGGTTCGCCGAAGACGGCAAGCGCAAGCCCTACCCCGTCTGCCCGCAGGCCGACGAGCGCAACCTCTATTACGGCCTGCTCGGTCCCGACGCCAAGAGCATCACCTACACACTCGACGGCCAATCCCACACACAACCGACCACCGGGCCAGAGGGCGCCTATCTGCTCGTCACGAAGGCCTCCCCCACCCAGTTGTTCAACTTCAACGCCGGCGGCACCCAGGACGTCGTACCGGTCGACGGCCCGATCACCGCGCTGAACTATCGCGACGGCGCCACCTGCCACCTGACCAGCAAGAGCTGGATCGGCGGGAAGTATGCCTGTACTCCAGCGCTGAAGGTGCCCGTCGGGTGGGTGCCACCAAGGACCCCGGCGCCGAGCGCGGCGCAGGTCGCGGCGCCGCTGCACGTACGCCTGATCCACGGACGAGTCGGCGGATCCGAAGCGATCCTCCAGTTCACCTCCCGGATTGCGATCAGCAAGGCGAGCAGCTCCTACACGGTTAGGTGGCACGAACCAGGCCAACCGCCACAGGTGAGCTCCTTCGGTCCGCCCAGACCGCTGTTTCCCGCCGCCGGGCAGATCGAGACGATGCGGCTGGGCCGTGGGTTGGGCCGCGGTCTGCACCCCGGGATCACCACCGGCGAAGTCTTCTTCCAGGATCAGAGCGGGCCCGGGAACCTCGAAGAAGCCGGCGGAACCGTCAAGCACACCGTCGGGCGGTTCACGCTGGATGTGCCGTGAACGACCTTTCGTCATAGGCCGCTGATGTGCCGTGAACGACCTTTCGTCGTGGGCCGCTGGACGTGCCGTGAACGACCTTTTGTCGTGGGCCTGCTGGACGTGCCGTGAACCTGACTCTCATTGGCGGTTGGCTCACTGGCGGTTGGGGATGCAGCACAACTGTGCTGCGCCGGTCGCGAGCAACCTGCCGTCGGTATCCCAGACCTTGCCGCTGACGCCCAGCAAACCGTGATCGGCAACGATGCACTCGTGGTCGATCAGCAGCCACTCGCAGCCGGGATTGAAATGGTGAAACCACACGCTCGTGTCGAGGTTCGGCGCCAGGTACTCCCAGCTCTGATACTTCCGGTAGGCGGCTGGAAAGCCGTAGGTGTCGAGCAGGATCAGGGCGCGCGCGGCATCGAGGAAGGGGTCCTCGAAACACGCTCGCGGTCGAAAGCGCGCCCACTCGCGGAGCACCGGCGCTGGCGGTGACTCGGTCGGCACCCCGGTCGCGCGCTGCTCGACCGGCCGCCGCTCGATGTTCTTCCAGAAGCTGAAAGCGGGGTGTTGCGAGTCCCCCTGGCGCTGATAGGTCTCCAGGTCCGCCGGAGATGGAACGGCTGGCGCCTGTAGATGTTGGTGGCTGTACCCGGGAGCCTGCGAGACAGTCTTGATCAGCGCATGGAGGATCGGCTTGCCCTGCTGGCTCATCTCCACCGCGAAGGACTCGGCGCGGCGGCCCTGCTTGAGGACTCGCACGTCGAGCTGCACGAGATCGAAGGACGGGGAGCTGAGGAAGTGACAGTAGAAGCTAGCCGGCTGCTCGAGCTGAGCGACGATGCCCGCGGCGCGCAGCGCGATCGCCGCGAGGTAGCCGCCGTTCGGACCCCAGATCTCCCAGTCCTCGGACAGACGCGCGTGGTAGGAGCCAACGTCGCCTTCCACGCGCGTCGCATGCTCGAGATCCGACCCAGGGGCGCTCATCGAATCAGGAGGCGATCAGCGCTGCTGGGCGATCCAGGAGAAGATCGCACGGGAGTGAATGATCACCGTCCCGTCGGGGAGCTTCAGCGCGGGCAGTTTCTCCGCCCCGGTCGCCTTGCGCAGCTCCTCGCGCGAGCCTTTGCGCAGGAACGGGATCGGGCTGCCGTGCGCGGCGATCACCTTCTCGTAGGCGATGCCCTTCGCGTGGAGCGCTTCCTGCACGCGACGGCACGGATGGATCCGCGGGCCGCCTTCGTCGCCGTGGCAGACGAACAGCGCCGGGGTCTCCGTCGCGGGTGTCGGGGTCGCGTTGGGGGTTTTGGTCAGGGTCTCAGGGGGGGTGTAAGCGGGGCTCTCAGTCGAGGTCTCTGCGGGAGTCCCAGCAGGCGTCTCAGTCGAGGTCTCTGTGGGAGTCCCAGCAGGCGTCTCAGTCGGTTTCTCAGCCATCTCCGTCCTCCGGTTCGTAGGCGCTCCGGTTCGTGAGCGCGATGAGGGAGGCTAACGCCTGGGGAGTGACGGCAGATGCTTTACGGCGCGTCGAGCACGCGCTCGCGCCGGTACCTGAGCCACGCACGTCGCGCGGTAAGCAGGGCGAGGAGCGCCAGCGCCAGCGGCACGAGTAGCGCGGCGGCGATCAACAGGAGGACGAGCGTCACAACGAGCACTCGCCCAGCGTCGTGGAGCCCACGGTGGAGCGTCAGCCCTTGGCTTCCCGCGTGCGCGTCGCCCACGACGGTCACTTCGACTTCGGCGGTGCTTGCATGCTGTGAGACCGTCTGGAGCGCCGAGCGCGCCTGGGCGATCCTGCCCTGGTTCTGTGAGAGTCGTTCGCGCAGGCTGTCGATCTGTCCTTCGGTGCTCGCCTGCGCGAGGGTGTGGAGCAGCGCCTGCCGTTCGGCGGTGGCGTCGGCCACGCGCTGGTGGACCGCGTTGTAGGTGTTGGTGATGTCCTGTAACGACTGGCTCTCCGCGCGCACCGGCGCCAGTTGCCCGAGCGAGGCGAGAGCGCCACTGAGCTTTGCGCTCGGCAGGCTCAGCTCGAGGTTGGCTTCGCCCGTGCCCTGCCCCACATTTACGTGAGAGCTCTGCACGAAGCCGCCATCGCTCACCGCCAGACGGCCCACACGGTCGGCGGTTTCCTGCACGGCGCTGGGAGTCGCGGTCAGCGTGACGGAGGCGGCCAGCTGCTGGACGCGCGCGGGCGCCGATCCCGTCCCAGCGGTAGGCGGCGCCGAGACCGGTGCCTGTGCCAGTGCGGGTGCGTGTGCCGGTGCATGTGCGCGTGCCGGCACCAGTGCGTGTGCCGGTGCGTTCGAGGCTGCCCCGGCGGATGCCGATCCGCTTGCTCCTGTGCCGCCAAGCGAGGCTTTGCCTGCAGACGCGCCTGCTACCTGGGCGCTTTCAGCTGGACCAGATGGGCCTAGGCGATCTGCCGCGCGCAGCGGGAGATGATTTCGCGGAGCTCTCGACCGGATGGCCGGCCGGTCGCCAGGGTGCGGCGATCAGCACCGCCGCGATCACTATGAACGCCACCGAGACGGCAGCAAACATCGGGCGAGAAGGTGAGTGCAGCCAACCCACGCGGCGGCTCGCCTGCTTGGGGACAGAGCGCGCGGCGGGCGAGCGTGTGCTCTGAGGACGCGTGCCGCGCTCGAGGAGCTGCGCTCTGAGCTGACGCTCGAACTCGGGGTCCATCGGGGGGACCAGCGCCCGAACGTCCGCGCGCAGCTCGCGCCAGGAGTCGGCGCTCGCGCTCTTGCCGGCGCCATTCAGCGCAGCCTCGAGCTCTGCCAGCCAGGCCTCGTCGGGCCTCGCGGAGCCCCCGCCGGGGAAGGGAATGACCTTCATGCGATCTCCTGCAGTCGTTGCGCCCGCAGACACTCCTCGCGTAACCGCGTGAGCGCTCGATGCAGGCGGGTGCCGGCGTTTGACTCGCTGATCCCAAGTGCGCGTGCCAGCTCACTGTTGGAGAGCTGACCGTGGAACTTCAGCAGCACCACCTCTCGTTCACGCAGCGGCAATGCCGCCAGCGCATCGCGGACCGTCGCGCGGCGGGCGATGCGCTCGAGTCTCGCCTCGGAGTCGTCCTCGTCCGGGAGATCCGCGGGCAACTCGTCCTGGGGCTGGCGCCGGCGCCGGCGCAGCTCGTCGAGCGCCGCATTTCGCGCGATCGCGAAGAGCCAGGCGCGCGGGGTTCCGCGATCGTGATCCAAACGCAAGCGCGACTTGTAGAGCCGCTCGAACGCTAGCGCGGTCACATCCTCCGCCGCGGAGGAGTTGCCCAGCAGCGAGATGGCGTACGCGTGCACATCGGCGGCACGCTCACGGAACAGCGCCGCGAAGGCCGCGTCATCGAGGCGGCGGGGCCTGAACACCGTGACGGCCTGCAAAGCATGCTCATCAGAGGAGGGCACGAGTGCGCTCATAACCTCAACTACGTCATGGGCTTAGATCCATCACATTTTTCCCTCTCACAATCTCAGATCCATCACAAGTCTTCGGGATCAATGCCAGCTTGTCCGTGCGGGGCAGCATTTTGATTCTCGCCTCCTCACGACGCGCGGCCGTGCGGTCTGCCATCGGGAGTGCCAGCGCCAGCGCCACCGGCAGGCGGCTCGCGGTGTAGCGGCTGGCCTTGCCCGCATTGTGAGCAGTCAGGCGCCGGTCGAGGTCGCTGGTCCAGCCCGTATAGAGCGATCCGTCACGGCAGCGCAGCAGGTAGACCCAGGCATCGGCGGACACAGAGGTCTATTTCAGGACCCGTTGCCGTTTCCTGCTCTGGCTTCGTCCTCCATCCGTTCTCTGATGTCGCACAACGCCACGAGGCCGGCACGGAGGCCGGCCAGCTCGGTCGGCAAGACCAGGCCCGCCAGCTCCTCGTCGATCGCCTGCGCCCCGGCGCGCACGACGGCGGCCGCGGCACGACCCCGATCGGTGACCTCGACGCTCACCCGCCGAGGATCCTCGGCGTCGACGCGACGCTCGAGGTAGCCGCGAAGCACCAGGGTGTCGAGCAGCTCACTGGCAGCCTGTTTGCCGACCCCCAGCTCCCGGATCAAGCCGTCCGCCGATCCTCCCTGGTTGACGATGCCCCCGACCACGTACGAGCCGTTGCGCGGCATGTCCTCGAATCCCGCGGCCACCAGGCGAGCACGGATGGCGTGCGCATAGCTGCCACGTGCCGCCCGCAGCAGCGCCGGGATCACGACCTCGTCGGGGATCACGACCTCATCTGCCTCAGGTTTAGGTGTCTCTACTTCGGGCTCAGATGTCATGTCTGCAGATTGTATGACGGCGAGGATTAGCAAAAAAAGTTGCCAGTACACGCCAGGCCGTGCGGTGCATAATCCGTGGATGGCCTACGACGAGGATCTCGCCAACCGCATCCGCGAGATCGTCGGCGCCGAGCCGGAGCTGACCGAGAAGAAGATGTTCGGCGGCCTGGCCTTCCTGATCGGCGGTCACATGTCCGTCAGCGTCAGCGGTCGCGGAGGCCTGCTGCTCCGCTGCGACCCCGCCGAGACCGAGTCGCTGTGCGCCAAGCCGCACGCGGGCCGCTTCGAGATGCGCGGCAAGGAGATGGACGGCTGGCTGCGGGTCGAGGCCGAGGGCATGCGCACCAAGCGCCAGCTCGAGCGTTGGGTCGCGCGCGGCGTTGACTACGCGCGATCGCTGCCGCCCAAGGGATAGTCCTCGAGTTACGTCGCGAGGGAGTGACCCAGTGACCTGAGTCGTTGGTTCGCAGTGCGGGCACAAGAGCGCCGACGAAATGCTCGACAACCTCGCCAACTACTGCCAGCGAATCAACGACCCAGTCGACTAGCCGCCGCTTGGCGGCGGTTCGCTCCCGCTTTGCGGCGTCGTCGGAGTGACGGGTGGGACAGGCGCTTCGCCGGTCGTGGCCGGCGTCGTTGTGGTGGTGGTTGTTGTCGTTGTTGTGGGTTCTTCGCCGGTCGCCGGACTGGAAGCGGGCTTTGCGGCTTCTTCGCTTTCGCTCGAAGCTGGCGATTTCACGGGCGCCGTGGGGGTGCTCGGGGTGCTCGGCTGCGGTTGTTCGGTCGCTGCGGCGGGCAGTTCGGTGGACTCGGTCGTGACCTGCGTGACCGGCGGTGCCGCTGCTTTGACCGGCGGCGCCGGTTTGACCGGCGGCGGCACATCGGTCACGGGCACGGGCACGACCACCGGCTGCGGGGTGGCGAGGCTGACCGGGGGGTGCGCCTTTGCTGTCTTGCCCGAGCGGTGTCGGCCGGCGGGGTGGGCTACGGCCGTGACCGAGGCGAGCGTTCGCGGGCTGGGACTGACCGGTTGAGGCCTGTTGTGGACGACGACGGGCTCGGCGACGAAACGCGCCACGCCGCCGGTGCTCGCGGAGATGGCGTGATGGTGCACCGCCGGGGCGGCGTGGTTGGCCGCGACGGCGCCCGCGGTGACGATCGCGGCGGCGGCGAGTCCGGCGACTGCCTTGGTGGCAAGCGCCCCGGCGCCGGCCGTGAGGATGCTACCGGCGGTGCTCGCCCCTCCGACCGCTCCAGCGCCGGCAGCCGCGGTGGCTCCCGCCGTGGCTCCGGCGCTCGCCCCCGCGGTTGCCCCGGCGCCGCCGGCGACGTGCGCGCTGCCCGCTGAGGCGGTCGAGCCGAGCTTGGTGAGCAGCAGCTTCTTGACCAGCAGCAGCGGTCCGACAGGGAAGATCGCGGCGAGCGCGTGGTTGTTGTCCTTCAGGTGCTTCTTGAACGAGCGGCAGCGTTCACAGTCGCGCACGTGCCGGCGTGCGGGCGCACCCAGCTTGCTCAGTCCCTCGGCTGCCGTCCCGAGCTCGAGGCGGACCTCGGCACAGCTCAGCTTGCGCGCCTCGGTGGCCTCGGCCAGGGAGATGCGTGCGCGCACGAGCAGCGACTTCACGGAGGGCACGGTGGTCTCCATCGCGTGGGCGATCTGCTCGTAGGAGAGCGCGTCGATCTCACGCAGCAACAGCGCGGTGCGTTGTGTCTCTGGCAGCTGCTGGACGTCCCCGATCAGCTGGCGGAAGCTCTCGCGGCGCAGGACCTTCTCGCCGGTCGAGATGCCCCCCTCGGCGAAATGGATGTCCATCGAGTCGACTCCTACCGCACTGGCGCGGCGCAGATGGTTGAGCGAGCGGTTGCGCGCGATCCGGTAGAGCCACGGCCGCACGTTGATCTCGCGCTCGTCGGCGAGGATCGCGTTGAAGGCAGCGGTGAAGACCTCCTGCAGGACATCCTCGGCGTCCTCCCGCGAGCTGAGCATGTGCCGGCAGAAGGAGAGCAGGCGCGACTGATAGCGCGAGAAGAGCGTCTCGAAGGCTGCGTGCTGCCCGTGGCGCGTGAGCGCAACCAACTTCTCGTCGGACTGAAGGCGCAGCAACGGAGAGGGCCTGCTCAGACCCGGAACGCTGCTGCGTGTTAGTGCGGTGGCCTCCACGGTGGCTCCACTCCTTTCTACCTCCTAATACACCGTAGCAAGTGGGAAGTTGCGGCCCGCAAGCTCCCATACACTGGCTTGCCCCGTTAGGCCCGGGTGGCGGAATCGGTATACGCAGCGGACTTAAAATCCGCGGCTCGTAAAGGGTATGTGGGTTCGAGTCCCACCCCGGGCATCTACCGAGCATCTACCGAGCAGATAGAGTCGCGCCCGATGTCGGCCCAGGAGACCACGCAGGAGGCCACCGAGACCTTCCATGGCGGCCGGCTGATCGCGCGTCGGCTGAAGGCGCGCGGAGTGAGCAAGCTGTTCACGCTCTCGGGCGGGCATCTGTTCTCGATCTACGATGGCTGTAAGGAGGAGGGGATCGAGATCGTCGATGTGCGCCACGAGTCCACGGCCGCGTTCGCGGCGGAGGGCTGGGCGAAGGTCACGCGCGAGCCGGGTGTGTGCGCGCTGACGGCGGGACCCGGTGTGACCAACGGGATGAGCGCGATCGCGAGTGCGCAGGCAAACCACTCGCCGATGCTCGTGCTCGGCGGGCGCGCGCCCGCGATGCGCTGGGGGATGGGCTCGCTGCAGGAGATCGACCACGTGCCGTTTGTGCGGCCGCTGACGAAGCTGGCGGCCACCCCGGAGAGCACGGCCGAGATCCCGGGCTTGGTCGACGAGGCGCTCACCGTTGCGATGGCGCCGCACTCCGGGCCGACGTTCCTGGACTTCCCGATGGACTACGTGTTCATGGAGGCGCAGGAGCCGGAGGGGATGCCGGAAGGACTGCCCGCGCGCGCGTCTAAAGGAGCGAGTGGGTCCCAAATCGAACGCGCGGCCGAGCTGCTGAAGAGTGCCGAGCGCCCGGTGATCATGGCGGGGACCGACCTCTACTGGGGGCATGGCGAGGAGGAGCTCAAAGAGCTGGTACAGACGCTGCGGATTCCCGTGTTCCTCAACGGCCTGGCGCGCGGGTGTGTGCCCGCGGACCACGAGCTGTTCTTCTCACGCGCGCGCGGGCAGGCGCTGAAGGGCGCGGATGTGGCGCTGGTGATGGGCGTGCCGATGGACTTCCGGCTGGGCTTCGGCGGATCGTTTGGCGATGACACGGAGATCGTCGTGATCGACACGGCCGAGCCCGCCCGCCAGCATCCAAGGAAGGTGGCGGCGGAGTGCTACGGCGCGCTCGGAACGACGCTTCAAGACCTCCGCGCGGCGGCCGGCGGGAAGGCGCTGAGGAGCGAGCCCTGGATCGCGCAGCTGCGAGCGACCGAGACCGAGCGCCGCGAGGCTGAGCGGGTGGAGCTGGATGACGACCGGGCGCCGCTGCATCCGATGCGGCTGTATCGGGAGCTTGCGAGGGTGCTCGATCGCGACGCGATCGTGATCGGTGACGGGGGCGACTTCGTCTCCTATGCGGGCAAGATGATCGACAGCTACCAGCCCGGATGCTGGCTCGACCCGGGGCCGTTCGGGTGTTTGGGCACCGGCGCCGGTTATGCGCTCGCGGCGAAGCTCGCGCACCCGCAGCGGCAGGTGGTGCTGATGCTCGGCGACGGCGCGTTTGGCTTCTCGGGGCTGGATTTCGACACGCTGGCCAGGCATCGCGTCAACGTGGTCGGGGTGATGGGCAACAACGGGATCTGGGCGCTGGAGAAGCACCCGATGGAGTTCTTGTACGGCTATTCGGTTGCCGCCGAGTTGCGGCCGGGGACTCGCTATGACCAGGTGGTGGAGACGCTGGGCGGATATGGCGAGCTGGTGGAGCGCCCACAGGATCTGCAGGGCGCCTTGGAACGTGCTTTCAGCGCGGACAAGCCGGCGCTCGTCAACGTGTTGACGGACCCCTCCGTCGTGTACCCGCGCAAATCAAACCTCGCCTAACGGCCCGCGAGGCGCAGCGCGCCGCCGAACAGGATGTCGTGCTCGGAGACCTCGACGCAGTCGAGCTCGAACGCACGGAGCGACTCGGACAGCAGGATCATGCCCGCGACGATTGTCGGCGCGCGGTCGGGATGCAGCCCGATAACTGAACGGCGCTGGGATTCGTCCATATCGGCGAGGCGCGCGAGCAGCAGCTCGATTGTGGCGAGCAGCAGCGGGTAGCCGTGGACGCGAGTGGGGTCATAGGGGTCGAGCTCCTGCGCGATCGAGGCGGCGGAGGTGGCGGTACCGGCGACGGCGATCCCGCGCGTGACGGGTGCGCGCTGCTCGGGGGGCAGGCCGGCAAGGAATGTGGCGCGGGTGTCGTGCGCGAGGGCTTGCAGCTCGGTGGGCGACGGTGGGTCGCTGCGGATGTGCCGCTCGCTCATGCGCACGACGCCGGCTGGCAGCGATCCGTGGAACCCGGCGGTCGAGTCGCGTCCGATGATGAACTCGGTGGAGCCGCCGCCGATGTCGATCACGACGGTGGGCTCTGGCGAGGCGGCGCGGCCGTGCATCGCGCCGAGGAAGGTGAGCTGCGCCTCTTCCTCGCCGGACAGGGTGCGGGCATCGAGCGCGAAATCGCTGCGCACGCGCTCGGTGAACTCAGGCCCGTTGGTGGCGTCACGCACGGCGGAGGTGAGCACGGCGAGGTTGGCAGTGCAGTCGTGCTCGTCGATCAGCCGGCGATAGTCGGCGAGTGCCCCGCGGGCGCGCTCGATCGCCGCCGGTATCAGCGAGCCGGAGGAGTCGACGCCTTCGCCGAGCCGTGTGACCGTGGAGCGACGAAGCAGTTCCTGAACAGCCCCGGCGGGGGATACGTCGGCGATCAGCAGTCGGGTGGAGTTGGTGCCGATGTCGACGACCGCGACGCGTGTCATGCGCGGAGATCCTAGATGGGATCGTCCGGGTATGGGCGAGGCGGTCAGGTCCGATTCCCGCCAGACATCTCGCTGCCGGTGTGCCACGGTGTGGGTGTGAGCTTTGATTCTGAACGCTTTTGGATTGCCGTCGAGGCCGAAGATCCGCGCTTTGACGGATGGTTCTTCTGTGGTGTGAAGACGACCGGGATCTACTGCCGCCCGAGCTGTCCCGCGCGCACGCCCAAACGCGAGAACGTGCGCTTTTTCGCCACCGCCGCGGCGGCGCAGGCGGCTGGGTTTCGCGCGTGCAAGCGCTGCCGCCCGGACGCCACGCCCGGCTCGCCGGATTGGGATCTGCGCGCGGATCTCGTCGGGCGCGCGATGTGGCTGATCGCCGATGGTGTGGTCGACCGTGAGGGGATTGGCGCTCTCGCCGGCCGCTTGGGTTACACCGAGCGTCATGTGCACCGTCAGCTCACGGCGGTGGTGGGCGCCGGGCCCCTTGCGCTCGCGCGCGCCCAACGTGCGCAGACCGCTCGCATCTTGCTCGAGACGACGGCCGTGCCGATCACTGCCGTCGCGTTCGCCGCGGGCTTTCAGAGTGTTCGGCAGTTCAACGCGACGGTCCAGGAGATCTTTGCGATAACGCCGAGTGAGCTGCGCGCGCGAGCGCGGCGTGCGGGACGCCCCGAGGAGAGTGGGGCGCTCTCGCTGAGGCTGCCACACCGATCGCCGCTGGGCGCCGACGGGTTGATCGCGTTCCTCGGCCTGCGTGCGGTGCCGGGTGTCGAGGAGATCTCAGGCGGCGCTTACCGGCGCAGCCTGCGCCTGCCGCACGGCAGCGGCGTCCTCGAGCTGCGCCCCGCCGACGGGTACGTGCACGCGCGCTATTGGCTCCAGGATCTGCGCGACCTCGCCACGGCTATGCAACGCTCACGCGCGCTGCTCGATCTCGATTCCGATCCACACAGCGTCGTTGAGGCTCTCGGCGAGGACGCGTTGCTCGGGCGGCTCGTGCGCGACGCGCCGGGGCGCCGGGTGCCTGGCAGTGTCGACGGCCACGAGCTCGCCATCCGCGCGGTGCTCGGTCAGCAGGTCTCGATCGGCGGCGCGAGGACGCTCGCCGGACGTCTGCTCGCCGCATACGGACAGCCACTGGCCCGTCCGATCGGAGCGGTCACCCACGTCTTCCCCTCGGCCGATGCCCTGGCCGATGCCGACCCCGCAACGCTCGCGATGCCGACGGCGCGCCGGCGTGCCCTGCTGGGCCTCGCCGCAGCGCTCGCAAACGGAGACCTGACACTCGATGGAGGGAGCGATCGCGCCGAGGCTCGCCGCAGCTTGCTCGCGCTGCCGGGCATCGGACCGTGGACCACCGAGTACATCGCGATGCGTGCGCTGCGCGACCCCGATGCCTTTCTGCCGGGCGATCTGGGCGTCCGTCATGCGCTCGAGCAATTGGGCGAAGACGGCCGGCCCGCTGCCGCCGAGCGGCTTGCGGAGCGCTGGCGGCCCTACCGTGCTTATGCCGTGCAGCACCTGTGGGCCTCGCTGCATCCAGCCGCGCAGGCCACCGCGCATCCACCCGCGCAAAGCAGGCTCGCGGCGTGAGATCGACAGCCTCTCCCACGCTGATCTATACGACCGTCGACAGTCCAATCGGCGAGCTGTTGCTGCTCAGCGATGGAGAGGCCCTGCGCGGCCTGTACATGCAAGACGGTCGCAAGCCCGCAACGATCGGCCCAAACTGGGAGCCCTCGACGGCTCCATTCGCCGCCGTGACGGAGCAATTAAATGAGTATTTCGCCGCTGAGCGCACTGTCTTCGACATTCCCCTGGCGCTCGCGGGAGCGCCATTCGAGCGCGAGGTCTGGCATGCGCTGGAGGAGATCCCCTACGGTGAGACGGTCAGCTATGGCGAGATCGCACGCCGCGTCAGCCAACCCTCAGCGGCCCGCGCGGTGGGCCTTGCCAATGGACGCAACCCGATTGCCGTGATCGTCCCTTGCCACCGTGTGATCGGCTCGGATGGAACGCTCACCGGGTACGGCGGTGGTCTGGAGCGCAAGCGACTGCTGTTGGAGCTCGAGCAGGGACAAACAAGCCTGCTCGGATAAGCCCAAGGGGATCCGAGAGGGAAGGAGGGGAAAGGCGTTTGCGGAAAGGGAAGGCGATTGCGTCTGATTGGACGGTTTCTGCTAGAACTATGAGAGAGCTGAGTAAGCGACGCGGGGTGGAGCAGTCTGGTAGCTCGTCGGGCTCATAACCCGAAGGTCGCGGGTTCGAATCCCGCCCCCGCTATTCAAGAAAGCCCTCGAAATGAAGGGTTTTTTTGTGCCCTGATGGCGGCTTACGAAGCTGGGCGCGTACCAATTGCGTACCAATTTTGAAGTGGCGCGGTCGACTAGGTGCCCGTCAATGACTCGGGCAGGCGTCGCTTGCTCGACGTCTCGTCAGGGCTCACGCCCGCTCGGCACGATGCCGGGAACACTCGCTCTTGGCGTCCAGCAGGCGCTTGTCCGGTGTCGAGACACAGGGCTGCTTGTCGTCCGAAGCGCAAGCTGCGGACGATCTCCTCGACGGTTGGCGATCTCCGTTGCTCACCGTGCGCTGTCTGGTGGCCCCTTCGCCCAGGAGGGCTCGCGGGGTCGGAAATACAACAAGGCTCTCCATGTGGCGGGGTTGAGGATTCCGTCTGCTCTGAGGTGGTGGCGCACTTGGAAGGATGCGACGGCATGCGCTGTCTGGGTGCCGTAGAACCCACCGACCGGCAGGTGTGCGCCGGTCGCGTTCAGCAGCTCTTGGGCTTGGACGATCTGATCGCCGTCGGCGCCGGGGCGCACCGTCGGCGCGGTGAGCGCACGTCGCGGGAGTTTCGATAGCGGGGCGCTGAGCACGGCCAGCTGTTGTGGCTGGGCGGCGTCGAGGTCGAAGAAGCTGATCCCCGCTGCGCCGTATGCTGATGCGAGGGCCCGGAAGCGCTCGAGTTCCGGGGATGTAGGAGAGTCGTAAAGTTGCCCCACGGGCAGGATCGGCCGGCCGTAGATCGCGTTCGCCGCCATCGTCTGGGCGTAAGCTCCGTCTACGCTCTGGCCGAAGTCCAGCCAGTAGATCAACGGCAGCACTACGTTGAAGCCGCCCGGCCCCAGGAACACGGAGTAGGGGAAGCTCGGATGCTCGGCGACCTCTGCCTGGCCGGCCAGACCGATCGGGAACTTCGCGCCCACCTGGGCGCGAAGCGTGCGCACGAACACCTGCGCGGCGCCGTAGAGATTAGGTACGTCGGCTGACCCCTCGGCGTCGATCACGAGGCATTGTGCGCCGTCGTTGACGGCGCTCGCCGCGACGGCCGCTTCGGCGCTGGGATCGGAGCCGTACATGAATGTCCATGCGCAGACGTTCGTGCCCGCCGAGCGTATTTCGCTCACGAGCGCCGAGGAGAATTGCGGTTCCGGGCTGGTGCCGTCGGCGGCCTTGACATACAGGGTCCGAACGCCGGCGCCGGCCGCGTCCTCAACGAGTCTCAGACCGCTCGCTGCGGAGGGGACTTCCCTGACCCACAGGGCCGTGCCGGCGAAAACCGCCGGAACAGACGGTCGCGCGGCCAGCGCCGCGCTGGGTAGAGCACCCACGATCGCAGCCAGTGTGACGAGGACGCAAGCGCTCCCAAGCCGTGCTCTGCGCGTCAGGATTCCGAGGATTGCTTCGCTCATGGCACGCGAATGGAGAAGTTGCCTACGGTAAGAGCCCTGGGCGAGTTGGGAAGGCTCAGTGGCTCGTCGAAATAAAAGGGCTGGGCTACGAGGCGAACGCTTCCGCGGTACACACCTTCACAGGGCTTGCCTGCCGCTCCAACCGAGCTTAGTACGATCGTGACGCGATGTCCGGCTGTGATGTCGTTCGGCGGCTCGGCCTCGGCGCTGCCGCCTGTGCAGGGGTTGACGATGCTCGCCCTGTAGTACTCCCCGGAACGCAGGATCGGCACGCGGGCCGTGAAGCTGATCTGAACGTCCTCGACAACGCCTCCTCTGCGCGGTCCGCGTCCCTCGAGGAGGACCCGCGCCCTGACAGGCGTCCTGACCTGCGCTGCGGAGGTATCGATTGGCGCGGGCACGTAGCCAGGGGGCGTGCAGGGTTCGCCGTGGGTGTCGTGGTCGCCGCTGGCGGTGATGTTGCAGACATAGCCGTTCCGGTATTCGATCGTCCTGATCGGCTGTCCCAGCCCGCCCTGGGGGAGGATGTTTGACCCGTTTGGGGAATCTGGGCCGCCCACATTGGGGTCGGCGTTGGACTGGGCAGGCGTGACGATCAGATATGCCCCGTCGGGTCCGACTGTGGGAACGCTCACCTGTCCGGCCGTCGAGCGTGTACGCGATGCGCTTGGCGTGCGGTCCGAGCGCGCCATAGAACAGCGCCCGCTCGTCCTGAGCCGGACACGGCCGCTGACGTGCCGGTTGGGTACCGTTGTTGCCTTCGGGTCCGTTGCATCCCGGGGTGTAGCCGCTCGCGGGCACGGCGACTCGGCCGGCCGCAATGAAGGTGCGTCCGTGTGCGTCCAGACTGGTGCAGTCCTCGGGTTCAAAGATGTCCGTCGGCAGCTGGTGCAGTCGACCGTCGTCGTGAAAGGCCCCGTCCTGCCCGATCGACCCAAAGCTGGCCGCCCTCGAGTCTCCCTACCTGCAGGCAGCCGAGACCCCGCGTCGTGTGCATGATCCGGATTCCCCACGGCAGTCCCCCAGCCGGATCCGGCGCCGAGATCGGGATCAGTCTCACGCTCGAGCGGATCGGTACTCCCCAGCCGGTGGTCGGGGTCAGGTGTTCTTCGGGCGCTACGGGCGAACCAAACAGCCCACCGGCGGCCACCGCCACCGCCACCGCGACGAGCGCCACGAGCACGGCCACCACCGCGACACGCAGGCCCGACCGTCTCCACGGCGGGCGCCCACGATGGCGCGCCGGCGCGAGCGCCTGCTCCTCGCGGCGAAAGATCCGCCCCAGCTCAAAGCCGACCTCATCGAGGATCGGAAGATCCAGCGGCAGAGGATCGGCGGCGCTCGGGTCAGTCATCGTGTTCCACTGCCGCCGATAGCCCGGGCAGCTCGCGCATCGCACGCAGCGCGCGGCTGACGCGCGCCCTCGCCGTCTGCTCGCTGACGCCGAGCATCTGCGCGACCTCGCCATAGGGACGTTCCTCGATGACCCGCAGCCGCAGCGCATCGTGCTGATCGATCCCAAGCCGTTCCAGCCCGACCGCCAGGTGGCGGCGTATCGACTCGAGGCCCGCGAGATCCTCCACCCGCTCGTACTCCTCCTCGCTCAGCGGGCGCCTCTGAAACCCCATACGGTCCAGCGCGCGCCGCTCCACATGCCCGCGACGGTGGAAGTCCGCCACGCGATGCCTGCCGATCGCATACAGCCAGGCAAGCTCCTCCTGCTGGCCCTAGCCCCGGAACCGCCCGCGATCCTCAAACGCCTGGGCGAATGTCTCGGCGAGGAGATCCACCGCAGCTTCCGGATCATAGGTACGTCTCATGAAGAAACCAAGCATCGTCCCGGCGTGGGCCTCATACAGGCGAGAAATGGCATCGGCATCAAGTGGCATCCGAATCGAACGACTTTGCTAACCCTTACAGGCGCACGACACGAGACTCTGTGACCAGCGAGCGTGTTCACCCGAGCAGGCAAATGAGACGTCTGAGTTCGTATGGCCTCAGCAACCCTCGTGTGGTGGCCACCGTGGGGTTCTGATCACGCGGGAGCGGGTAGAGCTTCGAGATGGCTTCTCTGTCTGAAGGATTGGATCTCCTCGCGATACGCGAGGAGCTCGAGGGCAGGCGAGATAGCACACAGCATCGTGTGGCGACGTTGGCACGGCGCCCGGAGCTGGGTAGCGCACAGGGATTCGGCAAGCGCATTGGCGATGGAACGGTCGAGGCGATCAGTCGGCTGACCGATATCGGCGTCGGAGAGTCGCTCGAGAGCGCTCTTGCCCGAACTGAGCGAGCGCTCGCGAAGCTCGACGAGGGGACCTACGGAGCGTGCGATTGCTGCGGTGACCCGATTGCGAGGGCACGGCTACGCGCTAGGCCCGACAGCGTGCTCTGTCTGAGGTGCGCAGCTTCCGCACCGCGAGACCCTCGTCCGCGACGCCGATAAGCATCCGTCAACGGAGCCCTGTGGCTCGGTCCTGATATCGAGGTTGAGCTGTGCATCGCAGCGGGTAGGCAGCACATCAACCCAATTGGACAGGAGAAGAAAATGCCGCAACGAACAAAGGCTGAGCGCTCGCAAGCCGCCAAAAAGGCTGCCGCTACACGCCAGCGCAACAAAGCAAAGGATGCCGGCAGCGATGCGAAGAAAGCCGCCAAGCAAGCGGCCAACCTGGGCGGCGAGGCCGTCAAAGCTGTCGGACGGGCGGTCAAGGCAGCGGGAAAACCAGTCGCCAGCAGATCCAAACGATGAGGTCCTTGCGGTGCCAGCGAAGCGGTTGGGCACATGCGCGGCGGAGTAGCTGAGGCGTACCGGCGGAGAGAGAAGACCCCGTGTTGTATCTGCACTCGATGGCGAGGACGGTCGTGATGGGTGGGCTGCTGCGCGACCACAACGGTCACAAGACCTGGGTTGCGTGGGTCTTCACGGGTGTGGTGTGTGTCGTCGGATTCACGATTCGTGTCTATCTGCGACGCCGACGTTGAGTTGGTTAGCCACTGGAGCTTGCTCGGGTGTCGCGGCCCGCCACAGCACGCGTGTCACCGCTGTTGCTGTTCTACGATCCGCACCGTGCGTCGTAGCGTCTATTTGCTGTCGGTCGTCTTCTGCGTGCTCTTGATCGGATGCGGAGCGCAGCGCCACGTGGCGCGGAGGTTGGAACCGAATTCCCCGCCTACGCTCCCGGAATTTGGCTCCGGGCACGATGAGGAACACGCGCAAGCCCGGGCCGAGGCGGTGATCCAGGCGAGAGCGAAGCGCCGTCACCCACATGAGCAGTTCGCAGTCTCCACCGAAGCGTATACAAACACCCGCACGCTTTATTACGACACCGCGCAGGGCCATCTGCTCGGGCACGGGCACCCCTATTCGGAAAATCTCAATTACGAAGTCAAGCTCGTCCTCGAACTCGGCGCGCACCACAGGCTGCGCGTTGCCAGCTATAAGGAACGCGCGATTGACACAGCTCCACCGCGAGAGGAGCCCTAACCCGTCTCGACGCCGGCGCAAGCAGCCCAAGCGGCGGCAGCTAGTCGAGCGTAAAGGTCCTCAACGGCTTTTCCAGTACGCCGGCGCTCG
The DNA here is from genome assembly GCA_963822625.1 of uncultured Solirubrobacterales bacterium. Classification (GTDB taxonomy): domain Bacteria; phylum Actinomycetota; class Thermoleophilia; order Solirubrobacterales; family Solirubrobacteraceae; genus Palsa-744. The sequence goes on along the minus strand of CAWGIH010000005.1, from coordinate 126,543 downwards.
CCACTTCGAGCGGCGAGGTGAGCTTCGAGCTCGCACTCGGCGACGACAGCATCTCGATCACCACCCCGTCGCGCACCCCCTGCCGTTCGGCCAGCAGCAGCACATCGCGGCCGTACAGCTCGCGCCCTTCGATCATCGCCGTGTAGAGCACGTTGTAAGCGGGGACCGTATTGACCCTGGTCTTGCCCTCGCCGCGCAACACGAAGTCGCTGTATTTCCTGCTCAAGCCCTCGATGTAGCCGCTCGCGTACAGCGGCAGCTCAGCGCTCAGAGCGCCGGAGTAGGGGGGCAGTCGCAGGGGGGCAACCGCGAAGGAGTCCTCCAGCCGCCCATGCGCACGACGCTCGATCCGCACCAACTGGCCGGACGCCGGAGCCGTCCGGTAGAGACCCCGGTAGCTGAAGTGAAATGGCGCCGCGCCGCCGTGAGCGATCCTGGCGGGCTCGAGCGTGAGGAAAGCGCCGATGGCGAGCGCCACGAGCCCCACAGCGGCCGCGATCACCACTCCGCGCCCCGCCCTCGGCGCCGCGTGCCAACGGGGCGCGAGCAGCCGACCGAGCGTCGGCCCGTACTGCGGCCTGAGGGGTATCCTCGCCATCAGCGACGCAGTCTAATTCAGGGCGCCTATTCCCCAATCGAGAACAGCGACTCGAGGTCGTGGCGCGAGAAAGCGGCGAAGGCGACCATCGTCTGGGTGCGCGTCACACCCGCGAGGCCGCCGATCTCGGCGGTCACCACATCGGCCAGCTGCTCGTGGTCGGCAACGCGCACGATCGCGACAAAATCCCACTCGCCCGTGACCGAATAGGCCTCCGCTACGCCCTCCACATCCGCCAGCGCGCCCCCCAGGCTCGAGAGCGCATCGCGCTCGGCCTCGATCAGCACGACGGCGTTGGTCATCGTCATGGCCGCCTCCGGCACACCGCGCGAATCGTCATGGCGAGTGGCTCTCCCCCGGTGCGAGCACGACGACCTGCGAGGAGGTGTCGGCCTCGACATCGGTCTTGAACGCCTGCACGTCGGTCTCGATCGGCGGGAACGTGTCGTAGTGGCAGGGGATCACCTCGCGCGCGCCGATCAACTTCGCCGCCTGCACCGCGTCGAAGCGGTCCATCGTGTAGTGACCGCCAATGCACACGAGCGCGACATCGATCTCGCCCGCGCGGCTGGAGATCAGCTCCATGTCCGAGAACAGATCCGTATCGCCCAGGTGATAGATGGTCTTCCCGGCGAAGTTCACGATCAGCCCGGCCGGGGTGTTGACGGCACCCTTCGGAGTGGTCGAGGTGTGCCAAGCGGGTACCAGCTTCACCGAGCCCCAAGCGAACTTCACGGTTCCCCCGAGGTTGGGATCATGGACCTTCTCCAGGCCCTCCGCGGAGAGCTCGTTGGCGATCTCCACGATCGCCACGACCTCGGCGCCGGTGCGCTTGGCAATCGCCACCGTGTCTCCGATGTGGTCGGCGTGACCGTGCGTGAGCAGGATCGCGTCCGCATTCACCTGATCGGCCGTAGCCGCCGCCTTCGGGTTGCCGGTGAGGAACGGATCGATGAGCACCGTCGTCGTCCCGTCGCTGAGCTCAAAGGCCGATTGGCCAAGGAAGCGGATCTCCATCGTCGCTACTCCTCTTCTGTCGGCGGTTTCCGTTGGCCTGCATCATACGAGCGTCGCGCGGCGTGCGTTAGGGCTCCTGAGCGCCGATGCGGTGCATGCCGAGACCCAGCGCCAGCCCGAGCACCCCGCCCGTTACGCCTGCCAGCCAGCTCACCTCAGAGAACGCCAACGCGAACGGCAGCGCGAGCAGGAGCGCGGCGATCGCCGCGGCACCGAGGAGATCGCCCTCGTAGTAAGCACCGGGCGAGCCGCCCTCAGATCGGGGGCCGCCCAGGCCGCCAGCAGGGCGAGCGCCGCGCCATTGCCGCCACTGACGAGCGGGACCGAATAGGCGGCGCTCGCCACCAGCGCCCCCGCCGCACCGGCGGCGAAGAACAGCGCGAGCACGACGACCGGACCATGCCGGAGCTCGAGCAGCCAGCCGAAGATGGCGATCGTGACGATCGCCACGAATGCGTACAGGCCATACATGTAGGCGAACTCGCTCGTGAAGAGCTTCCACCATTGGCCATCGATCGGACCCACGATCGCCACGTGGAAATAGAGCTCGGGCCTGGCGTGGAAGGCGACCCAAGCCGCGCAGCTGATCGCCACGAGCCCGATCGTGGCGTAGGGCGGCGTGCCCGCGCGCGTGTCGACTCCACGCGTGCCGGCCGCACGATGGGCTGGGCGCACGCGCGGGCGCAGGAGTCCGGGCGTGGAGCCGGACGGACTGGTCTTGTGCCTGCGCAACAGGCGCAAGCGCCCCAAGCCTCGCAACGATCCCCCGGCCTTCTCGCGCGGCAGATCGGGCGCACGCCGGCGCAGCCGATGGCCACAGTAGGGACACTCCGTGATGTACGGGCTGACCTCCGATCCGCACTGCTTGCACACCACGAACAGATCGGCTCCAGAGGACATCTCTCCTGCATTCTAAGGACCTCCCCTCCTCGCCCTGCACGCCTTTGGAATACTCAAGCGATGAAACCAGGCTACGACCAACCGCTCTACATTCTCGCGTTCGACCACCGCGGGTCATTCCAAAAGAAGTTCTTCGGCATCGAGGGCGATCCCGACCCCGAGCAGACGGCGATGATCGCCGACGCCAAGCACCTGATCTTCGAGGGCCTTCAGCAGGCGGTGAGCGCCGGCGCCGATGGGTCGATCACCGGCGTACTCGTCGACGAGCAATTCGGCGGCAGCGTGCCCGAGGAAGCGCGCGCGCAGGGGCTGAAGCTGGCAATGCCCGCCGAGCGCTCGGGGCAGAACATGTTCGACTTCCAGTACGGCGAGGAGTTTCCGAAGCACATCGAGAGCTTCGATCCGGATTTCACCAAGGTGCTCGTCCGCTACAACCCCGACGGCGACGCGGCCGAAAACAGCGAGCAACTGGACAAGCTGAAGCAGCTGTCGGCTTGGCTGGGAGCACACGAGCGCAAGTTTCTGTTCGAGCTGCTCGTACCCGCTGAGGAGGCTCAGTTGCAGGCCGTGGACGGCGACCCGGAACGCTATGACGCCGAGCTGCGACCGGAGCTGATGCGCCGCGCGATCGCCGATATCCAAGACGCGAAGATCGAGGTCGACATCTGGAAGATCGAGGGCGTCGATGAGCGCTCCGACTGCGAGATGCTCGTCGCCCAGGCGCGCAAGGGCGGCCGTGACGGCGTCGTGTGCGTTGTCCTCGGTCGCGGCGCCGATGACGCGAAGGTCGACCACTGGCTCACACAGGCAGCCCCGGTGGATGGCTTCGTGGGATTCGCGATCGGGCGCTCGATCTGGTGGGAGCCGCTGAAGGCCTACGTCGACGGCAAGATCGACCGCGCGGCCGGCGCGCGCAAGATCGCCGAGAACTACCTGCGCTTCGTCGCCGTCTACGAGCGCGCCAAGACAACCTCGTGAGGATGCGCCAGAGCCTTGGCGAGCTCGAGCGGGCGTTCGTCAAAGAGATCTCGCTCGAGCGTCGTCGGCGCGCTTCGCTGCGTCACACGACCGAGCAGCGCGCGCTCAAGCGAGAGGTGCAGCGCCGTCAGCGGCGCGGCTCGATGCGCTTCGTCCTGCTCGTCCTCGCGCTGATCGCGACCGCGGTGATCGTCACCGTGGTCATGTTCCGCACGCTGTACCTGCTGCTCGGCTAGCCGTCGCCCAGCTCGCGCAGAGCCTCGTTCACCTCGCCGCGAGCATCCTGCTGCGCGGCGCCCTCTTGATCCTCACGATGAATCTCCAGGTAGATCTCGGTGCGAAACACGGGAACCTCTTGCGGAGCCTGGATACCGATACGCACCTTGTCGCCCATCACCGAGAGAACCGACACCTCTACGTCGTCTCCGATCATGATGCTCTGGTTGGACTTGCGGGTCAGGACCAGCATTCGGTGCACCTTCCTCGTTTGCCTACAGGCAACCGGCTCGCTTGCCCCCACAGCCGATGGGCCGAAGCATAGTCTGAGGACCGGGAGAAAGCGATCCCGACACATACGGACGTGCTGCGAAGCGATACCGACGTGCCGAGGATCGCTATGCGCTAGTCTCCCGGACCGTCCATGGCTCGTAGATCATTGCGCCCACATTTGAATCAGATCCGTGTCTGGGTACGGCAAGGCCGTACCGACGCGTGGGTCGCCCACCAGCTCGAAGTCAGCGTGCAGGACATCGAGCTGTTCAAGGGCCAGAACGAGCTCGTCGGCGACGAGGACGCCGCTGGGGGCGCGGTCACGGACTTCGAGGAGATCGACCTCCGTGCCGCGGACGACGCGCTGATCGCCGCTGAGCTCGAGGCGGCCGAGCTCGAGGCCGAGCGCATCAAGGCTGAAGCGCCGCCGGAGCAGGACGAGGACGAAGAGGAGAGCGAGAACGGAGCAGAGAGCGACGCGCCCCGCCGCCGTCGCAGCCGGCGTGGTACTCGCAATCGTCGCACGGCGCGCAGCAACGTCGGCCCGCTCGAAGGCACCTTTGATCATGGCGAGGAGGGCTACGGCCTGTGGCTCGATCCCGCCGTGCAGGATAACCCGATCTACGCCGAGCACTGGGCCGGGCACCGTCCCGTCGAGGTGCTCGTCGAGGAAGACCGGATCGTCATCCGCCGCACGGTCACCAGCAGCGACGACTAGGCGTTGACCTCCCGGCGGCCGCCGGCGTAGTCGGTGGCCTCGCGCAGGTATCTGCCGAATGCGGCATCGACGACGATCGCGGAGTCCCATGCCCATGGATCCTCCGGAGCAACCTTCATCGCCGCCTGCAAGCACCATGCGGTGCCGCCTTCGTAGAGCTCCACGAGCTCCTGCGCGCTGAAGCGCCCGCCTAGGCGCCGGCGCAGCTCCGCGACCAACGTTTCGGTGACACGCTCCAGCTGGGTCCCGCGCCGCGCCGGCGCGGCTTGCAGCCGTCGCTCGCCCTGCTGCCACTGGTAGATCGCGTTCTCGAAGGACACGGCGCCGAGGTTAGCGCCCCGGCGGTAAGCAACTCGCGGCCAGCGGCTAATCGTTGGGCAAGTTGCTGATGATGTACGGCTGCTCGCCGTGTTTCATCATGCCCAGGCGTCGTGCCTGCGCTTCAATCGTCCCCGGCCTGCCCAGCGATTCGTGCTCGCGCTGAAGCAGCTCGTGTTCGCGCTCCATCGCCGTCACTTTCGCCCTGACACCGCGCGCCTCGCGCCACGTGCTCAGCAGATGAACTCCGGCGCTCAGATACAGGTAAGCGAGAACTACGAGCACGCCCAGCATCGCCACGCGGCCCAACCGATCCCAGCGCACGCGCGCGGGAGCGGGGCGTGTGACGGGGCGTGCCGGAGAGCGACGGGTAGCGGCGCGATTCCCCGGAGAGCGGCGGCTAGCGGCGCGGCCAGCCGAGGCGGAAGCGGAGGACATCCTCTCGCATTCGCGCCGGACCGCCCGATCCCTGCATTGGAAGCGTCAATCGGGAGCGACCAGGGGCTATCGCGCCGCGGCTCAGCGACGAAAGACCGAGCGCCCGGGGAACTCGGCGTCTCGCTCCCAGCTGCTCCTCGATCCGCAGCAACTGGTTGTACTTCGCCACCCGGTCCGAACGCGACGGCGCTCCGGTCTTGATCTGTCCGCAACCAGTGGCGACGGCCAGGTCGGCGATCGTCACGTCCTCGGTCTCGCCCGAGCGATGGCTCATCACGGCGGTATATCCAGCCTCGCGCGCCATCGCGACCGCGGCCAGGGTCTCCGTCAGGGTGCCGATCTGGTTGACCTTGATCAGGATCGAATTTCCCACTCCGAGCTCGATACCCCGGCTCAAGCGCTCAGTGTTGGTGACGAACAAATCATCTCCCACCAGCTGCACAGAGCTCCCCAAGCGCTCGGTGAGGGCCTTCCACCCATCCCAGTCCTCCTGATCCATCCCGTCCTCGATCGAGACGATCGGATAGCGCGCCGCCAGCTCGGCCCAGTAGTCGGCCAACTCGGCCGCGCTGAGCGTGCGGCCCTCGTGCTCGAGCACATAGCGACCATCGTGGAAGAGCTCGCTGGTCGCGGGATCCAAGGCGATCGCCACGTCGGCCCCTGGCTGATATCCGGCGGCCTGGATGGCCGCGAGCAACATCCGCAGCGCATCCTCATTGGAGTCCAGATCGGGAGCAAAGCCGCCCTCATCGCCAACGGTGGTGCCCAGCCCCCGCTCGCGCAGCGTGCCCTTCAGGGCATGGAACACCTCGGTGCCCATACGCAGTCCCGCGGCGAAGCTCGCGGCGCCGCACGGCACCACCATGAACTCCTGGAAGTCCACCTTGTTGTCGGCGTGCGCCCCACCGTTGAGCACGTTCATCATCGGCACCGGCAGGACTCGTGCCGACTCGCCGCCCAGATAGCGCCACAGCGCCAGGCCCTCCTCGGCTGCCTGCGCATGCGCCGCCGCCAACGACACACCGAGGATCGCGTTGGCGCCGAGCCTGGACTTGTCCGGCGTGCCGTCGAGCTCGATCAGCGCCTCGTCGAGACCGCCGTTGATCGGATGCGTCGAGACCCGTCGACCGCCGCGGCGATCTCGCCGTTGGCGTTCGCCACGGCACGTGTCACGCCCTTGCCCTGCCAGCGCTCACCGCCGTCGCGCAGCTCCTTTGCCTCGAACTCACCAGTCGAGGCCCCTGAGGGGACCGCCGCGTGGCCGTGCGCGCCGGAGCGCAGCCCGACCTCGACCTCGACCGTCGGGTTGCCTCGGCTGTCGAGGATCTGACGAGCGTGGACGCGCTCGATCTGGCTCATCCGAGTGCTCCGTCGCCCTGGAGGATCCTGCGAGTCCGCTGGGGAATCCGACGAGTCCGCTTCACCGGCACGTACCCGATCCCATCCGACCTATTTTTTGGTGGGCGTGACGGGTACCTTATGGTGGCCTGTGGCGGCGTGCTCGTCTGCGGCGTCGCCGTCCACCACCCGTAGTGGAGAGCCCCGCCGGCGTCTTGGGCGCTTTGTACTGCTTGCAGTCCATCACCACGTATTCCGCTCGGCAATCCGTCTTCGCGGTCCACGTTTTTTTGAATTCCTTGACGAACTTGCTCAGCGCCGTCTGCTGCTTGGTGGCGGTCAACTGCTGCTTGATCGACGCTTCCGACTGCGCCAACGTCTGCTTGGTGCCGGGCGTATTGCCCTTCACCTCGAAGACGTAATAGCCAAACGGAGTCTTCACGGGACCGCTGAGGACGTCCTTGCCGGCGGCGAAGATCGCGGTGTCCAGCGCCGCCTCCTCCTCGCCCTTGGTCACTTCGGGCAGCAGGCCGCCTTTGGCCTTGCTCGTCGGGTCGATCGACTTGCTCTTGGCCACGCTCGCGAAGCTCTTGCCCGACTGCACTTCCGCCTTAGCGCTCTTAGCAGCAGCTTCAGTCTTGGTGAGGATGATCTCAACGCTGCGCTTTTCCGGCGTACCGAAGCGCGACTGGTTTTCTTTGTAGTACTTGGCGATTTCGGCCTTACTGGGCGAGCCTTTACCTTGCGCGATCTTCTTCTGGATTTTCGAGGAGAGCATGTTCAGCTTCACGCGCAGCAGCAGATCCGAGACGGACTGACCAGAGGTCGCGAGGAATTTTTCAAATTCCGCCGTCTTGGGAAACTGCTGGGTCTTGATTTTTTCGAATTCTTTCTTGACTTCTTTGTCGGAGACCGTCACTCCCAGGTGAGAGCCTTCGCCGATCACCCACTCTGAGGAGATCAAGAAACCAAGCACCTCTTGCTTCAGCGACGTGTACTGCTGTTCGCACTGTGACTTCAGCTGTGCCGCGGTCGGCTTTGCCTGGCCCTTGGCGGGTTTTGGAGCCGTCGCTTCCAGATGCGCGATGCAGTTCGTGTAGGCGGGGGGATCAGGAACGACCGGCTTGGCCGTTTTGGCGGTGGGGGTCGTCGCGCTCGAAGATGCCGCAACCGACAACCAGTGCTCGAACGTGGTTTTGGTGATCGAGTTGCCGCCGACCTGCACCACCGCGTTACCGGGGATGCCTCCGCCGCACGCCGAAATGGCGAGCGAGGCAAAGAAAACGGCGCCTAGCGCCGATATGAAGCGGAGTGCCTTGAACACGACGCGGGCACTCTAGCGGAACTTCACAACTCGTGCTTAAGGATCTCCTCAAGACGCCTCCCGCCGAACCGCGCGACGCCCCTGCCGCCGATTCTCCGCCTGCCCTCAGGCGGCCTCGCGACTGATCGCCAGCAGCACGTCGGCCGCCCTGACGACGGTCGGGAAGCGCTCCTTGCCCTCCTTGGGAACTCGCACCGAGACCTGCGAGCGCCCCGATTCGTACAGCGCCTCGGGTAGCTCCTGGCGCAGGCGCTTGGCGCGTACGGAGTCGAGCTCGACCGGCGTCACCGCCAGACGATCTCCCCGGAAGCTGACCGTCCGCACACCCGCCTGGCCGAACTTGATGCGCGCTCGCTGCAAAGCCAGCAGGTTGCCCAGCGGCTCCGGCACCGGGCCGAAACGATCCTCGAGCTCCTCGCGCAGCCGCTCCACATCGGCCACCTCGAACGCGCTTGCCACGCGGCGGTGCACGTCGATCTTGGCCTGCTCATAGGGGACATAATCGGCGGGGATATAAGCGTCGACGTTCACGTCGAGACGCACGGGCTCCGCCGGCTCGGCGCCCGCGGTCGCGTCGCCCTCCCCGGGGGATGGATCTGAATCGCGGACCGCTTCGTCGAGCATCTGCATGTACAGCTCGAACCCCAGTGCCGCCACGTGTCCGGACTGCTCGTCGCCGAGCAGGTTGCCGGCGCCGCGGATCTCGAGGTCGCGCATCGCGATCTTGAAGCCCGACCCCAGCTCGGTGTAGTCAGACAGCGCCGAGAGCCGTTGGGCGGCTTCCGGCGTGAGCGCGGCCGCCGAGTCGTACAGCAGATACGCATAGGCACGCTCGCGGCTGCGTCCCACCCGTCCGCGGATCTGGTAGAGCTGGGCCAGCCCGAACGCGTCCGCGTGCTCCACGATCAGCGTGTTCGCTTGCGGGATATCGATCCCCGACTCGATGATCGACGTGCACACCAGCACGTCGGCGCCGCCGCGCAGGTAGTCCATCATCACCTCCTCGAGCTCGCCCTCGCCCATCTGGCCGTGGGCGACGGCGAACTTCACGCCGGGGCACATCGCGCGCAACCGCTCGGCCGTCTGCTCGATGCTCTCGACGCGGTTGTGCAGGAAGAATGCCTGCCCGTCGCGCTCGCGCTCGCGCTCGATCGCGCGCTTGACGAGCTCCTCCTCGTACTCACCGACATACGTCTTCACGGGCCGGCGACCCTCGGGCGGCGTCTCGATCACCGAGATGTTGCGCAGTCCCGCCAGCGACATCTGCAGCGTGCGCGGGATCGGCGTAGCGGACATCGAGATCACGTCGACCTTCAGCTTGAGTTGACGCAACAGCTCCTTCTGCTTGACGCCGAAGCGCTGCTCCTCGTCGAGGATCAACAGCCCCAGGTCCTTTGCGCGCACGTCGCGCGAGAGCACCCGGTGGGTGCCGATCAAGATGTCGACGCGACCCTCGGCGAAGCCCTTGATCGCCGCCTTTTGCTCGGCCGCCGAGCGAAACCGAGAGACGTGCTCGAGCGTGAACGGATAGTCCGCGAGGCGCTCGGAGAAGGTGCCGTAGTGCTGCTGCGCGAGGATCGTCGTGGGCACCAACATCAGCACCTGCTTGCCGTCGTTGGCCGCCTTGAACGCGGCGCGCAGCGCCACCTCGGTCTTGCCGTAGCCGACGTCGCCGCAGATCAGCCGATCCATCGGCTGTGGCGCTTCCATGTCGGCCTTGACGAGCTCGATCGCCTCGCGCTGGTCGGGCGTCTCGGTGAAGGGAAAGCGCTCCTCGAACTCGCGCTGCCAATCGGAGTCCGGCTCGAACGCGTGCCCCATTCGCCGGCGGCGCTCGGCATACAGGCTGAGCAACTCGCCCGCCAGCTCCTGCGCCGCGCGCCGCGCGCGCGCCTTCATCGTCTCCCAGCGCGTGCCCCCGAGCTTTGACAGCGGCGGATGCTCACCACCGCCCCCGACGTAGCGCGAGATCTTCGCCAGCTGCTCGGTCGGCACGAACACCCGGTCGTCCCCCTGGTATTCCAGGTACAGGTAGTCGCGCGTGACATCCGCGACGGTGCGCGTCTCAAAGCCGGCGAAGCGGGCCACGCCGTGGTCCTCGTGCACGACGATGTCGCCCGTGCGCAGCTCCGTGAACGAGCGCAGTGCACCTCTGCGGGCGCCACCCTGACCGCCACGTTGGCCGTCCAGTCCTCCTCCGGGACCCCGTCCGCGCTCGGCTCGCCGGCGGCGCAGCAGGCGGTGCTCGGGGAAGACCGCCAGCTTCAGCCCCGGCGCGATGAAGCCCTCGCGCAGCGATGCCGCCGCAAAGCGCAGCGAGGGCTCCATCGCCTGGTGGCCGACGTCCACCGCCACGCCCTCGCCGAGCCACGTCGCCTGCAAGCGTCCCAGGTTGTACGCCGCCCGCTCACCCTCGCCGCGCTGAGGAAAGGTCACGACCGTGCGGTAGCCCGAGCGCACCAGCTTCTCGAGCTCCGGCTCGGCGTCGCCCAGCGAGCGCGCGGCGGTGTCCGCGGTCTGCGCGCGCAGCTCGATCTCCTGGCCACCGGAGATCGACGACAGCCAGATCCGCGCGCGCTGGCGCAACACCGCTTCGATCTGCTCGGGACTCACATACAGGTGATGGGCGTCCTCGTCTTTGAACGCCGCGCAGACATCGGTCCAGTGGTCGCTCAGCGCGGGTGCGAGCTCCTCCTCGGCGGCAACCAGCAGCTCGGTGTCCCCGCCGAGCAGGTCTAGCAGCGCGCCGAAGCGCTCGACCGGCAGTAGCTCGGCGATATCCGGTCGGTTCGCCTGGTCCTCGAGCGCCGCGATCTCGGCCAGCTCCCGGTGCTCAGCCGCGAGCTCAGCCGCGGGCGCGATCTCGACCTCCTCGACATCCCCCAGCGAGCGCTGCGTGAACGTCGAGAACCAGCGCAGCGACTCGATCTCCACGTCGAACATGTCAACCCTCACCGCGCGCTCCTCGGTCGCCGGGAAGACGTCCAGCAGCCCGCCGCGCAGCGCGAACTGCCCGCGCTCCTGCACCTGCTCGACGCGTTCGTAGCCCGCCGCGACCAGCTCGGCGGCGCACTCGTCCAGGTCGAGCAGCTCGCCCCTGCGCAGCGTGAAGGAGTGTGGGCGCAGCGCCGGGTCGGGCACCTTCTCCGACAGCGCCACCGCGCTGACCACGACGACAGGGGGCTCGCCCGCGGATCCAGCGTCTGCGGACCCCACCTCGCCGGATCGAGTCTCGACGGTGCCGGCTAGTAGCGCGTCGAGCGCCGCGACGCGCAGGCCCACCAGGTGCGCCGGCGGCGTCAGATGCGACTCATACGCCACGCCCCGTGAGGGGTAGTAGCGAACCCGACGCGGCGCCAGCCAGGCACGCAGGTCCGCCGCCATGTCGCGCGCCGCGCGATCGTCGCCGACGATCACGAGCGTCGGGCGCGCCCGTTCAGCCGGGACGATGTCGGCCAGGGCCGCGATCGCGTATGGCCGCAGCGTTGCCGAGACGAACGCGTGGCCGCCCTCCCGCGCCAGTCGCTGTGCGGATGCATCTTCCTCGATCAGGCCCAGCAGCGACCGCAGCGCCATCTTCTACTCAGGCTCTTCCGCGAGCACCCGCTCGACCGCCGCCACGCCATGCTCGATCAGCTCGGCGACCTCGTCCTGTGCCTGGCGCCAGCGTCCCAGCACGAATCCCGTGACGATCTCCGGGTCGGTGCTGCTCGGGCGGCCCACGCCGACCCTGACGCGCATGAACTCCGTAGAGCCCAGCTCCCGCGCGAGCGACTTCAGACCGTTGTGCCCGGCCAGCCCGCCGCCCAGGCGCGTGCGAATCTCGCCGAACGGCAGGTCGAGCTCATCGTGCACCACCAGCACCCGCTCCAGCGGGAGCTTGAAGGAACCGCGCGCGGGCCCGACCGAGCGCCCGGCGTCGTTCATGAACGTCTGTGGCCACAGCAGCGCGACACGCGGGGGGCGCTGCTCGGCAGGCAGCGCAGCCGCGCGTCCTTCGACGAGGCGTCCCCGGAAGCGCTCCTTGGGCCGTCCCAACTCCCAGCGCCGCGCGAGCGCGTCGATCACCGCGAACCCGGCGTTGTGGGGTGTCCCGTCGTACTTGCTGCCGGGATTGCCGAGCCCGACGATCAGCCACTCGACAGCTCCGCCCCCGCCACCGCCGAACGGGCGTCGCAGGAGCTACTCCCCGCCGGAGGAGTCCTCGCCGCCGGCGCCCTCCGCGGCCTCGCCCGACTCCTCGCCCTCGCCGACGAGCTCCGTCTCGGCTTCGATTTCCTCCTCCACCTCGGCCTGCAGCCGGGGCGGAGAGAGCGTCGCGACGACCGTCTCCTCGAGGTCGTCCAGGAGCGTTACGCCCTCCGGAATGCTCACGTCGGCCAGCCCGATGTGATCGCCGATCTGCATCTCGCCGACGTCGTGCACGATCGACTCCGGGATCGCGGTCGGCAGCGCCTCCACGTTCAGCTCGCGCGTGGGCTGCTCGAGCACGCCACCCTCCTTCACACCGGGGGCGTCCTCGGTGCCCGTCAGCTCGAGCAGCACGACCGCATGGATCGCCTGGTCCAGGCGCACTCTCAGCAGATCGACGTGCACGGTTTCGCCGCGCACGGGATCGCGCTGAGTTTCCTTCAACACGACCGGGGTCGCCTTCGCGCCGTCGACGCTCAGATCGAGCACCGCGCCCGAGCGGGCGAGGGCGAGCCGCAACTCGCGCGCATCGGCGTCGAAGCTCACCGAGTCTCCGTCACCGCCGTAGAGCACTCCGGGCACGCGGCCGCTGCGGCGCAGGCGCCGCACCGCGCGCGAGCCGCCCGCCGCGCGGCTGCTCACATCCAGCTTGGTGCTCCTCGTCTCGGCCATGATCGGAGCGTGACTCTAGCAATCTCCTACGCCTGAGATCGTCACTCGCCTGAGATCTGCGTCTAGCAATCACCTTCATTGGGGATCGGTGGGCTGATCGATACGAGCGTGACCGTGATGCCCTTCAAGAAGTTTCCCGTGCGCCGCACCCGCACGCATTGCACGACCGGCGTTTTGCCGATCACCGTCCACGCCACCCTGGTCTTCCCGGTGGCGCCCGTCAGGCTGTAGGCCGTCGCGGACGTCAGCGTCAGGATCTTCACCGCTCCCGTTCGGCGCAGCGTCAGCGCATTCGCGCGCGTCGTCTGGACGCACGACGGGCTGGCGCGGCAGCCGGCCTGGCGATCGAGCATGGCCTGCAGATTCCCGGCCGCCTGCGCCTGCAGCACAGCGAAGATGTCTTCGCGTTCGACGCCCTCCGCCGAGAGGAACCTGGCCAGCAAGCCACTGATCCCGAGAAACAGGATCACGCCCACCGCGATGAGCACGATGCGTTTCAGAACAGCTGGTTCTCGCCGCCGAACACTTCGCTCACCGAGTCGTCGGTGAAGATGCGCCGGATCGAGTCCGTCAAGAGCTCCGCGCACGGCAGCACGCGGATGTTCTCGGGACGCCCCGCGCGCACCGGGATGGTGTCCGTGACGACGATCTCCTTCAACCCCGACTCCGCGAGGTTCTCGAATGCGGCACCGGAGAACACGCCATGCGTGGCCGCCGCATACACGCATGAGGCGCCCTCCTCGAGCACAGTCCGCGCCGCCGCCTTCAGCGTCCCCGCGGTGTCGATCATGTCGTCGACGATCACCGCCGTCCTGCCCTTCACATCACCGATCACATAGCCGATCTCCGCGACCTGCTGAGCCGGGCGCTCCTTGTCGAGGATCGCCAGCTCAGCGCCGATCTTCGAGGCGAACTTCTTGTTCAGCTTGACCCTGCCCGCGTCCGGCGCCACGACCACCAGGTCCGAGAGCCCGAGGTCGTCGAAGTACTGCGTGAGCATGAACAGCGCGGTCATGTGATCCACCGGCTTCTGGAAGAAGCCCTGGATCTGTCCGGCGTGCAGGTCCATCGTCAGCACCCGGTCGGCTCCCGCCGCCTCGAGCATCCTGGCGACCAGCCGGGCCGAGATCGGCTCACGCGGCGCGGACTTCTTGTCCTGGCGGGAATAGCCGAACCACGGCGTCACGGCGATCACGCGGTGCGCCGAGGCGCCGACCGCGGCGTCGATCATGAACAGCAGCTCCATCAGCGAGTCGTTCGCCGTCACCCCCGTCTGCGGATTGCCGCAGGTGGGCTGCACGATGAACACGTCGGCGCCCCTGATGGAGTCCTCATAGCGGCAGTACACCTCGCCGTTGGAGAACGTCTTCAGCGTCACGGGCCCCATGTCGACGTTCAGCTTCGTTGCGATATCCGCGGCCAGCTGCGGGTTGGCGCGCCCGCTGAACAACATCAGCCGCTTGTTGTAGTCGAACGGTAGGCTCGTCGGCGAGGACTGGGAGCTCGTGTCCATCGCGCCGCTCATCTCTCCCCGGAGTTTAGAGATTCGCCCTGGGGCCGCTCTGCGTTGCTGGGTCGCTGCACGTCGGGTCGTTCTGCCTCGCGCCGTTGCGCATAGCCCTGCTTGTTGGTCTGGCGCGCGCGGGCGATGCCCAGCGCACCCGGCGGAACGTCCTCGTGGATCACCGAGCCGGCGCCGGTGTAGGACCCATCGCCGACCGTCACCGGCGCCACGAACGACACGTGCACGCTCGAGCGGACGTGCTTGCCGATCGTCGTGCGGTGCTTGTTTTGACCGTCGTAGTTGGCGGTGATCGTGCTCGCGCCGAGGTTCGTCCCCTCGCCGACGTCCGCGTCGCCGATGTAGGACAGGTGCGGGACCTTCGCGCCGGCGCCGATGTCGGAGTTCTTGATCTCCACGAAGGTCCCCGCCTTCGCGCCCTTGCGCAGGATCGCTCCGGGACGCAGGTAGGCAAACGGACCGACGCTCACGCCATCCTCGAGCTCGCAATCGACGAGATATGAGCACCTCACCACGCAATCTCTGCCGATCTTCGTGCTCCCTCTGATCGTCGTACCCGGCTCGATCCTCGTGTCCTGCCCGATCTCCACATCGACCTCGATCACCGTCGCATCCGGGTCGAGGATGTCCACCCCGGCGCGCATGTGCCGCTCGTGGATCGCCCGCTGCGCGAGCTTGCGCACGTTCGCCAGGGCCAGCCGGTCGTTGACCCCGAGCACGAGGCTCTCGTCCTGGAGCACATGCGCCGTCACCAGCTGCCCGTCGGCCCTGAGGATGTCGAGCACCTGCGGCAGGTAGCGCTCGCCCTGGGCGTTCTCGCTGCTCAAGCGTGGCAACGCGGCCCGTAGCGCGCCCGCGTCGAAGGCGAAGATCCCCGTGTTCACCTCTCCGATCTCCAGCTCCTCCGGGCTCGCGTCACCCTCCCGCTTGGTCTCCACGACACGCTCCACCGTGCCGTCCGCGCCGCGCACCACGCGTCCGTAGCCGCTTGGATCGTCGAGCACGGTCGTCACCATCGTGGCCGCGGCGCCGCTCTGAGCGTGTGCCTCGGTCAACCCCCTGATCGCCTCGGCGCTCACCAGCGGCACGTCTCCACTCAAGACCACCACCGGTGCGCTCGGCGCCAACGCACCCATCTGCTCGAGTTGAGCCATCGCCGCGGCGACCGCGCCACCGGTGCCGTCCGACTGCGGCTGCACCGCCAGCTCCACACCCTCCGGTAGTACTCCCTGCAGCACCCTCGCCGGGGAGTCGACCACCACAATCCTCTCGGCCCCGGCCTCCAGGGCGGCGTGCACAGGCCACAGGGCCATCGGCCTACCGCACAGTTCATGCAGCACCTTCGGCGTCCGCGAGCGCATGCGTGTCCCCTGGCCCGCGGCGAGGATCAGGACCGTCGGAGCCGGAGTCACCCGGGGGATGCTAGCTCTAGTAACTGGGGAGCAGGGATTCGAACCCCGATTCTCAGGACCAAAACCTGATGTCCTGCCATTGGACGACTCCCCAAGGGATCCCGCACATCCTCGCACGAGATCACGTCGCTGAGCCTTTACATCGCTGTGACACTTCGATCTCCTGCTTCTGCGAGGATCCTTGCACTCTGTTCTGGGGAGCACAGACATCGGGGAGGGATGTCGGCGCGGTACTCGTTTGCGCGCTATCGATATTCCTCGCCACCGCGTTGCTGATGCCGGTGGGCGGGCGGGCATCACCCACGAGGAAATCGACCTCCTGCGCATATGCCAACCTGCGGCCGAGCGCCGCGAACACGGCTCGCATCGACGCGGCGACGTTGTGCCTGATCGATCGAGCGCGCGCCGCCTTCCGGCTGCTGTCGCTGCGATCAAATCGCGAACTGCAGTCTGTGGCAAACGCCCAGAGCACGGGGATGGTGAGCAAGGACTACTTCGAGGACGCCGGGCCCGGTGGGCGGTCGCCGGCGGCGCTGATCGCGGTCCTCCCCTACGGAGCGGATGCGACGAGCCTGTCCACCGCACAGGACATCGGCTGGGGCACCCCCTCCGAGGCCACCCCGGCGGCGATCGTCACTTCGTGGATGGGCTCCCCCGCCCATCGGGACATCATCCTGACCGCGGCCTTTCGCGACGCCGGCGTCGGCGTCACGGCCGCGGTGCCGACGGTGCTTGGGCGCGGCAGGCATGGCGCGACCTATGCCGTCGAGTTCGGCGCACGGGACTGACCGTCAGGAGCGCCGGCCAGATCCCCGGGGGACGCGGCCGCCCTCGGCGCCGGCCTCCAGCGCGGGGCCGCCCGCGGAGGAGATGCCAAGCACGCGCATCGACTTCAGGCCGAGGCTGAGCTTCTCGCGCCCGTCGCTGGAGCTGACATCCAGCCCCGAGAGCTCGCGCACGCGCTCCAGGCGGTAGTAGATCGTGTGGCGATGGGTGAACAGCCGCTGGGCGGTGCCCGCGACATTGCCGTCGGCCTCCAGAAAGGTCTCGAGCGTGCGCATCAGGTCGGTCTCGTACTGCTCGTCGTAGGCGACCAGCGGCTCGACCGTCTCGGAATAGAAACGTTGCAGCTCGGTGGGGTTCTCGCTCATCGCGCTGAGCAGCAGCCGGTAGGCGCCCGTCTGCTCGAAGGCGAGCGCCGGGCCGTCGGGGCCACCCTGGGCGACGTTCGCGGCGAGCAGCGCCTCGGCGACCGCGCGCGGCAACTCGGCAGGGTCCTTGGCGATTCGGCTACGGCCAACCGCGAGCGTATAGCCGGCCAGCCCGGCCTCCATCTCGCGCAGGACCGCCTCGGCGGCGCGCGCCGCCAGCGGCTCCTCGCCGCCCGGCACCAGCAGCACCACCTCGGCTCCGACCGTCCCGTCGCGTTCGGAGAGGGCGGCGATCGAACGGTTGACGACAGCCCGCGCGCCACGCTCGGCGACCGCGCGCACGCGCACACGCCAGCCCTCGTCGGTGGGCGCCTGGGGAAGCGCGCGCGCGACGATCACGCTCGCTCCGTCCTGGAGCTCGAGCGAGAGCTCGCGGGCCTGGGAGATCAGCTCCTCGCGCTCGGTCAGCTCGCGACGCAGCAGCGCCCCGAGGAAGTCGGCCGCGGCGGTCTCCGAGAGACGCTCCGGCGCCCGTACCCGCTCGACCTCCGAGGCGATCATCGTCACCAGCAGCCGGCGCATCGAAGCGCTCGGCTCGGTTTTCGCGCGCATGTGCAGTGTGCCGACGACCGCGTCGGCCACGCGCAGGGGAATGCTGATCACGCCGTCCCCCTGCGAGAGCAGTGCGCGCTCCTCCGCCGGCGAGCGGGCCGCGACCGCAAGCGTCGCGCCCCAGGCGTCCGCCACCGCGAGGCTCGCCTCCAGCGCCTTGCCGGCCGCGCGCACCACTTCCGGCAGGCCCGCCCCCGATTCGACCGCCTCGGTGATCGCGTCCAGCGCCGCGAGGTCGGAGCCCGTGCGGCCGGGCGGCTCCGGATCCAGCGTGGGATCGACCGCCGGATCGGGCGTGGCGGATTCAGGCAGCGTCGTCATCGCCAGGGCTAGCCCCAGTAGTAGACGACGGCGAGCGCCCCGGCCGCGCCGATGCCGACGAGCACCGCGAGCACGTACAGCGACAGGATGCTCGCTGCCAACCGCTCCCACAGGCGCGCGTAGGCGCTCCACGCCGGCGCGAGGATCAGACCGAGATAGAGCGCCAGCCCGAAGACGCCCGCGCAGCCTGCCACGAGATAGTTGATCGCTGTCCGGCTCATCTGCTCGGCCTCATTGTGACTCACGCAGAGGTCACACGTGCAAAAACCGCATCGACCGGCGTGGCGCAGATCGGGGCGGGGGCGCCGGCCGATCTCCGCTCGCTCGCCAGGCCGGCGGCTGCGCGTTCGGCGCGCCCCAAGCCGTTGGCGTGGGCGCACAGCCCGACGACGGTGGGACCCGAGCCGCTGAGGAGCGCAAGATCGACTCCCGCCTCGCGCGCCTGGCCCAGCGCGATCGCGATCTCCGGGCACAGCGCGATCGCGGCCCGCTGCAGGTCGTTCTCCAGCAGCTCACGCGCCGCGGGCACCGCGGCGCTCAGCGCGAGTGCTCCGCGCAACGCGCGGCGACGCTGCTCGAGCGCCGCGGAGGAGCGCCCCAGACCCAGCAGGTCCGCGTGCGCGTACACCTCAGCGGTCGATAGCTCAGCCGCAGCCGGCAGAACGAGCATTCCAAACGAATCCGGGTTGGGATCCGGGAGCGCCTCCAGGCGCTCACCGGCGCCGGTGGCCAGCCAGCGCCCGGGAGCGATCTGCGCGGGCACGTCCGCGCCGAGCGCGGCGCCGAGCGCGCGGAGCAGCGCCTCGTCGCCGAGCCCCGATGCATGGCTGGCTAACCGCAGCGCGGCGGCGGCGTCAGCCGAGCCGCCGCCCAATCCGGCGGCGACGGGGATCCGCTTGACGATACTCAGGCGCAGTGGCGGCAGATCCCAACCGGTAGCAGCGCGGAAGGCGCTCAATGCCGCGGCCGCCAGGTTCTCGGCAGGCGGGACGGGAACCCCCGGGCACACGACCTCGTCGTGCGCCACACCTGCCGGCGCCCACTCCAGCGTCAGCTCGTCGGCCAGCGAGATCGACTGCATGACGCTGACCAGCTCGTGCCTGCCATCCTCGGCGCGGGTCGGTCCGAGAAACAGCCCGAGGTTGACCTTCGCCGGGGCGAGCACGCGCACGGGGAGGGCGCCGCGGGTGGGCTGCGCATCGGCGCGCGCCAAGCCCGGATCGGCAGAGTCGCCGCTGCTCATAAACCCAACAGGCGCGCAAGCGCCCGGAAGTCCTCGGGGGCAAGGCGCTCGGCGCGCACGTCGGCGGGGTGACCGAGCTGCCGCAGCGCGTCCCGCACCTGATCGCGGGAGCGGGACGGGAGAGCTCCCGGGAGGGATTCCAATATCCCGCCAGACAGCGCGAGCGAGCCAACCAACGTCTTGCGCCGGTGAGCGAAGGCGCCGTGGACCAAGCCCCGCAGCGAAGCGGTGACGACCTGCCGATCGGTGCTCGGCGGACGGCGGCGCAGGCCGACGAGCACCGAGTCGACGTTCGGCACCGGCTGGAAGACCTTGCGTGGGATCGCGCGCAACACCTCCACCTCACACGCGAGCTGGGCGATCACCGACGGAACACCGTAGGCGCCCTTATCGCCTCCCGCGCGCCCGCCTTGATTAGTTCCCGCCCGCCCGCCCCCAACCGGCCCGGCTGCCAGCCGCTCGCCGACCTCGCGCTGCACCATTGCCACCCAGCGCTGCACACCCGGCAGCTCTTCGACCGTGCGCAGCAGCGCGCCGGCCGCGACACCGTAGGGCAGGTTCGCGACGACCTTGGTCGGCTTCGGCAGCAGCGCGCCGAGGTCGATACTCATCACGTCGCCCCAGTGCATGGTGACGTTGTCGAACGGCTCGATCGCATCCTCCAGCGCAGCCTGCAGGCGCCGGTCGATCTCGACCACGTGCACATGGCCCACACGCTCGGCCAGATACTCCGAGAGCACACCCAAGCCGCCGCCGATCTCCAGCACGACATCCTCACCAGAGGGCTCCGCGGCGCGGCCGATCACGCCGAGGATGTTCGAATCGATCAGGAAATTCTGGCCCAGCTCGCGATCGGGACGGACGTTGAACTGTTGCAGCCGTCGCAGGCTGGGTTGGGCGGCGGGCGTGACGGCCGGCCTCGCGGCACGGCTCCGGCGCGATCGGGGAGCATCTGCCACGAGCCCGCTCACCAACCGAACATGCGTGCCGCGTTGCGCTGCACCGTCGCGCCCAGCGTATGCACCGAGACCCCGCGCAACTCGGCGAGGAAGGCGATCGTGTGCGCGACAAAAGCCGGCTGATTGCGCTCCTTGCGGACCGCCTGGGGAGTCAGGTAGGGGGCGTCGGTCTCAACCAGCAAGCGGTCCTCCGGGACCCGCCGCGCCGCCGCGGCCAGATCGGCGGCATTCTTGTAGGTGACGTTGCCGGCGAAGGAGATCGCATAGCCTCGCTGCAGACACTCATCCAAGTGCGCCGGCATCGAGAAGCAGTGGATCACCACGTCGCATCCGCCGGCTTCGCTTGCGAGCTGGGCGAGCGTGGCGTCATCGGCGGCGCGCGTGTGAATCACCAGCGGCTTGCCGGTCTCGCGCGCGAGCGCGATCTGCGCGGCGAACGCCCGCTCCTGGTCTGAGCGCGGCGCGAGGTCGCGATAGAAGTCCAGCCCGGTCTCGCCGATCGCCACGCAGCGCTGATGTGTGGCGAGCGCGCGCAGCTCGGCCAAGTCGGCGTCGTCGAAACCCCTCGCTTCATTCGGATGGCAGCCGACGGCGGCATATACCTGGGGAAACGCCTCGGCCGCGGCGAGCGCCGTGCGCGAGGACGCGCCGTCGGTGCCCACCGAGAGCATCCGCGTCACGCCGACAGCCACGGCCGCCGCGACCAGCTCGGTGTCCGGCCCGTCGCACAGGTGCAGATGGGTGTGGGAGTCGATCATGCCGTGGGGGTCATGCCATGTGGCTGTGAAAGGTCATTGATGCGCTGTGGGAGATCATGCGTCCTTGGGGAACAGCGGGTCGATCTGGCTGACACGCTCGATCCTGCCGACACCGAGCATGGCGCCCGCAAGCGCCAGATCGGGGGCGCCGAGCGCGGCCAGCAGCCGCTCGGAGCTCTCGGGCAGATACGGCCAGAGCAACACGGCGATGACCCGCAGCCCCTCCGCGAGCGTGCCGAGCACGCGGTCCAGATCGCCCGCGCGCGCGTCGTCCTTGGCGAGCTGCCATGGCGCCTGCTCCTCGACGTAGCGGTTCAGGCGGCGCACTCGTTGCCAGATCTCCTCCAGCGCGAGCGTCAGCTCAGCGCGACCGATCAGCTCCGCGGCGCGCGCCGACAGACCATCGAAGTCCGCGGCCAGCAATGGGTCGGGCGCGCCCGGGGCCACGACCCCGTCGCGGTAGCGGACGAGCATCGCGAGCGTGCGGCTGGCGAGATTGCCGAGGTCGTTCGCGAGCTCGCTCACGTAGCGCTGCTCGAAGGCCTCCGTGGAGACAGAGCCGTCCTGACCGAAGGGCACGTCGCGCAATAGATAGAAGCGCAGCGCGTCGGCGCCGAAGCGCTCGATCACCGCGAACGGGTCGAGCACGTTGCCGAGCGACTTGCTCATCTTCTCGCCGTCCATCAGCAGGTAGCCGTGGACGAAGATTCGCTCGGGTAGCTGAAGCTCGGCCGCCATCAGCAGCGCCGGCCAGTAGATCGCGTGAAAGCGCAGGATGTCCTTCGCGATCACGTGGTAGCTGGCAGGCCAGAATCGGTCGGTCAGATTCTCGCCGTCTACCCCGCCGGACGGGCTGAGGGTCTCGGCGGACGGGCTGAGGGTCTCGGCGGACGGGCCGGGCGCCGGCGCGTAAGAGAGCGCCGAGTAGTAGTTCAAGAGCGCGTCGAACCACACATAGAAGACGTGCTCCTGATCCCACGGGACCGGCACCCCCCACGTCAGCTTGTGCCGCGAGAGCGGCACGTCGCGCAGCCCGGAGCGCAGGAACGAAAGCGCCTCGTTGTAGCGCGTGCGCGGCGCGACGAAATCCGGCTGCTCGGCGTAGAGCCGCTCCAACCGCTCCTGGAAGGCCGACAGACGGAAGAAGTAGCTGTCCTCCCGCTCGCGCGTCAGCTCGACGTGGTGGATCGGACAGCGATTGCCCTCGTCGACTTCGTTCTCCGCCTTGAAGTCCGCGCAGCGCGGGCAGTACCAGCCCTCATAGGTGCCCTCGTACACGTAACCGTTCTCGCGCACACGCGTGAGGATCTCCTGGACCTTGGCCATGTGCTGCGGGTCGGTGGTGCGGATGAAGAAGTCATTCGACGCGCCGAGCTGTGGGAGCAGCGCCTTGAAGCGCTCGGCGTTCTTGTCGGCCAAATCCTGCGGCTCGATCCCGAGCGCGTGCGCCGCATCGGCGACGGGCTCGCCGTGCTCGTCGGTGCCCGTCAGGAAGAACACGTCTTCGCCGCGCTGGCGGTGATGACGCGCCAGCGCGTCGACGGCGATCGTCGTGTACGCATGACCCAGGTGCGGGACGGCGTTGACGTAATAGATCGGGGTGGTGACGTAGAAGGACACTGCCGACCCCAGGCTACTGTCCCGCGCTCATCAGCTCCCGGTAGAGCCCATTCGCGCCAGAGCCGGTCAACTTCGCCACAACCGTGGCGGCCGCGCGCGGGCGAGCACCGGCCGCGACGAGCTCGCGCACGGCCGCGACGGCCTGCGCGTGGCGCGGGTCAGCGGAGCCCGATCCCGCTTGGGCGCCAACGGCGCCCACCACCAGAACCACCTCACCGCGCGGGGGGCACTCGGCGTAGTGCGCGGCCAACTCGGACGCCGTACCGCGGCGGACTTCCTCGTGGAGCTTGGTCAGCTCACGGCATACGGCAAGCATGCGCTCCGGGTCGCGCTCGGCCAGCTGCGCCAACGTGGCCGCCAGTCGCCGCGGCGACTCAAAGGCGACGAGCGTCTCCGCGGTGTGCTCGAGCAGACGCTCGCGCTCGGCGCGCTTGCGCGGCAGGAACCCGACGAAGCACCAGCGCTCGGCCGGTAGCGCCGAAACCACGAGCGCACTGATCACGGCGCTCGGACCGGGTAGCACCTCGACCGGCAACTCTGCGGCGATACAGGCCCGCACGAGCTGAAAGCCGGGGTCGGAGATCAGCGGCATACCCGCGTCGGAAACGAGCGCCACCACCGCGCCCGCACGCATGCGCGCCACGAGATCCTCCGCACGCGCACGTTCGTTGTGCTCGTGGTAGCTCACCAACTTTGCGGCGATCCCGTGGCGGTCGAGCAGCACCTTCGTGTGCCGCGTGTCCTCGCAGGCCACGATGTCGACCTCACGCAGCGCGGCGAGCACGCGCAGAGTCACGTCCTCGAGGTTGCCGATCGGCGTCGCGCAGAGGAGCAAGCGCCCGTCAGCTCCACCGCCGGAGTTTGCCTCGCGCGCCGGTGTCATCGGCAGGGCCGCCCGACTGACGCCTCGGTGATGACTGACGCCTCGGTGCGAGTCATCTCGCAAATATAGGGACAGGACGATCGCTCCCGAATAGGTGAGCGATCCCGCGAATAGGTGATCGTCCCCGAATAGCTCCTCCCATGCCCACCGATCCCGACCAGCCCCCGCAGTACACCCGCTACCGGTCAGGGCGGCGGCTGCTGCCCGGCCGCGGGGAGGAGACCCAAGAGCCGGGACGGTCGCAGTGGATACCCAGCCGCGCGTACCGGAACAAAGGCGCCGGAGCGGCCAGATGGCGCCGTTGGGCCAAGCCGAAACGACTGATCCTCGGGCTACTCGCGCTCGTGGCCGCTTGGCTGTTGCTCTCGCTGGTGCTGTTCCTGCTCAGCTCGCAGCTCGAGCGCACCGCTCCACCGTCCAACGTCGCCGCGGCGCTCGACCCAGCGGGCTTCCCGCTGACGAGCGCCAACAACATCCTCGTGCTCGGCTCCGACCGGCGCCAGAAGAACTCGAAGGAACCGGGCGCCGAAACCTCGGGCCCAGGGCGCTCGGACTCGATCATGCTGATCCGCACCGGCGGTGGGCACGCCGCGCGCCTGTCGATCCCGCGCGACACCGTCGTCGAGATCCCTGGTCACGGGCTGCAGAAGATCAACGCCGCGCACGAGTTCGGCGGAGCGGCGCTGTCGATCTCGGTGCTCGAGCAGTGGCTCGGCATCCCGATCAACCACATGGTGGAAGTCGACTTCGAAAACTTCCCTCAGCTGATCGACGCGATGGGCGGGGTCGACTACACCGGCGGCTGCATTCTCTCGCGCTTGGACGGCGGCTTCAGCCAGGGCGGCTACACCCTGCGCCTGCGCGCGGGCACCCATCACCTGGACGGCAAGCAGGCACTCGCGCTGGCGCGCACCCGCGAGAACCTGTGCGCGCCAAACGAGACGGATCTGCAGCGCGAGGAACACCAGCAGGCGCTGTTCACGGACATGAAGAGCCGCCTGCTCTCGCCCTCGAGCTTCCTGCGTTTGCCGTTGATCGCCTGGAACGCCCCACCGACGATCATCTCCGATATGAGCGGCCCGACGCTGCTCGGTCTGTTTGCGGGTCTGGCCGTCTCCGGAACGCCACCCACGCGCGTGCTCAAACCGTCCGGAACGATCACGCTGCCCGACGGCGAGGACGGCCTGACGGTCTCCGCAGCAGCCAAGCGCGCGGCGGTCGCGCGCTTCATGGGCGCCTGACCCGCGTTGGCTCCTGCGCGCTGCGACTGATTCGCGCGGCGGACGAGCGCGGCGTCAGCTCTTGGCCGCGACGGGCTTTGCGTCTTTCGCGGACTTCTCGGGCTGCTTCGCGGCGCTCTTCTCGCTCTTCTTCGCCTCCGACCCAGACGAGCCGCTGTCCGTGGAGGTAGATCCGGAGGACGGACCGGAGTCGGAGGATCCGCCCGAGTCGGACTTCGAGGAGCCCTCGGAGGACGAGCTCGAACCCTCCGCAGCGGCAGCCGTCTCACGCTGTCGCTTGCGCGTGCCGTAGTCGGTGTTGTAGAAGCCCTTGCCCTTGAAGTGCACCGCCGGCGCATGCAGCACGCGCTGGACCGCCACCCCCGTCTCCGGGTCGTGGGTCAGCGTGTCGTCGCTGAAGGACTGCTGGATCTCAAACGTCGTCCCGTCGGGACGCCGATACTCGTAGATAGGCATCCCATCCGATTATAAGAGCCCTCAGTCAGTAAAAGCCCTCCGTCAGCCAGCAGTGAGCCCTCCGTCAGCCAGCAGTGAGCCCTCCATCAGCCAGCAGCGAGCCCTCCATCAGCCAGCAGTGAGCCCTCAGTCAGCCAGCAGCGCTCGCGCGCAGAGGATGCCCGCCTGAATCGTCGCGGTGAAGTCCCGCTCCGGCTCCGCCAGCATCCGCAGCGCGAACCCGTCACCGAGCGAGAAGAGGATCTCCGCGACCGCCTCGGGCTCGGCATGCAACTGCAGCACCCCCTCACGCTGCGCCGAGGCGAGCATTCCGGCGACCTGCTCGCGGGTGCGCCGCATCAGCACGGCGTACTCCGCGGCGATGTCCTCGTTGCGGCGCGAGAGCGTGAACAGCTCGAACACGAGCGTCACGAAGTCGGGATCCTCGCGCAGGGTGTCCTGCAGGTTCTGCGCCATCAGATCGATGAAGTCGTCCGCCGTCTGCGCCCCCGCCAGCTGGCGCTCGAGCAACTCCATCCGCAGCTCGCAGTCACGGCGCACCGCCTCCAGGAGCAGCTGCTCCTTGGTGGCGAAGTGGTAGTGCAGCAGCCCGCGCGAGACGCCCGCCGCGCGCGCCACATGCTCAAAGGTCGAGGCCGCGGCGCCGCGCTGGGCGACGCTGCGGCGCATGGCCTCGACGATACGTTGCGCCTTCTCGCCCGAAGGAAGGCGGGCTTCCGCCTTCAGGAGGCTGCGGCGGCGACCGGCGGCGCGGGCTCAGCGGGAGCGGTGGTCGAGCTGTAGTCGAACTCCTCCTCGGCCCCGAAGAGCAGGTCGAGCACCTTCGAGCGCAGATCCTCGCTGAAGAGCAGCGCGAGCCCGGCCGCGACAGTCAACAGCAAAAGCGTTCGACCCAGTCCGCCTTTGCGTCGACGGGCCTTCTTGGGAGCATCCGTGAGCGCGCTCGAAGCATTCCGCAGGGCGTCAGCCGCCTCGCGCAGCTCGCGCTGGAGCTTCTTGTCCTCGAAGATCGCCCTAGTCGCCGGCTTGCCGTTGCTCATGCGCCCATACGCGCTGCGCGCGGCGCCGTATGCCGCGAGCAGGTTGCCGCGCAGCTCCTCGTCCTCGATCAGACGCTGGATGTACCGGTTGCGCTGCGCCTTACGCGCCGCCTCGCCTGCCTTGCCGATGCTGTCCTTTGCCGCCATCTGGCCACCACCTATGCCGAAGATTGTTGGGTTCGATCCAATATACCCCCCAAACAGAGCTATCGAACCGTCCAGGCCAACCGGCACTCACGAGTGCGGCGCTAAGCGTGCAGCGCGGCCTGCTCCTGCGCCGAGGGAAATGCCCATGCCGCGCGTGAGCGGCGCTCCTGGCGAAACACGAATCGCAGCTGCTGTGGTGGGCGCAGCTCGGCCTCGCTGGGCCGGAAGGTCGAGCATGGCTCGTTCAGCTCCAGCGCGCAGAGTAGGTTGGCGTGAAAGAAGCAGTCCTCGCACCTGACCTTCTTGGTCGCTGCCCGCTTGCTCGCCGTTGCTGTCAGCTTTGTCGCTGTCCGCTTCGCTGGTCGGCTGCTTTGCTTGGTCGGCACGCGAGCCATCAAAGCACCGCCTGCGGGTCCGCGCAAGGCGCAGCGGAGGGCCTTCCCGCAAATCGCAGAGAAAACAATCCTCTACCCGAAAAAGTCCCTGATTAGTCGCTATCTCGTGACAATCGAGCGGTTTTTTGCGCACTTTCCGGAAGTCTGCCTCGGGGACCAGCGCGCGGTCGGCGTCATCATCTGTCGCGATGCGCATCCTCGTCACCGGCGCAAGTGGCTTCGTCGGCTCGCTGCTCGTCCCGCGACTGCACTCGGAGGGGCACACAGTTCGCGCCCTCGGGCGCGACCCCACACGGGTAGCGGCGGCCCTCGAAGAGAGCTCCCCCGACGGCGAGGCCGCTGATGTCGAGGTGCTCCGCGGCGACGCGCTCTCGGGCGAAGGCCTCGACCGCGCGCTCGCCCAGGTGGACGTCGCCTATTACCTGATCCATTCGATGGAGCGGCCGCCTGCGCGGTCCTCTTTGCGGTCGTCCGCGGAGCCCTCGTCGGGGTCCTCTTTGCGACCGTCGGCGGCGCCCTCCTGCGCGGGGCACTTCGCGCAGCGCGAGCAAATCGCGGCACAGAGGTTTGCGCAGGCGGCGGTGAGCGCTGGCGTCGGTCGGATCGTCTACCTCGGAGGGCCGCTGCCGCGCGCTCGTCCCGCCTCGCGTCATCTCGCGAGTCGTGAGCAGGTGCAGCGCATCCTGCTCGAGGCGATCCCCGACTCCGTCGCCCTGCGCGCCTCGATTGTGATCGGGGCGCGCTCACGCTCGTTTCGCTTTCTCGTGCACCTGATCGAGCGCATGCCGATTCTCACCCTGCCGGCCTGGCGCTCGTTCCGCTCTGCACCGATTGACGAGCGCGACGTGATCGAGCTGCTCAGCGCCGCGGCAACCACCACCGCGGCGGCGGGCCGCTCGCTGGATATCGGCGGCCCAGAGGTGCTCAGCTATGAAGCGATGATCTCCCGCATCGCCGATCTGATGCTCGTGCGACGCCCGGTCCTCGGGCTTGGCGTGAACATGACTGGGGTGACGGGGCGGCTCGCCGCGGCGATCGGCGCCGAGGACCCGGAGCTGATCCTGCCGCTGATGGAGAGCCTGCAAGGCGACCTGCTCCCCAGCGAGTTACCCCCGGCGATGCGGACGCGGCCGAGCTGCTCGGCGTCGAGCTGCACGCCTTCGACTCCGCGGTCGAGCACGCGCTGCGCGTCTGGGAGCAATCCGAGTTGCTGGCCGCGCGATGAGCCGCCAATGAGCCACGTCACCGCCTCGATCCAGATCGCCGCCGCACCCGCGGATGTGTGGAAGACGGTTATGAATCCCGATCGCCTGAGCGACTGGGTGACGATTCACCGCGAGCTGCACCACGCCGACGATGGACCGCCGCGCGTGGGCTACCGGATGGATCAGGAGATCCATCTGCGTGGCGTCAGCCTCGACATCCACTGGAAGCTCGTCGAGTGCAGCCCGTGCGAGCGAGCCGTGTGGGAGGGGCGCGGACCGGCCCGTTCACGCGCTCGCACGGAGTACATCCTGAGCCCAGCGCGGGATGGAGGTACGCGCTTTGACTATCACAACGAGTTTCGTCCCCCATTGGGTCCAATTGGGGCGATCGTCAGTCGTGCACTCGTTGGCGGAATGCCGGAGCGAGAGGCAAAGCGCACACTCGATCGCCTGCGCACCTATCTGGAGCGATCAGAGAACAGCCAGTAGAGCCGCTAGAGGGATCGTGTAGGGTAATAGCGTAAATACAATGTGACTTGGGTCGCATTTACTAGTGAAGAGGATGTATTCCGTGACCGACTTCCTTGATGTAAAGCGCCGAGAGATCGGCGATCGCCTAAAGGAGCTCAAGCCGCTGGTGGATGAGTACAGCCGCCTCGAGGCCGCCGCTTCAGCACTCGCCGGGGTGGGCGGATCGGCTACGGCCGCCGCCACTGCACGCCGTAAAAAAGGGCCGGGACGCCCACGCGGCTCCGGTAGCAAAAAAGCCGCAACCGCGACCAGCACGCCGGCAGCCAGCACCCCGGCCGAGGCGGGACGCAGGGGACGCAAAAAACCAGGTCGCCCCACCGGAACAGGGAAAAAAGTAGGCCGCCCTCCCGGCTCTGGTAAAAAAGTAGGCCGCCCCGCCGGCTCCGGGAAAAAAGTGGGTCGCCCCGCCGGCAAAAAAGTGGGACGTCCCAAAGGTCGCCGCGCCGGAGGACGCCCCAAAGGCAGTGGCACACGCGCCGCTCAGGCGCTGTCGTTCGTGCAGGGGCAGCCCGGCATCACGATTCCCGAGCTCGCCGCGAAGATGGGCATCAAGCAGAACTACCTCTACCGCGTGCTGCCCGGACTCGAGCAGGAAGGCAAATTGGAGAAGAAAGGCCGCGGCTGGCACCCGAAAGGGTAAGCACTCCAGCCACTATGTCGGTCACAAAGGCGCGGCAGGGATGCCGCGCCTTTTTTGTGCTTGCTTTCCGTCATTGCCCTAGATCGGCTAGATCAGGCCCGGGCTCCTCTAGATCAGACCCTGGCTCGAAACCGTGTCGCGCTCGTCGGTCAGCTCGGCAACGGAGGCGTCGATCTTGGAGCGTGAGAAGTCGTCGATCTCGAGACCCTGGACGATCGTGTACTCGCCGTTTGCGCAGGTGCAAGGAAAGCCTGAGATCAGACCCTCGGGCACACCGTAGGAACCGTCGGACGGGACACCCATCGAGACCCAGTCCGCGGTGCCGTTGACCCAGTCGTAGACGTGATCGATCGCCGCATTGGCGGCCGAGGCGGCACTGGAGGAGCCGCGCGCCTCGATGATCGCAGCACCGCGTTTGCCGACGTTTGGCAGGAAGTCGTTTTCGATCCAGGCCTGGTCGTCGACCAGCTTGGCCGCCTGCTCGCCACGCACCTCGGCGTGGAACAGGTCCGGATACATCGTCGGCGAGTGATTACCCCACACGCCCATCTTGGCAATATCACCTACCGGGATCTCCAGCTTGGCGGCCAGCTGCGCGACGGCACGGTTGTGGTCGAGACGCAGCATCGCGGTAAAGCGCTCGCGGGGAATGTCCGGAGCGTGATTCATCGCGATCAGACAGTTCGTGTTCGCCGGGTTGCCGACGACGAGCACTTTCACGTCCTCGGCGGCACGCTCGTTCAGCGCCTTGCCCTGGACGGTGAAGATCTTGCCGTTCTCGCCCAGTAGCTCGGCGCGCTCCATGCCCTTCGTGCGCGGCCGCGAGCCGACCAGCAGAGCGATGTTCACACCATCGAAGGCGTCATTCGGGTCATCGTGCAGATCGAGCCCGCTGAGCAGCGGAAAGGCGCAGTCGATCAGCTCCATCGCGACCCCCTCGAGCGCACCCATCGCGGGCGGTATCTCCAAGAGACGCAGGTCGACGGGCTGATCGGGACCGAGCAGCTGCCCGGAGGCGATGCGAAAGACGAGGCTGTAGCCGATCTGGCCGGCGGCGCCGGTAACGGTGACGCGTACTGGTTTGTTGCTCACTGATTCATCTCCTGGGTCAGGTTGTCCTCGATCGAGGCAAGGAACTCTTGCGTCGTCTGCCATTTTTGCTCGGGACCGACAAGCAGGGCCAAGTCCTTGGTCATCTTCCCGCTCTCTACGGTCTCTATGCACACGCGCTCGAGTGTCTGTGCGAAGGCGCTCACCTGCGGCGTCCCGTCCATCCGCCCACGCGCCAACAATCCCCGCGTCCATGCGAAGATAGATGCAATCGGGTTGGTCGAGGTTGGCTTACCCTGCTGGTGCTGACGGTAGTGGCGTGTCACCGTGCCATGCGCCGCCTCGGCCTCGACCGTTTTGCCATCTGCTGTGCTCAGCACGCTCGTCATCAGCCCGAGTGAGCCAAAACCCTGGGCGACCGTGTCGGACTGTACGTCGCCATCGTAGTTCTTGCAGGCCCACACGTAGCCACCCTCCCACTTCAGGCAGGCAGCGACCATATCGTCGATCAGACGGTGTTCATAGGTAATACCGGCCGCCTCGAAGTCCCCCTTGAACTCGGCCTCATAGATCTCGGCAAAGAGATCCTTAAAGCGTCCGTCGTAGCGCTTGAGGATCGTGTTCTTCGTAGACAGATACACGGGGTAGCCACGCTCTAGTCCGTAGCGCAGGGAGGCCCGGGCGAAGTCGCGAATCGAGGAGTCGAGGTTGTACATCGCCATCGCGATGCCACCACCGGGAAAGTCATACACGTCGAGCTCGATCGGCTCACCGCCATCGGTGGGCGTGTATGTGAGTGTCAACTTGCCCTCGCCGGGAACCACCAGGTCGGTTGCGCGGTACTGATCGCCGAATGCATGACGGCCGATCACGATCGGCTTCGTCCAGCTCGGCACCAAGCGCGGGATGTTGGAGATCACGATCGGCTCGCGGAAGATCACGCCGCCGAGGATGTTGCGGACCGTCCCGTTGGGAGATTTGTACATCTCCTTCAGGCCAAACTCCTCCACGCGCGCCTCGTCGGGTGTGATCGTCGCGCACTTCACGCCGACCCCGTAGCGCTTGATCGCCTCGGCTGCTTCGACGGTGATCTTGTCTGCCGAGGCGTCGCGGCTCTCGATCGAGAGGTCGTAGTACTTCAGATCGATCTCCAGGTAGGGCAGGATCAGCTGCTCCTTGATGAACGACCAGATGATCCGCGTCATCTCGTCGCCATCGAGCTCGACGAGGGGGTTCTCTACCTTGATCTCGGCCATGTGCAGGGTCCTTGGGTTTCTGTTGGTTCGTGCGTAGGGGTCGTGCTTCGGAAAGTCGTGCGTCGGAGGGTCGCCGATGCTATCGCCCGGGGCCTGAGGACCGGGCGAGCAGCGGGCGAGCGGTACAGGTCAGCCGTTCCAGCTGGCCTGCGAGCCGTGCGCGACGAGGACCTCCGAGGACCCACCGGCGAACGGGATCGCCGCGATACGCCCGTGCGAGGGCGGTTGCTCAAACGCGCCCTCGTCTACGAGCAGCGTGCTGCCATCGCTGGAGATGCCGGCGCCCTGGACCATTTGACCGTGCACAGTGACGCTGCGAGCGCGGCCTGAGGCAACGCTCACGGCGTAGGCGCCGCTGGTGTCCTCGCCCTCGAACTCCGCCAACAGCCTGCTGCCGTCGGCGGAGAACGCCAGTGGCACCAGTCCCTGCACGAGCGACCCGACGGCGACGTGCGTAACCTTGCGCACGCTCGCGCCGCTCGGCGAGGCTAGCCAGATCTGGTATTCGGGTGAGAGATGACGCATGCGCTCGCGGTCATACGCGATGTACCTGGGTCCCCAAACGGGGTTCAGGCTGCGCCCGTTGCTGGTGACGGGATGTAGGCCCGCGCCGTCGGCTTCGCTCTCGTAGAGGTTCGTCCGCGCTGACGGCGACAGCGAATGCGACAGCGCGAACACGAGCCTGTCGCTGCCGTCACGCGCGAAGCTCGCCCCATATATCGCGCCTTGCGCAATCGAGGTGACTGTTCCGGTGTGCGTGTCGATCACGTCCAGGCCTGAGCCCGCCGCGATGTCTACGGTCTCATTCGATTGCTGGTAGAGCACCAGGTAGCGCGAGTCCGGCGACCACGCAAGCGCCGTGGCGGTGGCGGTTTCGAGGCTGAGGTAGTTGGCGATCGGACCCCCTTCGGCTGGGTAGATGCCGATCGACGGGCCATGTTCGGAGACCCCAGAGCTCACACCGAACAGCGATACCGCCACCGACCGTCCGTTGGGCGCCAGCAGAGGCTGCTGCCCAGGTCCGAGCAGCTTGCGTTCGCCGCCGCTGCGCGAGGCGATCCATACCTTCGGAGTCGACGTCGCCGTCTCTGTGAGATAGGTCAGCCGGGACAGCGAAGCCGCGGGCGTCAAATCCGGCACCACTGCCGTCGCCGCTACCGCATCGCGCGCGTGGGAGAGAGCCGGTCGCGACAGAGCCGGCCGCGACAGCGAGACCGCGGGCCCGGTCGAGAACGCGATCAGCGCGAGCGCCAGAGCGCTCGCCACGAGCAACGCCCACCGTGTGAGAGCTGGCTCAAACATCGCGCCGGAGGCTACTCTCTGCTTGACTGTCCTGTTGATGGCCAGCACCGTCTCAGCACCCGCGCGCGAGGACGCGCCGTGGCAGACCCACACCGTCGCAAACCAGGCGCCGCCACTGGAGGGGCTGGACGTGTTCTCGAGCAACCTCCCGCTCGTCGAGGCGACCGAGCGCGAGGGGGCCGGGTGGATACGCGAGCGAGCGTCAGCGCTTGGTCGCTTCGTGGGAGAGGCGGGTGGGGTGGGCGGGTCTCCAATCGAATGGGGGCGCCTCGCGAACGAGAACAAGCCGGTGCTCCATACGCACGATCGCTACGGCAACCGGATCGACGAGGTGGAGTTCCATCCGGCCTGGCACCAGTTGATGAAGATGGGCGTCGAGCACGAACTGCACGCGCTGCCCTGGCGCTCAGAGGAGCCCTCGGCGCACGCCGCGCGCGCGGCGATTTACATGACCGCGATGCAATCCGAGGCGGGCTTCTGCTGCCCGATCACGATGACCTTCGCGGTGGTGCCCGCGCTGCGCGCGCAGCCGGAGCTGGCGGCGGAGTGGGAGCCGCTCGTGAGCGCGACGACATACGACCCCCGCTCGATCCCCGCTGCGGAGAAGGGCTCCGCGATCGCCGGCATGGCGATGACCGAGAAGCAGGGCGGCTCGGACGTGCGCGCGAACACGACCTTCGCGCGGGCGCTCAACGGTGGTGGAGCCGGAGCCGAGTATGAGATTCAGGGCCACAAGTGGTTCTGCTCGGCGCCGATGTCGGACATCTTCCTCGTACTCGCGCAGACCGACGACGGCCTGTCCTGCTTTCTGCTGCCACGGATCCTGCCCGACGGCACGCGCAACGCCTTCCACATCCAGCGCCTGAAGGATAAGCTCGGCAATCACTCCAACGCCTCCTCGGAGATCGAGCTGCACGGCGCCTGGGCGCAGATGGTGGGCGATCCCGGTCGCGGCGTGCCGACGATCATCGAGATGGTCGGCCACACGCGCCTGGACTGCGTGATCGGCGCGGCCGCGGGGATGCGTGCCGCGGTGGTAAACGCAACCCACCACGCCGCCCACCGCGCGGCCTTCGGCAAGACGCTGATCGACCAACCCTTGATGAGAAATGTGCTCGCCGACCTGTGCCTGGAGTCCGAGGCCTCGACGGCGCTCGCGATGCGCCTGGCACGTGCCTATGACGAAGCGAGCAACGACGCGCGTGAAGGCAACGACGACAGCGACTCCCAGCTGTTCAAGCGGGTGGCAACCGCTGTGGGTAAGTACTGGGCCTGCAAGCGGGCCCCCAATCACGCGTTCGAGGCGATGGAGTGCCTCGGGGGAAATGGATATGTCGAGGAGTCGGGGATGCCGCGGCTCTATCGCGAGGCGCCCCTGGCCTCGATCTGGGAGGGCTCGGGCAACGTGATCAGCCTCGACGTGCTGCGTGCGCTGTATCGCTCACCGCGATCGCTCGAGGTGTTCCTCGCCGAGGTGGAGCTGGCGCAGGGCGCCGACGCGCGCCTGGACGCCCATGTGGAGCGGCTGAAGTCCCAGTTCACCGATCCCACGACGCTCGAGTCACGCGCGCGGCGCGTGGTCGAAGGCATGGCGCTGGCACTCGAGGGCTCGCTGCTCGTTCGGGGCGCCCCGCCGGCCGTCGCCGACGCTTTCTGCGCGTCGCGCTTGAGTGGGGACGGGGGCCTGGAGTACGGCACGCTGCCGGCCGGCAGTGACTTCCAGGCGATCATCGAACGCTCGCGCGCGCTCGTGTAGGTGATCACGTCCGGCGGTTGATCACATCCGGCGGTGCAGGCGGTCGCCGTTCCGGCGCACCACCCTTGACAGTGAAGGCAACCGTCGCGGTCACCTTCACGATGCATGGCGCTGCCCGTGGCTATCTGGAAGAGAGCCTGGCGGGAGCGATCGACGGCGGGGCGATCTCGTGCGCCAGCGGCAGGGAGCGATTCACGGCCAAGCTCGGCTGAGGCTGAGGGAGCCGGGCAGGAGTGTGGGCGCTCACGCTCACACTCCGCATGAATGAGAAGTAGCTCGTGCCCGGACGGATGTGAGACGAGGGCGCCTACCATTCAGATATGGCCCTGCGCACGAACTTCCAGCTCGCCCGCATTTTCGGGATCCGCATCGGCGTGGGAATCAGCTGGTTCGTCGTGCTGTTCCTCTTCATCTACGTCGTCACGGAACCGTTCCACGACATGCTCGGCGGCTCGATCACGACCGCGTATCTGGTCGCCGTCGCGTCGGTGCTGGGGTTCTTCGCCTCGCTGATCCTGCACGAGCTCGGTCACGCGCTCGTCGCGCGTCGCAACGGGCTCAGCGTCGTGGGGATCGATCTGTGGGCGTTCGGCGGGATCACTCGTACCAGCGGCCTGGTCGAGCGCCCCGGCGTCGAGTTCCGCGTCGCGGCCGCTGGTCCCCTGGTGACCCTGGGGTGATCGTCCTCTGCATGATCGCCGGCTTCCTGCTGAGCAGCAGCGGGCACTTCCTCAATGTGGCCGTGGGCGACAGCAGCGTGCATGCGACCCCCGCCCTGGTGTGGCTGAGCTGGGTGGGGACGATCAATGCCCTCGTGTTGATCTTCAACCTCGTCCCCTCCTTCCCGCTCGACGGGGGACAGCTCGCCCATGCGGCGATCTGGTGGCGCACCGGAGATCGCAACCGCGCGACGCGCTACACCGGCCGCGCCGGCCAGGGCTTCGCGCTGGTGCTCGGACTGCTCGGGCTGTTCGGGCTGGCGAGCGGCTCCTCGCTCGGATTGATCTGGATGGTGCTGGCTTTCTTCCTCTACCAAGCCGCCGGGCAGGCCGTGGCGCAGGGCTCGCTCGGCCAGCGCATCCAGGGAATCACGGTGGCCGACATCATGGATCGCGAGCCCGTCACCGTGCCCGCGGGACTGTCGCTGCTCGATGCACAGGAACAGTTCTTCCTGCGCTACCGCTGGCCCTGGTTCGCCGTGGTGGATCCGGCGCAGCACTTCCTGGGCGTCGTGCGCGAAGCACGGATCGACGAGGAGATCGCCGCCGGACGACCCGCGCTGTCGGTGGTGGAGGTGCTCGAGTCGGACCTGCCGGTGCGGATCGGTGTGCAGGCGCCGCTGGAGTCGCTGCTCGGCTCGGAGGGACTCGGCCGGCTGGGAGCGATGGTCGCGGTGGACAAAGACGGCGTGCTCCAGGGCGTCGTCACGCTGGCCCAGGTCCGCCAGGCGTTACGCCCCGTCAGCGGCACCTAGAGGGTGGCGCAGCCGGCCGGATGCCGGCGACCGGGCCCTTCTTATTCGATTAGAGTCCCGGCCCATGCCATCACATGACGTCCTCATCATCGGCGCGGGCCTCGCTGGCCAGCGCGCCGCTCTAGCCGCCGCCGAGGCCGGCTCCAGCGTCGCGATCATGAGCAAGGTTCACCCCGTGCGCTCACACTCGGTGGCCGCCGCCGGTGGAATCAACGCCGCGATCAACGTCGCCGACGACTGGCGCTCACACGCTTACGACACCGTCAAGGGCTCAGATTTCCTCGGCGACCAGGATGCGATCGAGATCATGTGCTCGGAGGCCCCCGGTGAGGTCATGCACCTAGAGCACATCGGCGTCACCTTCCATCGCAACGAGGGTGGCGAGCTCGATCTGCGGGCGTTTGGCGGCGCCTCGATGAAGCGCACCGCATACGTCGCCGACATCACCGGCCAGGCGATCCTGCACGTGCTCTACGAGCAGCTGATGAAGCACCACGAGACGGTCGCGCGCTACGAGGAGTGGTTCACGACCTCGCTGCTGCAGGACGAGCAGGGCCGCTGCTGTGGAGCGGTGGCTCGCGATGTCCGCACCGGGCGGATGGAGACCTTTCACGCAAAGAACACGATCCTCGCCTGCGGCGGCGCGGGGCAGGTGTACCGCCCGACGACCAACGCGCTGATCGTGACCGGCGACGGGATCGCTCAGGCCTACCGCCTCGGCGCGCCGCTGATGGACATGGAGATGGTTCAGTACCACCCCACCACGCTCGTCGAGAACGGCCTGTTGATCACCGAGGGCGCCCGCGGCGAGGGCGCGGTGCTGCTCAACTCGGAGGGCGAGCGCTTCATGGAGAAGTACGCCCCCAACAAGATGGAGCTGGCCTCGCGCGACGTCGTCTCGCGCGCCGAGCAGACCGAGATCCTCGAGGGGCGCGGCGTAGGCGCCGAGCACTCGGGCATCTGGCTCGACATCACGAAGGTGCCGCGCAAGCGCACGCTGGAGGCGCTGCGCGAGATCGTCAACATCGGCAAAGACTTCGCGGGTGTGGACATCACGCGCGAGCCGATCATGATCCGCCCCGGCCAGCACTACATCATGGGCGGCGTGAAGACCGACGTGAATGGCGCCACCTCGATCGAGGGGCTGTACGCCGCGGGCGAGGTGGCCTGCGTGTCGGTGCACGGCGGCAACCGCCTCGGCGCCAACTCGCTGCTGGATACGCTGATCTTCGGCCGGCGCGCGGGCGAGCATGCCGCGCAGCGCGCCGCCACGATGGGCATGCCAAAGGCGACCGATGCGCAGCTGCGCGAGGACGTCGCCACGATCGACGAGATCATCGCGCGCGATAGGAACGGGAGCCCCACCCGCCCACGGCGCGTCTCGGAGATCAAGCAGGAGCTCGGCGACACGATGAACCAGTACGTCGCCGTCTACCGCGAGGAGGCGGGGCTGGCGCAGGCGCTGGAGATCGTCAAGCGCCTGCAGGAGGAGTCGCGAAGCGCCTACATCGACGACCGCGGCACGGTCTTCAACCAGGATGTGCTCGGGGCGCTGGAGCTCGGCTACATGCTCGACTGCGCCGAGGCGACCGTCGTCGCGGCGATCGAGCGCAAGGAGTCCCGCGGCGCGCAGTTCCGCACCGACTTCCCGGAGCGCAACGACGAGGAGTGGCTCAAGCACATCGACATCTCACTGAATGAGGACCCCGCCCACCCCGGCCCCGCCGTGACCTACTCGCCGGTGACGATGACCCAGTGGGAGCCCGAGGAGAGGAAGTACTGATGGCCCCGATGATGTCCCCGACCCCCGAGGAGCGCAGGCGCTGATGGCCGAAACGCACAAGCCGCCGGAGCAGTTCACCCTCCGGTTGCGCCGCTACGACCCAGAGTCTGGCGAAGCTCCTTACTGGGACGAGCACACGATCGAGCTCGAGCCCCATCGCTCGGTGCTCGAGGGCATTCTCCAGGCCAAAGCCTCCGCCGATGGCTCGATCGGCATCCGCTGCTCCTGCCGCGCGGCGATCTGTGGGTCGTGCGGGGTGCGCATCAACGGCGAACCGGGGCTCGCCTGCCACACCCATCTGGACCATGCCCGCGCCTCCTCGCCCGATGGCGTGATCGAGGTCGAGCCGATGGGCAACATGCCGGTGATCAAGGACCTGATCGTCGACATGGACGCGGTGCACTGGAAGAAGGTGCAGCGGGTCACTCCATGGCTGATCGCCAAGCAGCCGGTGCCCGAGCGCGAGTACCTGGTCGCGAAAGAGAGCATGGTCGACATCACCCAGTCGATGGCCTGCATCCAGTGCGGCGCCTGCGTCTCGGACTGCCTGGCGATGGAGGTCGACCCGGGCTTCATCGGACCGGCGGCGCTCGCCAAGGCTTATCGCTTCGTCGGCGACCCGCGCGACGACCAGCAGGACATCCGCCTGAAGGATCTCGCCGAAGACCCGCAGGGCATCTTCGACTGCACCCACTGCTTCAAGTGTGTGGAGGCGTGCCCAAAGGGCGTCAACCCGATGGGCCAGATCATGCGCCTGCGGCGGATTGCGATCGACGACCAGAAGATCGTCGATCAGAACAACGGCGAGCGCCACGAGGCCACGTTCGCGACCTGATCAAGGACTACGGCCTGCTGCACGAGGCGGAGATGCTGCCGCGCTCCTATGGAGGCAACTCGTGGTTCGGCAAGTTCCATCCCGCCGCGGGCAAAGAGCTGCTCGCCTCGCTGCCGGTCGCGATCAAGGGGTTGCTGCGCGGGAAAATCAACCTGAAGATCGCGATCTTCGGCCACAAGATCCCCGCGACGGACCTGAAGAACGTGCAGCGGATCTACGAGAAGGTCGAGAGCCGCGAGGAGCGCTACGAGCTGAACCTGTACATCACCGGCTACGACGAGCCCGAGGAGAGCCAGGTCCTCGTCGGCGTCGCCGACAAACGAGCCCGGCGGCAAGGCTCCGGACCCCAGCCCGGGAGCGGAGCCGACGGATACGCCGGCGGAGGCAGGAGCACGAAGGACGGACCTCCACAGACCAGGAAACGGCGCGAGGGGCGAGGAGCCGAGACGATGCGTAGAACCAAAGGAGGCTTCAGCCAATGAAGGTCGCCTACTGGCCCGGCTGCGTGAGCCGCGGCTTCACCCCCGAGCTGCACGGCTCGATGGCGAAGGTCGCGCCGCTGCTGGACATCGAGCTGGTCGAACTCGACCGCGCCTGCTGCACCGGCGCCGGCGTGATCGCCGAGCACAACCAGGAGCTCGCGGACACGCTCAACGCGCGTACCTTCGCGCTCGCCCAGCAGGTCGACGGCGCCGAGCTGATGATGAACATCTGCTCCACCTGCCAGGGCGCCCAGAGCGAGTGCCAGGAGCGCCTGGACGCGAACGCGGAGTACCGCGGGCACGTCAACGAGACGCTCGCCGCCGAGGGCCTCGCCTACGAGCCGGGGCTGACCAACAAGAACTTCCTGTGGCTGCTCGTCGAGGAGATCGGCCTGGATGCGCTACGCGCGCGTGTCAAGCGCCCGCTCACGAACCTCAAGGTCGGCCCATTCTACGGCTGCTACATCGTGCGCCCGCGCGATCGTTTGGGAATCGACGCGGAGCGCCCCCGCGACCACTACCTGCATCAGGTGATCGACGCGCTCGGCGGCACCGTGATCGAGTATGCCGGGATGCGCAAGTGCTGCGGCTTCCCGATCATCACGATGAACAAGGAGGCTTCGCTGAAGCAGGCCGGGCGGCACCTCGGCGATGCCGTCGACGCGGACGCAGACTGCCTCGTCACGCCTTGCCCGCTCTGCCACCTGAATCTCGACATCCAGCAGCCGATCGCCGAGAAAGTCGTCGGCCGGGAGCTGGGCATGCCGGTCCTGCACCTGCCCCAGCTCGTCGGCCTGGCGCTGGGCCTCGAGCCGAAGGAGCTCGGCCTGGCCCGCCACGTCGTGGCCGACCTCGGTGATCGACTGGTCGACGTCGGTAGTGGCGCCGCCAGCCGCGTAGGCTGCGTCCTTGAGTCGTGTCTAGGAGCGGGACTGCTCCGACCTCTCCGCCCACCCTGGCTCCGGGGGCCGTGAAGATCCTCACCGTCGTCGGCAACCGACCACAGTTCATCAAGGCCGCCGCCGTCTCGGGGCCGTTGCGCAAAGCGCACGAGGAGGTGCTGGTACACACCGGCCAGCACTACGACGACTCGCTCTCGCGGATCTTCTTCGCCGAGCTGGGGCTCGCAGCGCCGGAGCGGGAGCTGGGGATCGGCGGCGGGTCAACACCTCGCAGACGGCTCGTATGCTGGCGCGCTCGAGCCGTTGCTCGGCGAGCTCTCACCCGACGCGGCGCTCGTCTACGGCGACACCAACTCGACGCTCGCCGGAGCGCTCGCGGCAGCTCAGGCCGATATTCCGGTCGTGCACATCGAGGCGGGCATGCGCTCCTACGATCGGAGGATGCCAGAGGAGCGCAATCGTGTCGTGACCGACCATCTCAGCGACTTGCTGCTGTGCTCCGCGCAGAGCGCCGCGGAGCACCTCCGCGCCGAGGCCATCTCAGGCAGAGTGGAGGTCGTGGGCGACGTGATGGTGGATGTCGCGCTGCGCTGGGCGCCGGCCGCGCGCGCCGAGGCAAAGACCTGCGCCTAAGGCCTGGCGTGCGGGCCGTCATACCTGCTCGTGACAGCTCACCGCGCCGGCAACGTCGATGACCCGGAGCGTCTGGCGGGCTGGTTGAGCTGCTGAGAGGCACTCCCG
Source organism: uncultured Solirubrobacterales bacterium (assembly GCA_963822625.1). GTDB lineage: Bacteria > Actinomycetota > Thermoleophilia > Solirubrobacterales > Solirubrobacteraceae > Palsa-744. The sequence continues at coordinate 85,845 of CAWGIH010000005.1, read as the reverse complement.
CGCCCCCCTTGTTTCCACTGCATCCCCGCACCCGCGCGCGCCTGCAGGCAAGGGTCTCCTGGCCGAGCTGAGCGAGCTCGGCGGCATGCAGCTGACCGAGCCCCTCGGCTATCTCGAGTTCAGCGCGCTCGTCTGCCAAGCGCGGGCGGTCTGACCGATTCCGGGGGCGTCCAGAAGGAGGCGTACCTTGCCGGGGTGCCCTGCGTGACGCTGCGAGCGAACACCGAGTGGGTCGAGACGGTCCAGAGCGGCTGGAACACGCTCGTGGACCTCGACGCCCGAGCGGCGCTCGCGGCCTTGGAGCGCCAGGTACCGGCTGCGCGGCTACCGCTATATGGGGATGGACACGCCGCCGAGCGATGCGTCGCGGCGATCGGCTCGCTGGGATCCACGAGGCACGGCAGCGGATGAGCCAGCAGGAGACGCCCGTGCGCATCGGGGTCGTCGGCCTCGGTTACTGGGGGCCAAACCTCGCGCGGAACTTCGCCGCGATTGCGGGCTGCGAGCTTCTCTGGCTGTGCGACGCCTCGCAGGATGCCCGCGAGCAGCTGGCTGCCACCTTCCCCGGCGCCCGCGCTAGCGGCGACCTGGAGGACCTGCTGAACGACGCCGAGCTGGACGCCGTCGCGCTCGCCACCCCAGTGCCCACCCACGCGGCGCTGGCGAGGCGCGTCGCTGAGGCGGGCAAGCACTGCTTCGTGGAGAAGCCGCTTGCCACCACCGCCGCCGAGGCCGAGGAAGCGGTCACAGCCGCCGAGCAAGCCGGGCGGATCCTGATGGTGGGCCACCTGCTCGAGTACCACCCGGCTGTCGATCGGCTGAAGGAGCTGATCGACAGCGACGAGCTGGGCTCGCTGTATTACATATATGGCAACCGCCTGAACCTCGGCAAGCTCAGGGCAGAGGAGAACGCGTTGTGGAGCCTCGGCGCGCACGACGTCTCGGTGATCTTGCACCTGATCGGCGAAGAGCCGGTGGAGTGCTCGGCGCACGGCGAGTCCTACGTGCGCGAGGGCGTGCAGGACGTGGTCTTCTGCTACCTGCGCTTCGCTTCCGGGATCGTCGCCCACCTGCACCTGTCGTGGCTCGACCCACACAAGGAGCGTCGCCTCACGGTCGTCGGCGCACGCCGGATGGCCACCTTCGACGACATGCTGCTCGACGGCAAGCTGACGGTCTATGACAAGGGCTTCGACGAGGACGCCCACACCTGGGGCGAGTACATCGCCCGCTCCGGTGAGAGTTTCTCGCCGCAAATCGCAAACGCCGAGCCGCTGCGGATCGAGTGCCAGCACTTCATCGACTGCATCCGTGACGGGACCACGCCGCGCTCAGACGGGCACAGCGGGTTGCGTGTCGTGCGCGTACTCGAGCGTTTACAGCACTCGCTCGCGACCTGAGGCCCCAGAGACCCGCCGCGGCGGTAATCCGGCCCGGCCAGACCCCAAGCACGAATCAAAGGCTCCGCTCAGTGAACGAGAATCGGGGGGCTGTAGCTCGAGACGTGCGCGCCATCAGCTGAGACCTTGATCAGCGCGCGGTAGAGCCCGGGACGGCGCATGCGCACCACCGTGCTGAAGCTCGACACAGTTGCGCTACCGGCCTTCAGCGTGGTGCCACCCTGATTGATGGAGGCATGGCCTGGCTTCAACAGCTGGAAGCCGACCTGCGCGCCGACCTCCGCCGGAGTGACCGTGCCGTACAGGCGCACGAACCCTCGACGGTGGGTGCTATGCACGTGAAATGTGGCCCGCACCGCGACGCTCTCCAGCACCACCGGGCTCACGACCACAGGCAGACCGACCGTCACGACACGCAGTTGGGCGTTTTCGAGCAAGCCCACATAGGGGAAGGAGAAACCGCCCACGGAGTTCGTCAGCTCCGGATTGCCGACCGTTTTGAAGCCACCCACGTAGGGAAACGGATTGATCTGTAAGACGATCGCGTGGTTCGCGCCGCCGGTCCCCGAGAACGTTCCATCCACGAAGAACGGGCTGCCGAACACCACGGGGTTGGGGCTGCCGATGAGCGCCAGCGAGAGCGGGATCTTCCCGGTCGTGAACGTGCGATCTTTACCCACCGCGGTCCCCGTCGGACCAAAGGCCACCACCCGGTAGTGGTAGAGCGTCGTGGGCCGCAGGCCCGTGATCGCCTGACTGACCCTGACCGAGCTCGTCGCGTTGCCCCCGGGGGAGAGCGGGGATTGAGTGCCGTAGGCAATGGTGGTGCCGTACTGGAAGAGATAGTTGGTGCCGGCCCCTTTGGCATCGATATAGCCGTAGAGGATCGCCGAGGAGTAGCTCACGTTGGATACACCCGAGGTGCTGGCAGTGGGCGGAGCCTGGGCGGCCTGTACAGCGGCGGGCAGCGCAAGCGCGGGCAGTGCAAGCGCCGCCGCGACGAGGACCAAGACCAGCGTCAAGACTGGTCGGCAAGCGGCACTGGAGCGCCGTGTATCTGCGAAGCAGGTCATCTCCATCTCAGTAACCTAACCCCAGGATCGACGCGAAGTAGCTATATCGACGCGGTAACGATCGAGGCGGTAAAGATATCGACTCACGGGTATGTGGATTTCGGCTCACGAGCATGTATCTACCCGTACCGGTGCTCTTCAACCGTCGAGTGCTGCTCGCAACCATCGACGCGACCTGCCAGGCGCCGCTTGCGGCGATTTCGCCGGTAAGCCTCTCCCAGCCGTCGCTTCACACGTGCCGATCCGGTGTGGACGCCCCGGGATGCGGTGTTCCCGGAGCAGCCTAGGGGTGCGGCACTCGCACCAAGGCAGGGGCGACTTTGCTGGCCCAGTTTTGCTCGAGAAAGGTCTCGGTGGCGGCCACATCGAGGGGTCGGGCGAAGAGGAAGCCCTGTCCCGAGTCACAGTCCTGTTCCTTCAGCAGGGAGAGCTCGTGTTGCTGCTCGATGCCCTCGGCGAAGGTCTCGATCGAGAGCGCCTTGCCGAGCTGCACGAGCGTGTGCATGAGCGTCTCGCCCTCCTGGTTGTTGGTCAGTCCCGAGATGAACGAACGGTCGATCTTCAAGGCGTCGACGGGGAACCGTTGGAGGTGCGCGAGGGATGAGTAGCCGGTGCCGAAGTCGTCGATCGCGATACGCACGCCGAGCTGCTTGACCTGAGCGAGTCGACGGGCGGTTTCCTCGACGTTGCGCATCAGCGTCGTCTCGGTGATCTCGACCGTCAGCGCTTCCGCGTCCAGGCCGCTCTGCGCAAGCGCGCCCTCGATATCGACGATCAGCTGATCGGTGTCGAGCTGGCGCCCGGAGACGTTGACGGCCATCCCGATCGGATAGCCGGCCGCGCGCCAGGCGGCGCCCTGCCGGCAGGCCTCCTCGAGCACCCACTTGCCGACATCGACGATCAGCCCTGTCTCCTCCAGCAGCGGGATGAAATCGTCGGGTTGCACGACACCGCGCACCGGGTGCTCCCAGCGGATCAGCGCCTCGACTCCGGTCGGGCTCATGTCGCTCAGATCAATCGTAGGCTGATAGGCGAGGAAGAACTCGTCTTTCTCGAGCGCTTCACGCAGGTCCATCTCGAGTTCCATGCGGTCCTGGAGCACATCCTGCATGCCGGTCTCGAAGACGATGTAGCGATTCTTGCCGTCCCACTTCGCGCGGTACATCGCGATGTCGGCGTTGCGCAGGAGCTCCTCGGCTGAGGTGTGGTCTCCGACCGCAATCCCGATGCTCGCCGTCACGGTCAGCTGCGTCTCTTCATCGGATCCGAGCTTGAACGGCTGCTTGAGCGCTTCGAGCAGGCGCTCGGCCACCAACTCAGGTCCCGCCGCCAGCGAGAGCTCCTCGGAGACCACGACGAACTCATCGCCGCCGAGACGCCCCAGGGCGTCGGCGTCACGGATCACGCCGTTGAGCCGCGCCGTGACCGCGCGCAGCAGTTCGTCGCCGGCCCCGTGGCCGAGCGTGTCGTTGATCGACTTGAAGTTGTCGAGATCGACGAACAGCGCCGCCACCGGTGTTTGGCTGCGACGCGAGCGTGCGAGCATCTGCTCGACGCGATCCAGGATCAACGTGCGGTTCGGGAGCCCGGTCAGCGGGTCGTGGGTCGCCAGGAACGCGAGCTCCTCCTCGCGCCGGCTGAGCTCTTCATCAGTTCGCTGGCGCTCGATCTCGAAGCACTCGCACATCCGCACGAGACTGAACTCGAGGCTCAGCTGCAGGATGCTAAGAGCTTGGGAGAGCGACGCAGGTGAAACCTCCAGTTGTGCCGCGCTGTCGCGCAGCACCTCGGCCATCACGTTGCGCCAAGAGAAACAGCGGCTGGTCACCTCGTTCAGCGACGCGGCGCGGTGAGCCGCCAGCTCACCGAAGATCTCCCAGGTTTCCCGTCCCGCCTCGACGGCCACCTCGATGCCCTCCCCCGCGATCCAGCGGGCCACGGCCATCGTGGAGGAGGTGCTGATCCGTTCAAAGCTGCCCTGAACCACAGCGTCGACCGCTTCACCCGATCCCGCGGTTCGCAGCACCGTCAGGTTGCGCACGTCCTCGGCTCGCGCCTTCAGCGCCTCACCAAGACGGCAAAGATCCTCGGAGGGCTCATCCACCAGCGCGGAGGGCGGCGTCGGGAGAAGCGTCTCACGGACCGGCGCCTCGAGCGCCTCACCGACCGGCGCTTCATCGATTCCCAGGCTCGAGCGTTGTACAGACATCTCGGGTAACCCATCGGCCGCGGGCGATGATTCCATGAATCCGACTCCGCGGAGTAGACACCTGACGGACGGGGCTCGCGTGGACTGGCGGATGGGGACTCGCGGGAGCGACCGGGGCTCACGCGGGCGCTGGACTTGTAGCCTTCGCGCTCGTGAGCACGCACAGCGCCGATGCGATCGTGGTCGGAGCCGGTCTGGCGGGCCTGGTCGCCACGGCCGAGCTGCTCGACGCCGGGCGCCGGGTGATCCTGCTCGACCAGGAGCCCGAGGCGTCGCTGGGCGGGCAGGCGTTCTGGTCCTTTGGGGGCCTGTTCCTGGTGGACAGTCCCGAGCAGCGGCGCATGGGGATTCACGATTCGCACGAGCTGGCGTGGCAGGACTGGCTCGGCACGGCGGGATTCGACCGGCCGGAGGACGAGTGGCCGCGCCGCTGGGCCGAGGCGTACGTCGATTTCGCCGCGGGCGAGAAGCGCTCGTGGCTCCACGGGCAGGGCCTGCGCTTCGTGCCGAACGTCGGCTGGGCCGAGCGCGGCGGCTATCTCGCCACCGGTCACGGCAACTCCGTCCCGCGCTTTCACGTTACCTGGGGCACGGGACCCGGGGTGATCGAGCCGTTCGTGCGCCGCGTGCGCGACGGCGAGCGCCGCGGCTTGGTCGAGCTGCGCTTTCGCCACCAGGTCGACGAGTTGATCCTCACCGACGGCGCCGTCAGCGGAGTCGCCGGCCACTTGCTCGAGCCGAGCTCGGTGGCGCGCGGACAGGCCAGCTCGCGGGAGGCCGTCGGCGAGTTCGAGTGCTCAGCGCAGGCCGTGATCGTCACCTCCGGCGGGATCGGCGCCAACCACGAGCTAGTCCGCCAGAATTGGCCAAAGCGGCTCGGCGAGGCGCCCACGAACATGATCTGCGGGGTGCCCGATCACGTCGACGGGCGGATGCTGCAGATCAGCCAAGCCGCCGGCGCGAACATCATCAACCCGGACAGGATGTGGCACTACACCGAGGGGATCAAGAATTGGGATCCGATCTGGACCAAGCACGGGATCCGTATCCTGCCTGGGCCCTCGCCGCTGTGGCTCGACGCGACGGGCAAGCGACTGCCCGTGCCGCTGTTCCCGGGCTTTGACACCCTGGGCACGCTCGAGCACATCATGCAAACGGGCCACGATTACACGTGGTTCGTGTTGACGCAGAAGATGATCGAGAAGGAGTTCGCATTGTCGGGCTCCGAGCAGAATCCGGACCTAACGAGCAAGAGCATCCGCGAGGTCCTGAAGTCACGTGTCGGCAAGGGGGCGCCCGCGCCCGTCGAGGCGTTCAAGCAACACGGCGCGGATTTCGTCGTGCAGCGCAACCTCGCCGCGCTCGTGCGCGGCATGAACGCCCTGACCGACGAGCCGCTGCTCGACTTCGCCGAGGTCGAGCGGGAGATCCTCGCGCGGGATCGCGAGATCGAGAACCCATACACGAAGGATCTGCAGGTCACGGCGATTCGCGGCGCCCGCCGTTACATCCCGGACCGGATCACGCGCGTCGCGGCGCCGCACCGGATCCTCGAGGAGAAGGCAGGGCCATTGATCGCGGTGCGCCTGCACATCCTCACGCGCAAGACGCTCGGAGGCCTGCAGACCGACCTGTCCAGTCGCGTGTTGCAGATCTCCGGCGAACCGCTGCCGGGCCTGTACGCCGCCGGCGAGGTGGCGGGGTTTGGTGGCGGCGGCGTACACGGCTACCGTTCGCTGGAGGGCACGTTCCTCGGCGGCTGCCTGTTCTCCGGGCGGGTCGCCGGCCGCGCCGTCGCGGCGCTCGTCTAGGTAGGTAGGCGCCCCCGGCTCTCCTCTAGATGCTCATCCTCCCTGCTCATCCTCCCTGCTTCCCTGCTCATCCTCCCTGCTCATCCTCCCGGCGCTCACCCTCCCCGGCGCTGCTCTAACTACGTACGCGCGGGACTCGGGACGCTTCGCTGGCGCCGCCGTCTGGACCACTTGGGCCGCCACCAGTTCAACTCGCCGAGCAACGCCACCGTGGCGGGTACGAGCAGGCCGCGCACGACGGTCACGTCGAGCACGATCGCGAGGCCCATGCCGACGCCGAGCTCCTGAAACGGCACGAGCGGCGAGACGGCGAAGGAGAAGAACACGACGCCCATCGTGATCCCGGCGAGCGTGATCGAGCGGGAGGAGCCGATCAACGCGCGCTTGAGGCTGTCGGTGTTGCTGGCGCCTTTGCGATGGTGCTCGCGCACGCGTGAAAGCAGGAACACCTCGTAGTCGGTCGACAGTCCAAAGATCGTCGCGAACAGGAACAGCGGGACGAAATAGCCGATATTGCCGGTCGAGCGGAAGAAGAACGTCATCACGCCGAGCGCCGCCGAGACCGACAGCAGCGTCGTCAGCGCTGCCTTCAACGCGATCAGCGGCGCGGCGAAGATCACCGTCAGCACGAGGATCTCGGCGAGCAGCACCACGAGCACGACCCACGGCGTGCGTTCATTGATGCGCTGAATCAGGTCGAGTCCCACCGCGGTCGCGCCGCCCACCACAGCCCGAGAGCCGTACGCCTGATGCAGCGAGGAGCGCAGATCTTCGACGATCGTATCCGCACGCGAACCGTCGGAGTACGAGTCGAGCGTGGCGTCGAGGCGCACCCACCCCCGCGCTCCGAATTCGGTCGGACCGACCCGCACCACCCCCGGCTGGGCACTGAGGATCTGCCTCAGCCTCGCCGGTGAGGCGTGGGCGACGACGACCGCGGGGGTTCCCGCGCCTGGCGAGAAATGTTCGGAGACCCCAGCGGTGGCCGCGCGGACCGGGTCTGAGCTGGGCAGCACGCTGATCGACTTCAACGTGATGTGCATCCCGGCGATCGGGATCGACAGCACGAGCATGACCGGCACGATCGTCGCGACGACCGCGACGCGGCGGCGCACGACGAAGTCGGCGAGCCCACGCCAGAAGGAGCCGTTCTGGGCAGCCTTGACGGCTCGTCGGATGGAGAGGCGATCGAGCCGCTCGCCGAGCAGCACGACCGCGGCAGGTGTCATCGTCAGCGCGGCCGCCACTGCGATCAGCGCCGCGCCGATCGCACCCGTGGCCAGCGAGTCGAACACGCCGAGCCCCGTCACATACAGGCCGGCGAGCGCCGTGGCGACCGTCAGCCCGGAGACCGTGATCGCACGACCGGTCGTCTGTAGCGCCTCGGTGATCGCCTGCTCCATCGTTGCACCCTCACGCGCCAGCGACTCACGCACGCGCGTGACCATGAACAGCGAGAAGTCGATGCTGAGGCCCAGGCCGAGGATGAGGACGGTGTCCTCGACAAACACGCTCAACTGGACCACGTAGGTGAGCAGATACAGAAACCCGAACGTCACGCCCACGCACACGGCCGCCAGCGCCAGCGGCAGCAGCGCCGCGACCACCGACAGAAACGCGACGAGCAGGATCACGAGCGTGACCGGGAAGGAGATCAGCGAGGAGGTCGAAAGGCTTTTCTTGGAGTTCACCATGTAGCGCTGATAGATGCCGACCTGACCGATCAGCCGTGCAGTCGAGGAGTCCAGCCGGGCGCCGCTGAGCGCCGCTTCGAGCACCGGCACGCGGGTCTGGGCGTAGCCGTAGCCGCCGCTGAACGTCACCGGGAGCAGGGCGGCGCGGCCGTCCGCGGAGATCACGGGCGCGCCAACCTGCTTGACGCCCGCCACACCGCGGAGCGCAGTGGCGGCCAGGAGTACTTCATGCGTGCTCACCGTCCGCGATCCGTGCGCCGCGAGCACCGACAGATAGGCCTGCGGTTCGGAGGAGCGGCCAAACAGATGTTCCTCGAGTTCGGCCGCTCGTGTGGATTGCGAGCCCGAGGCGCCATATCCCCCGTTCTGCACACGGTCGCTCAACCGCGAGGCGCCCGCGAGGCTGAGCAGCAGCACGACCACCCAGAAGGAGATGATCTTGCGCGGGTGGCGGAGGGCGAAGCGGGCCAGCGTGCTCATGGGCAAATTGTTTTGGGTGAGCGCGTCGAGGTGTGTGCGTTTGCGCACATAGTTTGGGCAGGCATTATTTTTTGTACCCTCTCCATCGAAATACAAGGTGTATCTGACTGCAATAAGTTTGTCAAGACATTCGACCTAAAGATTCCCCGCGCACTAGCATGTGACAGATGCCACCTACCGCCCTACGTCGCAAGCGCATGACGCGCGAGGAGAGTCGTGCGCGCACACGAGAGCTGGTGCTGGACTCCGCGTCGGTGATCTTCCGCCGCGATGGCTTTCACCAGGCCTCGATCGACGAGATCGCCGAGGAGGCCGGCTTCTCCCGTGGCGCCGTCTACTCGAGCTTCGCCAACAAGGAAGAGTTCTTCCTGGCGCTGCACGAGCGCGAGGCGCAGCGGCGCGTGCAGTTGATCGCCGAGCGCCTGCTCGAGGACGGCACGCTGCAGGATGCTGCCCTAACCGCCGCCCGCACCTTCTACGAGAGCCATCTCGCTGACCCCGGCTGGAGCCTGTTGATGGCGGAATTCACAGTTCACGCCGCACGCAACCCCGAGGTCGCCCGGCGCTTTCGCGAACAGGATCAACTGATGCGCGAGGCGAGCACCCAGCTGATCGCGCAGATCTGCGCGAGAGATTGCGTTCAGTGCAGCGAGCGTGAGGCGAACGAGGTCATCACGGCGATGATGGCGATCGGCTGCGGCATCACGCTCGAGCAGCAGGTCGCCCCGGAGACGATCAACCTGCAGATGATGGAAGATCTGTTCGTATCGATCGCCCAGCGAATCAGCTCCAAACGCGCCGGCGAGTAGCCGCGAACGGGCGGCGGTGAGGGCACGGCCCACCCGCCCGCGGGTCAGCGCCAGGGAGGGTGGCCCACGCGGCCGAGGGTCAGCGCCCCCGGCGGAGGGCGGCCCAGCCGGCCGAGGGTCAGGCCTCCTGCGCCAGGAACTGCTCGAGCGAGGCGCGCGCCCGGCCGCGAACGGCAGATCGCACGACCGGCGTCCAGCCCAGCAGCAGGCCCCGTGGCCCGAGCGCCTGTCGGGCCCAGCGATAGAAGTCGAAGTCGTCGACGTGCTCCACGATCAGCCCGTCGGCGATGCGGAACGAGGCCTGGACATCGTTGATGACCGGGCGGCCCGTCTGCGAAAAGGTGTAGTGCGCTCGCCAATGCGCCGAGCCACGCTCGCCCTGGGTGTCGTGGTCGAGCAGCTCGATCCGCAGGTCCTTCGCCTGGCCGGTCAGCATGCGCCACATGCCGCCTGCCTCGCGCGCATCCAGCTCACCGAACACGGGGTCGGAGAAGCTCGCGACCGGCGCGTAGCAAGCAGCCATGCGGCCACCGTCGCCCTCAGCGAACGCGCCGTAGAACTGCTCGATCAGGTCCTTGGATGGTGTCGACATGCAGTCCCTCCTAGCCTATGACTCACTACGGGAGCGCATCGGCGCCGCGAGTCCGACGAGACCGATGATCAACAGCGCCAGCGGCCAACCGACGATGCTTGTCGTTGGAGTGTGGCCGGACTCCAACCGCGTGACCTGCTCACCGACACTGATCAGAAACGCCAGCAGCCCGACTCCGCCGACGTAGCCGAGGCCGCGAGCGCGCACGCGCGAGCCGATCCATACCGGCGCCAGCGAGACGACCAGCAGATACAAGTCCCAGCCGAAGTGCTGCAGCCCGTTCGTGTGGATCGCAAAGGGATTTGAGGAGAGATGATGATCACGCAAGATCCCGGGGCCACGCGGGATCCGGGGACTGCGCAAGATCGGGGAGTTACCCGGGATCCGCGGGTGGAGTGGGACGTGAGGGTTGACTGGGACGTGAGGGACATGAGGGATGCGAGAGAGCTGAGAGATGTGAGGCCTGGAGGAGCCGCCCCGGATGACCGACTCCTTGCCGGCTCCCAACCCGACGATGGAGCCAGATCCCCCGATCGAGCCCGACCCGCTGGAGAAGCTCGACGTTTCGCCGGCACTCGAGAATGCCCGCGAGAGGCCCGAGAACGCGCCAACGAAGGAGCCGATGATCACGCCCAGCACGCCCGCCATCACCGCCGCGATCCCGCCCGCCGTCGCGAGCTCGCTCGCGCCGATCGCACGGGCGCGCGCGAGCCTGGCCGCGAACACAAAGAGCAACACGGCCGCCGCGACGAGCAGCCAGCGATATGTGTTGGCGGATGGGTGGCCGAGGATCTTCTCCCAGACGAGCAGCCACGTCAGGAGCAACGAAAGCCCCGCCAGCAGGGCGGCGTAAGACACTCGCGCGCGCCGCGCCGCGTAACCGGCGAACAGGGCGCTCACGGCAAATACCCCCGCGCCGTAGAGCACGTGGCCCGTGTTGGCGCCAACCCAAGCCAGGAACTCGAGCAGCACGACCGGCACGAGCAGAATCGCAACTACCATCAGAACCGACTGCCACGGGCGAGCGTGCTCGTCGGAGGTTTGCTCGGTGCCACCGAGCGCCAGCAAGTAGAGAGCCACGGCCGGCACCAGCACCACCAGCAGACGCGCGAAGTCACCCCACTCGTGATGGTCAGACTTGCGCGCCAGCACCAGCACCGCGCCAACGGCGAACAGCACGCCCCCGGCGCTGCGCAGGAGATCCATCGTGTCGCGGCGGGAAAGTTGCATAGCGCACAGAATGATTTATGACCCGGACGAACCGATGAGTTTTGCCGGCCTTCTTCGTCTCAGCGGCTGAACTCTTTGTCTTTTGCGGCCTTTGTCTTTGCGGCTGGTGCCAACCGAAAAGGAGAATCGAGATGGGAAAGATCGTGGTTACCGAGTTTGTCTCGCTGGACGGTGTCTTGCAGGCCCCGGGCGGAGGCGAGGATTACAAGCATGCGGGTTGGACGTTTGAGATCTCGCGCGGCGAGGAGGGCGAGAAGTTCAAGGCCGACGAGCTGCGGGAAGCCGATGCGCAGTTGCTCGGACGGGTCACCTACGAGGGTTTCGCCAAGGCTTGGCCGTCAATGGCCAGCGATTGGTTTGGCGAAAAGATGAACGACATGCCCAAGTACGTCCTCTCCTCGACGCTCGAGCAGGCCGAGTGGAACAACTCGACCGTGCTGCGGGGCGATCTCGTCGAGGAGATCACCAAGCTCAAGGCAGATGTGGATGGGGTGATCCTCGTCGCCGGCAGCGCCCAGCTCGTGCAGGGGCTGCTCGAGCACGACCTCGTCGACGAGTTGCGCCTGATGGTCTTCCCCGTCCTCCTCGGCAGCGGCAAGCGCCTGTTCGGAGAGACGAGCGACAAGAAGCGCCTGGCGCTGACGCGCTCGACGACCGTCGGCGAGGGCATCTCGATCCTCACCTACGAGGCGGCCTAGTGGCTCATCCGCAGCGGCCGGCTAGCCATGTGGACTACGGCCGTGCCGGGGACGGTGGTCGCGGTGGCGCTAGGAGCGGCGCTGGGCCAGCAAGGGGATGAGACCGTCCTGCGAGCCCTTCGCATTACAGGGGCGGAAGGACCGGGCCTTGTTGCTGGGGCGGAACGAGCGCACCTGAGGCTCGCGGACGTCGTTGCGGACGTCGTTGCGGAACGTCATCCCGATCACCGCATGGCGTGCCCTCGCGCGGGCGATGATCGCGTCGGCAACAGTCCCCTCATCGACCGCATACTGCGCGTCGAGAACGAGCTGTCTGAGTAGCTGTATTTGCCGCTGCATACTTACCGGCCACCTATCGACAGCAGTGGCGAAGAACCTCCGGGCTCTGCCGCGCGACTCGACAAGCGTTGGATGTGGCGCGGCTAGGCGGAACTCGGGCGGCGGCGGTCTACTCCCTCGAAGGGGCGCCGCTGGCGGCCGCGACGGTCGGCGCGCAGCACGGGACCGAAGGAGCGCCCGACACCGCGCAGCACGAAGGCATCACGGGGGACGCTGTAGCGGAACACCGGCCTGCAGACCAATAGCCAATGCTGGGCCACATACCGGCGTGGTCGTTGCGCCGAGCGCAATCTATCCCCTTCTCGTCTTCTGCTTGGACATCTTCTGTTGGACGCCGCTGTAGACGAATGCAGCTTACGCGGCTTCGGAGTAAGCGGGCTGCGTATCGGCTGACTCGGCCTCGAGGGCAACGCGCTGCGGTGAGCGCACCACCGTCAGGGCGACGAGGATCGCGCAACCGACCAGCGCCGCTCCGATCCCAAACGCCAGGTGATACCCGCTGGTCAACGCCGCCGCCGTGGAATGCCCGTCCTCGAGCAGCTTGTTGCTGTGCGAGGCCGACAGGGTGGCCAGCACGGCCAACCCCAGCGCACCACCGACTTGCGCGGTCGTGTTCACCAGCCCAGAGGCGAGACCGGCGTCACTCGGCGTGGCGCCTGACATCGCGAGTCCCATCAGGGCCGGGAAGCAGACGCCGGCGCCGGTGCCGAACAGCACCATCACCGGGAAGATGTCGGTGATGTAGCTGCCGTGAACAGGGGCGCGCATGAACCACAGCAATCCCACTCCGATCAGCGCCAGGCCGGGGAACATCAGGTTACGCGCGCCAAAGCGCATCACCAGCGGCTGGGAGTAACGGACCGACAGGGTGCCCATGATCAGCGTCACCGGCAGGAACGCCAAACCGATCTCCAGCGCGTCGTAGTGCAGGACCCGCTGCATGTACAGCGCCCCGAGGAAGAACATGCCGAACATCCCAGCGACGGAAAACACCTGGATCAGGTTGGCGCCGGCAACGTTGCGCGAGCGAAAGATTCGCAGCGGCATCAGCGGCTTTGCGGCGGTCGCCTCGCGCGCGATGAAGATCACCAGCAGCACAATCGAGATGGAACCCAGCAAAAGCGTGCGGCTCGCGCCCCAGCCGTGCTCGGCGGCCGGCTTGACGATCGTGTACACGCCAAGCATCAGCGCGCTGGTGATCAACACCGCTCCGGGAATATCTGCGCCCTCGCTGATGCCGATGCCCTGGTCGCGGGGGAGCAGTCGCATGATCGCGACAGCAGTGGCGATCCCGACCGGTACGTTGACAAAGAAAATCCAATGCCAGTTGATCGCCTGGGTGATCACGCCACCGGCCAGCAGGCCGACCGCGCCACCGGCGGAGGCCACGAACGCGTAGACGCCGATCGCCTTCGCCTGATCATGGGGCTGCGGAAACATCGTCACGATCATCCCGAGGATCACCGCCGAGGTCATCGCCCCGCCCGCGCCCTGCACGAAGCGCGCGAGCACGAGCATCGTCTGGCTCTGGGCGAGCCCGCACAGCATCGATGCCGTGGTGAAGATGCCCAACCCGGCCAGCAGCACGCTGCGGCGTCCGACCAGATCGCCGAATCTCCCGGCCAGCAGCAGCAGTCCGCCGAAGGCGATCAGGTAGGCGTTGACCACCCATGCCAGGCTCGACGTGGAGAAACCGAGGTCCGTCTGGATCGAGGGCAGCGCGACGTTCACCACGGTGACATCCAGCACGATCATCAGCACCCCGGCGCACAGGACGTACAGGGCGATCCAGCGCGACTTGTCGTTGCTCTCAATGGCCTGCATGTCTCCCGTGGCCTTGATGTCCCCCATGGCCTTCATGTCCCGCTCGTCAACGGTCTGCATGTCCCGATCTCCTTCGCTTGACTGCCTAGTTTGCTGATCCTTTTGACTAATGACCAGCCGACCCCAAAAAACTCATCGCACGACATGCTCATGGTCGAGGTCATGGCCGATGAGTTTTTTTCGCAATTCCGGTCTATATCGTGGATGGTCACGCCCCGGAGAACGATCGTTTGCGATCTCGGAGGGCTCGCGCACCCCGATTTGGGGACCATCGGCGCCCTTGCACGGCTCCAGCTGGTCCTTCGCGAGCAGGATCTGGAGATCATTTTGCGCGGCGCCTCAAATGAGTTGATCGAGCTCCTCGAGTTGGTGGGCCTGGCCGAGGTGCTACGCGTCGAGCCGCGGCGGCAGATCGAAGAGCGGAAACAGCGTCTCGGTGTCGAGGAAGAAGGTGAACTCCACGATCCTGCCGGCTGAGAGCTCGAGCACCTGAAGCGCCCAGGGGTCATAGCCACCTCGCGGGCTCGGCTTGTACTGCCCGAAGGTCGGCGATCCATTCGCGGCCGGAGCCACGAGCACGCGCGAGCCGCGACAGTCGATCCCCGGACCGGCCCACCAGGCGAGGATGTCTGCGCGACCATCCAGCCACATGTCATACGGCGGCATCGATTGCGTCGCGTCCTCGCGGATCAGCGAGCCGAGCTCGTCCATGTCATACCGTTCGAACGCCCCGACGTAGCGTGCGAGCAGTGCGCGATCGGCCTCGTCCGGTGGCGCCGAGACATCGGTCGTGCTCAGGTTGCGCTCGGCGAGCGTCGCTCGTGCGCGCTGCAGCGCGCTGTTGACGGACGCGACGCTCGTGTCGAGCAGCTCCGCGACCTCCGTGGCCTTCCAGCGCAGCACCTCCCGCAGGATCAGCACCGCACGCTGGCGCGGCGGCAGGTGCTGCAAAGCCGCGACAAAGGCCAGGCGGACGGTCTCACGGGCGAGCGCCACCTCCGCCGGGTCCCCCTCCGCCGCAATCGGGTCGCTGGGGATCGGCTGGATCCACGTCGCCTCTGCCAGCGTGTTCAGGTTGGCGACCTCGGGCGCCTGCGCGCCCCCGAGATCCATCGGACGCGCGCGCCGCTCCCGGCCCGCCAGCATGTCCAGGCAGACGTTCGTCGCGATGCTGTAGAGCCAGGAGCGCAACGCGGCCCTGCCCTCGAAGCGGTCGAAGCCGCGCCACGCGCGGATCAACGTCTCCTGGACGGCGTCCTGCGCTTCGAACGGCGACGCGAGCATCCGATAGCAGTGGGCGGTCAGCTCCGAGCGATAGGACTCGAGCTGATTCCCCAGCTCAGCGGCAGCCGGCTTGATCTGGAGCGTTGAGTCCTGCATCGTGCTCATCGTAGATGCTCGCGTCGCTGCGTGTTAGGAGGCTTGCGAATAACGCAACGAGCCGGGGGTCGTGAGCTTCTCCCCGGTCTCCAGCAGTGTCTTCAGGCCGGAGATGATCATTGGCCAGCCGCCGTAGATCTCACCGTGGGCGTCCTCGCTCAGCTGATCGTGGGTGACTGTCAGCCGACAGGAGTCCTCGCCCACCGGTTCGATCTCCCAGGTGACCCGCGAGGTCCCTTCGGCCCTGACCTCCTCGCTCCACACGGCGGTGAAGCTCTGCACCAGCCGGCGCGGCGGATCGACCTCCAGGTTCTCGCCCTCGGCGAGCTGCATGTCGCCGGCCGCGAGCTCATAGCGGGAGCCAGACGTCCAGTCGGAGCTGGCGCTCGCGCCAAAGTTGTACTTGCGCCTGAGCTCCTCGTCGGTGATCGCCTCCCAGAGACGCTCGGGCGTCGTCTTGATGAAGATCTCAAAGACCTTCTCCGTCGGCTCGGCCGTCCAGGGGCGCTTTCCGCTGCTCTGTGTCTCGGCGTTCATCTCGCTTCCTCCTCGATCTCTTGCTTTAGCCCACTGAGCCCCGCGGCCCAGGGCTCTGAGTACTTGCTCACCCACCGGTCGTGGACGAGCCTGATTGGCACGGCGTTGAGGAAATGCAGCTTCTCGCGACCTCGCTTCTTGGTGGTCACGAGACCGGCCCGCTCGAGCACCTTCAGATGCTTCATCACGCCGAAGCGCGTCATCGGCAGCCGCAGCTCGAGCGCGCTGAGCGTCTGCCCGTCTTGCTTGTAGAGCTCATCGAGCAGGCTCCTGCGCGTCGGGTCGGCCAGCGCCTTGAAAACGTCGTCCATGCGCCAGAGTATACGTGACCATTTAGTCACATGTCAAGCCCTGCTCATCCGGTGAGCTTGGCGACTCGACCAGGCGTCTGGATACCGGCGCGGCCGCGACTAAGCGGCCCTCGCCTCGTCGGGCCGCCGCGCAGAGATGGTCGATGGCCGCTCGAGCGCGGCCGTCGCCTCGAGCGCGGCCTCGGAGGCGCGCGGTCGGAGCAGCAGGAGCGTCAGCAATGCGCCCAGCAGGGAGATCAGGGCGCCGATGCCGAGTGCCAGCTGGTAGCCGCTGGTCAACGAACCGAGGCTGGAGGCGCAGGACATCGCCGACGCCATCGCCTACATCGTCACCCGCCCCCGGCACGTGGCAATCAACGAGCTGCTGATCCGGCCGACCGAGCAGACAGGCTGAAGAGGCACCCCGACCAGGCCGGCTGAGCACACGAGCGCCCGAGAGCGTTCTAGTACGCGCTCGACGCTCGCGCCGCGCCACCCGGCGCTGCGGGGCAGATCGATGTGCGTAGGTAAAGGTTTGCCGTTTATGCGCCGAAATAAAGGCGCGGCTCATGTCAGACGGCGAAACCCCTCAACACGACCCGGAGCGTGATGGCGCCGTCGGCCCGCCGGCGGAAGCGCCGGCCAACGATTCGACGGCAAAGCCCGTGCAGGCCAAGCCCGAGCCAGCCAAGCCCAAGCAGGCCAGGCCAGCGCCAGCCAAGCAATTGACCCACGACAGCAACGGCGCGGACAGCAAGAGCGTTGACGGCAAGGACGTGGACAGCAAGCGTGGACAGCAAAGGTGGGTGGAGTAAAGCCACGTGGAGCGCGTTCGCCAAAGGTGAGTGGAGCAAAGGCACGTGGACCGCGTTCGCGGTGTTTTGCCTGCTCGCCGGGACGATCGCCTCGGTGTTCAGCGCGCACGCCCTCGCAAAAAAGGACGCAACCAGCGGGCAAGCGACGTTCCAACAGAGCTCGCGAGCGATCGCCTCAACGCTGAGACTGGGGATCCAGCGCCAGGAAGAGCTCACCGTCGCGGCCGCCACCTACTTCGCCGCAAATCCAAAAGCCTCGCCGGCGGAATTCGGGACATGGGTCAGATGGGCGCGCACACGGCATCGCTACCCGGAGCTCGATGCGCTCGGCCTGCTGCCGGCCTTCCAGCTTGCGCCCACACCCGTCCATCCCGCTCCTGTTTCACGCTCGACGATCTCGAGCTCGAACTCTCCCGCGCTCGGGAAGAGCGCCCTCGCAGCGAGCCCCCCCGCCCTCGGGAAGGCAGCCTCCGCGCCGGTTACGGCCGCGGCGGCCAAAGCCGCGCTCGCACCGGTCAAAGCCGCGCTGATCCCGGTCAAGGTATCGCCCGCGCTGGAGCAGAGCCGAGACACCGGACTGAGCGCCTACAAAGCCATCGTGGCAGGTAAAAGGCAGGCGCTGGCCGTGAACACGCCCGTGTATCGGGGTAATGTGACCCCGCACAGCGTGTTCGGCCGCAGGGCGGCAATCGTGGGATGGCTGCGTGAGGTGCTCGTGCCGGAGGCCATGCTGAGAGCGGTGCTGGCGGGTCACCCAGGCTATGCCCTGACTCTGCAGTACAGCGGCGCCTCCGCGAACAGCGCCAGCGTGTCGCAGCTCGAGTTCACCAGCGGCGCCGCGCAGTCCGGCGCGCAGAGCACGACGAGCGGCCTGCACGACGGATGGACCGTCACGAACTTCGGCCCGGCGACTGGTACCAGCGTGCTCACGGACAACCACGCTTACACAGTGCTGAGCGCTGGGATCCTGCTCAGCGCACTGCTCGGCCTGCTCGTGTTCGTCCTTGGTAACACCACCCCACAGGCGCCGGTGCCGACGTCGGCGGGACCGACCGGCGAGCTGCCGCCCAGCGGCGAGGATCTCTACGACCCCCTGACCGGCCTGCCCAACCGCACGCTCACACTGGACCGGGCCGAGCGCATGGTCGCGCGCGCGGGACGCGATTCAGGCATGCTGGCGGGCGCCCTGTTCGTCGACGTCGACCGGCTCAAGGACGTCAACGAAAAGCTCGGCCAGGCGGCCAGTGACCAGCTGCTGAGGATCGTCGGGGAACGGCTCGAGGTCGTGGTGCGAGCGCACGACACCGTCGGTCGTCTCGGCGGAGAGGAGTTCGTCGTGCTGGTCGAGTCAGCGGCCCGCGGGGTCCGCTTGGACTCCCTCGCCCAACGCATGATCGAGGCTCTGCACCAGCCCATCGAGCTCGACGATTTTGGGCCAAGCTTCGTCTTGACCGCGAGCATCGGCGTCGCCTTTGGCCGATACGCGACCGTGGGGGACCTACTGCGCGACGCACGCCTGGCGCTGACCTCGGCCAAGGCCGCGGGCAGGGATCGCTACACGCTGTTCAACGCCAACATGCGCACGATCATCGAGGGTCGCGCGGTACTCGAGACCGAGCTGAACACCGCACTACAGGAGAGCCAATTCTTCCTGCTCTACCAGCCGATCTACGATCTCGGCACCCAGCGGGCAGTGGGCCTGGAGGCGCAGATTCGCTGGACACATCCCACACAAGGAGTGCTGGGCCCGGGAGACTTCATCCCCCTCTCCGAGGAAACCGGGCTGATCGTGCCGATCGGTCGCTGGGCACTCGAGCAGGCCTGCACCCAAGCCGCGGCATGGAACGTGACGCGAGACAGCGCCAGCGGAGGCGGTGGGCCGGTCGGCATCTCGGTGAAGGTCTCGGCTCATCAGCTCAATCGAGACGGCTTCGTCACGGACGTTCAGCGAGCGCTGCAGCAGTCTGGGATCGAGCCATCGTTGCTCACACTCGAGATCTCCGAGGGCACCGTGATGGGAGACCTCACGGCGGCCGCCGCGCGTCTGGCACAGATCAAGCAGCTGGGCGTGCGCGTCGCGCTCGATGAATTCGGCAGTGGCGGATACGCTCACCACACCGAGCTGCGAGCGATGCCGCTCGACTCCCTGCGAGTGGACCGCAACTCCCTCGCCGCCTCCGAGGACGAGGCGTACCGCAGCTGGTTGCTCGAGGCCATCCTGACCGTCGGGCGCGAGCACTCGCTAACGGTGGTCGCCACGGGAATCGAGACGGATGAACAGCTGAGCGCGCTCCGCGCAATGGGCTGCACAATGGCTCAAGGAGCCTTGCTGGGCAAACCCGCCCCGGCGCAGGCCGTTGAGAGCATCCTCAACCTAGAGCTCCCGGCGCCGAGCCTGGCAACCAGCGCGAGCGGAGCGAGCACGATGGGGGCAAGCGCGACCGGAGCGAGCACGATGGAGACAACCGCGACGGCCACGAGCGCGACGGCAGCGATCCCGCCCAGTGAGAGCGGCGAGTCACTCACGACACCCGACTCGCCGCCCAGCACGCCCTGGTTGTAAGCGGTTCCGATCAAGCACAGCGGCCGCGCTCGAGCGCACTCGCGCCTGAGCAGCAAGGGTTAGTCTTTGCTCGTTAGAGCGATCTATCGATAGCGATCGCCGACTCTGGAGGACGCAATGCGCCATCACCCCCGTGGAGCCCTGCGCCACTACGCAGGCTTGCTCAAGCCAAGCGCCGCGGCGGCCATACCCGTGCTGCTCGAGCGCGACCGCGCGCAGCGCCTCAGCCGATTGGGAGCAGCCGTCGGCGACCGTACCAGCCAGCGACTGAGGCCCACACGGGCGCGGATGCGCGCGCTGCAGTTGGCTCCCGGGACGCGACTGCGCTGGCGCGACGTGCCGGCCCCTGCGCCACCGGGGCCAGATGAGGCGGTCGTGCACCCGATCGCCGCCTCGACATGCGATCTGGATTGCCCGATCGCGCTTGGCGCGACGCAGTTCGCGCTGCCGCTGCACCTCGGACACGAATGCGTGGCCGAGGTGCTCACCGTCGGCGAGCGGGTGAGCACGGTCAAGCCGGGGGATCTGGTGCTGGTTCCGTTCCAGATCAATTGTGGGACGTGCACGCCGTGCCGGGCCGGGCGGACCGGCAGCTGCACGAGCGTGCCGCCGGTCTCGATGTACGGGATGGGTATCGCCAGCGGACACTGGGGCGGCGCGTTCTCCGATGAACTCGCTGTGCCCTACGCCGACGCGATGCTCGTAGCGCTGCCCGACGGCATCGACCCGGTCGCGGCCTGCAGCGTCGCGGACAACGTCTGCGACGCCTACCGCCACATCGCTCCCCACCTGCCCGGACTGCTGGACGCCGACCCAGACGCCGAGGTCCTGATCCTCGCGGCGATGAGCCCCCGCTTCCAGTTCGGCGCGAGCAATTCGCTGTACGCCGGCCTGATCGCACGTGCCTACGGTGCACGCAACGTGTCCCTCGTCGATGCGAGACCAACCGTGCGCGCACACGCGGAGCGCCTCGGACTGAACGCGCTGCAGCCACGCGAGGCTCGCCGTCGAGCTCCGGCGCCGCTGGTCGTCGATACCACCGTCAATGACCTGAATATCGCGCTGTCGAGCACCGCGCCCGACGGCATCTGCACAAGCGCGGGCAGCTTTCACCCCAGTGCTCGTATTCCCGCTCTGCGGATGTACGTGCGCAACGTCACCCTGCACGTCGGGCGCGCCCACACACGAGCCCTGATCCCCCACGTGCTCGACCTGATGCGCGACGGGCGTCTTCGTCCCGAGAGCGTCACCACCAGTCTCGCCCGCCTGGATGAAGCGCCAACCGCGCTGCGCGAGCACTTCCTCGGCGGCGGGATAAAGGCGGTGCTCAGCGAGAGGTGAGCCGAGCGAGGCGAGCCGGCCGCAGCGATCGAGGCAAGCTAGCGGCGGTGAGCGAGAGCCGGGTCTAGTCGCGGATCGTGGGCGACGGCCGGCTGGCGATTGACGGCGACATTTATGTAATTGCCGTAAGCAGCCGATGCTCTCAGAATGTCGGGGGCGAGCGTGAACAACGGCAACGCTTACGGGTCGGATCTAGCGGGAGCGCATGCTCCTGGAGAGGATCTTCGTCATCTCGGCGAGGCGCTCAACGAGCGCACGGAGGATGTCCTGGAGAAGATCCTTGCGCGCAATGTCGCTTCGGGCCAAACGCTCGACACGATGGTCGAGGACTCCTTCGCGCGGGTCGGCACAGTCTCCACGATCGCGGTCGCCCGATGGATGGCAGGCGAGCCACCGGAGGTGGCGCGTGAGGTTGGCAAGGAGTCCTGGCAGATCTTTGGTCAGCTCGCCGTGCAGCGCGCCGCGGCACTGAACGAGGTCACCAAGCGTTGCCTGCGTTGGTGTGATGCCGCGAGCGAAGTCGTGCGTGAGAGCGCCGCAGAGCTTGGGACTCCGCCAGAGACCCTGCTCCAGGCGCTGGCGATGTTGCAGCGCAGCCTCAATGTGACGCTCGTGCGGATGTGCGAGTCCTTCGACAGCGAGCGCAAGCTCGCGGACGAGCAACTCGAACACCGCCAGGAGGAGCTCGCGTTCCTGGCCACCCACGACCCATTGACCGGGCTGCCGAACCGCACGCTGATCTTGGATCGCGTCGAGCAGATGCTCGCGCGCTCGCGTCGTAAACAGACACCGGTGGCGGCGCTGTTCGTCGATCTCGACAACTTCAAGTCGATCAACGACACGCTCGGTCACGAGGTCGGCGACGAACTGCTGCGAGCCGTCGCCGCGAGGCTGGACGGCGTCGTGCGCGCAACTGACGCGTTCGGCCGTCTCGGGGGCGATGAGTTCGTCGTGGTCTCCGAGGAACTGTCGCTGTCGGCGGGTCCCGAGCTGATCGCGGAGCGGCTGATCGAAGCGCTCAAAGAGCCATTCAAGCTCGGATCCGATGAAGAGACTCGTTTGACGGTGACGGCGAGTATCGGGATCGCCTCCGGTGACCGGACGGCGCCGGCAGACCTCCTACGCGATGCGGACATCGCGATGTACCGCGCGAAGTGGGACGGCAAGAATCGCTACGTCGTCTTCGAGACCGGCATGCAGGACGCGGTGCAGACGCGGATGGAACTCGAGATGGACCTGCGTGTCGCGCTGGAGAGCGAAGAGTTCTCGCTTGTCTACCAGCCCACGTTCGACCTGAGCGACATGAGTCCCACCGGGGTCGAGGCCCTGATCCGCTGGAACAGCCCCACGCGCGGAACCGTCCAGCCCGACGACTTCATCCCGCTGCTGGAGGAGACAGGGCTGATCGTAGATGTCGGCAAGTGGGTGCTCGAGGATGCTTGCCGCCAGGGCGCCGCATGGCGCGCGGCCGGGCACACGATCGGGATGGCCGTCAACGTCTCAGCACGCCAGCTCGACACCGATCAGCTGATCGGGGACATCGAGAGCGCGCTCTCCCGCAGCGGCCTGGCCCCAGAGGCGCTGACGATCGAGATCACCGAGACGACCTTGATGCGCAACGCAGACGAGACCGCCCGCCGGCTCAACACGATCAAGGAACTCGGCGTGCGGATTGCGATCGACGACTTCGGGACGGGCTATTCATCGCTGGCCCACCTACAGAAGTTCCCGGTGGATGCGCTGAAGATCGATCGCTCGTTCATCTCCGGTCTCACCAACAAGGGGGAGGGTGAGGCGCTCATCCATACGCTCGTGCAGCTCGGCAAGGCGCTCTCGATCGAGACGCTCGCCGAGGGTATCGAGCAAACCCAGGAGCTCTCGCTGCTCCGCGACGAGCGATGCGACAGCGGGCAGGGTTTCCTGTTCGCGCGACCCCTCGACGTGGCCGCCACCGAGGCGTTCCTCGAGAGCTGCGCCGCCAGCAAGACAGTCACCCGCTAGGGGGCTCGAGCGCCCAGATACTCGAGCCCGGGCGCAGCTCGACCGCGCTAAGGTCCCACGCATGGGCGAGCGCACGCAGTACACACCGGGAACCTTCAGCTGGACGGATCTAACGACGACCGACCTGGAACGAGTTGTCCTCGCCGCATCCGGGAACTGGACTCACCCGGCCCACCGCCGCATTGGCTCGTGTACTTCGCGATCGATGACGTAGATCAGAGCCTCGCGAAGGTCGAGCAACTCGGAGGCACCAGGCACGCGGGGCCGATCGACATCGGGATCGCGAAGATTCCCGTTGTAGCCGACCCCCAGGGCGCAATCTTCGCGCTCTACGAGGGTCAGCTCGAGTCGTAGCGGCGGCTCTCACGCCTGGGCCGGTTTCAAGACGCGGTACTGGAGGTGGGCGACGCCGGGCGCCTGGAGGACCCGAACGGGCGCCAGCTCGACTTCGGCGTCCGCGATGTTCTCGAAGAGGCGGGTGCCGTCATAGAGCAGGACGGGAACGACGTTGAGCGCCAGCTCGTCGATCAGCCCTGCCCGCAAGTATTGCTGAGCAACGTCCGCGCCCCCGCCGAGTGAGACATCCTTGCCGCCGGCCGCCACCTTGGCCCGCGCCAGCGCCGACTCGATGCCATCGGTAACGAAGAAGAAGGTCGTGCCACCCTCCTTTTGCAGCGGCTCGCGCGCGTGGTGAGTGAGCACGAAGACCGGCGTGTGAAAGGGCGGGTCATCACCCCACCAACCATCCCACGGGTCCTCTCCCCAAGCTCCCGCGCCGCCGCCGAACATGCTGCGACCCATCACGCTCGCGCCGATGTTCTGCAGTGACTCTTCGACTATCTCGGTGCTGGCGTTGACCTCACCGCCCTCTCGCCCATGCGGCTTGCGCCATGCCGCAAGCTTGAATGCCCACTCGTGCAGTTGCATGCCCCCCTCGCCGAGCGGGTGCTCCACGCTTGGATTCGGCCCGGCGATGAAGCCGTCCAGCGACATGGAAACTTCAAATCTCAGCTTTGCCATTGTGTCTCCCTGGTTGTTGACGGCTCACATGATCAAGACTGTCGCAAGCAAGCAAACCAATCGGCCGACGCCAATGCCTGCAGCGAGGTAGACGTGAGATCCTGTAACCGTGTCCGGTGGTGACTCTGAGAGCGGCGTCCCCTCCGCAGCGGTGTCCGGTGGTGACTCTGAGAGCGAGGCCTTCTCCGCCGTGACGATCGACGAGCTCGTGCTCGCCGACGAGCCCGGGCGCTGGACGGCGCTGGGCTTCGCGGTGGCCGGCGGGTGCGCTGCGCTCGGCAAGGTTCGCGTGCGGCTCGCCGGCGATGAAGCCGGGCGTGGAATCCTCGGTTGGTCGCTGCGCGAGATCGCAAATGTCGAGCTCGATGGATTGCCGACGACTCGCTCCGAGTCGCCTGCGCCGGGACTCGCGCCGGCGCATCCCAACGGGGTACTCGCGATCGACCACGTCGTTGTGTTCTCGCCCGCGCTCGATCGCACCGTGCAAGCGCTGCAGAGTGCGGGTCTGCAGCTGCGCAGAATGCGCGAGCAGCCCACCCCGGCCGGAGCGCCGCGTCAAGCCTTCTTTCGCGTGGGCGCCGAGATCCTGGAGGTCGTCCAAGAGCCCGACGATGTCGTAGAGCGGCAGGGGGGAGCCGACCGGCCGGCACGGCTGTGGGGGCTCGCTTTGGCTGTCGAGGATCTCGACCGCGCGGTTGAGGGTCTCGGCCCGAACGTCAGCCCGATCCGTCCCGCGGTGCAACCGGGCCGCCGGATCGCCACTGTCAAACGCTCGGCAGGGCTGGCGGTGCCGGTCGCGTTGATGAGCCGGCCGCCACGCGCATGAGTCGACCAAAGGTCGCCGTGGTGGGGCACGTCGAGTGGGTGCAGTTCGCGCGCGTGTCGCATGTCCCACAGGCGGGCGAGGTGGTCAGCGGGAGCGACCTGTTCGAGGAGCCGGCCGGAGGAGGGGCGGTCGCGGCTGTGCAGCTGGCCCGTTTGGCCGGCGAGGCCGTGCTGATCACCGCCCTGGGCGATGACGAGCTCGGCCGCCGCTCGGTGGCGCGCCTGCGTGAGCTCGGTGTCGAGGTGTTCGCCGCCCAGCGCGCGAGTGGCACTCGGCGGGCGTTGACCTTGGTGGACGAGGCCGGTGAGCGCACGATCACCACGCTCGGAGCGCGCTTGGAGCCGATGGGAGAGGAGGAGGGGCTGCCGTGGGACTTGCTGGCGAAGATGGATGCCGTGTACTTCACCGCCGGCGATGAGGGGGCGCTGCGCGCGGCCCGTGCGGCGCGGGTGCTCGTGGCCAGTCCGCGCGCGGGTGAGGCTCTCGGGCTGGGCGTCGCACTGGACGCTCTCGTGCTCAGTGGAGACGATGCGGGCGAGCGCCTTCAGGCGGCCCGTGTGCAGGACGAAGCCGAGCTGGTCGTCTCCACCGAGGGCGAGCGCGGCGGCGCCTATCGGACGCGCAGCGGCGAGTCGGGGAGATGGGACCCCGCGGATAACGCGTACGGTGCGAAGAGCGCGCAGGCGGGGGACTCCTACGGCTGCGGCGACTCTTTCGCGGCCGGCCTCACCTACGCGCTCGGCGCGGGCGAGGCGCTACCGATGGCATTGGCCCTGGCAGCCCACTGCGGCGCGGCATGCCTCACCGGCCGAGGCCCGTATCAGGGTCAGTTGATGAGAGCTCCGGAGAGCTCGCCCGCGGACATAGGGGAGCCCTCCCGCGAGATTGGGGAACCTGCCCGCGGCGAGATAGGTTGAGCCGCATGGCCAGCTGGGAGGATGTGCGCCGGATCGCGCTCGCGCTCCCGGAGTCCAGCGAACGGCGCTCGCGGGAGCGCTACCAGTGGCGAGTCAAGGACAAGCTGTTCGTGTGGGAGCGCCCGCTCAGCCACAAGGAAATCGAGGCGCTCGGCAGCAGCGCCCCCGAGGGGCCGATCCTCGGGGCGCGAGTGGAGCATCTCGGCGCGAAGGAGGCGTTGCTCGCCGATGATCCGGCGATCTACTTCACTACCCCTCACTTTGATGGCTACCCGGCGATCCTCGTGCGCCTAGAGGAGATCGCCGTGGACGAGCTCGAAGAGGTGATCGTCGAAGGGTGGCTCTGCCGCGCACCCAAGTCACTCGCACAGCAGTACATCGACACCCAGTTGCCGCCGGTGGGCTAGCCGCGCGCGGGAATGCGCGATGAGATCCGCGATCAGGCTACGCGACCGGACCGCGATCGAATGGGCCGCGGTGGGCTAGGCCGCGCTAGGCAGCGCGGGGCAGGCTGTCGGGAATGACCGGCCAAGCGCCCTCGACGCGCTCATTGCGTCCCTGGTCGCGGAAGTGCGTCTCCAACGACGCGGCTTGCTCGGCCGCCCAGAAGATCTGTTGACGATGCAGGACGCGCAGGTCGATGTCGCGCAGCTCACTGACGGTTGCTCCGAGCCGGTAAGCGAGTCGTGCCGCGGCGAGCGCGTCAGCGCTGGCGGCGTGGGCCCCAGCGAGCGGGATGCGGTAGTGCTCGCAAACCGCGCTCAAAGTCCGTTTACCTCGCCGGAAGCGGTCGAACTGTTTATCGAGCACGTGAGGATCGACAACGAGCATCCCGCCCAACCCGCCGACACGCTCGAGGAGCGGCCGACATCCGTGCCGATGAGCTTCGCGATCCAAAATGGTCAAGTCAAAGCGCGCGTTGAACGCGATGACCGGCACACCTGCTCGCAGCTGGCCGGCCAGCGCGGCGGTGATCTCCTCGACGGCAGCACCGGCGTCGCGTCCCTCGGCTCGCGCCCGCGCGGTGGTAATGCCATGCACAGCGCTCGCGCCGGCCGGTATCTCGATGCCGGGATCGACCAGCCACGCGAGATGCTCCGCCGGCTGACCACCACCGAGGAGACTCACGGCTGCCGTCACGATGCGATCGGATTCGGGGTTGACCCCGGTCGTCTCGATATCAAACGCGGCAAGACGTTTTGTGTGCCAACTCATACAACAACGGTAAGGACGCACGCGGACGGATTTCGCTACACAGGGCCGTCATTCGCTACGCCTGATCGTCATTTGTGTTTTGGCAGGCGGCTAGAGCCTTGTCACAACCGCCATACAACCGCCGGAGCTACTTCTTCTTTTTCGGCTTTTTGGCCTTTTGCACCGTGACGGTGACCGTATCCAGCGTCTTGCCGGCGGAGCTGACGGTCACGAGCGCCGTGAGCTTGCCGTACTTGGCGAGCAACGCGCGCCCCGTCGCGTTGAGCGAGAGTGAGAGTGTCTTTGAGGCGCCCGCCGCAAGCGAGACGCTGCCAATTGCGACCACTACCTGCTTCGTCTTTGCGGATGCCTTCTGCTTGCCCTTACGCGCGGTGAGCCCGCTGACCTTCCCGTCCTTCAGATGCTCAGTGACCGAGGCCTGCGCCGTAGCAGTCATACACGCCACGCCACCAGCCGGACAAGAGAGCGCCACCGAGATCTTCGCCCTGCCACCCAAGATCGAGTTGACGTAAACACGCGGGGACGGCGGCGATCCCGTCGTGGGAATCACCGATCCAGTCCTGGTGGTCTGCGATCCGGTCGTGACCGGCGTGGTGATGGGCGCCGTGCCCCCGGTGGAGCCTTCGCAGTTCAGCGTCGGCGCCGCTCCGTTCTCGAATACGTACGCCGCGCCCGCTTCCCGGTTAGGCTCACCCGCCGACGCGAGATGCCGCGGCGCACCGGCGAGAATCGTGCTGCCCGAGACCGCGACCGAGGTGCCGAGGGCATCGACGGTAGAACCGTCACTCGACGTGAACTCCGCGGGCTCGCGCATGTTCGTCCAGCCGCCCGCGGGTTCGCTGAACGCGTACCCCGCGCCCTGGCCTGAGTGCGCGCAGGCCTGATGGCTGGGCGCACCGGCGAGGATCGTGGTGCCCGAGACCGCGACCGAGTCGCCGAAAAGGCCTGAGCTGTCGCTCGCGGCCAACTCGGCGTTCTGCGTCGCGCTCGTCCATTCGCCTGGTTTCGGCTTCACGAACACGTACGCGGCGCCGGCCTCGAATTCGGCGCCGCCGGAGCCCGTCGAGTGATTCGGTGCACCGGCGACAATTGTGTTGCCAGAGATCGCGACCGAGGTGCCGAGCCGGTCGTTGCCGGGATTGCGATCGCCGGCGGTGAGCTCGGCGATTGGTGCTTGGGTGCTCACCCATGGGCCGGCCGGCTTCGCGAACACATACGCCGCACCGGCATCGCCCTGAGACCCGACCCCTTGTTCCGGATCGCCGGTGACGATCGTTTCGCCCGAGACCGCGACCGACCAGCCGTTGTGAACGTCCTCGCCGCTCGGGTTGCCGGCGAGCAGTCTGGCGGTCTGGGTCATGTTTTTCCACCCGCCGTTCGGCATCGTGTACTCATAGGCCGCCCCCTGGCCGGGGACTGGGGGGTAGCCCAGGGTGTTTTCATCGGCCACCGTCGGGGCCCATGGTGCACCGGCGACGATCGTGCTCCCCGATATCCCAACCGACCAGCCCAACCCGTCGCCTATACAGGCATCGCTGGCTGTCAGCGTCGCGGTCGCGCCGGTTCTGTTCGACCATCCGTCTTCTGGCCTCGAGTACACATACACCTGACCCGGGTCCCGGTTGGGAGGTTCGGTGGTGTCACAGGGGTTCGACACGCTCGCGGGACCGGGTGCGCCGGCGACGATCGTTTCGCCATTTTCGGAGATCGCGACCGACCAGCCGAGCCCGTCGGCGGAACCGTCCGGCGCGGTGAGCTTGGCGGCCTGGGTCCAGCCGCCGGCGCCGAGCTCGAACACGTAAGCGGCGCCCGGGTCTTTATCGATGCTCGGCCCCAAGGGCTGGGGGTACTTCTGGTGCGGCGCCCCGATCACGGCGGTGTTCCCCGAAACCGCGACCGAGTAGCCGAACGCGCCTTCTTCGCTGGCGTCTGCGGCGGTCAGCTCAGCCGACTGCTGCACGTACGGGTCGATCCGCAGGGGATAGCGCCCCCCGCGATCGTCCACCCGCACGAGCACGCGCCCCTCGCGCACCTGCAGCCAGGCTGCCAACGCGCGACCGCGTGCATCGGTGGCGTGCACGCCGGCGTAGCGCAGGCCACCGGGCAGCAGCACTGTGCCGTGCTCGAGCCGCGCGACGCCGGAGACGGCGAGGGAAAGCGTAAGCGCGCCGGAGCCCGCCGGGCGTTGCGCGAGGTCAAAGCCCTGCTCGAGGCCCAACGGCCCGTTTGCCCACCACTCGTGCAGCGAGCCGCGCGCATAGCTGACCCGATTAGCACTCGCCACGGGCGAGACGGAGGCGAGCGCCCGCAGCGCACTACCACGCCCATACGCTCTCAACGAGATCGCGAACCGCGCGGACCCCGTCGCGATCGCGACCCCCGAGCGCCCGAACCGCGCGGAGAGTCGCTGCGCCGGGTTGCGCGCCGCGAGCCCATCGATCCGATACGCCGCCTGGTCGTGGCCAAGCGCCGCCGAAACCGGACCCTGTGCCGCCAGTGGCAAGCTCAACAACCCCGCTCGAGAGGTGGCGTGAGAAGCCGCGCCAGAGAAGACCGCCGATCGGCTCGGTGAGCCCAGGCCCTGGTGGAGCGCCAGACCGAGCGCCAGGGATGCCAGCGCGAATGCGATCAGCACGCGCCTGGGCACTGCGAGCCTGCGCGTAGCCGCGGAGCGAGCAGCCATACCCGGGTCAAGTGATGGTCGAACACTGCCTGGCCAAGCGCTCATTGCGGCCCCCTGATCGTGTGTGGTTCACGTGTGTGGTTCGGGGTGAGCCTCCACCCAGAGCAAAACGTACTACACGCGGTCACCCTGCTACGCGGCGCGTGGCAGCTTGGCTGGTTAGCACAGGTCCTAGGTGATACTGAGCGTGGCGCGGCGCCAGCCAGGCTGTCCGTGCTGGTCGGGCTCGTACGGGTTGCTCGCCAGCAGCGACTCATACGCCGCAGCGAGGTTCACAAAGAGCCCCTCCGGCGCGTGGGACACGCGCACCACGTAAACGTTGTCCGGGGCGCTCCGAACCGGCGCCGCCGGGTCGATCCAGCAGGCGCCGAGCGTGTCGCGGGCGATATCGCGCAGCGCGACGTACACGTTTGCACCGATCGGAACATCGCGCAGCAGCGTGCCACCCGCCCCGTCCACCGGCGCCTCGTTCGCGGACAGGCCGGTCGGGAGCGAGCCGGCCGAGGGCGAGCCGGTCGAGGATGGCTCGTTCGCGGAGAGAGCACTCACCGGGCTCACCGCGGGGACAGCTGGCGCATACGCCGGCTGCTGCTTGGTTTGCACGACGTGCGTCTCAGCCACGAGGTCGTGGATCGCCTGGTTCTGCTTGCCGCGCAGCGGCCAGAGATCGTCGAGCAGCGAGAAAAACGAGGTCGCCACCCCGACCAGCGCCGAGAGGCTGCCGATCACGCCGGGAAGCGTCTTGACGAGACCTTCGCGCACGATGGCGGTCTTGAAATCGATCGGCTTTCCGTCGTTGCGGACCACACGCAGCCCAAGCCTCTGCTTACCCAACGTCTGCCCGTTGTGCTCACCCTCTCGGCATATCAAGATGACCGTGTAGAGCATGTACACCAGTGCAAAGAGCAGAAAGACGTAAGGGTGATAGTCAAGCCTGGGCACGCTCGTCCCGTTGGCGTTCAGCTGGTGAGCGACCGTAAAAAGATGCAAGCTGAGCGCGAGCGCGAAATTCAAGGGCGCGAGGATGAGCCCATCCAGGAGCGTCGCTCCCACGCGCGGCCACCAGTTCGCAAGGTAATAGCTGGGCGGCACAGATCCACCGACCGAGCCTGGCGGCACACGTCCGCTGACCAGCAGGGGCCCGGCCGACGGCGACCACGCGCGTTGCGCGCTCACGTCAACCCATCTGAGGCTGGTTGGCGCGTTGACGTGCGTTGCTTAGTGCGTTGTCCACGTACGGTCTACACACACAATAAGTATCGGCCGGTAGACACTCCACCTTGATCTTGTCTACGGCGCCGATCTACCTTGGCAAGTGCACCGGGAGCGTAGGATGCCGCGGCAGACATGGAGTCATCGATGAAGTCACCGGACCAAATGCAACCAGCGGGCCAGGAAGGCGGAGCGCGGCAGCCGCGCGGCCCGCGGCAGTCGGGCGCGGCATGGCAATCGGGCCTGGCGCGGCAATCAGACGAGGCGCGGCAATCGGAGCTCACCGCGTTCGGCCTCAGCCTGCGCTTTGATGTGACGCCTCCTGGGGCGTGGGTGGCGCGGGCGTTGCACGGGCCAAGCGCACCGGGCGAGGCGGGGACCCTGGGCGAGACTGGCCTTCCGGGCCAGGCCGGCCCCCTGGGCGCCGCGAGCCTCCCGAGCCTCGAGATCCGCTCCTGCGTCAGCGCGCAGGCGATCGAAGACAGCTGGTCTGGCCTGCGGGAGATCGGCTGGGAGGGCGTGATCGACGGCGCCCCGTTCGTGGTCGAGCGAGGCATCGCGGGAGATCATCGCTTCGTGCACGGCACCCACCCCGACGCGACCCGTGCGATCCACCACCTCTCGGCTGACGCCGGCGTGTTGCAATGCGCGCCTGCCGACCCTGCCGACCCGTCGTGGTGGCGAGTTGTGCTCGACTCGGTGCTATTCACCGTAGCCCTGCTCCAGGGTTATGAAGCCCTGCATGCCGGCGCGGTTGCCACAGCAGATGGCGTGATCGCGATCACGGCCGCGTCAGGTGGCGGCAAGAGCACCCTGCTGTCAGAGCTCCTCGGGCGTGGATTGGCGTTGATGGCCGACGACGTGCTCGTGCTCGAGGCGCGGGACAGCGTGCGCGAGGCGCGGGGCGATGTGCGCGAGGCGCGGGGCACAGATTTTTCCCTCTCCCCTATCACCTATCCAGCGCCACCTTTGATGACCGTCCCGAGCGGGAGAATCCCAAAATTGGAAGAGGGTAATTTGGGAAAGGGTAACTTGGGCGCGAGTAATTACTCGAATACTCCAGAGATAATCTGCTCAGTCGATGATGAGGATTGGATCGCCGTGCCAGTACACCCAGAGCCGTTGCCCTTAAAGACACTGGTAATACTCGACCGTCAACCCGGACTAAAATTATCGCTGGAGAAGATCGATGATCCGCTCGCCCCCTTGATGGGCTCGCTGATGAACTTTCCCCGCGGCCCCGAGCGCCAGCGCACACGCTTCGAGCTCGCGAGCATACTGGCCGCAAAGACCACGTTGTGGCGGTTGACGGCGGGTATGGAGACCCCGCCAGACGTACTCGCAGACACGCTGCTGGCCGGCTGACCTAGCCGGAGGTAGGGACAGACGCTCTGCCCGGGGAAGCTCAAAGGTTTCACCGCGAGCGCCTCCCCACCCGCCGTCTTGCCGACCGGCGCGGCGCCGGCTCGACAGCCATCTGGATCGGCCGCGTCGTATTCGTGGTCGTCGTGGAAGACATTCGCGCGGCGCGCGTCTGCTCCTAGCTACAGCCCGTGATGCCGCCGTCGAGTGGAATGACCGTCCCGGTCAGGTAGGCGCCCGCGCGCGAGGCGAGCAAGAGCGTGAGCCCCGCGACGTCATCGGGCCGGCCGATACGCCCGAGCGGGACGCCACTCTCGATCGCCTGACGCGACTCCGGGTCCTCGAGCGCGAAGGCCATCATCTTGCTCTCGAACGGCCCAGGGGCGATCGCGTTGACCGTGATGTGCTCGGAGGCCAGTCGCTTGGCCAGGTGGCGTGTGAGCATGTGCACAGCGGCCTTGCTCGCGCTGTAGCTGTAGTTCTCCACCGACGGTGTACGCAGCCCGTCGATCGAGCCGATGTTGATCACGCGCGCCGGGTCCTCGGCGTTCGCGGCGGCGCGCAGCTCGGGCAGCAGCGCAACCGTCAGGTGGAAGATGCCTTCGACGTTCGTGTTCAGCACCTTCTGCCAGCCGGCCGCCGGGAACTCCTCGAGCGCCGCGCCCCAGACGGCACCGGCGTTGTTGACGAGGATGTCGAGTGACTCGAAGCGCTCGCGGGTCGCGGCGGCAAGCGCCTGCGCGCCCTCCGCCGTCGAGATGTCACCCGGGATCGCATGGCAATCGCCCAGCGCCGTCAGCTGCTCGGCAGCCGCGTTGAGGTCATCGACCTTGCGCGAGGAGACGATCACGCGTGCGCCCGCGCACACGAGGCCGTTCGCGATCATCAGGCCGATACCGCGCGAGCCGCCGGTCACGAGGGCGGTCTTGCCGGAGACGTCGAACAGGTTGGCGGCGCTCATCGCTAGTCCAGGAACTCCGCCGGGCGCTTCTCCAGGAAGGCTGCGATCGCCTCCGGCGGCGCCGCCCCGAAGGTCGCCATGATCTGCTGACGGTCCTCGTACTCGGCCGCCGTTCGCTCCGAGGGGATCTCGAGTGCCGACCACATGCCCTGCTTGGTGAGCTGCACCCCCCAAGGCGCCAGTGCCGCGATCTGCTCGGCCGTTTCAAGCGCCCGTGCGGCAAGGGCCTCCTGCTCGACGACATCGGCGACGAGGCCAATGCGCAGGGCCTCCTCGGCGTCGAAGCGCCGGCCAGTGAGCATCAGCTCGTGTGAGCGCGACGCCCCGATCAGCCTGGGCAGCAGCCAGCTGGTCGCCATGTCGCAGTTCGACACCCCAATGTTGATGAAGGCCGCCCGGAACACCGCCTCACGCGCGGCGTAGCGGATGTCGCTGCCGAGCGTCAGCGACAGACCGAAGCCCGCCGCGGGGCCGTTGACGGCCGCGATCACGGGCTGGGGCAGCGCGCGCAGCGCGAGCACGAGCGTCGACATGTGCACCTGGTTGGCGAGCCGGTCGCGCGATTCGTCGCTGCCGTCGTTGCCCGGCGCTTTGCCGTAGCCACGAAGGTCGAGCCCGGCACAGAAACCGCGGCCGGCGCCCGTCAGGATCACCGCGCGGATGCTGCGGTCCGCGGCCGTCTCCCGCAGCTGCTGATGCAGCGCCTCACACAGCTCTGCGGTCATCGTGTTCAGCTCTGCGGGCCGGTTGAGCGTCAGCCGGCGGACGCTCGCAGCGGGTTCCTCGACAAGCACCAAGGAGGTCATCGGTGGGTCATCCTATGCCCTGGGGCCGGGGCGCGGTCCTGAAGCCGGGACGCGTGGCCAACGCCCGGCACCCGGCCTCAGCGGCCTTCTGATTCGCCACGACACGTTTGCGCCGCCGCTGAGGCGAGCGAGCCGAGCTTTTCGGTGTGGACCGTCGTTCCGGAGGCCCTTGCGGTCGTCGTTCCGGAGGCCTTTGCGGTCGTTCGAGCCTTTGCGGTCGTAGTTCCGGACGCCTTTGCGGCCGTCGTCCCGGAGGCCTTTGCGGCCGTCGTTCCGTTCGGCGTGCGGATGACCAGTTCGCTGGAAGGAGCGATTGAGGTGCTGTAGACGAGTGCGCCGCCGGCCCGGAAGATCGCAGGAATCGTGACGCGCCGCATCGCTGTCAGCTTGCCTGAGGTGCGCACGGACACCGTGCCGCCGGGCGCCTTCAACAGGCTGTAGAGGATCACATAAGGATGTGGGTGGCAGCCCGTTTCGATTTGCCAATCGAGCACGCTGGGCCTGCGTCCGAGTATGCCGAAGCTGTGAGCACTGTCCGAGCCGGACTCGCCGATTTGTTCGACGTGGACCTTGAGTTCGAAATAGACGCGCCCGAGAAAGCGGTAGCGTTCGCCGGTGATCGAGAACCCAGGGCCATTCGGCACTCTGTCGTGGACAAGCGTTCGCACTCCGCCGGGCAAATATTTAATTGGATTCTGGGTGCATTCCACGATGTGTGGCAGCGTGACGGTCCGTAGCGTTCTGTCGCGCGCGTCGAGCTCGGTCAGCGACACCGGGATCGGCGACGGGCCACGTACGACCTGGTAGTAGTAGCCAGCAGGTCCTCCTCGAGCGGCGGGCACGAACAGCACACGCGAGGTGATCTGCCCTCCGTTGCTCAGGCTCAGGCGCACGCTGCGCGCGGCGGGAAGCGTGTTGATCGTGACGGTCAACCTTGCCGAGGCACAGTCGACGCTCGGGTCAAAGAAGTCAGATGAAGCTGGGCCGGAAGAATGAGAGGGAGAGGGAGAGGGAGAGCGGTACATGCATGTGCTCATTCCATTACCGGAGGTGTTGATCGAGAGAGGCAACAGACAGCCCGACCCGTTCGAGCTCGAGCGCGGTTGCCTTGGTTCCAGCCTCGCCACGAACGTTTCGCCCGCCGCGGTGATGCCCCGATCGACCACGACCGAGCCCGCGGGAGGGCGTCCAGCGGATTCATCGCCGTGGGTAGCCTGGAGGTAGGCCTGCGTAGCGCTCTTGTCCGCGGTATCGCTCGAGGATCCACAGCCAACGACCGCCAAAGCCACGACGCTTGCGAGAACGCCGGCCGCGATCGGCGCGAACGGCACGCGCCACGCCCGCCGATGCGCGCGCTCGTAGAGTCCCCCCAGGTCCCGCATCGGCGCAGCTTACCCCGGAGCTTGCTAGTCGCCCGTGGCCGAGAAGTGCTCGGGGTCGATCGGCCCGAGGACACCGCCCACGAGCTTCAGCGGCCCGGGATAGGAGCGCAGGACGCTGATCAGCTGGGATGGGTTCGTCACGTCGACCGCGCCCCCGGGATATTTGGCGGTCTCGTGGTTGCTGAGGCCGGCATGTGCGCTGTAAGCGCCGGCCGCGTTCAGCTGAGCCTGTTCGTAGTAGGTCCGGTAGCCGCTCGTGACCGTCCCAGCCCAACCGTGGCCGGCCGCCCATTCGAGCACCGGGATGATCCAGTCGGCGATCGGCTTGGACCGCGGATTCCACGCCGTTTCGGGGGTCTCGGTTTCCGCGGCGGGACCGTTCGTCGGCGTGTTTTCGAAGGACGCAGCCGATTCCCCGGAAGGCAACACGATGCCGGCCTTGCGGGCGGCCGCGATCTCACGGCGGATTTCCGCGTCGGAAGGTGCGCCCGAGGCAATGTGAAACTTGCCTTCGGCGACGATCCGGTCCGACGATGCGTCGATCCGCGCGACGACGCTGTTGGGATGCGCGTGCCCGCTGGGGAGCGCCTGCCCGCTGGAATGGGCCGGCCCAGGATGAGACGTGGCAGCGACCTTGACTGGCGCCTGTTTCTGAGTGGGTCCGCCTGGAGCGGCGGCTCCGCCACAACCCACCGCGACGAGCGCGCCGAGGAGGCCGCCCGCGATGAGAAATGTGCGGACAGGCCGAGTGACAGCCAATGCGATCGCGGCCCGCGTGAGCATGACTCGAGTGATTCTCGCAGTCGTGGTCGTTTCCAGCTCAGTAAGCGATCGCGAGGAGCACGCCCGCGAACACCAGGTAGGTGGCGAGGATGAGAAAGCCCGTGTTGCGGCGCAGTCCGCGCTGGAGGTACGCGCAGATGAGCGCGAGCGCGGTCATCGCCATGTAGCCGGCAGCGACAAACGTCGTCTCCGCGGAGGGCGCGCCCAGCCCGAAGATCGTCGTGGGTATCAGCAGCCCGGCGAGGACGTTGAACGTGTTGCTGTTCAGCGCCGTGCTGAGCACCGCCGCGCCCCTGCCGCGTTTGGCCAGGTAGACGGCCGCGACCGCGTTTGGCAGGCTCGTGACGGCGGCGAGCACCACCGCGCCGATGACGATCGGAGGGACCGCGTGATGCATTCCCAGCTCGGATCCCGTCCGCTCCATCGCGATGCTCGCGCCCACGACCACGACCACGGTCACGGCCGCGATCAGCGCGTCTCGAGCCCCGCCACGATCGGGGTGAATGGCGAGCTCGAGCTCCATCTCCTCCTCGCTGACCGCAGTGACCAGCCAACTCGACCAGGCCGCGGGAAGCCGCAGAGCAGCCAGTCGCTCGTGGCGCACACCGAGGATCGCGACGTATGGCCCCAGCACGGCGAGCACCACCAACAGACCGACGAGCGGCGAGCAAGCGCCCACCACCACGGCTATTGACGCGGCGCAGATCCACAGCGCGACGGCGCCGGCGAGCTCGATCACGCGCCGGTGAAACGCGATCTGGCCGGCAACGAGCGCCGCGAGACCGAGCAGGGCCGCGAGGTTGAACACGTTGGAGCCGATCACGACTCCCGCGCCGATACGCTGGTCGTGGCGAATCAGCGCCGTGACCGCGGCGGTGATCTCGGGCGCGTCGGCCGCCAGCGCCGCGAGCATGCCCAGCAACGCCTCGGAGAGACCGAGTCGCGCTCCCACGCGCTCGAGCCGGCTGACGAGCACCCAACTCGCGCCGATGCTGATCGCGGCGGCGAGGATGAAGCTGACGCCCAAGAGAGGATCAGACATGTCCGACGGAGCGTATGCGCTTCGTATGCAGACTAGGCTTGCTCTATGCGCTGGCTAATCGATGGGATGAACGTGATCGGCACACGCCCGGATGCGTGGTGGAAGGATCGCCATGCCGCGATGGTCCGCCTCGTCGACATGCTCGAGCGATGGGTGGCCGTCTCTGGCGAGGACGTGACCGTGGTCTTCGAGAAGCCGCCCTCGCCGCCGATCCGCTCGAGCGTGATCGCGGTCACGCACGCCCCGCGCCCGCGGCGCGACGCGGCCGACGATGAGATCGTGCGTCTGCTCCTTGCCGACCCAGAGCCGGGCACCGTTCGGGTCATCACCTCGGATCTGTGGCTCGCCGATCGGGTGCACGCGGCGGGCGCGAGCGTCGAGGCGGCCGCGCCGTTTCGGACCCTGATCGAGGACGCCTGATCGGCGACGAATCCGCGCCGGGCGGCTTGTGGCGCGCGGCTATATAAGCGACTTGGGCGATTGGAAGGCGGCTGCGAGAGACGGTTACTTCTTGTGGCCCTTGGCTGCCGGGTGATGGCCCTTGGCCGCGGGCGTGCGCTTCAGCGTGAGGCGCTCCACGAACACGCGCGGCAAGCCACTCTTGTAGAGAGCGCTCGGCAGGAACATGTCGACCCGTACGTAGACGCTCACCCTGTTGCGCTTGCCGGCGAGCTTGTTCAGGGCGGCGGGATTGAGCTTCAGCGCCAGCTTCAGCTTGCCGGCTGGCGCATTGTCCTCGACTACGTAGCCGAGCGGCTTGATCGCCCTCGTCTTCTGTCGCTTGGCGGTCTTGTGCCGACTTGCGATGAAGACCGAGCCGATGTTGTTGGCGATCTGCTTCATCAGCTCATTCTTCTGCTTGATCTCGTTGGCGAGCTCTTCCTCCACCTTTTGGGTATCTTGCTGCAGCTTCTGAGCTTCGGCCTGTTCGACCGGGTTCGAGGAATGCGTGACTTCGATCGTGCGTTGGTTGAGCTTTTCGACGCTCTGGTCCATTTCCTTGACCGACTTCGCGTTCTGCGCACCCGTGTTGTCGACCTTGGTCAGGTCGGTCTCGACGAGCTTCAGATCCGCGGCCGACGCCGCATCCAGTCCCGTCAGGGGAGGCAGCGTCAGCGGCAGCGGGGCGGGATTTGTATCAGGGCCCTGCGCGACGCCTTCCACGGTGGTGCCGTTAGTGGGGACCTCGAGGCCGAGTTCGATTTCGTTGGGGTAGGAGCCGGGCTTGCCGGGAGGCGTTTCCGTGGTGCCTTCTTCCGAGCCCGAGCCGAGGAACTGGGTGTGGCCGACGCTCCCCGTGTGCCGGGCATCGCCGCCGTAGGTGACGGTGATTTCGGGCAGGCCGCTGTTGGCGGTTTGATAGACGAGCGTGCAGCTGGCGATCGAGGGGGAAGTCGACTCCGGCGTCACCGAACAGCTCGCACCGCTGAAACCGCCACTCGTGGTCGTGAAGGTGACCGTGCCGGTCGGCGTCACCGGCGTCCCCGCACCGGCGTCCCCGACCGATGCGACGCAAGTGTTCTCCGAGGTGGCGAATTCGTAGTTGCACGTCACCATCGTGGCCGAAGGTCGCTTGGTTTTTTCGGCTTCTTCTTTGGCTTTTTGGGCGGCTTCTTTTTCTTTTGCTTCTTTTTCAGCGTTCGTAGGGCCAGTCGATGACGAAGTGACTTCCATCCAGAATTCTTCGACTTCAAACGAGCCGTTCCCGCCGATGTTGCCGTCGGGCAGGATGCTCAACGCGGGAATTTTGTCGTGAGACGTGTAGGAGCCCTCATGCTGAGTGAATTCCACCGCGCTACCGCTCTCGGTCCCCGCGAGTTCGAACTGAGTCCCGTCGACTTCTGAGTGCCCGGAGAAGGCGCCGGTGGTCATGTTCATCTGCGTGACGACCTGGGTGCCGTTGGCCGGTTGACGAACGCCGCCGGACAGAGGCCCCGACGTCCACGTGCCTTGGAGGTTGTAGGTCGGTGACTGAGCAAGCGCCGCGGGCACGAGCACGAGAAAGATCGTCGCGAGGGCGCCGCTCAGGGCGAGAAGCCCAAATTTCATTTTTCTCTCCCGTAGATTTCTCATCCGTGCGAACACCACTCCCTCTTGTTAGATCAAGTTTGTTAGATCAAGTTTGCTAGGAAACCAGGCGGAGGGCGCCGCGGGGCCCGTTTAGCCGGTTCTGAGTCCCGCCACAAGCCGGGGGCGTCCAGGACAATCGAACCAATGAATCCCCCATCACGTATGCCTGAGAAGAAGGTCGAACCTACTCGGACCTTATCATTCCGCGCGTCGAGAGGGCTAGTCGTTCGCGATCGTGAAGTGCAGCACGCTCGGTTTTGAATGTTTGCCCAACGCGGAGGCGCTGACCAGGAGCGTATAGCTGCCCGGTCCCAGCCGCTTGTGCTTGGAGATCCCTCTATGACTCTTCCCTTCCCGACTCTTTCCCGTGCCGGAATTTTGCTCGCGCCAACGTCGCGCCGACTGCTCGACGCCGGCCAGTTCCGGCAAGAGCAAGTGGATGATTTCCACGCATCCGCATGGCAGCCCCTCCGTGGTGAACGTCGCGGTGAACGCGGGCGTCGTCGTGGTGTTTCCGCTCGCCGCCCAGGGCAGCCGGGCCGTAGTCGAAGTGGGCCATGCCGGGGCCGCCGAGCGGGTTGACGGCGCCACTCAGAGTCGCGTTCGTGATCGCTAGAGCAGCTCGGCGATGCGCCGGGCCGCGCTCGCGGCCCCGTCGACCTCCACATCGCGGTAGGCGACATCGCGGCCGATCTCCTGTGCGATCGCCGTGGCGATGGTCTCCGGTGGCGAGTCGTCGTAGTCCATGCGGCGACCGGCGCCGTAGCGTTCGAGGCGATGGCGGACGTGGAAGTTCTGCTCGAAGTGGTGGCGCAGCGGGAAGTACAGGAACGGCCGCTTCTGGGCCGTCAGCTCCATCGAGGTGGTCAGACCTCCTTGGACCACCGCGAGGTCGCAGGCAGCGAGGTGCCGGTAGAGGTTGTGCACGTAGGGGACCACCTCCAGACCAACATGGGATGGCAGCGACTCAGGATCGATGCGGGGCCCGGCGACGACGATCATGCGCAGCTCCGGGACGCGCTCCTTGGCCTGGGGGAAGGCGGCGATCACGCGCCGCAGCAGGTCGGCGCCGACGCCTGAGCCGCCGACGGTGACGATGCAGACTTGCTCGTCATCCTTGTAGCCGAGCTCGGCGCGCAGCTTTGAGCGATCCCCGAGCTCGACGGGATCGAACCCGGTGACGTAGCCGGTGAAGTCGAAGTGGCGCTCGGTCCAGTCGCGGATCATCGGCAGCTCCGGACCGAGGCGCTCCGCGACGATGTCATCGGGGTTGCCGACGAACAGGGCGAGGTCGCGGACCTCGGGGTGCTCGGCGATGTGGTCGACCATGTCGGCGTTGTAGTCGGCGGTCAGGAAGCTCTCCCGCTCGCCTCCGTCGGCCATCGGCAGGAAGCCGACGAAGTCGGTCAGCCACGCGAACGGGATGCGCTTCTCCCGGGGATTCTCGTGCAGGTAGTAGTCGAGCTCCCACGCCTCGTCCCCGATCCACAGGTCATAGCGATCCTCGCGTACGACGTCGTGGAAGAGCATGAAGTTGGCGGCGAGGATCTCGTCCATGCGCCGCAGCGCGTGAAAGCAGTGCAGGTCGTGCTCGGCGGACTCCGACTCGATGTGCTTGGACTCGTTCGCGAGATGCGCGCTCGCGGGATGGATGCGCTCCCCTTCCGCCGCGAGCACGCGGGTGACGGGGTCCTGGGCGAGCCAGTCGATCTGCAGGTCGGGTTGAAGCCGGCGCAGCTCACGGGCGATCGCCACATCGCGCTGGGCGTGGCCGAGGCCGATCGGCGAGGAGACGAACAGGGCGCGGGGACGGCCGTCGGGGCGGTAGATGGTCGGGTCGCGCGGTGTGCGCTTGCGGCCGAAGGCGTCCTCGGAGAGCCCGCGCACGGCCAGGTTTACTGGCACCGGCTTGCGCGCGTGCAGGAAGTGCCCGGCACCTGGGATCACCTCGAGCTCACCGCCGCTTAGGCGGGCCAAGGCGTGAGCGTCTCGCGGCGGCGTGATCTTGTCGCGTGTGCCGGAGACGACCAGCACAGGACAGTCGAAGTTCTGCGCCAGCGCGCGCAGAGAAGAGCGCCCGAGAGGGCGCAGGCCGGACTGGCGATCGAGAATGGTGGCGATCAGCGTCTCGGGGTCGCTCTCAAATCCCCAACCCATTCCGTCCTCGATCGCCTTGGTCGAGTGGGGCTCGGGGAAGGCGCGGGTGACGAACCATTCGACGAACGCCGGGTATTCATCGCGCCAGTGGACGACGTTGTAGCGCGCCCACCAGCGGTAGAGCTGGGGTACGCGCAGCGGATGTTGAAAGATCCGCGAAAAGCCTCGGATGCCCGCGAACCACAGGTGCGAAGGGGTATAGGGAAACACAGGACCGATGAACGCGGCGCCCACGACCCGCTCGGGCGCGATGCGCGCCAGGGCGAGTTGGTACTGCGCTCCGGTCGAGAGGCTTACCATCACCGCGCGCTCGGTGCCGCTCGCAT
Organism: uncultured Solirubrobacterales bacterium; assembly: GCA_963822625.1. GTDB lineage: Bacteria > Actinomycetota > Thermoleophilia > Solirubrobacterales > Solirubrobacteraceae > Palsa-744. Next base: position 43,997 of record CAWGIH010000005.1, on the reverse strand, counting down.
CCATCACCGCCAGGCAGTCGCGGGCGAACTCCGCGGAGGCGTAACGCCGCGGGTCGCGACAGCGGTCTGAGCGTCCATTGCCGAGACCGTCCATGCTAAGCACGCGGAAGTGGCGCGCGAGGTACGGGATCTGCATCTTCCAGTGGCGTGAATGGAACAACGACCAGGTCGGAAGCAGGAAGATCGTCTGCTCGCCCTCCCCGTAGACCTCGTAGAAGAGGCGCTGGCCGTCGCGCTCGACGAACCCCTCGGAGTCGGGATAACGGGCGCGGCTCTGCTCCCCTTCGCGTCCGGTCGCTGCGCGGGCCGGTGGGGCTTCGTCGGGGGCAGGGACTTGCGTGATCGTGTTCATGACCGGCCTCCTCGATCGATCGCAGGGCTCAGGGCCGTGCTTCGAAGACGAGGTTGAAGGGCGTCTCGGCCGCGCGCCGGAAGCGCGTGAATCCGCCCTCTTTGACGACCTCGCCGATCTTGGCTTCGCCGGCCTGCGCGCCGAGTGCGAGCCCCACCTCCTGGGACAGGGACGCGGGGGTACAGAGGAACGTCGAGAAGCCGTAGAAGGCGCGACCGACCGGGTTGAGGTTGTCCTCCACTTGGTCGCCGGCCATCGGCTCGACGATCATCCACGTACCGTCCGGGCCGAGCATGCTGTGGACCTGCCGTGCGGCGCCGACCGGATCGCCCATGTCGTGCAGGCAGTCGAACATCGTCACCAGCTCGTAGTCCTGCCCGTGATCGGAGGAGGCGGCGGTCGTCTCGAAGCTCACGCGCTCGGCGACTCCAGCCTCCTGTGCCCGGCGGCAAGCAGTATCGATCGAGCCCTCGTGGTAGTCGGAGCCGACGAACCTCGAGTTGGGGAACGCCTGCGCCATCAGGATCGTCGAGGAGCCGTGGCCGCAGCCGATGTCCGCGACCTTGGCGCCGGCGTCGAGCTTCTCCACGACGCCGTCGAGCGCCGGCAGCCACGACGGCACGAGGCTCGCGTTGTAGCCGGGGCGGAAGAAGCGCTCGCAGCCCTCGAACACGTCGTGGTTGTGCTCGTGCCAGCCGACGCCCGCGCCGCTGCGCGCCGCCTCAGTGATGCGGGGAGAATCGATCACAGTGCCCAGGGCGAGCTGGAAGAACCCAGGCAGATACGCCGGACTCGATTCGTCGGTCAGTGCGACCGTCTGCTCCGGCGCAAGCGCGTAGGCGCCCGCGGCCGGGTCGTACTCCACGTAACCGCCCGCGGCCTGCGCGTTGCACCACTCACGGACGTATCGCTCACCGACGTCGGTGCGCCGAGCTAGCTCCACCGCGGTCAGCGGGCCAGCGCCCGCGAGCGCACGGTAGAAGCCGAGCTTGTCGCCCATCACGACCAGCGCGGCGTTGAGGGTTGCGCCGACCTCCTCGACGGCACGAAAAACGAACTGCTCGAGCTTCTCGGGGTCAAGCGCCACGGGCGCCTCGATCGTGTTCACGGTGCTCTCCTTGGTCGTCGCTTGGGCGAGGCCGAAGCGGAATTGGTCTTGCCTTCGTGCAGTGAGGTGAGCCAGCCGTCGATCGCGCCGAGCATCTCCGCGTGACCGCGATCGAAACCGAGCAGGCGCTCCACGAGAAGACCCTTGTTGAACTGCATCACCAGCGCCGCCCACGCCTCCGCCGAGAAGCGGCTGCGATCGAGGCCGTACTCTTCGATCGCCTCATCGAGCGCGTCGCGCAGCAGCGAGCGCCACCTGTCGTCCACGCCGCGCAGTCGCTCGCGCAGCTCGTGCTTGTTCCAGGCGAGCGCTTCCAGCTCGGCCCACACCTTGGGGTAGCCCGCGGCGAGGTCTTCGTCGATGAAGCCGATCGCCGTGCGCCACTTCTCAATGAAGGGCACGTCGGTCCCGTACATCGCCCGCTGGCGTTCGAGCACACGGCCGGTGAACCGCTCCAGGGCCTGTAGCAAAAGCTCGTCGACCGAGCCGAAGTAGTAGTGCACGAGGCCGTGGTTCTGACCCGCCTCCTTGGCGAGCTGCCGGGTCGAGATCCCCGCTGCGCCCTCCCTGACCAGCAGCCGCTCGGCAGCATCGAGAAAGGCCTCGACATTGGCCTCCCTGATCGAGGGGAGAGCATCCGCAGCCTGCGGATCTTCGATTGTCAGCGACTTAGTCATATGCCTAAGTCGAATATCTAAGCAGCCGGACGGGGCGCTGTCAACCCCCCTCTCAGGTGAGCGTGCGGGTCACGATTGGGCTTTAGCCGCCGGCGATTTGTGCCGATATTGATTTGGTGATTCCCGGGAGCCGTGGACTGGGGCGTGTCGTTCTCGGCGGACGGGAGCGTGTCGTTCTTGCCACCGTCGTTCTCACCAATGCTGTGCTCGCGGCCGGCATCCTCGTGCCATCAACGGCCGGCGCGAGTGAGGGAGCCCCGCATGCTCCACGGCGCCCCAGCGCGCATGTCGCGGTGATCGGCGGTCAGTCCGCGGAACCCGGCACGTTCCCCTGGATGGCCTATGTGCTCGACTTTCGCGGCACCGGCGTCGGGCAGTGCTCCGGGACGGTCGTCGCGCCGAACCTGATCCTGACGGCCGGCCACTGCGCCGAGAACACGCAGACCGGGGTCGTCAACGAAGCCTCGGGCTACCGGGTGATCACCGGCAATGTGGACGCAGCCGCGCCGGAAACGGAAAGACAGTCCTCACAGGTCAGCAGAGTTATCCCCTGCCCCTGCCGCGATCGACACACCGCGGTTGGTGACGTCGCGCTGCTGGTGCTCTCAACCCCTACCACTGCGCCGGCCATTGCGCTCGCCTCGAGCCCGCCTGGGGGCACAGCGGCGCGCTTGGCCGGATGGGGCAGGACCTACGCCAAGCAGGAAAGCTCGGTCGAACGACTGCAGTGGGCGCAGACCGTCGTGCAGAGTCCGGACTGGTGCGAACGCGAAGCGTCCCAATTCAGCCCGGCGAGCGAGATCTGCACGATCGATCCAGCCAATCATCAGACGGGCGCGTGCAACGGGGACAGCGGCGGCCCACTGCTCGTGGCAGAACCATCAGCGGTCGGGGGCATGGTGCAGATCGGCGTCGCAAGCCACGTGTACAACGGATGCGCCACCACCAGCCCGTCAGTGTTCACACGCGTCGAGGCGATCTCCGCCTGGGTAAGAGGATGGGCGCAGGCACTCGCGAGCGGCCCACCCGCGATGACATCCCTACCGGCCGGTCTCGTCGCGGCGCCGGTTCTGGCTGGCATCGCCAGCAGCCAGTCGGTCAGCCTCAGGGCAGGCACGCTCTCGCTCGTGCTCGCCTGCGACAGCGAAGGAGGGGTCTGCTCGGGCAACGCCCAGATGACGATCGCGGTGCGAGTGGAGATCATCGCGCGGCGCAACGGCAAACAGATCGCGTCGAGGCGCATCTTCCTCAAAGAGAAGCTCGCCAATGTGACCTTCGCGATCGCACCGGGGGCGAGCATCTCGCTCAGCTCGGCGCTCTCCGCCAAGAGCCGCAGACTGCTGTCACTTCTGCGCGGCAGAAAACTCGAGGTGATGCTGAGCGGCCGCGGCGTCATCAACCGCATCGTCACGCTGGCGCCCGCATAGGCCGGCGATTACGCTTCGGCGATCACGCGTCTGTCACGCGGATCGCGGACGGGAGCAAATTTTCGGCGTTCCAGGGACAATCGAGGCATGAGCGGCGCGGAGATCGGACTCGCCCTGTCGGTGTTCCTCGCCTGCACGGTCGAGGCAGTCGAGGCGCTGACGATCGTGCTCGCTGTCGGCACGACACGCAGCTGGTCCTCGGCAATGAGCGGCGCGGGCGCCGCGGTGCTCACGCTCGCCGTGATCGTGGCGGCGCTCGGTCCAGCGATCACCGCCCTGCCGATCGACGTACTACGTCTCGTCATCGGCGGCCTGCTGTTGATCTTTGGCTTGCAGTGGTTGCGCAAGGCGATCCTGCGCTCAGCCGGACTGAAGGCAAAGCACGACGAGCTGCAGATTTACGAGGACGAGGCCGCCGCGGCACGCACGGCAGGCGCCAAGGACTCCGGCTTGGACGGTTATGCCTTCGCGATCTCCTTCAAGGGCGTGCTGCTCGAGGGGCTCGAGGTCGCGTTCATCGTGCTCACCTTCGGCGCCAACCAGCACCGCGTCGCGCTGGCCGCCGCTGCCGCCGGAGCCGCGGTGCTGCTGGTCACTGCCGTGGGTGTCGCGGCGCGCGCACCGCTGGCCAGCGTGCCGGAGAACACGATGAAGTTCGCGGTCGGTGTGATGCTCAGCTCGTTCGGCATGTTCTGGGGCGCCGAGGGCGCCGGCGCGAGTTGGCCCGGCGGCGACGCGGCGCTGCTGGCGATCATTCCCGGCGTGCTCGTCCTCGCGCGTTGTGATGGCCAGGATCTCGGGCCGCAGCGCGCAGGCGACGGTGAGCACGTGAGCACGCGCGCGTGCGGCTCCTATTCGCGGTCTGGGAGTTCGTCGTCGGCGATGACTGGCGCACCGCGATCGGCGTGGCGCTGGCACTGGCGTTGACCGCGCTGGCCGCCGCGGCCGGCAGCTCGGCCTGGTGGGTGATGCCACCCGCGGTGCTCGGGCTGCTCGCGCTCTCGATCCGGCGCGCCGCGCGCGGCAGCTCACGGCCGAGGCTGAGCTCTCAGCCAACCGAGAAGATGTCGAGCTTGCCGGTGAGCTCGTGTTCGTTGGCGTCGCCCTCGGGCTCGATCACGTGGCCGTCGACGACGATCGGGCTGTTCCAGTGGCCTGAGGTACCGGGGAGCCTCGCGATCGGACGAGGCGAGCGCGGCTCGTAGACATACACACCGCCGGCCGTTGGGTCGTACACGTACAGCAGCCCTCCGGCCATCACCGGGCTCGTGCCGGGAGTGCGGTTCTCCCAGACCAGGCGCAGCCTTCCGCCGATCAGGACATAGGCGGCGGTGGCGTGTTCGTCACCGATGAACAAAGGTCGTGCTCGACTTCTGGCGCCACACGGCGGGCGCGGTGAACAGCTCGCCGCCACCGGGCAGCGCCAGACGCTGGACTTCGCCGCCGAGCCTGTTGGGCGCCGACGGTGGGCCGCCGTCCAGGCGCGAGAGCACGAGCACGCGGATGATCCCGTCCTTGCCGGCCACCATCGCACGGTCCTGCCCGAGCAGGACCGGCGCGCTGGAGCCGAGGTCGGTATCGGTGCTGTTCAGTTCTTCCTGGTTGGTGGGCGTGAACGCCTGGCGGTAGCGCAGACCCGGAAGCGTCAGCTCGATCACGCTGTCGCCGAAGTCGGTTCTCCCGTTCCAGGGGCCGTTGCCGGTGGAGATCAGCAGGCGCCGGCCGTTCGGACACGTCTCCCGCGCGGGCTCGACCACCGCGCCGCCACGCGAGAGGATCGCCGAGTCGCTGGCCGGGCAGCTGCTCGGGAGGATCACCTGGCGACGATCCGCGCAGAGCGTGTTGAACACGCTCACGATCCGCCCGCTCGTACGGTCGATCAGCAGCACGTGACCCTGGTAGGGGGGACTGTCGCCGAGGTAGCCGCTCGTCGCGACGAGCAGGTAGGGACCGTCGATGTTGAGCGCCGCGCCGAGCTTCTCGTGCGTCGCGTCGCGCGTGACCGAGACGGGCCAGCCGCCCGCGTGGACTTCGCCGCCGTCGCTGAGCGAGAGCTTGTGGATCAGGCCGTTGGGCGAGGTCGCGTACACGTAGCGCCCGCTCGGATCGAGCAGCGGCGAGGCGGTCGTGATCTGCGCGCCGCCGACCCAGCGCTGTACCCGGGCGGCGTGAACGTCCACAGGATGCGTCCGCTGTTCGCGTCGAGCGCGAGCGTCTTGCCATAGGTCGTGGTCACGACGATGACGCTCGTGCACGCCACCCGCCACGCTCGCCGCGTGCAGGTAGACGGCCGAGGAGTCCACCGTGCCGGGAGCTCGACGGTGATCACGCCGCAGGTGGGCCACGTTGGCGGCGGTGATGCCCGTGACGAGCGGGCTCACGTCCGAGCGCTGCGGATTCAGTCCGAACTCGGTCCAGTCGAGCAGGCTCCCGCTCGCGGGATGCGCCGGGGCCGGGATCGCGGACGCCGCGCGCCGTGGGCGTCGAGACGTCCGCGGGCGCGGTGCTCCCGCACGCGCTCAACAGCGCGCCGGCGAGGAGCGCGACCGCGAGACGTGAGTTACGGCTGGACGGCATCCTGAGGTTGTAGCGCAGGACCGGACGAGCACGGCCGGACGAGTGTTGAGCCACCCCCGCCCGGCCGTCGCTGCACGCGAATCTCGCCACTTGACGAGCTTGATGATGCGCTCCATGCCAAGCAGGTTGTGGCTCCTGGGTGTCCTGGGTGTCCATGAAGCACACCTCGACGTAGATGCCCGGCTTGGCTGTGGTCGTCTCCTGCTGGCAAGCTTCGTGTGAAAGCGGCCCGGCGAACCCGCAGGAGGTCCTGAAATCAGCCGGCAGCGTGACGGGGGCCGCGGAGGCAGTCACCGTGAAGCTCGCGTGTCTTCGACCCCTCAGCGTCGGAGCAGCGGAGCGGTGTCGGAGCTGGTGAAGGATGGCGAGGAGGCCGTGGCTTACCGTTGGGGGGTGGAGAATCGCTCTGCGGTGGAGACACACGTCAACAACTCGGTGGTCGAGCTGGATGCCCGCGACCGCGCGCGGCTCGTGGTGCTGGCCTACCAGACCGGGCTCGTGATCGCGGGGGAGCCCTGAGGTGAGCGCGGTCAGCACCCCACCTCCACCGTTACCGCCAGCAGGAGCGCCGCTGGGTCTGATCACGCCTGAGCCGCCGCGTCGCGCCTGGTGGATGGCCAAGCGTGTCCTGCTCGCGGCGGTCGGGATCGTGCTGCTCGCGGGCGCGAGCACCTATGTCGTGGCTCGCAACGAGGTCGGCAAAGTGGTCGAAGCGCTTGGGCAGAACAAGCCGGTCAAGCTCGCCGCGAAGGTGCTTCCTCCGACCAGCAAAGGGGAACCCGAGACGCTGCTGTTGATCGGCAACGACGAACGGCCGCCACCGAAGGACAACCCCGCAGGAGCAGTCCTGCCGCACTCCAACGAGATGCTGCTGGTGCGGATCGACCCGCGCAAGCCGACGATCTCGATGCTCTCGATTCCGCGTGAGCTGCGGGTCACGTTCACCGCGCCGAGCGGAGAAGTGATCACGAATCGCATCAACTCGGCCTACACATACGGCTCAGAGAACGGCGGCGGCACCTCCGGCGGCATCAAGCTGATGCTGGAAACGATCAAGCGCGTGCTCGGCATCACGGTCAACCACGTGTTCGTGACGAACTTTCCGAAGTTCAGGCGGGCCGTCGACGAAATGGGCTGTGCCTACATGACCGTGGACAAGCGCTACTACCACGTCAACGAACCGGGAGGCGAACAGTACTTCGAAATCAACCTCCAGCCGGGTTACCAGCGCCTGTGTGGGAAACAGGCGCTCGAATTCGTCGCCAACCGCCACGAAAGCACCTCGGTCATTCGTGACGCGCGAGACCAGCGGTTCCTGCTCGCGGTCAAGGCGCAGTACGGCCCCACACTGTTTGAAAACCGGGAAAAGTTCGAGCGGATCCTGGGCAAGGCGATCCAAACGGACCTCCACGGCGAAGAAGCGGTGCTAGCGCTCCTCGAGCTCTTGGTCGAATCTGCCGGCAAGCCGGTGCGACAAGTGCCCTTCCAAGTCGAGCTGCACGCCAACTACGACACTGCGACTGCCCAACAGCTCGCGGCGTCGGCGCATTCATTCCTGACGGGCACGGCCGCGACTGCAAAGCACAAGCTCAGCAGCGCGGCGCGCTCAGCTCATGTAGCCCATCGATCCGCTATCTCCGGGCTCTCGCTCACTCCCACCCCAAAATCCACGGTCGCGGAAGCGACTGCGATGGCGGTCGATCTACCGTTTGCCGTGGAGGTGGCGCAGTATCAACAGAGCACCGCGGAAGCTCCCCCAGACGAACTGCGCGCTTACAGCATCCGCGACCCCAGAGGCCACAGTTTCCCCGCTTACGTGATCGTCGTCGGCCGGGGTGAACTCGGACAGTACTACGACCTTCAGGGGACGACCTGGACCGCTTCGCCGCTGCTGAGCGATCCGAGTCAGAAGCTCCACATCGGCTCGCGCACGTACAGCCTGTTCTATGACGGTGAACACATCAAGACGGTCGCCTGGCGGGAAGCGAACGCCGTCTACTGGATCGAAAACACGCTCACCTACAGCCTCTCGCCGCAGGCGATGCTGGCGATCGCTCGCAGCACCCGGCCGATCGGCAACCCGATCGCCGCGGCGCGTGAGCAGGGCAGTCCGCACGACGTCACCCTGCCCTCGAGGGGACTCTCCGCCACGAGCCTGAGCGCCAAGCTCGCGGCGGCGCTCGGCTGCATCAGCCTCGCCGTTCTCGGACTGCTCGCGATGCTCCTGCTCTCCCGCCGCCGGCAGCTGATCCAGCTGCGCGAGCAGGTGGCACACGCGCTGGCCCTGGAAGCACACCAACGCCGTTCCAGCGACCATGTTCGAGGTCACTCCCATCCCAGGTGAGGCGCACCGCATCGCCGGTGCGTCGAAGACCGACCCGCTGAAGGCCGATCGAGAGAGAGGAAACGAAATGGCAGCGACCGAGGCAGCGACTGAGATTCAGCAACAGCAGCCCGCCAGCACAGATCCGCTGCGCCACCACCAGCACTACCAGCACAGCGGTCCGCAAGCCTCTCCATATGCCGGGGGGAGCAGCTTCATGGAGCGCATGTCCGAGGCCGTGGCCAGCGGGATGGGAACCGTGGGGTTCCTGCTCGTCAGCTCAGCAGTGATCATCGGGTGGGTGCTGACAAACCACGTGGTCCACTTCCTGGGCAACTCCTGGAAAGGGCTGCTCAACGGCTCGGGCTTTGATCCCGCCCCGTTCATTCTGCTGAACCTCGTCTTCTCGGCCGTGGCGTTCTACACGGGGGCACTCGTGATCATCGCCCAGAAGGCACAGACCAGGACAGACAAGGCCAACGAGGAAGCGGCCGCCAAACACCGCGACGAGCTGGCGCAGTATCAGGGCGACCTACTCCAGAAGAACACGGACCTCACGGAGCAGATCCACACCCTGGCCGAACGCTTGAGCACGCTCACGCAGGAGGTCCACGAAACCACATGCAGGGGCGGCGCGTCGCGCGCTTGACGCTGACTTTGATCGCCGTGCTACTATTACTCTATGCGTTATATCAGTGAACGATCTACCGACCCAGGGCTGCTCGTGCTGACGAGCCTGGCCGAGGGCCCCAAGCACGGCTATGCGATCACCCACGACGTCGAGCAGCTCGCCGGCGTGCGCCTGGGTCCCGGGACGCTCTACGGGGCGCTGGCGCGACTCGAGGGCAACGGCCTGATCGAGGCGCTGCCCGCTGAAGAGCGTCGCCGGCCCTACCGGCTGACCGGGGCCGGCAGAGCCGCGCTATCGGAGCAGTTGCAGGCGCTCGAGCAGGTGACCCGCAGTGGCCTGCAGCGGCTACACGTCGCGGAGGCCGCGCAATGACCCGCCGTCTGGCTCAGCTGGTCCTGCGTTGCTATCCGCTGGCATTTCGGCGGCGCTACGGCGCGGAGCTGCACGCGCTGCTGGATGAGACGCCGGCGCGAGCGCTGACGGTGCTCGACCTCTCGCGCGGTGCGTTTCTGGCTCATCTGCGGCCGCCGGCCGGCCTCACCGGCCTGGTCGATTCCGGCGAGCGGCTGCGTGCGAGCGCGAGCGGAGTGCTGGCATGCTGGGTGGCATTCGCCGCGGCGGGCTTTGGTTTCTACAAGACGACCGAGGATCATCCCTTCGAAGTCGCCGGTAGCGCCCACACGCTGCTCGGCGACGCTCACCTCGCTATCCAGATCCTGGCGGTGGTGGCGTCTGTTGCCGTCATGGCGGGCGCCCTACCACTGGGCGTGCTCGCGCTGCACCGCGCGCGCAGCGAACCGCGCTTGCGCCGGCTGGTAAGCCTGCCCCCGTTGGCCGTGCTGGTGTTCGTGGGCCTGACCAGGCTGATGGAGTTGCTGTCTAGCTCGCAGCCTGCTCATCACACCAACTCGGCGGGCGCCATCGCGTTCATCGCCTGGGGACTGGCCGGTCTGGCCTGCGGCGCGGTCTGTGTGGTGGCCTCACGCGGAGCCCTGTTCGCGGTGCCGGTCGCGCGAGGCTGGCTGCGGACGGCATTCGTCTGCGGAGCGCTCGTCACCGCGGCGATGGTGGCGATGATCATCGCCACCGCGATCTACACGATCGCCCTCTCAGCTGACGCATCCGCCCTGGCCGGCGAACCGAATGGGCCACTCCAAGCCACCAGCGTCAGCGTCTCACTGATCGGGCAACTGATCGTGATGGTCATCGCCGGCACGCTTGCGGGCGTCACGACTCGCCGCGGATGGCGAGCGGTCAGACAGCCGGAGACCCCAGAGACCGCATAGCCGGCACTGCACGGGGCGTCCCTAGGGATGGTGTGAATGTCCGCGCACGGTGCGCCAGCTCTCGCGGGTGATACGCAGGATCACGACGGTCATGCCCAGGCCGATGAGGGGATCGAGGATCGGGGCGCCCGCGGCGATCGCGAGCGCGCTCGCGATCACGGCGAGCGAGACGTAGGCGTCGACGCGGGCATGATCGCCGTCGGCGATCAGCGCTGGGCTGCTCAGCCGGCGCCCGGCCCGGATGCGTACCCGGGCGGCGAGCCAGTTGCCGGCGAACCCGATCGCGCCGGCGAGCGCGAGGACGAGTAGGTGTCCCGGCCTTGATGGGTGGATCAGCCGCAGAATCGACTCATACGCGGCAACGCACGCGGAGCTGAAGATCGCCGCCACGACCGCCAGGCCCGCTAAGCGCTCGGCTCGCTGGGAGCGCAGCGCGAATGCGATGCCGAGGGGGATCGCAGTCAGGGCATCCCCGCCGTTGTGGATCAGGTCGGCCAGCAGCGCGAGGCTGCCACTGAGCGCGAACACGAGCGCCTGCACCGCGGCGGCGCTCGCGAGGATTGCAAGGGCAAGCGTGACGGCGCGGACCCCCTCGCGCGAGCGCTTGATGCTCTCGTCCACGAGCCCGTGAGAGTGACCATGCGCGTGCTCGTCGTGCAGATGCTCATGATCGTGGTGAGAGTCGTGCTCGTGCTCATGTCCGGCGGTCGGGTGGTGCTCGTGTGGCCCGGAGTGCGGGTGCGCATGGCGTAAGGCGCCGTGTCGGTGCAGGTCGCCTTTGACGAGCTCATAGGTGGTGGCGGACATGGCTCTTCAGGTTAGGTCGCGGTCGTCGTCTGACCGTCGATCGCGTTGCCGGATGGTTGAGCGCCAGTGAGAGGTGAGCGACCATCAGCATGATGAATGACAGTCCCGACGTTGCATTACCGCACCGCGCCTGGGAGGCGATGGACCCGGGGAGATCTGGCCGTTGACCTCGTAGGCTTGGGTGGATGTCGCGAGCAATCGAGGATCGCAATCGCCGCATGCTGCGTACTCGCGACACGATGGACCGCGAGTTCGCCAAACCGTTAGAGGTTGCGGTGCTCGCGCGTGTGGCTCACGTGTCTGAGGCGCACTTCAGCCGGCAGTTCCGTGCAACGTTCGGGGAGACGCCGCACCGTTATCTGCAGCGCCGCCGGGTGGAGCGTGCGATGGAGCTGCTGCGGGAAACCGGCCATCCCGTAACCGAGATCTGCTTGGACGTCGGGTTCAACAGCCTCGGCACATTCACTCGCACCTTTCGCGAGGTTGTGGGCGAGCCACCCTCGGCCTACCGCCGGCGTTTCGCCGGCGATGGCGCCGCGCTGCGCGTGCCGGCCTGCTGGGCGATGGCGTGGCTGCGCCCGGCCGGGTAAGAGAGCAGATTTGGAGTAGCCGGCCGCCACGCCGCCGTCTAACGTGACACCCATGCTAAAAAAAATCAGTCATACCTTCATCCATGTTCTCGACCAAGACGAGGCGCTGGACTTCTATGTCGGCAAGCTCGGGATGGTCGTCCACACCGACGCCGACCTGGGCGTCATGCGCTTTCTGACCGTCAACCTGCCCGACCAGCCCGATGTCGAGCTGGGCCTGATGCTCCCGGGACCGCCCGCATACGACGAGGTCACCGCCGCGCAGATCCGCGAGCTCGTGACGAAGGGCGCCGCGGGCGGCGGCGTGATCTTCGCAACCGACGACTGCCGCGGAACTTACGAGAGCCTGCTCGCCGCCGGCGTCGAGTTCACGCAGGAGCCGACCGAGCGCTTCTACGGGACCGACTGCGCGCTGCGCGATCCGTTCGGGAATTCGATCCGCTTCACCCAACCGCCGGACGGACCGATCGTGGTGCCGTCGGCCGAGGAGCTGCAGGCGCAATCCTGACATTGGACCTCAGGACTTCCGCCGATCGGCTGCCAGCGGGCCTGCCCCCAGTTCCGTAACGAGCTCCTCCACGCGACGTGCGATGTCGTCTCGGGTTGCCCTGACCTCGTCTAGCGGACGAGCCTTTGGGTCGGGGAGATCCCAGTCGATGTAGCGCTTACCCGGGATGTAGGGGCACGCGTCGCCGCAGCCCATGGTCACGACGACATCCGCCTGCTCGGCCAGCTTGCGCGTGAGGAGCTGGGGCTTGCGAGCGGCCAGGTCGATGCCCAGCTCCCTCATGACCGCGACCACCTCGGGGTGGACCTGGTCGGCTGGCGTCGTGCCTGCGGAGGAGGCGGCGTGACGCCCGGCGGCGGCGCGTTCGAACAGGGCCTGGCTCATTTGTGAGCGGCCGGCGTTGTGCAGACAGACGAACAGGACGGTTGCCATCGCTCAGGTTCCGGTCGCGGTGCCGGGGGCTGCTTGCGGTTGGTGGTGGGGCATCACCGCGTCGGCTGCCTCGTCCGGCGTCAGGTCCGGGTAGAGCACCCTTACGGCGAGGACCGCACAGGCGCCGCCGAGCAGCTGCGCGACGATGAAGCCGGGCACGATGACGGCGCGATGCCGGCGAACGTGTTCGAGAACATCCGCCCCACGCTGATCGCGGGATTTGCGAAACTCGCGGAGCTCGTGAAGAAGTACGCCGCACCGATATACGCGCCGACAGCAGCCGGGGTCGTATTCGCCGAGACGGCGGCCGGGTCGGCCCGTTTGAGGCGCGCGAGCGAGAAGATAACGAGCAACAGCCCCGCAGTCGCGATCGCCTCACTGAACAGGTGCGCGGGCGTGGCGCGGTGATGGGTGGAGATGCTGATCGCCGCCAGTGAGAACATGCCGTTGGCGACGACGGCGCCGAGCACGCAGCCGGTGATCTGTGCAGGTATGTAGGCGAAGGCGTGGCGCCAGCGAATGCCGCCGAAGCTCGCGTCGGCAAGCGACACGACCGGGTTGAAGTGAGCACCGGACACGGGCCCGAACATGAGGATGATCGTGTACAAGCCCGCTGCCGTCGCGGCCGCATTCTCGAGCAACTCGAGACCAACATCGCCTGGTGAGAGAGTCTGCGCCGCAATGCCCGAGCCGACGACGAGCGCCGCGAGAAAAGCGGAGCCAAGCAGCTCCGCCAGCAACGGCGCGCGAGCGCGGGTTCTGCGAGAGACGCTTGCTCGGAGTCCATAGGCGGAATCGTATTACATTGACAACTATCACTTCAATAGATATAAGTAGATCGATGCCTATCGATCTGGAGATGACCCCGAAGCAGAAGCGGGCTGCCGGTGAGCCCTGCTGCGAGCCCGTCGTCTACCCCGATGTCGATCGCGACCACGCGTTGCGTATGGCCGAAGTCGCCAAGGCGCTAGGCGACGCGGTCCGCTTGCAACTCGTTGACGTCCTGCGCAAGCACGCCGGCAAGGTCTGCGTCTGCGAGCTCGTGCCGCTGTTCGATATCTCTCAGCCGACCCTCTCCCATCACCTCAAGAAGCTGCGGGACGCTGGGATCGTCGATTCCGAGCGACGAGGCTTATGGGCTTATTACTACGTGATCCCGGATGCCCTCGAGGAGCTATCCGCATGGCTGAGCTGAGAACGACCGACACGTGGGCACAGCCGCGGGGGTGGTCATGCCCTAACCGACTAGTCAGTCGTGAATGTGGAATCGGAGGGTGGCAATCACGATGCCTTTCGTGCGTGACTGAAGTATCGGTGATCCGTCGACACCTCAGGGCTGGCAGTTCTAAGGGGTTTCTCATCGGCGGCTGATCGGTGGTTTAGGTGCGCCGTCGATGCTGGTGGCATGTTCTCTGCGGCGATAGCGCAGGCGTGACGGACGCGCGCCGGGAGGCGATCGCGCGCCGGCGACTGGCGGCGGTGGTGGTAACGGTGATCATCTTGGCCGCTCTGATCGGGCTGGTGCAGAATCTTGCAAGCCCCTCGCGTGGCGCGAATGCCGTTCACAACGGTGACGCGGCGCGGCCCGGCGGAGCGACATCCAGCCACGTCTCGAGCGGCACCGCAGGCCGGTCGCCGGGTGGTGAGCTGCGTGCGGGCTCTGATCCGAGCGTGCTGCCAGGGCCGGTGCTGATCGCCGATCGTGACAACAACCGGTTGCTGGAGGTGAGCCCCACGGGCCAGGTCCTGTGGCGCTTCCCGGAATCCGGGGAGCTAGCGCCGAGCCAGTCCTTCAAGTTGCCCGACGACGCTTTCTACTCGCCCAGCGGGAGTCAGGTGGTCGTGACCCAGGAGGATGATTTCGTGATCAGCGTCGTCGACGTGACCCAGCCACGAATCGCCTATCGCTACGGGCACCCGGGAGAACCCGGCTCAGAACCCGGCTACCTGCACAACCCCGACGATGCGATGCTCACGCCCGGTGGCGTGATCCTCTCGGCGGATATCAAGAACTGCCGCATCGTGATCATCCGCCCGCCAGCTCATCGCGTGACCCACCAGCTGGGCGAGACAGGGAATTGTACGCACGAACTCGGCGTGTCCTATGGAAGCCCCAACGGGGCGTTCCCGATGGGCAATGGCGACACCGTGGTCACCGAGATCAATGGCGACTGGATCGACGTGCTCAAGCCCGATGGGAGTCCGGTCACCGATACCCACCCGTCCGGCTTCAGCTACCCCTCCGATACCAACGAGATGCGTCCTGGCGTGTTCCTGTCCGTCGACGACACCAATCCGGGAGCGATCGAGACGTTCACGGCCACCGGCCGGCTGCTGTGGCGCTACGAACCTCCTACGGGCGCTGACGCGCTCGATCAGCCCTCGCTTGTGCTGCCGTTGCCAAACGGGGACGTGCTCGCCAACGACGACAAGAACGATCGCGTGATCGTGATCGACCCCCACAACAAGATCGTCTGGCAGTACGGCCATACCCACCAATCGGGCTCGCAGCCGGGTTATCTGGCCAACCCCGACGGCGTGGATCTGGCGCCGCCGTACTCGTTGACGATGCGCTTTGGGCACTCGCTGCGAGCTCCTTGAGCCGAGATTCGCGCCCTGAGCGTCATCTTGCGCTTCGGGCAGACGCGCACCGCCGCGCGGCAGGCACCGCCAGACGAAGGCGACGTCGGCGGCACGTCATCCGACGGTCGGCACGGCGAGCTCAGCGTTCTGTTCGCGGCTGCTTAAGGCAGTGAAGCCCGGCAGCTCGAGCTCGATCCTTGTGCCGGGTTGGGGTCGGTGTCCCACCGCGACGCGGCCCTCGTGAGCTTCGGCGATTGCGCGCACGATCGCCAACCCCAATCCTGTCCCGCCGGAAGCTCGGTCCCGGGCTGCGTCGGTGCGGTGAAAGCGGTCAAAGACGCGCTCGCGTTGGTCGGGAGGAATCCCCGGCCCGTCGTCTTCGACGACGAACCGCAGGTGATCTGCGCCCTCGCGCTCGACCCCTAGACGCACCAATCCCTCGCCGGAAGCGGTGTGTGCGATGGCGTTGCTCAGCAGGTTGCGCAGCGCCTGCGCGAGTCGGTCGGGATCGGCTCTCAGGATCCCCGCCGGGACGGGCCCGAGCTCGAAACGCCGGTCGGCGATCAGACTCATCCCGTCCCACAACTCCTTCACGTAGACCGGCAGGTCGATCGGCTGTAGGCGTAGGAACTGCGTCTGCTCGGCCTTGGCGAGCAGCAGCAGGTCGTCGACCAAGCGGCTGACCCGGGCGATCTCGGCCCGTACGAGGCGCTCCACACGGCGCACCTCCTCACCCGGTGGATTCGACTGCGCGGCGAGGACCTCTAGCTGGCCGCCGATCACGGTCAGCGGCGTGCGCAACTCGTGAGATGCGTCGGCGACGAACGCTCGCTGGCCCGCAAAGGCCTCGGTCAGCCGGTCGAGCATGTGGTTGAAGGCGACGGCGAGCACTCGCATCTCGCCTCCCTGGCTGTCCAGGTCGTGGATACGCGGGTGGAGGTCCCCGGCATCCACCTGGGCGACTACAGCAGCCATGCGACGCAACGGACGCGACACGCCGGTGCCGATCAGGTAGGAGGCCAGCAGCGCGCCGGCGAGCGTCAGGATGCCAGCGAGGATGAACGCCCGCGCCACGCCCCTCTGAGCATGAGTGACTGTGAGCAGCGGCTCGCCTACGCCGACGGTTACCCGACTTCCGCCGTAGATGGCGGTGCCCCCGATCTGGCGGCCGATCTCCAATCGGCTCTCGCCGGGGATGTTCACCGTGTGCTTGAGCAGCCGCAGATCGCCGACGTCGGGGAGGCGCAGGGTCGAATATCCGTCGCGCGCGCTCACGAGTTGCTGGGAGAGACGGTTCTCTTGCGCTTGAACGGCGGCGCTCTCGCCATCGTCGGGGGCCGCTTGAGCAAAGAGCTCAGGGCGGTTGGTGCTGGTTCCTGCCCCTGGGACGATCACGAATAACAACGTGGAGCTCGCGCTGAATGGCTGAGCGCGCACGTAGCGGGTGGCTGCCCGGGCGACGCCACGGGGGGAGAGGTCATCAGAGGAGGTCAGGGTATGCGAGAGCTCGCTCGCGTCGCCCGCGATCTCCTGGTCGATCTGGTGACGCAGCTGGGTACCGGTGCCTCGATAGACGGCCACGAAGGTGATCCCGGTACAGATCAGCATTACCACCGCGACCCACGCCACCAAGCGCCAGCGCAGTCCGATCCCGGTCAGACGCCGGCGCAGGCTTGCAGGAGGAAACCTTCCGGACGGCGGCGTGGGAGCGGGGCCGCTAAGCGCCATCGCCGAGGCGGTAGCCGACCGTGCGCACCGTGAAGATCGGGACCGGATCATCGGGACGGCCCAGCTTGCGTCTGAGATAGCCGATGTAGACATCCACGACGTTGGTGTTGGGGTCGTGCTCGTAACCCCACACGGTGCTGAGGATCTGCTCGCGTGAGAGCACGCGTCCGCGGTGGCGCAGCAGGTACACGAGCAGCTCGAACTCAGTGGTTGACAATCGCACCTGCACGTCGCCTCGACGCACCTGGCGTGTGAGGAGGTCCACCTCGATGTCGCCGGCGCTCAGCGTCCCGTTTGTGGCCTGGGCCGCCAGCCGCAGTTGAACCCTCACCCGGGCCGCGAGCTCAGCCAGGGAGAAGGGCTTGACCAGATAATCGACTGCCCCTGCATCCAGCCCCACGACTCGATCCTCGGTCTCACCACGGGCAGTCAGCACGATCACCGGGAGGCTCGGCTTGGCCTGGCGCAGAGAATCGAGGATCTCGAGGCCCCCTCTGCCGGGAAGCATAAGGTCCAACACGATCAAGTCGAAGCTATCGTGCAGCGCTCGCCGCTCGCCTTCGATCCCGTCCAGCTCGGCTTCCACGGTAAAGCCCTCGGCCTGAAGGCCCCGCCGAACGAAATCGACGATCCCTGGCTCATCCTCCACCAGCAGGATCGCCGGCGATACCGGCTGTTCCTCGGCGCGGTCAACGGAGCGCTGCATTACGCCAGCATAGACCTATAAAACAGGAGCTTTTGCGGCCTGTGGCAATTACATGAAATCTCTCATCATTCAATTACCGGGTCCTTAGCAAAAGCCCAAAGAATCACCGCAATGGCAGTCGATGACCGGACTCTCGCTGGGCCAGAGTCCCCCGCATCCCGCCCAGCCTCAGCATCGCCTCCCGCTTGGCGCAAACGTCTCACCGCGGGCGGGACGACCGGCAACGAGCAACTCACCGCGGCGACCGGGGTAGTCCTCCTAGTCCTGCTCGCGGCGCTGGGCATAACGATCCTCAGGATCAGGCCTCTCCTGAGCGAGCATATGTTCCTCGGGATATTGCTGATCCCGCCCGTCGCCCTGAAGATGGCGAGCACCGGCTACCGATTCGTCCGCTATTACACTGCCAACCCTCGCTACCGGCGCAAGGGCGCGCCACCGGCCACCCTGCGCCTGCTCGCCCCGATCGTAGTCGCCTCGACGATAGTGGTGTTCGCCAGCGGTGTCGCTCTGCTGCTCGTGGGACCGAGCTCCCGCGGATCACTGCTCCTGATCCATAAGGCGAGCTTCTTCGTGTGGCTCGCCGTCACCGCGATCCACGTAGTCGGTCACCTATCAGAGCTGCCCAGAGCACTGACGAGGAAACACGAAATTCAGTCGAGGCTAGACGGCTACGGAACCGGCCGCGCCGGTCGGATCCTGTCTCTCTCCGGGGCACTCGTCGCCGGGGTGGTACTCGCCATCCTCTACGTTCCTCAGTTCGCCCCCTGGCTAAACGCACATCATTAACATCCCGGGGCACGGATCCAGCGAGAGTTTCTCGGACTCTCGTTCGAGCTGTCCAGCCTGCCTCAGATCGCCCGCTACGCGAGCAGCGGGACTTGTGAGCATGCTGCGCTCGCTGGGAGCAGGCGTGCTTCGCTTCGGTGGCGCATCGGCCGACACATGGGTCGCGTGGACCGACGCGGCCACGCCCGCTGCCGGCTTGGGCGTCGTTCACGCTGCGGCCCGGCGACTTTCGCCGACTGCGCGAGCTCACGAGCGAGAGCGGCTGGCGGATTCTGCTCACGATCGGCCTCGCTCACTATGACCCGCGCGCGGCGGCGCGCGAGGTGGCAGCTGCGAAGACGGCGCTTGGTGGGTGGCTGGCCGGAATCGAGATCGGCAACGAGCCGGATTCATACGCGCGGCACAATCTCAGGGCCCCCGTGGACCCCCGCCCGTACAACGCCGAGGTGAGCGGCTACCGGCGAGCGATCGCCCTCCTCGCACCGGGGATCGGACTGGCGGGTCCGGGAGTTTCGAGATCGGCCGCATTCAAACGCTGGGGACCTGCCGAGGCGAGCGTACAGCGGCCGGCCCTGCTCACAGGGCACCCCTACCCGCTCGGCTGCCACAAGCCGCCCGCGCCGACGATCGCCCAGCTGCTCAGTCCGCAGGTCCGTCGGGCACAGGACGCCTCCCTTGCGCGCTTTCTATCTCTGTCACTTGCCAGCGCGACCGCGTTCGTCTCGACGAGACAACAGCGTCTTCTGCGGTGGGCAGCCCGGTGTCAGCAACACGTTCGGCTCGGCGCTGTGGGCGGTTGGACTACATCGCGCGAGCGATGCTCGCAGGCGTGACCGGTGTCAACTTTCAAGGCAACCCAGCCAACTGCCAGGGCTCTACGCCCGTGCGCGCCCAGCACTCAGCAGTTGGCGCGGGGCGTCCTGAGAGCCCAGCCGGAGTGGTACGCGCTACTGCTTAGCAAAGCACTCATCGGCGACCGGCCAGTGCACTCACAAGCCCGGAGCATCGCCCCAATCGAGCCGGCGTGATCACGTTGGACTAGCGGGAGTAGACAGCGAAGAAGTCCCGGTCGTCGGGCGTGAGATACCGGGTCGCGGGGCGTTCCATGCCGGAGAGCAGATTCACGGGCGCGCTCGCGCCGGGCGCACCGTAGGTGATGAAGCTCACCCAGTAGGAGTTGATGTCGAGCTCCATCGCCCGAACGGCGCCGGCGTGGGCGAGCGTGTTGGCCAGACTGCGCACGCTCTGGTCTTCGCCGGCGGCGTAGATCAGGTTGTCGTGACGGTCGACGCCGATGGCTGAGCGCCATACTAGGACTGCGTTGCCGACTGTCGCGCCCCATTCGCTGCTTTCGAGATTGGGGCTGGGCCGTCCTCGGTTGACGAGCAACGGGAGATTCTGGCGGGCGAACGAGACCGAGCTGGGTGCGCGCGGACCGTACTGCCAGTCGATCACGTCAACACGGCCGTCGCTGTAGCCCACGATCGTGGCCTGCCCGTCTTGCATCGTGGCGTAGGTGTGGCCGTCCAGGACAAACCCGCCGTGTGAGTCTGAAAGTTTGAAGCCGCTGTTAAACGTCGCCAGCAGCTTGCTTCGGCGCGCCCGCGGGACGTCCATCGAGCCGCGCGGGATCGACACGGAGGGCTCCTGGCGGCCGGGGTTGAGGGTCACCGTCGTGCGCTTGGTGTCGATCCACGCCAAGCCGGCCACGACGCGCGGATATTCAGGTTGGTTGCGCAGCGTGGTGATTAGCAGCGGTGGGCCCGTCCCCAGCCCCGGGCGGGTGGCCCGCCAGACTCCCTCGCCTCCGAGCGCCGGATGGAGCAGTGGCGCGACCCGCGGCGGGCGGTAGCTCGCGCCGGCGAGCCGTTGTGCTTGCAGCCGCTGCGCCCGCGCCGCAGCGGCTGCTCCATAGCCGACCTGGGGCAGCGCCCGCAGCGTGGCGCCACCCTTGCTGGGCGCCGTGAGCGAGTAGTAGGTCGACTCGATCTGCGACACGAGCCCGGCCGCGCCATGTTCGCGCAGCCACTCCACCGAGCGAACGCCGAGACTCGAGTTGGAGGGTTCGGCGATCGTGTGCAGATAGGAGTACGCGGCGGGGAGAAGCGCGATCAGCGCAGCGGCGAGCGCGATCCGTCGCGTCCGCCGCAGAGCTTCTCCTCCATAGCGCTCGGGCGGATGTTTCTCCCGCGGGACAACGGGGAGGCGTGGGACGCTACCGAGCTCCATGCCCCAACCTTATGCGCTCCACGGCCCAACCACACGTTGATCGCCCGGAAAATTAGAGCACTCTCACTAAGAAAGGTCTAACCCTATGACGGTGAAATCGAGCTGGAGATGCTGTAGTCATGTGGAACCGTCTGGAGCTTCCGCGCGGCCACGCCCACACCGCGGTGCTCCTCACTCGGCGATTTAACATTAATTCACTTCGTGCGATAGTCCGTCCGCCCCGCGCCACCTTGCTGGCAGCCGGGTTGGCGCTTGTTGGGATTGGTGGCGTTCTCGCCGTCACTGGCGTCACTGACGGCGGCCCTGCTTATCTCGCGGTCCCCTGCGCCAGCTCTGCCGCTGCCACCCTGGCCAACACGCTCGGCGACGTTGGCACGCGGATCTACGACAGCGAGCGGACGAGGAACGGCTCGGCTGCCGTCGCGATCAGAAGCGTCACGAGCTCGTTGGCCCTCGCGCGAGCAGTGGCAGCCAGCGACCCGGTTGCAGCGCGGGCGGCAGTGACGAGCATTGTTTTCAATCACCTTCACATCGTGCGTCTGCGGGTGACCCATGACGGGCGGGTACTCTCCGACGTGGGTGGCCCGTTCGTGCTCGCCCCGATCAGCGGCGAGATTCGCTTGCACGGCCGGCTCGTCGGCCGCTACGTCCTGTCGATCCAGGACGACGTCGGCTACGTAAAGCTCGCCGGCCGCCTCGCAGGCCTGCAGGTCGTGATGCGCTCCGGCGGGCGCCAGATCGTGAGCAGCCTCAGCCCCGCGCCCGGATCCATCCCGCGGCAGGGCACGCTCACCTTCGGCGGCCTCACCTATGTGACTCACACGATCGATGCCGTGGCATTTCCCAGCGGACCCCTGCAGATCTATCTGCTGGCGCGCCGTCCGAGCCCACCGTTCACCTCCCGCACATGCTTTCAGATCAAGGTGGCGGCGCTGGGCAATGTGGGCGTGTACGTCTCGCGTCGCTTTGTCCTCTCGGACAGCAGCTATGGGTCGTACATCTTGGTGACACAGGGACTCACACACGCTCTGGTGTTCGTACGGAACGGCTCGCGACAGCTAGCCGGCAGTGTCCGCCCCGCTCCTGCGCTCCTACCTGACAGCGGCATGGTGAGGTTCCGCGGCCTGTCCTACGGTGTGTTCTCGTTTTCCACACATGCTGCCGGGAGCCGACAGATCCACATCACGCTGCTCGTGCGCTAGTCAGATCCTAGGGATGGCCGCGCCCCGGAGACCAAGGGACGGGTTGATCGATCGTCAAATGAGAGCACTCTCATATATGAGAAGTCTCACCTTTTGGCGGAGAGATAGAGCCGGAAATGCAGTACTCATGTAGAACCTATGAGGACAATGCAATCGCGCCGTTACGCCAGCCGTGGTCCTAGTCGGAGATCTAAAGATTAACTCACTTCAAGCGATAGCAAGCGTCGAGGAAACCCGCGCCCCAGTTCAGCGCAAGCGAGCTGCAGGCCTGTCGCAGGCGCCGACCCAGCTGCGGCCCGCAACCCGACCCTCGGCTCGGGTGCTGCTGCGGGCGTGCCGTCCGCGCCAGTGGAGCAAGAACCTGCTCGTGCTCGCGGCGCCGTGCGCCGCCGGGGTGATCGACGAGCCGCTCGTCGCGGCGCAGGTCGTGGGGGCGTTCCTCGTGCTGTGCCTGCTGTCGAGCTCGACCTATCTCCTCAACGACGTACGCGACCGCGAGCAGGACCGTCTGCATCCACGCAAGCGCTCACGGCCGGTGGCTGCCGGCGAGCTCTCACCTCGCGCGGCTCTCCTGTTCGCCGGGGCACTGGCGCTCGTCGGTATCGCTTCCGCGACTGCGATCACACCGGGTCTGGGGGCGGTCGCCTGCGGCTATCTCGCTTTGACGATGAGCTATTCGCTGTGGTTGCGGCGCGTGGTCGTCCTCGACATCCTGGCGATCGCCGCCGGCTTTGTGCTGCGCGCGATCGCGGGTGGCGTGGCCACAGACATCTACCTGTCGCGGTATTTCGTGATCGTGACGGGATCCTGCGCGATCTTCCTGGTCACGGCCAAGCGCTACGCGGAGCTGCGCGAGCACGACGGAGCGGTGCCAGCGCGGGCGACGCTGCGCCGCTACTCGCTCGGTCAGCTTCGCCTGACGCTCCTGCTGGCAGCCACCGTGGCCGTAGGCGCCTACACCGGGTGGGCGTTCACACGACCGTCCCATGTCCTCTGGTACGGGCTGTCGATAGTCCCGCTGGTGCTGTGGCTGGGTCGCTACGCGAGCCTGATCGGCGCCGGCGCCGGCCAAGCGCCGGAGGAGTTGATCCTGCGCGACCGAACGCTGCTGGCCTTGAGCGTCGCATGGGCCTTCCTCTTCCTCGGTGGTGTCTATGTCGGTCGCTGAGCTATCGGCACGTCCCCCGTTCGTGGGCGTCGAGCGCTCGCTTTGCGGATGGGGGCGGACGGCCCGCAGCCGCTGCCAAGTACTCCAGCCGCGTGGTGTCGAGGACGTCGTCGAAGCGCTCACCTCCCAGGCGCGGCCGCGGGCCGGCGTGATCGCGCGGGGCGCCGGACGCAGCTATGGCGACGCCGCTCAGAACGGCGGCGGCGAGGTGCTCGACATGACCGGCCTTGACCGGATCGTCTCGATCGACGGCGAGCGCGGGCTGATAACCGCGCAGGCCGGCGTGACGATCGCCAGGCTGATGGCTGCACTCGCCGCCCACGGACTCACGCTGCCCGTCGTGCCCGGGACGCGGCACGTCACGCTCGCCGGCGCGATCGCGAGCGACGTTCACGGCAAGAATCATCACCGCGACGGTGGCTTGGCCAGGCATGTGGCGGCGATCTCCCTGTGCACACCCGCGGCCGGCCTCACGGAGGTCTCGCCCGAGACCGACCCCGACCTCTTCTACGCGACGCTCGGAGGAATGGGCCTCACCGGCGTTGTGGTCCAGGCAACGCTTCGCGCGGAGCCGCTCCCATCCCCTTGGGTGGCGGCCGACGTAGACCGCACCGACGGCCTGGAGCAGACGCTCGAGCTGATGAGCGGACCAGAGAGCCACCGCTACTCGGTGGCATGGCTCGACCTGCTCGCGGACGGATCGAAGATGGGACGCGCAATCGTCAGCCGCGCCGACCCGCTTGGCAACGACGGAGCCGCGCCAGCTGCCCGGGGACGGCGCGCAACGCGCGGCGCATATCCCGGAGCGCTCTCGCGGCGGCCGGCGTTTGAGGTCCCGCGTGGTTTCCCCGCCGCCCTGATGCGCCCGGCGAGCATGCGCACGTTCAACGCACTTCGCTGGCGCGCCACACCGCGTCGCGAGCGCGGGCGCCCGCTGGCGATGGCACCGTACTTCTTTCCCCTGGACGCGCTCGGAGAGTGGAACCGGCTGTATGGCCCAGCTGGCCTGATCCAGTACCAATTCGTGATCCCATCCGGTCAAGAGGCCGCGCTCGAACGCTGCTTCGAGCTCATGCGCACGCGCCGACTGCCCGTATATCTCGCCGTGTTCAAGCGCTTCGGCGCCGCGTTCGGCGGCCCGCTCTCCTTCCCGCTCGAAGGCTGGACGCTCGCGGCCGACCTACCCGCTGGCGCCCCCGGGCTACGGGCGGCACTGGACGAGCTGGACGAGGTCGTCGCCGGCTGTGGCGGCCGCGTCTACCTGACGAAGGACGCCCGGCTACGGCGCGAGATGATGCACGTCATGTACCCCGAGCTGGACCGCTTCCAAGCCCAGAGGGCGAGAGTCGACCCCGAGGGGATTCTCCGCTCGGACCTCGCACGGCGCCTGGGACTATGCGAGGCCGCGCCGTGAACGGCGCGAACGCCGGCTCGGCCGGCAGGCGTGTCCTGGTTCTGGGAGGCACCTCGGAGATCGCCCTGGCGATCGTAGGAGAGCTGCATCGCCGCGACCCGCGCGAAGTGGCGCTGGTGGGCCGCGACCCTGACGCCCTGGCCCGAGCGGCCGCGGATCTCACCGGCGCCGGCTGTGAGCGGGCACTGAGCTTCGAGCTCGACGCCCTGTGACCTCGACCGTCACGAGCAGGTCATCGGCGAGGCATTCGACGAGCTCGGCGGCGCCGACATCGTGATCCTCGCCGTCGGCGTGCTCGGAGAGCGCGGTGGCCTACCCGACGACATCTCCAGCGCGCTGGAGGTCCTCCAGGTCAATCATCGTGGGAGCCGGCTCGCTGCTGATCCACAGCGCCCGGCGCTTGCGCGAGCAGGGCGCAGGGAACGCTCGTCGTGCTCTCCTCGGTGGCGGCCGAGCGGCCACGGCGCTGCGAATGTCGTCTACGGAGCCTCCAAGGCCGGCCTCGACGCCCTCGCGCAGGGTCTCGGCGACGACGCTGCGCGATCAGGGAGTGCGCATGATCGTCGTTCGCCCAGGCTTCGTCGCACACCCGCATGACACGGGGCCTAGCACCCGCGCCGCTGTCCACCACGCCGCAGGCGCTTGCGCTCGATGTCGTGAACGGACTTGACCACCGCTCTCACACCGTGTGGGCGCCATCCGCTCTACGCTGGCTGATGCTCGCCGTGCGCATGCTTCCCCGTCCCCTGTTCCGCCGCCTGAAACAGTGAGCGCCACCAAACCACTGAAGGACATGTCCCACCTGCGCGCACGCCGCCGCCAAGCGAGCAGACATCGTTATCTCTTTCGTGTGGACATCTGTCTCGGGCTGCTGATCGCGGTAGCGGCGCTCCTGCTCGCGCAGGGCGTGGCGATCGTCGCCGTCGCCGCGCTGCTGGTACTCGCCATCTGCACTCTCTCGATCCTGCTGGAGCGATGGCGGTCGCGTCGAGGATAACTCGATGAGATTTCGCTTATCCTCGGTCACAACCGTCCGCTGCCATTAGGATCTATAGCGTGACATTTCGCTCACTTTCTCCTACGGTGCTCGCTGTCATTGCACTGGCCGTGACACCCACTTCAGCCGCAGCCGGCTCGTCCACCCGGCCGGCGACCAAGTCCGAGCGCTCGGCGATCATGACCGCCTTCACCGCCAACGACGGCAACTCCTCCGAGGTGCACGGCGTGTACGTCTCGCGGTCAAACTCAAGCCTCGCCGTGGTGTGCGTACGCACACCGGAAGCGGGCACGCAAGCGTTCGTCTTCCGTCACACATCGCGCTCTTGGCGCTATGTGACGAGCGGTTCAGCCGGCAGCGCCGGCAGCTCCGCGGACCGGCGCCTCGAGCGAGCCTGCGGCTGAGACGCCCGTCAGTTGGCGAGGATCGTGAAGAAGTCGCGGCTGTAAGGCGTGAGAAAACGACCAGGGATTCCCTGCTGGCCGGGCACCACCGGCGCGCCGGTCAGTCCAGCCCCATGATGTACGTAGAGATATCCGGCGATCCACTCCGGGTTGATGTCGAGCTCGACCGCGCGCACGACACCCGCTCCGATCAACGCCTGGGCGATCATAGCCGGGGAGAGGCTCTCTCCGGCGGCCCACACGAGCTGGCCTTCACCAGTGATCCCCAGCGCCGAGCGAGCCACGTCGGCGCCCACCTCCCAGCGTTCGCTCCCCAGCAGCTCTCGATGCAGTTATGGATCGTGGGCGAGGCCACACCGCGATCCACCAGCAGATGCAGGTTCTGCAGCACCGAGGCGACTCTCAGACCGCTGGCCGGAACGCCTTCCTGCCATGCCCCGATGTCCGTCGTGCCGTTGCTGTAGGTCACTATCGAACCCAATCCGGCCGTGAGTGCAACAGGGACGCGACCGTCCGCCAGAAACCCGACGGGGCCATAGCTCAGCTTGAAGCCACCGTTGAAAGCAGCCAGCACCCGGTGAATCTCGCTCGCGCCGATACGGTCCCCGTAGGTCCAGCCCTTACCTCCAGGTTCGCCCGAGCCCGCGTGCAGAGCCAGGTGCACAAGCCGCTGATCGAAACGCAAAATCGTCACACCGGAGCGCAGAGCGATCCAAGCGGCGGCTGACCGTCGAGGCTCGCAACCGGCGTCCAGACGGCTCCCGGCTGGCCAGGTTCCTGTACGACCGGAGCGCTCGACACGCGCCGCAGCACTGCGGTCCTCTTCGAGGGGCCACCCTTAGACGGCGCGGCGTTTGACTGGCTGCCACAACCAGCAGCCACCATCACGGCCGCCAGCAAGATTGCGACCCTCGCCGTCAGCTTCAGCATGGCGCAAATCTCGCGGGTCAGCGTAAGCATCACATAAGGTGGCGGTGAGAACACTCTTACCGCCACAGGCGCAGGCGATAAATGAGAATTTGCTCATAGTGAGTTCTTAACCGATGCCTGTGTGGAGGGCCGTCCTGGCTGAGGACGAATAGACACAGAGTATTGGCGCGTGCACTGCACATCGACCCGGTCGACCGCGGGAGCATCGCCCGCTACGAGGCCCGGATCGCCGCTTACGAAGCTGGCGGCCGTGCCTTGCCGTCAGGTACAGCAAGACCGAGGGCGGTGCCGCGACCGCGAGCGCGTCCTGTTCGCCGGCGCCGCCGGCCCAGTCGGCGAAGGCTGGCCGTCCGCCGGATCGTCGCGCTCACCGTGCTCGTCCTCGTGGCCACCAAGCTGGTGTCGTTCACGAGCGCGATGCTCGCTCCGTCGAATGTCGGCTTCGGTGTCCGCTCGATCGAGTGGCTGCGAGACAACGGCGGGGCGTGGCTCGTGTCCGATATCGAGCACGTCTACTACTCCGTCAACGCTCCCGCAAAGGGAGGGCCGCCGCTGAAGTCTCTGCCCAAGCTCGGCCTCCAGAACGGCGGATCGGAATCCCTCTACGCACCACCACCGATCGCGCCAATCATCAACCCCCCGCTGCCCGGCGAGGGAGCGTGGCGACGGACGGGACCACTGGTCGATGGTGCGCCGCCAGTGCTCGTGACGACGTTCCGCCCAGATCCCAACTATCCCCAGATGGTCGCGGGTGTCGCTTGGATCGACCGCTCACGCACCTCGCTGGCGCTCTACCCGGGCCGCTACGAGCCGCCGGCCGGGGCCTTTCGCGGACCGATGGAGGTCCCCCCACAGTTGCGGGGCGGGCTGCTTGCGACCTTCAACAGCGGCTTCAAGCTCGAGGACTCCGGTGGAGGGTTCGCAGCGCTCGGGCAGGTATATGCGCCGCTGCAGCGACGGCATGGCCACGCTCGTCGGCTTCCGCGATGGCAGCGTCGACGTGCGTGAATGGACCGGCGGACCACAGCCGGGACCATCGGTGCTGTTCGCGCGTCAGAACCTGCCGTTGATCTTGGAGAACGGCCAGCTCAACCCGCGCCTCGGTGACGGTTCGCTGTGGGGCGCCACGCTGGGCAACGCGATCCGGGTCTGGCGCTCTGGTATTGGCGTAGACGCACGCGGCGATCTCCTCTACGCAGCAGCCGACAACCAGACAGCGGAAAGCCTCGCGCTGATCCTCCAGCGCGCCGGGGCTGTACGGGCGATGGAGCTCGACATCAACTCCGAGTGGGTAACCTTCAACTTCTACGGCGCTCCCGACGCAAGCGAACCCTCGAAGCTGCTACCCGGGATGACTCGAGAAGCGACGCGCTATCTCGAACCCGACGACCGCGATTTCTTCGCCGTCTTCAGTCGCAGCGGGGGCTAGCCTAATACGATGGTTCAGCGCTTCACCTTGTCAGAGCGAGCCGTCCACTGGCTCACAGCGCTCGCTTTCCTCAGCCTGCTCAGCAGCGGCCTCGTCGTCGGCCGCCGCGGGACTTTTCACGATGTGATGTATGCCTGGCATCTCGCCTCGGCTGGCGTGCTCGTCGGTGGCGTGGCGCTGATCGCCGTGGCGGGGAACCGGCGGGCGCTCGGCGGCACCGCGCGCGAACTGCTCAGCCTGGATGTCGAGGACCGCGCGTGGCTCGCAGCGATAGGAGCGCGTCTGCTTTCCGGTGCCCTGGAGCCACCGGCCGCGCGCTTCAACGCCGGCCAGAAGGTTAACTTCCTCCTCGTCTGCATCCTGCTCGCCGCGCTGTACCTCACCGGTCTCGACACGATCGTCTCCGGTACCCATCACAACTTGATCTTCGGCGGGCACAAGCTCGCGACGATCGCCCTCTGCGTCTTGGTCACGGGTCACCTCTACATGGCGCTCCTGAACCGCGCGACACGCCACGCGCTGCGCGGGATACTGACCGGGGAGGTCGATCGCGAGTGGGCAAGCAAGCATTACCCGCGCTGGAAGCCGTAACCGAACGCGCGGGTTACGCCGCCGAGAACGGCGCCGACACCCCTGTGTATGAGACAGCCGCGCATCGTGGGAAGCGGACCGTCAGGATGACGGAGTGCGCCTCCTGGGACTGCCGCTGTCGACACTGGCTGCCGTGACGCTCCTGCACCATCCTCCCCACGGCCCGGGGATCGACTACATCGGCGTGTTCCTGGCGGCGGGGGCGAGCTGGGTGGCGCTTCCGGGCCCCGGCGAGGCCGCCCTCATCGCAGCGGGCATCTCGGCCGCGCACGGCCACCTCGATCTGAGCTCGGTGGTGGCCGTCGCCTGGGCCGGGGCCACTACGGGCGGGGCCGCGGGATGGCTCCTCGGCGTGAAGGGCGGCCGGGGCTTGGTCACCGTACCCGGACCACTGCTGCCACTGCGCCTCGGGCTGATCGCACGGGGCGATCGTTTCTATGAGCGCTACGGCCCGCTGGCGGTGCTGTTCACACCTTCGTGGATCGCCGGGATCCACCACATGCGCTGGTCGCGCTTCCTGGCCGCCAATGCGGCCTCGGCGCTGATATGGGCGCTCGCCTTCGGCGTGGGCGCATACCTGCTCGGACCGTCGATCGCCGACATCGCCGCCGACGTGGGCTTGGCCGGCCTGCTCATCCTGGGCGCGCTGTCGGTGTTCGCCGGGGTGCTGGTGGGATGGCGTCGGATCCGCTAGTCGGCGTGGCGAGTGCAGGTAACGATCGACGCGAATCCCACCTTGAGTGCAACTGCCACGTGAGCACCAGATGAGAACCCGACATCACGGTAGGTGAGCTTGAAACTGCTGGGTGAGAATCCTCTTATTACACGATAGAAATGCTGGGAGCGGTTAGGAGATCTTGGGTAAGGTTCCTGGCGTGCTCAGCGAACATTCCTCGCACTGGTCTAGCCGCGCCCTACAGGGCGCGTTGCCGATCCTCACCAGGAGGCCCTGAGTCACGGTTTATCCTAGTTACGTGCCACTTGCTCCCGGTGGAGAACAACGAGCATCCGGCCATAGCTCCACAAGCGTGCTGATCCTTGCTGCCGGTGTTGGTCGTGGTCACCAGAGCGCCGCGGAGGGTCTGCGTGACGAGCTGCTTCGCATCGCGCCTGATGTGCGGGTGACCGTACACAATGGTCTCGGGACATCACACAGTCTACTGCGGGTCTTTCTCGAGCGCTTCACACGCTGGCAGCTCACCCATTGGCCGGCTGCTTATTCCTTTTTATACTTCATCGCCGTGCGCTGCAGGCTGGGGCGTCAGCTCGCGCTCGGCGTGCTCTACGGCGCGGCTCGCTCCCGCCTGGGTTCGCTGATCGACGCCGAGCAGCCCGACGTGGTGGTTTCCACGTACCCCGGAATAACAGCGCCGTTGGGTGTCATGCGCCAACGGGGCCAGCTGCAGGTTCCCGTGTGTGCGCTCGTCACCGATCTCGCCAGCTTGCATTTCTGGGCGCACCCTGGCGCCGATCTCCATTTGGCGAGCTATCCCGAGTCCCTCACAGAGATCGCCGCGATCACTGGGGGAGCGCCCGCGAGGGCGACCAGACCTCCACTCAGCGTTGCCCACTGGACCAGACGAGAGCGGTGTGCCGCGCGCCGCGCGCTGGACCTGGACCCCGAACTCCCGCTCGTCCTCGTCTCCGGCGGTGGTTGGGGCATCGGTGACCTGCAAGGAGCGATCGAAGGAGCGCTTGGCGTGGATCTCCTGCAGGTGATCGTGGTTTGTGGAGAGAACGAGCCCGCGACCCGCCTGCTGAGCCACCACTACGCGTCACATTCCCGGATTCGCGTGTTGGGGTACACGCACGTGATGGCCGATCTGCTCGCTGCGGCCAACGTGCTCGTGCACTCCACCGGCGGAATGACCTGCCTCGAGGCCGCTGCCCAAGGCTGTCCTGTGATCGCGTATGGGTTCGCGCACGGCCATGTACGCCGCAACACGCAAGCGATGGTGCGCCATGGGCTGATCGGACACGCCAAGAACTCCCTCGAGCTCACGCACGAGCTGCGTCACGCGCTCGGTGCCACCCAGGTACCTGCTCCATATCCCCACGACCGGGCGTGCGCGAGCACCGCGATCCTCGACCTGATCGGCCACACCCCCGCCTCGCCTGCGATGACACTTGCAGAAGCGAGCCCCCTCGCCAGCCCTGCAGCTTGAGCCGGCTCGAGCAGGCTCGGGCCGTCGAGCTCCGAGGGAACCTCAGGCCCGAGCGCGGGAGTTGCGGCGGGCGCGGTTGGGGAGCGTTTTGTGCCGGCTCGCTACGGCCTTCTTGGCGAGCACTGCGGCGGTGTACGCCGAGGTCAGGTTGGAGAGTGTTTCGTGCGATGTCTCCTGGACCGACGGCAGTTCTTCGGGGCTGCTCGCCCCCGCCGGCAGTAGCCCGATCTCGAGATGGGGAGCCGAGGAGATGCCGACGATCCCGCAGCCGACGTCGGCGATCGGTTGGCCGGCGCTGAGCGCGCCGACCGGCACGAGGGCGGGTGACGCATGGCCGTGTAGACGTAGCGTCCGGTGTCAGGGCCGCTGTCGACGAGCAACACGGGCGCCCAGTCGCCGAAGCCGTCGAGGCCCTCGTGGAGGATCGTGCCGCTCGCCACCGCGAGCTCGACGAGGTGTGCTCCGCACTGGTTGGCGTTGCCCCGAGATCGACGCCCTGGTCCAGCGACCACCAGTTCCTCGCCGCCACGCGCGCGAGCTGGTAGAGCGGGAACACCCAGTCTTTGGCACCCATCGGATATGGGCTAGCGGTGAACAGCGGCGACGGGGAGGCAGAGGCAGCGCCTGACGTCGGGGCGCTGCCGCCGGTGGCCGTCGTGCTTTCGCCGGTGGTTGAGGTCGAGGTCGAGGATGGCGCGCTCACAGCACCGGGTGCGGTGGTCCCGCCAGTGGCGGCCGAAGCGGCCGGAGCAAGCGCGCCAAGGAGGCAGAGCAGCACGAATATGACTGTGTACGTCGGCGGGCGTCGTCGTTTCGGCATTTCGCCTCTCGTCGTCGGCCGGCGGGGTTAGCTGACGGGCTAGCGACGTGCGCTTCTCACGGATTACCGCAGGATTCGCCCCAACAACTCGGTTCCCCCGCTCCCGGACACCCGTCCGGGATTAGGCGTGCGCAAGGCTAGCGTAAGCACGAGCAGATTGTGCCGGCGCTCGGTGCGCGGCCGGCGTGTGTGGGCGCCTCTGCATACGCTGCGCGGATGCGTCGAGGATTTACCTTCGCAGTTCTTGCGGCGTCTGTGGCGTTGCTGGGCTGTGGCAGCGCGAGCGGCCCGCGGCCGGCGAGCGGGAGGACGTTGTTCGCCGAGGATTGCAGTGCGTGCCATTCGCTGATCGGTAACGAGTCTCTGCGCCGCCAGGGCGGTGACCTGCTCGGCTATCGCTTCAGCCGCCAGGATTTGCTCGAGTTTGCGCGCGAGATGCCTGTTCGCCGTCCGCTCAGCCCGGCGCAGCTCGCGGCGATCGTCGACTACGTGTCTGGTAGGGAGCGCTCAGCCGGCGGGCACTAGCTCGCCGACGGCCGCCTGCGTGCCTTCCGAGGTGCGTCCGCCCGCGACGAGGATCGCGTTGCCGACCGAGAGCACCCCGGCGTCGGAGAGTGCTCGAGGCAGCCGGCCGGCCGCGTGGACGGCGCCGGTGGAGGGGTTGATGCGACCACACGCGGTCGGTTTGGGCGTCGAGGTTTTCACCACGGCCGCCGACGAGATACACGCTCGAGCCGAGCGTCGCGGCGCCGGCGTGGGTGATCGGCTGCGCAAGCCGGCCGATCTGAAGCACGCCTTCCGGTGAGGGGATCGAAGCGGTAGATCGCGTCGCTCGTGCTGGTCGGTGTAGTTCCGCCGATGATCAGAACGTCGCCGTTGACGGCTGTGACCGCGGCATAGCGCAGTGGCACCGGCAGACGTGCGACTACCCGTGCTGGGGTTCCTGCTCGCCAGGCGAGGATCGTGTTGAGCCAGTTGGTGCCGTCGAAGCCGCCGATGATGTACGCGGTCCCGCCCGTCTGTGTGACGGCTACGTCGGATGAAGGAGTGGGCAGCACGCCGGCCGCGCTGACCGTGTCGGTCGTGGGGTCGAAGCGCAGGATGTGGTCGTACTGGGTGAACTCGCCGCCGCCGAAGACGTAAACCTGGTCCGCGAGCGTCGCTGCCTGGGCGTCGTGTTGTGCGCCGGGCAGCGACGCGTTGCGAAGCGGTTCCCGCAGGTTGGCGAGGAGCACCCCGGCGGTCGAGGTGTCGGCGGCGTCGAGACCTCCGAGCAGGACGAAGCGACCGCCGCTGAGCCCTGCGATCGCGGGGTCCTGAACGGGCGCGGGCAGCGAGAACAGCGGACGGTAGGCAAGACTCACGGTAAGCGGCTTGACCGCGCGGCTCTGCGAGACATGGGCGGCGGGATGTCCCGCGGTCGTGGTCGTCGTGTTGCCGCCGCACCCGGCAACTGCAAGGCAGAGCACGAGCATGGTTGTCACAGCGGGCCGGCGGATGCGCGCGAGCGTAGCCGATCCCGCTGCGCTGGGGAAGATTCGCGGGCCTGGGTGAGCGTTTTCTCACGTGCCGTTCTATGCCCGTTTCAGCGTGCGAGCTTACGGTAGGTTGCCTCGGTGCTCAGGCTCGCCACGACCATTCTGCTCCTTGGCCTGCTCGCGGCGGGTTGTGGCTCGACGAACCAGACGACGCATTCCTCGACCGGGCGCTCGACGCGCTCCGCTGCCCGCGGCGAGCGCTCCGAGCACGGCGACCGACAACATCTACAGCGCCGACGCGGCAGGTGATCTGTCCCCGGTGGTGCGCCAGGACCCCGCGCTGGTCTATGTGCCAAACAGTCTGAGTAACACGGTCACCGTGATCAGCCAGCGAACGCTGAAAGTCGATCAGGACGTTTCCCACGGGCGCGCTTCCTCAGCACGTGACCCCGTCGTATGACCTGAAGACGCTGTATGTGGATAACGATCTTGGCAACAGCCTGACGCCGATCGATCCGCGTACGGGGGTGCCGGGGACCCCGATCCCCGTTGAGGATCCCTACAACCTGTACTTCACGCCGGATGGCCGCTACGCGATCGTCGTCGCTGAGCGCCTGCAACGCCTCGACTTCCGCGATCCGCACACGATGCGGTTGATCGATTCGCTGTCGGTGCCGATGTGCCGCGGCGTCGACCACATGGACTTCTCCGCCGATGGCCGCTACGCGTTCGCGAGCTGCGAGTTCTCCGGGAGCATGATCGAGGTCGACCTGCGCAGCCTGCGGGTGATCCACACGCTCGTGCTCGGCGACGGCTCACGAGCCCGCAGGACGTCAAGCTCTCCCCCGACGGGCGCACCCTCTATACCGCTGATCAGGAAAGCGGAGGTCTCTGGGAGATCGACCCGGACACATTCCGCGTGACTGGTTTCCTGCATACCGGCGCCGGCGCACACGGTCTCTACCCAAGCCGCGACGCGCGCATGATGTACGTATCCAACCGCATCGCCGGCACGATCTCCTCCGTCAGCTTCAAGACCCGCCACGTCGTCGCGACGTGGCAGATCCCGCTACCCGCGAGCCCCGACATGGGCGGCGTCTCCGCCGACGGAAACACCCTCTGGCTGAGCGGACGCTACAACGCCGAGGTATACGCGATCGACACACACACCGGGCGGCTGCGCGCCCGCATCCCGGTCGGCGAAGGACCCCACGGCCTATGCGTATGGCCACAACCCGGCAACTACTCCCTCGGCCACACAGGCATCATGCGCTAAGCGGTCCCATCCGGCCTCGCAGACGGTGGCCATGATTCTCAGATGGATTGTTCGATCAAGTGCTCGGCGGCGCTGCCCTGGAAGGCGTGCAGGCAATGCTCTGAGCAGAAATAGAGCGTATCCCCGGTGAAGTCCAGCCGGAGCGCCTTAGCCTTGTCGACAGTCATGCCACACACCGGATCGGTGGCTCCTTGGCGATGGGTGAGCCAGAACAGCCCGGCGAAGATCAGGAGCCCGAGTGCGTTGAGCAGAAGCTCGTAGTTGACGGTGATCGTGGCGAAGATGTCCCCGCGCGAAGGCCGCGGGCCCGCCGGGATCAGCCCCAGGCCGCTGAACAGTCCATCGACGATCAACGCGGCGAGAACCATCGTCGCGAACATCAGGCGACGATCCCCAGCGCGTAGCTCCCGCCGTAGTACTTGCGGTAGATAGCGATGATCGGCAGAACGATCAGGTCGGCGAAGATGAAGGCGATCACTCCGGCGAAGCTGATCCCGCCGGACCACAACACAGCGGCGAGCGGTACGTTCCCGACCGAGCAGACAAAGCTGAGCACGGCAATGAACGGGCCGACGATCGCATTCTCGATCAACTTCACCCCGGCGGGCGCATTGGTGAGGAACAGCGCATTGAAGAAGCTATTGGGGAGCTCGCCGATGAACCCGGCGAGCAGGAAGCCGATCAGGACCTCCTTCCACACCATCAATGAGTCGTTGCGAAAGTTGTGCGCAACATCCGACCACGCGCTCGAGCTGCTCAGGCGCTGGCGGATCGTCATGTGCTCCCCGGCGCTGTGATGCTGATGGCCGCTATCGGCCTGCTGGGCGTGCTGGCGGGCCCGCTCTTCCATGCGCTTTGACACAAACAGGCGCAGGAGGATCGTCGTGGTCGCGATCAGCACGATGCCGCCGATGAACTCGGCGAGCGTGAACTGCCAGCCAATCAGGACCCACATCACGATTCCGAGCTCCACCACGAGGTTCGTCGAGCTGAACTGGAACGCGAGCGCCGAGGCCGCCGAGGCGCCCTTCTGAAACAGGCTCTTGGCGATCGCGACCGCCGCGTAGCTGCACGAAGAGGAAGCGGCGCCGAGGCCGGTTGCCCGCACGACCGGCCGCAAGCCGGAACCGCCGAGCGCGCTCTGGACGCGCTCGCGCGGCACCCAGGCCTGTACCACGGCTGAGATCGCGAAGCCGAGCACAAGCGCCCACCACACCTCCCACGCCATCAGGAAAGCGTTCTTGAACCCGTCACCGATCGTCGTGAGCACATCCATGCTTCTATCATACCCCTCCCCCGTATTGGTATAGTGTCGGACATGGCTACCACGACATCGAGATCACCAGTAGGCAAGGGCTATGAGGCGACCAAGGACCAGCTCCTGGACCGACTCGCGCGCATCAAGGGTCAGGTGGGAGGCATCGAGCGAATGGTTGGGGAGGATCGCTATTGCATCGATGTCCTCACCCAGATCAGCGCGATCCAGGCTGCGCTGGACAAGGTCGCACTCGGCCTGCTCGACGGACATGCGCGCACCTGCGTGGTGGGCGCCGAGGCAGAGCTTCAAGAGGAGCGCACGGCCGAGCTGATGGCATCGGTCGGCCGTCTCATGCGCCGCGGCTGAACACTCACCACGAACCTCGAAATCTGAACGGAGGCATCTCGATGAGCCAGCGTGGCACCCAGCTGTTGCAGATGACCGACGGACAGCTCTCCGAGCTGATCAACCTGCTCTCGACACGCGAGGATGCCGTAGTGAGCCTTCCGTGTCCAGGCCGCGAGAAGCTCGCAGACGGCACAGTCGGTGCCGTCGCCAAGCACACCGCCGATAACTACGTGCGCATCGCAGATTTCATCGCGGCCGACGCCAAGGCGCCTTCAGGCAAGAGTACGCACCGATCGTTTCGCTCGATCGCAGCGCGACTCGGTGGGCACGGCCGCGGCGAGCACGGCCCATCGATGCACGGCCCCAGCGCCGCCGGCACGATCGATCGGGCGGGTGTGCTCAATCGCCTCTCCAAGGGACGCGAAGCGATGCGAGTACTCGCCGAGCTCAACGACGAACAACTCGACGCCGTACCCCGGGCCAGCGACATGAAGTTCTGCGACGGGCAGCGGACGCTCGAGCAGATTGTGACGAACCTGCTCAACCATCAGAGCCACCAGCTCGGTGCCCTCAAAAGCGCCCTCTTGCGAGCTGGCCGAGATCCGGTTATGGACGCCGGGCCACTCCAAGGATGTGCGGGTCGGGCGGGAGAAACGGCGCGGGGCTGAATGGGAACCGCTCGCACGTCTCGATCTGAAAGCCAGCCTGCTCGATCCCCCTTCGTCGTGTCGCGCGCCAAATTGCAGCCGCCCGCTAGTTTGGAGCCCGAAGCGATCATCCTCAAGGAGCCCATGTTCCTGGCCCGCTCCGCGTTGACCGTAAGAACTCTCTAACCAGCTCTTTAGCGAGTAAAAGGCAAAGGCGTCGAATATGCATGCATGACACCCTCTCCTTCAAGTCGATCTCGCGACGTCGCTCTACGCCGCCTGACGCGCTGTAACCGCTGGCTGCTCGCGGGCAGCGTAACGCTCACCGGGGCATTCACCGCGATCGCCGCGCAAGCCTTTCCCGGTAAAACGCGCGCGAGCACCACCGCGAAAGAGACCGGCACGAGCGGCAACGCTTCCGCCTCGCACCACGAGGTGAAGCACGCGTCGCACAAATCGAGCACCGCGAAAGCCCTCGCCTCACCGGCGCAAGCGCCTAAAGCGGCCTCCACGACCACGACGCAGACCTCCACGGAAAACCAGGCGAGCGCTGAACCGGCAGCGAGCGCCACGCAAGCCACCCCAACCCCGGAAACACAGCCAGCCACAACCGAACAGACGGCGACACCCACGCAAACCACCCCGAGCACAGAAACGCCGAGCCCCGCCAGTTCTGCGGAAGCGAGCTCTTCCTCGGAATCGAGTTCGACGCCGGTTGTCTCCGGGGGATCATGAGTGACTGAGATACCCCTTGGCTGAGATGCCCCTCACCGAGATGCCAGCCGCGGAGATGGCAGCCGCGTCGAGGATGCCCGTGGAGAGCGACTCGAGCACGCCTACGTCAGCTCGCTGGGAGGCGCTTGGCAGCAGCGTGGTTCTGCAGGTAGGAGATCCCAGCGCGCTAGGCAGAGCACGAGCGATCGTCGAGCAGGAGCTCGACGCGATCGACCGCGCCTGCAGCCGCTTTCGAGCGGACTCGGATTTGCAACGTGTGAACGGCGGCGCGGGACGGTTCGTGGAAGTCGGCCGGCTGCTGATCGAGGCGGTGCGAGTCGCCCTGCGCGCCGCCGAGCTGACAGACGGCGATGTCGACCCGACGGTCGGCAACGCCCTGGTGCTTGCCGGATATGATCGCGACTGGACGCTGCTCGAGAAGCCGGTCGAGGGGCCGGAGCGAGCGTCCCAGCCAGTCATTCGGGCGCGCGTGACACCAGGCTGGCGGGCGATCGAGATCGACAGCGAGCGAGTCGCGATTCGCATTCCAACGGGCGTGCGTCTGGATCTGGGCGCGACGGCGAAAGCATGGGCGGCCGACCGCGCCGCCGCCGCCGTGCACGAGGCGACCGGCGCGGGCAGCCTGGTCAGTTTGGGGGGCGACATCGCAACCGCTGGCGTCGGACCCGATGGCGGGTGGCGAATCTACGTCACCGACGATCATCGCAGCGCACCCGCCGGGCAGGGACAGATGATCGAGATTCTCTGCGGTGGGATCGCGACCTCCAGCACCGCGGTCAGGCGCTGGAGCCACGAAGGACAGACGCGGCATCACATCATCGACCCAGCGACGGGAACACCGGTGCCGCGGACCTGGCGCACCGTGAGCGTGGCGGCGCAGACGTGCCTCGATGCGAACATCGCCAGCACCGCTGCCCTGATCCGCGCCGGCTCGGCCCCGGCCTGGCTGGAGCGACTCGGTCTGCCCGCGCGCTTGGTGAGCAACGAGGGCGCCGTGCAGCGTGTGAGCGGCTGGCCCACGCCGGTCGAAGAGCCACAGAGCGAATCGCTATGACCGTCCTCGGCGCAGTCGGTCCAAGCGCATACTGGTATCTGACGCGGTCCACCGGGGCGGTGTCGCTGATCCTGTTGACGTTGAGCGTCGCCCTCGGGGTCGCCGGCCCCATCCGCTTCACCAGCACGCGCTGGCCGCGTTTCGTGCTGGACTCGCTGCACCGCAACGTATCGCTGCTCGCGCTCGCTTTCCTGCTGGCGCACATCCTCACCGCGGTGCTCGACAGCTTCGCACCGATCTCGCTCACGGACGCGATCGTTCCCTTCGGCAGCGGCTACCGTCCGTTCTGGCTCGGGCTCGGCGCGATCTCCTTCGATTTGCTGCTTGCCGTGGCACTCACCAGCATGATGCGCCGCCGGCTCGGATACGGCGCCTGGCGCGCCACCCACTGGCTTGCCTATGCCTGCTGGCCGATCGCGCTGCTGCACGGACTCGGGACCGGCAGCGACGTCAAGAGCACGTGGCTGCTCGGCCTGAGCATCGCCTGCCTGGGGATCGTCGCGCTGGCAGTGGGCGTGCGTGCCATCACCGGCTGGCCGGATCACGCCCGGGTCCGTGGCGCCGCGCTCGCGGCGAGCGCCGCCTTCTCGTTGTTCCTCGTGCTCTGGTTGCCGGGTGGGCCGCTGGGAGCAGGCTGGGCGCGGCGCTCGGGCACCCCGGCGTCGCTGCTGGGACACGCCCCCACCCACACCACCGGCGCGAAGGCCAGTCGATGAGCACTCCCAGCCAGGCTCCCGCCGGTTTGCCACGGCTACTGAGCGAGATTCCAGCGCAGGGCGCGATGAGCTTGCCCGTGCACCTCGAGGTGCACGGGCAAGCACCACTTGCCCGCAGCCGCCGCGAGCGCCGCGGCGCCGCAGCGCTGATCGAGGAGGTCGAGTACGCCGGTCTGCTCGGGCGCGGGGGCGCAGCCTTCCCCACGGCCATCAAGATGCATGCCGTGGCCCGCGCGCGCGGGCGTCCGATCGTCGTTGTCAACGGAGCCGAGGGCGAGCCCGCCAGCCTCAAGGACCGCACGTTGCTCACGGCGCTGCCCCACCTCGTGCTGGACGGCGGCCTGCTGGCCGCCCAGGCCCTCCATGCCGAGGAGATCATCGTATGCGTCCCCGCGCACGCGGCGGACTGCCTGGACAGCGTCGCGCAGGCACTGACCGAGCGCCGGCAACTGGCCGGCAGCTCGCCGGCGATCCAGCTCGCGAGCGTGCCCGATCGCTATCTGGCGGGACAGGAGTCAGCGCTCGTCAACCACCTGAGCGGCGGTCCGGCGATACCGACCTTCACCCCGCCGCTGCCGGTGCAGCGCGGAGTCCGGCGCCGCCCCACGCTTGTCAACAACACCGAGACATTCGCCCACATCGCACTGATCGCGCGTCACGGCGCGCAGTGGTTCCGTCAGCTCGGCACGACGGCTCGGCCCGGCTCCACGCTGATCACGCTATCTGGCCCGGTCGTTTATCCCGGCGTCTATGAGATCGAGCAGGGAGCGTCGCTCACCTCGCTGATCGACGCCGCCGGCGGCACCACGACGGCGGTTCGCGCGGGACTGTTCGGCGGCTACGCGGGGGTCTGGATCAGCGGGGAGCAACTGGGATCTGTCGCCCTGGCGGACGAGCGGCTCGCACCCCACGAGGCTTCGCTGGGCGCAGGGGTCGTATTGCTGCTCTCCGCGGATGCCTGCCCCGTCGCCGAAACCGCCCGCACGGCACGCTGGCTGGCCGAGCAGAGCGCCGGACAATGCGGGCCCTGCGTACATGGTCTACCGGCAATCGCCGCCGCGATCGAGGAGCTCGCGGCCGGCAGCTCCCACGCCGATAGCGCAGATCGCATCGCTCGCTGGAGCTCGCTGGCCAAGGGCCGTGGCGCCTGCCGTCACCCCGATGGAACGGTGCGCTTCATCACGAGCGCGCTGAGCGTATTCGCGCAGGAGTTCACCGATCATGCCCGCCACGGGCCGTGCGACGCATGCTCGCGAGCGCCCGACTTGCCCCTGCCAGCGTCGATCGCACTCGCCACGGCGGCATAGGTGATGACGTGCGTCTAAAAGTAAACCCGATCGCCTGCGAGGCGCATGGCATGTGCGCCGAGATCCTGCCGGAGCGCATCACGCTGGACGACTGGGGCTACCCGATCGTCGACGAGCAGCCGATCACGCCCGAGCTGCTCGACCACGCCAGGCGCGCGGCGCAGGCGTGCCCGACGTTCGCCCTCCTGCTCGAGCGTCAAACCCGCTAACAAATCCTGTCAGAGTCATGTCTGCTGACCAGTCAGGTGTATCTGTATTGACTCGCCAATCTCGCATGTTTCCTCGTCTGACCGGTATTCCCGCACGTATACAGGCAATACTTGAACGGAAGGGACAGGTCATTCTCTATGGACCGCCTGGGACTGGCAAGACATATTGGGCTCAAGTTACAGCTTGTGAGTTAGCAGCGCGTGCGAGTTATAATGTACCATTTGATCAGCTTACGGGTGAACAACAAGCCTGTATTCTTGGAGAGGATGGCAATCCTGGTGGCTTAGTTCGGATGTGTAGTTTTCATCCGGCGTATGGATATGAAGATTTTCTAGAAGGTTTTCGGCCGGAGTCTTTTAATGGTCAGATGCACTTCACACTGAGAGATGGTGTCTTTAAAACCTTGTGTCAGTTTGGCTCAAAACAGACCAGATCAAGAGTTCTACCTGATCATAGATGAAATCAATCGAGGAGATATTCCGCGCATTTTTGGCGAACTGCTGAGTGTTCTCGAAAAAAACAAACGAGGTAAGGCGATTTTGCTCCCATTAACAGGGAGGCCGTTCCGTGTTCCAGAGAATGTCTATGTC
Source organism: uncultured Solirubrobacterales bacterium (assembly GCA_963822625.1). Classification (GTDB taxonomy): domain Bacteria; phylum Actinomycetota; class Thermoleophilia; order Solirubrobacterales; family Solirubrobacteraceae; genus Palsa-744. Next base: position 2,508 of record CAWGIH010000005.1, on the reverse strand, counting down.
ATAGGAACCATGAATACTGCTGACCGCTCTATTGCCTTGTTAGATACGGCGCTGCGGCGGCGTTTTGGTTTTATTGAACTGATGCCAGATACTAGCGTTTTGGGCGATACTGTGGTGAGAAGGAATTCCCCTTGGGCCCTGGCTCAAAGCACTCAATGAACGTATTTGTGAATATGTTGGGCGTGATGCCCGCAATTTACAAATTGGTCATTCCTATTTATTGGAAGATGGACATCCAATTGGGGATTTTTCGACCTTTGCAAAGGTAATACAGGATGATATCTTGCCTCTGCTAGAAGAATATTGTTATGAGGATTATAGCAGGTTAGAGAAAATCTTGGGGCCTGGTCTGGTAGATATGCAGAAACAGCAATTCCGCCAGGAATTGTTTGATGCCCCTAATCGGGATAAATTAGTACAAGCTCTTATAGCGCCATCCCCCGATATTATCGCATCGTCACAAGCGGTGTCTTGATGCTCAAACTCCTGAAGAGGAAGATAGCGATGTTGAAGTCCCTGGTGATAGCCAATGATGGCATCTCGCATTTCCATTGATTTAAATGAGTGGCAACATGTTGACCCTAGTGAGCGAGGCTCACTACTATCATATCTTTACTTTGAAGATGATGTCGAAGTAAGAAACACTGCTCGCTCTCTATCAACCTCAGGAATGCTTGTCATCTCAGAACTTCGCGAAGGGTTATCAATTGAGGCAACATCATATGTTGGAAGAATCACACTTGGTAACATTCAAATCACTGTCCATCCGAAAATAAATGGCGTACCCTTACTTCGCTTATTGCGTTATGCGTATGGCTTGCGCAATCTCGATATCTTTGCTGAGACTGAGTATAGCGGCGAGCATCAGGCATTTCAGGAGTTACTGATATATCAGTTGATGGCGGAGGTCAATGAACTGCTTGCGCGGGGTTTACATCGTCAGTATGTAAGAACAGATGATGAACTCACAAGCCCACGGGGAAGAATAGACGTGCAGAGAATTGCCAGGCAAGGAGGGATTGTGCACCAACATTATCCTGTACATATTATCCGAGGCTAGAAGATTGCCTGATCAATCAGGTAGTCCTGCAGGGATTGCACCTTGCAGCAAATCTCACTGATGATAGTGTTTTGCGAATAAGGCTTTACCGATTAGCCAGTTCTTTTCAGGATACTGTTTCCTCGATCAATTTGGATCACAATGTACTCAAGAAATTGCATCGGGAAATGGATCGATTGACCAATGCCTATTTGCCCACGATAACGATTATAGAGATGCTGCTTGCGGCTGAAGGGATTTCGTTAGGTGATAGCCAACCAGAAATACGGATTCCTGGATTTCTTTTTGACATGAATCTCTTTTATCAAGCACTGCTTTCTCGCTTTCTGAAAGAGAATTTGCAGGATTACACTGTGCAAGACCAGTATAAAATACATGGCATGATGACATACGATGCTGCCTACAATCCCAGGAAACGTCGTGCTCCCGAGCCTCGTCCTGACTACGTCATTTTGAAGCAATCAAAAGTGATTTCAATACTGGATGCCAAGTATCGTGATCTGTGGGAGAACACATTACCGGCGCATATGTTGTATCAATTAGCGATGTATGCCCTCAGCCAAGTTGATAGTGTGGAGGCCGCTATGCTCTATCCCACAGTGCAAACGGATGCCCAAGAGGCGAAAATCGTGATACGTGATCCTCTTCATCGGTCAGGTGTTGCCCGAGTTGTACTTCGGCCTGTTAATTTGCTTGACCTTGATTCGTTGATTTCTGCCCCTGAAAGTATCGGAAACAATAGAGCACGAACGGCTTTTGCTCAACGATTAGCTTTTGGAAATGATGCAAATATCAGCAGAGTACCTTGATTTGGATAGAAGAGGTTGATAGGAAAGTTGTGAATGAGCCACAGACACATTCATAGCTGTATTTCCTCCAGCATTCAATGATCGTGCGGTAGTTGCGACGGCGAAGCCTGGTGGTCGTTTGTGGTGAATATTACGCATTATCTGGTGATGGAGCCGTTGGTGGAGGAGAGTGAGGTCTTGCGTTTTCATTAACAGCAGCACTATCAAATATCCTCATGTTCGTGCTACGATAGAACGGTACACGTTCAAGTCGATACTCCCGACATAGCTAGAGGAAATCATGAGTTCATCTTGCAAGCCCACTCATACAAAGAACACAGATATAGACTACACAATCCATGGTGCAGGAGAACAATCCAGGCAGCCAGGACGCTGGCAGAATTTCGCACAGAAGGTACCCGCGCAGTTGCTGGCGTTGCTGGCGATTATCTCGGTACAGATGGGGGCGGCAGTGGGCAAAGGACTCTTTTCGGCCATCGGACCGCTGGGAACGACCTTCTTGCGCTTGGGTTTCGCGGCCGTCCTGCTTCTCATGCTTTGGCGACCACAGATACGCGGGCTGACGCGGACGCAATACCTCAACGTTCTGTTATTCGGCGTCGTGCTGGCAGCGATGAATGGAGCATTTTATTAGGCCCG
>CAWGIH010000004.1:0-78663 GCA_963822625.1 uncultured Solirubrobacterales bacterium | reverse complement strand
AGCGGCGCCGGCTACGGCTACTGAGCCCTCCCGCGGATGCGCGGCGCGGCGCGCGTGGGTGTGACACGCCGCGCCCGCGCGTTGGCCGCCAGTTGTTTGTGCACGGTCGCGCCCCGGCAAGCGGAGAGGCGAGGCTACCTCACAATGTGTCCGGAGGCGCTGATCGCGTACCACGTGCCACCGAACTGCTTTACGCCAACGTAGGAGGTCTCCCCGGGAGCGCTATCGCCGCTGTAGGTGTAGAGAGGGTGACCGGCGTAGGTGACCTGCCCGTCATGCGAGGACAGGAGCGAAGCCTTGACGCCCGAGCCGGCCGTCGGCCTACCGCTTGCCTTCAGCGAAGGCCATATTTCCGAGCACCCGCTGATCGCCGCACAGCTGCTCTTGTTCGCGTGATCCCTCGTGAACTCGTACAGCGTGCGGCCCGAGCTACTGACGAGGATGCTGCCGAGACTCGTATGGCGCAGCTGCACTGTCGCGGCGCGGCTCGCGCGCGCGGCGGGGAGGTTGCGCTGTGCGCTCGCGACCGTCGCGGCGCTCGCCGCGCTTGCCAAGGCGACGGCCAAGAAAACGTAGGTTCGCTTCATCATTCCTCTCAATGGTTGGGTGCCCGTGCGCGTGACTGTCATCTGTATCTATAGACACCGCCATGCAGCGAACCTTCCCGGCACCGGCGCTCAGCGCTCCAGCACGCGCACGACATTGGAGATCCCGGCGAGGAACGGAAAGTCCGCTTCATGTTCGCAGACAACCCGGAATTGGTAGCGGACGGGACCGGGGAACGTAAAGTGGTGGGTCGCATCGGAAGTGCCGTGGGCGTCGACGGTGGCGTTGTGGAATTCGATCCACGAGCCGCCTGGCACGCGCGCCTCGAACAGGACCTTCTTGCCGCCCGGAGGAATCGCGCCGGCGAGTTTGCCGCGCAGGAGGATCGTTCGCCCGACGCTGCTCACATGCGGTGAGACTGTCAGCCGAATGCTCGCGGGGACCTGCAGCGTGAGCGTGTGTGTCGCCGCCGGTTGGGCATCACCGAGATGGCTGCGGTAGGCGAGCTGGATGCTGCTCGAGGCGTCGCTCGGCACGTGGATCGTAAAGCTTCCATCGGTGCCGGTATGCGTGCTCGCGATGCGAGGATGCGCTTGGCGCCGAGCGATGATGGCTTCTGGCCGACTTCGATCAGCGCCCCGACGATCGGGGTGCCGGCTGTGGTGGTCAGCCTGCCGGTGAGCAGTGGGAACGGCCGTAGGCGCTCGTCAGAGGTTGGCGGCTTACGAGACTTCCCGCCATTGCGCTGTGAGGGTGGCGCATTTTCGAAGCGGGTGTGCCGTTCCAGGGCGCCGCGGTCCGGCGGCGGACAGTAGGCGAGATCGATGGTGGTCGTTGGGTGGTTCGCGGTAGTGAGCGTGCCGGAGTAGACCGTCGTAACGTCCCCAGCGGCGTCTTCGACTTCGACCGTGAGCGCGTGCGTGGCCGTCGGGAAGCCCGGCGGTGTTGATTTCCGCGTGGACGGCCGTTTCGGTCGGGCATGGCTGGACGTAGTCGAACGCACGGACGCCTTCGAGACTCCCGGTCGAGATGCACTTACCTTCGTTCAGGTTCGGGGTCGCTGCCCACACCTGCTGACCATCGACCTTCGCTCGCGTCTGATAGACCCCCGGTCCAGGGTCGGTGGCTGTGAAGTCGAGCGTGCCCGTGCCGGTGACGCTCGTCCCGAGGAGCGTGCCGCCGAAGCCTGACGCGGCTGGAATCACGTTGGTCGAGAGGACGATCTGCGCGCTTGTAATGTTGGCTTCGGCTGCCTCGTGACCGTTGCCTTCGTCGGGGTTGAAGTTCTCAGCAGGGCACATGCCTTCGCTGTTGCTGAAGCAGTACGCCGTCTCCCATAGTTCGCTCGCCCCGGTGGCTGTGATCGGCACGATCCGTTCGTAGCTGTGGCAACCGGGGTTTTCGCAGATCGCGAGCGTGACCGGCTGTTCTTTGACCTTGATGGCGACCAGCGCACCGCCGTCGCGGGCCGTCATCTGGAGTGCCAGCACGCCGCCCGCGATCGTGGCGTAACGCGGCGCTTTGTATCGCCATGTTGGCCCGACTCCGGTTTGTGCCGTTCCACCCGGCGGCATACGCCGCGAGCCCGCCGCCGTTGTAATACTTTTCGCAGTTGTCGGAGGGCATCTCGTCGTAGCCGTAATTCTCTTCCCCTTCCCAGCCTTCAGGGAAGATGTATTCCGTGCCGTACGAGCACGTGCGCTGCACCCACTCCCCCGCCCGCGCCGCGGGCGCCAGCGCAAGCATGCAAGCAATCTCCCCAGCGCGAGCGCCGCCATCGCCGGCAGCAGCGCGCGTTGGGAGATACCTCGATTGCCCGCCACGATCTGACTCATGGGATTCCTTTCCCGGTTGGATCGGCCGCCCTGCCCGCGATCCCAACTGTTGCCATTAAACATCCTTTTTCGTCCCTGATCAACATTTATCGGCGGGGGTCAAGCGATGACCTCACTCGATATGGGGGGGGGTCAGGTGAGGACTTCACTCGACATAGGGCATTGGGGGGCGATTGCGCCCTGAGCAAACCCAACAAGACGTGCCTAAACGTGACCAAACGGAAAGGAATCCAGTCATGAGGAAGAGAAAGCGGGAGAGAGGGTCATTATCTGCCGGGGGCGCGTCTTCGATCTCCATCCCGATCCCGCCCGCCGCGGGTAGGCCTCTGGCGCTGGCGTGCGTCTGCGGCCTGACGCTGGCGGCGCTGCTCCCCGGCGCGGCGCTCGCCGACGGGATGACGCTCGAGCTCGCCAAGGAAGCCGTACAGAGCGAGACGACACAGATCAACTACACCGCCAGCACCGAAACCGCGGGCTTCATAACCATCGCGGTCAACAAGGCCGATGTTCCGTGCGGCTCCCTACCCGAAGCGGACTCCGGCACCAGGCTGGCCGAACCCGTCTTCGAGGCCGAAGGCCCGAGCGAGATGTACTCGGGGTCCATGAGCTTCACGCCGCTCGAACCCGGACCGTACATCATCTGTGGCTGGGCCACGGGTTTCGGACCGGGTGAGACATCGACCGGCGGACCGGACTTCGCCGCGGCGTCGCTGCCGGTCGAGGTCCGTCTGCCGCATATCTCACTCACCCTCAGCCTCGCGAATGGCATCGCCGCGGGTAGGCCGTTTACGCTGAATCTGATGGCTGCCAGCGAAGTCGCGCGGGAGCTCATCCTCGTCGGCGGGCCAGCCACACCAGAAGGCTGTCGGGCGAGCAGCGCGTCGGCTACAGCCTCCCCGCTGATCAAGGCCATCATCACCGGTCCTCCGCAGTTGCACACGGCGAGCGTGAGCGCTCTACCTGCCGGCAGCCGCTGGGTCTTCTGTGCATGGGCGCTCGTCCCCGGCACGCTGAATCCGCAGGCGACCACATCGATGGTCGTGAACGTGCCGCGCTCACCGCGCTCGCGGCCGCGTTCGAAACCCAAGCGCCGAAGGAATGGGCGCGGCGCCGGCGAGGCTCGCAGTTGCGGGACGGAGAAACTTGGAGATGTGATCACCGCGACGATCCAGGCGAGCGGGGTCTCATGCGGGCAGGCGCACGGCGTTGTCCACGCGGTCGAGTACACGCGGGGCTATGTCCCGGTGTCGCCGTACTTCACCTACAGCCGGTCCTACAGCGTGAGCACTCCAGCGGGCCGCTTTGCGTGTCGTCGTGAGCCGTTTGGATTGGCGGGGAGCGAACACAACATTCGTTGCAAGCGAGCAAACGTGAGCGTCTCCTGGTACACCATTCACGATTGAGGTAAGTGAATTTCACGATTGAGATAGGGAAATACGCCGTCCCTCTCATCCCGTCCCTCTCATCCGGCCCCTCTCATCCGGCCCCTCTCATCCCGTCCCTCTCATCCCGTCCCGCTCACTCCGCCGAGCCGGCGAGCTTGCGCAGCAGCGCCGATGCAGCGTCTCGCGCTCCTCGGCAGTGAGCGCCGCGAAGAACTCGCGTTGCAGCTCGCCGGCGAGCGCTCGCACGCGCTCCAGCGTCTGCTGGCCGCGGGCGGTCAGGAAGATCGCTGCGCGCGCGGCGGTCGTCGGGGTCCGGGCGGCGCTCGGCCAGGCCCGCGCTTCCAGCTCGTCGATCACCGCGACCATCGAGCTCGGGTCGATCGCTCGTCTTCTCGTGCAGCTGCTGCTGGCTCATCCCCGGCTGCGCCGCGACCATCGTCATCACGCCGAAGTCACGCGGATGCAGCCCCTCGGGCTCCAGCGCCTTGTGGAAGCGCCGCCGCGAGGCCTCGCCGAGACGGGCGAGCAGATAGCCGGGGAACTCGCCAGGCTCCGGGATCGGTCCGTCCTCACATGCTCTATGCCTTCCCCATGTCTATCTGTCCTCCCACATACGCTACATTCTACGTGCTAATATATTGTTTGTGATACAAATAATCTAAGGATCAAAGGAAAACCGGCCGCAGACCAGAAAACCCGGTGACCGGCCCGCCGGATCTTCAGGACCCCAAGAGGCCCGTCATCCAATGGCCTGTCGAACGCACCGATGACTTTCCGCCCGAGCGCCGTCTCAGGGACAGACGGCAACCAAATGCAACACCGAATGCAAACCGAACGAAGAACGAAGGGGCGTACATGGCATCGCTGACACGCTGGGTTCTGGCTCACAAGCGCATCGTCGTCATCTTCTGGGTGCGTCCTGACGCTCGTCGGCATGGCCTCCGCTGGCTCGGCGACCAAAGCGCTGAAACAGAAATTCTCGGTGCCCGGCAAGGAAGGCTGGGTCACCAACCAGCAGATCGCGCACGACTTCCACGGCACGGGCGGCAACAGCTCGCCGCTGCTGCCGGTCGTCACGCTGCCCGCCGGTGAGTCCGTCGACTCGCCGGCGCGTGCAGAACGAACTGCGCGCCGTCGAAGCGCGCCTGCAGCGTATCCTGCCGGGCAGCCGCGTCGCCAGCTACGCGAGCACTCACAACCGCGCGTTCGTTTCCAAGGACGGGCGCACGACGTTCATCGTCGACTACCCGCGCCCCGATCCCAGCCAGCCGTTCGGCGACAACCCCAAGGCCGCAGAAAAAGCTACTGCTGCATTGAAGGGAACGACCGTCGCGGGCGCGCCGCTGCACGTCACCGGCTTCGACGCGCTGTCGGTCCAGAGCGGCGGCGGCAACGGCCCCGGTGTGCTCGTCGAGGCGCTGCTCGGCGGTGTCGGCGCGCTGCTCGTGCTGGCGTTCGTGTTTGCGTCGTTCCTCGCGATCGTGCCGATCATGATGGCGATCGTCTCGATCCTCACGACCTTCCTGGTCGTGTGGGGGCTGACCACGATCACCGAAGTCTCGCCGATCGTGCAGTTCCTGGTCGCGCTGATCGGTCTCGGCGTTTCGATCGACTACGCGCTGATCGTCGTCGTTCGCTGGCGCGAGGAGCGCGCGCACGGGCTGCAGGGCGACGAGGCGATCGTGCGCGCGATGGAGACGGCCGGACGCGCGGTCGTGTTCAGCGGCACGACCGTCGCGATCGGCCTGCTGGCGCTCGTCGCGCTGCCGCTGCCGTTCCTGCGCTCGGTCGGATACGGCGGGCTGCTGATCCCGCTGATCAGCGTGCTCGTCGGCGGTGACGCTGCTGCCGGTCGTGCTGTCAAAGCTCGGCCCGCGCCTGGACTGGCCGCACCGTGCGCAACGACGACAAGGCCAGCCGCGCAGTGGACCGGCTGGGCGAACCTCATCGTGCGCCGCCGCTGGGTCGCGGCGCTCGGCGCCGCGTTCGTGCTCGCGGCGCTCGTGCTCGCCGCGACGCAACCTGCAGCTTGGGCTGTCCAACGTCAACACGATCGCCAAGCAGGGCGACGCCAAGCAGGGCCTGCTCGCGCTCGAGCGCTCGGGCATCGGCTCGGGCGCGCTGATCCCGCACGAGGCGCTCGTCGAAGGCCAGGCTTCACCCGATGCGGTCGCCGCGGCGCTCGCCGCCGTGCCTGACGTGCACGGCGCGGTTGCGCCCGACTCTCCGCAGTGGCGCAACGCGGGAGCCGCGGTCGTCGATGCCTTCGCGACCCCCGACGGCTCATCCGCCGCCGGCCGCAAGTGCTCGATCGCGTGCGCACAGCTGCGCACGCCGCCGGCCCCGAAGTGCGCCTCGGTGGGCTGCAGCGCGCAGAACGAGGACTTCATCAACGCGGTCTACGGCAACTTCCCGCTGATGATCGCCGCTGATCGCGATAGTCACGTTCATCCTGCTCGCGCGCGCCTTCCGCTCGCTGCTCTGCCGCTCAAGGCGGTGATCCTCAACGTGATCAGCGTCGGCGCCGCCTGGGGCGTGCTCGACCTGATCTGGCAGCGCGGTCATGGCTCGGATTTGATCTGGGGCATCTCGGCGACGGGCTCGATCACCGCCTGGATCCCGCTGATGGTGTTCGCGTTCCTGTTCGGGCTGTCGATGGACTACGAGGTGTTCATCCTCGCGCGCATGCGCGAAGAGTACGACGCCACCGGCTCCACCGACGCCGCCGTTGTGCGGGGCATCGGCCGCACCGGGCGCCTCGTGACGAGCGCCGCGCTGATCCTGTTCCTGGCCTTCCTATCGCTCGCGTCAGGTCCGGAGACGGAAGTCAAAGTGCTCGCGACCGGCTTGGCCGCCGGCATCCTGCTCGACGCGACCGTGATCCGGGCGCTGCTGGTGCCCGCTGTGATCTCGCTGTTCGGCCGCTGGAACTGGTGGCTGCCGCACCTCCCGGCCGGCTGCTGCGCGTCGAGCCCTCGCTTCCGCCGCGCACGGCGCCCAGCGAGAGCGCGGGGTAGTCAGCAGGCCGACGCCCAGTCCGCAGGGCGAGGCCCAGTCAGCAGGGCGAGACCCAGTCAGCAGGGCGAGGCCTAGTCAGCATCAGGGCTCGTGAGTCAGCCGACCCGCCGCGCCAGAAAGTCGACAAGCGCACCGCAGGCGCGCTCGGGCTCGTCGTCCCACACGAAGTGCCCGGCGCCCTCGAGCAGCACCAGCTCCGAGCCCGCCAGCTCCTCGTGGAAGCGCCGCGCCATCTTCGCGCTTGCGAACTTATCCTCCTCACCCCACAGGATCAGCGCCGGAACGCCGAGCGCGGCGAGGCGCGCTTCGTACGGAACGAGCTTCTCGAAGTCGCCCGAGCGGTACAGCTCGAGGTGCGCGAGACGGCGGGTATCGTCAGCGAAGCCCTTCCAGTACTCATCGATTGCCTGCTCGCTCATGCCGCTCGAGAAAGCGCGCATCGCCCCGTGAAAGCCCTCACGCGTGTACGCGCGAATCATCTGCTCGCCATCTCCTGAGCTACGCATTACGTTTGCCAGATCGTGCCAGCGCCGGTCGGCGAAGAAGCCGCCGTCGGAGATTGCCAGAGCGCTCACCACGCCTGGGTGATCGCAGGCCCACCGCAGCCCGATCATCACCCCCCAGTCGTGGGTCACGAGCGCCACCGGACCAAGCTCGAGCTCTCCCGCGAAGCGCTCGAGCGCCTCGACATGGCGCTCCCATGTGCCGGCCCCTCTCCCCGCCCCCGGCGCGGAGTCGCCGTAGCCGGGTAGGTCCGGCGCCAGCGCCCGCCAGCCGGCGTCCGCCAGTGCGCTCAGCGCCTCACGCCACATGTACGAGGACTCCGGGTAGCCATGCACCAGCAGCGCCACGCGGTCGTTCGAGGCCCCGGCCTCCCGGTAGGCGAGTCCCGCCGCGCGACCCAACCTGGCGCGACCCAGCCCTGCATGACCCACGCTCCCCATTCGCCGCAGTCTAAGCGCAGGGCCTACCGCGGTCCAAGCTCGAGGCCCTAAGCTTCGCGGACCGTGAGCCCCCTCGATGCCACGCAGGAGCAGCTGTGCGATCAGTCCCACTGGGACTTCTCCGATCTGCGCGCGCTCTACATCAACTGCACGCTCAAGCACTCTCCAGAGGTCTCGAACACCCAGGCTCTCGCTGAGGTCTCGATCGCGATCATGCAGCGCAACGGCGTCTCGGTGGATCTGATCCGCGCTGTCGATCGCGAGATCGCTACCGGCGTTCAGCCCGACATGAGCAAGCACGGCGCCGAGCGCGACGATTGGCCTGAGATCTACGAGCAGGTCGAGGCGGCCGACATCCTCGTGCTGCTCTCCCCGATCTGGCTGGGCGAGAAATCATCGGTCTGCACGCGCGTGATCGAGCGGCTGTACGGCAATAGCCACCTGCTGAGCGAGCAGGGACAGTGGGCCTACTACGGGAAAGCCGCAGGCTGCATCATCACTGGTAACGAGGATGGCGCCAAGCACTGCGCGATGAACATCCTCTACTCGCTGGCGCACCTCGGCTACACGATCCCACCGCAGGCCGATTCCGCATGGCTCGGCGGGGTCGGCCCCGGACCGAGCTATCTGGACGAGGGCTCGGGTGGTCCGCAGAACGACTTCACCAACCGCAACACCACCTTCATGAGCTGGAACCTGCTGCACCTCGCGCGGATGCTGAAGGATGCGGGCGGCATCCCCGCGCATGGCAACCAGCCCGAGGCATGGGATGCCGGCTGCCGGCCCGACTTCCCAAACCCCGACTATCGCTGAAGGCCTTATGGATTTGTTCATCTAGGCTCCCCAGTCTGCCTTAGGGTGCCCCCTCTGGGCGTTGCCATAGTCGAGGAGCATTCCTTCGGCTTGAGCTGGGTGATGAACGAGCCGATGGCGCACCTCTCATGCGCTGCTCGGCGATGGCCGGGTGTGGTTGATCGATCGGTTGATGAGCCCGAGACGATGGCGAAGGTCAGCGAGCTCGGTAAGCCCCATGCGGTGCTTCAGTTGCTCGATCGCCACAACCGCGATTGCGCGTCCGTGCCCGCCCGCCCGGCTGGGCGTGCCCCACCTTCCCGCCCCGAGCGAGCTTCCGGACTCGCCCTTCCTCGTTACTCAGGTCATCAATCACCGACGCTGGCGTGAGGTCGCGCTTTGGTGGCCGCAGCGCCATGCGCTCGTCGTCGCCGAGGCACTGGGCACCGCTCCTCTGTTTGCCCCTGGCCCGGGACTCGTGGGTGTCCATCCGATCCTGCGACTCAGGCCTCCCTGGCGGCTCGGCACATTTCTGCCCGAGCACCTCCGGGTTGGACCCGGGCCCGGCGTGCATGGCTCTGATGCCGCGGCACCAGTGCAAGCAGGCGCTCAACCGCTCGCGTCGTGATATCCCGCGCGTACTGCTGAAGCTCCCCTCGCTCATGTCCCGTTAGCGGGCTGATCAGGCGCAGAACCGCGCGATCGCCTCGGCGAGTCGCTGTGGCTGGTCCTCGGGCGTGAAGCTGTAGGCGTCATCGATGCGGGTGACTCGGCCGTCGGAGAGCTGTGTGGCATAGCGCTCTGCGTGGGCAAGCGGGAAGACCTGGTCCTCCGGTCCCCAGGCGAGGAGCACAGGACGGCCAAACGCCGCGATCAGGTCTCGTCCCGCTGCGTGCACCGGGTCCGATGAGGCAGAGGACATGACCTTGCTGGTGTCCCGCAGGATGTCGGGGTTCGTGACCGATGGCAGGGCGTAGGAGTCCGAGACGAGATCGTCGATCGGGTGCTTGATCAGCAGGCCATATGCGGGCGGCGTGGATCGGATGTTTCGGTCGCGGAGCACCTCAAACAGCTGGCCCAGCACGGCGGGGTCGTTGGCCATCGCTGGCAGGCCGTCGAACGGTGGTGGCGGGAACGCGTCATAGGGCGTCTCGCATGAGTTCAGCACTAGCGAAGCGATCCGCTCTGGGTGCGCGGCCGTTGCAATTTGCGAGTAAGCGCCACCGGAGTCGTTGCCCACGAGCGTGACATCGTCGAGGTCGATCCTCGCCAGCACGTCGGCGATCAGCTCGCCGCAGCCGACCGGGCTGAGGTTTGCATCGACACTCATGGCACGCCGATGCGATCCGAGCGGCAAATCGAGCGTGATGCAGCTAAAGCGGTTAGCGAGGGAATCGACGACGTTGCGCCAGAGATTTGCATTGGCAAGCCAACCGTGAGCGAACACGAGCACAGGGCCATCGCCTCGCTCGAAGTAGTCCAAATGTCCCGCGTTGAGTTCGACCTCCTTCAGATCTCCCAGCAGGGGCGAGCGCCAGAGGTGCGCGGGAAGGTCGGTGCTCAACGCGTCCGAAGCGGCCATCACGACTTCTCCATTCCTCGGTGAGACGGGCAGGAACGGTAACCTAACATATTTATGACTCAGTAGTCAGTTTTAGCTGACCTATGGGTCATGTAACCTCGACTCCTCGATGTCCCATGCTGAGACCGAACCGGTAACCCCGAAGGGCCGGCGCACGCGCGAGGCTTTACTCCAGGCCGGTGTGGTGGTGGCCGAACGGCGCGGCCTGAGCGGCCTGAGTGTCGCTGCTGTCGCCGAGCAAGCCGGTGTTGCCAAGGGGACCTTCTACGTCTATTTCGCCGATCGCGACACGTTCATCGATGCCCTGCATCAGCGCTTCTACGCCCGTGTCAGCGAGGCGGTTGCCGATGCTGTTCAGGGTCTCGCTCCGGGAAGAAGGCTGCTGCTAAGCGCCATCGACGCCTATCTGGACGTGTGTCTGGCAAATCGGGCAGTCAAGGCGCTCGTGTTCGAGACGCGCGCGCAGGGAGAGCTGACCACGACGATGGCGCAACGGGAGGAGCTGTTCGCGCTGCTCGCGCAACCCAGCCTGCTGGCGATGGGGATGACACCCGCGCCGATCGCGGCGCGGCTGTTTGTCGCGATGACCAGCGAGGCGGCGCTGATCGAGCTGGAAGCCGGTCAGGCGGTGCCCGGTGCGCGCGAGACCATCCGGGCGCTTGTCAAAACACGCCCCCGCGCCCGCGAGCGTACTGTGGCGGATGGCTAGAAGCGGATGGCTAGAAGCCGCGGATCTCGACATCCCATACCGCCGGTCATACTCCGGCAATGACGCGTGTCGACATCGATCCCGCCGTCCTCGGCGGCGCCTTCTACTCCTTCCTCACCTCCGTGGTCGTGCCCCGGCCGATCGCCTGGGTCTCCACCCGCTCGCCCGGCGGGATCGACAACCTCGCGCCGCATTCGTTCTTCACAGTCTCCTCGGTGGACCCCCCGATCGTGCAGTTCACCTCGGTGGGACGCAAGAATTCACTGATCAACGTCGAGCAGACTCGCGAGTTTGTCGTCTGTTTGGCGCCCGAGAGATTATTTGAGCAGATAAATGCGACGGGCACCGATTTTCCTGCCGAGGTGAGTGAGTTCGACGCGGTGGGAATCGAGCGCGAGCCTAGCCTGCGCGTTGCCCCTCCCCGCGTCGCGTGCTCGCCGATGGCGCTGGAGTGCACACTACATTCGACAGTGAACTTTGGGTTGGGGACGGTCGTGATGGGTCGCGTCGTTCACGCGGTCGTGGACGAGGAGGTAATCGAGAACGGCCGCCCGGCGATCGATCGACTAAAACCGCTTTCGCGTCTGGGCGCAAACGAGTGGGGCAATCACGGCCAAATCAGGGAGATAAGCCGTATCGCCTTATCGCGACTGGCCGGGGCACTACAAAAAGAAAAACCACAAGACCTAGGAGTACAACTACAAATCGAGCACTGAGCCCTCGCGAGCAACACTCACCTCGGGGGCGGAGCCACCGCCCAACCGCTGCGCCAATCCGTCGAGGGCGTCATCGGTACGGTCGTGGCGGTGATGGAACAGCACCACCGAGCGTGTGCCCGCACGCCGGGCGAGCTCGACGGCGTAATCGGCGGCGGCGTGCCCGAAATCCGCTTCCGCGGGGAGCTCTGCCGGGAAGAGCTGAGCGTCGTGCACGAGCACGTCGGCATCTCTGGCCAACTCGAGCGCCGCGGCGTGGTACTCGCCAAAGCCGTCCTCGCCGGGGCCAAGCGTCGTGGGGCAGTGGTCTGGCATATAGGTGAGCGTCGAGTGTCCGTCGCTGATCCGGTAGCCGAAGGTGCGCCCGCCCTTGTGCGGGATCTCGCGCGCGAGCACGGTGAACCCCTCGATCTGCCGCTCGCCCGGGGCGATCGTCGCAAAGCTCCAATCCCCGCGTAGCTGTGTCGGTTTCACCGGGAAGTAGGGAGGGGACATCATCCCGCCGAGCACGACGTCCGCCGGCTCGCCATTCTCTTGCTCGGGAAGGATCACGCTGACGCGCGAGCGCAGATTGTCGCCCGACGCAAAGAACGGCAGCCCCAGCACGTGATCCCAGTGCAGATGGGTGAGCAGGATCGAGCCCTCGAACGGGGCGCCGTCGAGCAGCCCAGCGGAGACCGTCTGCAGTCCCGCCCCGGCGTCGAGGATCAGCGTGGGGCACTGTCCCTTCGAGCCCGGCCCTCCCGTGCCAGGCTGCCCCTCCTGTGGCGCCGCGGAGCCTCCCGATGCTTCTGAGCCCCCACTGTGCGCCAGCGCCAGACACGAGGTGTGTCCGCCGTAACGGACGAAGTCGATGCCGGGCGCGGGGGTCGATCCCCGCACGCCGCAGAAGTTGATCCGCAAGCGGCTCAGCTCCGGTCGGGGCGCGTCCGGCGGTGATCCTTGGAGAGCTCCTGCAGCGACGCGCGATCGAGCTGCTCCGCCTCAACGCAGGCAACCTCGGCATGGCGTCACGGCCACGAGCGTCGAGGTCCGCCCGCCACCGTCCAGATGCGCGCGCTCGCCGAGCAGCGCGCCCGGGCCATACTCCGCCAAGCGCGTGCCGTCCTGCTCGACCCGCAGCACGCCATCGAGCAGCAGGAACACCTCCGAGCCGGCTTCGCCCTGTGTGACCAGCGCGGTCCCGGCCTTGACCTTGCGGATCTCCGGCTTGGAGCCGCCCTGCATGATCTGCGCCGAGAGCGTCCGCTCGAGCGCCGTCTCGACAGCGGTCACGAGCGCCTTGGAGTCGGTGTCGCCCCAGGGGGTGTGCTTACCGAAGGACTTGCGGTACCAGTCCTTGAAATCGGCGAGCCCGGACTTGTGGCTCAGCTGTCCCGTGGCGTCGTAGACCCAGTGTCGCGGGAAGCGGCTTGCGCCGCTCATCTGCCCCTTGACCTTGCCATCGGCGTGGATCGTCAGCTCCAGCGTCGTCCACACCAGCGGCGCTTGCCATTGCACGAACGGCTTGCGCCGCACCGGCCGCGGGGCCGGCACACCGGTACGCCCGCCGACGGTCTGCGTAAAACGCACCCAGCCATCGCCCTTGACGGGCTTGGGCGTGAGGTCGGGCAGGCCGATCGCCTCGAACGTGCGCGCCACGGGACCGAGCTTGACCGTCGTCGAGCCCATCAGCCCACCGCCGCCCTGCCCAAAGCCGGTGATGTTTCCCTGCTCATCGGCCTCCACCCACGCCTGCAGGACGTTGGCGAAGCGGAAGCGATCGGCGTCGCGCAGGGCCTGCAGGTCCTCGATCGCTTCCGGCGGGGGTTCGTCGTAGTGGGCCATGCCGGCGTCGAAGGCGAGCCGCTGCGATCCCTCGATCGCCTCCGAGGGAATCCACGACAGCGACGTGATCGAGCTCTGGTGGCGCATCGCGGGCATTATGTTCGCATGAGCTACGACGCTTTGGTAGTCGGGTCCGGGCCCAACGGGCTTGCGGCGGCGATCGCGCTCGCGCAGTCAGGGCGGCGGGTGCTCGTGCTGGAGGCGGCCGAGCGCGCCGGCGGCGCGGTGGCGACCGAGGAGCTCACGCTGCCGGGATTCCACCACGACACCTTCTCCTCGGTGTTCCCGGCCGGCGCGGCCTCGCCCGTGTTCGCGCGCATGGGGCTCGAGCGTCACGGTCTGCGCTGGATCCACCCGGCGGCCTGCCTTGCGCACCCGCTGCCAGACGGCAGCGCCGTGGCTCTGTACCGCGACCTCGATCGCACCGTCGCGAGCCTCGAGCGGATCCACCCGGGCGATGGCGAGCGCTGGCGGATATTCGCCGCGCCGTTCATCTCGCACTTCGATGCCTTGCGCCAGACGATGCTCGGTGGCTTTCCGCCGGTCCGGGGCGCGCTGCGCTTGGCTGCCGGACTCGGCCCACGCCGGATGCTCGACTTCACGCGGCTGCTGCTGATGCCCGCCCAGAGGTTGGGCGAGAAGCTCTTCGAGGGCGACGGTGCGCGTGCGTGGCTATACGGCTCGGCGATGCACTCGGACGTGCCGCCAGCTGGTCGCGGCAGTGCGATCGCCGGCGCCTACATGAACCTGCTCGGCCATGGGGTCGGCTGGCCGAGTCCCGAGGGTGGCGCCGGCAGGCTCGCCGAGGCACTCCTCGCCTACCTTGGCGAGCTGGGTGGCACGCTGCGCACGGGCGCGACGGTCACGAGGCTCGCCGTCGAGCGCAACCGTGTGGTCGGGGTGGAGCTGGCGGACGGCGAACGACTCGCCGCACCGCTCGTGATCGCCGACGTGATGCCGGGGCGCTCGCCACGCTCGCGGGCGATGCGTTGCCGGTGCGCTACGCGCGCGCGCTTCGCCGCTACCGCATGGGCCCCGCGACGCTGAAGATCGACTGGGCGCTCGACGGCCCGATTCCCTGGACCGCGCCGGAGGCTCGCGAAGCCGGCACGGTCCACGTCGGAGGGTCGGCGGCCGAGGTGCTGCGGGCAACGGCGTACAGCGATCGCGGCCGCGATCGCGACGGCGGCCTGCCGGAGCGCCCGTTCATGCTGCTCGGACAGCAGTCGCTCGCCGACCCCTCGCGCGCGCCCGCGGGTAAGCACACCGCCTGGGCCTACACGCACGGTCCCCACTCCGTCGATTGGCAGCAGGAGCAGGTTCGCCACGTCGAGCGCATGGAGGCCCAGATCGAGCGCTTCGCCCCCGGCTTTCGCGAGCGGATCCTCGCGCGCCACGTGCTCGGGCCCGCTGAGCTGCAGGCGCGCAACGCCAACCTCCTCGGGGGCGACGTGGGCGGTGGCAGCTACGTGCTGCGCCAGGTGATCTTCCGTCCCGTTCCTTCGCTTGCCCCCTATCGCACGCCGGTGCGCGGCCTGTACATCGGCAGCGCGGCGACGTTCCCGGGCGGTGCCGTTCACGGCGTGCCTGGACATGCCGCCGCCCACCTGGCGCTCGCCGAGGCCCGCATCGGCGGCCTCACGCGCAGAGCTCGCCGTGGGTAACGTTTGCGGAGCCGCTGGGGAGCCCGGCCACATCGTTGCCCGACCACGTGGGTGCTAGACGTTTGACCAAGGCCCAACCAGGGCAACAGCCAGCATATGACCAGCACAACCGACCAGATCCCCCGCATCACGCTGCGGCCCGATGTCGAGATCCCCCAGCTCGGCTTCGGCGTCTTTCAGGTGCCGCCGAAGGAAACCGAGGAGGTCGTCGCCCGCGCGCTCGAGGCCGGCTACCGCCACCTCGACACCGCCGCGGCGTACAAAAACGAGGGCGCCGTCGGCCAGGCGATCCACGCCTCGGGCATCGACCGCGGCGAGATCTTCGTCACGACCAAGTGCTTCAACGACGACCACGGCTACAAGCAAGGCCAAGCGGGCCTTCAAGGCCAGCCTCGAGCGCCTCGAGCTCGAACACATCGACCTCTACCTGATCCACTGGCCGGTGCCCTCGCACGACCTCTACGTGGAGACCTGGCAGGCGTTCATCGAGCTGCAGGCCGAAGGGCTCGTGCGCGCGATCGGCGTCTCCAACTTCCAGCCCGAGCATCTCGAACGGATCTCGCGGAGACCGGCGTCGTCCCCGGCGATCAACCAGGTCGAGCTGCACCCGCACTTCCAGCAGAGCCGGCCTGCGTCACGAGCACGACGAGCTCGACATCGTCACCGAGGCGTGGAGCCCGCTCGGCCAGGGCATGGAGCTCGAAGACCCCGCGATCGTCGAGATCGCCGAGGCCCACGCGAAGACACCGGCGCAGGCGATCATCCGCTGGCACCTGCAGCTCGGCAACGTCGTGATCCCGAAGTCGGTCACCCCCGAGCGCATCGAGACGAACTTCGACGTCTTCGACTTCGAGCTCTCAGCGCGAGGAGATGGAGGCGAATCGCGAGCTCGACGCCGGCAAGCGCATCGGGCCCGGATCCGGATACGTTCGTGCTCGGCCGCTGAGGGGAGACACCGATGAGAGCCGCCGTCCTGCACGAGTACGGAGTGCCGAGCCCCGGGGAGTTCGAGGAGCCCGCGGCCGGCGACGGCCAAGCGGTCGTGGAGGTGCTCGCCGCCGGGCTCAACCCCGTCGATGTCGCGATCTGCGCGGGGCGCTTCTATGCCGGCAAGCCGCCGCTGCCGTCGGTCGCCGGGCGCGAGGGCGTCGGCACGCTCGACGGGGAGCGCGTCTACTTCGACGCGCCGATCGCGCCCTTCGGCTCGATGGCCGAGCGCGCGCTGGTCGATCCCGGCTCCACCTATCCACTGCCCGACGGGCTCGACGAGGGCGTCGCCGTGGCGCTCGGGATCTCCGGGCTCGCCGCGTGGCTTGCGCTCACCTGGCGCGCCGACGTTGCAGCCCGGGGAGCACGTGCTCGTGCTCGGCGCCAGTGGCGTGCTCGGGCAGATCGCGGTGCAGGCCGCGAAGCTGCTCGGCGCGGCGCGGGTGGTCGCCGCGGCGCGCTCAGCCGAAGGGCTGGAGCGCTGCCTCGCGCTCGGCGCCGACGCCGCCGTCCGCTTGGGCGAGCCCGACGACCTTCCGGCGGCGTTCATGCGCGAGGCCGCCGAGGATCGAATCGACGTCGTGCTCGATCCGCTGTTCGGCGAGCCGTTCGTCGCGGCTGTGAACGCGGCGAGCTTCGGCGCGCGGCTCGTGCAGATCGGCGCCGGCGCCGGCGCGGAGGCGACGATTCCCTCGGCGCCGATCCGCGGGAAGATGCTCGTGCTGATGGGCCACACGAACTTCGCCGCCCCGCCCGAGGTCAAGCGCGAGGCCTACGGCGAATGGCCGAGGCTGGCGGCGCGCGGGGAGATCGTCGTGGACGTCGACCGGATCCCGCTCGAGCAGGTGGCCGAGGCCTGGGAGCGCCTGGCCGCGGGCTCGCACCGCAAGCTCGTGCTCGTGCCCTAGCTCGTACCCGCCGGGCCAGTCGGCGCGTCCTCGGCTGCCACATGCCCGACGGGGGCCGTGCTCTCGCCGGGTCCGGCGATTGTCCACACGGGCACGGGCTCCACGCGCCCGCGGACCTCGAGCTCGCCGACAAGAATGAGACTTTCGGGTACTTGCTTCAGGCGCTCTCGGGTGGTGTCGGAGACGAACAGCATGTGCCCCGAGCCCTTCGTCATGCCCTCTAGCCGCGAGGCGGTGTTGGTGGTATCGCCGATAGTCGTGTACTCGACGCGCTGCTCAGAGCCGACGTTGCCGGCCATCACCGGGCCGCTGTTCAGCCCCACCCCCATCGCGAAGCCGCTTTCGTGGCCCTGCTCGGCCAGCCAATCGTTGAAGTGCTCCAGGCGTGGCCCGAGCATCTCGCGCGCCGCCCGTAGCGCCCGGTCGGCGTGGTCGTCCTGCTCGAGCGGGGCGCCAAACGCCGCCATGATCCCGTCGCCCATGTAGGCGATCAGCGTCCCTCCGGCGGCGAGGATCGCCTCGGTCATCTCGTTCAGGTAGTAGTTGACGACCGCGATCACGTGCTCCGGCGACTGACTCTCGGAGAAGCTCGTGAACCCGCGCAGGTCGCTGAACAGGATCGTGCAGTCGCGCTCCACCCCACCCAGCCGCAGATCCTCCCCGGTGCTTGCCACGACCTGGTCGACCACATCCGCCGGCACGAAACGCGCGAACAGATCGTGCACGCGAGCCCGCTCGATCGTCGCACTCATGTACAGGACGCCAAGCGTCCCCAACGTGCCGAAGGCAAGGGCTAGCAGGGGATAGACGAAGCCGACGATCAATCCCGAATTGAATGAGACCTGGACGGCGATCGTGAACGCGATCGCCAGGGCGAGCGAAGACAGCAGCGCGCGGCGTGGGCGGACACGCAGACTGCCCAACGGGACCACCAATCCCATGAGCACGATCAGGATCAGGTTCAGCCAACCCGGTGCGTCTCTGAGCGGCACACCCTGCAAGAGCGTGGATGTTGCATTTGCTGCGATTTCGGGGCCGGGCATTCCTTCGCTTGTTGCTGTGGCGTGGATGTCCTGGAGAACGTGGGATGTGGCTCCCACGATCACGACGTCCCCGCTTACCGAACCTGATGAGAGCTGGTCTTTGAGTACCCGATAGAAAGAGATTGTCCTGACTGTTCCCGCTGATCCAGCGAAGTCGATCGGCAGCGTTCCGCTTTCGAAATGTGCGGCTGGGATGGGGTGTCCGGTGGCCTCTTCGGCAGCGATCACCGCGAAGCTGTGAAGTCTGTTGAAGGCATAAGGGAAACGTCGAATCACGCCGTCGGAGTCCTCAGGTAGCCCCACGTAGGCTGCTCGTGCGCCGGCTTCACGCAGATTTTGACTGCCGCCGAGCACTTCGGTGCGGCCTCCCTTTGCGACTTCTTCTGTGCCGAGCACCGTTTTGCCGCGAGCTCGACCGATCGCTTCGAACAGCGTGTTGTCTTCTCTTTCGCTAGTCGGGTGTGTGAATTCGATGTCGACGGCGATCACCTTCGCGCCGTCCTTGCGCAGGTTGTCGATGACCTGCGCGTAATAGCGGCGCGGAAACGGGAACTCCGACGGCAACTGGTGATCTCTAAGTTCCTGTTGGGTGGTTGGGTCGATCGCGACGAGCACAATGTTGGAGGGTGGCGCCTGCTTGCCCCGGATAGAGAACCGCGCGTCGATCGTCTGCAGCTCGCTACGTCGCAGCAGGTTGGTTGCGTATGCGGCGACGCCAATCCCCGCAGCCGCGATTGCCACTGCGATCAGCAGCGTCCTCTTGCGTGTTTGCCACGCCGCTCTGCCCACGTCAGCCGCTTCCGGTCATATATGCTCGCCGGGTCACGCGCCGATGCTAACCGCAAGAACCCTCATCGGATTACTTGGACGTTGTCCCCGACGGGTCACGACGTGCGCGGCCGTGGCACTGCTGAGCCTAGTCAGCTGCGCCTCGGCCTCTGCAGCGCTCAACCTGACGGGGACGTGGTCGGCCAACTACCACTGCGAAACAGGCTCGTGTGCGGGAAGCAACTTCCCCGCCACGGACAAACTGGCGCAGGTCAAAGGCTCGGAAGTGGTGACCGGCACGAACGCGACGGAAACCATCTCGGGCACCCTGACCGGCAACACCTTCACCTTCCAGAGCACCAATGGGGTCTACAAAGCAGAAGCAACGCTTACCGTGTCCGCCGACGGTCTGTCGTGGTCGGGAGCTGCCCACGACAGCAACGCCACCAGCGGCACGTACACCGCGACGCGCGGCACCGGCTCGCTCAGGCAGCTGGAAAGCCCGTTCAACTGCGTTAGCGTCCTGGTCAACGGCCTCAGTTGCGGGACGCTGATCCCGTCCGGTCTCGAACGTATCAAGGGCATCGCGATCAGTCCTGACGCTCGCAACGTGTATGCCGCGGACCATCTAAAGGGGAAAGCGGCGCCCTGGTCGAGTTCTCGCGCAACCAGGCGACGGGCGCGCTGACCGAGATCGGCTGCGTGACCGGTGGCACAACCGTGTGCTCCCCGGAAAATGACGTCTCCGAAGCAAAGGCGATGAACGCGCCGGAAATCGTCAAGGTAAGCCCCAACGGCGCCAACGTCTACGTGACCACGACGCTGGAAAGCGCACTCGTCACCTTCAGCCGCAACCCGGAAACTGGTCTGCTGACGGAGACCGGATGCATCGTCCATGCTGCGTTGGCAGGATGCACCGGGGGAGTCCACGGCCTGGAAGGCCCTGGTGAGGTCACGGTGAGCCCTGATGAAAAGAACGTCTATGTGACGTCCTATCTAGAATCGGCGGTGGCCGAGTTCGCCCGCGACACGGCCACCGGCGAATTGAGCCCGCTCGCCTCGCCGAACGAATGCATCAGCAGCGACGCCAAAAGCAAATGCGGCACCGTGACTGCCTCCGGTCTCGAGCAGGCGAGCAGCCTGGCCGTGAGCCCGGATGGCGCGAATGTCTACGTGGCCGCGGTCGGGGAAAGCGGCGGCGACGTCGCCGAGCTGGAACGCAATCCGGCCGAAGGCGCACTGAAACAGCTCGGAGGGGCAAACGCCTGTCTGACCACTGAAACAGTAGCCGGCTGCAGCCACGTGATCGACATGTACGGGCCCGCGGAAATCATCGTGAGCCCGGACGGGCACAACGTCTACGCAAACTCGTTCAATTTCAACGCGGTGCTCGAGTTCTCTCGCGAACCATCCGGGGGACTAACGCAGCTCGCAGCCCCAAACACCTGTGTCAGCAGCGAAGCCACAACGCCCGAACATTGTGAGTCGGCCAAGGGCATTCAGGGGCCGTTCGGCATCGCCATCAGCCCTGACGGCTCGAACCTCTATGCGACGGGGGAATTAAACAACGCGATCGCCGCGTTCACCCGTAATCCGAGTACGGGAGAATTGACCCAGCTCGAAACACCGTACGAATGCATCACCGAAGCCGCGTCGGGCTGCTCCACCAGCAAAGCGGTCGGACTCAAGACCGCGTTTCTCGCGGTCGTCAGCCCGGACGGCACGAACGTCTATGTCGCGGGCGAAAACAAAAGCTCGATCTCCGAGTTCGCCCGAGCCGTCACGCCCACCGTGACGGGGGTAAATCCGAACAGCGGCTCTGAGGCCGGCGGCACGGAAGTGGAAGTCACCGGCAGTGGCTTTATCGAAGGGGCCACCGTGATGTTTGGAGCCAGTCCCGCGTCACACGTCCGGGTGAACTCCGCCGGTTCGATCACGGCTACCTCACCGGGAGGGGTAGGCACGGTGGAAGTGACCGTCACGACGGACTCGGGAACGTCAGAAAAGAGCGCGCTCCATCACTTCAAGTACGTGTCCGTCCCGCCGAAACTGCTCGGTGGCATGAACGTCGCCGGCTACTGCGTGAGTCTCGGCGACAGCGGAAATGGTGCAGGTGCGACGACATTTCTGAGAGGCTCCGTCGAAGGCCCGGAATACGCCTACAAAAACTGGGCCTGCGTCACCGGTGGCGGCACGGACGTGGAAATCACGCCTACCGGTCCGGCTCCGAGCATGAACGACCTCTGTCGCGTGCAGTACCCGGGCGTTGCCTCGTATGCGTACCCGGCCGATCCCGATAACGCATTCACATGGTCCTGCTACGAATCCCCGCCACCCGAAGAAAAAAAGGCAGGCGGCGGCGGTGGATCCGGCGGCGGGCCAGCCGCCAAGGTAGCAACCCTCCTCACCCCGATCGTCTCGATCCCTCCACTGCTCGTGCCGCCGCCCGTACTCGCAAAGACCGGCAACGTGGCGCCGGTCTCCGGGACCGTGCTCGTGAAGCTACCGGGAACCAACAAATTTGTCTCGCTGTCTTTTCTGCGGCAGCTCCCCGTCGGGTCGATCATCCAAGCAACGAACGGGACGGTGAGCGTCACGACGGCTGAGCCCGGCGGTAAGACCCAGACGGGGGAGTTCTTCAGTGGTGAGTTCATCCTCAGACAGGGCGCCAACGGAGTCGTCGTAGCTGAACTGACCGGTGGGAACTTCTCGATCTGCCCGACCAAGCGGGAGCGCAGTCACATCGCCCGTGTCGGCTCTGTCCAGGCGCGCGCCGCAGCCGCGTCGGGTGCTCACGTCGTGCGCAAACTATGGGCCAACGCGCACGGAAAATTCTCCACCAAGGGTAACTACGCCGCCGGAGCGGTGCAAGGGACAGAATGGCTGACCGAGGACCTGTGCGACGGAACTCTGATCAAGGTCACCCGCGACAAGGTGGCGGTCACGAACCTAGTCAACCACAAGCGCGTGGAGGTCAAGATCGGACACAAATACCTAGCCAAGGCGCCCTAGCCGACGCCAAGCCATGGCGCCCTGACGCGCGCCGAGTCGAGTCCGCGGGTGGCCTCTCACACCCGCACGACGGTGCGCCGCCCCGCGTGGTCAGCCGGCCTCGTCAGAGCTCCCAACAGCCACTCAGGCGCATCCTGTAGCGCTGACTCGGCGGCCCGCCGACCGGCCGCGCGTGCCTCGTCGATCTGGTGGAACTCCAGCAGACCGACGCCTTGCACCCGCACGCGGATCGTCATGTCAGCGTGCCGGCGCGCGGCCTCGTCTGTGTTGGCGCTCGAGAGCAGGGCGATGCGTGCCATCGTCTCCGGCAGCGAAGGCAGGCGCACGGGACGCTCGCTCGGCGACGATCGCTCGCTCGCGGAGGAGTCCTCCGGCGACGGAGCCCCTGCCCGCTCGAGACGCTCCTCGCCGCCCTTGATGTCGATCGCCAAGACGGGTCCCTCGCCGCTGGCGCTCATCGGCTCCAGCGGCAGGTTGTCGAGCAGCGAGCCGTCGATCAGCAGTTCCCTCTCGCGACGCATCGGCGGCGCGATCAAGGGCAGCGAGATGCTGGCGCCGACCGCCTCGGTCATCGGACCGTGACGGTCGATCACCAACCGGTTGCCGCGCAGGTTGACGCTCGCGCAGTAGAACACTCGGGCGAGCTCCTCCAGGCGCACGTCGCCAAAGGCGCGCTCGAGCATCGCTTCGGCCTTGTGGCCCTTGATCAGCGCGCTACGCGGCAGCGTGTAGTCGTTGATCGGGTTGCGCCGTACCCACTCCTCGTAACAGCAGGCGTCGATCATCGCGCTGTCGTGACCCGCGGCCAGCAGGCCGCCGATGAACGCGCCCATGCTCACACCGCCGACGCGGTCGACCCGCATCCCGGCGTCCAGCAGGACGTCGAGCACGCCGAGGTGGGCAAATGCCCGTGCACCGCCGCCGCTCAACACAACGCCCACAGACCTCCCCGCCAGCCGGCGCGCCATGCGTTCGAGATCCCCGCGACGCTCGCCACCGGCGGAGATCGCAAACGTGCCGGCCGGCGCCAGTCGCTCGATCCACTCGGCCAGGCCGCCGGAGCCAGGCCGGACTCCGTAGCCCACGAGATCGCACCCGCGCAGCGTGACCAGTGGGCCATCCTCGCCGGCAAGGCCGGCGAGCTGCTCCGGGTCGGTCGCTCCGCTCACAACCGCGAGCACGCGATCGGCGCGCGAGAGGCAGAACTCGTCCCACTCGCTTTCACCGCACACCATGATCACGTGGTCGTGATCGAGCTCGCAGCGCTCGATCAGCGGACCAAACCGCGCGCTTGCCGACGCGCGGGTCTCGCTGCTCCCGGCCGCCGGTGTGCGTGAGCCGCCATCGCCGCTCGCCGCGCCGAGCTCCCCCGGATACACAACAGCGACCTTGCCCCACTCGCACATCGCGCGGCTCAGCTCGTCGGCCAAGTCGAGCAGCGGGACCTCTGGCCCGATTGCGCGCAGCGCGATCGTCACCGGCCGTGCGCGCCGGGCCACCGGGATCGCGCGGCTGGCCTGCAGCTGGACGCTCAACACACGCGTCAAGCTCAATGCCAGCTCGGGCTCTGCTTGCAGCAGCGAGTCGAAGTGAGCCTTCTCGATCTTCAACAGCTCCGTGTCGCGCAGCGCGCGAATCGAGGCGCTGCGCACCGTCTCGCTCAGCAACGCCAGCTCTCCCAACACGGCTCCTCTGCTCAGCGTGTTGATCGTCTCGGACTCGGGGCCGTGCTGTCCCGCTTGCGCCGCTTGCACGACCTCCAGGTGACCGACGCGCACGACGTACACCCCATCCGCGGGCTCGCCCTCTCGGAACAGCCACTCCCCTCGACGCAGGCCCACATCGCTCGCGAGCGCTCCGATCCGATCGAGCATCTCCGCCGAGAGCCCGGCAAAGACGGGAACGTTGCACAGGAACTCCGCGACGGTTTGCGGCGACATCGCCGGCTGTTCACCGCTGGACTCCGCGAGGCTCGGCAACTCCAGGCCGACCGGCTGCTCTGCGAAGAGACCCTCTGCATCGCCGGTAGCGTCGCCGCTGCTCTCACTCTGCGCGTCCTCTCTCGGGCGCGCCACGACCAGGCCCAGGCACGCCAGCGAACCGGCGAGGAAGCACGCGCCCGCGAACAGCCAGCCATGCTGGAAGTGGCGCAGCTCAGCCAGCGCGAGTTCGCGCAGCTGCAGTGGCGTTGCGTGGCTGATGTCCGGCGGATTGCCGAGGATCGCGATCAGGATCGCCACCCCGAGTGCGGCGCCCACCTGACGCGCGACGGAGTTCAACGACGTCGCCACCGCGAACCGCGGCCCGGGCACCGAGCCGACCGCGGCGCCGCTCAACGTCGGGAACGTCAGCCCGGCGCCGACGCCGAGGATCACCATCCCGGGCAGCCACTCGCCGAGGAATTCGGGTCTCACGCCGAGCCGCGTGGCGAACCACGCCATGCCGCCGGCCCACACCACTGCGCCGGGGACGACGATCGGGCGATGACCCACCCGTTCGACCAGGCGGCTGGCCGGGCCGGCCACCGCCATCGCCGTGAACGGCCCCGGCATCAGCGCCAGGCCGGCGGTGAGGATCGAGTAGCGCCAGACGCCCGTCAGGAACAGGACGTTGCACAGTGTGTAGGCATAGAAGCCGCCGGCCATCACGACCGTGACCCCGTTGGACAGCGCGAACGCGCGGATCCGCAGCAGCGAGAGATCGATCACCGGCGCGCGGTGACGACCGGAGCGCAGCACGAAATAGGAGCCCAGCAACAGGGCCGCGAGGAACGCCCCGATCACACGGCCGCCACCCCAGCCCCATTCCTGACCCTTGACGACCGCCAGCACGAGCGAGGCGATCGCCAGCGCCAGCACAACTCCGCCCAGCAGGTCCGGCATGTGCCGGCGACCGGGTGCTCGGCTCTCGACCAGGACCCGCCGGGCGAGCAAGAACGCGAGCAGACCCACCGGGATGTTCACCAGGAATACGAGCCGCCAACTCGAGGCCGTGATCAAGAGGCCGCCGAGCGGAGGGCCGATGCCGGCGGCCAGCGCCGCGACAGCCGCCCACAGCGCGACCGCGTGCATGCGCTCACGCTCCGCTCGCGACTCGAGCACGATCGCCAGTGAGCTGGGCACCAGCGCCGCGGCGCCCGCCGCTTGGAGGATGCGGGCGGCGATCAGCACGTTCAGGGACGGCGCCACCGCGCACACGGCGGATGCGAGCGTGAACAGGAGCAGCGCTGAGGAGAACACGCGCCGGCGGCCAAGCAGATCGGCGAGCTGACCGCCACCGACGAGGAACGCCGCGAACACGATGTTGTATGCGTTGAGCACCCACGACACGCTCGACAGCCGCGAGCCGGAGAAATGGTGTGCGATGTTCGGCACCGCGATGTTGACGATCGTCGCGTCGACGAACGCCATGAAGCTCCCCAGCACCGCGACCGCGAGCACGGCCCGTGGCGTGGAGATCCGGCGACGAGAGGTTACCTCAGCCATGCGTGAGCTCTGTCCTGAGTGTGGAGACCGGTTGAAGACCACGGGCCAGCCTATCGAGCTGACGAGTCCGCAAAGCACTGTGGCCGCCCCTTTCGGGACGGCCACAGGCCTCGGTCTCTTTGGTCTCTTGTCCCTCGACCGTTATTCGTTGCTTGGCGCTTCTCGTGTTTCGGTTTCCGATCCCGTTGTCTGGCCTTCGTTCGGGAGCGAGGTGTTACCCGGTGCCTCCGGCGTGAGCGCGGATGCCGGCGCCGGGGTCACGGTGATCGTGAACGGCGGGCTGACCGCACGGCCGTTGTCCGGTCCCCCGGGGATCTCGATCCGGACGATCTTCGTGCCCGGAACGGAGAACTGGTGAACGATCGAGTACACCGAGCCCGGCAGCACGTGCTCCTTCTGCACGACGTGGTAGCCCGTGCCCATCGCGTTCTGGCGCTCCAGGTAGATCACGTGCCCGCTGTGCTCCGGCGCGACCGTGCCTTTGAATGTCACTGCTTCCCCGGATTTGATCGTGGTGGGGGAGGCTTCGGCGGTGAGCACGTCTTTGACGCCCTCGTACAGCACCGCGGACTTCTGCCCGGCGCCCTTGCACCCTGTACAGGGTGCTGCTCACCGGCGACTGTGCCGGGAAGCTGTAGGCGCCGCCTGCGCCGGTAGCCACCTCGGCGACCGGGGCGAAACCCTGCTGGTGGACGGTCCGCGCCAGCAGCGTGACCGGCTGACTGGTCGTGGCGCCCGCGAGGACGCCTGAGATCGTCACTGACTGCCCATAGCTGATCGGGTCGGCGGAGCTCGAGATCGTCAGGCTCGGGTTCTGCGCCTGGGAGATCTCATACTCGAGTTCGTTTGACGGACTCGGGATGTTCAGTCCGTCGCTGCGCACGAGCACGCGAATGCTCGCGTCGCCGGGCACGCGGAAGATGTGCGTGATCGAGATAGGTCCCGCCGGCCATCACCCGGCCGATGCCGATCCGGTGCCATTCCTCGCCGCTCACGGCGTTCTCACGCTGCAGGATCACGCGCGCGCCGACGTCGGCGGCGGGAGTGACCGTGCCGCTGAACGTCTCCTGGTTGGGTGCCCCGGTTTCGATCTGCGTGCCTTCCGGCGGTCCGCGTCGAGCGTCACCTGAGCCTCGACGCGGAGCCGCCTGCGACCGCTCTGTGCGCCGTGCGAGCGAACGTAGAACGTGGTGTTCGCGTTCTCGGCCGCGGTCGTGAACTTGTAGGCGCCGTTCGCTTCCGTGGTCGTGCTCTGCACGGGCACGAAGCCGGCGGTGCCAGCGGCGTGCGCGTACAGCGTGACCGGCTGACCGCCGGCGTTCGCGCGGCGGACATGCGAGGCGACCGGATACTTCGGCCGAGTCCCCGGCGCTGATCCAGCGGGGACGAGACGTTCGATGTTGATCCGGCAGCGCCCCAGGGGGCTTGGATGCTTGTGAGCCGAGGCGGCGGCCGGAGCCAGCGCCAGCAGTGAGGTCGCGGCGATCAGCGCCGGACCCAGTTTACGAAGACGCATTGTGCGTTCCTCCCGTTGAGTTTCTGGGTTAGTGCACATCTACGCCTACGACTGCCCGTTCGCCCTAAAGGTTGGGCAGTTGTTCTTCTTCGACGAGATTTTTTTTCGGATGGACTTTCGCCGAGCCTGTTTCGCCCGCCGTTTCGCCGGTGCCTGAGCCGGTCTTTCCCGAGCTGGTTTTCCCGTTGCCGCCACCAGTACTGGTTTTGCCGCCACCAGCACTGGTTTTGCCGCCACCGGTACTGGTTTTTCCGCCGCTGGCGCCTGAACTGGCTTTTTCCGTCCCGGTGCCTGTGCCGGTTTTGCCCGAGCCGGTAGTCGATCCAGCATTTTCTGCGCCGGCGTTTTCTGCGCCGGCGTTTTCCTTACCCGCGCCGGACTTGCCTGTCCCCGAGCCGCCCGTCCCTGTTTTCCCAGCGCCTGCGCCGGCGCCGGTTTTACCCGAGCTGGTTTTCCCTGTACCCGAGCCGGTTTTCCCGAGCTGGTTTCCCCGTACCCGAGCCGGTTTTCCCCGTGGCACTGCCTGCGCCCGTGCCTGTGCTCGCGGTGCCGGTACCTGTTGGTGTGGGACGGCGTGGTTTGCGTGTTTCGGGGGAGGTGTTCGAAGTGGTGGTGGTTTTGGCCGGTGCGCCGGCCGTCCCGCTGCTCGGTGTGGTGCGGGCTTTGCGATGGGGAGCGTGAGCCGGCGCCGGTGTCACGGGCGGCTTTGGTGCTGTGGAAGGTTTGGAGGCGGCCAGGCGACGGCGTTCGAGCGCTTCGCGCCGGGCGCGCCGTTGTGCCGCAAGCTGCCGGCGAAGAAGCGCCTGGCGACGCAGAAGCGCCTCGCGACGCAGAAGCGCTCTACGGCGCAGAAGTGCCTCGCGGCGTAAGCGCGTCCGGCGAGGAAGTAGCGCTCTGCGGCGGGCCAGCATCCGCCGGCGACGGAGCGCGGCGCGATGCTTCCCCTGCGCGCCGGAACCGCTTTCCCCGCTCCTCTTGCCCTGCCGGGTGCCCGCCACGGTCTGCCCCGAGCCGCCCGGCCCCGCGCCACTCGGTGGCGATGTGCCCGGTGTTGCCGTGGGCGTGAGCAGCTGGCTCGCGCCACCCAGCTGGCTCGCCCCACCCAGCTGGCTCGCGCCGCCGAGACCCGACAGGCGCACGGCCGGTTCGCTGCCTGGGACACCGGTCGTGGGGGCGCCGCCGGCTGGCGCGAGCGCCGCCGGCGAGCCCGGGGCGAGCGCCGTGGGCGAGCTGGAGTAGGCGATGTCGGTGGCCGAGATCCGCCGTCCCTTGGCGCCGAAAAAGGCGAGCTGTGCGCGAGTGGCCCCGCGAGGCCTTGAGTGTGACTGCCGGTTGTGAACGCTCACCGCACCGGCTGTTGCCAGGGCAACCACGGCGCCGCCGACGGCGAGTTTCGTGAGCACCCCGCCACCGACGAGCGCGCCGATGCCGGTGCCGCTTGATGCGCTCGCGCCGAGGACAGCGGTACTCGCCGCTGTCCCGCTCGCGGCGATCCCCGTAGCGCCGGTACCTGCGGCCGTGGCTCCTACGCCGGCCCCGCCGGCGCTCGCCCCGCCGCCGGCGGCTCCCCCGATGCTCGCCGCGCCGAGGGCGTGAGCCGCTCCGTGGCCGAGGATCGCGGCCGCGAGTCCGGCGCTGGGCAGTACCGGCAGCACGGCCGCGAGCGACTGGTGCTGGGCGCCCAGCGCAAGCTGGAAATCACGGCAGCCGACGCACAGCTTCAGATGCCGGCGCAACGGGCCGCGCCGCAGTTCGCCACCGCGGGCCACCGCGAGCTGTTCGCGAATGTCTTGGCAGGATGTGCCCAGCGCGTCGCGGTCGGCGATCAGGGCGCTGCGCGCCTGGTAGATCAGCGCCTTGACCTTGCTCACCTCGCACCCCACGATCGTGGCGATCGCCTCGTGGTTGAGATCGTCGAGCTCGGCCAGCAGCAGCGCTGAGCGCTGATCCTCGGGCAGGCGGCCGATCCCCGCGACCAGCTCGCGCAGGTCCTCGCGCTGGCGCACTTGATCGGACAGCCCCGCCAGCGCCGGCGTGTGGTCCGCCAGGGGCGTGGTCGGCCGCCGGGCGGTGATCGCCGAGAGGCAGCAGTTGCGCGCGATCGCTGTATAGCCACGGGCGCAGCTCGCGCGGCGCCGTCCCGTGGAGCAACGCCTGATGCGCTTTGATGAAGGCCTGCTGCAGCGCGTCCTCGGCCTCCTCCTGGTTGCCGAGCATGTGCCGGCAGTAGGACAGCAGCGGCGCGTGGTGGCGCTGGAAGATCGTCTCGAAGGCCCCCTCCTCGCCGCGCCGCATTCCTCGCACCAGCGCGGCATCGTTGGTTGATCGCAGCTCAGCTGTAGGCATGGCTCACCAATCACCCTTCGACGCGTACGCAGGCAAGCTGTAGAAGGCATATACCCGCATCACTGCAGAAACCCCCTGGAAGTTGGCGAGTTGCGCCGTGTCTAGGGCTCGCGTCCGGTCAGACCGAGCAGCCGGTCCTGCAGTGGGGCGTCCTGCGCGACTGGGACAGCGTCCGGAAAGATGCCGATCGCGCGCCACTCCTCGGCGTTCGGGCTGACCTCCTCCCAGATGCCCTGCACCAGGTCCTCTGGAAGCGTGGGGTCCGCGCCGATCACCTTGGCGATGTCGTGCGCGCGCAGCGCGCGGAACTGGTTGATCTGCCAGAAGTAGTGACGGGCCGGGTAGTCGCCAAACGAGCAGTGGACGGTTTGATGGAGATCCTCGAACGCTTCTGCCGCGGCACACGCATCCTCGACGATCGCGGCAAACGAGCCACGCGGGTCGCTGCCCAGCAGATCGCCCTTGAACTTCTCCGGGCCGGCCTGCGCCATCGTCTGACCGGCGAGCATGTCGGGGACCCAGGCGTCGTCGTAGGCGTGGTAGTTGATGATCTCCCGCAGTGTCGGAGTGTGATCCATGCGCCGCGTCCTGAAGCTCTCCGGCAGCACGATCTCCCATTGATCCTCGCGGATCTGGCCGACTACCCGATTCAGGGCACGGTCGGCGAGCACGAACACATCGGGCTCTCTCATCGCTTCTCCTTCCTTTGATTTCCAGCTGCTCAGCCGTGCGGAGATCCTCAGAATAAGACAATCGTCCACATATCCGTAAAGCGTCGATCCGTTTCGGCGATGCGGTCCGAAAAGAACGACATGGAACTGCCCGAAACAGGCACAGTGCATAGCCTGGATCGTTTGCGGTGCGTCTCGAGCGGATATCTCTCCGGCAGCTGCTCCTGCCGCTCGAGCATTCCCAGAGATGTGGCCTGCGCCGCCTGGTCGGCCGAGCTGCAGCAGGGCGGCGTGGATACGGATCGCTTCTTCAACTTCGCCTGGCGCGACGGCAGGTGGCTCGGCTATGGCCTGCCCGATGGGACGGTGCGTGGCGTCTACTGTCCCGCGCATCGCGCCGAGCGCGAGCAACGGCTCGGATACGATCCGCGGCTTGCCCCCACCGCAGCCGACCACTCGCGCTAGCGAGCCCGCGAACGTCCCCGAGCGCCCGACGCTCGACGGGCTCGAGGCGAAGTGGAGCGCCGAGTGGGAGCGCGACGGCGTCTACCGCTTCGACCGCGCCGCTTCGCGCGAGCGCGTCTTCTCGATCGACACGCCGCCGCCGACGGTCAGCGGCTCGCTGCACGTCGGCCACGTCTTCTCCTACACCCATACAGACGCGCTCGCGCGCTTTCAGCGGATGCGCGGCAAAGAGGTCTTCTATCCGATGGGCTGGGACGACAACGGTTTGCCGACCGAGCGGCGCGTGCAGAACCACTTCGGCGTGCGCTGCGACCCGTCGGTTCCCTATGACCCAGACTTTGCGCCTCCCGCCGAGGGTGGGCGGGGATCCGATCAACAGGAGCCGGTATCGATCTCGCGGCCCAACTTCGTCGAGCTCTGCCTGGCGCTGACCGAGACCGACGAGCAGGCGTTCGAGGCGCTGTGGCGCACGCTGGGGCTGTCGGTCGACTGGTCGATGAGCTATACGACGATCGGCGCGCTTGCCCAGCGGATCTCCCAGCGCTCGTTCCTCGGGCTGCTAGAGCGGGGGGGCGCCTACCAGTTGGAGGCGCCGACGCTGTGGGACGTGGATTTCCAGACCGCGGTCGCGCAGGCCGAGCTCGAGGACCGCGAGCGCCAGGGCGCGATGCATCGTGTGCGTTTCTCCCCGGTGGGCTCCGACGGCGCGACTGGCGCGCAGGCGCTGATCGAGACGACGCGCCCGGAGCTGATCCCGGCCTGCGTGGCGCTGCTGGCCCACCCCGACGACGAGCGCCAGCGCGGGCTGGTCGGACAGGAGGTGCTGACGCCGCTGTTCGGCACCCGCGTGCCCGTGCTGACGCATCCGCTGGTCGAGCGCGAGAAGGGCACGGGCCTGGTGATGGTCTGCACGTTCGGCGATCTCACCGACGTGACCTGGTGGCGCGAGCTGAGCCTGCCGGTGCGCTCGGTGCTCGCCCCCGATGGCCGCCTGGCGGAGGTTCCCTGGGGGACCCCCGGCTGGGAGTCCGAGGACCTCCCGCTCGCGCGCGCGAGCTATGAGCAACTGCGCGGCTGCAGCATCAATCAGGCGCGCAAGCGGATCGTTGAGCTGCTGGCCCAGTCGGGCGAGCTGATCGGCGAGCCGACGCCGGTGACCAGGGCCGTGAAGTTCTTCGAGAAGGGCGAGCGCCCGATCGAGATCGTGACCACCCGTCAGTGGTTCATCCGCACGATCGAGCACCGCGAGGCGCTGATCGCGCGCGGGCGGGAGCTGCAGTGGCACCCGCCGTACATGCGCGCGCGCTTCGAGGACTGGGTCAACGGGCTGACGGGGGATTGGTGTGTGAGCCGCCAGCGCTTCTTCGGCGTGCCGTTTCCGGTGTGGTATCCGCTCGATGCGGATGGCGCGATTCGCCACGACCATCCGATACACGCACGCGAGGAGCAGCTCCCGGTCGACCCCTCGACCGATGTGCCCGAGGGTTTCCAAGCGCGGCAGCGCGGCCAGCCGAACGGCTTTGTCGGCGACCCGGACGTGATGGACACTTGGGCGACCTCCTCGCTGACGCCGCAGATCGCCGGCCAGGCGGGCGAGGACACCCTGGCGGGTGCAGGCGAGTCGCTCTTCAGCAAGGTCTTCCCGATGGACGTGCGCCCGCAGGCGCACGACATCATCCGCACCTGGCTGTTCTCGACGATCCTGCGCTCGCAGCTCGACGAGGGCAAGCTGCCGTGGGCGAACGCCGCGATCTCCGGTTGGGTGCTCGACCCGGATCGCAAGAAGATGTCGAAGTCGAAGGGCAACGTGGTGACGCCGATGCACCTGCTCGAGGAGTACGGCGCGGACGCCGTGCGCTACTGGGCGGCGAGCGGGCGGCCGGGCACCGACACGGCGTTCGATCCCCAGCAGATGAAGGTCGGCAGGCGCTTGGCGGTCAAGCTGCTGAACGCGTCGAAGTTCGCGCTCGCCGACCTGCCGGCGGCGGGAGAGCTATCCCATCCCCTCGACCGCGCGCTGATCGCGCGCATCGGAGCGGTCGTGGCGGACGCGACGAGCTGCTTCGAGGACTACGACTACGCCCGCGCGCTGGAGCGTGCCGAGAGCTTCTTCTGGTGGTACTGCGACTACTACCTCGAGCTCGTCAAGGGCCGCCGCTATGACCCGAACCCCGAGGTGAGCGCCTCGGTCAGCCGCGCGCTGCGACTGTCGCAGTCGGTGCTCCAGCGGCTGCTCGCTCCGTTCCTGCCGTTTGTCTGCGAGGAGGTGTGGTCGTGGTGGCAGCAGGGCTCGGTGCACCGCGCGCCCTGGCCGGATGCGGCGGAGCTGCTGGCCGTGGTCGGCGAGCAGCCCGAGCGCGACCGCGAAGACGTGGCGCTGGATGTGACCGCGGACGTGCTCAAAGAGGTGCGCAAGGCGAAGTCCGAGGCGCAGGTGAAGATGCGCGCGCCGGTCAGCCGGGTGCTCGTGCGCGACACGGCGCAGCGGCTGAGCGCGCTGGGGCTGGGGGAAGGCGACCTGCTCCAGGCGGGGACGATCGAGCGCATCGAGATGGTCGAGGCCGAGGAGTTCGCCGTCGAGGTCGAGCTCGCCGAGTAGTCGCCTTTGGATAGGGTCCCCCGCATGACCCGCACCCTCATCTCCGAGCTGCCCTCGCACGTCGGCGAGCAGGTCACGATCCGCGGCTGGGCGCAGGCGGTGCGCGACCAGAAGCGCGTGCAGTTCGTCGTCGTGCGCGACGAATCGGGACTGGCGCAGGCGGTGCTCGGCAAGGACGACCCCCCGACCGAGCTCAACGAGCAGATCTCGAGCCTGATGGTCGAGTCGGCCATCACCCTCACGGGGACGGTGCTCGCCGACGAGCGGGTCAAGCTCGGTGGCGTCGAGCTGGCGCTGGAGAGCATCGAGCTCGACTCTCCCGCCGAGCCCGAGGTGCCGATCGCGGCGGACTCCGCCCTGGACAAGCGGATCGACTGGCGCTACATCGACCTGCGCCGCCCCGACCGCAGGCTGATCTTCCAGGTGCAAACGACGGTCGAGCACGCGATGCGCGACTACTGGAGCAAAAACGGCTTCATCGAGATCCACACGCCGAAGCTGATGGGCTCCGCCAGCGAGTCCGGCGCCGAGCTGTTCAAGGTCGAGTACTTCGACGGGCAGGCCTACCTCGCGCAGTCGCCGCAGTTCTACAAGCAGATGGCGATGGCGGCCGGCTTCGGCAAGGTCTTCGAGGTCGGCCCCGTGTTCCGCGCCAACCCGTCGTTCACCTCACGCCACGACACGGAGTTCACCTCAGTCGACGTCGAGCTGGCCTGGGTGGAGTCCCACGAGGACGTGATGGCCTTCGAGGAGGCGTGGCTCGCGCACGTGCTCGGCGCTGTCAAGGATGCGCACGGCGAGGCGATCGAGCAGACCTTCGACACCGAGGTGATCGTGCCGGCGCTTCCCGTTCCCGCGTGTGACGCTCGAGCAGGCCAAGGAGCTGCTGCGCGAGGCGGGCCACGATTCCGTTCCCGGTCCCCAGCACGATCTGGACCCCCCATCGGAGCGCGCGCTGAGCGCGCTGATCAAGGAGCGCCACGGCCACGAGTTCGCGTTCGTGACCGACTACCCGACGACGGTGCGGCCCTTCTACCACATGCGCCACCCCGAGGACCCGAGCCTGACGCGTAGCTTCGACCTGCTGTGGCGCGGGATCGAGCTGACGACAGGCGCCCAGCGTGAGCACCGCTATGAGCAGCTACTGGCCCAGGCGGCCGACAAGAACGTCGAGACGGGCCCGATCCAGTACTACCTCAACTTCTTCCGCTACGGCGCGCCACCCCACGGCGGCTTCGGCTTCGGTCTGACGCGCCTGCTGATGCAACTCCTGCACCAGGAGAACGTGAGAGAGGTCACCTTCCTCTACCGCGGCCCCAACCGCCTGGAGCCCTAGATCCCGGACCCCGCCGTAGAGCTCGACGTGATGCTCACGGCGGAGGTCACGATGCCCTACGGCTACGTCTACCGCGCCGGGGGCAACCGGGTGATCGGTCTGCTCACCGGCATCTCGCCATTGGGGAAGATGCTGCGCTTGCCCTGCCTCGCCTATGTGGTGCGGCATCCGTCGGCCGGCACGATCCTGATCGACACGGGCATGCACGCCGATGTCCGCGAACACTTCCGCCGAGACTTCGGCGGGCCGCTGAGCCTGATGTTTCGAACTCTACGCTCCGCCGCCACGCCGTATGACGAGCAGCTACGCACGCTGGGCATCGATCCGGACGCAGAGCGGCGCGTGATCATGACGCACCTGCACGTCGATCACACGAGCGGCATGCGACTGCTGCCAAACGCCGAGTTCATCTGCTCGCGCGAGGAGTGGGCGGCGAGCAGTCACCGTTTCGCGATCGCCAAAGGCTACGTCTCCCACCACCTGCCGCCCGAGTCGCGCATGCGCCTGCTCGACTTCGAGCGCGACGGCGAGCCGTACGGGCCGTTCACAAAGACGATCGACCTGCTCGGCGACAAGACCATCCGCCTGATCTCAACTCCCGGTCACACGGCCGGTCACCTGTCGGTCCTGCTGGCGCTGACTCAGAATCGCCAGACCCTCCTGATCGGCGACGCCGCCTACACGCTGCGCAACATTCAGCAGGAAACTCTCCCGGCGCTCACCGACAACGACGCTGCCGCGATGCGCTCGATGCAGGAGATCAAAGCCTTTGCCGAGCGCGAGCCGGAGGCGATCCTGGTGCCGACGCACGATCCCGACGCCTGGCAGCGCCTTTTCCCCGCCGACTAGCGCGCAGTCCTCTCCCGCGGCCCTCGACGTAGTCCGCTGTCCCGTTAGCCAAGACTCGTCGGAATAGGGGGGCATGGACCAATCAAATGAGCACCACTCAAATAACCCACTCAAAAATCAAGCAAGCAATCATCAACCAAATAATCACCAAGCAAACGAATTACGCGAGCTACCGATCGGCCTGATCGAGCC
The DNA here is from genome assembly GCA_963822625.1 of uncultured Solirubrobacterales bacterium. Classification (GTDB taxonomy): domain Bacteria; phylum Actinomycetota; class Thermoleophilia; order Solirubrobacterales; family Solirubrobacteraceae; genus Palsa-744. The sequence goes on along the minus strand of CAWGIH010000004.1, from coordinate 43,468 downwards.
GAACCTCTTACAGGCGCGTCGTTACTTTGACGAGGAGGCACTTCAGAACCTGGCGCGCTCTTTGCGCGAGCGCGGGGTTTTGCAACCGGTGCTCGTACGCTCCGGACCAGACGGCTCCTATGAGCTGATCGCGGGCGAGCGACGTTGGCGCGCGGCCCAACTCGCGGGCCTACAGACAATTCCTGGATTGGTCTGCCCGTATGACGATTCCCTGGCGCTCGAGGCGGCGCTGATCGAGAACATGGCACGCGAGGATCTCAATCCCGTGGAGGAGGCAAGGGCCTGCGCGATGCTCGTCAAGGAGCTGGGTCTAACCATCGAGCAGGTCGGGCGTCGCGTGGGACGTAGCCGAGTTGCTGTATCAAATCTCATACGTCTGTTGGGTTTGTCTGAGGAGATTTTGGAGTTGATGGAGAGGGGGGAGCTGAGCGAGGGTCACGGACGGGCGCTACTGGGAGCAAAGGATTTGAAAATACGTCGAGAATTGGCTGATCGCGCCGTCGCCGAGGGCTGGTCGGTGCGCACCCTCGAGGCCCGCGCCCGTGATGGCAACACCGGCGAGTCCGCTTCCGGCAACCTGCCCGCTCCCAACGGTGTCGCACCAACCACCAGCAATCCTGCACTTACCACCAACAACCCTGCGCCTACCCACAACAACCCGCAGCAGGACACGACGGCGATGAACGTCGCGCGGGTCTGGGGCGACGCGGTGGGCGAGGAGGTGACCGTTCGTCCGATGTCTCACCGGAAATTGCGAGTGGAGTTCGTCTTCGAGTCTCCCGAGGGCGCGCTCGCGGTGGGTGGCCGGCTCGCCGAGGCGCTCGCGCGCGGCGCCAAGCGTAGATAGCCAAGCGTAGATAGCAATCCGGCCTACCCCCCCGATCCGGCGGGCCTGCCAAGGGCGTTATTGACGCTGTCCAAAGTCCGCGATACCCGCGGCAGCCGCTCAGACTTGCGGAACAGTCACACTCCGAACAGTCACAATGGGGACCGTCACACTGGGGACCGTCACACTGGGGACCGTCACACTGGGCACGGCCACCCCGCCGACCGTGACGGTCGGGGTGCTCACGCTCGGCGGTGATACCGGCGGAGTGGAAACGACCGGCGTGCTGGGCAACGTCGCCGGCGCGCTGGGCAGCACCACCGGCGGGTTGGACGCCACTGGGACGCTGCTGAGCGGGGGGGCCGGCTCGGGAGGATTCGGGACGGGCACGCTGTCTCTCGGTGGCGCTCCGGCGGGCACGGTGGGTGAATCGGGGCGGCCCCTTCGTGCGGAGCGCCGTTGCGGGCGCAGCGCGCTGCCGATCTGCCCGCTGCCACGCGCACCTGTCCTCGTCGTTGGCGCGCTCTTCGTGCTCGAGAACGCGGGCGCTGCCCGCGTCTGCGCCGCGACGGTGAGCACTTCGCCCTGGTGTCCCCCGGCGAGCGTGTTCTCACGAACGCCGTGGGAGAGTGTGAGCAGGCCCGCCGCGCCGATCGCCGGCAGGATCGTGGCCGCGCCTGAGCCGATGCCGATCGTCGAGGGGATCGTCCGCAATCCCTCGAGGATCCGTTGCGGGATCGTGCTGAGGAGCGCCCACCAGGCGACCGAGCGCCGCGAGGAATAGCAACCAACGAACGCGGCGACGGCCGCGGTGTCGAGCTGTGAGCCGCCCTCCGTGGTGAGGATCTCGAGCGCCTTCTTCTGCGTGCCCGCCGATTTATAGGCACGGCTGGAGGTGATCGCATCGAACGTGTCGGCCACGGCGATGATCCGCGCCCCGAGCGGGATCTCCGAGCCGGACAGGCCATCGGGATAGCCGTGGCCATCCAGTCGCTCGTGATGATGGCGGACCATCGCCGCGATCTCGGGGTCGCCGGCGTCCGCCAGCATGTTCGCGCCCTCGACGGGGTGGCGCATGATCACGGCAAATTCGGCGTCGGTCAACCGCCCTGGGTTGTTCAGGATCTCTCGCGGGGTATGCAACTTACCCACGTCGTGGACCACCGCCGCTGTGCGGATCTTGGCGATCTCGACCGGCGAGAGGCGCATCGCGCGCGCGATCCGGCCCGCGTGGCGGGCGACCCGCTGACCGTGCCCGTGCGTCAGCCTGTCGCGTGCTTGCAGCAGCCCGCTGAGCGTGCTCAGCAAATCGATGTCAACGCTCGCGCCGGCCTTCCTGGCGGACTCGTATAACTCTCGCGCCCGCGTCAGGCGTCGCTCCGTCCAGCAACGACGCACCCAACCCCACAGCATGAGATCGGCAAAAACAATGTCGCGAGATGCTGGCCGGCGCTTCCAGAAGGCCGCCCCGGCGGCAGCAAACGCGCTGGAGAGAGCCACCGCTGAGAGGGCAGAGACAGCGATCGACAGGGCGCCTTCCCGTGGCACGATCATGGCCACGAGCAACGCCGGTAGGGCTATCACCAGGGCGGTGGCAAATATCGCCAATGGCAGAGATCGCCAAGCAGACATGACACATTTGAAACTACCCTTGTTAGGGGTAGAAAATAACAATGTGGACGCATGTCCTACTTCTGTGAACTCTGTGATTTAGTAAGACTGCGCGGCCGCGAAGTCCGCGCGGAAGCTATCCCCGGCGCTCGCGACGATCACCCGGCTGTGGGTGATGATGCCCAGCTCGCGGTTGTATCTGAGGCTCTGGCGGGAGAGGTTCTGCGAGCCGATAAACACGCTCCGCCCGTCGACCCGAATCAACTTGGCATGGATGTACAGCGCGGTGCCGCCAGCACCCTCACCACTCGCGGCGCTTTCGGCGTACGTACGCACCTGGGCGCCGCAGCCGGCCAGGTAGCCAAGCGCGGCCCGCCATGCCGCCTGGTAGGTCATCAACACCTGCACATGCACGCCGCGGCGCGCCGCTTGGCAGAGCTCGCCGGTGATCGCCGCGTCGTCCATCTCCTCGCTCTCGATCTCGAGGCTGTGCCGGGCATGCGCGATCAGCGCGCCGATCGGCGCTTGCGCGCCGGGGCTCCACACCAACTCGCCGCTGCCCGCGCCGGGGGTGAGCCGCTGCTGGCGCACGTCGGCGCCGAACGTCTGTGCGACCGCAGCCACGTCGGCGGGCCGGTAGTCGAGCACCGCGAAGTCGCGTGAGCTCGGGTAGTCGACGGGGGTTAGGTTGAGCGTCATGATCGCCGCCACGCGCCGGTCGATCAGGATCGACTTCTGGTGGGTCAACGCGAAGTAGCCGGGCGCCCAGGCGACGCTCACCCCGTGTGCGGCCAGGTAGCCGAAAGCCGCGTCATTGAGCGCCTGCCCGGCGCCGTACTGACCATCGTCGAGCAACACTTCCACGCGCACGCCGCGGCCGGCGGCGGCAACGAGCGCCTGCTCGACCCGTTCGTCGCTCAGCTCGTACATCGTCACCTCGACGCTGCGCCGTGCGCTGTCGATCAGTGTGATAAACGGCCTGTCGCCGGGGCCGGGCTCGGTGATCAGCGACAGCCCTTCGTCGCGGACGGTCACGCCGCCGCCGCCCGCACTGCCACCCTCGCCCGCCGTCATCGAGCACCCGCACAGGGCGAGTGACACGACGACCGACAAACCGGCCCACATACGCGCGCTCATAGCCCCTACTCCGACCGCCCACGCGCAACGGGACAGGCAGCGTCCCTGGCTCAACTCAGAACGCGACGGTGATATCGCGCCACTGCTCTTGCGAGGGTCGCCGCTGCAATTGGCGCCTGACTCCCGCGAGAATTTCAGCGAACTGGCCGTGGTCGAGTGTCCAGATCAGGATGATGCCGGCGTGTGAGCGACCGGCCTCGGCCCATTGGCGTGCAAGAGGCGCGAAGTCTCGGCTGTTGCGGGTGATCAGCACGCGCCGCTCGGACGCGGCGAGCTCCAGTACCTGGGGGTCGGGGAGCCCCTCAAACATGGCGTCCTCGGCGAGCGCGAGCACGTCATGACCGCTCTCGCGGAGCCTCGCGGCGATGCCACGAGGCGAGAGATTCGCGTCGAGCAGCAGCCGCAATGATGCCTACGAGGCAGGCGAGAGCTCGATGAACGGGTAGAGCTCACGCCACTGCTCGCTGCTGCGACGGTTCTCCGCGATCGCCTCGGCGATCTCCTCCGGATAACTCTCACGGTAGGCGGCGGCGAGATTCACCTGAGGCTCGCCCAACTGCGTCTGCTCGAGGAGGCTCTCGAGCGAGCCGAAGTCCTCGAGCATCTGAAGGATCTCCCAGATATCGAGACCCGAGCCGATCACCCACGGGCGTCGGGCGGCATCCTCGCCGCGGAAGGCGATCCCGGGAAAGCGGCGAGTGCGCACCGCCTCCTCGGTCAAGGCCTCGACGATCGCGCTCTTCGAGCGACGGGTCCTGCGGGCCTCATCCTCGACGAGATGGTCGGTCGGCAAGCTGAAACGCACGCTGAACGGCTCGCCCTTACGCGCTCTCTGACTCGCCGCCGAGGCCATATCCATAGGCTAACACACAAAACTTACATTGTGCTGCAAGGCAGGTCGCTGGACGTCGGGAGCGCTCCGCAAGCGCCCGGCAACCGCACGCGCGGTGTAGCGACCAGGCCACCAGACCGCGACCTCGCAACCGAGCAACTGCTCGATGTCATCGATCGGCTCCCACCGCGGATCCCGGAAATCCGCCTCGACCCCCGCGTCATCCCAAACCCCGACCGCCCCCACAACCGACCGCCCCCCAAATCGCACGAGCGCGTACATGGATCTCTGCAGCCCCTCGATCACGTCGCGGTAGTGCTCAACCAGATGAAATTGACGCCCATCCGCGAACAGCCTGCGCTGCACGGTTGCGGCGACCGTCTCGATCACCAGCGCGATCGCCGTGCCGGGGTTGTCATCCAGTCCGCCGACGATCACCACAGGCAGACGCCCAAGTTCCTCATAAACACGGACGTGGCACAGCCCCTCACGCCCATCGATCCCGTGATAGGCCATCAGCAACTCGCGCGTTAATTCGATATCGGACATGCGCACTCCGTTCGCTCTAACAGTCACGTCTAAGGCAGCCACCTCCCAATCCGACGAGCAGCTCAAAACGGGACAGATGATTCTGTTTTTGCGGGCACGTAGTTCTCCCGTGCCGCGCGTAACTGCTCGTCGAGCGGCGCAGTGCAGTCAAAATGGCCTCAAAACGAGGCCCTTAGAGAAGCAAATAGATAGAGTTGTTTTTCGCTGCTCTTTAGGTAGCGCATTTAGGTTTCCTTGCGCACGAGGGAACGTCCGATTATCAGGGCAGGGGAGGGTATGGGAGAGATGTTTATGCGGATACGCTTTTGCTTTTTGGCGATCGTTGTGCTGATTGCGGCCCTGCTCACTGGCTGCGGCAGCTCGTCGAAGACCTCGTCCTCGAGCGCCAACCACAGCACGACCACGACGAAAACGGGGACGAGCTCTCCAGCCCCGCTACGACAGAGTTCGCTACGCGAATGCCTGCACAAGCAGGGCATCACGCTGCCCACGCGCAAGCCCGGGCAGAATGGCGGCTTCTTCGCTCCCAAGGGCCAGCTCCCATCCGGGGTTACGCGCCAGCAGCTCAATGCCGCGCTCGGGAAGTGCGCCAGCCTGGCGCGTGGACAGCTCGAGAGACGGGCCTCGAGGCTTCAACCAGCCGCCAAGCAAGCGTTCACAAAGTTCGCCACGTGCATGCGCGCCAACGGCGTGAATTTCCCGCTGCCCAACACCTCGGGCAAGGGCCCGCTCTTCAGCGCCAAGGGCGTGGATGTACGCAGCACCAAGTTCAGAGCGGCCGAGGTGAGGTGTCGCGGTGATCTGCTGGGTGCCTTGCGCGCTCATCGAGGCTCCGCCAAAACCCCAGGGACCGCAGGATCCCCAGGCTCTGCGGGCCAGGCCAAAGCCTCTCCCACGCCGGCATCGACCGTCCCCCACATCAAAGCCGCCGCCACACCCGCCCCGGTGACCGCGGCGCTTAGGCACTTCACCTCCTGCATGCGCGAACACGGAGTGACGAACTTTCCCGAGCCGGAAGGGGCGAGCTTCAACACAACTCACGTCAACCTGGACCGCGGCTCCGCGCAGTTCAAAGCAGCCGAAAAGGCCTGCAACCCGATCCTAAACGCCGTGATGTGAGAGGTACGCCGTCCGCGTTCTAACGAGCATCGCCCAACTAGCATTTTCCAATGAGCATTTTCCAACGAGCATCTTCCAATGAGCATCGTCCAATGAGCATCGTCCAATGAGCATCTTCCCAGCCATGCGCTACCGGGACGCCGACGCCGCGATCGACTGGCTCACGCGCGCGTTTGGCTTTCAGGAGAAGGCGGTCTATCGCGACGGGGACGGCGCCGTCCAGCATGCTGAGCTGACGCTCGGTACGGGCTTGATCATGCTCGGCCAGTACAGCGAGGAGGGCTGGATGGGCGGCCACGTGCCTGACGCGCTCGCCTCGACGATCAGCCTCTATCTCGTCGTGCAGGATCCCGACGCCCATCACGACCGCGCCAAGGCCGCCGGTGCTCAGATCGTACGTGAGCTCGCCGACCAGGATTATGGCTCACGCGAGTACAGCGCCCGCGACCTCGAGGGCAACCTCTGGTCGTTTGGCACGTATGACCCCTACACCGTCGAATAGGTGACGATCACGGACCCCGAATTGATCACGGGCCCCGAACCACTCCTGCGCTCCGCCTACCGCGCGTTCGACGCCCGCGACATCGACGCGGCGCTCGAGCTGATGCACCCCGAGGTGGATTGGCCCAACGCCTGGGAGGGAGGCCGGGTGGTCGACCACGCGGCGCTCCGCGACTACACCGGCGAGCTCATCTCCGAGAGCACCGTCCGTCATTCCTACCAACTCAGGTACGGAATTCACTCGAGCGTGGCCCAGTCTGACGCAAGCAGCGCGCAAACGACGTTGTCGAGGTAGCGATCCCCGATCTGCTCGGCTTGCTGGAGGGTGCCCTCCTCGCGGAACCCGAGGCGTTCCGCGATCGCTCGACTGCGGAGGTTTTCGGGCGCACTGCGAATTTCCACCCTGTTGAGCTCCCACGTGCCCAGCGCGTGGTCGACCAGGGCATGCGCTGCCTGTGTCATTGTCCCGTTGCCTTGGTGTTGCTCGGCAAGCCAATAGCCGATGCTCGTCGTGCGGTGCGTCCAGTCGACGGCGTGGAATCCCACCACGCCGATGATGTTGCCCTCGAAGATGATCGCTGCCTGGAAGCCGTCGTTCTCGGCGAGCTGTCGGCGGGTTGTCCGTATGAACTCCAGCGTGTCATCGAGACTCTGGGTTGATGCCCATGGCATCCAGCGGCTGAGATAGGCACGGTTCGCATCGATGAGCGCATAGAGCTCGTCTGCGTCGGAGTCTTCGAGCAGGCGCAGCCAACACGCATCGGAAAGCTGGAGTCGCAGCACCTCACAAGTCTCGCCGATCACAGGAAAAGGCGGCTCCACATGCACGTCTGTCACACGCGCGAGGTAGCCGTACCCTCAACACTACATTTGCGAAGAACCGCGGGTAGTCATAGGCCATGAATGCCACGAGCGCATCACGGTCGAGGTCGTTGAGGCTTCGCGGGGCCCCTGCGTCATCGGCACTTCCCAACCCGAGCGCGACCTGTGTGGCATTGCCTGCAGGCGCCACCCAGATGACCTCAGATGCAGCAACGCCGCGCTGCGATCTGGGTCTCCCGCGGCGTAGGCCGCATAGAGCGCTTGCACTGTCTCCTTCGCGGTCACCGTCCGAGCCTACCCCAACGACACGCAGGAGTCTCGCGGGATTCGGACACGAACAGTCGTCGGATCTTGGCAACAGTCGTGTTTGTCGCAAAGATGTTGTGGGTCAAAAGGGAGTAGATCCACGTACCCATTCCACGCGGGCCTGCCCGGCCCGTCCAGCGACAAATAGCGCCGCGGCCGGTACCTGCGTTGGCTACAGCCCGCCCCGCCCCATCACGGCGCCACATACCTAATCATCCGGTACCGCTGCCGAACATAAGCAGGCGTCCCCGGTGGCGGATTTACAACACGCACCCAGCGATAACGCCATGGACCCTTAACTGCTACATACGCGCCTGGGAGCGTAGTGTGATTAACGCCAATTCTCCCGGGCGTGTGTAATCCAAGTTGCTGGGCGAGCGCGGCCGCTGACAGCAGTAAGCAAATGCCGGTGAGCATGCGCGTTCTTCCTGGTTGCCTCGAACCAGAGAAGAGACTTCCGCGATACCGTCGAAGCCTCCAACTCCGCCCCGGCCGATGCCGCTTGGCAGGCCTGGTGGTTGGAAGACCGAGCTTCTTCGCGGCTGAAGCTGACCACACCGGCCCTTGCGCAGGGCTGCCAGACCCGGAGGAAGCACTGCTAGACCCGGAGGAAGCAGGATGGCGTTTCTTGGCAGCCCGTTGATCGCGCTCCCAAGGGTATTCTCGATGTGTTGGCACGATTCCACATTCTGCACTAAGGCTGTCATCTGATGTGAGATCTGGACAACAGTTCGAGCGAAGCACCTCGCGTTCAAGCTAAGTGGCGTATCGCGACGGCTCGCCATCCCCTCCCATCCCAAGCTCGGCGTAGCGTTGGGAAGGTGTTGCCTGAGGCCCCTGAGAAGGGTAGTTCGATAGCTGCCCGGCGTCTGCGCTGGCGTCATTACGAGACGTCCGGCACGGCACTTGCAGGGCGAGCTGTTCGAGGTCCGTGCTGACGGGGAGCGGGTGATCCACCGCATTCTGTACAGCATTCGATATGTCATTGTCCACTGCGGCCGTTACTTCGAGCAGGACCCTCCGCCCGGACGCGTGGATGAGGACGACACTAGGCTTGTGTTACTCGGCGACGATGAGCAGTGGCGGCCGCCTTTGGAGGTCTTGGCCGTGGAACGCTTTGATGGCGATCTACTCGTGATCCACGCCATGCCACTACGAGACAAATACAAAGAGATGTATGAGGGCGCCAAGCAATGGCGAAGATAAAGCTCCGTTCTGGTGCAGAATTGACCGAGGAGGCATTGAGGAGCTGGCCGACGAGGCCGAACGCGGCTATGACCTCAGCAAGGCCACAAAGGTCACGATCGGAAGGCCATCTCTCGTATAACCGGCGCCTCCCCGCGCGTGCAGGTGCGTGTAGACCCCAAGCTTGCCAAAGCGCTCCAGGCCCGCGCCCGCCGCGAGCATCGCTCCGTCAGCGAGATCGCCCGCACCGCTCTACGTGAATACATCGAGCGCGCTGCCTGACTAAAGCCGCCAGGTCACAGAAAGTAAAGGCAGCCACGCCAAACGCCCATCCGGCGATCACATCGCTCAGATAGTGAACGCGGATTGCGATGAACAGCATCCCGGCGCCTAATGTCAGCAGGCAGCTCGCCACAATCGGCAAGGCCTGACGCCTGCGCTCGGTGCTCAGACGCGCGAAGGCGATCGCAATCGCGATGAAGCCGACGCACAGGGCTGAGGATGTCGAAGGAAACGAGAAGCCGCCCGCGGTCACCAGAGCCCCGGATGGGCGTGGGCGTGCGACGGCCGTCTTTGTGAGGTGGGCGCCGATCTCACATAACACAAAACCGGTAACGACCGTGACCGCCTCACGCCGGGCGCCTCGGCGCAGCAGCGTAAGGACAGCGACCAGCACAACGATCGCGAGTATCACCGGAGCGATCTTCGAGGCGGGCTTGGCAACGTCCGCGAGAAAACTCCCTCGAGATAGCTCGAGCAGCCTGAAGGCATGGCGATCCACGCCTGGTTCGCGATCACCGGAAACGAGCGACGCAAAGGCGCCAACCACCAGCACGGCCACCCCTAGTGTGAAAAGTCGCACGATGACCTCGCGCGGGGTAATCGATGAATAGGATCTTGAGGACCTCACCGATCCAAGCCTATCGACAGCTCACTTTGTCCCGTTTCCCGCCCTCGTCGGAGAAGGGGATAGCGATCACTAGTGGTCATGAGGTCTCTGTGCGTCTACCGGAAGAGTGATGGATCTAGATATTCCTTATAAGGACAAGGATCAAGCAAAGGCGCTGGGTGCTCGTTGGAACCCAAGGTCCCGCTCGTGGTGGGTGCCGCCGCGCTCAGTCTGAGGCGCGCGCGCGTTGGTCATCAGCGTGCTCCCGCCATCGCGTCGCATCCCAAGCTCTGAGTAGCTTCAGTTCTTCAGTTGAGGAGAGGGAAGCTGTCGTGCCGACTATCAGCACCTTCATGGGCGTCACGATCACTATGTACTTCGATGACCACGCGCCGCCGCACTTCCATGCCCGGGCGGCCGAGCACAGCGCCAAGATCCGAATCGACGTCCTCGAAATCATCGAGAGCAACCTGCGGCGCCGCGAGCGGCGGCTCGTGCTCGCGTGGGCCGAGATGCATGCCGAGGAGCTCGACGCAAACTGGCGTAGCGCGCGAGAAGGTGTCACACTGCAAGCGATCGAGCCACTCCAATGATCGGCCTGACCCCCGACATAACCGACGTCGCAGTCTCCGCACACGGCAGGCTGCACTTGACGTTCGCCGACGGCCTTACCGGCGACGTGGACGTGCTCGACCGCATGCACGGCCCCGTCTTCGAGCACGCCCGGACACCCGAGGGATTCGCGGAGGCCCATGTCGATCGTGAGACCGGGACGGTGTGCTGGCCAAACGGCGCCGACCTCGCGCCCGACACGCTGTACGAGCGGGTCCGCACAGGCCTCTGGCCGGGTCAGAGTAACGCCGCATAGCTCATCTTCACCGCGACCCGCAGCCATTTCCCCGGGAAGGTGGACAGAGTCAGGCACTGCGCGACTGGACGAACCGCCCGCGCGCCCTAGAAATTTAGCCAAGCAGCCTCTAGACTCAAGACGGTCCGCGCCGTCACGACGTGGGCAGACTAGAGGTTCAGACAGACTAGAGGTTCATTTACTAAGACCGGTTCATTTACGAGATCGGTTCATTGACTAGAAATAGACTCACGGAGGTCGATAACAATGGGAGTCGGCGCGCCACTTATCGTGGTCGCGATCGGCTCAGCCCTCTGCTTCATGGTGGGATGTGCTGTCGTGGTTGTGCTGTGCTTTCGGGCGCTACGGCGGGGCCATCAATTCGAAGGAGAGATCAAGGCACCATCGTTGACCATCCGAGTACGAGCGAGGCCCGTTGCTGGGACGGTCGATGCAACGTGCGATTGCGGCGCTGTGGACAAACAGCACACCGCGGTTAGCCGTAACTGATTCAACCGCTCGGAGGGCAGGACATCGTCCCTAGTCCTGCCCTCTTCTTTCGGTCTACACCGCACTAGTGCTGCTGCTCTACATTCTTTTAGCTGGGAAGTGAATGCTCCGCGAGCTGACGTTCCCGGCAGCGGTGCAGCGCGGCCTCGGCGGACAGCCCCTCGCGGAACGCCAGCAGCGCGGCGATCAGGGTTTCCACCTTGTGGAAGCTGTTGAGGCGCTCTTCGGCTGAGGTGATGTCGAAGTCGAGCTCGATCCGCTTGTAGCAGTCAGAGATCTCGAGCACGATTCGCGGCCCGTAGTTGTATGAGTGGTTGCGGTGCTCGGTCGGGGGGCTGACCTCACGCTCGCGGGTGTCCTCGACGTAGGCGCGGATGTAGGCGCCGGCGTGGAAGCCCGGGAGGTTGAGGAAGTGCTGCTCGACCACGCGCCCGCGGCGCGGGTTCTCCATGCTGTGTTCCTTTTAGTCGGATCGTGGCTCGCTGATGCGAGCGGCGCCCGGCGGGCGCTACCTTCGCTGAAGGCCTACGTGTCGCGACTGATCAAGCATGGTTGATAAAGGCTAGCAATCACTCAGATTTTGTGCATTCTGCTGGCACTGTGCTTCGTTACCTTTCCCCTTGAACAGTTCAGGACAACAACTGGAGAGCCTCCACGTGCGCTGGGCGCAGGGCAGCGAGCAGCGGACCGGTGTCGAGCACCAGTGGTATCTAGGAGGGTGGCTGCGCGATCGGGTTCGCCGTGACCTCCGCGGCTGAGCGACCGTCGGTTGATCGTGCGATCCCGAGGCGGGGGCGACGGGTGGTGTGCAGGACCGCTGCCTTCTCATCGATGGCTTCCGAAGCACCGAGGTCAGCGTGAACCCGCGCCTGCGAGCCTCCGCTTCGAGCGTGTCGAGCGAGGAGCGTCTGGCGGCGACGGTGGTACGCCGCGTGGCTGCTAAACCCGAGGGCTGATTCATGATGCGTGATTCTTGCATCTCTCATTCAAGACAGTGCCAGGTCGTGGTAGCCGATTTGTGCGAACTCGATCGTGCCGTTCGGTAGCGACCAGTAGTGCAGACGCGGGCCGCCAGCCGAGCGCTTCAAAGCCGCGCGCATCGCCTTGGCTCCGTCTTGGCGTTCGCTTTCTTCGTTGCCACGATAGATGTGGGCGTCGATCCCGGCATGGCCGATCGCACGATCGCCGATCACCATCGCGCAGACCCACGCGAGGCGCTCGATCGGGACGTCGACGCGTCGTTGCACGATCGTGCGAATCAGCTCGCTGCTGATCACGAAGCGACGCGGTGGATGCTCAGTGCGCTCATTTGGCGGGCAGATATCAACCCACTGTGACCAGATCAGCTTGTAGAGCATGCCTTCCACATCACTCTGATTGGGCGACGATTGTTCGCCTATTTCCTCGGTTGGGTCTCCGGGCCGCAGGGCATCGGAAGCTGCATCTGGGCGCTCGGCGGAGTTCTCTTGTGTGGTTTGGTCCACAGCAGGCGATATACCGCGCAGCGCCTCGTCCAGTTCTTGACGGGTGCCGGCAAGCACGCGCTCGAGGCGCTCTGCGCGCTCGGTGAGCTGAGAGCGCTGGCGTTCTGCGAGCACGAGTTGTTGTTTGAGTGTGAGTTCTGGACGGGGCTTCGTCGCGAACTCTGCCGCGAGTCTTTGGAGACTGTCCTGTCCGTAGCGTCCGCTGGGGTCATAGACACGCGGATGCTCGATCGGGTCGCTGGTCTCGCTCACGCCTGGCCACCACACGCGGGTCGCGCCGTCCCACACGTCGAAGTGCGGTGGTAAGAGGCTGCCCAGATACCTCGTGAGTCGGCGGGTTCCTACGAAGTAGATCGGGACGCCGGGGCCCACAATCTCGCGTACGGCGGTCGCGGGAAGGGCTGAGTCGCGCTCTCCGGGCCGCGCGGTCAGGCACACGATCGGGTAGTCGCGTTGGGGGTCGCGGATCCTCTTGGCAAGCGCGGAGCACTCGGGCTCAGAGGAGAGCTCGACGCAGTCAGCCATCCTAGGAGCCTACCGCGAGGACGAATTTGCATCGGTAGTGACTCTTTGCAGCGTGTGATAGCGATTTGATCCCCTCGACCTGACGAGCACTCGTACATCCGTCACACTCGCTGTGGGCCGCACTATCAGATAGTTGCGTTCACATAGATGAGTGGTTGAAGTACTACGTTGGCCCGCCGCGCCCAAAGGCGCTCAAGCCGGCGGAAGCGCGGCTGCGAGCGTGTGCGCGAGCGCGTCAATCGTGAGCGGCTGCAATCGCCCCGGCTTGTTGATCCGCTTGGCGAGCGCTCTACGGTGAATCAGGAGGTGCCCGCGCATCTTGGGCGTGCCGAGCAACGGTAGCTCAGCGATCGTGAAGCACAACACGCCCTGCACCGGCACATCCGGCTGACCGCTTGCTGTGAGCGCGCGGCGCACGGCGAGCACCTGTCGGTCGAGACCGTCGATCAGCTTGGTGCGATCGCGCCCGGACACACGCAGCTTGGGCTTTCCGAATAGAGGCCTCTGGACGCGCACCTTGCCTTTGATCGCCTTGGCATCGATGACAAACACACCTGAGGATGCAATCGCGAGGTGGTCGATGTCGCCGTGACCGCCGGGCATGCGGCGGTTGTGCAGGATGATCGCCGGACCACGTGCCGTGTGCTGCTCGACGTACGCGGCGATCGCCTTCTCTCCAAGATCACCCTGATGGAACGCAGACTCGTGTTGTGGTGTGCCGCGCAGCGCGAGCAGCAGGCCCCCGATCCACGGATGGGTCTTGCGGATACGGGATTCGCGGTTGCGCTTGCGCCGCTGATACTCGCGCGCCAGGCTGGCGCCTGCCTGCCCGCGCTCGAGCTCAGACGGCGTGCTTCCCGCGCCAGCGCCCTGGGCCTTCGGCTCCGCGCTCGGCGTCACGCGCTGTTCTGCGCTCGACTCCACGCAAGCCGCGCACGTCACCGTCCGTGTCGTCTCGTCCCACCTGGCCCGCGTCCCGGCCGGCAGAGCGGTACCGCATACCACGCACACGGCGGGCCAGCGCAGATTGAGTATCCGAGAGGCCATATGACTCAGGTCGTCAGGCGAGCCGCTCCTCTTGAGCGACTCGGGAGCCGCTTGCTCGAACGCGGCCTAACCGCCCAACCCAAACTCCTCCGCCAGCAACTCATAAGAGCGCCTGCGCGCCTCGTGCGCGTAGGTGATGCTCAAGACAATCACCTCTTCTGCTTTGTATTTCGCGACGACGTCCTCGAGCTCGGCCCGCACCGTCGCGGGCGCCCCGACAATCGCCCGCCGCTGCGAGCGCGGCTGCCCCGGCGCGCTACTGCGCTCCTCGCCCGCCAGGAACTCGACGGCCTTCTCCGGCGGCGGGACCGCGATCAACTGCCCGCGCCTCAACAAGGTGAACGTCATCCGCCCGCTGGCCGCCAGGCGTTGGGCCTCCTCGTCGGTCTCGGCGCAGATCACCCAGACACCCACCGCGACACGCGGCTTCACGCCCCCGCTCGCACTCCCACTTGCGCCCGCATGGTCATGTTCGGCAAAGCGCTCGCGATACAGCGCGGTGATCTCCGCGCCCTTGGGGTTGATGAAGTCGGCAAACGCATATGGTAAGCCCAGCTCGGCCGCCCAGATCGCACTCTGCTGAGAGGACCCCAGCAACCACGGCTCCGGCCGCTCGGGTCGGCCGGGAAGCGTCTTTGCCAGCCGCGCAAATGGATGGTCCGCGGGCAACCGATCATCCAAATAACCGAGCAACTCAATTAATTGCTGAGGAAAATCATCCGGCGCTGCTTGGCGGCGATCGCGTTGCAAAGCAAAAGTCGTCAGTGGATCGGTTCCCGCGGCGCGTCCAAGCGCGAGATCGATTCGCCCAGGAAATAATCCTGACAGCAGACTAAAACTCTCGGCAACCTTGAACGGAGAATAATGCGGAAGCATCACCCCGCCACTCCCCACACGGATATGTGAAGTCGCCGCCGCGATCGGCCCGATCAGAGCCTCGGGAGAGGGCCCAGCAAGCATCGGCCCACCATGGTGCTCAGCCACCCAATAACGGTGAAATCCAAGTCGATCGGCAAGCTGAGCAAGGTCAATTGTGTTGCGCAAAGCCTGTGAACCAGAGGAGCCTTCAGAGATTGGGGACTGGTCGAGAATGGAGAGGGAAAATAAATTGCTCACCGCGCCCACCGCACCCACCGTGTCCACCGCCCACCACGCCGCCGGCGGCTCACCGTGCCAACCACGCCGACCTGCCCGACGGCGCCGCGCAGGCCCACACATCCAACACACCCCACGCAACCGGTGCAATCCAGGCACCCGACGCAACCGACACACGCAAGGCAGCCGGCGTTGCCAAACCCAGCCACGATCGCGGCGCTCCCAATAACCCCTGAGCTGATCACCACCCCCGCGCTGCCGATCACCCCCGCGCTCGCGACCGTCCCGGCGCTCCCAGCCACCCCCGCGCTTGCGACTGTCCCCCCGCTCCCAATCACACCCGCGCTCGCGACTGTCCCGGTACTCGCAATCACACCCGCGCTCGCGAGGGTCCTCGCATTGCCGATGACCCCTGTCTCGCTCGCGCTACCGATGCCTCCATTCACCCCAGCGTGCTCTTCGCTGCTTGCGCTGTCCGACATGGATGGCTCCTCGACGTTCTCCAACATGCCCGCAGGGATAGCACCTCAGCCTCGACTGTCTCGTGCACACGTACCGTCCGCAGCCAGAACTACTTTTCAATCGATGCTCGTAAACGAGTTCAGTGATGGCACAGAGGTCGACCAGGTGATGCTGGTCCGCGAGGTCGAGCGCCGCCAGCGCCGCGATGGCGGCGAGTACCTGCGCCTGTACCTCGGCGACCGCACCGGAGCGATCGTCTCGATGGTGTGGGAGGAGATGGAAATACCTCAGGAGCTCGCCTGTGCCGGCGCCCTTGTACATGTACGCGGGCGCTACACCGTGCATCCCCGCTTTGGCCCGCAGATCAACCTGCGCAGTCTCGATGAGGCGGTCCCGGGCAGCTTCTCGCTCGAGGACCTGCTCGACGGTCCCGTGCGCGGGGTGGAGCAGATGGAGGAGGAAGTCCGCGAGCTGCTCGACACGATCCAGGAGCCGCATCTGTTGATCCTGCTGCAGCGCGTGTTCGGCGAGGACTCTGAGCTGTGGGCCGGCTACCGCGTGGCCCCGGCGGCCAAGTACTACCACCAGGCTTACCGCCACGGCCTGCTCGAGCACTCCTCGGCGTCGCCCAGGCGGTGAGCGCGATCAGCGCCACCTTCGGTGCCGTCGACCGCGACGTGGCGGTCACCGGCGCGCTGCTGCACGACATCGGCAAGCTCGAGGCCTACACCGACGGAAGCGGACGGGAGCAGATCATCGACCTGACCGACGCCGGGCGGCTGCAGGGCGAGATCGCGCTCGGCTACTACCGCATCCGCCGCATGATCGAGGAGATCGACGGCTTCCCGGCGGAGTTGGCGCAGGCGGTCGGGCACATCATCCTCTCCCACCACGGCTCGCTGGAGCACGGCAGCCCGGTGGTGCCCTGCACGCGCGAGGCGACGCTCGTGCACATGATCGACAACCTCGGCGGGCGGCTCGGCAGCTTCGATCGCCTCGAGAAGGAGCTCGCCCCCGGCAAGCGCTGGTCGAGCTTTGACCGCGCGATCGACGGTGCCGCCTTTTTCCCGCGCGCGGAACTGAGAGCACTGAGGGCACGGAGTCCGCAGAGCAAGAGCGCAAAGCCGCGTAAGCACAGCGGGCACGGAGCCCCTAGAGCAAGTACGCAAGGCCGCGTAGCGCCCGAGAATCGACTGGGCCGCGTCGAGGTCGCGAAACGCACGCGTGAAAATCCGCAAATAGCGAGCGCAACGCCCCCGCGCGAGAGTCCTCTCGCCGCAGGCTTCTATCTTTTGCAGTCCGATGGCAAAGGACACCGAGAAGCTGATCCGCCAGCTGTCGCTGATCTCCTACCTGATGGCCGAGCGCAGACCGGTCACGGCGCTGGAGATCCGGCGCGACGTGGAGGGCTACAGCGGGATGAACGAGGACGCCTTCGCGCGGCGCTTCTACGCGGACCGCTCCGAGCTCGAATCGCTGCGCATCCAGCTGACCGTCGAGCGCCCCACCGACGGGGCGGCCGAGCAGGAGAACTACTCGCTGCGCCCGGAGAACTTCCACCTGCCCGCGATCGCGTTCTCCGACAAGGAGCTCGCGGCGCTGCAGACCGCGCTGAGCCTGCTCGACGGCGAATTCGCCTACGCCGAGCCGCTGCGCCTCGCGCTGCAGCAGATCACCTGGGGGCGTCCCAGCCCGCTGCGGGCGCCCGAGCAGCAATCGGTCGCGCTCGGCATCACGGCCTCCGCCGGCGGCCACGAGTTCTCCGCGCGCCTGGCGAAGGTCGAGACGGCGATCTTCCGCAACAAGACGATCATCTTCGACTACTACACGATGGAGCGCGACGAGGTGGGCTCGCGCCGCGTCGATCCATATCACCTGCTGTTCCAGGGCGGTCAGTTCTATCTGCTCGGATATGCCCACGAGCGCAAGGCGATCCGCGTGTTCCGCCTGTCGCGGATCCGCGGCAAGGTCTCCTATGCGACCAAGGCCGAGCACGACTTCCGCCGTCCGGCTGACTTCGACCCGCGTGCGTATGCCAACCGCGCCGACTGGCAGCTCGGGCGAGGAGCAAGGTGTGGCCGAGATCCTGATCTCCGAGCGGATCGCCTGGCAGATCGAACGCCACTTCGGCCGCTACGGCGAGATCCGCGATGCCGATCCCGACGCGGTGAGCGGCGAGATCCGTGACGCCGACCCGGACGTGGTCGCTGGCGAGGAGGTGAGCGAGGGCGACAAGCTCTTTCTGACCAGCTACTCCAACCCCCGCGGCCTCGTCTCGTGGATGCTCGGGCTCGGCGCGCACGCGCGTCTACTCGGGCCGCAGGAGCTGACCGAGGAGCTCGGACGGCGCGTGGAGTCGCTGGAGCGCCATCACGGCGAGGAGCTGCCAGACGCTGCGGAGGCGCAAGGGCGCCGGCCACAAGACGCACGGCCGCAGGACGCGCGCATCTACGTCCACGCGCGCTGGCCGCCGAGCGAGCGCCGACGGCGCGGGCGAAGGCGACGGGTCCGCGGCGCGCGGCGACACCGCGATCCGCCCGGAGCGCTTCGCGCGCCTGGTGACGCTCGCGAGCATCCTGATTCAGGCTGGGCGAGCGGGTGGCGCGCAGGCCGGAGGACTGGGCCGGGTGAAGATCGCCGAGGTCTGCGAGCGGCTGCAGCTCTCCGAGGAGGAGCTGCGCGAGGACGTGAACGTGCTGAACGTCGTCAACTTCGGCGGCGGCTCGTATGTGCTCTATGCCGAGATCAAGGAGGAGGAGGGCGAGATCGAGGTCGACCCCGAGCCCTACAGCGACAACTTCGACCGCCCCGCGCGCCTCTTGCCGGTCGAGGCGAAGGCGCTGGTGGCGGCGATCGACCTGATCGGCGAGCACATTCCGGAGGGCTCGCTCACCTCGGCGCGCGAGAAGATCGTCGCGGCGCTCGGTGAGGACCCGATGGAGCAGGGGTTGCAGGTCGCCCATGCCGGGGGCGACGATTCCGCGGTGGCGCGTGTGGTCTCGACCGCGATCGTCGAGCGGCGAATCATCGAGCTGGAGTACTACAAGGAGAACGAGGACCAGATCGTGCAGACGCCGGGTCGAGCCCTATGCGCTGACGAACGGTCGCGAGGGCTGGTACGTCGCCTCGTTCGACCCCGAGCGTGGCGCGATGCGCCACTTCCGCCTGGACCGGATCAAGAGCGTGGACGTGACCGAGGAGTGCTTCGAGCCGCGCCCGGAGGTCGACCCGGCGGCGGAGGTCGACGGCTGGCTGCGCACCGGCGAGGTCGAGACCTCACGCGCGGCGCGCGTGCTGGTCTTCCCCGAGCGCGCGCGCTGGGCCCGCGAGGCGCGTCGCGTGGTGGAGGAGCGCGACGATGGCTCGGTCGTGGTCGAGCTGAGCTTCGCGGGCACTCGACTGGCTGGTGCGCGAGATCCTCAAGGAAGCCGGCGACGCCGCCGTGCTCGAGCCGCGGGACGCCCGTGAGGCCGTGCGCGCGGCGGTGGCCAAGCTGCGCGAGGCCCACGCCGTGCCGGCGGGGGTTTGAGTTAGATCGGACTCCTCATTTGAGCAGAGATCGCTTCTGCGGATGGACGGTCTCGCCGCGGGCGAGCATCGCGACGAAGTCCTCGATGCGCCGGGACCGTGTGTCGCTTCGCTTGGCGCTGTGGATCCGGTAGAGCACCGCGTAACGGTTCTGACTGGAAAGCAGCTCAAAATTGGCCTGGGCTCTGGGCTCGGCGGCCAGGGCTGTGGCCAGGTCGGCGGGTATCTCGATTGTCTTCTGGCCTGGATAGGCGGCCTCCCAGCGGCCGTCCGCCTTGGCCCGCTCACCGCGGCCAGGCCCGCTGGCTGCATCCGCCCTTCGGCGAGCAGTCGCTCGACGATCCCGACATTGCGCTCTGACCACTGGCTGCGCGTGCGCCGCGGGGTGAAGCGCTGGCGGTAGGTGCGCTCGTCGCGACGGCGCACCTGGCCGTCGATCCACCCGTGGCAGAGCGCCTCCTCGAGCGCCTGGTCATAGGTCAGCTCGGTCGGCTCGGTGGTGCCCTTCTTGGCCAGCACGAGCTCGACCCCGGTCGGGTCGTCGTGGTGCTTCTTCAGCCAATCTCGCCAGGCGGAGGCGTCGGCTGACGAGCAGTTCACTGAGCGTAACGGCCACCTGCTCAGTTTGGCAGCGGGGGCGGCCCGGCGCTCGACCGGCCGGGCTCGCCGAAGGAGCACTGCCGCCGCTAGCCTGTGAGACAGGATGAGCCGCCGCGACCAAATCAAGATGAACGACGCGGAGGTTGCCGCGTTCCTCGACGAAGAGCGGACCGTCACCTGCGCCACCGTGGGTCCGCGCGGCTGGCCGCACCTGATGCCACTCTGGTACGTGCTGCGCGAGGCGCCTGCGGGTGGTTCGCACCCGCCCACCCCGCGGATCTGGGCCTGGACCTACGGGGCCTCGCAGAAGGTGCTCAATCTCGAACGCGACCCGCGCGCCACCCTGCAGGTCGAGGCCGCCGAGGAGTACGCGAGCTGCGCGGGGTGATGCTCGAGTGCGAGGTCGTGATCCACCGCGAGCTCGAGCTGGTAGCTGCGCTCGGCGGGGACATTCTGCTGCGCAACTCGGTCCCGCGTGGCGAGCAGCCGCCGCTGGAGCTGCCACCCGAGGTGCGCGACGTGGTCGCCGCCCAGGCCGTCAAACGCGTGGGGCTCGAGTTCATCGAGCGCCGCCGCGCGAGCTGGGATCACCGCAAGCTCGACGGGCTGTACTGACTCCCTCCACGGACATCCTGTCCGCGTCTCGATGAGATCGGCGCCGTCGCGCCGTCGCGCCCGCTCGGCTGCGCCTCCCTCCCGGTAGGCTCCCGGCCCATGGAGCCGCTCAAGGGATTGATCCTCTCCGGGGGCAAGGGCACGCGCCTGCGCCCGATCACGCACACCAGCGCCAAGCAGCTCGTGCCGGTCGCCAACAAGCCGGTGCTGTTCTACGGGATCGAGGCGATGGCGCAGGCCGGTATCGAGCAGGTCGGGATCATCATCGCCCCCGAGACCGGCCAGGAGATCCGCGAAGCGGCCGGTGACGGCTCCAGGTTCGGGGTACAGATCACCTACATCGTGCAGGACGAGCCGCTCGGCCTGGCCCACGCGGTACTGACCGCCCAGCTGTTCCTCGGCGAGAGCCCGTTCGTGATGTACCTCGGCGACAATCTGCTGCAGGGCGGGATCTCCGATCTGGTGGCGGCCTTCCGCGAGCACGAGCCCGATGCGCTGATCCTGCTCACGCCGGTGCCCGACCCGGAGAACTTCGGCGTCGCCGAGCTTGCGCCGGCAGACCCGAGTGATCCGATGCCCGCCCACCCAGCCGGCCGGGTGCTGAGGCTGGTCGAGAAGCCCGCCGAGCCCGCGACCGACCTGGCGCTCGTCGGCGTGTACATGTTCACCGCCGCGATCCACGACGCGGCGCACGCGATCAAGCCCTCCGCCCGCGGCGAGCTCGAGATCACCGACGCGATCCAGCACCTCGTCGACGACGGCATGCGCGTCGAGCCGCACATCGTGCAGGGCTGGTGGAAGGACACGGGGCGCCTGGAGGACATGCTCGAGGCCAACCGCCTGATCCTCGACAATCTGGTTGAGCGCATCGAGGGCGAGCTGATCGATTCCCAGGTCGATGGCCGCGTCGTGATCGAGGCCGGCGCCCGCCTGGAGCGCACGACCGTGCGCGGGCCGGCGGTGATCGGCGCCGGGGCAAAGCTCAGCGACTGCTACATCGGCCCGTATACGGCGATCGGCGAGAACTGCTCGATCTCCGGGGCCGAGGTGGAGCACTCGATCCTGCTCGCCGGCTCCACCGTCTCAGACCTCGACGGGCGCATGGAGTCCTCGCTGCTCGGACGCAATGTCACCGTGCGCCGCGGTGACCGCCAGCCGCGTGCTTACCGCTTCATGGTCGGGGACAACTCCGACATCTCGATCCTGTGATCCGCCGGGTCGACCCAGTGAGGAGCTCATGCGACTACTGGTGAGCGGCGCAGCCGGGATGCTCGGTCACGACGTGCGTCGCGTCGCCGAGCGCGCGGGGCACGAGCTCGTGCTGGTCGACCTGCCGGAGCTGGACATCACCGACGCGGCGGCCGTGGATGCGTTCTTTGCGAGCGAGCGGCCCGAGGCGAGCATCAACTGCGCCGCCTGGACCGATGTGGACGGCGCCGAGACCAAGCAGCTCCAGGCTCACGCGGTCAACGCCGACGGCGCCGGCAACCTCGCGCGCGCCGCCGCCGAGATCGGCACTCCGCTGCTGCACATCTCGACCGACTACGTGTTCGACGGCGCTGCCCCGCTCGACGGCGACGGCCGCCCGCGAGCCTATGTCGAGTCCGACCCGACCGGCCCTCGCTCGGTCTACGGCTCGACCAAGCTCGATGGCGAGCGCCAGGTGCTCGCTTCCTCGCCCAAGCACTGTGTCGTGCGCACGGCCTGGCTCTACGGGGTCGACGGGCCGAACTTCGTCGCGACGATGCTGCGTCTGGCCGGCGAGCGCGACGCTGTGCAAGTCGTCGACGATCAGATCGGCTCGCCCACGTGGTCGGGTCACCTCGCGCCGGCCGTGCTCGGGCTGCTCGAGCGCGAGGTGAGCGGGCTGGTCCACCTGACCGGCGCGGGCCGGGTCTCGTGGAACGGCTTTGCCCGGGAGATCTTCCGCCAGGCCGAGGTGAGTTGCAATGTCGAGTCGGCCACCAGCGAGCAGATGGCACGTCCCGCCCCCCGCCCGGCGTAGTCGGCGCTCGAGTCCGAGCGCGAGGATGTCCTGCCGATGCCGCCGTGGCAGGACGGCCTTGCCGGCTACCTGGCGGCGCGGAATGGAATGATGCGCGCATGAAACTCCTGGTATGTGGCGGCGCCGGCTTCATCGGCTCGACGTTTGTGCGTCAGCGCCTGGGTGAGCAGGGCGATGAGGTGACGGTGCTCGACAAGCTGACGTATGCGGGGCGTGAGGAGAACCTGCGCGAGGTCGCCGATGAGCGCCGGCTTTCGCTTCATCCGCGGCGCGATCGAGGACCCCGAGGCGGTCGCGGGGGCGATCGCCGCGAGCCAAGCCAGATGCGATCGTCAACTTCGCCGCGGAGACCCATGTCGACCGCTCGATCGCCGAGCCCGATGCGTTTGTGAAGACGCACGCGCTGGGCACGCACGTGCTGCTGGAGGCCGCGCGTGAGCATGGCTTGCGCTACCTGCAGGTCTCGACCGACGAGGTGTACGGCTCGATCGAGGAGGGCTCGTTCACCGAGGAGCTCGCCGCTGCGCCCCTCCTCGCCGTACTCGGCGACGAAGACGGGCGCGGACCTGCTCGTGCAGAGCTACTTCCACACCTACGAGCTGCCGGCGGTGATCTGTCGGGGGTCGAACAACTACGGCCCCTATCAGTACCCGGAGAAGCTGATCCCGCTGATGATCCTCAACGCGCTGCACGGCGACCCGCTGCCGGTGTACGGCGACGGGATGCAGGTGCGCAACTGGATCCACGCCACCGACTTCGCCCGCGCGATCGGCCACGTGCTCGAGCATGGCAGTCCCGGCGAGGTCTACAACGCCGGTGGCCCCGACGAGTAGCGCCAACATGACGTCGTGCGAGCGCATCATCGAGCTGACCGGCGCGAGCGAGTCCCAGATCGAGTACGTCACCGACCGTCCTGGCCACGACCGTCCGCTACTCGCTCTCCTCGGAGAAGGTCCGCGCGCTCGGCTGGGAGCCGCAGGGTGCGCTTCGAGGAGGGCCTCCAGGAAACCGTCGCCTGGTATCGCGATAACGCTTGGTGGTGGGAGCCGATCCGCTCCGGCGACTACCGCGAGTACTACGAGCGCCAGTACGGCCGCGCCCTGAGCTGATCGCTCAGCCGCTCACCCGAGGCCGGAGATCTTCCATTTCGCCGGCTTCCTTGACCAGCGTTAGCGTGCTGAGCTTGCTCTTGCCGGCGTAGGTGCTCTTCACCTGAGCGCTCGCGCTGGTGGCGCTGTTTTGCTGGACCTCCTGGACCGTCAGTTCGGGCGTGTCCACCTGGGTGAGCTGGTTTTTCAGGGCTTGCGTGCAGCCGCCGGGTGCCGAGCTCAGGCGCGTGGTCACGGCGCTCGCGAGCAGGGTGGTGCAGATCTTCTGCGCTTCGCCCGCCGTCGCCTCGGTCTGCAGGTTGGCGATCGTCTGCGCGACCGCGTGATTTTCGCCTTTGTAGGAGCTCGTGTTGGTTGTGCTCGCGCAAGCGCTCATTCCAAGTGCGAGCAACGGGGCGCAGAGCAGCACGAGCGCGCGCTTGAACGAGACCTGGATCACGGCCGCAGAGAGTACGCGACTCCTCCTCTCGATAGCTACCTGGCTTTGCTACGCCTAGAGTCCGGTACGGTTCCAGGGAATGGGGCGTCCTACTGCACAGGTGGTTGCGCTCTCCGCGGGAGAGGCGGTCCTGGGTCTGGTGATCGAGCAGCCCGGGAACAGCTACCAGCTGGAGCGCCGCCTGGAGGGGCGCTTTGGCTCGGCGCAGTTCGGCGCATGCGCACCGCCTATCACGCGGTGAAGCGACTCACCAAGCAGGGCTTGATCCGTCCGGTCGACGGCAATCGAGCCGATCGTGGCCGCTCGCCGCTGAGCGGCCACGACGCCGCAGACTGCCGGCGATCGCTTACGAGGCGACCTCGGCGGGGATCGACGCACTTCAGACCATTGGCTGCGGGCCTCGACCGCGACGCCGCCGGTGCGCGAGGAGCTGCACGCGAAGATCGCCTTCTGCGGGCCCGAGGACCTCCCGCGGATGATCGAGATCGTCCGCGAGGCCGAGCTTGCCTGCGCGGCGCAGCTGGAGGATCTCAACGAGCGGATGCGCCGCGAGCGGCGGCTGGCCGGTCGACGATGCGTGGCGGCGGCTGATGGGCATTATCGTCACGGCCGGGGATGTAGCGTGGTGGGACGCGCGGATCAAGTGGCTGCAGGCGCTGCGCCAGTATCTGCAGAGAGAGGGGCAGCGCTACAGCGGCGAGAGACCGGCCGCTGGGACCGGCCGCTTCGCTTCCACGGATCTTGACGATGTCCGTGCTGTCCTTGACGGAGGTCTGCCTGAGCTTTCCGCGTGGACGCCGGCATCTGGTCCGGGTGCTGACTGATGTATCGCTGCAGGTCGACGCGGGAGAAGTCTTCGCCGTGCTGGCCCAACGCGCGCAGGGCAAGACCTCGCTGCTGCGGGTCGCGGCCGGGATGCGAGCGGCCCGATCGCGGGCGCGTCCGCTTCGAAGGAGAGGACCTCTGGGGTCTCTCCGAGCGGCGGCGCTCGCGGCTGCTGGGCGGACAGATCGGTTGGGTTGGCTCGGCCGTGCCGGATCTCGACGTGCCGATGCTCGCCAACGTCGCGCTGCCGCTGTTCGCCGCGTACGGGAAGCGCGAGGCATACGCGCGGGCGCTGAGCTGCGCTCGAGCGGGTGGGAGCGGAGGAGTGCGCGGAGCAGTTCTGGGGCAGCCTGGCCGATTGGGAGCGCGCGCTCGTGGCGGTCGCCCAGGGAATCGCTCGCGAGCCGAAGCTACTGCTCGTCGATGACCTGACGGTCTCGCTCGGGCTCGGGGAGGCCGATGACGTCATGCGCCTGCTGGACGCGCTGGCCAAGGAGCAGAGCATTTGCCGTGCTGATGAGCGTCTCAGACGCCAGCGCGACGACGTCCGGGCGCGATCGCGACGCTGGCCGGTGGCGAGCTGCTGGAGACGCCGAGACCGCCCGCGCAGCAGGGGAACATCATCGACTTCCCCGGCGCCGGTGCCGGGTGGCCGTGACCCCAGACGCGGCATCTCGCTCCTAGTGCTCGAGCTGCGCGAGCTGGCAAAGCGCTATCCCGTCGGCGACGGGGAGCCGGTCCGCGCCGTCGACGGCGTGTCGCTGCGGATCGCCGCGGGGAGAGCTGGTTGCGCTGTACGGCCCGAGCGGCTCGGGCAAGACGACGCTGCTGATGCTGATCGCCGGCGCTGCTGGCGCCCGACAGCGGCGCGGTGATCGTGGACGGGCGGGAGATCTCGGCGCTCTCCGACGACGAGCGCGCGCGCTACCGGCTGCGCGAGCTGGGGTACATCGACCAGGCCTTCGACCTGCTCCCGGGCGCGACGGTGCGTGCAGAACGCCGCGATGAAGCTGTGGCTGACCGGGGGTGCGCGCCGGGCCGAGCGGATGGTCGAGCCGCTGCTGGTGCGCCTGGGGCTGGGCGAGCGCCTGCGCCATCGCCCCGATGAGCTCTCGATGGGCGAGCGCCAGCGCGTGATGATCGCGCGGGCGCTGTCGACCGAACCGAAGCTCGTGCTCGCGGACGAGCCGACGGGGAGCCTCGACACCCAGCGCGGCGGCGAGGTGCTCGAGCTGCTGAGCGAGATCTGCCGTGAGCGCGGCGCCGCGGTGCTGCTCGTCACCCACGATCCCCAGGCGACGGCGTTTGCCGACCGTGTGCACGCGCTGCGCGACGGCCGGCTCGTCGGACTACGAGCCGCGACACGCGTGCTTCGCCGCCGTCTCCGCCGGATCGTAGGCCTCGCGATGAGGCTGTCGAGCATCGCCCATCTGTACCGCGTTCGGCTGAAGGCGAGGCTCGTGCTCGTGCAGGAGCTGCTGGCGGTCCTGGGGCTCGCCGTCGGCGTGGCGCTGCTGTTCGCCTCCCAGGTCGCGAGCGCGAGCCTCAACGGCTCGGTGAGGCAGCTCACGAATGGGATCGTCGGTCAACTCGCAGTACCAGCTGCAGTCGCGCGATCCGCGCGGCTTCGATCGAACGGCTGCTGGGTGAGGTGCAGCGCCTTCCAGGTGTCAGGGCCGCGATGCCGGTGCTCGAGGAGCGGGTCGAGCGTGATCGGCCCGGCCGGTCGAGCGGGCCGTCGACCTGATCGCCGGCGATCCGCGCTACGTGAACGTCGCCGGTCCGCTGCTGCGACATTTCCGCTCCGCGCTGCTCGCCCATCAGCGTGCGCTTGCGCTGCCCGAACCGATCGCGCAGGCGATCGGCGCCCAGCTCGCTGCAGCCGATCAAGCTCCAGATCGGCGCGAGCGTCGTCCCGGCGCTGCTTGCCGCCACGCTGCAAGGCTCGGATATCGGGCGCGCTCGTGAACAGCCCGGTAGCGGTCGCGCCGCTGGCCTATGCGCAGAAACTGACCGGTATGCGCGGGCGGATCACGCGCATCTTCGTCGCAGGTGCGTGCAGGGCAGGGCCGCTGAGGTGCGGGCCGGGTCTGGCGCAGGTTGGCGGCGAATCATCTGAACGTCGAGCCGGCGGACTTCGACGCGACGCTCTTCGCCAGGCCGCCGAGCCGATCAACCAGTCGACGGCGACCTTCGCGGCGATCTGCGCGCTGGTTGGCTTCATGTTCGCCTACTGCGCGATGCTGCTCACGATGCCGCTGCGCCAGGGCCTGATCAGGAGCCTGCGTCGCAACGGCGCCACCCGCCTGGAGACGGTCCAGACGCTGCTGTTCGACGCGCTTGTGCTCGCTGGCTTGGCTTGCATCGTCGGACTGGCGCTGGGCGAGGCGATCTCACTCACCGTTTTCCACCCTGATGCCGGCTATCTATCCTTTGGATTTCCGATCGGCTCGCAGCGGATCGTGACCTGGCAGAACGTCGCGATCGCGGTCGGGCGGAGGCTGCTCGCGGCCTGCGTGGGTGTGCTGAGCCCTGTGCGGGAGATCTTCTCGCGTCCGTCGCGCCGCGTCTCGGACGCTCCCAAACGCCTGATCGGTGGCTGGACGATCGCGGCTCTGGTGGCTGGATTGGCTGTCTCTCGCGATAACGACGATCATCCTGTTCGCGGCGCCCCAGATCCGCGATCCTCGGCATCGCGACCTTGGTCCTTGCGCTGCTGTTGCTGCTTGCCCGCCTTACTTGATCTGGTCGTTGCCGCATTCGATCGCTTGCAGACCGTTCTTGGGATGGCGGTCGACGCGCATCGCCGTGATCGAGCTGCGCTCACCGCGGACGCGGATTCGCTCGCTCGCGATCGCTGCGACCGGAGCGATCGCCGTGTTCGGCAGCGTCACGATCCAGGGAGCGCAGCGCAACCTGCAGCGCGGCCTCGACCGCCTGGCGGTCGAAATGCAACGATGTAACGCGACCTGTGGGTATCGCCGCCGGGCACGGCCGAACACTGCTCGGCACGACCCCTTTCCACACAGCTCGACCGCGAACATGCTCGCGCGGTTGCCCGGGGTGCAGGTCCGTCGGTATCTATCGGGCCGGCTTTCTCGATTTCGGCGATCGTCGCGTGTGGGTTCTCGCGCCACCATCTTGCCTGGTCCCACAGCCGATCGCCCCCGGCCAGTTCGATCAGCGGGCAACTTCGCTCAGCGCGATCGCCCAGGCTCCGCCGGGGTGGCTGGGCGATCCTCTCGCAGGCGGTCGCGCACGAAGCACCATCTGCGCATCGGCGAGTCCTTCACGCTGCCCGCTCACGAATCCGACGAGCTTTCGCATCGCCGCGCTGAGCACCAATCTGCGGCTGGCCGCCCGGCGCGATCATGCTCAACGCGGAGGACTATGCGCGCGCCTGGGGCGAGCGCCGCCAGTGCGCTGAACATCACCGTGTGCTCGCGCGGGCTGCCCACCCGGCGCAGCGGTGCGGCGCGAGATCGCAGCGGGCTCTTGGATCGGGCTCTGGGCTGACTGGTCCAAACCGCGCGCGAACGTGAACTGCAGCCTGCGAGACGGCAAGCCATCAGGGTCTCTCGCCGTCTCACGCAGATCTCGACCGCTCGTGCTGATCGCCAGGGTGCTTGGCGATGGCGATCGGCGATGGGCACGATGATCTGGCAGCGCCGCCGCCGGTTTGCTCGGATGAAGGTGCAGGGATACTCCACGCGCGTGCTGTGGCATGCGCTCTTCTGCGAGAGCGCGCTGCTGCTCGGCACCGGCTGCCTTGACTGGGCGCGCGTCTTCGGAATCTACGGCCAGCTTCTGCTGAGCCATGCCCTGCTGAGCGTGACCGGCTTCCCGGTCGTCTACTCCGCCGGCGTCCTGGCGGCGCTTGGCAGTTTCGCGCTCGTCACCGCCGTCGCGGCCGCGATCGTTGCCGTTCCGGGTTATCGCGAGCCGCGTGGCTCCGTATCCGTGGCCCAGCGCCTAGCTGTAGAAGGTCGATCGCAGACAGTCGTGTGGGGGCGATATCGGTCCGTCGGCGGCTGCTCGTCGAGGGGGTATCGGCAATCGAGCCAATCTTCTAGGCTCGGGAAATATCCCACCCTCACGAAAGACCGATCCGGCACCGCTCGGCTCCAGACAAGCCTGGGCGCTTCTGGCGCTGGCGCCCGCGAGTTGCTGTGGGGGCTGCGCGGCGGTCTCGCGCGAGATGCGCGCCTGGCGGCTCGCGCGCGTTGAGCGATCCCCGACCCGCCGCTCCGCGAGGACGCCCTTGCTTCGATCGAGGCGCAAGCGCGATCATGCCGAAGGAGCCGCGCTGTTCTGGATGCTTGCCGCGCAGCGCAGATCGCACGGCTGCTGCGGCTGCTCGTCGCCTACAGACGATCCTGGCGACTTCCTCGACAACGTCAGCGAGCGCGAGGCGGATGCGGCAGAGCAACGGCTCGCCAGCTTGCACCTGGCGCTGATCGAGGCGCTCGACCCGCGTCGCGCCGATCTCCGACTACTACAGCCATCATCCCTGGAAGGACGATGGCGGCTATCTGCGCGCGCTCGTGGAGGCATGCCGCGGCGCTGCGCTCGCGCTGCCGTCCTATGCGTTCGTGCGCCCGCGTGCTCCTGCGCGTGGCGGCCCTCGCGCAGTCCTGCGCCTCAACCACGACCCCGATCCCCGCAGCGCCGCGACGCCGCGCTGAGAGATTGGGCCGAGACAGATTTTCCTCGCGGTGGCGAGCAATCGCCTGGTTTGAGCTCAGCGGCCGCCGCGAGCGCCTGTTCACGACCGCACGCGCTGCTCGCGCTGGCCGCGGAACCCGCGTGCAGACGAGCGTCACATCGCCGGCACCTATGCCGCCTACTTCCCGTGGGTGTCGCTCTGCGATCACGATGCTGGACAGCTACGCCGACAGCTCGAGGACGCCGCCAACGGCGATCACAGCTACATAGCCCATTACGGCGACGGCGATGTCGCCGTGGAGCGCCTGTGCGAGATCGTCGAGCGCGCCGACGCGCGAGGTGCGCGGTCTGCCAAACGGCCATCGCCACGCGGTGATCGTCGCCTGCATGGTCGCGATGCATCTGTCCAGGGACAGCGCCTATGCGCCCGACATGCGGGCGGGCACGCGGGCGCTCGTGCAGGGCCAGCGGCTCGCTCACGCGAGCTGCTGCTGCCACTGTTGCGTATCTGGCGCGTCGGCGTATCTGCGACGCGGCATCGGACGGAGATGATCGGATGCGCCGGGCAGCTGGTCGGATGCGCTTCCGCCGGGTCTTCGTCTGCCTGCCGGCCGCACAGACATTCGTGATCTGGAAGTCGCCGTTCGCCTATCTGGAGCGATGCCGCGCGTCGCTATGGGAGTCGCTTCACGACTCAACATGACGAGTCATCCACCGCTTGTATTTCTGTCCGACCTCGATGACATCAAGGCGATGCTGACCGCCCCCGCGGAGGTGCTCCATCCGGGAGAGGGTGGCGCGACGATCACGCCGATCGTCGGCGAGGACTCGTTCATGCTGCTCGACGAGCGACGAGCATCTCAACGGCCGCAAGATCGATGCTCCCGTCTTTCACGCCAAGGCTGGTGCGCGAGCACGGCGAGCTGGTGGCCGAGGTCGTGCGGCGCGAGGTCGCCTCGTGGCCGCGCGATATCCCCTTTGCGCTGCATCCGCGTCTGCGCGCGTTGACGCTCGAGGTCATCCTGCGGACGATCTTCGGCGCCGTCGGCGCGCCTTGCCGACGACCGCCTCTATGCGCTGCGCGATCGCCTGCTCGGGATGCTCTCGGTGACCGCCAGCGGGGTCCTCCCGGAGCCGCTGTTGCGTCATGGTCCCGGAGGCGGATCTGGGCGCGCTTCCTGCGCGATCGAGCGGAGGTCGACGAGTCTGATCTACGCCTTCATCGAGGATCGACGCTCGCTCTGCGGCGGGGCTCAGGAGAAGCTGTTCGACAAGCTGCTCCGGCCGCCCGCAACACGGATGGCTCGCCGATGTCGCCGCGGCAGGTGCGCGACAACCTGATGTCGATCGTGCTCGCCGGACACGAGACCACCGCCTCGGAGCTGGCGTGGGCGTTTCAGCTGCTGGCGCACAACCCGAGGGTGCTCGAGCGGCTGATCGAGGAGATCGATGCGGGCGCCGGCGAGGAGTACCTGACCGCGACGATCCAGGAGGTGCTGCGCCACCGCCCCGTGTTCCTGTTCACGATCCCGCGGGCGGTCAAGCAGCCGATCGAGCTCGGTGGCTGGACCTATCGCCCGCCGGCGCAGCTGCTGGGGTGCATCTATCTCGTGCACCACGACGCGGAGCTCTATCCCGAGCCGCACGAGTTCCGCCCCGAGCGCTTCCTTGGAGTCCTCGCCGAGCACGTATACGTGGTTGCCGTGGGGCGGCGGGCGCAAGCGCTGCCCCGGCTTGCACCTGGCGACGCTCGAGATGAAGACCGTGCTGCGCACGGTGCTGCGAGACGATGACCGTCCGGCCGGCCGCGCGACAGATCGAGCATCCCCGCTGGCGCAGCGTGATCGTCACCCCGCACGCGGGCTCGCGCGTGGTGCTCCAGCGCCGCCTCCGAGCGCCCCGTCGCGTCGCCGAGAACTGCCGGAATCGCGAGAGTGCTCGGAATTGATGGCGACACGTCACTAGGCAGGGGCCGCGGCCGTCGTCAGTATCGCCAGCAATGACCACAGATGTCCGAGAACGGAGTCTCAATCGAGCTGTCCAAGGCCCAGATCAACCGGGTGGTTCGCGAAGCCGCGCAGGACGTGGCCTGCTGGGACTCGCTGCGGCGGTTTGGAGCAGCTCGACGTCGAGGCCTCCTCATGCGCCGATCGACGATGTGCGGTTCTCACGCTCGCTGCTGCGGGGGCTGATGGTCCTCGCGTCCTTCCCCGCGGACGGAAGCGATCGCTCGGTGACGGATGTGGCCAAACAGCTCGGCATGGGCGTCAGCACGACTCACCGCTATGCCTCGACGTTCGTCGAGGTCGGTGTGCTGGAGCGCGACCCGATCTCGCGCCGGTACCGTCTCGCCAAGCGCATCTGAAGCCCAATCTCGCGCCGGTAGCGCCCTGGGTCGCATGTGAGCCGAGGTCCCGATCTTCGTGGCCGAAGGGCCGATCTCGCTAGGAACGCGTGGTCCTAGAGGGTAAGCTCTGGGCGCTCGTCAGGACCCGAGACTTTTCTAGCATCGCGAAAGATGCTAGATTTCCCCCGAGAGGTCCCATCACCACGAGTGCTCCGCGAGCCGGGGCGGATGGAGGTTGCTTGCTGATGTCTCGAACCAGGTTGATCCTTGCTGGGCCTGCTGGGCGGCGCTCGTCGTGGGCGTGGTCGCGTCGAGCTCGGCGGCGGAACCGCCGGGACCCCCTGTCATGTGCTGGAAAGTGACGACAGCGCCGGCCTACTGCATCGCGGGGTCGCCGCTGGTGAACCCCTCGGCGGAAGTCGAAGGCACGAATATCGGCGCCTCGATCCTCAAAGGCACGGTCGCATCCGTGACCTCAGAAGTCAAATGTGAAAAAGGCAAACTGACCGGGACGATCGAAGATGGAGCCGCCGGCACTGTGGGTAAATCGACATGCGACAATGACCTTTGAAGAATGCAAACTCGTCACACCGACCAATTGCAAGCTCAGCCGACGAAAACAATTGAAACGGCAGAACTCAAGGATGAACTGGAGCTGACGGGAAGCGCGAAAAGGATCGAAGACAAATTCGAACCAAAAGAAGGCACCACGTTTGCCGCGATCGGTATCGAAGGCAAAGAATCATCGTGCGTTATTGCCCATGTCGGAGAAGAAAAGCAATTCGCCGTGTCGGGATCGCAGATGTGCGAAATCGACACGAACAATGCCGAAGCGGAAACAGAAGCGATCACCCACAAAATGAAGTGCAATAATCCGGTCGGCCTTAAAATCGGCGGGAATAAAGCCGAAATGACGAGCGAAGTGACCATCAAACTGATATCGGGTAAAAAATGGAGCGTCAAAGAAACCTAGCCGAGAAATGCGGTAGCTGCATATGCACCTAGTGGACGGGAGAATCCCTTCCTTAGTAGTTCCTAGGCCAAGGCGGCATCGGGTCGCTGGGCTTTGTGTAGGCTTGCTCAGTGTTCAGGATCGGGGGAGGAAGCCTGTCGTTGCGGATCGGCAGTGCCGGTCGGGCGCCACTGCTTCTGTTGCTGCTGACATTTGTCTGTGCCGGTTTCGGGGCTGGGGCCTTCGCGGCGTTCGCCCACGCGGAAGGCTGCCCCAACGAACAGCTCCGCGGGCAGGACGGCTACGCGCTGCGCTCCCGGACTGCCGCGCCTACGAGCAGGTCTCGCCCGTCGATAAGAACTTCACCGACGCGCTCGGGGTACCCGGCGTCGTGCAGAGCTCGCCGTCCGGCGAAGCGGTCACCTTCTTTTCCGATGCGCCGTTCCCAGGGGTGATGAGCGCCGCGAGCCCCTCACTCTACCTCAGCACCCGCGGCGATGGCGGATGGTCGACCCAGGGGCTCGCGCCTGCAGCCAATCCCGCTCGGCAGCGGGCGGCTCCGAGGAGGGCTTGACCGAGGGCCTGACCGAAGACCTCTCCGCGGCGACTGATCATCGTCGAACCGGGTCTCGAAGCGGGCCTGGCGCCCGGCGTCTACTCCTATCTGCGCGACAGCGCCACCGGCGCCTTCCGGCTGCTCGGCCCCGGCATCGCCACGTTCGCGGACGCCGCGGCCGACGATTCGCGCATCATCTTCGAATCCAGCGAACAGCTCCTGCCGAACGCCGCCCCAACGTCGTCAACCTCTACGAGTGGGACGGGAGCAAGCCGCCCGGTGAAGAACTGAGCTTGGCCGGCGTCCTGCCCGACGGCGAAGCGCCGACCGGTGGCTCGGTTGCCGGCCCGGGCGGGCCCGCGCTCGGCGAAGAAGTTGTGGGTGGCGCGACGGGCGAGTTCTATACGCAGGACACGATCTCCGCAGACGGCTCGCGGATCTTCTTCAGCGATGCCGGCACCGGGCGGATCTACATGCGCGAACCGGAAGCCGAGACGGACGATCCCGGTCTCCGCCGGCCCGGCGTACTGGCGGGCCGCGACGGCCGACGGCTCGATGGTCTTCTACACCGAAGGCGAAGACCTCTACCGGTTCGACGTCGAAAGCCAAACGCGCGAAGCGCTCACGAGCGGCGCCGCGGGCGTGCTGGGGACGCTGGGGATCGCAACCGAAAACGGCTCCTACGCGTACTTTGTCGCCACCGGTGTGCTGGCGGACAACGAAAACGGTAACAACGAAACAGGCGGAAGAAGGCAAGGCCAATCTGTATGAGTGGCATGACGGCGAAACGATCTTCATCGCTCAGACTGGGCACAAAAGGATCTCGATCCAGCATGACTGGCGTGGGTTTCTTAGCAGCGCGAACTCCAGGGACCTGCCCAGGGAGAGAAGAGCTCGCGTGTCACGCCTGGCGGCACAACGGTGCTGTTTGCCTCGCAAGCGCAGCTGACGGGCTATGACAACGCCAGACACGATGAGCTCTATCTGTACGAGGCGCCGAAGCGGCAAGCTCATTTGCGTGTCGTGCAATCCGAGCGGCGCCCCGGCGACCAGCGAAACGTATCTCGCAAGTAACCTGTAGAACTCGAGCAGTGAACCTGGCGCTCGTGCCTTCCTGACGCGCAACCTCTCCGAACGACGGCAATCGCGTCTTCTTCCAGACACAGGAAGCGCTCCTCCGCAGGACACAAACGAACAGACCGATGTGTATGAGTGGGAGCGCGAAGGCAGCAGGCGGCGTCGTGGCTGCTCGCGTTCGAGCGTGAGCTTCAGCGAAGCTCCGGCGGCTGCCTGTATCTGATCTCCACGGGAGAAAGCGACGAGCCGTCCTATTTCGGCGACGCGAGCGCCGACGGCAGCAACGTCTTCTTCTTCACGCGCCAGTCGCTCGTCGGTCAGGACCAGGACGAAAACGACGACCTGTACGACGCGCGCGTCGAAGGCGGCATCGCCGCCCAGAACCCGCTGCCCCAGCGAGTTGCACGGGCGAAGGCTGTCTCGGGCCGGTTGACCCCTCTGCCTGTGTTCGACGCGCCCTCGAGCACGACGTTCGCGGGGGTTGAGGAACCTCGTCGCCAGGCACCGGTCGCCAAGCCCAAGCCGCTGACGCGAGCGCAGAAGCTCGCGAAAGCGCTGAAGGCCTGTAGGAAGCGGTCGAGGAAGAAGCGAGGCACGCTGCGAAGCGCGGGCGCAGGAAGCGATACGGCAAGCGGGCAAAGAAGTCGGCGCGCACACGATGATCGCTTGTTGGAGTCGGCGCGGCTTTGCCGTGGGGCTGCTGACGGCTCGCTGGCGATGGTGATGGCGTTTGCGCTCGCGGGCCCGGCTTGGGCGAGCGAAACCTTCGGCGTCGAAAGCTTTGCAAGCTCGATCACGAGCAACGCAGAAGGCGCTCCCGCCACGCAGGCCGGCTCGCACCCGTACGCGCTGACGACGGCAATCACGTTCAACCACGTCGTGACGGCGATCGAAGAACCTCCGCGGGTCCGCACATATGGCGATCCGAAGGACATCGAGGTGAACCTGCCTGCCGGGCGTGATCATCGACCCGCGCGCGACCGAGACGAGGTGCACCGAGGCCGAGCTCGAGAGCGCCGGAGGGCCCGACCAGCTGTCCAAACGCCGCCGCCGTGGGGATCTTCTCGATCTATCTCGATGGCATCGAAATTCTCGACGAACCGGTCTACAACATGGCGCCTCCGGCGGGCGTGCCGGCCGAGCTGGGCTTCAATGCCGCGGGAATCGGGCTGATCATGCACGTCGGGGGCAGAGCTGCGCACCGGCGGCGGACTACGGCCTGTCGGCGGACATCTCCGACATCTCCGACGAACACCCGATCTACGGCCTCGAACTGACCCTGTGGGGCGATCCATCGGAAGCGAGCCACGACGAGGAACGCGGCCTGTGCGCCGATGGAGAAGCCAAACAGATATTCAAGGAAACGGGTATCCGCGATAGCTGCCCCGTGGAAAGGACCACCGCGCCGTTCCTGACCCTGCCGACGTCGTGCACCGGCGAACCGCTGACGACGACGATGAGCATCGACTCGTGGCAGGAACCGGGAGCCCTGAACCCGGATGGGACCCCCGACCTGGGCGATCCGCGCTGGAGAACCGCGACTCGTCCTCACCGCCGCTAACGGGCTGTGAAAGCCTCCACTTCAGCCCGAAACTGACGGTGAGCATCGCCGAACCGGAAGCCGCAAACGCGGAATCGCCGAGCGGTCTGGATGTCGACCTGAAGCTCCCTCGAGAAGAAAGCGCCAGTGGGTTGGCGGAGGCGGACTTGAAGGAAGCGGAAGTGACCCTGCCCGCGGGGTTCGCGATCTCAGCGTCGGCGGCCAACGGACGTCTGGCCTGCAGCGACACTCCAGAACCGGGCCGCCCAGGGGGGCAGATAGCGCTGCACTCGGCTGAACCAGTGTCCTGCCCCGAAGCCTCGAAGCTCGGCGCGGCGAAGATCCTCACGCCGCTGCTCGAAGCCCCGCTCGAAGGCTCGATCTACCTCGCGCAGCAGGGCGCCAATCCCTTTGGCTCGCTGCTCGCGCTGTACGTGGTGGCCGAAGGCGACGGGGTGCTGATCAAGCTCGCCGGGAAGGTGAAGGCAGATTCGCAGACGGGCCAGTTGACGGTCACGTTCGCGAACCTCCCGCAGCTACCGATCGGCGAAATGCAGTTGAGCCTCTACGGCGGCGAACGGGGACTGCTCGCGACGCCGGCAGCGTGCGGCTCCTACGAAGTCCAGAGCACGCTCACGCCGTGGAGCGGCACACCCGCGGTGACGCAGACCTCGAACCTCGAAATCAACTCCGGGCCGGGCGGCCGCGGGTGCCCGAGCGGGCGCTTCGACCCATCGTTCATAGCTGGCACGGCGAACAACCAGGCGGGGGCGTTCAGCTCGTTCTCGCTGACCTTCTCGCGCCAAGCCGGCGAACAACGCATCGGCGCTTACACGGTGCAGCTACCTCCGGGGCTGTTGGGGATCTTGAAGAATGTTGCGCTGTGCCCCGAACCGCAGGCCTCGCTCGGGCAGTGCCCGCAGGCCTCGGCGATCGGCACGGCGACGGTCGGCGCCGGCCCTGGTGCTGACCCGTTCTACCTGCCCGAGCCGGGCCAGCCAGCAAACGCGGTCTATCTGACCGGACCCATCCCCCCGGAGGGACTCAACGATCCAGGCGCGCCCTTCGGCCTGAGCATCGTCGTACCGGCGATCGCTGGGCCGTTCGACTTCGGGAACATCGTCATGCGGGCACGGATCGAAGTCGACCCGCACACCGCGCAGCTGACGATCTCGAGCGCTCCGGGGGTGGGCGGGGTTCCCATCATCGAGGAAGGCATCCCGCTCGACATTCGCACGGTCAACCTGAGCATCGATCGTCCGGATTTCATCTTCAACCCCACCGATTGCGCGCCGCTGAAGGTTGGGGGCACGGTCTCCTCGACCGGCGGCATGGGCGGCGCGGGCGCCACGAGTGCGACCGTCTCATCACCCTTTCAGGCGGCCAATTGCGCACAGCTGCCGTTCGCGCCGAAGCTCACAGCGCTCACCGAGGCAAAGAGCAGCAAGCAGGATGGCGCCTATCTGCACGTGAAGATTGTTTCGGATCCCACCCACCCCGGTCAAGCGAACATCGCAAAGCTCAAGCTCGATCTCCCCAAGCAGCTGGCCGCGCGGCAGGCGACGCTGCGGCAAGCCTGCGCCGCGGCGGTGTTCGCAGCGGATCCCGCCGCGTGCCCAGCCGCCTCGGTCGTCGGGCGGGCGAGCCTCGTCACACCGGTGTTCGGGAACCTGCTCACCGGCCCGGCATACCTCGTCAGCCACGACGGCGCGGCGTTCCCGGACCTGGAGATCGTGCTCGAGGGCGAAGGCATCGAGCTCGAGTTGGACGGGCAGACGAGCATCAAGCATGGCGTCGCCGCCAGCACCTTCAAAGCGCTACCCGACGCCCCGATCTCGACGTTCGATCTGGTGTTGCAGAACGGCCCGCACTCGCTGCTCGCGACGAACCTACCGGCAAAAAGGAAGGGCAACCTGTGCTTGCAGAGGCTGAGCATGCCGATGGCGATCACCGGCCAGAACGGCGCCGTGATCAAACAGAGCACCAAGATTGCCGTCTTTGGATGCCGGGCGCCCAAGCGCAAGCGAGCTCGTGGCTAGACGCGGATACGTTTTCGTCCTGGGCGGGGCGCTGATCGTGTCACTCGTCGTGCTCGTCGTGACGTCTGGAAGGTCCCATACCAACCGTGATTATGCCCCATTTGCTGAGTGTCCCCTGAGCAATCGCGCAACAGATATATGCATCTTCGCCCAGACCGAAAGTGGCGAATTGACAATTGGGCGCAAGACTATTCCGATCACAAAAACGATCACCCTGCAGGGCGGCGTCCATCAAAATGAAACAACTGGCAAGCAGAAATTCATCGGAGCTCTAAACGGCGAGACGCTTTCAGTCGCGCCCCAGGTCATTCCTGGGGGACTCATAGAGATCATCGGTCGCGGGACCGGGCAGGTGACGGCTACGATTCAGCTCGCGGCGCCCGCGAGCGCGATCGGGGTGAGCACCCAAAATTTGATCGAAGCCAAGGGGGTCGGGCTGTCACTGCCGGTGAAGCTCAGGCTGAGTAATCGGCTGCTCGGCGAAAGCTGTTACATCGGCTCAAACGCGCACCCGATCGTGATCGACCTGAGCACCGGTACGACGAGATCCTCAGCGTCGCACAGGCAACTCACAGGTAAACCGGGTCATGCCAAATTCAAAGATGAATACAACCTCGTGACGCTCGTGGGGGAGTCCCTCGTCAGCGACTCCTTCGTGGCTCCGCGAGCCGAGGGCTGTGGCGGGGCAGGTGGGTCTGGCAGCGCCCGCACCTCCCAGCTCGCTTCCCAACTCGACCTCGCGATCGACGCCGGGCTCGGCCTGCCGATCGCGAGGGGGGACAGCGAGGCGCGCCTCAACGGCTCGCTGCGCGACGCAAACGCCTCAGCCGTGAAGGCCTCCCGGCGCCCCTAGGACTCGTCGTCGCGGCGGTAACCGAGCCGCGCGGAGATGCGATCGGCGGTCGAGATCAGGTGCGGGCTGAGTGCGTCGACGAGCTCAGACAGCGAGATCATCGAGGTGTGCGCCGCCAAGTTGACGGCGGCGACAACCTCGCGCGCCTCGTTGCGCACGGGAGCGGCGATCGAGTGCAATTCAGGCGCGAGCTCCTCATCGTTGACGGCAAAGCCCTCGGACTGAATCTCATCGAGCTCGGTGAGCAGCGCTTTCTTTGAGGTGATCGTGTTGGGACCCTGCTTGGTCAACTTCATCTCCGTGAGCAACTCACCCTGTTCGTTCTCGGGCAGGTAAGCCAGCAGCAACTTGCCCATCGCAGTGCAGTAAGCCGGCAGGCGCGATCCGGGGTGCAGGCCGAGGTCGATTTTGCTCTGCCCGCGGCGGAAGGAGCGAGCGCGATCGACATACAGGATCTCGGTGCCGTCGAGCACGGCGAGGTTGGTCGTGTAGGAGGTACGCTGACGCAGTTCCTCGAGGTACTCATGCGCATGCTCGCGCAGGCCGGTCGAGTTGAGCGCAGCCATGCCGAGATCGGTGACCTTCAGCCCGAGACGATACTTGCGCGAGGCGCCCTGCTCGAGGTAACCGAGGGCGACGAGCGTGATCACATAACGATGGGTGGTCGAGCGAGACATCCCCAGATCATCTGCAATATCGGCGATCCCGAGGACAGGGCGCTCGGGTGTGAAGCAGGCAAGAATCGCAAGTCCACGCTCGAGTGACTGCGAGTAGCGAGGTTCACGCAGACTCGGAACAGACCAGGCTGGCTCCGCCGGAGTTTTTGTATATTTAGAATTAATTGATTTAGGTCGAGCCATTTAGTCGGTTCCTGTTCTCGTTCTGATGACTATTCCCATTTTGGGACCCCATGTCTTGCCGGTCATCATACTTCTCGGTGTTGCAGCTACGGCTGGAAACATCAAAAGGGCATGACTGGAAACAGTGGCAAATGTGGGGGCGGGCAGCCTGTCGATGTTCCGTTATTTAGGTTTATTTGAGTGAACAAAATAAATTGCACCTGGCTCGCTGCAGGCACCAGCGCGACCCCTGAACGAGCAGAGCGCGACCCACCGCGCAAGCAGCCCTGAACGAGCAGAGCGCGACCCACCGCGCAAGCAGCCACAACCCACCGCCCAAGCCACTGTGCAAGCAAGATGCCCGCTCGAGGACAGCGCGCTAGCCTCGCTGGATGCCCTTGTCCAGCTTCAGTCCACGCACGCGCGCGTGGTTCGAGCAGGCCTTTGCCGAGCCCACGCCGGCCCAGGCGCAGGCATGGCCGGCAATCGCGCGCGGCGAGCACGTCCTGCTCTCCGCTCCCACCGGCTCTGGCAAGACGCTGGCGGCCTTTCTCTGGGCGCTCGATCGCCTGAGCACCGACAACGCCACTTCCCACGAGACCACCACCAACGCCAGCCCTCCAAACGCCGCCACGCCCGGCAACGCCCCCGGGCGCGTGCGGGTCGTCTACGTCAGCCCCCTGAAGGCGCTTGCCTACGACATCGAGCGCAACCTCCGCACGCCGTTGCGTGGAATAGGAGCCCACCCACCCCAGGACGTGCGCGTTGGTATCCGCACGGGCGACACGTCCCAGCGTGAGCGCGCGGCGATGCTGCGCAATCCACCGGACATCCTGATCACGACACCGGAGTCGCTCTACCTGATGCTCACCTCGCGCGCGAAAGAGATGTTCAGTGGGGCGCAGGCGGTGATCGTCGATGAGATCCACGCGGTTGCGCACTCCAAGCGCGGCTCACACCTGGCGCTGACCCTGGAGCGCCTCGAGGCACAAGCCGGGCGCCCAGTCCAGCGCATCGGTCTCAGTGCCACGCAGAACCCGCTCGAGGAGATCGGCCGCTACCTCGTCGGGCCGCAGCGGGAAGTCACGATCATCGACGCCGGCGCCCGCAAGCAACTCGACCTACGGATCGAGGTGCCCGTCGAGTCGATGGCCGAACCCGGTGCAGCGACCCCGCCTGGGGAGCCCGAACACGATCCACTTGAGCCCGTCGCCGGCGGGGAGTCCACTCGCGGATCAATCTGGCCGGCGATCTATCCAGAGCTGCTGAAGTTGGTGAGAGAACACAACTCGACGATCATCTTTGTCAACAACCGTCGCTCCGCCGAGCGTGTCGCGCTGCGCCTGAACGAGCTCGCCGCCCGCGAGGAGGGCGCCGAGCACAATCGAGCGGCGGATGAGCAGCCCGCGCATCCCGCGTCCGCCGACATTGCTCGCGCCCACCACGGCTCACTCGCTCGCGAGGAGCGCACCAAGGTCGAGGAGCTGCTCAAGGAGGGCGAGCTCCCCTGCCTCGTTGCCACCAGCTCGCTCGAGCTCGGGATCGACATGGGCGCCGTCGACCTCGTCCTGCAGATCGAGTCACCGAAGTCGGTCGCGCGCGGCCTGCAGCGCATCGGCCGCGCCGGTCACGGGGTGGGAGAGGTCAGCAGGGGGCGGATCTTTCCCAAGTTCCGGGGCGACCTGCTCGAGTGCGCCGTTGTCGCTCGCCGCATGCACGAAGGCAAGATTGAGCCGACGGTCGTGCCGCGCAACGCGCTGGACGTTTTGGCCCAGCAGATTGTCGCGATCGCCGTCTCCGCCGAGTCCAGCGCCGGCGCCGCAGCCGCCTCAGATGCGTCAGACGGGCCGTCCGAGGATGCCGGGGTCGCTGTCGACGACCTGTACGCCCTCCTCACCCGCACCCACTCCTACGCCGAGCTCTCGCGCGAGCTGCTCGAGAACGTGCTCGACATGCTCGACGGGCGCTATCCCTCGCAGGAGTTTGGCGAGCTGCGCGCGCGGATCGTGTGGGATCGCGTGGCCGGCACGATCCGCGCGCGCAAGGGCTCGCGCCAACTCGCGATCGCCAACGCCGGCACGATCCCCGACCGCGGCCTCTACGCCGTGACCCTCCCAGATGGCAGGCGGGTCGGGGAGCTCGACGAGGAGATGGTCTACGAGGCTCGCCCGGGGCAGGCGTTCCTGCTGGGCGCCTCGACCTGGCGGATCGAGGAAATCGGCCGCGATCGCGTGATCGTCACCCCGGCGCCGGGAGCACCCGGGGCGGTGCCGTTCTGGAAGGGCGACTCGGTCGGGCGCCCGAAGGAGCTGGGTGAAGCGATCGGCGCGTTCTCGCGCTGGGCCGTGGAGCAGGAGCCGGCGACGTTGGAGCGCGACTACGACCTCGACCCGCGCGCAGCACGCAATTTGATTGCCTATTTGCGCGAGCAGCAGGCCGCGACACGCGTGCTGCCAAGCGAGCAGACGATCGTGGTGGAGCGCTTTCGCGACGAGATCGGCGACTGGCGGCTGTGCATCCTGTCTCCTTATGGCGGGCGTGTGCACGCGGCCTGGGCGCTCGCTCTCAGCGCGCGCATCCGCGAGCGCTTCGATCTAGAGGCCGACGCGAT
This sequence comes from uncultured Solirubrobacterales bacterium, assembly GCA_963822625.1. GTDB lineage: Bacteria > Actinomycetota > Thermoleophilia > Solirubrobacterales > Solirubrobacteraceae > Palsa-744. The sequence goes on along the minus strand of CAWGIH010000004.1, from coordinate 1,121 downwards.
CTCCGCCGACGACGGGATCGTCCTGCACCTCCCCGACCTCGATGGCGACGACCTCGAGTCATTTCCTTGCGCCGCCGAGCTAGTGCTGATCGAGCCTGAGGAGCTCGAGCAGATGCTCACGGCCGAGCTTGGTGGCTCGGCGCTGTTCGGCGCGCGCTTTCGCGAGAACGCCGGCAGGGCACTGCTGATTCCCCGCGCGTATCCCGGCAGACGCACGCCGCTGTGGCAGCAGCGCTTGAAGTCCCAGAACCTGCTCGAGGTCGCCAAGCGCTACGCGGACTTCCCGATCATCCTCGAGACCTATCGCGAGTGCCTGCGCGATGTGCTCGATGTGCCGGGACTGCAGGAGCTGCTGCGCGCTCTACACACGCGCGAGATCTCGCTCGTCGAGGTCGAGACCCCGACTGCCTCGCCGTTTGCCTCCTCGCTGCTGTTCGACTACGTCGCGAGCTACATGTACGAGGGCGACACGCCGAACGCCGAGCGCCGCGCGGCGGCGCTGTCACTCGACCGTGATCTGCTGCGCGAGCTGCTGGGGCAGGAGGAGCTGCGCGAGCTGATCGATCCTGGAGCGCTGGAGCGCGTCGAGCAGGACTTGCAGTGCCGCTCGGAGATCACCCGGGCGACGAGCCGCGATGGACTGCACGACGTGCTGCGCCGCGTCGGCGACCTGACCGCGGAGGAGGTGGCGGTGCGCGTCTTCGACGGGGTCGACCACGTTGCCATGCTGGGAGAGCTGGAGCGCGAACGCCGCGCGATCCGCTTGCGCGTGGGCGGGGAGGAGCGCTACGTGGCGGCGGATGAGGCCGGGCTGTACCGCGACGCGCTCGGCGCTGTGCCGCCCGGGGGTCTGCCCGAGGCATTCCTGGAAGACGTGCCCGACGCGCTGCGCGTGCTGCTCGCGCGGTTCGCCCGCACACATGGGCCATTCAGGACCGATGAGCTCCACGCCCGCTATGGCCTGGACGCGAGCTCGGTCCTGCGCGAGCTCGAGCGCGCCGACCAGCTGGTTCGGGGAGAGCTGCGGCCTGTGCCTGCCCACCCCAGCGAGCGAGAGTGGTGCGATGTGGAGGTACTGCGTCGCCTCAGACGAGCATCGCTTGCGGCGCTTCGCAAAGGGG
>CAWGIH010000003.1:0-241493 GCA_963822625.1 uncultured Solirubrobacterales bacterium | reverse complement strand
GATCTCCGCGTCGCATGGCCTCACTCCGTCGTCGCTCCCCGGTCCTATACTCATCGACGCCTCCATCTGTCTCACTCTGGGTTGCTCCACCTGTAAGAGCAGCACGCGAGTAGGAGATCTGTCCAATGGTTTGGTCGCTTCCGCTCAGGGCATCGCCGGAACGTACCGCCGCTCTGCCGATGCGCAGACGATTCCCCCTATTGGCAGAACTCAGCCGAGGAGATACGGTGGACGACGTGGCCACATCGAACTCGCGACACGATCTTGGCTCTCGTATCCGCCAGCACCGCAAAGCTGCCCGACTTACCCTGAAGGCGCTGGGAAGCAAGCTACGGGTCGCCGGCTTGCCGACAGGTACCTCGGCGCAACACCTATCTTCGGTCGAGCGTGGCGAGACTTCGCCGAGCCCGGAGCTAGTGGAGGCGCTCGACTCCGCGCTTGGAACGCATAGTGAGGTATCCATCTCCTCCGTGAGGCCAAGGTCAAGGTGTCGCCACGACCCGCACTGCCGGAGGAAGCGGTTGCGGTCACTGCCCACCTCTTTTTTCCTCTGCTCGTATCCGCGGTGCCGTCCGAGATAACGTGTCACGTCCCGGATCCGCATGACTTTGTGCCTCGCCTGGGCTCCATCGTCGGAGCGGCCGATGACGCCGTGCTGCATTGCTTCCCATTTCGCGTGGTGGTCCTTCACGAGCGGCACATCCTCCGCACTGAGGGTCTGGCGGCAATCGCCACTTGGCGTCGTACACAAATTGAGCGGTGTGCGACGGCAACGGTCGACCATCTCGGTGCTCTCGGCCTGGACCTGGGTTCTATCGACCATGAACCGTACTGCTTGTCCGCGTTCATAGTCAACGACCTACCGTGGGAGACCACGCAGACGCGAAGCAGGGCCAATCAGATCCTGGCAATGCCAAGTGTCCTGGTTTCGGATCATGACTCGCCCGCAAGTGCCGATGATCGCGCTGCCAGTCTACTCAACTCGCCTGAGTCTCTTATGACGTATCCGACTTTTCGCTCACCAACAGTCACTTTGGGGCCGCGTCCTGGGCAGGCGTTTCAATTTTGCCAATCACCGATGCTGGTATCACCACCGCCACCGCGCTTGTAGAGTTTGAGCTCCAATTTCAAGCCTTTTGGTGTTACGTTAGTAATACAGAGGCAAGCGGCACATTTGTAAGCGACATGTACGGTGCACGCTTCATGCGCCAGGTGCTAGGCAAGCTACAGCGCCCGTGGCCCACAGAGCACACAGCGGTTCGCCTGCTGCGCGAAGCCTTGGTCAGCACCAGTCGCATCGTCAAACTCGTCGATAGTGCAATCGAGGCAACGGGCAGATAATCACCTCAGTAAAGGAGTCTTCAATGCCAACCACTGCACCCCTACTCATCGTGGACGTACAAAATGGCTTTGTGAACGATAAGTCACGTCACGTTGTCCCGGTCGTACATGCGCTTGCTAGTCGATGGCTAGAGAGTCGCGCACCTGTGTATATGTCACAGTTCACCAACGAGGTGAATAGTCAGTGGGACCGCCTTCTCAATTGGCGTCGTCTCACAAGCGAGTCAGAGATCGCTATTTGCCCTGGGTTGGCAGACATCAGTGAGCACGCTACGACTTATCGCAAGCGATCATACTCGTGCTTGGTTGGTCGATTCCTTGAAGACCTTAAGCGGGAGCCTTGGACGGACATCGTGGTGTGCGGTATCGCCACCGACGGTTGTGTATTGGCAACGGTGATCGACCTGTTCGAGTACACCGATCGCGCCATTCGACCCATCGTCGTGCAAGATGCATGCGCCAGTCACGCTGGGGCTCAGATACATGATGCCGGTCTATTATTGATCGGGCGCTTTATCGGACGCGATCAGATCATTTTAAGCAGAGAGCTTCTGACTGGAGAAGGACCAATACCCATGCCGGGATAGGCTGAGGTCGCCACAACGCAGGCGGTGCCCGCGGAAATCAGCTGTCACTGGCATCGCGGGGGATCTGATCACTCAATACAGGCTGTGCGATGGCCGGTGCGCGCGTACTCGTAAGGCACAATGCCTCGAAGATCCTCCGGGCTAGCACTCCTGAAGACGATTGAGCCTATTTGCAGGGAGATTGCGATCCCTGGAAGATACGTCCGGTCGACAGTCCATATTGGGCGCGTGTTGTCGGATTCCGAACAGCTCTCAGTGAGACTTGTTGCGGCGCTGGCTCAGCAGCTCAGTAGAGCCAGGCCGACAGGATGCTGCGGGCAAACACATGTGCAGAAGGCCGCATTTGTCGCGCAGGAGCTGCTCGGAGTTCCGTTTGGGTTTAGCTGGAAGCTCTATAAATACGGACCCTATTCCGGCCGTTCGGCCGTGTCTCACGCGTTGTGAGGAAGGCCGGGTCGCGACGCGTGCTACTGCAAAGGGCCTTCTGATTTCGTGCCCAGATGGGGCGCCAGCAACCGAGATCTCGATCGAGTTTCAGCTACGGCTGCAACTCGTCGCTAATCGCCTCGCTCCCATGACTCGCGATCAGCTTGAGAAGTTTGCGACCGCCGCATGGGTCACCCGATTTCCACGCTCGCAACATATGAGCGTCGAGGCCCGAGCCCGTCATATACATACCCTTAAAGGTCACATAGACAGGGAGACCGCCGTTAGCGTGGTCGAGTACTTTGACGACTTCATTGCGCGAGCTACCGGCGAGTTAGCAAGCCCGGAATGGCCTGATCCTGTACTAATGCGTCAACTGACTGCTCGTACGGCGGAGCTCCATCCTAGTTGCGACGTCTATGCTGTTTATCGTCCGCGCCTTCGAGCCCGTATTGTGGTGGAGGAGAAGCACCCATAAGTCCAGGGCGAAGTCGTTGACAGCTCGATACGCTACGCCGATGCTTCGCGGAGTACCGGTTGTGCGACCTTTCCAGACTAACGGCTCACGCTGACTAGTGCGCCCTCGATCTCTAGGAGAAGGCTGGAGAGGCTCTCATATGCGGCCAGTGTGTTTCTGACCATCCTGATCGTGACACCACTTGGGCAGTCATCGTGAGCATGTTGAGATCGTGCACCCTCGCCGTAACTAGCCGCCACTTATTGAATGGCAGCTCGCCCAAGTCCTTGTTGTCTCGCCAAGTCATAAGAAGGATCTCTCCAACATCAGGCAGTACTTCCTGTTCGTCACATGCTCGGCGGAGCCTAGCGTGTAGTGCGGTGGTCTCTCCAAGCAAGACCCGCGCTGCTCGCCGACCATGTGAGCGTGCCGAGTTGCGTTGCGACCACCAAGCGACGCTGCCTGCGCCAATTGCACCTATCACAGCCCCGAGAAGTCCGATGATTGACCCATGCCCGTATCCTACGTCAGAGCATCAGAAGGTCATCCAACGCCGATTGTGCGGCGCAAACCGGTCACAACGGCTGGCTAGCGGCTGCGGCAAGTCGGCGCACTGTGTCGCTGTGCGCCTCGGCGAACTATATTGTTCGGTAGCGCCTTCTCCGTCGCAAGTCGTCGCCTGCGACTCGCACCGCCTCGAACGCCGATGCTGCCTGCTTTACCAGCTCCGGTGTGAGGGCAGCTTCTCCCCGCAGTACCGGCCTCGCGAGGCTAATGAAGTCATTGATCCGGACCCGCATCATCGACGCTGGCAGTCGCCTGCTCAAGGTAAGCGCCGACTGCATATCACTTTCAAGCCGAAAGAGATCAGCAGGACTCCGGTCATTCGCAATCAAACGGTTCACATCACTCATGACGGCTTGGCAGACGGTGACGGCCTCGTCGATGGTCTCGGAGCGACTTTTTTTTGTCCTCTACCTTTTTTGTGATCCAGAGGCCGCCGCCGACCCCGAAAACCACAAAGAAGCCTTGGATCGCGTCCTGGGCTATGTCGACCGGAGTGATTTCATCGTCACTACCCCCCGCGTTCGCAATCGTCACGGCCGCTAGCGGCCGCGCAAGTACGGGCACCGACACTACTTGACCTCTAGTTTCCGCACGCGCTGCTGCAACTGGCGACAGCGCGGCAGCAGTCGCGAGCATGAGCGCCACTAGCGCGAACATGCGTCTCATGGCGGACAACTTAGTCGCTTCCGACACCCTGGTCAAGACATGGAGCGGAGGGACAGGATTACCCGAGGTTGCGAGGCTCGCCGCGTGAGCTCAACAGACCTCGCTCGGCGCCAACCGGGTCGCGCCCTGGGGCTCGCAGCGACGTACAGTGCCGCTTGTGCGACGTGTATCGACTAGTAACGAGTTACGGTGCTGATTGGTCCGATCCTGACCGGCTTCTAATAAACGCTGCACCATCTGTCGAAGGGACCGGCCCATCCTGTAAGAAGCTCGAAATGCGTCGCATATCTTGCACCTGTGGTCGTCCTGACCGAGCCGTTGGTCCGCTGCGTCTTCTCGCCCAAGTCCCATAGAGGTATTGCTTAGAGCGAGTCATCGCTACATACAGCAATCGTCGCTCCTCGCTCGTATCGCATTCGGGCATCGGTACGATGCCCTGCTCGAGAGCGGCAATGATCGTTGCCTTGACCGTCAGACCCTTTGCATTCGCCATCGTCATGATTCGCACGCCGTCACCCTTTGCGGCGGCGAGATCTTTCCCAAGCGGCGTAATCTGGCCGAGGTAGCGTCCTAACGTCTGTTTCGGTTCTGCCATCTCGTCAAGCTCGAGAAGGAGGTCTCTAAGTTCGTCGCTCGGTGCCGGGACAGTCTGGTCACCTGAGTTTTCTAGTATCCATGCTGCCCACCCGTTTTCAGGGCGCTCATCTGGTGGCGGGTGCTCGCTCAGCCAACTCAGAGCTCCTGTGATGAGAGTGCGCGCCTTGTTTGCCGGAGCGGTCGCTGTTCCCGGGAAGTCTTCGCTATGCGCCTCCAGAAGCACCTCGCCGAACTGTTTGCCCGAGCTCTGAGTACGAGAGTAAATACTGTCGGTAAAGCTACGGCCGATTCCATCGGTGAGGCAAAGAAGAGATGCCCACGCTAGCGAGTCACTGCCGTTCTCGACGAGGCGGAAGAACTCTAGCAACCTCCTGTTGCTTGGCTCAGACAGCATTCGCTTGATGACGTCGGGGTCGGAGCACGGGATGTCTCGCTCGGCGAGCTGGGTCTTGATGGGGTCGCTAAAACGCCATACCGATCGGCCCGGAGGAGAATGAGAATGTCCGATGGGGCAAGCTGCTCATCCTCTACTAGATGCTTGACGAGCTCCGCGATGCCCTTTGGCTCCGCTGCTTGGCCAGCAAATGACAGAAGTGCAACCTCGCCGCCCGGTGATCCGGGCGCACTCCTCAGCACTTGGCGATCTCTCGGACGACGGGGATCACCTTGGATAACCGAGTTAGCCCATTCGATAACTTTACTGCCACAGCGTTGCGTTACCGACAGCGTATAGTCGGATGCGCCGGGAAAGTCTTGGAGAAAGCGACGGATGCCCTCTGGTGCGGCCTTACGGAAGGAATAGATGGACTGGTCATCGTCACCTGCGCCGATGATGGAAGCTCCTCGCTCTCCCAATAGGCGAAGAACCTCTAGATCGCAAGCATTGAGGTCTTGATACTCGTCCACGAGGATGAGGTCGTAATCCACGCCCTGAATGTCTGTCTGCTGGCGCAGCGTTTCGAGGAGGGCGTGGGGAAGCTCCGCCAATAGCGTGTACCCATAGATATCCCGATGCTCATTCCAGCAGCCGAGGAAGCGGCTCCTATCAGCAGGATCAACCTTTGGGTCCTCCTCGGGTGCAAGGGCCTCCCAGTCGGCGGCCATCTCCCTTACGAGCCGGTCAATACGGTCCTTACGAACACCTGCGAGATGAGCCAAAGTCGGGTAGACGACATGATCGCGCTCCCAATCGTCCGCTATCCGCAACGGCTGGGGAAAATCACCGGCCCTTGGGTTCTGAAGCAGGACCGAGATCGCAAACGAGTGGACCGTGCTTGGACGCTCTGCCGCAACGACCGGATGAGTAGCGACCTTCTCGGCCAGCTCAGCCGTAGCAGCTCGCGTGAACGTAAGCAGCCTTACCTTCGGAGCGTCCTCGGCGGCCAGCAGCCGATCAAGCAAGGCGACCATTGTGGCGCTCTTTCCAGTACCCGGACCAGCCAGTACGCGAGCATGGTTGTTCGGATCATGCGCAAGGATCGCCTGCTGCTCTTCAGTCGGTTGAAACTCGTGATCCATGCCCTCAGTATGTGCCCCGGCCAAGACAGTACGCAAGCTTTGCAACTGTCCCGATCTACCGGCGATTCCGTAACCAAGGCCGTCCTCGCTATGTGATATCTCCTATCTCATATGGCCAGCGACATGGACCCTCTACAGCTTGCCGAGGACGAGGCGCGCGTCCTGTACACGCGCCTGAAGGTGCGCGCTCTAGATTGGGCGAAGCGATACCTCACGGCTGCTCTACTGAAGGTGCTCGTCCCGGCAGCGGGTGCTGTCGTCCTGGCGAGCTTGGCACTTCCGGCGTTTGCGGTTGGTGCTTGCGTCGTGGTAATAGCGCTTCTGGCGCTCTACTCGATCAATGCCACGCGCCTGCTAAAGCGCAAGGACGCCGAGCTGCGATGGGCGTGGATTGCCAATAAGCGCCTCCATCAACGCCATCTCGACCACCAGATCGCCACCGACAACGTGATCCTCGAGCTGATGGGAGAGCGCACCGAGGGCCGCCCGTTTCGATTCGTTCCCCAGGAGCTCAGGTCGGCGCTGGCCCATGTCAGGCAAAGGGCCGCCCCAACGCGGACTGCCTCTACTCCGATACCGATCCGTGCGGGCATTCAGGCTGGCCGGCTGGCTGAGGGTCCTGCGCTTGGGCCGGTCAAGGCGCGGAAGGCAGCCCATGAAGCCGAGCACGAGGCGCTCACGGCCGAAATCGAATCGCTCGCCACGCCAGACGACATCCAGCGCGCCATGAAGGCTAACGCGGCTAAGCGTACACAGCGCGAACACCAGGATGCAGCCGTGAAGGCAGACAAGGCGGCACGCGACCGCGCGCGCGCCGGACTCCGTCCTACGGCGGAAGAGCCTGAGAACACAATCACGCTCAGTATGGCCGCCAACGGCAACCAGAAGGTCGGCACCAACCGCCGCGGGCCGACTCCCGAGCAGATCGCCGCGGGCATAATCGACCGCGCGTCCCAGCCGCAAGGTGCGGCCGGTCCCCGGTCGACTGGGAACGCCACCGGCTAGGCTCTGCGGATCGCCCGCAAAGCCCTCCGCCGGACTTGTCGAGCGACCGTAGCGAGACTCAAACGGTCATCAGCGCCTCGATCAGCCGCCTGATCCGCTCCGCACGATCCCCAGACGCCGAAACCCCGGCCTCCTTCTGGAGAACCGGGGTTCGACCTTCGTCTAAATGGTGGAGCTACGAGGAATCGAACAGTCTCAACGGCCTGTTTGGCGGATCGCCTCAGCCGCCCTTCGCCGGGCTTGTCGACTTACCGGCTCCATAAGCTCCTCAACCAGTCGATCCAGGTTCGCGGGTCGTGCCGACCGCCCCGGAGCTTGATCGAACTGCGAACCCCAGCGCGTCTTGACGGCTAAGGTCATCCGGTGCATAGTCATCATGTGCTCAGCGCCCGTTGCAGCTTCAGAAGCTTCTGTCGCTGCTTCCGCCCGACAGGCTCAAGCAGCAACCGGACCAAAGCCTCGACCTGGGCTTGATGGTTTGATCGAGGTCCAACCTGGCGCATCGATGCCCGAGGACCAACGCCACCCCGATACCGATGTGGTTCCCGAGGGCCAACGCCAGCCCGCGGAGAACGAGATCCTGCTCGGGGACAACCTCTCCCTGCTCAGCTCATTTGCAGATGAAGCGTTTCAGCTGATCTACATCGACCCCCCGTTCAACACCGGCAAGGAGCAGCTGCGTAGGACCCTCCAGACCACACCCGACGAGAACGGTGACCGCACCGGGTTCGTCGGTCGCCGCTACAAGACGCGTCTGCTCGCCGAGTCTTCGTATCTCGACGAGTTCGACGACTACCTCGCGTTCCTCGAGCCCCGTCTACGCGAAGCGCACCGACTGCTGGCCGCGAGCGGAACCTTCTATTTCCACATCGACTACCGAGAGGCGCACTACTGCAAGCTGCTGCTCGACGAGATCTTTGGCAGAGAGGGTTTCCTCAACGAGATCATCTGGGCCTACGACTACGGCGCCCGTGCGAAGCGGCGCTGGCCCGCCAAGCACGACACGATCCTCGTCTACGTCAAGGATCCAGCCGCGTACTTCTTTGACTCCGCCGAGGTCGATCGCGAGCCGTATATGGCGCCAGGGCTCGTCACGGCGGAGAAGGCCGCGCGGGGAAAGCTGCCAACGGATGTCTGGTGGCACACGATCGTGCCGACGAGTGGGCATGAGAAGACCGGCTACCCGACCCAGAAGCCCGAGGGGATCATCCGCCGCATGGTCCAGGCCTCCACGCGCCCGGGTGATTGGTGCCTGGACTGCTTCGCCGGCAGCGGCACGCTGGGCGCGGTGGCCACGCAGCTCGGTCGCCGGTATGTGCTGATCGACGCCAATCCCGAGGCCGTCGCGGTCATGCGTGCGCGTCTGGACACGGCCGGTGGCGACGTGGGAGCCTTGGGCGCGTGTATCACCTAGAGCTGCGCCAGTTCCCCCGCAACGTAAATCGGTTCAATCTGTCCGAGCAGGAGCTCCGCGCCGTCGTTGAGCCGTGGACACTCGAGAAAGTCTTCGAGTACGGAGAACTCAAATGGACTCCCCACCAGGCCACATTGACGATCCTCGAAGGCCCGCTGATACCGATCGAGCGGCTCTCGATGGGACGCGGTTGGCGGACCGCCTTGCGTGAGGGCGAGGACGTTACCGAGCGCGTGCTGGCGCAGGCCAAGCAGGCCGCTGGCGCGACGGTCGCAGCCGCCACGAGGGAGGCCGCAAGCGGTTCATCGGCGCCACGCGAGGCTTGCGAGCCCGGGCTGCTGGCCCTGCTGGGCCCTGATCCGGGGGCGCTGTTGCAAGCCTGGCGGCTTGTCGCCGCGCGCCGCCCCGAGCTCTCCCCGAGCGGCTCGCTTACGCTGGCCGAAGAAACGCTCAGCTCGCTCGAGCGCAGTCAGTCATGAGGCGATCCCTGAAGCGACGCTAGACTTCGCGGCTGTCCGTGGTGGGCGTAGCTCAGCTGGTAGAGCTCCGGATTGTGGTTCCGGCGGTCGCGGGTTCGAGCCCCGTCGCTCACCTTCACGCCTCGACGGCTGTGCGGTGAGGTGGCAGACGTCCCTGCTCCTCTGGTCTCTGCTGCACCGCCGAGTCGTGTCCCGCGAGGCGCCGCGCGGCGAGTAGCCCCAGCAGCGCCACCAGCAGACAAGTAACCCCTCCGACGCCGAGACCCGCCCGCGCGCCGGCCCAGCCCATCACCCAGCCGATGATCGGTCCGCCGATCGGCGTGGAGCCCTGAAAGGCGACGAACCACAGCGACATCACGCGACCGCGCATGCCCGGCGCAGCACCGAGCTGCAACGTGGAGTTGCCGGTGGACATGAACGAGATGCTCGCTCCGCCGGCGAGCGCAAGCGCGAGGAGCTCGACGGGGAGGCTCGGCGCCAGGGCCGCGAACAACAGCACGATGCCGAAGGCGCTTGACGCCGTCACCAGGGTGGGCAGGCCTGTCTTCCCCTTCGTCGCAACGAACAGACCTCCCACGACGGCGCCGACACCCATCGCGGCGGTCATGAAGCCGAAGCCGGTCGCACCGACATGCAGTCCCTGGCGCGCCATCACCGGCAGGCTCACCTGGAACTCGTATGCCAGGCAACCGGCCAGGGCCATCATCAGCAGCGGCACGCCCAGCTCGGGGGTGCGCCTGACGTAGCGCAGGCCCTCTCGCAACTGTCCCGGCTCGCGCCCGCTCGGCGGGCTCGGGTTGATGGCGCCGCGGTCGAGAGTCAGGAGCGACGCGACCACCGCGACGAAGCTGGCGGCGTTGATCAGGAAGCAGACACCCTCTCCGACCGTGGCGATCAGGATGCCGGCAACAGCCGGGCCGAGCACGCGCGCGAGATTGACGAGCACGGAGTTGAGGCTGACGGCGTTGCGCAGGCTCGCGGGTCCGACCAGCTCGAGCATGAACGATTGTCGCGCGGGGTTCTCGAAGGCGTTGTTGAGTCCCAGCAGCGCCGCCAAGGCGCCGATCTCCCACAGGCGCACGGCGCCGGTCACGGTGAGTGCCCCCAAGATCAGCGCCTGCAATCCCATGGCCATTTGCAGGATCACCATCAACCGGCGCTTATCGACGCGGTCGGCGATCACGCCACCGTAGGGTCCGAGCAGCAGCACCGGCAGGGTTTGCAGGGCCACGATCAACCCAAGCGTGGTGGAGGAGCCGGTGATGCTCAACACCAACCAGGATTGGGCGGCCATCTGCATCCAGGTGCCGATCAGCGACACGGACTGGCCTGCCATATAACGCCTGTAGTTGGGAATGGCGAGCGCCGCGAAGGTCACTCGCCCGACGCCGATCAGGCGCGTCACCGGCGCGCGCCTGGCGCGGGGCGCCCGCCGGGGAGCCGCTGGGCCAGCTCCTCGAGCACCGGAAGCGCCTCCCACAGCACCTGACGCTGGCGCTCGTCGAGCTCCTCGATATGAGTGGCCAGGGCTCGCGTTTGCTCGCGATGGATGCGCTCGCGCGTCCGCCGCCCGGCGGCGGTTGCCTGGACGACTGCGGAGCGACGGTTCCTGGGGTCAGCCGAACGCTTGATCAGTCCTGAGTCACAGAGCTGGGCAGTGATCCGCGAGAGCATCGTCGGATTCAGGCTCTCGAGCTCGGCGACCTCGGAGAGCCTGAGTGGTCCGAGGCGAACGATTGTGAACAGCACCGAGGTCTGGGAGGGGGTCAGTCCCGAGCCGGTCACAGTCGGGCGCAGGCGCCGCGAGAGCTTGCCGATCACGGTTCGCAACCGTGTGGTGGAGTCGGGCTCCAGCGAATTGGGACCGAATCGTACGGCTGGATCGGGCTCCAGCGAATCGGGACCGACGCCGGGCGCATTTGGGGTTTTGCTGACTGCCGCCATCAGGGTGGAGCGTGGCCCTCCATAGTTGCTTGCCGGCAAGCATTATATCGCAACGGTGCGATCCTGCCGGTCCTGCGTATCCCGTACGTGTCGATTTGCGTATCGCTGCGCTACATCGAGCGTCCCGCTCGTCGTATGGGCAGGGCGAGGACCGTCTGATGCCAATCGAGCACGGCCCTCGCCTCGCTCAGCTGCTGCCACAGAGGGCGCCTGGATCGAGATCGCCGACTCCGCACCCCGATCTCAGAGGACCAGCCCGAGCAGCTCACGATGCCCCTCCGCGACTTTCTCGCCCGAGGTCTGGCAATCCCCTCTCGACAGAAGAAAAGCCCCGCTTAGCAGGGCTTTCCAATGCGGCCGAGTGGACTCGAACCACCACGGAGAAAATTCTCCACAAGGCCCTCAACCTTGCGCGTCTACCAATTCCGCCACGGCCGCAGAGCTGGCGAGTATAGCCCCGGGTGATCGTCCCCGATGCCGTTCGCGGTTGGCGGTGCTTGCATCTGTCCACGCCCGGCGCTAGTCTACGAACACGTGTTCGTTTCAGGCCAATCTCAGCTAATCGTCAATCCCTCAACCCCCACAGGGAGCCCAGCAGATATGGATCTGACCAAACGCCAGCAGGAGATATTCGACTTCATTCGCAAGTACTCGGCCAAGTACGGCTATCCGCCCACGGTGCGCGATATCGGCAAGGCGGTGGGTCTCGCGTCCTCCTCGACCGTGCACGCACATTTGGCCAACCTGGAGAAGATCGGCCTGTTGCGGCGCGACCCCTCCAAGCCGCGCGCGATCGAGCTGCTCGACCGCGTCGATCGTGCGGTTGGCGGCGCAGTGGAGAGCGCGTTACGCGGGATCGCGCGTCGCCGACAGCCTGCCACTGCTGGGCTCAGTGGCGGCGGGAGCACCGATGCTCGCCGAGGAGAACATCGAGGACTACGTATCAGTGCCCGAGGTTGCGGGCGGGGGGGACGGCGAGTATCTGCTGCAGATCCGCGGCGAATCGATGAAGGACGCGGGCATCCTGGAGGACGATTTAGTGGTGGTGCACTCCCAGGACACCGCGCAGGACGGCGACATCGTCGTGGCATTGCTGGGCGAGGAGGCGACCGTGAAGCGCTTCTTCAGCGAATCCGATCACATCCGCCTGCAGCCGGAGAACGAGACGATGGAGCCGATCCGCAGCAAGGAGGTCAAGGTGCTCGGACGCGTGGTGGGCTTGCTTAGGAGCGTCTGAGGGGCTAAATTGGCCTGTGCAAGCCAGGCAGCCGCGGGGATCGCAAGGTCCTCGAGGAAAGTCGGGACATCACAGGGCAGGGTGGTCGAGGAATCGACCCGGGGAAACCCGCGGGAAAGTGCAACAGAAAGCAAACCGCCGATGGGGCCGTCCCACGTGAACGGCTCACAGGCAAGGTTGAAACGGTGCGGTAAGAGCGCACCAGCGTCGCGGTGACGCGGCGGCTCGGTAAACCCCACTCGATGCAAGGTCAGTTTGGACCGCTTGCAGGTTGCCCGCCGAGGTCCAGGTAGGCCGCTCAGATGGATGGCTGCTCAACGACAGGATCCCGCTTATCGACTTGCTAAGGAAAGGCCCCGCTTCGGCGGGGCCTTTCTAGTGTCGACCGCTCAGGCGCGCAGCTGCTCGTGCGCCGTCTGCATCAGCGTGGGCGTGCTCTTGAGCTCGCTGAGCGCCGTCGAGCATCGACTCGAAGCTCGCAGTCGATCTTTGCCGGCCACTCCTTCGGCGGGTGCTCGTCGAGCGTCTTCAGCCCGTTGCCGGTGATCAGCGCGACGACCGTGTCGTCGGGCGCGAAGCGCCCGGCCGCGGCGAGCTTCTCGAGCACGGCGATCGTCGTGCCGCCGGCCGGCTCGGTCAACAGGCCCTCGGTCGCCGCGAGCAGGTCGATGCCGGCGAAGATCTCCGGGTCGGAGGCGAAGGCGGCCGTGCCGCCGCGTTTGTGCACGGCGTCGATCACGAGATAGCCGTCGCCGGGCGCGCCGATCGCGAGCGAGTGCGCGGCGGTCTCGGGCATCACCGGATGACCTCGGCCTCCTCGGCGAGGATCGCCGAGGCGATCGGGTTGCAGCCGCTCGGCTGGGCGATGTGGATCTGCGTCCCCTCGGTCTCGGACAGGCCGAGCAGCTGCAAGCTCGATCGAGGCCCTTGTGCATCCGCGAGGAGAGCGTGCCGCCGGCGGCCGGGCTGACGATGTGGTCGGGCGCGTCCCAGTCGAGCTGCTCGACGATCTCGAACGCCGCGGTCTTCGCGCCCTCGGCGTAGAACGGGCGCAGCGTGATGTTGGCGAAGTCCATGCCCGTCGCTTCGGCGACTTCGCGGCAGCGGCGGTTGGCTTCGTCGTAGTTGCCCTCGCACCTGGACGACCTTCGCGCCGAGCGCCATGCACGCGCGCGCCTTCATCTCCTCGAGGCGGTTGGGATAGAAGATGAACGCGTCGACCCCGGCCTTCGCGGCGAGCGACGCGACGGCCGTGCCGACGTTGCCGGTCGAGACGCAGCCGATCTCGGTCTTGCCGCGCTCGAGCAGTCGCGCGACCGACATCGAGACGACGCGGTCCTTGTAGGAGAGGCTCGGCCGGTTGCTGGAGTCGTCCTTCAGGTAGAGGTTGCTCAGTCCCAGCTCGGCGCCGAGCCGGTCGGCGCGGATCAGCGGCGTGTAGCCGGAGTGCTGTCCCACGCGCGCCTGCGCGGTGGCGTCGAGGATCGGCAGCAGCTCCTCGAAGTGCCAGATGTTCTCGCGGGCGCTCGGAGCTGGGGAAGTCCCGGAAGTGGCTCGCCGGCCAGCTCGTAGTCGTAGACGATGTCCAGTCCCTTGCCGCAGTCCGGGCACGCGAACACGGTGTCGCTCGAGCGGTAGTGCGTGCTCGCAGCGATGGCAGACGAGGCCGGTGGCGCATGAGCGCGTCCGCTGCCGGGGGACGGTGGGCTCGATCAGTGCGGTTGGGCGGTCTGAGGGCTCATGCCGGTACCTGAGACGATACGCCTGGCCACGGCGTCTGTGTGTCAGCGCTCGTGACCGAACGCGATCCACAGCTCCTCGGAGAGGTGTGGCGCGAACGGGCCGAGCAGCTGAACGAGCAGTGTGAGCGCCTCGATCAGCGCATCGCTGTCGGCCGGACCCAGCTCCGCCTGGCGCGCGAGTACGCGCTTCTCGAAGTCCTTGATGCGGTCGAACAGGCGCATGACGTTGCGCACGGCGCTGTGCATCTCCAGGCTCTCCATGTCCTCGGTGGTCCTCTCCACGGCGGCCTCGCACCACGTGCGAGAGTTTGAGCCGGAGGTGCTCGGTCGTGTCTCTGAGCGGCTCGCCCTCCGCAGTCTGTCCACCCGCCTCGCCGGTGGCTCGCGACTCGGCGCTGGCCTGCGCAAGCTTTGTTTGGGAGAACTCCCACACCTGGGTGAGGAACCTGTGGCAGCGCAGCACCGCGGAGTCGCTCCAGTTGAGCGACCGCTGGGGGCGGGCGGCGTAGAGCACCGCCAGTCGCACGGTGTCAGCGCCGTAGCGGGCGATCAGCTCGTCGGGGTCGACGACGTTGCCGAGATGCTTTGACATCTTGCGCCCGTCGCTGATCACCATCTCGTGGAACAGGCAGCCGGCGAACGGCTCGCCGTCGCCGAGAAACGCAAGTGGTCCGATGTCGCGCAGTGCCTTGGTGACGATCCGCTGGTCGAAGACGAAGTTGCCGCTGTCCGAGCCCGCGACGAGGCGCTCGGAGGGAAGCCACTGGCGCAGATCTGCCAGCGCGAGGATCTCCTCGAGCGACTCCTCGCGCGCGTCGGGCGGTACGCACGCGGGGATCCACAGCCAGAGCGCGTCGAAGTGGCAGTCGAGTGTGTCGGTCTCGCGCCGTGCGGGGCCGCCGCAGCGCGGGCAGGTGGTCTGGACGAACTCCTCGAGCTCGGCGAGTGGATTGCCGGCGCCGGTCGGCTTGATGTCGAGCGGCAGCAGCACCGGCAGCTGCTTCTCGCGACAGGGGAACGGCGCCGCACTGCTCGCAGTAGACGATCGGGATCGGCGTGCCCCACGAGCGCTGGCGGGATATCGAGCAGTCGTCGGCGCGGTAGCGCACAGCCGGGCGTGCGCCGAACGCCACGGGATCGCCGCCTGCGCCACCCGTGCTCGCGCCCGCTTTGCCGTCGCTCGCGCCGTTCTCGCTGGCGCTCTCCGGGAAGTCGATGCCGAGCCGGCCGGCGATCACCTCGTCGGTGCGGTCGCGCGCGGGAACACCGAGCACGGCGGTCGCGACCGAAGCGTCCGTCGACGACAGGCGAGATCAGCACCGGCAGCGGGCTCCGCCGGGGCGGGGAGCAGCGTCCGGTGTCGATCAGCGGGATCGTCTCGGCCTCGCGCGAGCTACGCTCCCAGCCACCTGAGCGCAGCTCCTCGAGCTGCTCGCGGACTGTGGGGTCGGATGCCCAGCGGTCGGCATCCGGATGCCTGGGCGGAGATCAGCACGAAGCGGGCCTCGGCGAGCGCATCTGCGTGGGGCGTGAACACGGTCAGCGCATCAACGCTGCCGGGGGCCGACAGCTCGATCTCGACACCGTCGATGCGTCCGAGCACGAAGCTCTTGGGAGGCGAGCGAGACCTCGTCCCATTTGCCGCTGGCGGAGCGCTCCTGCAGACGCTGATCGTTCTCGTGCAGATAGGCGCTGATGCGCAGGTACCACTGCGGGCGCTCGATCAGCCGGACGGGGTTGTGACAGCGCCAGCAGATGCCAGCCTCGACCTGGATCGTGGCGAGCGTCGTCTGGCAGGTATCGCACCAGTCGACATTCCCGCTACCGCGGTAGACGAGGCCGGCCTCGAGCAGGCGAGAAACAGCCACTGCGACCAGCGGTACATGAGCGCGTCTGAGCTGAGGAATGAGCGCTCCCAGTCAAAGGAGAAGCCGAGCCGCTCCAGCTGCCCGGTCATGTGGGCGGCGCAGCGGGTGACCCACTCGCTCGGCGACTCCCCGCCGGCGATCGCGCCGAGCTCGGCGGGCAGGCCGAAGGCGTCGAAGCCGAAGGCGAACAGCACCGCCTCGCCGCGGGCGCGGCGAGAAACGGGCGTAGGCGTCGCCGATCGAGTAGGAGCGGACGTGGCCGATGTGCATGTTCCCCGAGGTGAAGGGAGCAGAGGGCTTGATGTACTTGCGCGGCTGCTCCGTCGATCAGCGGCGGGCGTTCGGAAGGCGTCGCGTGCGCGCCAGGCGGCCTGCCGGCGAGCCTCGATCGCCTGCGGGTCATAGCGCTTGGGGAGCTGCTCGGTCATCTCAATCGAGCATATCCAAGGGCATAAGCGCCAGCGAGGCCGTTGCTATGCTCGAATCACTTGGCCCAAGCCCCAGATATGTCCGCCCCGAATGCGAGGATGAAGCGATGGAAATAGAGATCGGACGCGGCAAGAAGGCGCGCCAGGCATATGGATTCGACGACATCGCGATCGTCCCCTCGAGGCGCACGCGCGACCCCGACGACATCGACCTCTCGTGGAAGCTGGGGCCATATCAGTTCGAGTTGCCGATGATGGCCTCGGCGATGGACGGCGTCGTCTCGCCGCGCACGGCCGGGATCGTCGGCAACCTCGGTGGTCTGGCGGTGCTCAACCTGGAGGGCATCTTCACGCGTTACGAGGACGCCGAGGAGCAGCTGGAGCGGATCGCCGGGCTGCCGAAGGAGCAGGCCACGCGCGAGATGCAGGAGATCTACGCGGAGCCGGTGAAGCCCGAGCTGATCGCCCAGCGGATCAGGGAAATCAAGGAGCAGAAAGTCGTCGTCGCGGCGTCGCTGACCCCGCAACGCGTGTTGAAGTACCACGAGCTCGCGCTGGAGGCGGGGCTGGACGTGCTCGTGATCCAGGGGACGGTCGTCTCCGGAGAGCACGTCTCGACCGTGTCTGAGCCGCTGAACCTGAAGGAGTTCATCCCGACGCTCGAGGTGCCGGTCGTCGTCGGCGGCTGCGCCTCCTACCACACGGGCTCTGCACCTGATGCGCACGGGCGCCGCCGGCGTGCTCGTCGGCGTGGGGCCGGGCGCGGCGTGCACGACACGCGGGGTGCTCGGAATCGGCGTGCCGCAGGCGACGGCGATCGCGGATGTCGCGCACGCACGCTCGACGCACATGCTGGAGACGGGCGAGTACTGCCAGGTGATCGCCGACGGCGGGATGCGCAACGGCGGCGATGTCTCGAAGGCGATCGCGCTCGGCGCCGACGCGGTGATGATCGGCTCGCCGCTGGCGCGCGCGTACGAGGCCCCGGGGAGGGGCTTTCACTGGGGCATGGCGACGTTCCATCCGATCTCTGCCGCGCGGCGCGCGGGTGGCGACGACGCAGAACGGGACGCTCGAGGAGATCCTCGTCGGTCCGGCGCGTGAGAACGACGGCACGTTCAACCTGTTCGGTGGTCTGCGGACCTCGATGGCGACCTGCGGACACAAGGACCTCGCCGAGTTCAACCGCGCGGAGGTCGTGATCGCGCCGGCGTTGCAGACCGAGGGAAAGGCGCTGCAGCGCGACCAGGGCGTGGGCATGGGCTCGAACGGGAAGGCAGCTGCCGCCGTAGTCCTGGTCAATGACTGATTCGGCGCTCGCCACGCCAGCCCCCGCCGGCGAGGAGCCGACCGAGGCGCCCAGGGTCAACGAAGAGGTGATCGTCCTCGACTACGGGGGCCAGTACAGCCAGCTGATCGCGCGCAGGGTGCGCGACTGCGGCGTGTTCTGCGGAGCTGCTGCCGAGCCACGTCCCGCTGGAGGAGATCGAGCAAGCGCAAACCTCGCGGGATCATCCTCTCGGGCGGCCCGGCGTCGGTGTATGCCGAGGGAGCGCCGAAGCTGGAGCGCGGGCTGCTGGAGCTGGGGGTGCCGGTGATGGGCATCTGTTACGGGATGCAGCTGCTCGTGCACGAGCTTGGCGGGAGGGTGGAGGAGGCCGAGGTGGGGGAGTTCGGCCGCTCTGATCTGACCGTGACCGAGCCGGGCAGGCTGCTGAAGGGGATGCCGACGGAGCAGACGTGCTGGATGAGTCATCGGGACACGGTGATCGAGCCGCCCCCGGGGTTCACCGCGCTGGCCTCCTCGAGCGTCTCGCCGGTGGCCGCGGTGGAGGACGCCGAGCGCGGTATCTACGGGATCCAGTTCCACCCCGAGGTCGTGCACACGCCTTACGGGCAGGAGATCCTGACGAGGTTCCTGACGGAGGTGTGTGGCTGTGAGCTGACGTGGTCGGCGGCGGGGATCGTCGAGGACCAGATCGCGCGGATCCGCCGGCAGGTGGGCGACGGAAGGGTGATCTGCGGGCTCTCGGGCGGGGTGGACTCCTCGGTGGCGGCGCTGCTCGTGCACCGCGCGGTGGGAGACCAGCTGACATGCGTGTTCGTCGATCACGGGCTGATGCGCAAGGACGAGGGCGAGCAGGTGGTGAGCGCCTTCAGGGACACGTTCAAGGTCCCGCTGGTGGCCGTCGACGCGGAGGAGAGATTTCTGGAGAAGCTGAAAGGCGTGAGCGAGCCGGAGGCCAAGCGCAAGGCGATCGGCGCGGAGTTCATCAGGGTGTTCGAGGAGGAGGCGGCGAAGATCTCTGCCGACGAACGCGGCGCCACTATCTCGTGCAGGGAACGCTCTACTCCGACGTGATCGAGTCCGGCGGCGGCACGGGGGCGGCGACGATCAAGTCCCATCACAACGTCGGTGGGCTGCCCGGACGACCTGCAGTTCGAGCTGGTGGAGCCGTTGCGGGCGCTGTTCAAGGACGAGGTGCGCGCCGTCGGGCGCCGAGCTGGGGTTGCCCGAGCGGCTGGTCTGGCGCCAGCCGTTTCCCGGGCCGGGCCTGGCGATCAGGATCGTGGGCGGCGAGGCGACGAAGGAGCGGCTGGACGTGCTGCGCGAGGCCGACAGCATCCTGCAGGAGGAGATCCGCAAGGCGGGGCTGTACCGCGAGCTGTGGCAGTCCTTCTGCGTGCTGCCCGACGTGCGCACGGTCGGCGTGCAGGGGGACGAGCGCACGTATGGCTACGTGGTCGTGGTGCGCGCGGTGACGAGCGACGACGCGATGACGGCCGACTGGGCGCGGCTGCCGTATGACCTGCTGGAGACGATCGCCTCGCGGATGATCAACGAGCTGCGCGAGGTCAACCGGGTCGTGCTGGACATCACGTCCAAGCCTCCCGGAACGATCGAGTGGGAGTAGTAGTGGCCAGGAATGACGATCGAGCCGCCTGAGGGCGTTCTGGCGATATTTCGCCTATGATGGTGCCGCTCGCGCCGCGCGCTATAGCGTGGCCTTTTTTACGCTATGACCCCTTCGATTTCCACACCCTCGGCCCGGACGTACGTGGCCAAGCCCACCGAGCGCGAGCGCAACTGGGTCGTGGTCGACGCGAACGGCAAGACGCTGGGCCGGATGGCGACGCAGATCGCGGACGTGCTGCGCGGTAAGCGCAAGCCCGAGTACACGCCGCACATCGACACGGGCGACTTCGTCGTGGTGGTCAACGCGGAGAAGGTGGCGGTGACGGGGAACAAGCGCGCCGACAAGCGCTACTACCGCCACTCCGGCTATCCCGGGCGGCCTGCGCTCGAGGACGTTCGAGGAGATGCAGGCGAGGCGGCCCGAGGAGATCATCCGGCTGGCCGTGAAAGGCATGATGCCGCGCAACCGTCTGGCGCGCAAACAGCTGACGAAGCTGAAGATCTACGCCGGCCCCGAGCACCCGCACGTGGCCCAGAACCCGCAACCTTTGGAGATCGAGGCCTGATGGCCGACGACCAGGACACGCCCGAGACCCTGCCGAGGAGACCCCCACCGAGGAGACCCCTGGCCGAGGGACACGCCGTCCCGACCGAGGACGCGACCGAGATCGCCGGGTCCGCCGAGGACGCGGCGCTGGAGGCGCGGCAGGAGTCCCAAGAGCACCCCGGAAGCGAGTCGGCAAAGCCAGAGCAGTTCGAGCCGATCGCCGGCAATGCCGTCCCGAGCGAGGAGGCGACCGAGATCGCAGGCTCGGCCGAGGACGCGCCGCTGGAGGCGTGGCAGGAGCGCGCCGAGGAGCAGCGCCTAGAGGAGGTCGTTGTTGAGGCGGTGGCCGAGGAGATCGTCGCGGAGGCCGTCGAGGAGGTTCGTCGCGGAGGAGATTGCGGAGGAGGTGTCGCCGAGGTCGAGGCCGAGCTGGAGGCGGAGGAGATGGAGGCGGACGAGGAGGCCGCCCCGCGCGTGAAGCCCGCGGTGCCGGGAGCGCACCTCGAGGTCGACATCGTTCCGGAGGGCGTCGATCCGCTGGGGCGCGGCGAGGCACGCAGCGCGAGTACGAGGATCCGTATGCGATCGAGGGCGAGGAGCCCGAGCAGGCGAGCCGATGGGCAGGAGGAGCAGGAGGAGGTTCTGACCGAGCCGATCGCCACGGCGGCGATCGATCTGGCCTCGGGCGCGCGGTACCGGGCGACGGGCAAGCGTAAGACGGCGGTCGCGCGAGTGACGCTGCGGCCCGGGAAGCGGCACCTACCTCGTGAACGGGCGCACGCTCGAGGAGCACTTTCCGCGTGATCACCCAGCAGCGCAACATCCGCCAGCCGCTGGAGACGGTGGGGTATCAGGAGCGGATGGACGTGGTCGCGCGGCTGCACGGCGGCGGCATCTCCGCCCAGGCGGGAGCACTGCGTCACGGGGTCTCGCGGGCGCTGCTGGAGGCCGACCCGAATCTGCGCGGTGAGCTCAAGCGCCGCGGCTTCCTGACGCGCGATTCGCGCGCGAAGGAGCGCAAGAAGGCCGGTTTGAAGAAGGCCCGCAAGAAGCCGCAGTTCTCCAAGCGCTAGCGACGGAGCGATCGAAGACCCCGACGGGCCTGAATGACCCGCAAGCTGTTTGGAACCGACGGCGTGAGGGGTGTCGCCGGCGGGTTGCTGACGGCCGAGCTGGCGCTTGGCCTGGCGCAGGCGGCGACGCGCAAGACGGGCGTGGAGCGCCCGCAGGTGTTGATCGTGCGCGACACGCGCGAGTCGGGTGAGATGCTGCAGGCGGCCGTCGCGGCGGGCGTGAGCGCCGCGGGCGGGGATGCGCTGCTGGGCGGCGTGCTGCCGACGCCGGCCGCGCCGCTGCTGATCGGTCGCTATGGCTTCGACCTGGCGGTGGTGCTGTCGGCCTCGCACAACCCGTTCCAGGACAACGGGATCAAGTTCTTTGCCGGCGACGGATACAAGCTCTCGGACGAGAGCGAGCTGGCGATCGAGCGCGAGCTCGAGCGGGCCAGCGGGACAGGACCCTCCCCCACAGATCGGCCATGTGCGCGAGCTGCAGGGGCGCGGGCGAGGATTACCTGCGCGAGCTGCACGCACACTTCGCCGAGCTCGACCTGGACGGGTTGGACGTGCTGCTGGACTGCGCCAACGGCGCCACCCATCGCGTGGCGCCGGAGATCTTCCGGCGGCTGGGCGCGAAGGTGACCGTGATCGCCGACCAGCCGGACGGGCGCAACATCAACGCCGGCTGTGGCTCCACGCACATCGAGCAGCTGGGCGAGCGGTCCGCGAGGGAGGGCATGGGGTGGGCTTTGCCTTCGACGGCGACGGCGACCGCGTGCTGGCGGTCGACCGCACGGGGGCGGTCGTGGACGGCGACGAGCTGATGGCGCTCGCGGCGCTGCACCTGCGCGAGCGGGATCGGCTGAACGGTGGGGGGGTGGCGGTGACGGTGATGACCAACTACGGCTTCCATTCGGCGATGGAGCAGGCGGGCGTGGAGGTGGCGATCACGCAGTGTCGGGGATCGCTATGTGCTGGAGGAGCTGCGCGCGCGCGACTGGGTGCTGGGCGGCGAGCAGTCGGGTCACATCATCGACATGAACTTCAACCGCACCGGCGACGGGATCGCCGGTGCGCTGCTCACCCTCGAGGCGCTTGCCGGTCGGGATCTGTCAGAGCGCGACGCGATGGAGAAGCTGCCGCAGCGGCTGGTGAACGTGCGCGTGCGCGAGCGCGGGGCACTGGAGTCGGCGAGCGACGTGAACGAAGCCGTGAGCGCCGCGGGGCAGGCGCTGGAGGGACGCGGGCGTGTGCTCGTGCGCCCGAGCGGAACCGAGCCGCTCGTGAGGGTGATGGTCGAGGCGCCGACCGATGAGGAGGCGGACGAGGTCTGCGGGCGGCTGGCCGCGCTTGTCGAGCTGGAGCTCGGCTGAGCGGCTGCCCGGGATCGCTCAGCGCACGCGTTAGACGGATGTTAGTTTGAGCGCGCCCTGGCCGCTGGTATCTTCGACGGGGTGTGCGGCATCGTTGGCTACGTCGGTAATCGGGAGGGTGGGCGTCCAGTCCAGGAGCTGCTGCTCGATGGGCTGAAGAAGCTCGAGTACCGCGGGTATGACTCCGCCGGGATCTCGGTGATCGGCGAGGAGCGGATCGAGACGGTGCGGGCCGTGGGCAACCTCGACGCGCTGCAGGCAAAGCTCGACGGTTTGGCCTTCGGCGCAGACGACGAGGCCGCGAGGGAGCCGTGGCGCTCGCGGTGCGTGCCGCCACGACCGGCATCGGCCACACCCGCTGGGCCACGCATGGGCGGGTGACCGAGGAGAACGCCCACCCGCACTACGACTCGGCCGATCGCTTCCACGTGGTCGTCAACGGGATCGTCGAGAACTACATGACGCTGAAGGAGCGTCTGCTGGCCGCCGGGAGCGTGTTCACCTCCGAGACCGACGCCGAGGTGATCGCGCATCTGATCGCCGAGCACTACGACGGCGACCTGGCCGACGCGGTGCGGGGCGCTTATGCCGAGCTGGAGGGTCACTACGCGTTCGTCGCGATGTGCTCTCGAGGAGCCCGAGACGCTCGTGGGAGCGCGGAGGGAGTGCCCGCTGATCGTCGGCCGAGGCGAGGGCGAGCAGTTCGTGGCCTCCGCGGTGCCTGCCTTTCTGTCGCAGACGCGCGAGGTGCAGTACGTGGACAACGGCGAGATCGTCGTGCTGACGCCCGACGGCGTCACGATCACGACCCCCGCGGGCGATCGTGTGGAGCGCGCGGTGGAAACGGTCGACTGGGACGAGGACACCGCCGAGAAGGGCGGCTATGAGACGTTCATGCTGAAGGAGATCCACGAACAGGCGGACGCCGTGGCCGAGACGATCGCCGATCGCACCGCGCGCGGGAGCGGCGTCGACCTGGCAGAGCTTGGCGTCCTGGACGAGGCGATCTTCACGGACGTGAAGCGCATCGTGGTGGTCGCCTGCGGGACCTCCTATCACGCGGGTCTGATCGGGCGCTACGCGATCGAGGAGTGGGCGCGCGTGCCCGTCGAGGTGGATGTCGCCTCGGAGTACCGCTATCGCAACCCCGTGGTCGGTCCCGGAGATCTCGTGATCGGGATCTCCCAGTCGGGCGAGACCGCCGACACGCTGGCGGCGATGCGCAAGGCGAAGGAGCGGGGCGCGGCGGTGCTGGCGATCACCAACGTGATGGGCTCGCAGGTGACACGCGACGCCGACGGCGTGCTGTTCACGCGCGCGGGCCTGGAGATCGGGGTGGCGGCGACGAAGACGTTCCTCTGCCAGGTCGCGGTCGTCTATCTGCTCGCTCTGCGCCTGGCCGAGCTGCGGGGCACGCTCGAGCCGGCGCGGATCGCAGGAGCTCGTCGGCGAGGTCAAGCGCCTGCCGCACGGCATCGAGCAGGTCTTGCAGAGCATGGGCGAGCAGGTGGCGCGCGTCGCCGAGGCGTACTGGCAGAGCGAGTTCTTCCTCTACATCGGCCGCCACGTCGGCCTGCCCGTCGCGCTGGAGGGGGCGTTGAAGCTGAAGGAGATCTCCTACATCGCCACCGACGCCTATCCCGCCGGGCGAGATGAAGCACGGCCCGATCGCGCTGCTGGACGAGTCCACGCCGGTGGTCTGCGTGGCGACCGATTCGCCGGTGCTCGAGAAGATGGCCTCGAACATGGCGGAGGTGCGCGCGCGCGGCGCGCATGTGGTCGCGGTGAGCGACGGTGGGCAACGAGCAGATCGCCGAGCAGGCGGACTCGGTGATCACGGTGCCGGCGATGGACTGGATGTTGCAGCCGATGCTGGCGGTGATCCCACTGCAGATGCTCGCCTATGAGATCGCGCGCAAGCGCGGGCTGAACGTCGACCAGCCGCGCAACCTGGCGAAGACCGTCACGGTGGAGTAGTCACTCTAGCATCGCTGGTCGTGGACGCTCTCCCCGACTGGCTGACACCGCTGCTCGACGCCGAGGCGATGCGCGCGGTCGACCGCTGGGCGATCGAGGAGCGCGGGGTGGCCTCGCTCGAGTTGATGGAGCGCGCCGGGGCCGGCGTCGCACGCTCGGTCGAGCGGTCGACCCCGGACGGCCCGGTGGCGGTGGTGTGCGGGAAGGGCAACAACGGCGGCGACGGGCTGGTCGTCGCACGGCTGTTGCGCGAGGCGGGCAGAAGCGTGACGGTGGTGTGCGCGGCGCCGGTAGGCGACTTCGGCGGGGACGCGCGCGTGAACCTGGAGCGGCTGCCGGGCGAGGCGCCGCTGGAGCTGGCTGGGGATCGCGAGCGAGTCGAGCAGGCGCTCGCGGAGGCGGCGGTGATCGTCGACGCGCTGCTCGGCACCGGCTTTGAGGGTGAGCCCCGTGGACCGTCGGGGAGGCGATCGAGGCCGTGAACGCCGCGCGGGCGCCGGTCGTGAGCGTGGATGTGCCGAGCGGCGTGGACGCCTCCACCGGAGTCGTCTCGGGCGCCGCGGTGCGGGCCGCGAGGACCGTGACCTTCCATGCCCAGCAAGCCGGGTCTGTGGATCGCGCCGGGTAAGGACGCACGCGGGGAAGGTGGAGACGGATCGATATCGGGATTCCGCGGGGTGCACCCGATGACACGATGATCGGCCTGATCGATCCGTCGGTGCTCGATCTGCTGCCGCGGAGGGAGCCGTCCTCGACGAAGTTCTCCAGCGGCCACGTGCTGGTCGCGGGCGGCTCGCGTGGGCTGACGGGCGCGCCGCGGATGGCCGCGCAGGCCGCGATGCGCGCCGGGGCCGGGTACGTGACGGCGTGCGTGCCCGCTTCCCTGCAGGCGATCCTCGCGACGGCGAGGCCCACCCGAGCTGATGACGAGCGGGCTGCCTGACGAAGATGGGGGGCTGACGGTCGAGGGGGCGGAGATACGTGCTCGAGGCGAGCGAGCGTGGCGGCGCGTTGGCTTTGGGACCAGGGCTGGGACGCGGCGAGGGCGCGATCGCGTTTGCGCGCGAGCTTGCGCGTGAGGCGAAGGTCGCGCTGGTGCTCGACGCGGATGGGCTGAACGCGCACGCGGGACGCCTGGGCGAGCTGACCGCGCGATCTGCGCCGACCGTGCTGACGCCGCACGCGGGCGAGCTGGGGCGGCTGCTGGAGCTGGGCAGCGAGGAGATCGAGCGCGAGCGTCTGCGTCACGTGCGCGAGGCGGCCGAGCAGGCGCGGGCGGTGGTCGTGCTGAAGGGCGACGACACGCTGATCGCCGAGCCCTCCGGACGGGTGGCCGTCAGCCCGGGCGGTACTCCCGCGCTGGCCACGGCCGGCACGGGCGATGTGTTGACGGGTGTGATCGCCGCGCTGCTCGCCGCCGGGCTCGATCCGTTCACGGCCGCCGCGGCGGGCGTGTGGCTGCACGCGCAGGCCGGTCGGGAGGCGGCGCGCAGGCAGGGCGCGGCCGAGGGCGTGGTCGCCTCCGACGTGATCGCGGCGTTGCCGGCGGCGCGGGCGGAGCGCAAGGCTCGATGAGCGTGCGGGCCGACATGCGCAAGCGCTCGCGCGCGCGCTGGCAAGCGTGAACTGCCGCGATCGAGCGCAACTGCGCGCGGCTGCGTGGCGAGCTGAGCAGACGGCGCGCGAGCTGTGCGTGGTGGTGAAGGCCGACGGGTATGGCCACGGCGCGGTGCAGAGCGCGCGCGCGGCACTCGCCGGCGGCGCGAGCTGGCTGGCGGTCGCGCGGCGCAGCGAGGCGCAAGAGCTGCGCGAGGCGGGCTTGCGCGATGTGCGCGCTGCTCGTGATGGGGGCCTTGAGCGAGATCGAGCTGCAGGAAGCGCTGGCGGCGGACGCGGATGTCGTCGTGTGGAGCGAGCGACAGGTGCAGGCCGTCAGCGCCGCGGGCGGTGGGAGGGTGCACGTGAAGCTCGACTACGGGCATGGGACGGCTCGGCACGCGCGATCCGGCGCAGGCATCGCGCGCGAGTCAGCGGCCGCGCGCGAGGCGCGACGGGGTCGAGCTGGTCGGGCTGATGACGCACTTCGCCACCGCCGACGATCTGAACGACGACGGGTTCTTCGCAGCGTCAGCTGGAGGCATGTTCACGCGAGTGGGCGCGGCGGCTGAAGGCCGAGCAGCCGGAGCTGATCGTGCACGCCGCCAACAGCGCGGCGACGCTGCGCGAGCAGCGGGCGCAGTTCGACATGGTGCGCTGCGGGATCGCCGCTCTACGGGATGGACCCGTTCGGCGAGGACCCGGCCGCAGCGAGGGCTGGAGCCGGCGCTGAGCTGAGCTCCGTATGTGGCCGAGGTGAAGCGCTGCGGCGCGGGCGAGAGCGCCGGCTACGGGCGGCGCTTCGTCGCCGAGCGCGACACGTGGCTGGCGGTGCTGCCGATCGGCTACGGCGACGGCTGGCGGCGCGGGCTGCTCGAACAACGCCGAGGTGCTGATCGGCGGCGCGCCGGTACCCGCTGGTGGGCACGGTGAGCATGGACAACTCACGGTCGACGATCGGTCCCGGTGCGGCCGGTGAGTTGCTCGGCGCGGAGGCGATCCTGATCGGCGACCGCCGACGCCGCAGGCGGTGATGAGGGCGGGGAGCGGATCACCGCCGAGGAGGTGGCGAGGCGGCTGGAGACGATCAACTACGAGGTGACCTGTGGGCTGACGCCGCGTGTGCCGCGTCTACATAACGACGACGCCGATGCGGACGCACGGGTCGGCATCCGACACGGCGATGGGCTGGACGTGCTCGACGCCGCGCGCCTGCGCTCGCCGGCAGGCCCGCGTGGCTGGTGGGAGGCGCGGTGCGCGATCGCGTGCTGGGCCGGCGCCGACCGACCTCGACCTCGTCGGTCGACGGCGACCCGGAGCAGGCGGCGCGCGCGCTCGCTCGCGCGTGCGGGCGGAGGCGGCGTGCTTCGCGCTCTCGGAGGACTTCGGCGCGTGGCGGGTGGTGGCGCGCGACTGGGCGTGGCAGGCGGACGTCGAGCGGTTGCGGGGCGGCTCGCTCGGGCCGACCTCGCGTTGCGCGACTTCACGGTCAACGCGATCGCCGAGCCGCTGGCAGGGCGGCGCGCCGATCGATCCGCTGGGCGGCCTCGAGGACCTGACGGCGCGCCGCCTGCGGATGGCCGGCGACGGCGGCCTTTGCCGACGACCCTCTGCGGGTGCTGCGCCTCGTGCGGATCGCGGTCGAGCTGGAGCTCGAGCCCGAGGCGCAGACCGTCCGGGCCGCGCGCGCGCAGGCGGGCGAGCTGAGCAGGTCTCGCCCGAGCGCGTGTTCGTCGAGCTGCGCCGGATCGTCGCCTCGCGCGCGGGCGCGCAGCGGAATCGAGCTGATGGACGAGCTGGGCGCGACGGCGATCGTGCTGCCAGAGCTCGAGGCTCTGCGGGGGATCGAGCAGAACCGCTTCCACCACCTCGACGTCTACGGTCACACGCTCGAGGTGCTCGACAGGACGATCGAGCTGCAGGGCCGACCCTGGCGGCGATCCTCGGCGCGAGGAGCTGATCGGCGCTCGGTCGAGACGATCGCGGCCGCGCTGCTCGACGAGCCGCTGGCCGACGAGATGACACGCGGAGAGGCGCTGCGCTGGGGAGCGCTGTTGCACGATGCGGCCAAGCCGCTGACGACGCGCGGTGCGCCCGCAGGACGGCCGCGTGACCTTCATCGGCCACGACGCCAGAGGCGCCGAGCTGGCGCAGGACGGTGCTCGGACGGCTGCGCACGAGCGAGCGCTCTGCGCTGCGCACGTCGCCGCGCTGGTGCGCAACCACCTGCGACTCGGCTTCCTCGTCCACGAGCCCCAGCCGCTCGAGCCTCGCACCGTGTACGCCTATCTGCGGGCATGCGAGCCGGTGGAGGTCGATGTCACGCTGCTGTCGGTCGCCGACCGGCTGGCCACGCGCGGCGAGGGCGCCCAGCGGGCGATCGACGCGCATCATCGCGCGTCGCGCGCGGGATGCTCGGCGACGCCCTGCGTTGGCGCGCGCGAGGGTGCCGGCCGAGCCGCTGCTGCGAGGCGACGAGCTGGCGGCGGAGCTCGGGATTGCCGCCGGGCCGCGAGTCGGCGAGCTGCTGGGGGAGCTCGCCGAGGCGCAGTATGCGGGCGAGATCGCCACGCGCGAGCAGGCATTCGCCTACGTGCGCGGGCGCGGGGCGCGGCACTGCAGGTCGGCCTGCGATCCGAATAGGCTTCGAGCGATGAGCGATCCCGACTGCATCTTCTGCAAGATCCTCGCGGGCGAGCTGCCGGGGACGATCGTCGGCGAAGACGAGCGCACGGTGGCCTTGATGGACATCAACCCCGCCACGCGCGGCCACGTGCTCGTGATCCCGCGCGCGCACACCGCCGGATCTGCTGAGCATCGACGCGGAGGACCTGCAGGCGGTGGCGCTCGCCTCGCAACGTCAGGCGGCTCCGTGCGAAGGAGCGGCTTGGGGCCGAAGGGGTCAACCTGGTCAACTCCTGTGGGGCGCTCGCGTGGCAGACGGTCTTCCATTTCCACATGCACGTGATCCCGCGCTACGCGGACGATCCGCTGCGGCTGCCGTGGGTTCCGGCGCCCGGAGATCCGGCGGAGATCGCGGCCGCGGCGCAGGAATTGACGCGAAAATAGCGAACAGACCGCTACATCCTTCGCCGTAGTCGTGTTGAATGACCACATGATCCGTGCATCCACAGCGGCAGTCCTTGCGAGCCTTGCGCTCGTGCTGGTGCTGCCCGCGGGCTCGCAGGCGACGCTCACCGAAGTCGGTGTGATTCCGCCGACGACCAATCCTGAAACGGTGCCGAGCTGTCCCGGCAGTCCCTGTCTGGCCGTCAGCCGCACGACGGGCTTCCAGGTGAAGGTGGGCACGGCGCACAACCCGCAGACGGCGCCGCGCGCGGGTACGGTCGTCGCCTGGTCGATCGACCTCGGCAAGCCGAATGCGACCCAGATCAAGTTCTTCAACGCCAACGAGGGCGGTCCCTCCACGGCGGGCATCGCGATCCTGCGTCCCCAGAAGACGCCGAACCTGACCTACAAGCTGATCGCGCAGAGCCCGCTCGTCAAACTCGAACCCTACTTCGGCAAGACCGCACAGTTCCCGCTGGAAACCACGTTGCAGGTCAAAAAGGGCGATGTGATCGCCCTCACGGTCCCCTCCTGGGCGCCGGCGCTGGCGCTGGGCTTCACGAACGCGACCTCGTGGCGCGCAAGCCGACCGAAAAGCCAGTGCACGAGCACGAGCGCTCAGACCACGCAGACGCTGTGGGGACCTCGGTGCAGTACGCCTGCCTGTATCTCACCGCGCGCCTGACCTACAGCGCAACGCTGATCTCCACTCCCTGAGGCCTATTTGCCCAGTTGGTGCGCTGGCGCCCCCACTGGGGGTGGCAGCGGATTCTTTGGGGGCGGATTCTTCGTTTTTCGCGGCCCCACCGGCGGAGGTGCCTCCGGCCGATTCGCCTTTGCTTTCCGAGGCGCCGCTTTCGCTGCCGCCGCTGGATGTCTGCTTCTTCGCTCCCGCTGGATTCTTCGCCTGGAGGAGCCTTCGCTCGATTTGCCGGTCGAGGTCTTCGATGTGCTGGCGGTCGAGGTGGTCTGCACGGCCGCCTTTTCGGCGCTCGTGTCCGTGGGAGGCGTGATGTCGGGCGTGCTCTTCGGCACCGCGTCGCTCACGCTACTACCGCCTCCGCAGGCACCGAGGCCAACGGAGCAGAGCAGCAGAATGCTCGCCGCGATCGCGGCCTTCAACTGGCCGGCCTCGGCGTGAGCGGCCCCATGCGTCGACCGCAGGTGGGGCAGTCGTTCAGGTCCTTCTGGGCGAGCTGGTCACACCAGGAGCAGAAGCGCATGTTCTCCACCGCCCAGGGCAGCTGTGAGGTCGAGGGCGCGAGCGGCAGCAGCTTACCCACGATCTCCATGGCCTCGCCGGTGTCGCGGTCGAGATAGATCTCTTGAGCCTCGGCCTCGATCACGATCTCCCGGCCGCTGGCGGGGTTACGCAGCCGGTAGCGCTGGCTCGTGCTCACGGTGCGAACTCTAGCGAAGCGCCTGGCGGAGACGTCCACTGGTAAAGGTGCCTGTCCGTCGGATAGAGTTTCGCCGCCGATGCCCTCGTTCTCCCCCTCCAGAAGCTTGCGCAAGCTCGGTCTTCTTGCCGGGACAGGTGGCCTGTTGCTGGGCGCGAGTGGCTGCGGGGCGGTCAAGGGCGAGGACAACGCCAACCTGATCACGGCAAGCAGCAGTTCGTCGCCAAATGCGGCTCCTGCCACACGCTCGCTCGGGCGGGCACGAAAGGCATCGTCGGCCCCAACCTCGACGAAGCCTTCCACCAGAGTCTCGCCGAAGGTCTCGATCGCAGCGCGGTCGAGGGGGTTGTGCACGGCCAGGTGCTCGTGCCCGACAAAGGCGGAGTGATGCCGAAAGGGCTGGCCAGCGGTCAGACGCTGAGCGACATCGCCGCCTATGTGTCCCAGTCGGTGGATCGGCCGGGCAAAGACACCGGTCTGCTCGCCAGCGCGGTGGAAGCGCCGGGAGCGGGTAAGCCGGCGGTGGAGAAGGCGGGCAAGCTCGAAATCGACGCCAACCCAGCAGGGTCAGCTCGCCTACTGCGACGACCAAGGCGACGGCCACTCCGGGAGCGGTGACGATCAGCATGGCGAACATGTCCGGCGTCTCCCACAACATCGCGATCGAATCCGGCGAAGGCGGAGCGACGGCCAAGGGCTCATGCTCGGCGCCAGCTCAGTTCATCACCAAGGGCAGCACCTCGGTCTCGGTCAAGCTGAAGCCCGGCGCCTACACCTTCTTCTGCCAGGCGCCCGGCCATCGTCACAGCGGGCATGTACGGCACGCTGACCGTCAAGTAGAGGCTCGAGAGCAGCGGACGCGAGAGGCCCGCGACGTCTAGAAGATGGCGCGCAGGATCAGAACCAGCGCGACGATCACGGCGAACACGACGAACGAGTAGAGCAGGAAGCGAAAAGCCTCGGCCTCGGAGCGCAGGGGGTTGAGCATGTCGACTGCGGGCTGTCTGGGGAGGCTCGGGTTGAATGGCTAGAGCACGTAGACCGTGGTGTAGACGACGATCCACATGATGTCTACGAAGTGCCAGTAGATGCCCGGTATCTCGACGCCGCGGTGCTCCTCGGGGCTGTAGTGGCCGCGGAAGGAGCGGATCGTGACGATCAGCAGCAGCACGAGACCGATGAACACGTGCGCGCCGTGCAGGCCGGTGAGCGAGTAGAAGATCGTCTGCTGGGCGTGATCCTGGGGCGCGAAGCCGATGTTCGCGTACTCGTTGATCTGGATGAACAGGAACGTGCAGCCGAGCAGGAAGGTCGTGAGGATGCCGGCCTTCAGCCCGAAGCGGTTGCCCCGCTTGATCGATGTCTCTGCCCAGTGCAGCGTGAACGAGGAGGACACGAGGATCGCGGTGTTGACGCCGGCGACTGTCCACCGGCAGGTGCGTACCCGGGCGCCGGCCATGGCTCGCCGGAGGCGATGCGGATGAAGAAGTAGGCGGTGAAGAACGCCCCGAAGACCATCACCTCGGAGATGATGAAAAGCAGCATCCCCAGCAGCTGGGGCTCGACGCGCGAGCTGCGGTTCGCCGCCGGCGGGCCGTGGTGCTCGCCGTGGGCGCCGGCGGCGGGAGCGATGCTGGCTGCCTCCATCGGTCTCCCTCAGCTCGCCGCGGCCGCGGTCGCGGTCGTTGTGTTGGCCTGCAGGTCGACGACGACGTGCTCGACCTTCGCCGGAGGGGGTGTGGCGTCACGCGCTCGATCAGGTTCGAGCGCATCCAGCCGGAGCGCTCGCCGGGGAGCGTCGAGATCACCACGTCGTCGACCGCTGAACAGCTCCAGCGCGTTGATCGCGGCGGTGTAGGGGTCGGGGTCGCCGATCATGCCCGAGCCGATCAGCCCGGCGTCGTGCAGTCGATCGAGCATCGCCGCCAGACGCGCGCGCGCCTCGCGTGGCGCCGAGCCGCTGCCGTCCTGCAGCGGGATCACGGCGATGAACACATGTCGTCGGCCGTCCGCGGCCTTCTCTTGGAGGTGCTCGAGGAGCTCCTCGCCGCTGGCCGTCTTGTTGGCCACGACGAGTGTGACGCGACTGGCAGGCCCTCCTGCTCGAGATCGGTCACGATGTGCTCCACCGGCAGCCCGGAGGCGTTTTGGATGCGCTCGATCAGGTCTCTGCGCAGCCATCCCGACTGGGTGGCCGGATGGGTGGAGAGGATGATCTCATCGGGTCGGCGCTCGGCGATCGCGTCCATCGTGGCCGAGAAAGGGTCGGGATCGCCGACTTCGCCGGTGGCCTCGATCCCCTCGTCGGAGACCAGCGAGATCGCCAGGTCGACCCGCACCTGAGCCGATTCACGCACGGCCTCGTCGTAGATGACCAGGCCGGCCGAGGGCTTGCTCTGAGGGACGACGAGGCGGAAGCGGACATCGCCGGCGGCGGCGCGCTCGCGAACCGTGTCGAGCAGCTTTTTGCCTCCGAGCGTTCGGTTGGCAACGACCAGGATTTCCTTCATCTGCTCTGCTCCCTTTCATTCGCTGGGTGCTCGGACGATGCCGGCGCCGGCTGCGGTCCGGCTCCGACGGTGGCCGGGGTGGGGCTGGGGCGAAGATGCCGTGCACCGCTCCGGGCACGCCGTACTCATACGGACCGCCGACGATCGTCGGGAGCCTGTCGAAGTTGAAGATCGGCGGTGGCGAGGAGACTTGCCACTCGAGCGTCAGGCCGCGCCACGGATTGCCGACGGCTCGCGTGCCGCCGCGCCAGCTGGTGACCATGTTGTAGACGAAGATCAGCGTGCTGAAGCCGAGGCCGAGGCTCATGATCGAGATGAACAGGTTCAGGTCGGCGAACTTCGCGGCATAGGTCGCCACGCGCCGGGGCATGCCCTGCAGGCCGAGGATGTGCATCGGGCCGAAGGTCAGGTTGAAGAACACGAACGTGGTCCAGAAGTGCCACTTGCCCAGGCGCTCGTCGAACATCCGCCCGGTCATCTTCGGGAACCAGTAGTAGACGCCGGCGAAGATCGTCATCAGCGAGCCGCCGAACAGCACGTAGTGGATGTGCGCGACGATGAAGTAGCTGGCGCTGACGTGGATGTCGAACGGGATCATCGCGAGCATCACGCCGCTGATCCCGCCGAGCGTGAACGTCGTCAGGAAGCCGAGCGCGAACAGCATCGGCGTATCCAGGTGCAGCACGCCGCGCCACAGCGTCGCCAGCCAGGAGAAGATCTTGATGCCGGTCGGCACGGCGATGATGCAGGTCGTGATCGCCATCGGGATGCGGATCCAGGCGGCCATCCCGGAGGTGAACATGTGGTGTGCCCAGACGGTGAAGCCGAGCACGACGATCGCCAGCAGCGAGAAGGCCATCATGCGATAGCCGAAGATCGGCTTGCGCGACTTCACGGCGATGATCTCCGCTGATGATCCCGAAGCCGGGCAACATCATGATGTAGACGGCCGGGTGCGAGTAGAACCAGAAGACGTGCTGGTACATCAGCACGTTGCCGCCCTTGGCGGCGTTGAAGAAGTTGAAGCCGAGCGCGCGGTCGAGCAGCACGAAGAACTGCGACGCGGCGATGAACGGCGTGGCGATCACGACCAGCAGCGAGGTCGCGAAGTTCGCCCAGACCAGCAGCGGCAGGCGGAAGAAGCTCATCCCCGGCGCGCGCATCGTGATGATCGTCACCAGGAAGTTCAGCGCGGTCATGATCGACGAGGCGCCCGCGAACTGGACGCCGAGCGAGAAGAACGTCTGTCCGATCGGTGCGTGGACGGACAGCGGCGCGTAGGCGGTCCAGCCGTCGGCGAAGGCCCCGCCGGGCGCGAAGAAGCTGCCGAGCATCATGACGCCCGGCGACCGGCAACAGCCAGTAGGAGAGCGCGTTCAGCCGCGGGAAGGCCATGTCGGGCGCGCCGATCATCAACGGCAGCACGAAGTTCGCCAGGCCCGCGAACACCGGGATCACGAACAGGAAGATCAGGATCGAGGCGTGGACCGAGAACAGGCCGTTGTAGGTGTTCGCGCTCACGAACTGCGCGCCCGGCTGTGCCAGCTCGGCGCGCATCAGCATGCCGATCAGCCCGCCGACGAGCAGGAAGAAGAACGAGGTGACGGTGTACTGGACGCCGATCACCTTGTGGTCGGTGTTGATCGCGGAAGTAGTCCTTCCAGCTGTGCGCCCCGTGGCCGGAGTGGTCCTCGGGGCGTGTGGGCGGCCGGCTGCCCAGTAGAACCAGTAGTCAAAGCCGCCGATGCCGACGAGGAACAGCAGCGGCACGACGATCAGCGAGACCGTCAGGATCGCTTCGCCGGAGAGGTAGTGGTGGAACGTCGCGTGGCCGGTGGCCATCCGCACCAGCCAGGTCAGCCCGGCGGCAGAAGGCCACGCCGAGCACCATCAGCCAGCCGGCGCGGTAGAAGCCCGGGGCACGGAGTTTGCGCCAAGCGAGGCGCGCTGAGCGCCGCTTGGGCGACTGGGCGGAGCCCGGGCGGACGGAGCCGGGTGTCTGCACCGTCGTTGCCATCAGCGCGCTCTCCCACGTCGGTTCCCAGATCTCTCATTGGCTCCACAACGATTATCCCGCGCCGCGCGGTCGAGGTGAGCGCTCGTCTGGCTCTTCAGCCATGCCTGGAACTGCGCGGGCGGGACCACGTGGACGGCCGAGCGCATCGTCGAGTGCCCGACGCCGCAGAGCAGGTTGCAGACGACCGGATAGGTGCCCAGCCGGTCGGGCGTCGCGCGGTAGTGGGTCGTGATGCCGGGAACCACGTCCTCCTGCAGGCGGAAGGCCGGGATCCAGAAGGCGTGGATCACGTCCTTGGAGCGCATGTTGAAGTACACCGTGTCGCCCATCGGGATGTACAGCTGATCGGAGTTCAGGGGCTTGCCGCCGGTCACCGACGGGGGATACTCGTAGGACCAGATGAACTGCTGGCCGGTCACCCCGATCTGGATTTCCGGCACCCCGGGGCTTCTTTTCGTTGTCGTGAGGACCACGAACGAGTAGGACACCAGACCGAGCAGGATCAGC
This sequence comes from uncultured Solirubrobacterales bacterium, assembly GCA_963822625.1. GTDB lineage: Bacteria > Actinomycetota > Thermoleophilia > Solirubrobacterales > Solirubrobacteraceae > Palsa-744. The sequence continues at coordinate 206,246 of CAWGIH010000003.1, read as the reverse complement.
GCCGGGATCGTCGTCCAGATGACCTCCAGGCGCGTGTTGCCGTGGATCGGCGGCCCATCCTTGAGCTCCTCGCCGGGCTTCATCCGGAACTGCCAGACGCGAGTACAGGATCACCGTGACGACCAGCACGAAGATCGGCATGGAGACGTCGACCAGCACGTGGTAGAGCGGTCGGTGTTGTGGGCCTGAGTGGAGGCCTGGACCGGGAACCAATGGATCGCGTAGCCCAGCACGATGCCGATCGCGGTGGCGATCAAGGCGCCGCGATACGGCGAGGATGAGCGGGCGCTGCTTAGTCATCGGCGGCAGAACTCCGACGCAGGCAGAAACGTTTCTGAGGCGATCGACTCCATCCCGCCGCGATCCTATTGCCTTCGCCTGACGAACGCCAGGGGACTTCATCCGGAGTTCGGGGAGCTTGACCGCGAGGACTGCCAGGCACTACATTGAGGCAATAGTTGCAAATGCTGGGATGGTGGGTTTACCGTCGCGTGAAGCGGGAAAGGAGAGAGCGATGCAAGTACGAGACGGGATGAGCGAGATGGTGCTCACGGTCGGACCCGAGCCACACGTTGCGCGAGACCGCGCGGCTGATGTCCGAGCGCAAGGTTGGCGCGGCGGTCGTGATCGACCCCGACGGGCACGGGCCGGGGATCATCACCGAGCGTGACATCCTGCACTCGTCGGCGCCGGGCACGACCCCGACGTCGAGCTCGTCGCGGAGCACCTGACGCGCGATGTCGTGTTCGCCGCGCCGGACTGGTCGCTGGAGGAGGCCGCGACGGAGATGGTGCGCGGTGCGCTTTCGCCACCTGATCGTGCTCGAGGAGGGAGAGACCGTGGGGATCCTCTCCGTGCGCGACGTGGTGCGCTGCTGGACCGATGACGGGGCGATCTGCCCAGTGCCGGCGAGCTCGGTCGCCGCGGTGGCCTAGCGCAATCGCCAGCGCTGTGGAAGGTGGACCGATCCGCTAGTGCGGGTCGAGCGGAAGCTCGTCGATTTCGTGGCGGGTGTCTTTGATCCAGCGCCATGACGCAGTCGACCGTGAGCAGCACGCCGATGACGGTGAGCTCGATGAAGGTCGTCACGCCGACGAGCGCCAGCGTGATGCCCACCGCGGTGAGGATCGGCAGCAGTGCTCGGGCCGGGCAGATGGATCTCTTCGCCGGCGGGCGGGATCTCGGGATCGAGTGGGCTCATGAGATGTAGATGGCGGCGACGACGAACGTGATGGCGAACATGAACATGCAGATCCCGCAGACGATCAGGCCGGTGCGGATGTTCTTGCGTGCGAGGCGTCGCGTCATCATGGGCGGAAAGAATACCTCCTCCGGGCGTCGCTGCTGGCCGATCGCCGATCGGTGATACGTCGTCCTCCAGGCCCCGATCTCATAGATGCACGTCGGCGACCATCGCGCAGAACAGCAGCGCGAGGTAGGCGAGCGAGAACAGGTATAGCTGCAGAGCGCTGCGACGGTCGGCCCGGCGGTAGAGCCGGATTGCGCCGGCGATGAAGCCCAGGCCGAGCACGATCGAGGCGACCAGGTAGATGTCCCCGAAGCCGCCCGGCGCAGAAGGGCAGCTGCGTCACGGCGTACAGCAGCACGGTGTAGAGCAGGATCTGCCGGCGGGTCTCGGCCTCGCCGCGCACGACCGGCAGCATCGGCACGCCGACCTTCGCGTACTCGTCCTTCATCAGCAGGCTCAGCGCCCAGAAGTGGGGCGGAGTCCAGAAGAAGACGATGAAGAACAGCAGCACCGCCGTGCCGCTCACCGAGCCGGTGACCGCCGCCCAGCCGACGAGCGGCGGGACCGCGCCGGCGGCGCCGCCGATCACGATGTTCTGCGGCGTGCGGCGCTTCAGCCAGACGGTGTAGAGGAAGACGTAGCCGAGAAAGCCCGCGAAGGAGAGGCTCGCGGCGAGCACGTTGACGGTCAGCGACAGCTCCAGGAACGACAGCCCGGCGAGCGTGCAGCCGAACGCGAGCGCGGCGCCGGGGGCTACGCGCCCGGAGGGGACCGGCCGCGTGGCGGTGCGGGCCATACGCGCGTCGATGTCGCGGTCATACCAGTGGTTGACCGCGCCCGCCCCGCCGGCGGACAGATAGCCGCCGAGGCAGGTCAGCGCGACCAGCAGCAGCGAGGGATCGCCGGCCACGTACATCGTGGCGATCGTCGTCAACAGCAGCAGCGACTGGACCTTCGGCTTGGTCAGCTCGACGTAGTCGCCCAGCAGCTGCCGCGTGCCGGCCGATCTTTGCTCGGCGGCCAATCCGAGCTGGGGCGTCTCGATCACATGCGCGGCGCCTGTGGAGCGCGTGTCCATCAGACCCCTACTTGCGTGGCCCCCGCGGGCACGGTGGCGCCACCCGAGACCGGCTCTCCGCAGCTGCGCCGCTGCACCTCGCGGCGGATGTCCTTCATCGGTTCCACCGAGCGCACGAGCGGGATCACGTCGAAGTTGTTGACCGGCGGGGGCGAGTCGGTGAACCACTCCAGTGTGTTCGCCTTCCACGGATCGGGCCCGGCGATCACGCCCACCTTGAGGCTGCGCACGGCGTTGATGATCGTCACGAGCACCCCGGCGGCGAGGATGAACGAGCCGACGGTGGAGATCTGGTTGTACAGCGCCAGATGGCCGACGTTGTCGTACTCGTATACGCGCCGGGGCATCCCGTCCAGGCCCATCACGTGCTGGATCAGGAAGGTCGCGAGGAAGCCGACGAACATCAGGCAGAAGCTCAGCTTGCCCAGGCCTTCGTCGAGCATCCGCCCGGTGATCTTCGGGTACCAGTAGTAGATCGCGGCGAAGATCGTGAAGACCGAGCCGCCGACGAGCACGAAGTGCAGATGGGCGACGACGAAGTAGGTTTCGTTCAGCTGCCAGTCGACGGGGAACACGGCGAGGAACACCCCGGAGATGCCGCCGATCAAGAACAGCGCGAGGAAGCCGACGCAGAACAGCAGCGGCGTCTTGAATTCGATCGTGCCGCGCCACAGCGTGGCGATCCAGTTGAGCATCTTCACGCCGGTCGGCACGGCGATCAGGAACGAGCTGAGCATCACGAACACGAGGATCACCTCGGGTGTGGGCGTCGTGAACATGTGGTGCGCCCAGGTGAGAAAGCCGAGGAAGGCGATCGCGACGGTCGAGGCCGCGATCGCCTTGTAGCCGAAGATCGGCTTGCGCGCGAACACCGGCAGGATCTCCGAGACGAGGCCGAAGCCCGGCAGCACCATGATGTAGACCTCGGGGTGCCCGAAGAACCAGAACAGGTGCTGCCACAGCAGCGCCGAGCCGCCCTCCGCCGGATCGAAGAAGTGCGTGCCGAAGTGGCGGTCGGTGAGCAGCATCGTCACCGCTCCGGCGATCACCGGCATCGCGAAGATGATCAGGACCGAGTAGGTGAGGATCGCCCAGATGAACAGCGGCAGACGGCCCCAGCTCATGCCGCGCGCGCGCATGTTGGCGATCGTCGCGTAGAAGTTGATCGCGCCCAGGATCGAGGACAGCCCCGTCAGGTGGATCAGGTAGATCCAGGCGTCCTGGCCACCGCTCGGCGAGTAGATCGCGCTGGACAGCGGTGCGTAGCTCGACCAGCCGGCTTCCGGCGGGTTCCAGAAGATCGAGGCGTAGAAGACGATCCCGCCGGCCAGCAGCAGCCAGAAGGAGAGCGCGTTCAGGCGCGGATAGGCCATGTCGCGCGCGCCGATCATCAGCGGCACGAAGTAGTTCGCCAGGCCCGCCATCATCGGCACGACGAATAGGAAGATCATCGTCGTTCCGTGCATCGTGAACAGCTGGTTGTAGGTCTGCGGGGTGACCAGCGTGTTGTTCGGCGCTCCCAGCTGCAGGCGCATCATCAGCGCCTCGACCCCACCCAGGCAGAAGAACACGAAGGTCGTGACCATGTACATGATCCCGATCCGCTTGTGGTCGGTGGTGGTGATCCAGCTCGTCCAGCCTTGTGCCTCGCGCTCGACGTTGTGGGCTACTACCTGGGGGACTGGGGCTACGTAGGTGGCCATCTCGATCCTTTTACGGGTTCTCGACCCGTCCGGGGCCGGTCTGGGCATTCAGCTTGGCCCGCTCGACCTTGGCTTCGGCGTTGGCTTGCGCGAGCTCCTGCTTCTGGTAGGCGAGCCACGCCTCGAACTGCGCGGGCGGGACGGCCTTCACGGTGGCGATCATGCGCGCGTGCCCGCGTCCGCACAGGGCGGCGCACTGGCCGCGGTAGATCCCGGGCTTGGAGATCTTGAACCAGGTGTAGTTGTGGTAGCCGGGCACCGCCTGGAACTTGCCCCCCAGTTCGGGGATCCACCACGAGTGCACGACGTCCTCGGAGACGATGTCGAGCGTCACGGTGGTTTCGGTGGGGACGACCATCTCCTCGTAGGAGTAGGGAGCGCCCAGGCCATCGGGTTCGCTTGCGCCGGGGTAGACGTACTGCCAGATGTACTGCCGCCCGATGACCTGTGATGTTCAGGGATTTGCCGTTCGGGGGCAGCTTGCGCTCGGCGCTCGCGTACAGCAGCTCCACTTTCGCCGATCGAGCTGATCGCCGCCGGGACCGGAGTTGGAGGGATCCTGGATCGAGGAGAGCTTGGTGAAGGTGACGATCGCGAGCCCGACGAGAATCACGGCGGCGGCGACCGTCCAGCCGACCTCCAGACGCGTATTGCCGTGGATCTGCGCGGGCACGGCGCCCTTGCGCGCGCGAAACTTCCACAGCGCGTAGCCGAGCGCGCCCTCGACGGCGAAGAAGATGACCAGCGCGATGTACGAGCGTGATCTTGTAGAGGCTGTCGATCTGGTCGGCGTTGGGTGACCCCCCCGACTTGGGCGTGAAGAAAGCGAAGCGCCGGGAGCGAGGACGAGCAGCGCCAGCAGCGCGAGCGCCAGCGACGCTGGAAGTGCCCGTGCGTGTCGGCGCAGGCCGCGTCGTGTGCGCACGCCGGAAAGCGCACGCCGCCAGACGCGGGGCGGGGTCGTTGATGGGACGATCTTGCCCAAGGCGGGCGGGATTCTATTCAGGCCCGGACGGGAAGCGCTTGATGACTTTTGCCACGAGGGAGATTTACTTCCCCGAGAAGCGCGCGGGACGCTTCTCGACGAACGCCATCGCGCCCTCGACGAAGTCGTCGCTACCGGCCATCTCCCGCTGGATCTGCGCCTCCAGCTCGAGCTGCTCGGCCATCCGCGGATACAGCCAGTTGTTGAGTTGGCGCTTGGTTCCCGCGTAGGAGCGCGTCGGCCCAGCGGCCAGGCGCGCGGCGAGCGCCGCGACCTCCTCGAGCAGCCGCTCGTCGGCGACGACGCGGTTGATCAGGCCCCACTCCAGCGCCTGCTGCGCGCCGAGACGCTCGCCGAGCATCGCCAGCTCACTCGCGCGGGCCATGCCGACGCGGGAGGGCACGAACAGCGAGGAGCCGCCGTCGGGGACGAGCCCGATGTTCACGAAGGCGAGCAGGAAGTAGGCGCTCTGCGCCGCCACGATCAGATCGCAGCAGAGCGCCAGCGAGCAGCCGATGCCAACCGCCGGGCCGTTCACGCGATGCGATCACCGGCTTGCCGAAGCTCGCGGATCGCGTGCATGATCGGGTGGTAGCGCTCGGTCAGGACCTTGTAGACGTCGGGACGTCCCTCGGGAGTGAAGTCGCCGCCGCCCGCGTCCTTCAGGTCGGCGCCCGAGGAGAAGGCGCGCCCGGCGCCTGTGATCACGCACCGCTCGCGCCGCCTCGCTCCGCGGCCACTTGGTGCAGCGCCGCGAGCAGGTCCAGCCCGAGCTGCTTGTTCCAGGCGTTCAGCGCCTCGGGCCGGTTCAGCTCGACGGTGGCGACGCCGTCGGCGAGGAGCAGGTTGACGGTCTCGAGCTGGATCGCTGGCTTCGCTCACGCCGGTGATCCTATTCTGTGGGGATGGCTCGTCCCGTGATCGGCATGTGCACCGCGCTCGAGCAGGCGCGCTGGAGCGTCTGGGATCAGCCGGCGATGCTGCTGGCGCGCAACTACGTCGATGCGGTGCAGCGTGCCGGGGGGCTGGTGCTGATGCTGCCGCCGGACGCGGATCTGGTCGAGGACCCGGAGCAGGTGCTGGATTTGATCGACGGGCTGGTGCTCACCGGCGGCGCCGACATCGATCCCGCCGCCTACGGCCAGCAGGCGCATGCCGAGACGGTCGACACGGTGCCCGAGCGCGACACGTTCGAGATCGCGCTCGTGAACGCGGCGATCGAGCGCGATCTGCCGGTGCTGGGGATCTGTCGGGGGATGCAGCTGATCAACGTGGCCCTCGGCGGCACGCTGCTGCAGCACCTGCCCGAGCACTTCGGTCACGGCGAGCACCGGCGGGTGATCGGCTCGTTCGACGGAGCCGACCACGACGTGTGCTCTGCTCGCGGGAACGCTTGCGGCGCGCGCGGCGGGGGAGACTCGAGCACGCGACCAAGTCCCACCACCACCAGGGCATCGACCGGCTGGGCGAGGGGCTCGTGGTGAGCGGATGTTCGACGCTCGACGAGCTGCCGGAGGCGATCGAGTTGGATGGGAGTCCGCCCTCCGGGTCCCGATCGCGCTTCGTGCTCGGCGTGCAGTGGCATCCCGAGGCAGATCGGCGAGCTCGGTGATCGGCGCGCTGGTAGCGGCGGCTGGGTCCGAGCCGCCCGGGCGCACGCAGGTGCGGGGGATCGCGTCCTGAGCGCTGCTCACTGGCGGATCGCGCGCCGGAGGTGGATCTATACTCCGGCCAGAGTGCGGCGGTCGAACGCCATTCGAGCAGCCGCCTGGGGGGTGGTCGCGGCGGGCGTCGCCGCGCCGCTGGTGCGCAGGCGGATCAGGACGCCGCCGATCGTCGCGCAGACGGTCGCGTTTGCCGCTCCCGTCGGCTTGTGCGTGGCGATGCGTCGCACGCGCACGCGCGATGTGGCGACCTGCAGCTTGCAGATGTGGGCATACCTGGCCGCGTACAAGTCGCCGCACGACGATCCCGCCGCACAGGAGCGACGGGTGCGCATCGACTACCCGATCATTGCCGACCGCGTGCTGGGCTTTGGCGAGCTGCCCACGGTGCGCCTGCAACGCGCGCTTGCCCGGCGGGGACCGGACGGCCCAGAATGGCAGGCGCTGGACCGCGTGCTCGTGTGGGCCCACTGGGCGTGGTTCATGGTGCCGCACGGCTCGCTCGCCTACATCCTCATCTGTCACCGCGAGCGCTTCGCACGGGCGGCGGTGATGACCTATGCGGTGTTCGACATCGGCGCCGCCGTGTACTGGCTGCTGCCGACCGCTCCGCCCTGGTACGCCGCATCGGCGGCCGGGCGCCACGTGGCCGAGTGCGGGGAGGAGCGTCGTCCTCGGCGGGGATCGCGAGATGGTCGGGCCGGAGGTGCGGCGGATGATGGTGGAGTACGGGGAGTTCTTCTGGCGAGACGGCTGGGGCCCGCTCTACAGTGTCCTTGGAGGCAACCCCCTAGCCGCGATGCCCTCGCTGCACTTCGCCACATCCCTGATGGCCGCGCTCCTGCTCACTGAAGTGGGGCCGCTCGCCGGCGCGCTGGGCTTGGGCTACACCGCGACGCTTGGGTTTGCGCTGGTGTATCTCGGAGAGCACTACGTGGTCGACCTGCTCGCGGGGGCCGCGCTGACCGGCCCGGTACGCCGCTTGGCTCCGCGGGCGACGCCCTTCTTGGCGGATGCGGGCCGCGCCGTGGCGGCGCTCGAGGCGCGGGCGCAGGTGGGGGGCTGAGCGGTGTGGGTGAGGAGCGGTGGTGGGCCAGGAGCAGATGATCGAGATACCTGAGACAGACAAACAGGAGTTGACTGGTGCTCACGAGGAGGAGATGCCACGCGTGGCGATCACGCGGCGCAGCGCGATCACGTTCGTCCTGTTCGTCCTCTCGGCCGTCGCGTTCCTCTACTTCGTCCTGCCGAAGCTCTCCGGGCTGGGCGCGACCGCGCATCGGATCGAGCGTGGAGACACCTGGTGGATTGCGATTGGGGTGTTCTTCGAGTTGCTTTCCTTTGCCGGCTATGTGGTGCTGTTTCGCTCCGTGTTCGTGCGTGGCCCCAGTCTGATCGGCTGGCGCGAGAGCTACCAGGTCACGATGGCCGGTCTGGCCGCCACGCGGCTGTTCGCGACCGCCGGGGCGGGCGGGGTGGCGTTGACCGCGTGGGCTTTGCGGCGCTCGGGCATGGAGGCTCGGCTGGTGGCCTGTCGCATGGTCGCGTTCATGGTGCTGCTGTATGTGATCTACGCGGGCTCGCTGCTGCTCGACGGCGTCGGGCTGGGTACGGGCCTGTTTCCTGGTGGTGGCTCGTTTGCGATCACGATCGTCCCTGCGATCGTCGCTGCGATCCTGTTTGGCGTGGCCGGCGCGATGGCGTTGCTGCCGGGCGATATCGAGCGGCGCCTGGAGCGGTGGGCGGCCGGCTCTGGTCGCCTGGCGCACTGGGTGGCGCGCGCGGTGACGGTGCCCGCGCTGGCGGCGAGTGGGGTGCGCACCGCGATCGATCTGCTTCGTTCGCGCGATCCCGGGATGCTGGGGGCGCCGGCCTGGTGGGGCTTTGACATCTGCGTGCTGTGGGCGTGTTTCACGCATTCGGCACCCCTCCTCCGTTCACCGTCATCCTGATGTCCTACTTCGTGGGGATGCTCGGCAACCTGCTGCCGTTGCCCGGCGGACTGGGAGGCGTGGAGGGAGGCATGATCGGCGCGTTCGCGGCTTTCGGCGTCGACTTCGACCTGGCGCTGCTAGCGGTACTGTCCTATCGCGCGATCTCCTTCTGGCTGCCGACGGTGCCGGGCGCGATCGCATACTTCCAGCTGCGCCGCACCGTGGCTCGCTGGCGCGAGCTGCAGACACCTCCCCCCGGAGATCCCGCGCCGGCGGGGGCGATCGAGGCAGCCGGCCCCTTACACGCGTAGATTTCACTAGAAATACGCTATACTTTACAAAGTGAAGTGACCTGGATGGGAGATCAAATGGCAGCGACGGAGATTGAGAACGTGATCGTGATCGGCAGTGGCCCGGCCGGCTACACGGCGGCGCTGTACACCTCGCGCGCCAACTTGAACCCGCTCGTGATCGAGGGCTTTGCCTGGGGCGGGCTGCTGCAGCAGACGACCGACGTGGAGAACTACCCGGGCTTCCCCGAGGGGATCATGGGGCCGGAGATGATGCAGAAGCTGCGCGACCAGGCCGAGCGCTTTGGCGCGCGCCTGCTCACCGAGGAGGCCGAGCGCGTCGAGCTTGCGAGCGAGCCTGGTGGGATCCACAAGGTGTGGGTCGGCGACACCGAGTACCGGGCGCGCACGGTCGTCCTGGCGATGGGCGCCGAGCACAAGAAGCTCGACGTTCCCGGCGAGCTGGAGCTGAGCGGTCGCGGGGTCAGCTACTGCGCGACCTGCGACGCGGCCTTCTTCCGCGACACCCCGACGGTGATCGTCGGCGGCGGCGATTCGGCGATGGAGGAGGCGATCTTCCTCTCGAAGTTCGCGAGCAAGGTGACGATCGTGCATCGGCGTGATGAGTTCCGCGCGTCGAAGATCATGCTCGACCGCGCCCGCGCGCAGGAGAACATCGAGCTGTTGACGCCATACGCGGTCAAGGAGTTCGTGCCCGGCGAGAACGGTGCGCTGGGGCACGCCGCGCTCGTGAACACCGAGACCGGCGAGGAGCGCACGCTGGAGGTCTCGGGCGCGTTTGTCGCGGTCGGCCACGAGCCGCAGTCGACGCTTGTGGATGGGCAGATCGACGTCGACGAGAACGGCTATGTGGCCGTCGATGGTCGCTCGACGCGGACCAACCGCCCGGGCGTGTTCGGCGCCGGCGACCTGGTCGACCACACCTACCGTCAGGCGATCACCGCGGCTGGCTCGGGCTGCCAGGCGGCGCTCGACGCCGAGTGGTATCTGCGCGACACGCCGCAGGTCCCGACCCCGGAGGGGATGCCGGTCGGTGATCTGGCCGAGGCGCAGTGGGCCCCCACGCAGGCCGGCCGCTGAGCGGCGCGGCCTCGCGGCGCATCGGCGTCTCTCAGCCAGACCAGGCTATGGCTGAGGCGTGAGGGTGCCCTCTAGCTCCAGCAGATATCGCTTGCGGTCCAATCCGCCGCCATAGCCGCCGATCGCCCCGCCGGTACGGAGCACACGGTGGCAGGGAATGATGATCGGGATCGGGTTTGAGCCCAACGCGTTGCCCGCCGCGCGCGAGGCGCGCGGGGAGCCGGCCTCGGCAGCCACCTCGGCGTAGGAGAGGTGGCCGCCGAAGGGGATCTGCGCAGTCGCACCCAGTACGCGCCGTCCAAACGGCCCGATCAGCGACCAGTCGAGGGGGATCTCGAACGCCTGCCGGCGTCCGGAGAAGTACTCGTCCAGCTCGCGCTTGACCGCGTCCAGCGACGCGGGCGCCTCGACGATCCGCGGTGAGATTCCTCGCGCCAGGCGTTCGAGCACCGACTCGACGCTCTCCTCGGGAAACGCGACGCGCACCAGCCCGCGTTTGGTGGTGGCGGCGTGCAGCGTGCCGAAGGGCGAATCGACGGGCGCGTAGCTGATATCGGCTAAGCCCTCCGCGGCGGCGCGCTCGCTCACCCGCTTGGCGGCCACGGTGGCCGCTTCGCCGGTCTCTCGACTGTCTGGAGCGCCCCGGCGGAGCAACTGCTCGATCCTCTGTCGCTTCTGTGTCATGTGATCACCTTCCTCAGTTTGGTTAGTCCCTCGTGCAGCGAGCGGCGCGCCGCCTCCTCTGAGCAGCCGATCGTGGTGGCGATATCGCGATGGGGCAGGTCGGCTAAGTAGCGCAGCAGAATCGCCGAGCGCTGACGTGGCGGCAGCTCGTGCACCGCTTCCCACAACGTCTCGTCGCGCTCTTTCGGCGCCTCCACGCCCGGGTTGCTCCGACGCCGCGTACGCATCCCGTTTCCGGCCCGGGCGCCTCCGTCGACGACGGCGGCGATCTCTGCCACTGCAAGCGCTCCTCTGGAGTGCCTCCTGTGCACATCGAGCGCCTTGCGATGAGCGATCGTCAGTACCCAGGCGCGCAGGTTCGAGTCAGCACGCAGCCGCGGATAGGCGCGCAACGCCGCGATAAACGTCTCCTGAAAGCAGTCCTCCGCGTCGACTCGCCCGACGGAGGAGACCAGGAAGCGCCATACCGCTTCGCGGTGGACATCGAGAAAGCGCTGAAATGGTGGCAGCCCGTCGCTCATGACCATTGAACGTGGCCGAGCCTGTAAACGTGAGGTTCGCTCAATCCGCTTGATGCTCAAAGAAGCCGGCGCCGCTCGCGTGACCCAGCCGCCCGGCGCGCACCAGACGCAGCAGCGCCGGGGCCGGGCGATAGCGCTCCTCGCGATACTCCTCCACAGGCGCTCAAGCACGGCGAGCACGTGGTCCAGCCCGAGCTGATCCGCCCACGCGAGCGGGCCACGCGGGTGGCTGAGCCCGAGCACCATGCCGGTGTCGATGTCCGCGGCCGAGCCGGCCTTCGCCGAGGGCGAATGCGCACTCGTTGATCACCTGGCAGACGATGCGCGCGAGGACTCCGACAGGCGAGGGCTGCACGCGCGCGGTTCGCAGCCCGAGGTCTGCGAACACCCGCTCGCCCGCCTCGCCGGTCACCTCGACGAGTGCCAGCGGCGTGAGCGCGTAGAACGGCTCGTCCTCCACGGTGCCGCCGAGTCCATCGATGATGATCTGAGCCCCGCCGCCGCTGCTGCCTCCGCCGGCGACGGAGGTGAGCTCCCGTAGCTCCCGCGCCACGGGACCGTTGCCCTGCACGCCGGCATCGACTCGACGCTGCGCTTTGGCGGTTCGGGATCTTCCGGCCGGTATGGTGTCCCGCTGGTCTTCGTGCCATCCGGATAGTCGTAGTAGCCGCGCCCCGTCTTGCGCCCGTGCAGCCCGGCGGCGACATAGCGCGCGGAGATCGGCGAGGGTTGCCAGCGGGGCTCGTAGAAGCTCTGCTCGTAGAAGCTCTTGGAGATCTCAAAGCCCGTGTCGACGCCGACGAGGTCCATCAGCTCGAACGGCCCCATGCGAAAGCCGCCGCCGATGCGGACGATCCGGTCGATCGTCTCGATGTCCGCGATCCGCTCCTGCAACAGGCGCAGCGCCTCCAGGCCGAACGGGCGATTGCAGCGGTTGACGAGGAAGCCCGGACCGTCGTTGGCGCGGATCACCGTCTTGCCCATCGCCTCACCGGTCGCGTGCGCGAGCGCGAGCGCCTCCTGCGAGGACTCCTCGCCGGCGACCACCTCCAGCAGCCGCATCAGCGGCGCGGGGTTGAAGAAGTGCATGCCCACCACGCGCTCCGGGTTGCTCGCGGCGGCGGCGATCGCGGTGACCAGCAGCGAGGAGGTGTTCGTCGCCAGCACGCACTGCTCGTCGACGATCTCCTTGACAGCCGCGCATAGAGCTCGTGCTTGAGCTCGAGCCGCTCGGGGGCGGCCTCGATCACCAGCTCGCACGGCGCGAACGCGCCCAGATCGTCGACCGCCTGCAGGCGCTCGGCCGCGGCCTGCGCCTCGGTCTCGGTGAGCCGCCCGCGGGCGGCTTCTTTGCGCAGGCCGTCCTTCGCCCGCTGCAGTCCTCGCTCGAGCGCCTGTGGGATCGGGTCGTGCAGCAGCGTGCGGGCGCCCGAGCGGCACGCGAGCTGGGCGATGCCCGAACCCATCGTGCCCGCCCCGAGCACGCCGATGACACGCGCGCGCTCCACGTCAGGACGGGACCAGCGCGTTGATGCCGGTCATCGCGCGTCCGATGATCAGTTTCTGGATCTGCGAGGTCCCCTCGTACAGGGTCGTGACGCGCGCGTCGCGGAAGTAGCGCTCGACGGGGTGGTCGTCGACGTAGCCGGCGCCGCCGTGCACCTGGATCGCGAGGTTTGCGCACTCGAGCGACGCCTCGGTCGCGTGGAGCTTGGCGATCGAGGTCTCCAGCGTGTTCGGTCGACCCTGGTCCTTCAGCCAGCCCGCGCGCCACACGAGCATCCGCGAGGCGTCGGTCTTCAGCACCATGTCGGCGATCATCGCCTGCACGAGCTGGAAGCTCGCGATCGGTTTGCCGAACTGCTCGCGCTCCTTGGCGTAGTTGACCGACTCCTCGACGCAGCCCCGGCAGATCCCCACGCAGCCGGCGGCCACCGAGTAGCGCCCGGAGTCGAGGTCCGACATCGCGACTTTGAAGCCGTCGCCGACCTCGCCGAGCATGTCCTCGTCGGAGACCTCCACGTCTTCGAGGGCGATCGACGCGGTGTCGGAGGCGTGCAGGCCCATCTTGTGCTCGATCGTCTGCGCGCTGTAGCCGGGCTGGTCGGTGTCGACCAGGAAGCAGGCGAGGCCCTTGTGGCCGAGCTCCGGGTCGGTCTGGGCGAAGATCAGCGCGACCTTCGCGTAGTTGCCCATCGAGATCCACATCTTCGCGCCGTTGATCACCCAGCCGGAGTCGGTCTTCTTCGCGCGCGTCTTCTGGTTGGCGGCGTCTGAGCCGGTGTCCGGCTCGGTCAGCCCGAAGCAGCCGAGCCACTCGCCCGAGCAGAGCTTCGGCAGGTACTTGTGCTTCTGCTCCTCGGTGCCCCACTTGAGGATCGCCGAGCACACCAGCGAGGTCTGCACCGAGATGACCGTGCGGATCGCCGAGTCGCCGCGGCCGATCTCCTCGACGATCAGGCCGTAGCTGAGGTAGTCGAGGCCGGCGCCGCCGTACTCCTGCGGGACGATCGCGCCGAGGTAGCCCTGCGCGGCGATCTTCTTGACGAGCTCCACGTCGAAGTGGTGGTTGCGCGCGTTTTCGCGCGTGCTGCTCGATGATCTCGTTGTCGGTGAACTCGCGCGCGGTCCGCTGGATCAGCTGCTGCTCGTCGGTCAGGTCGAAGTCCATGTCTCTCCTAGGTCGGTATCAGCTTGGGGGTGCTCCACGGCGCTTGCACGCGCCGCTCGATCTCCTCCGCCGAGCCCCTCGATCGGCAGGCGCTCCTGCGCCAGCGAGTCGCGCTCGCGCAGCGTGACGGTCCGGTCCTCGAGGCTCTGGTGGTCGATCGTCAGGCAGAACGGCGTGCCGATCTCGTCCTGGCGGCGATAGCGCTTGCCGATCGCGCCGCCGTCGTCGTACTCGACCTGCAAGCCGCGCGCACGCAGAGCGCGGTGGATCTCGTGCGCGAGCTCGGGCTGGCCGTCCTTCTTCACGAGCGGCAGGACCGCCGCCTTGATCGGGCGCCAGGCGCGGGTGCAGGCGCAGGACGTGCGCGCTCGCCCTCGCCTGCGCCCTCGCGCTCGACGACTTCCTCGTCGTAGGCGTCCACGAGGAACGCGAGCGTCGCGCGGTCCGCGCCGGCGGCGGGCTCGATCACGTGCGGCACGTAGCGCTCGCCGGTGCCCTGGTCGAAGTACTCGAGCTTCTCGCCGGAGAACTCCGCGTGCTGGGTCAGGTCGAAGTCGCCGCGGTTGGCGATCCCCTCGAGCTCTGACCAGCCGATCGGGAAGAGGTATTCGACGTCGCTCGTGCCCGAGGAGTAGTGCGAGAGCTCATCCTGCGTCGTGCGCGCGCAGGCGCAGGTGGTCGGGACGGATGACCGAGCTCGGTGTACCAGCGCTCGCGCTCGGAGAGCCAGTGCTCGAACCACTGCTGCGCCTCCTCGTGGCGGCACGAAGAACTCCATCTCCATCTGCTCGAACTCGCGCGTGCGGAAGATGAAGTTGCCGGGGGTGATCTCGTTGCGGAACGACTTGCCGACCTGGGCGATCCCGAATGGCGGCTTCTTGCGCGAGAACTGCAGCACGTTCTTGAAGTTGATGAAGATCCCCTGCGCGGTCTCCGGGCGCAGGTAGGCGACCGAGCCGGACTCCTTGACCGGGCCGATCGTCGTCTCGAACATCAGGTTGAAGTCGCGCGCCTCGGTCAGGTCGCACTCGTCGGTTTCGCCCGGATGCTTGGACGGTTTGCGCCCGCACGCCAGCTCGGCGAGGTGGTCGGCGCGGAAGCGCTTGCCGCACGTCTTGCAGTCGACCAGCGGATCGGTGAAGCCGGCGAGGTGACCGGAGGCCTCCCACACGCGCGGGTGCTGGAGGATCGCCGAGTCGATCGCGACGATGTCGTCGCGCTCGTGACAGCATCGCCCGCCACCACTCGTTCTTGACGTTCGTCTTCAGCAGCACGCCGTAGTGGCCGTAGTCGTAGGTCGAGCCGACGCCGCCGTAGATCTCCGAGGAGGGGAAGATGAAGCCGCGCCGCTTGCACAGCGCGACGATCTTCTCCATCGTCACCACGTCCCCGTGCTCGAGCCATTGGCGGGATGCTATTCGAGCGCGCTGCGGGCGACTGAGGCAGCCGCTGCGTAAGATCGCCTCCGTGGCGCGAATCTTGATCGTCGGCCGGCGGTTGCCGGGGCGGCGGCTGGCCGGGAGATCTGGTCGGCGAGGGGCACGCGGTGCGCGTCACCACGCGCACCGAGGCCGGCCGCGCGGCGATCGAGGCGACGGGCGCGGAGTGCTGGATCGGCACGCCCGAGCGCCTCGGCACGCTGCGCGCGGCGCTGGAGAGCGTGACGATCGTCTGCTGGCTGCTGGGCGTCGCCGGCGGGCTCAGAGGAGGAGGTGCGCGCGCTGCACGCCTCGCGTCTGGAGTTCTTCCTCGGCCAGGTGATCGACACGACCGTGCGCGGCTTCGTCTACGAGGCCGCCGGGACGGTGCCGGCGCGATCTGCTCGCCGAGGGCGAGCGGATCGTGAGGACGCTCGCACGAGCGCAACGCGATCCCGATCGGCATTCCTCAGGGCCGACATCGCGGGGACGTCGGACGCCTGGCAGACCGAGGCGCGGGACGCGCTCGAGGTCGCTGCTGCGGAGGCTCGCGGAGATAGCTGCGTTGAGGTCGATTGCCGCGAGCCGCGATCAAGCGGCAAGGCAATCGCGCCGATGATGTATCAACGATGGCCGGCGATCGTCCCCGATACGGGCTCCTGGTCTCGGCGCTCGGCGCGATCGTGCTCGCGGTGTCGGTGTTCCTGCCGTGGTACGGCGTCAGCTTCACCGCCGCCGGTCTCGCCTTCGCCCAGCAGGCCGGCGACCAGGCGGCCGCGCAGTTCGGCAACGCCACGCTGCAGAGCTACATGGGCGAGTTCCACGCCAATCTCGCTCGCTCGCCGGCCACCAGTTCATCGCGCTGAGCGCCCATCAGGCGCTGAAGGACCTGAACGTCGTGCTGCTGCTGCTCGCCGGCGCGGCGATCGTGATCGCGCTGCTGGCGCTCGCGGGCGCGGGGTTCTCCTCGGCGTCCGCGCCCGACGGCCATCGCGGCCCGCTCGTCGCTGCTCGGATCGCTCGCGGCGGCGTGCGTGCTCTTCCGGATTGTCGACCCGCCCGCGCCGGCCGGCGGCTTGCTCGCGCTGTCGCTGCGCGAGGGCGCGTGGCTGGCGCTGCTCGGCTCGGCTGGCGATCGTCGTGGGCGCGCTCTGGCCGGAGCGCATCGGCGCGTCCGAGCCGTCGGACGCCAAGCTCGAGAGCGTCTGGTCCGGGCTCTCCGGCTGGACGCCCGAGGGCTGAAGCGGCGCGCCGCGCTTCCGGCCAGCCGTCCGACGGTCCGCTATCCTGAAACATAATCCCCCAAAAGCCGATCAGGATTCATAGAACCGCGCTTTGCTTTGTCCGGCTCTTGCGACGGCTATCTGTCGAGAAAGGAACAAACAAATGACGCTGCAACTTGGCGATACAGCACCCGACTTCGAGGCCGACACCACCGAGGGCCGGATCAAATTCCACGACTGGATCGGCGACTCCTGGGCGGTGCTGTTCTCGCACCCGAAGGACTTCACGCCGGTCTGCACGACCGAGCTCGGCTACATGGCCAACGCCAAGCCCGAGTTCGACAAGCGCAACGTGAAGATCATCGGCCTCTCGGTCGACGCGCTCGACAACCACGAGGCGTGGGCGAAGGACATCGAGGAGACGCAGGGCGCGGCTCCCAACTACCCGATCATCAGCGACAGACGACTTCAACGTCTCAAAGCTCTACGGCATGCTGCCGGCGAGCACCTCCGGCGATCCGCTCGTGCGCACGCCGGCCGACAACCAGACGGTTCGCAACGTGTTCGTGATCGGGCCCGACAAGAAGGTCAAGCTGATCCTCATCTACCCGATGACGACCGGGTCGCAACTTCGACGAGGTGCTGCGCGTGATCGACTCGCTGCAGCTGACCGCCAAGCACAAGGTCGCCACGCCGGTCAACTGGAAGAACGGCGAGAAGGTGATCATCGCCGGCTCGGTCTCCAACGACCAGGCCAAAGAGATCTACCCGGACGGCTGGGAGGAGCCGCGCCCCTACATCCGGCTCGTGCCCCAGCCGGCGACCTAGGCTGCCTCAGTCAGCCGCCATCGTGTGCCCTGGTGATCGTCGAGCGCGCGACGGTCGGGGCGCGACGAGCGCTGCTATGCGAGCGTGAGCTCGCCCTTCGGGGTGGTCTCCCGCAGCCGCTCGAGCAGGTGCTCGAGGATGCGAGCGGTCGCGCCCCAGATCAGGTGCTCCTCGAGGATGTAGGCGTCGGTCTCGAAGGAGATTCCGCGGCGTTCCATCCGTGTGCGCGTCCGGCTCTCCCGCAGGCGTCGCAGCGGAAGCTCGAGCACGGCGTCGACCTCGCGCTCTGACACCTGCCAGGCGAGGCCCGCGGGGATCTCACCGACGAACGGGTGGATCACGTAGTTGGTCACGAACGTCGAGGTCGGCGGCAGCTCGCCGAGCAGGCGCACCTCGCTGCGGGGCAGCCCGATCTCCTCCTCGGCCTCGCGCAGCGCCGTATCCCGCAGGTCGGCGTCCTCGGGGTCGCGCCGGCCGCCGGGAAAGGAGATCTCGCCGGCGTGGCGGCGCAGGTCGGCGCGCCGTCGCGTGAAGACCGCGTGCGGCTCGACGTCGGCGGCGAGGAACAGCGGGACGAGCACCGCCGCCGCGACGGGTGTTGATGGTGCGGCTATCGACCCGCCACGCTATCGGGGCGCGAGCTGCACGCGCTCGACGCGCTCCTCGAACATGACCTCGCCGTCGAGCGCACGGTGGACGGGGCACTTCGCGGCGATCACGCGCAGGCGCTCGAGCTGCTCCTCGGGCAGGTCCTCGGGCAGGCGCATCACCAGCTCGAACTTCGTCGGGCAGCCGCGCTCGGCGGGGCTGTACTGGACGTCGACCTCGACGTGGCCGATCTCCCAGCCCTTGCGCGCCGCGTACATCTCCATCGTGATCGCCGTACACGAAGCGAGGCTCACCGCCAGCAGCTCCTGCGGGCTCGGCGCCGGTGTCGTCTCCGCCCGCCTCCAGCGGCTCGTCGACCGTGAGCTGATGGTCGCGCACCTGCACGGTGTGCTTGAACGTCCCGTCCTCGTCGCGTCGCGCGGTGGCTTTCATCCTTGTTGGCCTCTCCGTTGCGTTCATTTCGATTCCTCCATTCGCACCCCTCCGGCTCCCTCTTACATCGTACTCCGCAAGAAGGTCGTGAAGGTCATCAGGGGAGTGGGAAAGGGGCGGCAGGGAGGGGCAGAAGGGAGAGGGAAGGAAGGGAAATTCACGCAAGGGGGTTGAACAGCAGTCCGGTGAGCAGCTTGGGGAAGAAGTAGGTCGACTTCGGCGGCATGTTCTCGCCCGCCGCGGCGATCTCGGGACCTGGCTCACCGGCGTGGGACGCATCAGGAAGGCGGCGTCGTACTCGCCCGATCTGACCAGCGCGAGCGCCTCGGCCGTGTCGCGCGCGTAGAACAGGCCGTTGAAGTGCGCGATGTCATCGTCGCTGAGCCCGAGCGCGCTCTTCAGCAGCAATGTCTCGAGCACGCCAGTGTCGAGTTCCCGGTAGGCCTGGGAGTGGCTGGTCAGCGCCGCGTCGGCGATCGCCTGATCCTTGAGTGTCAGCCGTCGTGCGCGCCTACCGCGCTCGTCGACGTAGCCGAGCTGCAAGCGGCCCGCTGCCGGGCTCGGGTGTGACTTCGTCGCTTGCAACCTCGGTGATCTCGAAGTCGCGTGTGAGCGCCTGCTCCAGAGCCTCGCGGCGCTCGCCCTCAGGCCCCTTACCAGGCGATGCGTGGGAAAGACGGTCAGCCCGGGGTCCTCCAGCGCGACCAGGCACATCAGGATGTAGCGGTGCTCGCCCTCCCCGCCGATCTCCTCGGCGTAGGTACGCATCGTCTCGTAGCGATGGTGGCCATCGGCGATCAGCAGCTCCGCCTCGCGCGTGGCCCCCTGCACCGCGGCGATCGCCTGTGGGTCGGCGACGCGCCACAGCCGGTGTACCGTGCCGTCCGGGTCTGTGACCTCACCCCACGGCGCCACTGCGGTGGCTGGCGCCAGCGCGTCCCAGGCGGTGTGCGAGGGGTCGGAGTAGAGCGAGAAGATGGGGGAGATGTTCGCGCGCGTCGCGCGCGTCAGGCGCAGCCTGTCCTCCTTCGGGCCGGGGTGCGTGCGCTCGTGGGGACGGACCCGACCGGGGCCGTAGTCCTCGATGCGCACCCGGCAGAAAAACCCACGCCGCGTGCGCGTCTGGCCGTCGGGACCGGTGTAGTCCTGTGTGTGCGCCCACAGCGCGGGCTCACGGTCACCGATCAGCGCCCCCTGTAGCTGCCAGCTCTCGAACAGCTCGCCCGCTGCGGCGTATCGACCGGAATCCCGCCCACCCTCAGAATCTCGCCCACCCCTGGAATCCCGCCCACCGTCCTCCCCGCCAGGCTCTGTTTGGGGTAGGTCGATGGCGACGACGTTGTATGGCGAGCGCGCCACCAGCTCAGCGCGCTGATCGGCGTCGATCACGTCATACGGAGGCGCGACCACATTCGCCAGCGGGCCGGCGATAGCGGGGTCATAGTGCAGCGCGCGCAGCGGTTGGACATCGGCCATGGCGGTGGCGGAGGCTAGCAGCGGAGCGAGACTTGCTGGGTTCGCACGCCGTGGGCCGGTTCGATCCCTATCCTCAGACGCAGACGGGACGTGGCGCAGTCTGGTAGCGCACCTGCTTTGGGAGCAGGGGGTCGTGGGTTCGAATCCCGCCGTCCCGATTATCTGACCTTCAAACGAAGGCATCGTCGGCGGAGAATCCGGCGTGGGATCGTCCCGATCGGATTCCGTGTGGCGCCTGGTTAGAGTTGGTCGCAGGGAGCGTTCCGGGCGCGGTCGCGGGTCGCGAGACCGCGCCCGCCGCGGACTCGCTGAGAAGGTCGACGAACGGACGCAGGGCAGCGTCTGGCGGACATCGGCTCGGTGGAATGGGGCGGCGGTGAGCTGCTTTGGGCCAGCGGGTTCACGTCGGGGGGCGCGCCCTACGGCCTGCGGGCGTGCGACTTCGATCCGGCGGACCTGCGGGCGATGGGGCTGGATGTCGCGGAGGTGACGAGCGGAAGCGGGACAGACGAAATCTGGTTCTGACTTCAGGCCACCGGCGACGGATGCCAACAACTACCGTAGCTCGCATGCCCGCACGCTCAGACGCCTTGGTGAAGCGTCTGACGCTGATCGCCTGCATCATGGGCTCGGGCATCGTGCTGCTCGACGGCACCGTCGTGAACGTCGCGCTGCCGACGATCCAGCGCGCGCTCGGCGGCGGGCTGGCCGCACAGCAGTGGGTCGTGAACGGCTATCTGCTGACGCTCAGCTCGCTGATCCTGATCGGCGGCTCGCTGGGGGATCTGTTCGGCGAGCGGCGCGTGTTCGCGCTCGGCGTCTCGGGCTTCGGCGTCGCCTCGCTGGCCTGCGCGCTTGTCACCGACGATCGGCGTGCTCGTGGCGATGCGGGCGCTGCAGGGCGTCGCCGGCGCGCTGCTCGTGCCCAGCTCGCTGGCGGTGATCGTCAACACCTTCCCGGGGGGAAGGGCTCCAAATCCGAGCGCGGCGCGGCGATCGGCAGCTGGACGGCGTGGGGCGCGATCGCCGGTGTGCTCGGGCCGCTGGCCGGCGGTGAGCTGCTCGCGATCGGCTCGTGGCGGTGGCTGTTCCTGATCAACGTCCCGCTCGCGCTCGGCTGCGTGTGGCTGATCCTGTTCGCGGTTCCGCGCGCCGCGCCGCGCGAGGCGGGCGCCCGCGGCAGTCGACGTGCCCGGCGCGCTGCTGTGCGCCGCCGGTCTCGCCGGCCCGGTGTTCGCGCTGATCGAGCAGCCCCGCCTGGGCTGGTCGAGTCCCGCGGTGTTCGTCCCGTTGCTCGCCGGGTCGTCGCTGCTCGGTGCATTCTCCTGTGGCACGAGTCCCGCGCACGCGACCCGATGCTGCCGCTCGGGCCTGTTCAAACGGCGCAACTTCTCCGCCGGGCAACGTCGAGACCTTCTCGATGTATGCGGGTCTGGCGGTCCTGTTCTTCTTCCTGATCCTGTTCCTCCAGCAGATCGGCGGCTACACGCCGCTGCAGAGCGGCCTGGCGACGCTGCCGGTGACCGCTGGTCATGTTCGTGCTCTCGCGCCGCTTCGGCGCGCTCGCCGACCGCTTCGGCCCGCGCTTCTTCATGGGCGCCGGCCCGCTCGTGGCGGCCTGCGGGCTGTTGCTGTTCCAGCGGATCGGCACTGAACGTCGACTACGTCTCCGAAGTGCTCCCCGGCCTGCTCGTGTTCGCGCTCGGGCTGTCGATGACCGTCGCGCCGCTGACCGCGGCGGTGCTCGCCGGCGCGGAGAACTCGCAGGCGGGTATCGCCTCGGGCGTGAACAACGCGATCGCGCGTGTCGCCGGCCTGCTCGGCACCGCCGCGGTCGGCGCGGCCGTCGCGGGCTCCTTCGGCTCGTCGCTGGACGAACTCTGGCCGGCGTAAGCGCTGGGACTGCTCGCGCGGGCCGCGGTCAGCCGAGGCCAAGCGGCTTCCGTTCGGGCGCCCGGACGTGCACGGCCTACCACGCACAGGCAAGCGCGCTGACGACTGCCGCCGAGCAGGCATCGCTGCACAGCTTCCACCTCGGCATGGCGATCGCCGGCCGCTCGTCGCAGTCGGTGGTGTCGTCTGGCGTGTGGGTATCCGCAACCCGAATAGCGAGGTATTCCCGCCGAGAGCTGCCCGGCGGTCAGCTGGTCGGCGCCAGCTCGGAGATCGGCCGCCGCGCTGGATGGCCGAGAAGCGGCTCAGTCCGACAGGCCGCTCGTCGAGCCAGGCGCTCTCACCCCGACGGGCTCGCGCGCGTAGGCCCGCATCGCCTCGATGATCGGCCCGAGCCGCTGCCCGCGCGCCGTCAGCCGGTACTCGACCGTCGGCGGGGCGGAGGGGACCACCGTGCGGTCGATCAGCCCGGCCGCCTCGAGGTCGCGCAGTCGCTCGGAGAGCATCCGCGGCGAGATCCCGGAGACCGCGTCGGCGAACTCGTTGAAGCGCAGCGCGCCGGTCAGCGCGGCGTAGACGATCGACAGCTGCCAGCGCCGCTCGAGGAGGTCCGCGGTCTGGCGGACCTCCTCGGGGACGGGCTCACATCTACGAGAGCGCGACATCGCGGGCGGGCTCCACGGCGGGCTCGAGCGCCACGTCGAGGACCTCCTGGACGGTCATCACCGGATGGAAGGCCATCTGCTCGCGGACCTCCTCGGGGATGTCGTCGAGGTCGCCGCGGTTGCGCTCGGGCAGGATCACGTCGGTCAGGCCGGCCGCGTGGGCGGCGAGCGCCTTCTGCTTGAAGCCCACCGATCGGCAGCACCCGGCCCTGCAGCGTGACCTCGCCGGTCATGCCGACCGTGTGCTTGACCGGGCGTCCTGACAGCAGCGAGGCCAAGCGCCGTGACCATCGTCACGCCGGCCGACGGGCCGTCCTTGGGGATCGCGCCCGCGGGGACGTGCACGTGGAACTCCTTGCCCTCGAATGCGCTCTCCTCGATGCCGAGCTCCTCGGCGTGGCCGCGCACGTAGGAGAGGGCGATCCGCGCCGACTCCTTCATCACGTCGCCGAGCTGGCCGGTGAGCACCAGGCCGTTGCCCGGCGCCGAGTCCCCGGCCTTCATCGCGGTGGCCTCGACGAACAGCACGTCGCCGCCGGCGCCCGTGACCGCCAGTCCGGTGGCGACACCGGGCGTGGCGGTCCGCGCGGCCGACTCCTGGAAGACCTTCTGGCGGCCCGAGCGCGTCGCGCACGACCTCCAGGTCGATCCGCACGGGCGTTCTGCTTTGCAGTCTTAGACGTGCCTTGGCCTTGCTTGGCGGCCTTGACTTGGACCTCGCCTTTATCGTGGACTCGACCTTGGCCGTTGCTCGTTCCCGGGCGGCCTTCCGTGTCGACGCGTCCTCGCCATCGCCGTCGACACCGTCCCGCCGGCGGGCTCCGTCGAGGCTCGCGTGGCGCCGTCGCTCTGGCCGGAGGCGATCCGGGTCGCGGTCTTGCGCAGCACCGTGCCCAGCTCGCGCTCGAGGTTTCGTACGCCCGCCTCGCGTGTGTACTCGGAGACGATCGTCTTCAGGATCTCGTCGGCGATCGTCGACCTCGTCCTCGCGCAGGCCGTTGCGGTCGCGCTGGCGCGGCCACAGGTAGCCCTTGGCGATCGCGAGCTTCTCCTCGGAGGTGTACCCGTCGAAGCGGATCGTCTCCATCCGGTCCAGCAGCGGGCCGGGGATCGTGTCGGCGACGTTGGCCGTCGCCAGGAACATCACCTGGGAGAGGTCCAGCTCGACGTCGAGGTAGTGGTCGCGGAACGAGTGGTTCTGCGCCGGGTCGAGCACCTCCAGCAGTGCCGCCGAAGGATCCCCGCGCCAGTCCGCGCCGACCTTGTCGACCTCGTCGAGCAGGATCACCGGGTTCATCGTCCCGGCGTCGCGCAGCGCCCTGACCAGACGGCCTGGGAGCGCGCCGATGTAGGTACGCCGGTGCCCGCGGATCTCCGCCTCGTCGCGCACGCCGCCGAGCGACATGCGCACGAACTCGCGGCCGGTCGCACGGGCGATCGACTCGCCGATCGAGGTCTTGCCGGTACCCGGAGGCCCGATCAGGGTGAGGATCGCGCCCGACTTCGGGTCGGCCTCGATCCCGCGATCGGCACGCAGCTTGCGCACCGCGAGGTACTCGGTGATGCGGTCCTTGACGTCCTCCAATCCGGCGTGGTCGGCGTCGAGCACCGCGCGCGCCTCGACCGGGATCCAGACGCTCGTCCGAGCGCTTGTTCCAAGGCACGGAGATCAGCCAGTCCAGGTAGGTGCGAATCATCGAGGACTCGCCCGTCTGCTCGCCCATCCGCTCGAGGCGGCCGAGCTCCTTCAAGGCCTGCTCGTTGACCTCCTCGGGCATCTCGGCGGCCTCGATCTTCGAGCGGTACTCCTCCGCGACCGAGCCCTCGTCCTCGCCGAGCTCCTTGCGGATCGACTCCATCTGCTTGCGCAGGAAGTACTCGCGCTGCTGGTTCTCGGCGCCCTCCTGCACGTCCTCGCGGATGCGCTTGCGCACCTGCAGCTCGGCCAGGCGACTCGCGCTGCAGCTTCACGGCCAGCTCCAACCGCTCGGTCACGTCGAGCGTGCGCAGCAGCTCGACCTTCTGCTCGTATGTCAACTGCGGGGAGTAGCCGGCCGAGTCGGCCAGCGCGCCGGGCTCGGCGATCGCGCGCAGGAACGCCGCGATCCGGCCGTCGTCGCCGCGCAGCTCGAGGATCTCCTCGACGATCGCGCGGTACTCGCGCTCGAGGTTGCGGGTCTTGCCGTCGACCGGCGACTCGTCGGGGCGCTCGTCCACCTCGACCCGCAGCTCCCCTCCGGGGCCGGTCTGGGCGGCGCCGATCAGCGCGCGGTGCTCGCCGGAGATCGCGACGGCATGGCCGCCGCCGGGCAGGCGCAATCTGCTCGCCGACCTCGGCGATCGTGCCGACCTCGAGGAACTCGTTCTCGTGGCGGGGGACGAGCACGACACGCTCGTCATCGCCGACGTCGACGGTCAGCGTGATGCCCATGCTGGGGAACACGACGGTGTCCTCGAGCGGGATCAGGCGCAGGGTCTGCTTCGGTATCGAGGGCTGTTGGTGGGGTTCTGCTCTGGTGAGGAAGGCATATCCGGCATCCAGGTATTGGCTCCATATGAGCTTACGAAAGTTTAGTTAGTATAGCGCGGGGTTGTTGCGGGCGCAAGTAGTTTCGGGATCGCCTCGCAAACGGCGCGGCAGAGCCAAAGATGCAGCTGCTGAGCACCTGCAGGCCGACCGAAATCAGCCGTCGAGGGCCCGTCGAAGTTGACCTCGACGTTCTCCTCCTCGACGCGCTCCTCGGTCTCCGCGGAGGACGTCAGCGCGCGCTTGTCGGCGTCGAGCAGCGGCTGGGAGAAGAAGCTGCGCGGCCACAGTCCGCGCGCCCGCACGACGTTGATCTCCGCCGCGATCAGCGTCACCTGACCGCCGAGGTAGAGCCAGGCGAGCAGGCCGAGGACGAACGCGAACAGGCCGGAGGTCTCCTGCGCGTGGCGGACGACGTGGGCGACGTAGTAGCCGCCGATGTGCTGCAGGATCTGCCACAGGATCGCCGCGAAGATCACGCCCGGGAGCAGGTCGCCGGTCGGGATCTCCTCGGGGCTGAGGAACCGGAAGGCGGCGAAGAACAGCAGCAGGTTGAAGGCCAGTGCGACCAGCACCCCGCCGATCACGGCGACCGGTCCGGCGGTCTGCGCGGTCACGTAGCCGGCGGCGACGGTCGAGACGACCAGCAGCACGCCGAGCACGGCGAGCAGGCCGAGGCCGCGCAGCCGCCAGGCGAGGAAGTTGGGCCGGCGCTTGCGCGGGATGTGCCAGACCTGCTGGAAGGCGTTCTGGGTGGCGCCGACGACGCCCAGGCCGCCGAGCAGCAGGCCGACGACGCCGATCGCCAGTGCGCCGGCGCTGCCTTTGAGCGAGTGGATGTTGCTCTGCAGCTGATCGCCGATGATCGGGAACTGGCCGAGCGCCGAGTGCAGCACGCTGGCCTGGTCCTTGGGATCGCCTTCGAGCACGAAGCCGAGCACGGTCACGAGCAGCAGCAGCAGCGGGAACAGCGAGGCGAAGCCGTAGTAGGCGATCAGCGCCGCGAGCTGGCCGGCCCCGTCGTCGCCGAACTTCTTGATCACCGCGGCGGGAAAGCTGAGCCGCGGGTGGCTCTGCTGGACGCGGTCCAGCGCGTGGAGGCGGTCGGTGAGGCTCATTGGGAGGGGGGTCTACGCGCGCGAGTCATCGACATGGGTGCGTGTCTACCCGATGCGAGCCGGAAATACGAGTGCTGGATGATCGCCTGCCTGCGGGTGCAGACGTGCGCCGGCGCCCCGATCAGCTGCAGGAGATGGCGCTGGTGGCGCAGGCCCGGCGCGAGCTGCTGCTGCGCGCGCATCGCTCATCGGCTGCGCAAGGAGGACCTGGAGGACTGCTATAGCCAAGCGACGCTCGAGCTGCTCGCGCAGGCGCGCGAGGGCGAGGCGCGTACCTGACCCGCGCGCACATGGCGAACGTGCTCGAGCAGCGCTTCCTCTCGCGTATCTACGACCGCCGCCGCGCGCTGCGCGGGCGCAGTCCCGCGCAGGCGGCGCTGGATCGCGCGCTGCGGTTGGGAGACTGGCGATGACGGTGGTCGAAGTCGCGGACGTCCGCGCCGAGATCGAGCAAGCTCGTGATGCTGCGGATGGATCTGCGCAGCCTCGGCAAGGTGATCGGCGGAGCTGACCGCCGATCAGCGGCTCGTTCTCTCCAGCCTGGTCGACTCGGGCATGGAGTGCGCTGAGTTTTGCGGGCGCTTCGGCTGGTCCAAGGAGAAGTACCGCAAGGTCTCTCAGCGTGCCCGGGCGCGTCTGCGCGAGCTGCTGCAGGCGAGCGAGGAAAGTTTTTGCGCGTGAAGTGTCCCGTCTGGGCCTGGCGGTCGGAGAAGGAGACAGGGACCCCCTATGAATATCTCTCCCCCCACTCATAGGCGCGTTCCCTGGGCACGCCGGCGGTCGATCGGACGGACGAGCGCTCGGTGATGCCCATCCGCGCGCAAGCGGCCGGAAGCCGGGTATCTCCCCACCTTGGCTTCCGGCCGCCCGTGTTGCTTGGCGGTCGCACGGCGATGAGCTCGATGACGCTCCTGCGACCACGCTCGCGCGAGGTCTACCGCGTGTACTCCGAGGAGGAATATCTGGACGGAGCCGGGTCGGAGCTCACAGGCGCTGGGGATTGGCCCGCGGCGGTAGAACCAGCGGTGGGGTTGGTGGCGGAGGAGTTGCCGGTGGCGGTGGAGCCCGGCCTGGAGCCAGCGAATGAATCGCCGCTGACCCAGGAGCCCGCGGTGGACTCGAAGCCGGTGGATGCGGTCGAAGAGCACGTATACGGCGGCTTCGTCAACTCTGCTAGAGGGCTGTGCGTCTGCGCCGGATGGCCGGAGTGGCGATGCTGGCTGGGGCCGTGGGAACGGTGGGCGGTGTGGTCGGGATGAATATCTCTCGCGCGCGCCACGGAGCCGGCTGACGAGGACCGGGGAGCGCTCGATGGCGCGATCGCTCGAGGGTCGTGTCCTCAGCGGAACTCGCTGGCTCGCGCTCGGCGCCATCGGCCGGTTGTGCCTCGCGCAAAGGCTCCGAGTTCGTCGTGTCGCACGGGCCGGCTTGAGCCGCAGAAAACCAGGCTCCCACCTCCGCACGCGGCGGCGTGGCGGATCAGACTCCCACACCCCCCACCCGCGGCGAGGAAGCGTGCCCGCCCAGCCATCGGTTGGTGTGCGGGTGAGGCGCGGCGGGGGCGTCGCGATCGTTCTCGACTATTCCCCCAGCGCTTCGGTGGACGGGAGCACGGCTGCGAGCTCCTCGGTCGACACGTCTCGCCCAGCCACCGCGAGCGCGGCGGTGGAAAAGGTCGAGTTCGGATTCGAGCGCTGAACGATGGCACACGACACTCCGGCACACACGCACGTCACGATCGCGGACGCGGCCGCTGTGGCGGATCCGCTTGGCACGCGAATGGTCGCGCTACCTGCTGAGTGCGCTGGCGGTCGCGGGACTCGCGGCGAGCGCACGCTTTGCGATCGACCCGCCGCGGCCGGCGGCGGCGAAAGTCGCTGCACCTGGCCCCGCGCCACCGGATCTGGCGGCTGAGGGCTTTGCGTCACTGTTCGCGCGTAGCTATCTGACATGGAGCGCCGCGAATCCGCAGGCCCACGAACGTGATCTCGCGCCGTTCGCTGGGCCGGGGATCGAACCTGACGCGGGACTGCAGCCGCCCTCCAGCGGCGAGCAGCGGGTGGAGTGGACCGAAGTGGTGCAGGAGCGCGAACCGGTCCGGCCCGCCCGGCGAGCACGTCTACACGGTGGCCGCGCAAACGGACGACGCGGGCCTTCTATACCTGACGGTAAGCGTTGTGCGTACGCGCGGCGGCAGCCTGGCGCTGGGTGGCTATCCCGCCTTCGTGGGAGGCGCCGGCCACCAGCCCGGCGCAACCGTCAGGCGCATCTGCGCGAAGTCAGCGAACCGGCGCTCACGACGGTCGTGAGACGCGCCCTGCGCAACTACCTCTCCGCCTCCAGCTCAGAGCTTGCGGCGGACCTGACCGCAGTGCGCACGCGTCTCGCTCCCGGCGGCGGCGCTGAATCTCGAATCGGTGCAGCGCCTGGACTGGGCGCCGGGCGCAGGGCGCGGTGCTCGCCGTCGTGCGGCCAGGACTCACGCGGTGCGCGGTACACGCTCGCCTACGAACTCGACGTGGCCCAGGTGCAGGGCCGCTGGGAGATCTCCGCGATCCAGATGGACCCCGATGCCTGACCTCAATCGGCATCTCTCGCGAGCCGAAGTGGATGCCGCCGCAACCAGATGCAGACCCCATATCCAACCCAACCCAATCGAAGGAGTTCCGCAATGAGCAACATCTATCGTCCTCGACTCTCGCGTGCAGCTATCGGCTGTGGGAGTCTGTCGTCTTAGTGACTGCCTGTCGCGGGCTCGGCATTCGCGCCGGTCCGCGTGCAGGCAGCGGTCAAGCACCCCCGGTGCAGGCCGGGTCCATCGTCGGCGGCAAAGTCGGGGGAAGAGTCGGGCGGAAAAGTCGGAATCAACGGGAGTCTCGCTCGAATCGGCCGCCGCGAAGGCGGGCGATACGGCCCGCACGGTGGCGATGAGCCTGATCGGGCTCGCGCTTGGCGATCGCCTCGATCGTGCTGGCCTTCCGCCGCGACTTCAAGGAGGCGGCGGGCGTGTTCGCGGTGGGGATCGTCGCGGTGCTGCTCGCCACCCCGGCCGGCTTGAGCCTGCTGCAGGACACGGTCACTCGCTGTTCGGGTCGTAGAGCTGAACGGACGCCTCGACCGTGATCGAGATCCGCTCATACCGCGCTGTATTCGACCTGGAGCGGCGCATCTACCGGGTCGACCAGCTGCGGCTGAACCCCGGCGGGATTCCGGTGCGGGGCGTCGTCTACTTCCTGGCGATCCTGCTCGCGACGTTGATCGCCGGCGGCCTGCCGCTGGTCGGGGAGGCGATCGGGGCGCTGCCGTGGTACCTGCGCGATCTCGCGCTGCCGGTCGCGAGCGCGACGCGTGCTGAGCGTGATCCGCATCGAGGGCCGGCCGTTTCACCTGGCGGCGTATGCGCTGTTGCGCTACGGGCGGAGCCGCGCCGGCTCGCCGGTGTGACGTCCCTGCGATGCGCCTGGCACGCGCTGGCATCCGGAGGAGATCCTGATCCTGCCGGACGGCTCCGACGGCAGATGCGCCGGCTGCGCTACACCGGGCCCGGGCGCGGTGCTGATCACCACCGCGCACGAGCGCATCGACGAGCGGAGGCGCGGCGCGCGGTCTGCGGCGGAGAGCCGCGCTGACGCTGCGCGAGCTGCCAGGCAGGACGTGCTCTGCGCAGGGCCAGGTGATCGCCCGCCCCGGGCGCGCAACTGCGTGTGCGCTCGGGCGCGCGCAACCCTGTCGCGGGAGAGTGAGGCGGTGAAGCCGCCGATCGGCTTCGTGTACGGCAACTGCGTGTTCGCGGACGCGCTCGACGACGGCTGGGCCGCGTTTGCGGTCGAGACGGGCTCCTATGAATGGCTCTCGGAGGACGGCAAGCGCTCGCGGTTTCTCGCGCTGCTCGGCGCGCTGGAGGCGATCGAGGCCGACGTGCAGATCCTGCGTGTGGGGCGGCGCTGGGACCTGGCGCGCTACGCGCGCGAGCTGGAACGGGATATGGATCGCGGCGGAGGTGTTTCTCCCGCGGGTATGGCGCGAGCGCGCGATCGATCGTCGAGATCGGCCGGCACGGCGCACTGCATGCGCGATCGCGCAGGCGCTACGTGGAGGAGCACGAAGAGCACCTGACCGAGATCGGCGCGGCGCCGACCGGAGGTGTTCCTGATCGTGAGCCTGCGCGAGCCCGAGCGCGACGTCGCCGCCTACGTCTCGCGCGCCGCCGAGCGTCATCCGCGCGAGTGGTGGGAGGGAGATCAGGCGCGCCTTCTCGGTGACGGACCGGCGCGTGATGAAGGTCGCCGAGCTGGAGCGCGCGCGGGTGCGCGCCGACCAGGCGCACGCGCGCCTGGCGGACTTCCTGCCGGTCAGCCAGGCGCGCGGGGTGCGAGCTGCAGTGGCTGGTGCGCAGGGCCTTCTGCCGCGGACTGGGCGAGCCGCGAGATCGACGGGCTGCACGAGCCGCGGGCGCTGGTGTTCGAGCGCAACGGCGAGGCGATGCTGGCGCCGCTGGAGGGCGACGTGATGCGCTGGATGGACGGCTACGTCGAGCACCGCGGCCGGGCGCTGCAGATCGAGTCGGAGACCGGCACGAGCTGGCAGGCGCAGCTCGTGCTGGGGGCGCTGCCCGAGCAGGCACAGTTCCCGGGCGCGCGCGTGGAGCTGATGTTCGCGCCGCCGGAGTAGTCTGCCGTTCGGTGTCGACCTGTCGTTGAACGCGCGCTTCTTGCCCAACGGCCTGGCGCTGCGGATCGCGCGGCGCAGGATCCAGGACGCCGACCAGATCGTGCGCGCGGAGTCCGATGGCGAGCAGGGGTCTCCGACCTCGGCTATCAGCGCACCCAGGAGGCGCGCGACCTGCTCGCCTACCTGCAGTCCTCGAGCCGCCCGCCGTTGCTGCGCGCGACGCTGGCGGTCGCGGTCGGGGCGCCGAGCGAGGAGGAGCTCGAGGAGCGCGTGGAGATGGCACGGCGCGCCTACGGGGAGATCCGCCTGCACCGCCCGCTCGGCGATCAGCTGCCGCTGTTCCTGCAGCACCTGCCCGGCCAGCGCACGCGGGTGGCGGGCTACGACGACACGCTGACGCCCGAGCAGGTGGCGGCGATGATGCCGACCGCCGCCCACGTGGCGGGCTCGCGCGCGGGCTTCTATCTGGGGCACACGCTCACGGGGTCGAGGCAGCCGGTCCGCTTCAACCTCAGCGAGGGCTCCGAGAGCGACCGCAACACGACGATCCTCAGCGTCGGCGCGCTCGGCTCGGGTAAGACGACGCTCGATCAGAAGCTGAAGTACGAGGGCTTTCTGCAGGGCGCGCGGATCATCGACTGCGACCCGAAGGGCGACCACCGCTTTCACCTGCTCGAGGAGGTGGCGCCGCACACCGAGTGCGTGACGCTGAAGCCCGACCCGGCGCTGCGCGGTGTGCTCGACCCGCTGCGCGTGGCGCCCGAGCACCTGCGCCAGGACGCGGCCGTGTCGTTCCTGCGCGACCTGCTGCCGGGCAGGGCCGAGCCGGCCTGGGAGACCGCGGTGGTGGGCGCCGTCGACCGCGTGCTGCGGCGCGCGCGCGAGCCGACCTGCCTGGAGGTGGTGCGCGCGCTGGAGCAGGGCGACGAGACCGACGCGCAGGTCGGCAAGACGCTCGAGGTCTACGCCCGCTCGGGGCTGACCCAGCTCGGCTTCGCCGATCCCGCGGTGAAGCTGCCGCCGGTCGGGCAGAGCCAGGTGACCTACCTGCCGATCCGCGACCTGCCGGGACCCGAGCACGGGGACGCGCCGTGCGGAGTACTCGCAGGCCGAGCGCGTGGGCGAGCAGATCGTGCGGCTGATCGCGATGTTCGCGATGCACCTGATGGGCGCCGAGCGCGAGCGACTGAAGCTGTTCTCCTTCGACGAGGGATGGCGGCTGCTGGGAGACCCGGTCGGCCGGCAGCTGCTGGCCTCGCTGCAGCGCATGGGCCGCTCGGAGCTGGCGGTGCCGATCATCTGCACGCAGCTCGTCACCGACGCGCTGGTCGGCGAGCGCGAGTCGCTCGAGAACCTGCTCGGGGCGACGTTCGTGTTCGGGATGCGCTCGGAGGCGGAGGCGGCGCGCGCACTTGCAGCTGCTCGGGCTTGGATCCCGAGGATCGCAGGATGCGCCAGAGCCTGCTGGAGTTCGAGGCGGGCCGCTGCCTGTTTCGTGACCACGCGGGCGGGTGGAGGCGATCCAGGTGGATGTGGTGCTGCCGTCGCTGCTGCGCGCGTTCTCGACGACGCCCGGGGTCTGCCTGACGGTGCCTGTACAGGCGCACTCGCAGCGGTTGCTCTTGCTGTATTCGTGCGGCGCTCCGTGCATGGCGGCGGCGGCGCCCGGCGCTGCGACGCAGCCTCCGCTCGCCACTCGGCTGCTAGCCCAAGGCGCCGACACCGCCCACACGACCAAGCGCGGGTGCGAAGAAGGCGCCGAGCATGCCGCCGCTCACCACGAGAGTCCAGCGGCGGCTGGTCGGAGGAGAAGCCTCGGCCTGTCCTCGAGCGGCGGAGACCCGCTGGTGGACAACGGGCTGGGCAGCCCCCTGTGCCATGCAGGCGGCGAAGGCGATCTGTCCCAGACGCAGTCAAACGCGACTGTCAGATCTCGGGGTTCGAGGCGGCGCCGGCGCCGACCGGCAACTACGGGTTCGACGTGCACATCAACACGGGCATCACGGAATGGACAAACGATGCAGATGCGATATTCCAGGACCTGCTTCAGTGGGCTGGACGCTGCTCGAGGCGGTCGTGCACGGTGTGATCGTGATGCTCGAGTGGTGCTACACGCTCGACCTGCTGAACAGCCCCGTGATGAGCGGCGTCGCGAGTGGGCTACGCCAAGCCCAGGCCACGTTACCCAGCCGTGGCTCGTGCTGGCGCTCGCGTGGCGGCGGTGTTCGCGCTGTACCACGGCATCGTGCGCCGGCAGGTGACGAGACGCTCGGCCAGACGCTGATGATGGGGGCGATGATGGTGGGTGGCCTGTGGGTGATCATCAACCCGCTCGGGCACCATCGGCGCGCTTGGCGCGTTGGGCTAATCGAGGCGAGCCTGGGCACGCTTGGCGCTGTCACTTCAGGTACGCCGGACCATCCCGATCGCACGCTGGCGGAAAGCATGCGGGATGTCTTCAGCGGCGCGATCGAAGGCCCCTGGTGCTACATGGAGTTCGGTGAGGTGAGGTGGTGCGAGAACCCTGCTCAACGGGATCCACGTTTGCGTGCAGCAGGTTTGAAGATCGCTGCGAGCGAGATGGAAGAGGTTGGTTGCGAATCGGGCGCGCAATATGTCTCGCCATCGACGGACCATAAACTGGGGTTGCCGGTGTGCGTCAAAGCTGGAAGTGAACAGGCGAAGGGGCTCGAGCACAGCGCGGAACTTCTGCGCAAAGCACAGAGCAACGGTGAATCTTCCTGGCGCTGCCAGCGGACGTTCCAGAACGCAACTCGATCAAAAACTCTGGCTCGCTGTTCAAAGTGCTGTGTGGCGGCAGTGAAGAAGAACCCGAACCCTGCAAAGGGCCCACGGCAGCACAGGCTGAATTTCGCACCGGTAGCGGAACCGGGTGGCGATTTATGGGGCTGTTTTTTATCTGGTTCGGTGGGCTAGGGATGATCCTGATGCTCGGGTTCATCGCGCTGCGTCTGCTGGCTGCGGCGCTCGGCAGCATGCTCTATCTGCTGCTAGCGCCGGCGGCGGTGATGGCTCCGGCGTTGGGCGACGGAGGGCGGGCGGCGTTTCGCGGATGGGCGACGCGGCTGCTGAGCGCGGTGATGTCGAAGCTGATCTACTCGTTTTTGCTCGGTGTGCTGCTGCTGATGGAGCGGATTCTGACGGTGGACCTGACCGCGCTCGGCTGGTTCACCCAATGGCTGCTTATCTCGACGATGTGGTGGGGAGCGTTTCTCCACCGCCATCAGATGCTGAACTTCGCGCAGGGCGGTCGCTCCGAGTCGCGTGTTCGCGGGATGCGGCTGACGTCTGCGCTGATGAGTGCGCGGGAAATGGGGCGCGTGGGAGGAATGGTCCGTCGCAAGCTTTCACCTGCCGCGCCCAGCGCCGAGAAGCGTCAGCGGATCGCCGACGCCGCGCGTGGGCGGGCCAAGACGATCGAAGACGGGCAGGTGGGGGGAAGCCTCGAACAAAATTACCGCGAGGCACAGGCCCAGATGGCCCAAGCGCCGGAAATTCAGCAACGTATAAGTGGCAAACAGAGGCAACTGGCTCGCCTGAAACGCAATCACGACGCCGCGCGGGAAAAGGAACAGGAGATAAAAAGAGCGCGGAAGTCGGCGTTGGCCGATCCCACGCTCTCCTCGGGCGTGGAGCGCAAGATTGCGGCGGCCCGTTTTGACGCCCGTTTTGGCGACGAGGAGCGCTCTCACCGGCGGCGTGCAGCGGAATCGAAGTCCCGCATGGATCGTGTGCAGGGGGAGATCACGGCTGAGCAGGGCTCGCTCACCGCGGCGCGGCAGACGGTGAATGACGGCGATAAGGAAAAGCAGAAGACGGGAAAGCCGTACACCCGCGAGCAGGCCGCGGAGCAAGCGCAGTTGTTCGAGACCCAGGCGGCGTTGCCGGACCGCGGCAGAGCTGGACGTGGGGGAGAGAAACGCAACTACGCCGGAGTGGCCAGCATTGCGAAATACGGGAGAAGACAGTACGAAGAGCTCGATGCCGGCGGCAAACGGGCGGCCCAGTTGGAGACCGATCGTGAGCTGGCGCGGCTCAAGGCGGCGAAGACCACCGCCAGAGACATGGCAACGCGCCCCCAAAGCTCGCTGCCGCCTCGCGAGCAGAGCAAGCTGAACAAGGATTTCGACCGCAAGGTCGAACAGCAGCTGGGCACTGGTGGTCACGGCCCACCGCCCTCCCGCACAAAGGGCTCGACATCCGGCTCCTCCCAGCGCAACTCCCGGACCGAGCGGAGATCGGCCAGCGGTGGGGAATCCAGCCCGAGTGCGCGACTTCCGCGAGGCGGCCGCGCGTCGCAAACGCCAACTCGGCCGAGAGCGATGATGGAAGGCTCGGCGGGGTCCAGGGTCGCTGCGGGGGTCAGGATCGCGGCGGGCGCCGCGGGGGTGCCGCTGCCGCGCCTCGCCACGCATACCGCTGGCGATCGGCGCGCTCCTCGCGGGCGCCGCGGCGCTGGGGGCGATGTTCCTGCTGATGATGCTGATGATGCTCGTCGGCGCGGGTGGCCTGGGCTGCTCTCACCGGCACGACGGAAACGGCGAAGCGACCGACAGCCCGTCGGCTCTGGCAAGTCCGAAATCCCGCCGGAATACCTGCGCCTCTACGAGCAGGCGGCAAGCGGTACCACCTGGACTGGGCGATCCTCGCGGGGATCGGCAAGGTCGAGTGCGACCACGGCCGCGACCCCGATCCGTCGTGCACGAAGGAGGGCGCGGTCAACTCGGCCGGAGCCGGCGGGCCGATGCAGTTCCTCGCGAGTACATGGGCGACGTACGGGGTGGCCCCCGACGGCGGCGGAAAGCCCGATCGTTGGAACCCGGCTGACGCGATCTTTGGGGCCGCGAACTACCTGCACGCCTCGGGCGCGCCGGGCGACTACAGAAGGCGATCTACGCCTACAACCACGCGGAGCTGGTACGTGGAAGAGGTCGAGAGCTGGGCGGCGAAGTACCGAGGCTCACCCACACGTCGCTCGGGATCCAGGCGCTGCGCAGCCGACGGGGGCGGCGGGTGGGCGGCCGCGTAAGCGGCGAAAGCCCGACGCCGATCGAGTTCATCCCGGGCGAACGCGCGGAGCTCGACCCGACGGACGGGCACCTGGCGCTGGATTCCCGAAGGGGTGCCGACGACGGTGCAGGCGATGGTCGTCGCGGGGAACGAGCTGCAGGAACTGCCGTACGGGCCGGGCGGGCATCCGGATCCGCGGGGCGCGACCGAAGAGGACTGCTCGAGCACGCGTCAACTACGTGCTGTACCGCAGCGGGGTGCGACCGATCGAGGAAATCGTCAAAGACAACCCGCTTGGCGCAGGACTACGTCCACCTGGGGAGACCCCGGCCCGGGCCGCTGGGTGACGATCTACGCGACCGACGTGCCGCACCGCACGTGTTCATCGTGATCGCGGGGCTGCGGCTGGACACGAGCCACAACGGGACGGATGAAGGGCCAAACAGAGACGAAAACGGCCCCCGCTGGCGGATCCTGAGCTACATCCCGACGTGGGCGCACTGGTCGGTGAGGCACCCGCCAGAATTGTGAGCTGGTGGAGAGGTGGAGGGAACGTGGTGGGCGGTAAGCGAGTAGGCGCTACGGAGACCGAGCGGGCGGTAAGGTGGCGAATGATGAGTGCCCGGAAGGTCGACTACCTGCTGATCGGCGGCGGACTCGCGAGCGCGAACTGTGCGCGCTGGCTGCGCGAGGAAGGCGCGGAGGGCGAGATCCTGCTCGTCGGCCGCGAGCCCGATGCGCCGTACAACCGGCCGGACTGCTCGAAGGGGTATCTGCGCGGCGAGGAGAGCCGCGAGGAGCCGCTGTTCAGGCCGAGCGAGTGGTGGGGGGAGCAGGAGATCGAGCTGCTGACGCGGACGAGCGTGACGGGCGCTCGACCTGGAGACGCGCACGGCGAAGCTATCGAGCAAGGAGGAGATCGAGTTCGAGAAGGCGCTGATCGCCACGGGCGCGAACGTGAGGCGGCTGAACGTGGAGGGGTGCGAGCTCGAGCAGATCCACTACCTGCGGACGCTGGGGAACGCGGACGCGATCAGGGAGGGCGTGGCGGACGCCGAGAACGTGGTGCTGATCGGCGGCTCATACATCGGCTGTGAGGTCGCGGCGTGCTGAGCATGCTGGGCAAGAGCTGCGACGATCGTGATGCAGGAGCAGCGCACGCTGGAGCGCGGGTTCGGCGAGCGGGCGGGGCGCTTCGTGCAAGAGCTGCTCGAGGCGCACGGCGTGAGGATCCACGGGAGCGACGAGCTGGAGCGCTTCGAGGGGGAGGGGCGCGTCGCGAAGGTGATCACGCAGGAACGGGCTGGAGCTGGAGGCGCGAGGCGGTCGTGATCGGCGCGGGCGTGGCGCCGGACGTGCAGCTGGCCAAGCGCGCGGGGCTGGAGATCGGCGAGCGCGGCGGCGTGCGCTGCTCGTCGCGTCTGCAGAGCACGGTGCAGGGCGTGTTCGCGGCCGGAGACATCTGCGAATACGACTCGCCGATGCACGGCGGGCACGTGCGGATCGAGCACTGGGACGTGGCGTTCAACCAGGGTAAGACCGCGGCGCTGAACATGCTCGGAAAGGACGTGGCGCACGAAGACGGTCCCGTACTTCTTCTCGGTGCTGGGCGATTGGGGCGAGCTCGAGTACGTCGGCCCGGCGTATGGCTGGGACGAGGAGATCCTGCGCGGCTCCTTTGCGGAGGGGTCGTTCACGAACTGGTACCTCCAGGACGGTCGCGTGAAGGCGGCGTTGACGTTCGGTCGCTCCGACGACCTGGACGCACGCCCGCCGGCTGATCGCTGGCGCTGTGGCGCTGGATGAGCGCCAGCGAGGCGCGCTGGCCGACATCGACAGCGATCTGGGCGACGTGGAGTAACACGGACCCTCGCCGCAGCACGCGGCGGCCCTTGCAAGCACGTGGGCGAGTCTCTGTAAGCAAGGGGCGCTCTCTGTAAGCAAGAGGCCGGGCTCCACAAGCACGGGGCAGGCTCGGCAGAGTAAGATGGGAAGGACAAGACGGTCGGTGGTGTAGGGAAGCCGGTGAGAATCCGACGCGGACCCGCCACTGTGACCGGGGATGCCCAACGCGGCGCGTGAGAAGTGAGACGCGCAGCCACTGACTCGCTGACGGCGAGACGGGAAGGCGCTGAGGGAAGGCCCGGGAGCCAGGAGACCTGCCTCCGACCGAAAAGCCCACAAGCCCTCGTGGAAAGGGGTTGGCTCATGCTCAAATCACGCCGTATCTGTGTGGTGCTCCTCGCCACCGTCATCGCTGCATTGCTTCCGCTCGCCTGGACCATCTCGTCAGCTGCAGCTACGGGTAACCCCGCCACCGTCACCGTCCGCATTCAGGGTCTCGGCGGCGAAACCCTGCTTCAGCAGACACAGGTCACCACCAACACGACGCCGATCGCTATCCCAGGCGGCGGCACCTGCGAAGGAACAAGCGCCGGTGGTGCGCTCTACGACGCCACCGGCGGCAATTGGAAGGTCAAGAACCAGTCCAATGGAGTCGAACTTCAGGGCCTAGAGGGCCTCGACCTGCCGGAATTCAACTCCAAAGAACCGTCTGGTATCTACTGGGCTTTCTGGCTGGAAGGCAAGTACGCCGAACAGGGAATCTGCTCTCAGTCGATCGCAAGCGGCCAGCACATCGTGCTGTTCCCACAGTGCTACGCGGTCGGTCCGATGTGCCAGAGCGCGACCGCGCCCAATAATTTCCTGACCGCCGTCCCCGCCGGAGCCACCGCCAACATTGGGCAAGAGGTCTCGGTCACACTCGGTGCGCTGAACACCGAAACGGCTCTTCCAGAGAGCTCGCTCCCGGGAGGGGATCTGCTCACGGATGGCGCTCAGACGTTCGCACCGGCCGCCGACGGGGTTGCGAATGTCTCCTTCTCGGCGCCTGGCCTGTACACGCTTCAGGCTCATGCCCCTGGCTCGGTTGCCTCTGACCCATTTACGATCTGTGTCCACAACGGCGAAGACGGCACCTGCGGGACACAGTTCCCTCCGGTGGCTTGCGCGGACAGCCTGTCGCCTGGTGGTGGCCTAGCCCACGAGGCATGTGCACCACCGCTGCGGCTGCCGCCGTATCCCGTCCCGGCCGAGGTGGCGCATGTGATTGGGATCACGAACGGACACGTCTTTCGCCGCCATCACGGACCACGGGTTCTTCAAGGAGAGGTCGAAGTGCTAAATGGCGGCACACTCCGCCAGGTGCGTATCAGCCTCCGGCGCCGCTATCGCGGACGCTGCCTCGACTTCAGCGGATCCAGGGAGAGTTTTGTGCGAACCAAGAAGTGCGGCTCTGCGGCTTTCTTCTCGGTAGGTGGAAGCGAGTCTTTCAGCTACCTCCTTCCGGCACGACTTCCCAGGGGAACGTACGTGTTCGACATCGAGGGTGTTGACAGCACCGGGCAGAGCACGAAGCTCGTGAGCGGAGTCAGCCACGTTGTTTTTCAAGGTCGAGTAAAAGAAGAGCTGGTGTAACGGTGCT
Organism: uncultured Solirubrobacterales bacterium; assembly: GCA_963822625.1. Classification (GTDB taxonomy): domain Bacteria; phylum Actinomycetota; class Thermoleophilia; order Solirubrobacterales; family Solirubrobacteraceae; genus Palsa-744. The sequence goes on along the minus strand of CAWGIH010000003.1, from coordinate 166,991 downwards.
CGTGGTGGCCACTGTGGCCGTCACGGCCGCCGGCTGCGGCCTCGGCGCTGGTCCCGCGCCGGGGGGTGTTCAATTGACGGTCACCCGCGATTTCGGCGCGCGTGTCTCTGAGTCACGCCTCGCGCCGAAACTACAGGGAGCGGAAACGGTGATGAGCCTGCTGGTGCGCAACGACAAGCTCACCACCAAGTATGGCGGTGGCTTTGTGAGAGCATCGACGGCCTGTCGGGCGGCCAGGAAGTGGGGGGAGATCCGCTCGACTGGTTCTATTATGTCAACGGGATCGAGGCGCCGAAGGGCGCGGCGGCGACGAACGTGTACCCAGGCGATCACGTGTGGTGGGACCTGCACGACTGGAGCCAGACCGACGATGTCCCCGCGGTCGTCGGCTCGTTTCCCGAGCCGTTCCTGAATGGCGTCGAAGGCAAGCGGTTGCCGGTGCGCGTGGAATGCGCTCGCGCGCAGAGCGATCCGTGCCGCACGGTGATCGCGCGGCTGCGCGCGCTCGGCGTCCCGGCTGCAGTGGCCGCGATCGGCAGCGGCGCCGAGCCGGATGCGCTGCAGGTGGTCGTGGGGCGATGGACGGCGGTACACGGCGATCCGAGCGTGACGAGCATCGAACGTGGTCCGCGCGCGAGTGGCGTGTACGCGCGCTTTGCCACAAACGGGCAGACGCTGACGCTGCTCGACGGAGCGGGTCGCCGCGACAAGCACGCTTAGCGCCGGAGCGGGATTGATCGCGGCCACCAGGGATGTCGAAAGCGCGATCGTGTGGGTGGTGACCGGGACCGATGAAGCGGGCGTGCGGCGTGCGGCGCAGGCATTTGACGCGGGTTCGCTGCAAGATCACTTTGCGCTGGCCGTGACGGCGGCGGGCGGTGCAGCTGCCGGTGCCGCAGGGCGAGCGATGAGGAGCGCCGGCCTGCTCTTCTACCGCCGCCTCGCAAGTCCGTTGCACGCGACACGCGCGGGGGTTGGCGCGGTGTGGGCGCTCGCGCTGACAGCCGCCGCGCTGATCCTCTACAACCCGCTCCCTCTGGGGGTATTGGCCCTGGCCGTGCTGGGTGCAGGCGCGGGGGCCGGCGTGGGCCGGCAGCTGGCGGGGACGCTGCGTACCGCGGTGATCGTGGGGTTGCCGATCGTGGTGATCAACGTACTGGCTTCGCGGCAAGGATTGACCGTGTTCGCGCGCCTCGGCGACCTCGGCCCATTCGGGCAGGGTGACCTGACGGTAGAGGCCGTGGTCTATGGCGCCGTCATCGCGCTTAAGGTGACGGCGCTGATGCTGATCACCACGCTCGCGAGCTTGGCGGTCGATCCCGACGAGCTGCTGCGGGGTTTTCGCCGGCTGTCGTTCCGCTCGGCACTGACCGCCTCGCTGGCCACGCGGATGATCCCGGTGCTTGGCGCCGACGCGCAGCGTTTGGCAGAGGCGCAGAGGACGCGGGCGGAGGACCCTGCACGCGGCGTAAGGGGCGGATCGCACTGCTCAGCGCGATCGTCGGAGGCTCCCTGGAGCGGGCAATGGAGGTGGCGGCGACGTTGGAGCTACGTGGCTTCGCGGTTGCGACTGAGGCTGCAGCGCGCCGGTCCGCGGCGGGCGCAGTCGCGCCTGAAGCAGACGTTCTCGCGCCACGACCTCGCGTTTCTCTGCTCGGCATTTGCGCGTGATCGCACTGGCCTTGGTTGGGAGGTTGAGTGGAGTGGCGTCCTTCGAGGCCTATCCGCTGATGAAAATGCAGATCGACGGGGGCACGTGGGCTTTGTGCGCGGCACTGATTGCGGCTGTGCTGCTTCATCGTTCGGCGGGGTATCGACCGATGATCCCTCGACACACCAAGCTGTCGATCGGCAGTGGGCGATTGATTTCGATGATCCTGTCCTTCGACCACGTCACCTACCACTACCCGGACACAGAGATCCCGGCGCTGGACGATGTGAGCTTCGAGCTGGAAGCAGGGGAATTCTGCGTGCTGGCGGGCCTGTCGGGCCACGGCAAGTCGACGCTGCTGCATGCGGCGTGCGGGCTGGCGCCGCACTTTCACGGGGGACGCTTCGCCGGCACCGTGACGCTCGCCGGCCTGGACACGCGAGAGCACGGGCCCGCGCACCTGGGAGGTGCTGCCGGGGTGCTGTTCCAGGACCCCGAGACGCAGCTCGTGATGAGCTCGGTGCGTGCCGAGCTGGCGTTGGCGCTGGAGAGCCGCGGCCACACCGCGGCGGCCGTGGCGCGCGGTGTGGAGGAGGTGGCGCTCGCGCTGGGAATCGACGCGCTGCTGGACCGCTCGACCCACGAGCTCTCGGGGGGCGAGAAGCAGCGGGTCGCGCTCGGCGCCGCGCTGGCGGGCAGGCCGAAGGTGGTGTTGCTGGACGAGCCCACCTCGCAACTGGATCCTGTCGCCGGGGACGAGCTGATCGGTCTGCTGCGGCGGCTGAACGAGGAGTGGGACACGACGATCGTGCTGGCCGAGCACCGCTTGGAGCGCTGCCTTGGTGCCGCGGATCGGGTGATCACGCTTGAAGCAGGCCATCTGGCTCACGATGGCGATCCCAAATCATTCTTGGGATGGTCTGCGCAACATGAGCCTGCATTGCAGACGCCGGGCGCGAAGCTGTTCGCCTGGCCGGGTTGCGAGCCGAGCGCCGACGGGTGTCAAGCAGGCGCGCGCAACCCTGCGCTCGCACGGCCTGCTGCCTGAGGATCGCTCATCCCGAGCCGGTCGATACGGCCAAGGCTAAAGTGCGCCATCCCCGCAAGGAGCCGAAGGCGTTGCGAATGCGTGGCGTGTGGCACGAGTTGCGCGACGGACCGGCGATCCTGCGCGGCGTCGACCTGACGCTCGCGCCCGGCGAGAGCGTCGCGCTGATGGGCCGTAACGGCGCGGGCAAGTCGACACTGCTGCGTCATGCCGCCGGTCTGATGGAGCCCACGCGAGGGCGTGTCGAGTGTGCCGGGAGGGTCGCGCTGCTGCTGCAGAACCCGGGCGACTACCTGATCCACGAGCGCGTCGCCGAAGAGGCGTCCGCGGATGCGCTCGCCGCTGTCGGACTCGCGGGGATGGCCGCGCGCAACCCGAAAGATCTCTCCGGAGGAGAGCGTCAGCGCTTGGCGCTTGCAATCGTCATTGGTGTTGAGGGAGGGGCGGGCGGGAGTCCAATCGTCCTCGCGCTGGATGAGCCCACGCGTGGGATGGACCGCGAGGCGAAGGCCGAGCTGGCGCGGGATCTGCGGCATCGTGCCGATCGAGGCCAGGCGGTGATCGTCGCCACGCACGACCCCGAGTTCGCCGCGGCCTGCGCCCGCCGCGCGGTGCTGCTCGCCGACGGGCGGGTGATCGCCGACGGACCCGCGGCGGAGCTGCTCGCCGGTGGCTGGTATTTCGCGACCGAGACAGCCCGCATCCTCGGTGGTGCCGGTGGCGCGCTGCTGCCGGAAGACGGCGCGGAGATTTTGCGGGCAGGCAGGCGTCTTGGAGGTCGTGGCGTGAGTTGGCCGCTGGCATCCTTCCTGGTTGTCGGTGTGGTCCTGTTGCTCGGCTGGCTGGCTTACGAGCGCAGGCAGCCCTCGGCCCGGATGGTCGCGGTGGTGGGGACGTTGGCGGCCGTCGCCGCGTTGGGCCGCGACGCGTTCGTCGCTTTGCCGGACGTCAAGCCAATCACCGCGATGGCGCTCGTCGTTGGCTACGCCCTCGGTCCGCTTCCCGGTTTTACCGTCGGCGCGGTGGGGATGCTTATGTCGAACTTCCTGCTCGGCCAAGGTCCATACACGCCCTGGCAGATGGCGGCCTGGGGCTGCGTTGGCCTGTTCGGTGCATTCCTCGGCCGGCTGAGCGGAAGACGCCTGGGACGCGTGCCGCTCGCACTTGGTGTGCGATCGCCGCGTTGGCGGCGAAGGAGGTGATGAACTTGTATACGTGGACGATCGGTGCCAGTCACACGCCGGCCGCGCTGCTGGCGGTAGCCGGCGCGGGGCTGCCGTTCGATCTGACCGACATGGTTGCGAGCCTCCTGTTCGGCCTGGCTTTCGGCCCCGAGCTGGCACGGCTGCTGGCACGGATGCGCGCACGGATGGATATTCAATGGCGCAGCCGGTCCCAGGGCCCGCACTCCTAGTGGTCCTCACGGCACTCGCCGTCGGCGGTATGGCCGCACACGCATCCGCCGCGTCATTGTCCCCGGAGCTCTCGTTCCTGACCTCGGCCCAGAGCCCAAACGGGGGCTTCGGCGCCGCGAAAGGGCAATCCTCCAGCGAGCTGTACACCGCCTGGACGGCGATGGGCCTCGCGTCCGCTGGCCGCGACCCGGTGGACGTGCGCCGCAACGGGCACTCGGTGCTCGACGCCCTGCGCGCGGAAGTCACGACCCTGAGCGGCCTCGGCGACGCCGAGCGCACGATCCTTGCCGCGGCCGCGTGCGGCGCGTCGTCCTACTCGTTCGCGGGACGTGACCTCGTCGCCGAAGTGTTGAAGGCGCGAGACAGCGACAACTCCTTCGAGCGCCAAGTCAACCTCACGTCGTTCGCGATCTTCGCGCTGCGCGCGGTCGGCCACTCACAGAGCTACCCCGCGATCCGCGATGCGGCCGGCTGGATCGAGCAGCAGCAAAACAGCGACGGCGGCTTCTCCTTTGGCGCCCGGGGTTCGTCCAGCGACGTCGACGACACCGGCGCGGCACTCCAGGCGCTCGCCGACGCCGGCGCTCGTAACGCGCGCATCCTCGACGCCGCGGCTGATTATCTGATCCGCTCTCAGAACCTCGACGGCGGCTTTCCTCAGCAGTACGGCGGCGAATCCAACGCTCAGTCGACCGCGTGGGCGATCCAGGGCCTGATCGCCACGGGGCGGCACCCCAACACGGTACGCCGCCGCGGCAGTCGCTCGCCGGTCGGCTATCTGGAAAGCCTGCTCGCGCCCGGCGGTAGCATCCGCTATTCGCGGCCGAGCTCCCAGGCGCCCATATGGGTAACCGCCCAGGCGCTGATCGCGCTCGCGGGCAAGACGTTCCCCGTCGGGTCGTAGCCGGTCAAGGCACGCGGATCTTGTGTTTCAGCGTTTGAGGCCTCAGCAGCCGTGCCCTGGCCTGGGCATCTTGGGGCTGAGTTGCTCGAGCAACTCTTCGCTGTCGGTGCCGTGTGCCTGAAGTACACGGTCGAAGTCCGCACCGTATACATGCATCACGGCCATCAGCACGTCGCTCGTTGTGACCCCAGCTGCTCCCCGCCGGCTGGCGATGTGGACCGCGTTCTCGGTGACCTTTGCAACCACGTCGCGATCATCGGCGCTGCCGGCGTGAGCGGTCCGATCGCGATTGGTGTCCTCGGCGTCCGCGTTGAGCGATCCCTCGCTTACGCCGAGCGCTTGCAATGCGACCCCGGCGTCGCCGTGTAAGCGCAGGACTCGTAGCCAGCGCTCGGCCTCGGCCTCGGGAGTGCGAGCGAACGGCATCGCTGTGGATGCGATACCCAACACCATTGCGGCGTCTGGAGCGAGTGCCGGCGTGGGGTTCATCGTGACACCCTGAGATCCGCTTGCCGTCTCACCTGGGATGCGTGGAGAAGTGTGACATTGTCGCGTCCCAGCGCGACCTCCGGCGGCCCGTCGCCAAGGCGCAATTCGAGCACGACGGTGCCGGTGCGCTCGGCAGCGACGCGCGCCGAGCGTATGAGCTCAGCGACCTCGCGACGCTCGACCCCACAGGCGAGGAGAAACCGCTCGGTTCGATCACTCACTGCCTCCTCGCGATCGAGCTCGAGCTCCTCGACGAGGATCCTCGGCGCGGCAGCGCCTCCCTCGACGCCCAGCAGGCACGCGGCCATATCGTCGGGGCGCGCATCTGTCTCTTCGGTAACTCGGTCCAGGAGTGCCGATGCTGTGGTCCCAGGCCCGAGCTCGGCGAGCGTGCGCGCGAGTCTTTCGGCGCCGAATAGCCCTCCTTCGACTCTTGACTCGGTGACGCCGTCGGTGTGGAAGCAGACCTGTGAGCGGCCCGGCACGGACACTACGGTCTGGCGAGTCCCGGTTCGCATGCCGGCTCCGATCGGTGGCGAGGAGCAGACGGTGATCGGCGCGATCGACTGTGAGCCGAGCACGAGCGGTGGTGGATGGCCGGCACAGGCGTAGACCAGGATGCGCTCGCGTGGTTGATAGGTGGCCACCACGACGGTGGCGAAGGATCCCCCGAGCTGGCGTTCGAGCACGGCTCCCGCTGTTTGCACGGCGGCCCGCGGCGAGAGGCCGGCCTCGAGGTATGCCCGCAACGTGAAGCGCACGAGCGCCGTATGGGGCAGAGCCTGCCGTCCGTGTCCGGAGACATCACCGACGATGACCGCCAGCTGGCCATCTTCGAGCGCGAACAGATCGTAGAAGTCGCCGCCCGCTCCCGGACCGTCCGCCGGGCGATAAGCCGCGGAGGTGCCCACCGGACCGAGCCGGGCGGGCGGCAGTGGGAGTAGGGCTGCCTGCAGTAGCCCTACATCCTCGAGCAGCTCTCCACGTTGCTGCTCCAGTCGCCGCGCGCGAAGCGCGGCCAAGCGCGAACGTAGGGCGAGCGCGAGCGCGAGCGCGAGCAGGGCACCGATCAGCGTCCACACGAGCGTGGGGACGACGCCGACGATTCTGGTGATCGTCGTCACGATCGGCGACGGGCGTCGGCTGGGCGCCGGGGGGGCATGCGCCGCTCTCTGCGCATGCGCCGCGCGCACAGTGTGCGCGGGCGTGAACGGGATTGCGGCCACGGGCGCGACTCCGCTTCGCGACGACGCAGCGGAGTTTGCACGCCTCGTTGCACCGGGGCTGTGGGCGTGTCGAGGCCCCGCGCAGCACGCGACGAGCGGCCGCTGACAGCCGGGCGCGATGCATTGATGGCCGGCGTCGTTGCCGCGGACGGTGTTGTGACCGTGGGCGGTGCTGTTGCTGTGGGCGGTGTCGTGGTCGATAGGACAGGTGTGCTGGCGGCGAGGATTGGAGTCGAGATGGCCGTCGGGCGGCCCGGAGCAGCGCCCGACACGGCAGGCTGTCGCAACGATTTGGCTTGCGGCGATTTGCACTTTTTCGCTTCACCGCTCGGCACATGTGAAGGGAATGAGTCTCGCTGGCGCCTTCTGCCCGGAGCTCGGCGTCCCCCTGGCGCCTGGGTCCCCCTGGCGCCTATGTCTCTCTGGTGTTCCCAGGGTTCTCGTGTTGGTGACTGCCCGGGTCGTGTTCTTGGTGGTTCCCGGAGTCCTGTCGATGCCCGCCCGCGGGTGGGGCTCACGCGACCGGCATCAGGAGGGTCGATGGGGCCGCTATCGGGCGCCTCGGTTGCCCGCGCGCTCGCCTGCGGCCCGTTCGGGCTGCTTGTTTGGTGTCGTGGAGCTCTCCGGCGTCGGCTGGGCTCCGCAACAGCCTTCGGCCCCCTGCCGTGGCGTTGCGAATGTGACGGGACGACTGCTTTGGCCGGAGCGTTGGCCGGAGCGCTCGTCTGCGGTGCGCTCGTCCTAGGCGTGCCCGTCTGCGGAGCGGCTGTCTGATCTGGCGTGGGCGGGCCAGGCAATGGCCTTACGTGGTCTGTGTGGTCTGGCCTTGCCGCGGCAACTGGAATGAACGCCAACGCAAGCGCACAGCAAACGAAGACGATCGTCACCGCTAGACGCTGGCGTCGGCGGGGGAGTGAAGGGTGTTTGCCGGTGTCGCTCACCATCAGCAGCCTGTGCCGATCAGCCGGCCCTGGCTGTGTGCCCCCGGGTGTACGCGAGCGCCTCGTCGAGCGTGGAAAAGATTGGGAACGTTCCATCCAGCCCCGAAAGCTCGAAGATCTTCAGCACGGTGGTCCGCGTGCAGACGATCGCCAGCCGCGCGTCGACGTCGAGGCTCCTGTTGACGCCGACGAGCACGCCGAGCGCCGTCGAGTCCATGAAGGTGGTCAGCGAGAGGTCAACGACGAGCTCGCTGTGGCCTGCCTCGAGCGTTTCGATCAGCATCCACTTCAAGCGGGGGGCTGTGCGAGAGGTCGAGATCTCCTTCGATTGAGATTACGCTCGTGCGCTTGTCGAGCGCACGTTGAAGGATCCCAAACGCCGTCGTACTCGGCTGTGAACGGTTGGCTGTGTCGACTCGACTGAGCATCGTGGTCTCACCTCACGTGCTGGCTATAGGTCCACATGTTAGACCGCGCAACCCTGACGCTACGCGCTCGCACATACACGTACAAGAAGATCTTCGCCACGAGCCGATCCGCCTCCTACACGCATCGTGGATGATCGAACAAATGTCCACCGGGCAACCGCTAGAGCGCGCTTCAGCCCTCATTTAGCGGCCTCTCTACGCTGTAGAGACCATGGATGCGAGACCTAGGACGAGGCTTGCCGACCCGCCCAGCGCTGCCGGGGCGCTCCTCGTCGCCGGGCTGTGCGCGATCGCGCTGGCGCTGACCTGGGCGGTGGCCGCGTTGGTACCGGCGACGCACGTGAAAGACGCGGTGGCTCTATACGACTTCACCCTGCTCGGTGGGCCGCGGTTAGACGATCTGGCGAACAGCCTTCTGCATCTACTCGACCCGCTGCTGTACACGCTCTGGGGGGTCCTGCTGATCATCTGCGCGTTTGGGCGCCGGCGCCCGCGGCTCGCGCTTGCCGTTGGGCTCGTGATGGGTCTGGCGCCGCTGACCGCGGAGACGCTCAAGCCGCTGCTCGCCCATCCCCACGCGCGAATCTATGGAGATGAGATCACGGCCGCATCGTGGCCGAGTGGGCATGCAAGCGCGGCGACGGCGCTCGTTCTGTGCGCGGTGCTCGTTGCTCCCCAGCGCCTTCGTCCTACCGTAGCTCTGTTGGGTGCGATGTTCGCGGCGGGCGTTGGCTTCTCGCTGCTGCTGCTCGCCTGGCATCTGCCGAGCGATGTCGTGGGCGGCTATTTGGTCGGCACGCTGTGGGTGGCGCTAGCCGTCGCCGGCTTGCGCATAGCCGATTCGCGCTCTCGCTCACGCCGGCTGGGAGGCCGTGCCAGAGCTGTGCGCGCCGGGGTCCCATAGAGACTCGGATTCGGATCCCTGGGCGGGTGGGCCTTTATCTCCTGGGCCTTTATGTCCCTCATCTACGTTCGTGGCCCGGCTGAGGATGAACAACAGGTCCGACAGTCTGTTCAGGTAGCGCACCACCTCCGGGTTGACCTTCTCGCCCACCGCAATCGCCCGCCGCTCCGCGCGGCGGCAGACGGTTCGGCAGACGTGCAGATGCGCGGCCGCGGGGGTGCCACCGGGAATCACGAACGAGCGCAATGGCTGGAGCCTTGCGTTGACCTCGTCACAGGCCTGCTCGAGCCACTCGGTGTAGGAAGGGCCGATGCGCAGTCGCTCACGCTCACGCTTGCCCTGGGCAGGATCAGAGGCGGGCACGGACAGGTCCGCGCCAACGTCGAGCAGGTCGTTCTGCACGCGGCGAAGCCATGTGGCGAAGGCTTGCGGGAGCTCCGGCTGGAGCAACGCGACACCGAGCGTCGCGTTCAGCTCATCGATGGTGCCATATGCCTCCACCCGAGCATCGAGCTTCGACACGCGGCTCATGTCGCCGAGGTGCGTCTCCCCGCCGTCGCCGAGCTTCGTATAGATACGGGTGAGATTGACGGTCATCGCATTTCGAGTTTCGCACACCCTGGTCGCGAGTCCCAGATCGGGCGTTTCAGTACCCAGACCGCCGCTCTTCGTCGCGATGGGATACGTTCTCGCCCTTCACATGCGGATCGGTGTTCCGAAGGAGACTGCGGCGGGAGAGCACAGGGTTGCGCTCGTGCCTGAGGTCGTGAGCAAGCTGGGGGCCAAAGGGCTCGACGTCCTCGTGCAGAGTGGCGCGGGCGCTGACGCCCTGTTGCCCGATGCCGCGTTCGCGCAGGCCGGCGCGCAGATAGTCGGCACGCCCGGGGCGGGTGGGGATCCCGGTCATGCGGACGTGTGGGGAGCCGATGTCGTCGTAAAGATCGCACCGCCCGACGCGGAGGAGATCCGTCGACTGGGATCCGGCTCGATCCTGATCGGCTTCCTCGCGCCGCTCTCGAGTCCCCAAACCACACGCGCGCTGGCAGACGCCGGAGCGACCGCCTTTGCGATGGAGGCGATCCCACGGATCTCGCGTGCGCAAGCGATGGACGCGCTGTCTTCGCAGAGTAATGTCGCCGGTTACCGGGCCGCGCTGCTGGGCGCCGAGCAGATGGGGCGTTTCTACCCGATGCTGATGACTGCCGCCGGCACGATCCCGCCGGCCAAGGTGCTGGTGCTGGGCGTTGGTGTCGCCGGGCTGCAAGCGCTCGCGACCGCCAAGCGCTTGGGGGCGCGTACGACCGGTTATGACGTGCGCCCCGAGGTGGCCGAGCAGGTGCAGTCGCTGGGCGCTCAGTGGCTCGACCTCGGCTTGGACGCGAGCGGTGAGGGCGGCTATGCGCGTGAGCTGACCGCGGAGGAGCGCGATCGTCAGCAGCAGGCGCTGACGGACGCGATCAAGGGCTTCGATGTCGTCATCACGACGGCGCTCGTGCCGGGGCGCCCGGCGCCCAGGTTGGTCACAGCCGAGGCTGTGGAAGGGATGAAGGCGGGCTCGGTGATCGTCGACATGGCCGGTGAGGCCGGTGGCAACTGCGAGCTCACCGAGCCTGGGCAAACGGTTGTGCGTCACGACGTAAAGATCCTCTCGCCCCTGAACCTGCCGGCGGGTATGCCCGAGCACTCCTCGCAGTTGTTCGCGCGCAACGTGCAGGCGCTACTCGAGTGCTTCGTCGGCGAGGACGGCAACCTGCACCTGGACTTCGACGATGAGATCGTCAACGGCGCATGCATCGTGCGCGACGGAGAGATCGTTCATCCGGGAGCAAAAGCCGCGGTGCAGGCCGCGGCATAGAGAGAGTGATTCGTAGATGATCCTTGCCAGCACGCTCACCACCAACCTCGCGATCCTCGTACTGGCGGGCTTCATCGGCTTCGTCGTCATCTCCAAGGTGCCCAACACGCTGCACACGCCATTGATGTCAGGCACCAACGCGATCCATGGAATCGTCCTGCTTGGCGGCCTGTTGATCGTCGGGTTCTCCGGTGGCGGGACGTTCAACGAGATCATCCTCGTGGTCGCGATCGCCTTCGGCACGATCAACGTGGTCGGCGGCTTCCTGGTGACCGACCGGATGCTCGAGATGTTCAAGGCCAAGCCCAAGCAAGCCTCCGGAGGGGATGGCGAGAAGACGCCCGACGGCAAGGCGGGGGGATCGTGACGATGCATCCCGTGATCGGGACGTTCCTGCAGGATCCGAGCTTCCTCGACGTTCTATACATCATCGCTTTCGGCTTGTTCATTCAGGGGCTGCGGGGCCTGTCGGGTCCGACGAGCGCCGTACGCGGCAATCGCATCGCCGCGGTCGGAATGGCGATCGCGGTGATCGCCACGTTGCTGCAGCCTGACGAGGGCAACTGGGGATTGATCGCGCTGGGCGTAGCGCTCGGCACGGCCGTTGGCGTGCCGGCTGCACGCCAGGTCAAGATGACCGCGATGCCGCAGATGGTGGCGCTGTTCAACGGCGTGGGCGGGGGCGCGGTATTCCTGATCGCCTGGGCAGAGTTCCGCGATTACGGGTCGAGCTACAGCGGCGTGCCCACCTATGTGGCGATCTTCTCGGTGTTCGCGGCAATCGTCGGCTCAGTCTCCTTCTGGGGCTCGAACATCGCCTTTGCCAAGCTTCAGGAAATCCTCCCGGGACGCCCGATCAGCTTCGGCTCGGCTCAGCAGATCGTCAACCTGGTGCTGCTGATCCTGGCGCTGGCCGCTGGCGTCGATCTGATCACCGGGGCGGACTCGGAACTGCTGTTCATCGGCATGCTGCTCGTCGCCGCGCTGTTGGGCAACGCGGTGGTGCTGCCGATCGGCGGCGCCGACATGCCGGTCGTGATCTCGCTGCTGAATGCCTTCACAGGGCTCTCCGCGGCGGCGACCGGGATCGCCTTGAACAATCCCGCGCTGATCGTCGCGGGCATGATCGTGGGCGCCTCGGGCACGATCCTGACCAACCTGATGGCGGTCGCGATGAACCGCTCGATTCCATCGATCGTGGCCGGTGGCTTTGGCGGTGGGGGGATTGTCGAGGGAGCGGAGGGCGCCGGTGCTCATGGCGGCACCGTGCGTTCGACAAGCGCCGCGGACGCGGCGATTCAACTCGCCTATGCCAATCGTGTGGTGATCGTCCCCGGCTATGGCATGGCGGTCGCCCAGGCACAGCATGCGGTGCGCGAGCTGACCAAAGAGCTCGAGGCGCGCCAGGTGGAGGTCAGCTACGCGATCCATCCCGTTGCGGGCCGCATGCCGGGGCACATGAATGTGCTGCTCGCCGAGGCCGACGTGCCGTATGACCAGCTGCGGGAGATGGACGACGCCAACCCCGAGTTTCAACGTACCGACGTCTCACTCGTGATCGGGGCCAACGACGTCACCAATCCGGCCGCCAAGAACACGCCCTCCTCGCCGATCTACGGCATGCCGATCCTCGAGGTTGCCGACAGTCACTCGGTGATCGTGATCAAGCGCTCGATGAACCCCGGCTTCGCGGGCATCGAGAACGAGCTCTACTTCGACCCCAAGACGGCGATGCTGTTCGGGGATGCAAAGTCGGCAGTGAGCGAGATCACCGCCGAGCTCGCCCAGATCTAAAGCCTGCCCATCCGTCCCCAGCCGCCGGTCCACCCGAGCCCCGACCGGCACTGAGCTCTGCGAGACTGCGCTCGTGATCGAGCGCAGCCAGGCTCTTGCCGCCCTGTCGCAGGACGAGTTCGATGTCGTCGTGGTCGGCGGCGGAATCACCGGAGCGGGTGTGGCGTTGGATGCGGCCACGCGCGGCTATAGCGTGGCGCTCGTCGAGCGCGCTGACTTCGCCTCGGGAACTTCGAGTCGCTCGAGCAAGCTGGTTCACGGAGGTCTGCGCTACCTGCAGAATTTTGATCTTGGACTCGTGCGTGAGGCACTGCTGGAGCGCCAGCTGATGGTGGCGCTGGCACCCCACCTGGTTCGTCCGCTGCCGCTGGTCGTTGCCGCCTTTGAGGGCGCCCATCCCGATCGGATGGTGGGGATGGGACTGAATCTCTACGACGTGATGTCCGTCGACAGGGATCGTTTGCGCACGCGCCGCGGCAAACGCGCCAGGGGTGAGCGCGCCCAGACCGCGGCTACGCCAGCTCGAGGTGAAGGCGCCGAGTCTTGGAGCCCCGAGCGCCACCGCGTGATCTCCGGTGAGGAGGTACTCGAGTTGCTACCCGCGCTCGCCGTCCGCGAGCCGACGAGCGGCTATCTCTTCTATGACTGCCAGACCGACGATGTCCGCCTGGTGCTGACCGTGCTCGGCGAGGCTGAGCGCTTCGGCGCGGTTTGCGCCAATCGCCTAGACGTGACCGGACTGCTCGAGCGCGACGGGCATGCCCAGGGCGTGCAGGTCCTCGATACGGAGAGCGGTGAGCATTTTGATGTACGCGCCGCCAACGTCGTCAATGCGACCGGCGTCTGGGCCGATCAGCTGCGCCCGCAGGAGCTTCACGAGGAGGCCGAGCTGCCGCGCATCCGGCCTAGCAGGGGTACGCATATCACGATCAAGCACGAGGACCTGCCGATCCTCGGGGGCGCGATCGTTCCCGCCGGTGGTGGTCGCTCGATCTTCGCGCTGCCCTGGCTCGGACACACGCTGGTGGGGACCACTGACAATGACTACGAGGGTCCGCTTGAGCACATCCAGCCCTCGGCGGAGGATGTCGACTACTTGCTGGAGGCGATCAACGGCTTCTTTGGCACCGAGCTGAGACCTGCCGAGTTGACTGGCGCGTTCGCGGGCGTGCGCCCCCTGATCTCGACGGGCGACCCGAAGAAGTCGGTGGACATCTCGCGCAAGGCCGAGCTCTATGAGACCTCATCCGGAATGATCACGATCACCGGAGGCAAGCTGACGACCTGGCGGCGCATGGCCAAGATGACCGTCGATCGCCTCATCGAGCGCGACGCGCGCGACGCTCCCTGTCGCACGCACGAGATCCCCCTTGGCCAGGCGATCACCCCGGAGGAGCTGCCGCGCGTGGAGGGCGTTCCGGAGGCGTCCTATCAGGCGCTTGCCGCTCGCTACGGCCACGCCGCCCACGAGGTCCTCGCAGTGGCGGCCGAGCGCGGAGAGCTGGCTCAGCCGATTGTTCCTCGCCTGCCCGACCTGCTGGCCGAGGTTGCGCTCGCTGCCCGCCGCGAGCAGGCGCGCAGTATCGGCGACGTGCTCCTGCGTCGCACGCGCCTCGGGCTGCTCGCCGCGCGGGAGCTGGGCGGAGTGGGCGAGCCGATCAATCGTGTCGCTGATGTGCTCGCACGCGAGCATGGCTGGAGTGCCGAGCGCAGAGGTAGGGAGCTCGAGTCCTTTGCGCAAGAGGCCGATGCCGAGGGCATCACGCCCGCATGAGCGCGCGCGACGATCGTGCGCTGGCCGGCGATCGGACGGGGCCCAGCGATCGCGGTCGTATAAAGGCCGGCGATCGCGTAAAGGCCGGCGATCGCGTGCTGGAGTTAGGAGGACGGCCGTGGCTGATGGGCATCGTCAACGCCTCGCCCGATTCCTTCAGCGACGGTGGGCGCTTTGGGACGCTGCAGGCGCAGGTCGAGCTGGCGCGTGAGCTGCTGGGCGCCGGTGCTGACATCTTGGACATCGGCGGGGAGTCCGCCAGCACCGGCAGCCCGCCTGTCCCGATCGAGCGGGAGATCGAACGCGTCGTGCCGCTGATCGAGCACGTGACGGGTGAGTTGGGCGCGCGCGTCTCGGTCGACACCTACAAGCCAGCGGTCGCGCGGGCGGCGATCGCCGCCGGCGCCACGATCGTCAACGACGTCAGCGGCCTGCGCGATCCGGGCATTGCGGAGGTATGCGCACAGACTGGCGCGGCGCTGGTCTTGATGCATACACGCGCAGTCCCCAGGCAGCGGATGCAGGACCCCGATCTGTATGACGATGTGGTGGCCGAGGTGCTCGCCTTCCTGAGCGGGCGTATCGAGCAGGCGATCACCGCTGGCGTGGCTTCCGAGCAGCTGATCCTCGACCCGGGTCCAGATTTCGCAAAGACGCCAGCCCAGACGATTGAGCTGCTCACCGGGATCGGCCGTCTGCACGAGCTGGAGCGGCCGCTGCTGATGGCGGTTTCACGGAAGGACTTCATCGGGGCGCTCACCGCCCGCCCCCCGCGCGAGCGCCTACCGGGCACGTTGGCCGCGCTCGCCCACGGCGTCGACGCGGGCGTGCAGCTCTTCCGCGTACACGATGTTGCCGCCGCCGCTGACTTTCTGAAGGTGCGCGCGGCACTTGCGGGAGAGCTCGAGCCACAGAGGGATTTGGCGCTCGCCGAGGAACATCGCTACGAACGCTAGGCTTCGCGCACGGGGTGCCGGTCGCTGCTCAACGCGACCGGACGCCAACCGCCCAATCCGAAACGAAGGAGAAGCAAACATGTCAGTACTCGACCGCTCCGAGCTGGAGGCTAGCCCGCTGGCCGATTTACACGCGATCGCCGATCAGCTCGGTCTCGACGGCTTTCGGCGTCTGCGCAAGGACGAGTTGATCGGCATGATCCTCGGCGATCCGCCGGAGATGGATGCGAAGGCGGAGACGGAGGGGAGCACCGCGACCGATGGCGCTCCGCGCAAACGTCGCGCACCTCGCCTGCGGCGCGGGACGAAGGTCGAGACGCAGAGCGCCTCCTCGACCGATCCCGCATCCGAGGGCGCCTCCCCGAGCGAGCCTGAATCCTCGGTCTCTTCCTCTTCTCCTTCTTCCTCGTCTTCCTCCTCGTCCTCCTCGGCCTCTTCCCGCCGTGGTCGCGGCACGGGAGCGTGATGGGCGCGGTTCTAGCGGCGGTCGTGGATCGGACCAGTCGAACGAGGGATCGGACGCATCGCTTTCGAAGACGGCGCCCAGCGACAGCGCTAGCGGCCGCAGCGCGGAGGGCGTGGTCGAGCTGCTGGGCAACGGCTCGGCCTTTCTGCGCGTCGATCCACCTGAGCCGTCTGACGATGATCTCTATATCTCCGCAGCGCAGGTTCGCCGCTGCGAGCTCGTCTCGGGTGATCGCGTGACCGGGCCGGTGCGCATGCCGCGCCGCTCGGAGCGCTACCCCTCGCTGGTACGGATCGACACGATCAACGGAGCGTCCGCCGACGCGGTCTCCGAGAGTGTCCACTACGAGGATCTGCCCGTCCTCTACCCGAGCGAGCGTCTTGCGCTGAACGCTGGGGACCCAACGCTGGACGCGATCGAATGGTTGACGCCGCTGGGTCGTGGCTCGCGAGCGGTGATCGTCGGTCCGGCGCGCGCGGGTAAGACCGAGACCCTGCGGCGCCTGCTGGGCGCGGTGATCGCTGCCGCCGGGGATGGTGGCGCCGAGGGTGGTGGCTCAGGTGGGGTGGAGGTGACCGTGGTGCTGGCGGGCGTGAGGCCCGAGGAGATCGCCGACTGGCGCGAGGTAGGGGAGGGGCGGGCGGCGCTCCCACCCCCGGTCGCGGCGCTCAGCTTCGCCGCCTCGGCCGACGCGCAGAGCCAAGCGGTCGAGCGCGCCATGGACGGCGCCAAGCGCGTCGCCACTCGCGGCGGGCATGCGTTGGTGCTGATCGATGGTCTCGACGGACTGCACCCGCCGGCCGCGCGCAAGACGCTAGCGGCGGCACGCAACCTGCGCGACGGCGGCTCGCTCACCGTGATCGCCACCGCGACCCGCCCGTTTGGAGGCGAGACGACCGTGATCGCGCTCGACGGAGGGCTCACCGAGAGTGGTCTGCCGATCCTCGATCTGGCGGCGAGCGGGACACTGAAGCCGGAGTTGCTGGTCGGCGAGGACGGCGCCAAGGCGATCGCCAAGGCCCGCGCTGAGGCACGGAGCTGAGCAGCTCCTGAGCAGCTCCTGAGCGGGTCCTATCGAGCGTCGCGGGGCGTCCGGCCCGGGTTCCGGAGGTCGCCTAGCGCCTGTTGTACGCGACGCGGTCCCACGAAGGCTCGGGCGCCAGATCGATCGGCTGACCGCTGCGATCGATCTGTACATAGGCAAAGCTGCCAGTCTCTTCGTTGAAAGCGACGCTCAGCTCGCCCTCGTTGACGCGCTGGTCGAGCCAGGCGCCGCGGAACACCAGACGGCGCAGCCAGTGGACCAACGAGCGCTCGGCCGGCCCGACCAACTCGGGCCAGCAGTCGTTTACGTGCTCGCCCAGAGCCGAGGCGGGATCGAGGATCTCACCATTGACAGCCAGGTTCACGAGGTCTTCGAGCTCGCCATCGCCAAGGCGCCCGCCGACGAAGCCGAGCTTCAGCGCCGCCTGCTCGCAGCGCTCGGAGAAGTCCTCCTCGTTGAAGGTAAAGCGCAGCTCTCCATATTCGAGGACGAAGTCCTCTCCCGAGTCGTAATTTCCGCGGCGTGACGTTTCCATGTCAAAGGTCGGGGTAGATTCGGAACTCGCCCGGCCCCCGGGTCGTCGGGATCATAAGCCGGGCTCCTGCATTCCCGGCTGCCATGAATGGGATTTTGCAGTCGGGCGGCACGTGTGCCGCCGGTGACGAGCTCATGCTGACCGATCTTTGATCGGTCCTCATCCGTTGACACATGTGCCAACGGCGGGGGTGTGCATGCGCGCCCCGGGGCAGGGCCGCATGCGGCCGTGCCGGTCACGCGGCATGCGGCGTGGCTCACCACATACCCTCCCCGCCGATGGCACGTCTAACGGAGCGCGGGTTGCGCAAGTCGGTCGGGGTCTCGGGAATGTTCGCGACCGCCTACGGCAACGTCGGCTCCTCGATCTACTACGCGCTTGGGCTCGTGGCCGCGCACGCGTTGGGGCTGACGCCGCTGGTCTTCCTGTTCGCCGGCGGGCTGTTCGCACTGACCGCCAAAACCTACGCCGAGGGCGCCTCGATGTTTCCCGAAGCCGGTGGCTCATCCTCGTTCGCGCGTCATGCCTTCGACGATGTCGTTTCGTTCTTCGCCGGTTGGGCGCTGAGTCTCGACTACATCCTCACGATCGCGATCTCGGCGTTCTTCGTGCCGCATTACCTGAGCGCTTTCCCCGGCCTGGGAGCGCTCAAGCACAACCCCGACGACATCTTCGGCGGCCTGATCGTCGTCGCCCTGCTCGCGTGGCTGAACATCCGCGGGCTGGGGGAGTCGGCCAAGCTCAACATCGTCCTGGCCCTGCTCGACCTCTCGACACAGATCCTGCTCGCCTGTGTGGGCATCGCGCTCGTGCTCAATCCGCATCTGCTGATCAACCAGATACATCTGGGGTCGGTGCCGAGTTGGAAGGAATTGATCTTCGCGCTGTCGCTGGCGATGCTCGCGTATACGGGCATCGAGACGGTCGCGAACATGGCCGAGGAGTCCACGGATCCCGGCAAGCAGGTGCCGAAGGCCGTGAACCTGGTCGTGCTCGCGGTCCTCGGCGTATACGCCGGCATCTCGGTCGTCGCCCTCTCGGCACTACCGGTCCTGCACCATGGCATCGGTTACAGCGCGGAGCTCAAACAGACCTTCAAGGCGCCCGGATATGCGACCTCACTCGGCGGCTTCTTCGAAAACGACCCGATGCTCGGCGTCGTCGAACACCTGGGGCTGCATGGCACGGTCCTGAAACTGTCCCGCTACTACCTCGGGATCCTCGCCGCGACGATCCTGTTCATCGCCACCAACGCCGGGATGATCGGCATCTCGCGCCTGTCGTGGTCGCTGTCTGAGCACCGGCAGCTGCCGCAGATCTTCTCCCAGCTGCACTCCAAGTACCGCACGCCGTGGTTCACGTTGATCTTCTTCTCGATGCTGGCGAGCACGCTGATCATCTACGGCAACACCGAAGTCCTCGGCAACCTCTACTCGTTCGGCGCGATGCTCTCGTTCACGACCGCGCATGCGGCGATCGTGAGGCTGCGCGTCAGCGATCCCGCCCGGGAACGCCCCTACAGGACTCCATGGGGCGTGCGCATCAAAGGCTCGGTGATCCCGATGGCAGCGGTGATCGGTGGCATCGGCACGGCTGCCGCGTGGGTCGCGGTGACGGTGCTGCACAGCGAGGCCAAGGTCGTGGGGATTCCCTGGATGATCGTCGGGATGGGCGGCTACTTCTACTACCGCAAGCGCCAGGGTCTCGACCCGCGCAAGTCCTACAGGCTGCCCCGCGCTGAGCGTCCTCCCGACTTCGAGGAGTTGGAGTACAAGACCGCGCTCGTTCCAATCTTTGGCGATGACGTCAGCGCGAGCGCGCTTTCGAGCGCCGCGAAGCTGATCGGCGAGGATGGTGTTCTCTACGCGATCTTCGTGTTGCCCGTGCCCAGCCAGCTTTCGCTGGAGGCTGGCCTCGAGGACGAGGAGGCCCAGGGACGCTCGGTGCTTGAGAGCGCGCGCATCCAGGCGCGGCGTGCGGGCATCAAGATCCACACCGGCCTGATCCGCACACGCAACCCCGGCGCCGCGCTTGTCGAGGAAGCCGAACGGGTCGGCTCGGACGTGATCTACTGGTCCGCGATTCACGCCCCGATCGGTGAGCAGCGGATCGGCCCAACCGCCACCTACCTGCTCTCAAAGCGCCCCTGCCGGATCATCATCGAGACCGAGAACCGTCCCCTGCGCTCGGCCTCATCCGGCGCTGTGCCGACACCGGCCTGAGGCTTGCGTTCAACCGAGCACGGACCGCAACGCCTCGTCCAGCTCCGTGTGGCGGAAGCGGTAGCCGAGCACGAGTGCCTTGGCTGGCATCACGCGCGCGCCGGTGGTGACGATCTCGGCCATCTCGCCATACAGCAGGCCCAAGGCGATCCCTGGCACTGGCAGCAGCGAGGGTCGGTGCAATGCGCGGCCCAAAGCGTGTGAGAACTCGCGGTTGGTGACCGGCTCGGGTGCCGTGCCGTTGACCGGGCCCGACCAGCGCTCGTCCTCGAGCGCCACCGTGATCATGCCGAGGAGGTCCTCGCGATGGATCCAGGACATGTACTGGCTTCCCCCCGCTACCGGCCCGCCAATACCGAGCTGGAAGGGAAGCAGCATCTTTTTCAGCGCTCCGCCCTCGCGATTGAGAACCACGCCCGTGCGCACCCGTACCACGCGCATCCCCAGCGCCGATGCCCGTCCCGCCTCGGCCTCCCAGGCAACGCACGTGCCAGCCAAGAAGTCTCTCCCCGGCGGTGCATCCTCGTCGAGCGGCTCTTCGCCGTGCGCACCGTAATAGCCGATCGCCGAACCGCTGATCAGCGTCCGCGGACGCTGATCAGCTTCATCGAGCGCTGCCAACCCCGCGATCAGATTGCGTGTGCCCGTTACGCGGCTCTCGCGGATCGCCTGCTTGGCCCGCTTACTCCAGCGCTGAGCGACGTTCTCCCCCGCCAGATGCACGACCGCGTCTGCTCCGCTGAGCGCCTGCAACGGGGCGGGTTCGTCGAGCGGGTCCCAGCCCACCGCCTCGACACCCAGTGCTTCCCGCGCGCGGGAGGGGTAGCGCGAGAGGACCGTGACCTCCGCGTCGTGCTCGCGCAGCTCGGCGACGAGCGCGCTGCCGATCAGCCCGCTCGCTCCTGTCACGCTCACGCGCACGACTATCTATCCCGGCCATCGGTGTGCATGCTCATCCTGAGTATGCACCCGACGACCGATCTAGGATCGGTCGTCGCCCTGGGCGAACCCGACCTCCAGGCCAGCGAGCGCCATGCCACTTGCGCGGGCCTCGTCGGCGACCGCCGCGGCGACCGCGGGCGCCACATCGCGGTTGAACACTGACGGGATGATGTAATCCTCGCGCAGTTCCTCGTCGGTGACGATCGCCGCGATCGCGCGGGCGCCAGCCATCTTCATCGACTCGGTGATATCCGGTGCGCGCACGTCGAGCGCGCCGCGGAAGATCCCCGGGAAGCAGAGCACGTTATTGATCTGGTTGGGGTAGTCCGACCGGCCGGTCGCCATGATCCGCACGTACGGAGCAGCCTCCTCCGGAATGACCTCGGGGTTGGGGTTGGCCATCGCGAAGACCATCGCGTCGTCGTTCATCCGCGCGAGGGCCTCTGCCTGCAGCACGCGCGCGCCAGAGAGCCCGATCAGCAGATCCGCTCCATCGATTACCTCTGCCGGCTTGCCCGCGCGGCACTCCGGGTTGGTCGTCTCCGAGAACCAGCGCTTGACCTCGTTCATCGAGCCGTCCACATAATCTGGGCGCTCGACGTGCAGCGCGCCGCGCGAGTCGGCGCCGACGATGTGGCGCACACCGGCCTCGAGCAGGATCTTTGTGACCGCCATCCCGGCCGCGCCCAGTCCGATGATCAGCACATGCAGATCCTCCATCCGCCGGCCGGTGAGCTTCACGGCGTTCAGCAGCGCCGCCATCACCACCACCGCGGTTCCGTGCTGGTCATCGTGGAAGACCGGGATGTCCAGGTCGCGCTTGAGCCGCTCCTCGATCTCAAAGCAACGCGGCGCGGAGATGTCCTCCAGGTTGATCCCACCAAAGGCCGGCGCGATCAACGTGACGGCACGGACGATCTCATCCGTGTCCTTTGTATCCAGGCAGATCGGAAAGGCGTCGACACCGGCAAACTCCTTGAACAGGCAGCACTTGCCCTCCATCACCGGCATCGCCGCGCGCGGGCCGATATCACCCAGCCCAAGCACCGCGGTTCCGTCCGAGACCACCGCGACCGTGTTGCGCTTGATCGTGTACTGGAAAGCCCGGTCCTCGTCCTCGGCGATCGCCAGGCAGACACGCGCCACGCCTGGGGTATAAGCCATCGACAGGTCATCGCGCGTCTTCAGGGGATGCTTGTTGTGCTGTTCGATCTTGCCCCCCACGTGCAGCAGGAACGTGCGATCAGTCGTGTCGATCACGCGTGCTCCCGTCACCGCCTCGATCGCGGCGAGGATCTGATCCCAGTGCTCCCGGCCAGAAGCATCCACGACGATGTCGCGCACGCTGTGCTCGGAATCCATCTCCACTGGATCCACGGCCATCACGATCCCGCCGGCCGCACCGATCGCGCCGGTCAGCTCCGCGAGCGTCCCTGCGCTGTCGCCGATCTCGACGCGAATCGTCAGGCGGTACTGCGCGCTTGGGGTGACGCTGCTCACGGAGGGTGGCTCCCAGATTGAAGGCGACGTGGACGGGCGGTCCGGCATCTTATTTACTTGCCGCGCTGCGACCGCCACGCCTCCTCCATGCCTACTAATAGAGTGCCCGACGTGCTCGATCTGATGCCAAGACGACTGGTTGCGCGAGGGTGAGCGTCCTCACGCCGGCAGGTGCAGGGCAGGAGCGGCGCCTGTTCCTGATCGACGGCCCCAGCCTCGTCTACCGTGCCTTCTTCGCGCTGCCTGAGTCGATTGCCACTTCCACCGGCGTCCCCACGAACGCGATTTTTGGGTTCGCTTCGATGCTCGTGAAGATCGTCACCGAGTACGGCGTGTGTCCTACCGTGGTCGCCTGGGACGCGGGCACCTCAGGCCGTACGGAGATGTTCGCCGACTACAAGGCCACGCGGCGGTCGCGTCCGGATCTGCTCAAGCAGCAGTGGCCGGCGATGGAACCGCTCGTCGAGGCGTTCGGGTACAGCAACGTGCGCGTCGAGGGCTTCGAGGCCGACGACGTGCTCGCCTCGATCGCCGAGCGTGCGCTGCGGGCCGACCCGCCCATCCCCGTGATGATCGTCACCGGCGATCGCGACGCCTTCCAGCTGATCGACGCTGACGGTGTCGTCAAGGTGATGGCGACCGCCCGCGGGATCACCGACACGAAGATCTACGACCGTCAGGCCGTGATCGACCGCTACGGAATCGCGCCGGAGCTGATCCCCGACTTCTACGGACTGAAGGGTGACACCTCAGACAACATCCCCGGCGTCCCCGGCATCGGCGAGAAGACGGCGAGCGAGTTGATCCAGAGCTACGGAACGCTCGAGGAGGTGCTGGCGCACGTCGAGGAGATCAAAGGCGCCAAGCGCAAAGAGAATCTCCTCGAGCACGCCGAGAACGCCCACATCTCCAAGCGGCTCGCGACCGTCCAGCGCGACCTCGCCGTCGACTTCGACGTCACCGCCGAGTCCGTGCGCGAGCCAGACCGCTCGCGCGTGCGCGCCGTCTTCCGCGAGTACGAGTTGCGCGATCCGCTGCGGCGCTTGGAGGAGGCGCTCGGCGACCCCGATCTCGCCGCGCCGGCGCCGGCCGCCGAGGTTCGGCTGAGCGGGCGCGTCCGCGCTGGCGCATGCGCCGACCTGGCCCGTCTCGGCGCGCCCGAAACCGAGCTCTCGCTCGTCGTGCGCGAGGTGCAGACGCCCGAGGGCGCGCTGTTCGCCGAGGGCGCGCCCTGGCGCTTCGCCGCCGCGGTCGCCGGCGAGGTGCTGGCGGGCGACTGTGAGGGCCCCGAGCAGGTCGTGGAGGCAGTCGGTGGGCGCGCCGTCCTCGCGCACGACGCCAAGGCGCTGGGCAGCGTGCCACCGGGACTCGCGCACGACACGCTACTCGGCGCATACCTGCTCGAGCCTGCCCGTCGCGGTTACCCGTTCGCGGAGCTGTGCGAAGAGCGCGGCCTCGCCAGCGACCTGGAGGATTCGCTCGCGGCCGACGCACTGCTGCTCGGCGCGCTCGCCGACTGGCAGCGCGAGCGGATCGCAGAGCGAGGCCTGCAGGGCGTGATGCGCGACATCGAGTTGCCGCTTGTGGCCGTCCTGCGAGAGATGGAGCTGCTCGGGGTGCGCCTGAACCTGGAGCGCCTCGCCGAGATCACCGGGCGTGTGCGCGTGGAGCTCATCGCCCTTGAAGCAGATATCTTCGCGCTCGCCGAGGAGGAGTTCCTGATCTCCTCGCCGCAGCAGCTCGGGGAGATCCTGTTCGAGAAGCTCGGGCTCTCGCGCAAGCGCCGCGGCAAGACTGGCTTCTCGACCGACGCGCGCGTGCTGCAGGCGATCCGCGCCGAGCACGAGATCGTGCCCAAGATCGAGCGCTGGCGCGAGCTCTCGACACTGGCCAAGACCTATCTCGACGTGCTGCCGGAGGTGGTTGACGAGCGCTCGCGCATCCACACGACGTTTCTGCAGGCCGGCGCTCAGACGGGGCGGCTCGCGAGCACCAACCCGAACATGCAGAACGTTCCGATCCGCACCCCGCTCGGGCGCGAGATCCGTGGCTGCTTCGAGGCCGAGGACGGCAACGTGCTGATCTCCGCCGACTACTCGCAGATCGAGCTGCGCGTGCTCGCGCACGCGGCGGAAGAGCCCGTGCTGAAGGAGATCTTCGTGCGCGGGGAAGACGTGCACACGGCGACCGCCTCGCAGGTCTTCGCCGTCGCACCCGACGCGATCGACCCCGCGATGCGCTCGAAGGCCAAGATGATCAACTACGGAATCGTCTATGGCCTCTCGGACTTCGGCCTCGCCGACCGCCTGAACATTCCGCGCGAGGAGGCCAAGGAGTTCATCGACGCTTATCTCGAGCGCTTCCCGCGAGTGGCCGCATTCATCACGGAGACAATCGAGCGCGCGAAGCAGGAGAGCTACGTCAGCACCCTGTGGGGCCGTCGCCGGCAGATCCCGGAGTTGCAGGCGCGCAACTACCAGGTGCGGATGCTCGGCGAGCGCCTCGCTGTGAACACCGTGATCCAGGGCACGGCCGCGGATATCATCAAGCTGGCGATGGTTCGCGCTCACGCGGCGCTCGCGGAGGCGGAGCTGCAGACACGCCTGCTGCTGACGATCCACGACGAGCTGCTGTTCGAAGGCCCGCCCGCCGAGCGGGAGGCGGCGTGTGCGCTCGTCGAGCGCGAGATGTGTGGCGTGTGGGAGCACGACCCGCCGCTCGCAGTCGACGTGGGTGTGGGACAGAACTGGCTCGAGGCCAAGTGAGTCGCGGGCTGGCGGTCCTGCTCGCTGTCGCCGCGGGATGCTTCGTCGGCCTGCAGGCGCCAGTCAACGCACGACTCGGCAAGGAGGTCGGCAGTCTGCAAGCCGCGACTGTGTCGTTCACGGTCGGAGCGCTCGTGCTGATCCTCGCCACCGCGCTCTCTAGCGGGGGCCTGGCCGGGATCGGCAGTATCGGGCGCGCCCCGTGGTGGGCGCTGATCGGGGGCCTACTTGGCGCCTTCTACGTGACGGTCGCCCTCGTTACCGTGCGCACCCTCGGCCTCAGTAGCCTGACCGCGCTCGTCGTCACCGGCCAGCTCGCGATTGCCGTGGTGGTGGACCGCCTTGGCTTACTGGGGATTGCCAAGCAGCAGATCGGCGCCTCGCGCATCGTCGGGTTGGTGCTGCTGGCGATCGGGGTCGTGTTGGTGGTGCGGAAGTAGGATCTGCGCGAGCTGGCCCCGTCACCCCACCTCGGCGAGCTGTGGAGCCTGGGCCAAGGTCGCGGGCTCCATGCGCGCGCAGGTCATGCCCTCGCTGAAGCCGGTCGAGCCGATCGCAAACGCGGCGTTGAAGCGCGAGCGGAGGTTCTCGACGGCGATCAGGTTGACGAGCTCGACCAGCTGACCGTCGTCGAAGTGCGTTTGCAGGGCGGCGAACAGCTCGTCGCTTACCTGGACTGGCGTCACGGTCATCCCGACGGCGAGGTCGAGCACCAGGCGCTCGGTTTGATCGAACTGCTCGCTCTCACGGTAGCGGTACAGATCGAGCATCTGCTCGTCGCGGATGCCCGCCGCACGTGCCTGTTGGGAGCCGATGTCTTGGCACATCTCGCAGCCCTGCATCACCGCCGACTTGAGCACCGCAAGCGCGCGCAGGTGCTTGTCGACGCGGGGTTTCGATGCGACCGCCTTCTCGAACAGGCCATAGCCCACGAGTAGCCTTGCACGGTGCGCGCGCACGGGGATATCCCCGGTCAACCGGCCCCGTTGGCCGGTCATCTTGCGCAGTTCGTGGCTTACGAGGCGGTATATGACGCGGACGAGGGGGTTGGCCTTTTGCTTGGGAACGCCGTCGATGCGGGACATTGGTGCTGCTCCTTGTCTGGAGGGGAATGCGGTGTGAGAAGCGGCTGGTGTGACGGAGCGCGCTGGGGCAGCAACCACCGTCGATCCCACGATATGGTGATTGTGGAACCCTGTAAAGGACCACTTTGCATACAGAAAAGGGAGCCAATTCCGGCCCGGAGCTGCTCGTGGAGCTGGATCGCGCAGCTCGCAGGCCGCTGCGGGCTCAACTCGAGGATGGACTGCGCGAGGCGGTGCGCTCAGGGCGCCTGCCCGCCCACGCGCGCCTGCCCGCCACCCGCGCGCTGGCAGCGGACCTCGGTGTCTCGCGGCGGCTGGTGGTCGACGCCTACGCGCAACTGCTCGCGGAGGGCTATCTCCTCGCCCGCCGTGGCGCGGGGACATTTGTGGCCGGCGCGGCGGGCATCGCGACCTCGACCACGGTCGAACCGGAGCACAGTGACCTCGCGTTTGACTTCTTTCCCGGTCACCCAGATCTCGCTTCGTTCCCGCGCGGAGCGTGGCTGCGTGCGCTGCGCGAAACGTTGCGCGAGGCGCCCGATCGCGCCTTCGGCTACCCGGATGCGCGTGGCGCGCCCGAGCTGCGGCGGGCACTGGCCGAGCACCTGCGCCGCGTGCGCGGAGTGGTCGCCGAGCCCCAGTCGATCGTCGTGTGCTCCGGGATCGCACAGGGGTTCGCCCTGCTGGCACGCGCGCTGGGTGGTGGTGAGACACGCCTCGCCGTGGAGGATCCGGGGATGCCGGTGCACCGGGCGATACTCGCCGCGCAGGGCATCTCGCTCGTGCCGCTGCCCGTCGACGACGAGGGCGCGCGCGTGCACGAGCTGGCCGGTATCGAAGAGGAGGCAGGGCGGATCGGTGCGGTGCTGCTCACGCCCGCGCACCAGTCGCCCACAGGGGTGGCGCTATCCTCGCCGCGCCGCGCGGCGCTGCTGGCGTGGGCCGCGCAGACGGGAGGCCTGGCGATCGAGGACGACTACGACGCCGAGTATCGTTATGACCGGCCGCCGCTCGGCGCGATGCAGGGCTTGGCGCCCGACCGGGTCGTGTACATGGGGACCGTTAGCAAGACGCTCGCACCCGCGCTGCGCCTCGGCTGGCTGGTACTCCCATCGCGGCTCCTCGATCCGGTCGCCGGGCAGCAGCTGCTGGCCGATCACGGCTGCCCGACCCTCGATCAGCTCGCGCTTGCGCGGCTCCTCGAAGGCGGCGACTACGACCGCCATCTGCGCCAAGCGCGTCGTCGCTACCAGGCCCGGCGCGATGCCTTGGTGGAAGCGGTCGCGAGGCATCTGCCGGGCGCACACGTGACCGGGCTGGCCGCGGGCCTGCACGCGGGTGTGCGCCTGGAACGCCCGGTTGATGGATTGGCGCTCATACAAGCGGCCAGGCGCCATTTGGTCGGCGTGTACCCACTCGGTTATGCCTACATGGAGATCAAGCCAGTCCACGACGCTCTGATTCTGGGCTACGCCAACCTGACGGAGGCGGCCATCGGGGAGGGCATCCGCAGACTGGCGCTGGCGCTGAGCGAGCTTTGAGCGACCTCAGACGGTCGCGGTCGCGCGGGGGTGCTTCGCGGGCGAGCTCGGATGTGAGGCGAGCGCGTCGGGCGGCCCGGATGGTCGCCCACCCACAAACGAAGGCGGTGCGATCCCGAGGTAATGCTCGAACATCCAGTCGGAAACACGGCGGTTCTCAAAGCCACGCGTAATGGCGGTAACTGCCCGCGAGGGGTTCATCCGGCCAATCGCGCGCTGAGTGTTGAGCAGCCAACGATATTTGCGCTCATGTGAGGCGGAGAATGCGCCGTATCGCGCGAGCGCTTGCTCGTGCGTGCAGCGCCCGTCGAATGCCGCACGCAGCTCCCGTCCGCAAGCAAGCCCGAAGTACAGGGCGGTGCGAATCCCCTCGGCGGTCAGCGGTAGACAATGGCCGGCGGAGTCGCCGGCGAAGAAAATCCCGTCTTCGACCGCCGGGCGTAGCTGATGGGGGATCCAGTTGCCCTGGTAGCCGTCGGGCGGAAGACCCAGGTCGCCGGCGAGTCTCACTGTCGGCTCCTTAACGTGGTGGGTAGGCCAGAAGGAGCCGACGCCGATCCGCATCTCATCACGCGCGGGAAAGCACCAGGAGTAGCCGGAGCGGATGTATCGGGGGTCGAGCCACACCTCCAGATCCTCTCCGGTCCCAGAGGGGTGAACCTCGAGGCCGCGCGACAGGCGGGCGTCAGGCGGTTGAATTGGGACCCCGCCCACCCCGCCGTTGGACAGCACGCGACGCCAGCCGAGCGCGTCGACGATCAGCGGCGCGCGCACCTCGCCGCGATCGGTATGCACGGTGAAGCCATCGCGGCCGGTGACCGTGGCGGTCTCCAGCTCGACGAATTCGGTGCCGCCCGCCCCGGCTTGACTCCAGAGGAGCGAGCACAGCTCGCGGTAGTCGAACGCGGAGAACGACCACGGCAGCGTCCAGCGCGAGCTCCGGAACGGCGTATGCACCACGAGCTCGTCGAAGGTCTGGCGCAGGGATCCCCCCAGCTCGAGGGCGTCCAGCCAGAGCGTTGGCATCGCGCAGGCCGAGGTCTGGCGCTCTCCCAACTCGTAGCGGTCGAGGACCAAGACCTTCGCCCCCGAACCGGCCAGCTCGCGTGCGATCGCAAGCCCCGCGAAGCTCGCGCCACAAATCAGCACGTCGCAGTCGCGTCGCTCAAATTGGGTGCGCTCCGCCCCCCGCTTCGTTGCTCGCACGGGCATCGTCAAATCATACGAGCGCGGCAGTGGAGTATCGCTGCGCCGGTGGGTAGGACTCATTCCACCATGCTGCGCTAGGCTTCGGCCGGTGCAAACGCTGATCGAGAAACCCGACGCCCGCGTGGTAGAGGGGTCAAACGGGCTCCTGCTGGAGATCGACGGTCAGATCGTCCCCAACTACGACGCCACCTTCCAGCCCATCGAGGAGGGGCAGGTGGTCACGGGACACGTCGTGCGGATCGACAAGGACGAGGTGCTCGTCGACATCGGCTACAAGTCCGAGGGCGTCATCGCCGCGAACGAGCTCTCGATCCGTAAGTCGGTCGACCCCAAAGACGAGGTGCATCTTGGGGAGGAGGTCGACGCGATCGTCCTGATCAAGGAGGACCAGGACGGCCGGCTGATGATGTCGAAGAAGCGTGCGCGCTTCGAGAAGGCGTGGCGGCGCATCGAAACGGCCGCAGAGTCTGGCGAGCCAGTCGAGGGAACCGTCATTGAGGTCGTCAAGGGTGGCTTGATCATCGATCTCGGCGTGCGCGGCTTCCTACCCGCTTCGCTGGTGGACATTCGCCGTGTGCCAAACCTCGACGAATACATGGGTACGAAGATCGAGAGCAAGGTGATCGAGCTCAACCGCTCGCGCAACAACGTCGTGCTCTCTCGCCGCGCGGTGTTGGAGGAGGAGCGCAAGGAGGTCCGCCAGCAGATCCTCGATCGCCTCCAACCGGGATTGGTCGTGGAGGGACAGATCTCGAACATCGTCGACTTTGGCGCGTTCGTCGACCTCGACGGAATCGATGGTCTGATTCATATTTCCGAGCTGTCTTGGTCTCACGTGAACCACCCGTCGGAGATCCTCACGATCGGGGACACCGTGAAGGTGAAGGTGCTCGACATCGATCGCGATCGCCAGCGCATCTCGCTGGGGCTCAAGCAGACCCAGGAGGATCCGTGGCAGCGGATCGTGAACACCTACAACGTGGACGACGAGCTCGAGGGCAAGGTCACCAAGGTGGTCACTTTCGGGGCGTTCGTTGAGATCCTCGACGGTGTGGAGGGGCTCGTGCACATCTCCGAGCTCGCTCCGCATCATGTGGAAAGCCCGCGCGAGGTTGTCCATCCGGGTGATGAGATCCGCGTGAGGATCCTCGAGATCGACTCTGAGCGCCGGCGCCTGTCGCTGTCGGCCAAGCGGGTCGAGGACCAGATTCTGCCTCTCTCGCGTCCGGACGGAGCTGATTCCACCCAGGCTGACGGCGAGGAGGATGCTGACGCGCAGGCACAGGATGCTGGCGCGGAGACGACCGCCGAGGTTGCGTCTCCTGAGGCTGAGGTTGCGGAGCTGGCGCCGGATGCCGAGGCTGCCTCTGAGGTGCCCGAGGCTGAGGTTGCGGAGGCGGCCTCTGAGGCCGAGGTTACTCCCGCGCCCGAGGCCGAGGTCACGCTGGAGACACCGGAGGCTGAGGCTGCGACCGAGGCCGACCCCGAGGCTGAGGTTGCAGAGGGCCCCGCAGCTGCCTCCGAGGCCGAGGCCGCGCCAGAGGTGGCCTCCGAGCCCGACGTACCCGAGGCCGCCGCCGAGCCGGTCGCTGAGCCCGCGCAGGACTGACACGGTTCGGGCGAAAGCACCGAGAAGGTGGAGCCGAGCGTCCCTCTGATCGGGTTGACCGGCGGTATGGGGGCAGGTAAGTCGACCGCTTTGCTGGCGCTCGAGCGGTTGGGTGCGGCGGTTCGGTCGACCGATGCGGTCGTGCATGAGCTGTATGAAGGCGCGAAGCTGCGCGACGCCGTTCTCGCGCGCTGGGGAGATGAGGTCGTGGGTCCCGATGGCAAGATCGATCGCGCGGCGGTGGCCAGGCGGGCGTTTGCGGACGAGCAGGGAAGGGAGTGGCTGGAGGCACCGTCTGGCCGATGGTGGGCGAGAAGATGACGGTCTGGCTGGAGCAGACGCGCGCGACTGCGCCCGGCGCCGCGTGCAACGGTGGTCGAGGTTCCGCTGCTGTTCGAGGCGGGGATGGAGGGGTCCTACGACGCGACGATTGCGGTCGTGGCGAGCGAGCAACTGCGTGAGCAGCGCGCCGCGAGTCGAGGGCACGCGCTCACACAGGAGCGGGCGGCTCGCCAGCTGACCCAGGAGCAGAAGGCGCAAAGGGCGACATATGTCGTGCGGAACGACGGCACCGAGGAGGATCTGGAGCGAGAGCTGTCGGGCGTGCTTGACAAGCTTGGGAGATGAGGCAGCGGCGACTCAGGCGCGCGCTGGGCGCGCTTGTCGGGATTGCGCTAGTGGTGGTGATCGGCGTGATGATCTCGCGGGTCGACCACGCGGTGAATGAATTGACGCTGCCGCTCGGCGATGCGAGGGTGATCCGTGAACAGGCCGCGGCGAAGCATCTCGACCCGGCGCTGATCGCCGCCGTGATCTACGCGGAGACAAAATTCGAACCGCGCACCTCCTCGGCGGGCGCCGAGGGTTTGATGCAGATCGAGCCGGAAACGGCAGAGTTCCTGGCGAAACTGTCGGGTGGGTACCGCTTCACGACGAGCGACCTGGCGACGCCGAGCGTGAACGTGGCCTATGGCAGCTACTACCTGCGTTATCTGCTGGATCACTATGAAGGTGACGAGATGCTGGCTGTGGCCGCTTACAACGCGGGTCTGGCAAACGTGGACAGGTGGGTGGGCCGGGCGCACGCTGCAGGCAGGCAGCTGACGGTGAATGCGATTCCGTTCCCGCAGACGCGCGCGTACGTTCAGCGCGTGCTCGAAGCGCAAAAAGAGTACCGCGCCACTTATGCCAGGCAGTTGGGGTTGAGTTGATTCCCGCTTGCGCGACGCGCTCGCTACGGTAAGAGCTGTGCCTGAGTTCCGTCTCGACAGCGCCTTCGCACCGACGGCCGACCAGCCGACGGCGATCGCGGCGATGGCCGAGGGGGTTGAGCGTGGACGAGCGCTTTCAGACGCTGCTGGGCGCGACGGGGACCGGCAAGACGATGACAATGGCGGCCACGATCGAGGCGGTGCAGCGCCCGACGCTCGTGATCGCTCACAACAAGACGCTGGCTGCGCAGCTGTGTAACGAGTTCAGGACTTTCTTCCCAGATAATGCGGTCGAGTACTTCGTCTCCTACTACGACTACTACCAGCCCGAGGCGTACGTGCCGAGCAGGGACCTGTATATCGAGAAGGACTCGGCGATCAATCAGGAGGTAGACCGGCTGCGCCACGCTGCCACTGCCGCCGTGTTTGCCCGCCGCGACGTGATCGTGGTCGCCTCGGTCTCCTGCATTTATGGCCTGGGCTCGCCGGAGACGTATGAGATGAACATGCAGATCCTGCGCAGGGGAGAGACGATCGACCGCGAGCAATTGCTGAAAAAACTCGTGTCGATCCAGTACACGCGCAATGACACAGTGCTCTCGCGTGGCGGCTTCCGGGTGAAGGGGGAGGCGCTGGAGGTATTCCCGGCCTACGCGGAGAGCGCATACAGGGCGACGCATGTTCGGCGACGAGGTCGAGCGGCTGGCGCACTTCGATCCGCTGACCGGCGAGCTGATCGAAGACGACATCGAGCACGTGGCGATCTGGCCGGCGACGCATTACAACGTCAAGGAGGGCACGATCGAAGCCGGCGTGGCGGCGATCGGCGAGGAACTGAACGAGCGCTGCTGCGCAGCTGGAGGCCGAGGGAAAGATGCTGGAGTCCCACCGGTTGCGCCAGCGGACGCAGTACGACATGGAGATGCTGCGCGAGGTGGGGTTCTGCTCGGGGATCGAGAACTACTCGCGGATCCTTGACGGACGCCAACCGGGGGAGCGACCGTACTGCTTGATCGATTACTTCCCGAAGGACTTCGTCTGCTTCATCGACGAGTCCCACCAGACGGTGCCGCAGATCGGGGGGATGTTCGAGGGGGACCGCTCGCGCAAGCAGACGCTCGTGGAATACGGGTTCCGGCTGCCGAGCGCGATGGACAACCGGCCGCAGCGCTTTG
Organism: uncultured Solirubrobacterales bacterium; assembly: GCA_963822625.1. Classification (GTDB taxonomy): domain Bacteria; phylum Actinomycetota; class Thermoleophilia; order Solirubrobacterales; family Solirubrobacteraceae; genus Palsa-744. The sequence goes on along the minus strand of CAWGIH010000003.1, from coordinate 134,301 downwards.
AGGAGTTCCTCTCGATCACGCCGCAACTGATGTTCGTGTCAGCCACGCCGGGCGAATACGAGCGCACGCGTTCGACGAACGTGGTCGAGCAGATCGTGCGCCCGACGGGGGTCGTGGATCCGCGCGTAGAGGTGCGCGAGACGAAGAATCAGATTGACGATCTGATGAATGAGGTCCGTAAGCGCGTTGATCGCAACGAGCGCGTGCTGGTGACGACGCTGACCAAGAAAATGTCGGAGGACCTCTCCCAGTATCTCCTGGAGATGGGCTTCAAGACCCGCTATCTGCATTCGGAGATCGATACGCTGGAGCGGATCCAGATCATCAGCGACCTGAGACTGGGCGAGTACGACGTGCTCGTCGGCGTGAACCTGCTGCGCGAGGGTCTGGACCTGCCGGAGGTCTCGCTGGTGGCGATCCTGGACGCCGACAAGGAGGGTTTCCTACGCGGGGAGACGTCGCTGATCCAGACGATCGGCCGTGCGGCGCGGAACATCGAGGGCACGGTGCTGATGTATGCCGACAAGGAGACGAAGGCGATGAAGGCCGCGATCGAGGAGACCGACCGGCGGCGTGAGATCCAGCTGGCCTACAACGAGGAGCACGGGATCACCGCGTCGAGCATCGTCAAGGGCATCTCCGATATCGCCGAGTTCCTGCAGTCCGACAGCAAGGTCCCGAAGAAGGGCCGCAGTCGCCGCGGCAACGAGCGGCGCAGGGCGGGGAAGGAGCTGCCGGAGAACGAGCTCGAGCGGATGGTGGTCGAGCTCGAGGAGGAGATGGCCCTTGCGGCGGAGGATCTGCGCTTCGAGTACGCCGCGCAACTGCGAGACGAGCTGCGCGAGCTCAGCGCCGCGATCTAAGGGAGATCCAGGCAAGCGAGGCCCCCGCCGAGGAGATTGTCTGAGCAGCCCTCGGGCACGTCGTGTGTCCAGGGGAGCGGCATGTAGGATGGCCGCCGTGGAGCTTGACCGGCAGAGCATCGAGAAGCGGGACTTTCCGATCGGCCGTCGGGGATATGACCCCGCGGCGGTGGACGCGCACCTGCGGGCGCTCGCCGCGGAGGTAGAGGAGCTGCGCTATTCGCTGGAAAGCCGCGCGGGGGAGACGCTCGGCTCGAGCGCCGGCACCCAGGTGCAGGGCATCCTTGAGGCCGCGGAGGCGACTGCCGCCGATATCGAGCAGAAAGCCGCGCAGGATGCGCGCGAGACGCGTGCGGAGGCCGCTAGTGACGCTGCTGACACGCGAGCGGACGCGGTGGCGCGCGCCCAGGCGCACGTGGCTGCGGTCGCCCGGGCCACGGCGATCCTGAGCGAGCGCGTCGAGTCGATGGACGGTGAGGCCAGCGCCCTCGTCGAGAGCCTGCGCACCGGTGCCTCCAGGCTCGCGACCGACCTCGAGGCGGTCGAGACGAACATGGCCGAGCTCTACGACGCCGCCTCCGGACGTGGGGGGGCGGCCCTGGAGGATTCCCCGCCCGGCCCCTCACCCGCGTCGGTAAGGGATTCCGTGATCTCCCAGGTGCCCGCGGACTCGACAGCTGAGGCCTCCGTGAGGCAGGGCCATTCCGAGGTCATCCCGGCCACCCCCGCATCACCGGCTCCCGCCTCAGCGGCCACCCCTCCGGCACCGGCCCCACCCCCGGCCGCTCCCGCAACGCCGCCGCTGCCGTTCTCCCGCGCCGTCCTCGCCCCCGCCATCCTCCTCGCCCGCGCCGCCTCGATCTTCGGAGCCGGTGAGTGGCGGCAGCGACGATCTCGACGGGGCGCGCCTGATCGCTCTGAACATGGCTCTCAACGGCGAGTCGCGAGTGGCCACCGATCGCTACCTGGCCGAGCACTACGAGCTGGCCGACCGGCACAAGCTGCTGGATGAGGTGTTTGCCGCGGTTGAGGGGTAGGGGTAAGGCCGATTGGAAAAGGCGAACGTCTGTTCGCCGTCATAGAATGACCGGTAGATGCCGGTAAGCGATCAGATCGTCGTCACGGGGGCGAGGGAGCACAACCTCAAGGACATCTCGTTGTCCTTGCCGCGTGATGCCCTCGTGGTGATCACGGGGTTGTCGGGGTCGGGTAAGTCGAGCCTCGCGTTCGACACGATCTACGCCGAGGGGCAGCGGCGCTATGTCGAGTCGTTGTCGGCCTATGCGCGGCAGTTCTTGGGCCAGATGGACAAGCCCGACGTCGATTCGATCGAGGGGCTGAGCCCGGCGATCTCGATCGATCAGAAGACGACCTCGCGCAACCCGCGCTCCACCGTCGGCACGGTCACCGAGATTTATGACTACCTGCGGCTGCTGTGGTCGCGTGTGGGCAAGCCCCACTGTCCGATCTGCGGGCGCCCGATTGTGGGGCAGTCGGCGGAGCAGATCATCGACCAGGTGATGGAGCTGGGGGAGGGGACGCGCTTCATGGTGCTCGCCCCGGTCGTGCGCGGGCGCAAGGGCGAGTACGGAAAGCTTTTGGAGGAGCTGCGCGCCGACGGCTTTGCGCGCGTGAAGATCGACGGCCGGCTGCGGATGCTCGAGGAATCGATCGTGCTCGACAAGCGCTACAAGCACGACATCTCGGTCGTCGTCGACCGGCTGGTGATGCGCCACGATCTGCGCAAGCGGCTCGCTGACTCGATCGAGACGGCGGTCGGTCTCGCCGAAGGGCTCGTCGAGATCGAGATCGTGGGCTCCGGTAAGGACAGTGAGGCGGGTCGAGCACTGCCACCGGTGCGAAGGGCGCGCGTGCGCCGCCACGCAGATCGTGCCGGGCGAGGTTCCCGAGGCGGGGACGATCTTCACTTTCTCCGAGCGCTTCGCCTGCCCGGTGCACGGACCGTCGCTGGTCGAGCTGGAGCCGCGGATCTTCTCGTTCAACTCGCCGCACGGGGCGTGCGAGCACTGCACGGGGCTGGGTGCGCAGATGGAGATCGACCCCGAGCTGATCGTGCCCGATCCTTCGCTGTCGATCGCCGAAGGGGCGCTCGCGCCATGGGCGGGGAGCTCGTCGAACTACTACGAGCAGGTGACCGAGGCGATCGTCGAGCGCTACGGCGTCGACCTCGACGTGCCGTGGGAGGATCTGCCGGAGGATCTGCGCGAGCTGTTCCTGAACGGGACTGACGAGCGGCTGGCGATCACCTATCGCAACCGCTTCGGGCGCACACGCTCCTATGCGACGCGCTTCGAGGGGATCGTCAAGGGCCTGGAGCGCCGTTACCGCGAGTCCGACTCGGAGGGGACGAGAGAGAAGATCGAGCAGTTCATGTCGCTGCGCGCCTGCCCGGTGTGCGGGGGGGCGCGGCTACGGGCGGAGTCACGCGCGGTGCTCGTGGGCGGGCACGCCGATCGATGAGTTCTGCGCGCTGTCCGCCCGGCGGGCGCTGGAGTGGCTCGCGGAGGTCGAGCTCTCGGAGACCGACCGGCACGTGGCGCGGCTGATCCTGCGCGAGATCTCCGAGCGGCTGCAGTTCCTGGAGAACGTCGGGATTGGCTATCTGTCGATGGATCGCGCCGCCGCGACGCTCTCCGGAGGCGAGGCGCAGCGGATCCGTCTCGCGACGCAGATCGGATCCTCGCTGGTGGGCGTGCTGTACATCCTCGACGAGCCTTCGATCGGCTTGCACCAGCGCGATAACTCGAAGCTGATCGGGACGTTGGAGCGGTTGCGCGACCTGGGAAACACGGTGATCGTGGTCGAGCACGACGAGCAGACGATGCGCGCGTCCGACCATCTCGTCGACATGGGCCCGGGCGCGGGCGTGCATGGTGGACGGATCGTCGCGCAGGGCACCGCGAAGCAGGTGGAACGGGTGAAGAGTTCGGCGACGGGGCAGTTCCTGGCGGGAACGCGCACGATCGAGGCGCCGAAGAAGCGGCGCACCCCAGCCGGCTATGTGGAGATCGAAGGAGCGAGTCAGCACAACTTGCGCGATGTCGACGTGAAGGTCCCGCTCGGCGTGCTGACCTGCGTGACGGGCGTTTCGGGCTCGGGCAAGTCGACGTTGGTCAACGAAGTGCTGTTCAAGAGCGTCGCCAGCCGTCTGCACCGCGCGCGACGGCGTCCGGGAGCGCACCGCGCGATCCACGGCCTCGATCAGCTCGACAAGATCATCGCCGTCGACCAGTCCCCGATCGGGCGCACCCCGCGCTCGAACCCGGCGACCTACACGGGGCTTTTCGACGTGATTCAGCGATCTGTTCTCGAAGACCCAGGAGGCACGCACGCGCGGGTACAAGCCGGGCCGCTTCAGCTTCAACGTTAAGGGCGGGCGCTGCGAGGTGTGCAAGGGCGACGGGCAGATCAAGATCGAGATGCACTTCCTGCCGGACGTCTATGTGCCCTGCGAGCAGTGCCACGGCAAGCGCTACAACCGCGAGACGCTGGAGGTGAAGTTCAAGGGCAAGAGCATCGCCGACGTGCTCGACATGGCGATCGAGGACGCGTTGGGTTTCTTCGAGCACATCCCGAAGGTGCGTCGCCGTCTGGAGACGCTGAACGCCGTCGGGCTCGGGCTATGTGCGCCTCGGCCAGCCGGCGACGACGCTCTCAGGGGGCGAGGCGCAGCGTGTGAAGCTCGCGACCGAGCTCTCGAAGGTCGCGACGGGCCGGACGCTCTACATCCTCGACGAGCCGACGACGGGCCTGCACTTCGCCGACGTGGAGCGGCTGCTGGAGGTGCTGCAGAGGCTTGTCGACGCGGGGAACAGCGTGGTCGTGATCGAGCACAACCTCGATGTGATCAAGAGCGCTGACCGGCTGATCGACATGGGTCCGGAGGGCGGCGAGGAGGGCGGCAGGGTGATCGCGCAGGGAACGCCGGAGCAGGTGGCGGCCGAGCCGATCTCTCATACGGGGGAGTTTCTCGCCGAGCTGGTAGTCCCGGCGAAGACGCGTGAGCGCGAAGAAATCGCGCGCCAAGAGCACGGCCGCCAAACGCAAACCACGGGCGAAGGTCGCCGCTTGAGCGACGGCGATCTCGCGCGCCAAGCCAGGCTGTGGGCGGTGAAGTGGCGCTGGTATGAGCGCAGCTCGCTGCCTTGGAATCGCGCGCGGATCCACTGGGAGGCGATGCGCCGTGAGGCGTTCGTGCGCTGGCCGGTGCACGGGAACGTGTTGGAGGCATTGCGCGAGGGGCGGCTGGAGCTCGGCAAGGGAGCGCTGTTCGAGCCGGACGTGTGGATCACCGCCCCGGGGCGCGCGAGCGTGAGGATCGGGGAGGGGACGTTCCTGAACCTCGGGGTGATGATCGCCGCGGAGGAGCTGGTGGAGATCGGCGAGCACTGCATGCTGGCGAACGGCTGCTTCGTGACCGACTCGAGCCACCGCTACGACGACCCCGAGACAGCCGGTGCCATGGCAGGGCTTCCAGACGAAGGGACCGACGCGGATCGGCGAGAACTGCTGGCTGGGCGCGAACGTGGTCGTGACGAGCGGCGTCACCATCGGCGAGCGCTGCGTGATCGGCGCGAACAGTGTCGTGACGCAGTGACATCGAGTCGTTCTCCGTCGCGGCGGGCGCCCCAGCGCGGGTACTCAGGAAGATCGACTACGACAGTCGCGCGTGCAGGTCGGCCAGCTCGGAGGGGTCGATCGAGTAGCTGTGCTCGGGGCCGGGATAGCGCCGGGTGCGCACGTCCTCCGTATAGGCGGCGACGCCGGCGTTCATCTCCTCCTGGAGATTGGCGTAGCGCTTGACGAAGCGCGCGCCGAGGCCGTCGCGGATACCGAGCAGGTCGTGGAACACGAGCACCTGCCCGTCGGTGGCGGGACCGGCGCCGATCCCGATCACGGGGATCTCGATGGTCGGCCATCAGCTCCTCGGTGACTGCGCGCGGGATCGCCTCGAACACGAGCGCGAAGCAGCCCGCCTCCTGCAGGGCGAGCGCCTCGGAGGCGATCTGAGCGGCCGCGGCCGCGGTACGGCCCTGAGCCTTCCAGCCACCGAGCGCTGTCGCCGTCTGAGGAGTGAGGCCGACATGGCCCATCACGGGTATCCCTGCCGCGACGATCGCACGCGCGCGGCTGACCGAGGAGGGTCCACCGCCCTCGAGCTTGACGGCCTCGCAGCCGGCCTCCTTGACCATCCGCAGCGCGTTGGTGATCGCCTGCTCGTCGGAGACCTCATAGGAGCCGAACGGCATATCGCCGATCAACAGCGGGGTTCGCAGGCCGCGGCGGGCGGCGCGCGCGAGCACGAGCATGTCGTCCGAGCTCGACGGGGGTGGTGGAGTTGTACCCGAGCACGGTCGTGGCGGCCGAGTCGCCGACGAGCACCAGGTCCACGCCTGCGGCCTCGGCAGCGCGGGCGCTCGGGTAGTCGTAGGCGGTGACCATCACGATCGGTTCGCCGCAGGCGCTTCTTTTCCGCGAGCAGCGGCAGCGTCATCGGCAGGCGCCCGGGGTCGGCTGGGGCGTTGACGTGGACATGTGCGTGGCTCGACATGGGGATTTCCTCTCTGACGCGATTGACGGCGGCTGGGGGCGGCTGGCGGGTTCGATCACCTCAGGCCAGCAGGGTTGCCACCTCGTCGTCGATTGTGATGATGCGATTGGTCTGCGCCTGCACGTGAACCACGCGAGGCTCGTAGTGCTCCAGCTCAGCCCGGTCGTACTGGCCGTAAGAGATGACGATGATCGTGTCGCCGCGGTGCACCAGGCGGGCGGCGGCGCCGTTGACCTTGATCTCGCCAGATCCCCGGACGCCGGGAATCGTGTAGGTCTCAAAGCGCGCGCCGTTGTCAACGTCGACCACATGCACCTGCTCGTGCTCGAGGATGTCGGCTGCCTCCAGCAGATCCGGGTCGATCGTGATCGAACCCACGTAGTGCAGGTCGCAATCGGTGACGGTCGCTCGGTGAATCTTGGACTTGAGCATCACGCGCTGCATCAGACGGTGGCCTTTCGTGGGAGCGTTGATGGGACGTGGGCGTGACGGTGGGCTGGAGGATAGTGTTGTCGATCAGGCGGGTCTCACCGACACGCGCGGCGACTGCCAGCAGAGCCGCGTGCGCGAGCGGTTCCATGGGCTCGAGCGTGTCGGGGTCCACCAGCGCCACGTACTCAGGCTCCACTGCGCAAGGAGTCTTCGCCTCCGCGCGGCCTCCAACAGAACCGCGGCGGACGCTCACCCTCCACGGCGCAGCGCGGGCCGCCTCAGCGCCACGGCCAGGCCGAGCGCGCCAGCGCGCTCCTCGGGAGCGAGCAGGGCGTTTCGGCTGGACATCGCCAGGCCGTCGGGCTCGCGCACGGTCGGGCAGGCCTCGATGCGGACGGGCAGGTTCAGGTCGGCGACGAGACGGCGAATGACGAGGACCTGCTGGGCATCCTTCTGGCCGAAGAAGGCGATGTCAGGGAGCGCCATGCACAACAGCTTGGTCACGACGGTGCTGACGCCCCGGAAGTGTGCGGCTCCACGGGTCGCGCCCTCGAGCCGATCGGTGATGCCGAGCACTTCGACGGTGGTGGCAAAACCGTGCGGGTAGACCTCCTCGACCGACGGCGCGAACAGCAGATCGGCGCCAGCCTCAGCGGCGAGGGTAGCGTCGCGCTCGTGCCTGGCGTGGATAGCGGTCGAGGTCGGAGCGCTCGTTGAACTGGGCGGGATTGACGAACAGCGAGACGACGACTCGGTCGCACTGCTCGCGCGCGCGCCGGATCAGCGAGAGGTGGCCCTCGTGCAGCGCGCCCATCGTTGGCACGAGGCCGATCGTCAATCCCTCGCGACGCGCCGGCTCGAGCGCGGCGCGCAACTCAGCGACCGTGCGCACGGTTTTCATGCGCGGAGCGGGGGTGAGGTGGTTAGAGCTCATCGGGTTCGGTCCAGTTCCCTGCGGATACCGGCGCGACTTCAGAGTCAGACGGATACTGCATCGGGTCCATTTCGAGCGAGCTCGATAGTGGCCTGATAGATAAATGATACCGCCGTTCCCGGATCTATGGAAGAGCGTTCGACTGTGTGCGCAATCTCACACGAGGGCTGGCTGCGCGAGGTCGGCTGTCCTTGCCACACGGGCTCCCTCACCATCCAACTGCGCTCACCACATATCGACGTTCGGGCGCTTCACTGCGCTCACCACGTATCGATGTTCGGGCGCTTCTTGCCGGCCCGCTGCTGCCACTGACCGGTCCTTTCGTCAAACAGCGTGGCGATCCAGCGTCGCGAATCGGCGGGGTCGATCACGTCGTCGATCTCGCCGTAGGCCGCCATGTTCACGCCCTCACCGTGTGCATATGCGGCGGTGACCGTGGCCTTGAACACGCGCTCGCGCTCATCCAGATCCTCGATCGCCTCGAGCTCGCGCTTCATCCCCAGGCGCACCGCGCCCTCCAGCCCCATCCCGCCAAACTCGGAGGTCGGCCAGCCGATCGTGAACAGCGGCGCCTTGAAGCCGCCGGCCGCCATCGCCTGCGCACCGAGGCCGTAGCCCTTGCGCAACACGATCGTGCCCGTCGGCACCGTGAGGTTCGCGCCGGTCACGAACATCCGCGCAAAGTGACGCACGGTCGCCGTCGCTCGGCCTCCGGGCCGACCATGAAGCCAGGTGTGTCGCAGAGAAACAGCAGCGGCAGCTCGAAGGCGTCGCAGAGGGCCATGAAGCGCGCCGCCTTGTCGGCTCCGTCGGCGTCGATCGCCCCGCCCAGGTGGGGTGGATAGTTGGCCACCACTCCCAGCGCCCGGCCATCCACCCGGGCCAGGGCGGTGACGATGCCCACCCCGAAACCTCGGCGCAGCTCCATCACGGAGTCTTCGTCGAAGAGCCCATTGAGCACCAAGCGCACGTCGTAGATCTGCCGCCGCCGCTCAGGGATGATGTCCCGTAGTCGCTGCTGGTCGGGCACTCGCACGTCGCTCCACCCGGTTAGTCGCCGAAGTAGGAGAGGTAGCGTTTGGCCGCCGCGACCGCGGCGCGATCGTCTGTGACGCGCAGATCGACCACCCCGTTTGCGCTCTGCACATCGATCGGGCCGACCTCGGCCGCCTCGAAGGAGCCCAGCCCTCCGCCTTCGATCATCGCGGGGCCGCCCATGCCGATGCTCGAGTCCTCGGTGGCGATCACCACGTCACAACACCCGAGCAGCGCGGCGTTGCCCGCGAAGCAGTTCCCGGAGGCGATCCCCACGAGCGGGACCAGCCCGCTCAAGCGGGCGAAGAGATTGAAGGCGCGGCAGTCCAGGCCGGCCACGATCGGCATGTCGACATCACCCGGCCGCCCGCCGCCACCCTCGGCAAACAGCACCACCGGCAGTCGGCGGTGCTCGGCGAGCTCGAACAGCCGGTCCTTCTTCAGGTGTCCGCGCATGCCCTGGGTGCCGGCCAGCACGGTGTAGTCGTAGGACATCGCCACGCAGCGCTGGCCCTCGATCTCACCGATCCCGCCGACCAGGCCGTCAGCGGGCGTGCGGGCGATCAGCTCCTCGCGCGAGCGGCGACGCTCCTGGGCGGCGAACAGCAGCGGTCCATACTCGACGAAGCTGTCCGGGTCCAGTAGTTCGGCGAGGTTCTCGCGGGTCGTGCGCCGCCCACGCTGCCGGCGCTTGGCGACCGCTTCAGGCCGGGCGGCGTCCAGCCCGATCTCGTGACGCTCGCGGACCGCCTGGAGATCCGCGCGCTCGCCTTTCTCCTGAGGCTCCGTGGTGTGCGCGACATCACTCTGCTCGCCGCCATCGCTCGCCGTTTCGGCGTTTGGCTCGGAAGGTGGCACCATCGCGGGATCATCGCTCATAGCATGTAGGCCGTGTCAGCACAGGAGAGCGAGCAGTCGGCTACTGAGCGGCGCGAGGCCCTGAAGGAGGTCTTCACCCAAGCGCGCGGATGCACACGCTGCTCCGAGCTGGCGGCGACGCGCAAGACCGTCGTTTTCGGCGCTGGCAACGCGGATGCTGATCTGATGTTCGTGGGGGAGGCTCCGGGCGCGAGCGAGGATGAGCAGGGAATCCCGTTCGTCGGCCGCGCGGGCAAGTTGCTCGAGCAGCTGCTCGAGGAGATCGGGCTGGCCCGCTCAGAGGTCTTTATCGCGAACGTGCTCAAGTGCAGGCCGCCCGGCAACCGCGATCCGTTGCCGGTCGAGATCGACAACTGCCAGGACTATCTGCATCGCCAGGTTGAGTTGATCCAGCCGAATGTGATCTGCACGCTCGGTAACTTCTCCACGAAGCTGTTGCGCGGCGACCCGACCGGGATCACCCGCCTGCATGGACAGCCAGAGGTGCTGACGCTGGGTAGACGCTCGGTGCGGCTCTATCCGATCTACCATCCCGCCGCGGCGCTCTACACGCCGCGCATGCTCGAGACCCTGCGCGAGGACTTCACGCGACTGCCGGAGCTGTTGGCGCTGGGCCCTCCCGAGCAGCAGCAATTATCCGAGCCACCGGCTATCGAGGTAGATGAGATCGCGCAGACGCCCCAAGTGGCGCCGACAGAAGCGCAGGGACAGACCTCGGAGATCGACCAGCTTGGACTGTTCTAGACGCTCCTTGCCTTCGATTTCACGCTGTTCTGGACGCCGTTCGAGCTGGTTGCCCCTCCTTCTAGACACTGCCGACGTTGGATTTCACCTGGAAAGAGGGACTTTGGGAGGGAATTGTCGAAATTTGCGAGCTAAGGGCTAAAGCAAGTGGCTATGGCTGCCGATAGAGGCCCTGTCTCCATCCTCACATGCAGTGACGACCGGCCCGCGCTTCCCTCTCCCGCGGGCCGGTCGCGTTTAACGCCCCAGGCGTCCAGCCTCGTTTAGCGTCTCGCCCCGCGTTTAAAGCCTGATCCGCTCTAAGGTCTCGGCGTGAGCATAAGCGTCGTTGAGACGAAAGACCCGCGCGAAACCGAGGCGCTGGGCGCGGAGCTGGCCGCTGGCTTGCGCGACGGCGATGTGGTGCTCGTGCAGGGCGAGCTTGGCTCTGGCAAGACGACGTTCGTGCGTGGTGCCGCACGAGCGCTGGGCGTCACAGATCCCATCACCAGCCCGACATTCAGCATCGGGCACCGCTACAGGGCCACGAATACGACCGTCTCGCACCTGGATCTGTACCGGCTGCCCAGCGGTTTGGAGGAGGAGGATCCAGCGCTGCTCGATGATTACCTGGGCCCGGGTCGGATCGCTTTCGTGGAGTGGCCGGCGCGAGATCACGTCGAGCTCTCGCACGCGCGCCTGCGCGTGACTTTGGCCCATCAGGGTGCCGATCGCCGGCGGATCGAGGTGATTCGGGGGTGATCGTGCTCGGTTGCGACACCGCCACGTCTTCCACGGTGGTGGGCCTGCGCCTGGAGGATGGAAGCACGCTGCAGGCCCGTGACGACCCACCTCCAGGCGAGCGTCCCGGACACACGACGCGACTGCTGCCGATCGCGGACGAGCTGCTTGTGCGGTCGAACATCGGTTGGCGCGCGCTCGAGCGGATCGCCGTGGGCTTGGGGCCGGGCACCTTCACGGGCCTGCGCGTGGGTGTGGCAACCGCGCGTGGGCTGGCGCAGTCGCTGGGGATCGAGCTTGTCGGGTTCTCGAGCCTGCGGGCGCTTGCCGAAGGCAGCCGCACGGACATCGCAGCGACTGGTCCGGCAAGCCCGGGCGCCACGAACGTGCTCGCGGTTCTCGATGCGCGTCGCGGAGAGGCGTTCGCGGCCGCCTATCTCCTGACCGATCGAGGATCGGCCGAAGAGCTCGTGGCGCCACGAGCTCTGGCTCCCGAGGATTTCGGGAGCATTCTCGTGCAGGCCGAAGCGCAACGACGGGCGCAACGAGGGGGGGAGTGTGTCTCTCCCTGGCGAGCGCTCGGAGACGGGGCGGTGCGCTTTCGCGGCTATTTGGAGGCTGTGGGGGTGACGGTTCCACCAGATTCCTCGCCGCTGCACCTCGTGAGCGCCGTGGCGATTTGCGACCTCGGAGCTCGTGGGGATGCGCTCGCCTCGGATGAGGCGATCGTGCCGGACTACCGGCGCCGGCCGGACGCGGAGATTGCCTTGGAAAGCGCCGCTACGTGACCGAGCCATTCGCTTCTCGCCCTGCGATCGATCCGTCTGGGACGCTGAAGATTCGGCGACTGGTCTATCCCGATCTGCCCCAGGTGATGGCGATCGAGCGCCGTGTGTTCCCAACGCCCTGGTCGCTGGCGATGTTCGTGCTGGAGCGCTCCAAGCAGTCGGGAATATGCCTGGCGGCGGTGCGCGACTCCGAGCGAGGACGGCGCTTGGTGGGGTATCTGATTTGCTCTCGCTATGAGCATGTTTGGCACGTGATGAACGTGGCTGTGGATATCGAGCACCAACGCTCCGGTATAGCCTCGGCGTTGCTCGCTGAGCTGTACCGGCAAGTCGCAGAGCAGAACGCGCGCTTTACGCTGGAGGTGCGCCGCTCCAACCACGCCGCGATCCGTCTGTATGAAAGAGAGGGCTTCCGGGCGGCTGGTGTGCGTCGTCGCTACTACCAGGACAACGGCGAGGACGCGTTGGTCATGTGGCGCACTCCCGCCACGCTGAAGGGCTCGCTCGACGATGTGCCCAACCCTGGGCCTGTATGAACATCCTCGCGCTGGAGAGCAGCTGTGACGACACCTGCGCAGCCGTGCTCGGCCCCGGTGGAAACATCCGCTCGAATGTGATCTCCTCTCAGGGAGCGCACGATCGCTTCGGCGGCGTCGTCCCGGAGATTGCCTCTCGGCAGCATCTCGAGCTGGTCAATCTGATCGTCGATGAGGCACTGAGTGAGGCGGGCGTGAGGCTTGACGACATAGAGCTCTTCGCGGCGACCCAAGGCCCGGGTCTGGTAGGGGCTCTGCTGGTTGGTTTCTGCACCGCAAAGGCGCTGGCCGCGGGCCGGGAGCTGCCCTTCGCGCCGGTCGATCATCTTCAGGGACATGTCGCGGCGAACTTCCTCGGCGATGCGTTCGAGCCCCCGTTCCTATGCCTGATTGCCAGTGGCGGACACACACTGCTGACGCACGTCGAGGAGCACGAGGGCTATGCGGTACTGGGCCGCACACTTGACGACGCGGCTGGAGAGGCGTTCGACAAGGGGGCCAGAATGCTGGGGCTGGGCTATCCAGGCGGTGCGGCACTCGAGCGCCTCGCCGCGGAAGGCGATCCCGAGGCCTTCTGCTTTCCGGGCTCCCGTGGCGAGCGCTCTCGCGGCGGACGGGGCAAGGGCCACCAGGCATTCGCGCAGAGCCTCGATTTTTCCTTCGCAGGGCTGAAGACCGCGCTGCTCTACCGGCTGCGCGAGCTCTCCGAGGTTGAGGTCCAAGCGCATCGTGCCGACCTGGCAGCCTCGTACCAGGCGGCGATCGTGGACAGCTTGACTCTGCGCGCCGAGCAGGCGCTGGAGCAGACCGGGATCGGTCGTTTGGCCGTGGGAGGTGGTGTGGCAGCCAACGGCGAGCTACGCCGGCGACTGAGCGAGCTCGACGTGGCGCTGCACATTCCGCCACCCGTGCTGTGCACCGATAACGCGGCGATGATCGCTAGCGCCGCGCGCTTTACCCGGACATTGCCCTACCCCGAGTATCTGGCGCTCGACGCCTACGCGACGGGCGAACGACCGAGTCCTCCGCAACGGCGGGCCGTCGCCGGCCCAAGCATCCTTTAGAGTCACGGCGATGACCTACAGGGGACCGACGACAGGCCAGCAGGACGCCGAGCGTGGTGCAGGGATCTCCTCGGGCGAGCGGCTCTCGCTCGGCGTGGCGGCTCGTCTGTCGCGCTATCTGCAGGTCTTGACGCAGGCCAAGAAGATGGGTAAGGAGACGATCAGCTCGCAGGAGCTGTCCGATTACACCCACGTGAACTCGACGCAGATCCGCCGCGACCTGTCCGGCTTCGGGAAGTTCGGCAAGCGGGGCGTGGGCTACAACGTCGAGGCGCTTGTGTCTCAGATTCGCAAGATCCTGCGCACGGCGGGCCAGCACAACATCGCGCTACTCGGTGCAGGGCATTTGGGCAAGGCGATCGCCTCCTCGGACATCTTTGCCGACCATGGCTTTCGAGTCGTGGCGATCCTCGATGTCGATCCGGCGAAGGTCGGTACAAACGTGGGCAACCAGGTGGTGCGCCACACCAGTGACCTGCGCCAGATGGTCGAGGACGAGGACATCGTCGTGGGCGTGCTGGCGGTGCCGACAAACGCCGCCCAGGGACTTGCGAGCGAGCTCGTGGAGGCGGGCGTGAAGATCATCTTCAACTACTCCGAGTCGCTGCTGGACGTCCCCCCCGAGGTGACCGTCCACACCTCGAGCCCGGCTGTCGATCTGCTGTACGCGCTGTACTTCTATTTGACCTGATCCATCTATGGACAGCCTGGACCTAGACCGAGCGACCGAGCGGTTTGCCGAGGCGGTTGACTTCACCGTCGGCATCGAGGAGGAGTTCGCGATCCTGCATCCGCAAACGCTCGATCTCGTGCCACGCTTCGAGCAGCTACGCGCCGCCGCGCAGGGCGATGCCGTTCTGCGCGAGGGTATTACCGGAGAGCTGATCTCCTCGGAGATCGAGATCGTCTCTGGGGCGGGAGTCGACCTGCACGACGCGTTGGCACGACAGCGCGAGCGCCGCCGGCGACTGTTTGCGCTCGCTGACGCGCAGGGGGTGGCGCTGGGCGCCACCGGCACTCATCCATGGGCCGACTACCGCGAGCAGCCGATCATTGACACCGAGCATTACCGCCGAGTCGAGGAGGGGCTGAAGTACGTCGCGTGGCGCAACAACACCTTCAGCCTGCACGTTCACGTTGGCATCCATGGCGCCGATCGGGCCGTGAAGGTCTGCGACCGGCTGCGCGGAGTGCTGCCGCTGCTGCTCGCGATCTCCGCCAACGCGCCCTATCTGGATGGCCGTGATACGGGGCTGCAGTCGGCGCGGACGCAGAGCTTTACCAAGAGCTTTCCGCGTTGCGGCGTGCCTGATGCATTCGATGGTTGGGCGGCGTATCGTGAATACATCGAGCTGCTCGTGCGAACGAGCTCGATCGTCGAGTTCACGCAAGTGTGGTGGTCGGTCAGGCCGCACTTTCGCTTTGGCACCGTCGAGGTGCGCATCTGCGACGCGCAGAGCACAGCCCAGGAGTCTGATGCGCTTGCGGCGCTGATGGTCGCGTGTATCGCTCAGGCCGTACGTGACGTGGACGAGGAAGTTCC
Source organism: uncultured Solirubrobacterales bacterium (assembly GCA_963822625.1). Taxonomy (GTDB): domain Bacteria; phylum Actinomycetota; class Thermoleophilia; order Solirubrobacterales; family Solirubrobacteraceae; genus Palsa-744. The sequence goes on along the minus strand of CAWGIH010000003.1, from coordinate 119,191 downwards.
TCATGCCCACTTGGCGCCGCGACTGATCGAGGAGAACATGTGGCGGGCGATTCGCTTTGGGCTCGATGGCAGGCTCCTCGATCTGGAGCGGGGCGAGGAGTATCCGGCGCGGGAGGCGATCGAGCGGTTGGCCAGCTGGACGCGCCCGATTCGCGCAGAGCTGGGCATCGAGCTGGCCTTCCCAGAGCTCAACGGAGCACAGCGCCAGCGAAGAAGAATCGAGGCCGGTGGGACGCGTGAGGAGGTCTTCGCGGCCTCGGTGGCGGAGACTCGGCAGACATACGCAGAGGAGGTTGCGGTGTGAGCAGCGCATATTCGACTACCACTCGACCGCAGCGCAGAGGACAGGAGGAAGACGACCGATGAGCAGCGATCCACTAGAGCAGGCCGGAGCGCCGAGCGAGGAGGAGCTACGTGCCGCCTATGAAGCGGAACTGAGCCGTATCACCACTGCGGACATGATCCTGCAGGCCGCGGTGTCGTTGTTGAACCTGGGCGGTCGTCGTCTGGGTTTGGCGCCGGGCTCTGAGGGGGAGCGGGATCTCGAGCAGGTGCGGGACGCGGTCGATTGCGTGCGTGCGCTGCTGGGGATCCTCGAGCGCAGCGCCACCGCTCAGGAGCTGCGACCACTGCGCGACGCGCTCTCCCAACTGCAGATGGCCTACGCGCGTGAGGCGCAGGCCGGTGGCGGCGCCGATGCGAGCACGCGAGCCGGAGCCCCCGGCCGAGCAACCGAACGCGCCGGCTGCGGAACCCAAGCCCGATATACCGGCCGCTCCCGGAGAGCCCGCCCCAGGGCCGGCGGAGTCGAGCGGTAGGCTGTGGGTGCCCGGGCGCTGAGAGTTCTTGCGCGGCGGCCCGGGACACTGAGAACTCGTTTCTGGGGCTGGCACGATAGACTGCGGCCGCCTTTCCGCCGGGAAAGCGCTCTGAGGAGCGAGCCGGGGGAGATATGTACGCGCGAATCCTCGCGCGGCACGCTAACTAAGACCGCGGAGGATTTCTGTTGAGCAGCTTTCTGATGAACCATGGGGTCGTCGTCGCCCTTGTCTGCGCCGCCTGCGCCGTGGTTTACGGCCTGGTGACCACACGCTCCCTGCTCGCGCTTTCGCCGGGCAACGAGAAGATGCAGAGCATCTCGCTGGCTGTCCAGCAGGGCGCGCGCGCCTACCTGAACCGCCAGTACACGACGATTGCCGCCGTCGGCGTTGTTGTGTTTATCGCGCTGGCCATCGGCCTAAACATCGCGGTCGCGTGCGGCTTTGCAATCGGGGGGCTGCTGTCCGGCTCGGCCGGCTACATCGGCATGAATGTCTCAGTCCGCGCCAACGCCCGCGTCGCGGAGGCCGCGCGTGGGGGGGTCTCCCAGGCGCTGAGCGTCGCCTTCCGCGGTGGCGCGATCACGGGCCTGCTCGTCGTAGGGCTTGGGCTGATCGGCGTCGCCGGCTACTACGGCGCGCTGACCTCGTTCTTCAACGATAGCCCGAAGACGGCGGTGGACGCGCTCGTCGGCCTCGGCTTCGGCGGCTCTTTGATCTCGATTTTCGCCCGGCTCGGCGGGGGGATCTTCACCAAGGCTGCGGACGTCGGCGCCGACCTCGTTGGCAAGGTCGAGGCAGGCATCCCCGAGGACGACCCGCGCAACCCGGCGACGATCGCCGACAACGTCGGCGACAACGTCGGCGACTGTGCCGGCATGGCAGCCGACCTGTTCGAGACCTACGCGGTCACCGCGATCGCGTTGATGCTGCTCGGCGTGCTCACATTTCACGAGTCCACGCGCGTCGTGCTCTATCCGCTCGTGATCGGCGGCGTGGCGATCATCGCGTCGATCATCGGCACGTTCGCGGTGCGCACGAAATCCGACAACGTCGAGCGCGCGCTGCTGCAGGGGCTGATCGTCTCCGGCGTGATCGCGGCGGCGGCGTTTGCCCCGATCACCTATTGGCTGATGCGCAACCTCACGTTCAAAGACGTCGGTAGCACCGTCAATACCCCCAGCTGGAGCCACTTGTACCTGTGCTCGCTGATCGGGATCGCCGTGACGGCGCTGCTGTTCGGACTAACCGAATACTACACCTCGACGCGCTTCTCGCCGGTGAAGAAGACCGCCAAAGCGTCGATCACGGGTCACGCCACGAACATCATCCAGGGCTTCTCCTCGGGGCTGCAGGCCACCGCGCTGCCCGCGCTCGTGATCGTGCTCGGCATCCTCGGCTCATGGAAGCTCGCCGGTGGCGGCGTGACCGGTATCTACGGGATTCTTGTGGCGGCGATGGGCCTGCTCTCGCTGACCGGGCTGATCGTCGCGCTCGACGCCTTCGGTCCGATCACCGACAACGCGGGCGGGATCGCCGAGATGGCCGACCTGCCCGAGGACGTGCGCCAGGTCACCGATCGACTAGACGCGGTCGGGAACACGACGAAGGCCGTCACGAAGGGCTACGCGATCGGCTCCGCCGTGCTAGCGGCGGTCGGTTTGTTCGCTGGCTTTCAGAAAGAACTAGAAGGCAAGCTCGGACACGCGATCTCTTTCGGCATCAACGAACCACCTGTGCTGATCGGGCTGCTGCTCGGCGGCATGATGGTGTGCCTGTTCGCTTCGCTCTCCATCGAGGCCGTCGGCCGCGCCGGCGGTGCGGTCGTCGAGGAGGTGCGTCGCCAATTCCGCGAGCACCCGGGGATCATGGACTATTCCGAAGAGCCCGACTATGCGGCCTGTGTGGACATCGTGACGAAGACCGCCCAGCGCGAGATGATCCTGCCGTCGCTGCTGCCGATCGTGCTGACGCTGATCGTCGGCCTGATCGACCAGCAGGCGCTTGGTGGCTTGCTGATTGGCGTAATCGTGGTGGGCTTCTTCTTCGCCGTGCTGATGACCGCCGGCGGCGGCGCGTGGGACAACGCGAAGAAGCTGATCGAGGACGGTGCGTTCGGCGGCAAGGGCTCCGAAGCCCACGCTGCCTCGGTCACTGGCGACACGGTGGGCGACCCGTTCAAGGACACTGCCGGACCGGCAATCAACCCGATGATCAAGGTCGCCAACATCGTCGCGATCCTGATCATCCCGCTGATCACCTGATAGCGGAAGTAGGCGCGGGTCGCTCCGACAGATCGACGATCCTCCGGCGCGAGCGTCCCGCATCAGCCTTCGTCACCGTCGGGACAGGCCCTAAGCTCAGTCAAAGATGACCGGCCGACAGGTTCATCGCTCAGCCACGTTGATGTTCTCCCTGGTGATGACGGTCATCGGTGTGGCGCTGATCGTGGAGGCTGCGGACGAGCACGGGAGCGTCATCTCCCCCCGTCTGCTGCTAGGCCTGCTGTTCATCGCGGCGGGTGCGGGGCGGATCTGGGTGGAGACGAAGCGGGGTAGGGGCAAATCGTGAATCGTCGGAGAGATTGATGAACAGGTCTGGGGATCGAGACCCCGCCTCTCAGCGGGATCAAATCCCCGCCCCCTCGGGTGCGGCGGCGGAGGCCGCCCACGTCGCGGGCGAGGTCGAGCATGTCGCGGCGGAGATCGCGGCACGCTCGCGTGTGACGCTGCGTCGCAGTATCGGCTCGCCGGTTCTATTCACGGTCGTTTATACATCGCTGGCGAGCGCCATCTACTTCTCCCTCGGGGTGATCGCCGGTCACGCGCTCGGGCTCACGCCGCTCGTCTTCCTGCTCGCGGCGCTGCTGTTCGTGCTGACGGCGATGACCTACGCGGAGGGCGCCTCGCTACACCAAGACCGGGGCGGCTCCACCGTATTTGCCCGCTATGCATTCAACGAGCTCGTCAGCTTCATCGCCGGCTGGGCGATCCTGCTCGACTACATCATCCTGATCGCCGTCACGGCCTTCTCGGCGACCCAGTACCTGCGCGTCTTCTGGCATCCCTTGGGGCATCGAACGGAGGCGCTGTTGCTGGCGTTGGCGTTCATCGCGCTTGTCGTGCTGAGCAACGTACGCGGCTTCGGCAGTCGCCGCGTGAGGCGGATCGGGCTGCTGGTAGCCGGCGATCTGGTGCTGCAGCTGTTCATCGTCGTGATCGGGCTGGTGTTGTTCTTCAGCCCGCACGCGCTGCTTGCCCCGATCCACTTGGGCAGCGCGCCGAAATGGTCTGACCTCGTCTTCGCCTTGACGGTCGCCGTGATCTCCTTCACCAGCCTGGAGTCGGCCGCCGGTCTAGCGGGCGAGGTGAGGATCAGCCGCCGCGGCCTGAAGCACATGGTCGGCAGCGGCGCCGTGACTGTGGTGGTGGGCTACGTGGGGATCGCGCTGGTGGCGATCACCGCACTGCCCGTGCACGAGGGCCACACGGCGCTGGCGACCCAGTACCTGAACGCGCCGATGATCGGAATCGTCACGCATGTGCATCCGCACTGGCTGGCGCAGGCGCTCCGATACGTGGTCGGCGCTCTGGCGACGCTCACGCTGGTGGCCGCGGCGAACTCGGCGATGCTCGGCCTCTCGCGGCTGGCGTACTCACTGTCGACGAATCGCCAGATCCCCAGCGGCCTGGGGCGGTTGCACCCGCAACGCTCGACGCCATACGTGTTGATCATCCTGGCGGGCCTGTTTGCGGCGGCGCTGGTGGCGCCGGAGGACCTCGACTTCCTCGTCGGGATCTATGCCTTCGGAGCGATGCTGGCATTCACGATCGCCCACCTGTCGATCTGCCGGCTGCGCTATTCAGAGCCAGATCGCGATCGCCCCTACAGGGTGCCGCTGTCGATCAAGCTGCGTGGTGGCGAGCTGCCGCTGCCGGCCGCCTTCGGAGCGCTGGTCTGCGGCGCCGGTTGGGTGGCGGTGATGGTGGTCCACGAGCCCGCGCGCTACGTCGGGCTGGGCTGGATGGCGCTTGGGATCCTTGGATACGTCGTCTACCGGCGCGCGGACGAGACCTCCCTGACGGCGCGGGTGACGGTCTCCCCAGAGGTCCTGCGAGCGGATCCGCCGAGGGAGCGCGACTACGGCTCGATCCTCGTTCCGCTCCTCGGCTCAGAGCTCGACGAGGACATCGTGCAGACGGCGGCCCTGTTGGCCGCGGGTGAGCCCACCGACGAGGCTGAGGCCGACCCGACGACGATCGAGGCGGTTTGGATCTTTGTGATGCCGATGGCGCTGCCGCTCGACGCGCGTCTGCCCGAGGAGCAGGTCAAGCACGCCCGTCAGGCGCTCGCGCGGGCGAAGGCTGTGGGGGAGGAGTACGGCGGCGTGTATGTCGCCACGGCCACCGTGCGCACGCGTCGCGTAGGGTTCGCGATCGTGGATGAGGCGCGCCGGCGCGGCGTCGAAGCGATCGTGCTTGGGGCGGAGGAACCTTCCCGGATCCGCGGTGGCTCGGGCCTCGGAGGTCGCGGTGGTCCGCTGGAGAACTTCGTGGGGGAGATCACCAAGTACGTTGTCAGCAAGGCCGGCTGCCGCGTGATCGTCACGGCGCCGGCGGCCCGCTCGGCGGTGGCGCCAACGCCTCGCGGGAGCAGCCGCCCGGTGGGCCTAGGCCGAGTGAGGCCCCCATCGTCTAATCTCCGCGTCCGCGCAATGTCTGCTCTGAATCCATGTTCGTCCTGATCGTTGGTGCCGGCCGTGTGGGCTCGGCGGTCGCGAAGTCCGCGCTGGCGGCGGGGCACGAGGTCTCCGTGCTCGACGCGGATCCACTCTCGCACGAGCGTTTGGACGCTGGCCAGAGCAAGAGCTGGGAGGACGCACAGGGTCAGTTCACGGTCGGGACGGCGTTGGAGATCGATGCCTTGATCGAGGCCGGGATCGAACGCACCGATGTCTTCATCGCCTCGACCGGCGGCGACAACACCAATCTGATCATCGCCCAGATCGCCCAGAAGCGCTTCGGCGTGGACAAGGCGCTGGTGCGTGTCATGGACCCCGCACGGGCCGGTTGGTACGGGGCGCAGGGCCTGCAGACAATCTCTCCAACCCAGCACGCGATCGAGATGTTCGAGCGCGCGCTGGAGGATCAGCCGGCCTGAGGGGGATTGCGGTGTACGCGATCATCGTCGGCGCCGGCAAGGTAGGGCGCAACCTCGCACGGGAGCTGATCGCGAAGGGTCACGAGGTCACGTTGATCGAGTCCTCGCGTGCTCGTTATCTGGCGATCGAGGAAGAATTCGAGCACGCCGTGCAGTACGGCGACGCGACGGAGTTGTGGGTGCTCGAGCGCTCAGGCATTCAGCGCGCCGACCTGGTGATCGCGGTCACGGGAGACGACGAGGACAACATGCTCGTCTGCCAGGTGGCGAAGGAGAAGTACCTGTGCGATCGGATCATCGCGCGCGTCAACAACCCTCGCAATCACGATCACTTCAGGCTGCTTGGTATTCAGCCGGCCGTCTCGGCCACCGACCTGATCCTGCGCTTGATCGAGCACGAGGTGCCCCGCTATGGCCTCGTGCACCTGCTTGCCTTCGAAGAGGAGCGCTTGGAGATCATCGAGCTCGAGGTGGACGACGACGCGCCTGTGGTCGGTGAGAAGGTGGCCGACATCGCGCTGCCCGAAGGCAGCCTGATCATCTCCGTGCTCCGCGGAGGAACCGGGTTCGTGCCCAAGCCCGACACCGTGATCGAAGCCGGCGATGAGGTGCTGCTGGTGCTCGATCTGGGCCTGGAGGAGTCGATCACCACCTTCTTCGCGCCCAACGGGAACGCCACCCAGAACTGACGTTGTGCGGCGGTCTCCTCCCAGATTTCGCGACCGTCGAGTTCGTGCCGGCTCGAGGCGGATATCCCGGTATTTACTATTCTTCTCGGTGAGAGACGCTGTCCGGGATAGTCCAATTGGCAGTGACGCCCGGTTCTGGTCCGGGAGATTGGGGTTCGAGTCCCTGTCCCGGAGTTAGACGAGGTCCCGGTTCTTGACCGAAAAGCAGACGCGCTGGCTGATCGGCTCGTGGTCGTGGCTATGCTACGCGACCGCGCATGAGTAGCAAACCGAGGAGATCCGCCGCAAAGACGTCTCGCCTCGGCGAGAGAGCCGCAATCGCTCGCCGGCTGTTGTGCTGGGCTCCACTGCTCTTTGCCGCTGCCTACCTGGTCACGCTCGCTCTGCAGTTCAATCAGCTGCTGGCGAGCACGTATCTCAACGCTGATACCGCCTCGGCGCCTGTGATCGGGGAGTTGTTCGGTCGCACGGGCGGGCATCCGTTGGTGATTCTCGGTCATCTCGGCTGGTTCTCGACCCTTCTGTTTGAGCTTGGGACGCGATGGATGCCGCTGCACAGGCAGATTTGGGAGGTCGCTCCCTATGCGATGGCTCTCTGCTCCGCAGCGCTCGTGGGCTGGGGGGCTTGGCGCGTAGCAGGCCGGTGGGCCGGTGCGATCGCCGCGGCGATCGTGATCTGCGCCAGCCCGAGCACGCTGACGCTGCTTCTGGCGCTCAACGACCATGCGCCTACGTGGTTTACGCTTGCGCTGCTCGGAGCGTTCGTGGTGCTGCTCGAGCAGCGAGCGGACATCCTCGCGAACGTCTGGCTGGGGGCGCTGGCGTTCGTGGTCGGCGTGCTGCTGGGCGCCAACGCGGCCTCAGACGTCTTGCTGAGCATTGCGGGAGCCGTGCCCTTCCTGCTCGCGGTCGGTGGCACCTGGGTGCTCCACCCGGGCAGGCGCACGGCCAGAGCCGCTTCGTGTGGCTTAGCCAGCGTGCTCGTTGCGATCGCGAGCAGCGTGCTCGTCCACGCCCTGATGCACCACGAGAACGTCATCAGCGCGACTGATGCGAACACCAAACTGCTCGTCGGCGCGGAAGCCGTGGGCACCAACTTCAAGCTCTGGTGGGAGTCCATCGCCGTGCTCGGCAATGGCGACTTCTTCGGCCAGACGCTCGGCTTCTCAACGGCGCTCGCATTCGCATGCGCGGCGATCACGATTGTTGGCGTTGGCCTCGCCGTGCGCACCACCCGGAGTGAGCTCGCCCAAGCTCTCGCGGCTCGCCGCAGCCGCTCACAGGAGCGTGAGCAGAGCGTGCGCCTGGCTTGGTGTCTCTTCTGGGGCTCCTCGGCAGTGCTGCTCTCCGCTGCCTTCATCTTCAGCGGCATTCCCGAAGACCTTCGGGTCCAGCCGTTACCTCGTGGGGGTGATCTACGTGGCCGCCGCACTCGTGCCGCTGCTCGCCGGGCGCGGTTCCCTGACTCGCGCCGCTGTGACGGCCGGTGTGACGCTCTATGCCTTCACCGGCTGGTTGGCGCTTGCGCAACAGCGCATCGCCCCTCCTGCCTCGCCGACCGACCGGCTTGCGGGTGCCGTGGCAAAGCTCGCCAGGCAAGAACACTTGAGCGTGGGCTATGCCGGCTACTGGGATGCCGCGCCGATCACATGGGCAACGCACCTGCGCGTCCAGGTCTTCCCGGTCGATGACTGCGACGGCAACCAGCATCTCTGTGCCTTCGCACTGCACCTGATCACCTCGTGGTACTCACCCAGGCCCGCAGCGAAGACGTTCCTGCTCACCGACCCCGCCTATCCCGCCGTGCCGTCCGCGCCGACGCCCGATCTCGGCAAGCCGATCGCGGTTCACCAGATCGGGTCGGTCACGATGTACGTGTACCCATACGACATCGCCGCGCGCCTGTTCGCGCTCTGAGCGCCGCGGCGCCGAAGACGGCCGTTCGCTTTTGACTCCTCTACGCCGCGGCCTGCAAGGCCCAGTCGCGATAGAGCTTGTAGTAGCGGCCCTCGGCGGCGATCAGCTCGTCATGGGTTCCCTGCTCGACGATGCGCCCTCCTTCGAGCACCACGATGCGACCGGCCTGACGAATCGTGGACAGGCGGTGGGCGATCACGATCGCGGTGCGGCCCGCCAGCAGGCGGCGCAGGCCGGCCTCGATGCGGCCCTCGGTGTGCAGGTCCACGTTGGAAGTCGCCTCGTCGAGAATCAGGATGCGCGGGTCGGCGATCAGCGCGCGGGCGAACGCGATCAACTGGCGCTGGCCGGAGGACAGTTGCGCACCGCGCTCGCCGACCTCGGTGTCGTAGCCGTGCGAGCAGCTCCGCGATGAACTCCTCCGCGCCGACCGCCGCCGCGGCCTCACGGACTTGGCTTGCGTCGGCGTCGGGGCGGCCGAAGGTGATGTTCTCGCCGATCGTGCCGGAGAACAGGAATGCCTCTTGCGGCACGATCCCCATCTGCGAGCGCAGCGAGTCGCTGGAGACCTCACGCAGGTCGTGCCCGTCAATCAGGACCTGACCGGTGGTCGGGTCGTAGAAGCGCGCCACGAGCTTGGCGATCGTCGACTTGCCCGCGCCGGTGGCTCCGACGAGCGCGACCGTCTGGCCGGGCGGGATCGTCAGGTTGATGTGCTCGAGCACCTATCGCGTCTTCTGTGTAGGCGAACGAGACGTCCTCGAAGCGGACCTCGCCGCGGATGCGCTCCAGCGGGAGCGCCCCGGCACGATCGGTCAGGTCGGGGTGACGTCCAGCAGCTGGAAGATCTTCTCCAGCGCGGCCATTCCCGACTGGTATGTGGTGTAGAGCTGCGAGAGCTGCTGGATCGGTTCGAACAGGAACGACAGGGTCCCGACGAACGCGACGACGGTGCCCGCGGTGATGTGGCCTGCGAGCGCCTGGTAGCCGCCGTACAGGACGATCAGCGCGAGTGCGATGCCGGAGAACATTTCCACCGTCGGGAAATAGGCGGCGTTGAGCCTGACCGTGACCATGTTCGCGTCGCAGTTATCCGCGTTGAGCTCCGCGAACCGCGCCTCGTGGCGGGGCTCCTGGCCGAAGCTGCGCACGACGCGAATCCCGAGAGGGTCTCCTGCAGGTAGGCCGTGATCGCGCCGATCGTCTCCCGCGTGCGCCGGAACGCGCCGGCCGAGACGAGCCGAAACCAGATCGAGCCGGCGGCCACGAACGGGACCACGCAGAACGTCAGCAGGGCCAGCTTCACGTCGAGGAACAGCAGCACCGCGACCGCCCCGATGAGCGTGAGGCCGGCCTGGAACAGCGTCACGACGGAGTCCGTCACGAGGCTTTCCAGCGCCTCGACGTCGTTGGTCATGCGCGAGATCAGCACGCCGGCGGGGCGGCTCTCGTAGAAGCCGATCGGCTGGCTCTGCAGATGCGTGAAGATGCGGATGCGCAGGTCCGCGAGCGCGCGCTGGCCGACCCAGCCGACGAGATATGTCTGCACGTAGGTCATCGCCCACACGAGCAGCGCCGAGAACAGGAATGCGACCACGACCAGCACGAGCGTGTTGGTGTCGTGGTGGTCGATGCCTTCGTCGATCGCTACCTTGGCCAGCAGCGGCGGGCGCCAGCGAAGCGGCCGTGCCGAGCACGAGCGCCGTCAGCATCGCGCTCACGCGCAGGCGGTAGGGGCTCAGCAGTCGCGAGCAGGCCACGCAGGTTGCGGCCGCGCGTGCCCTTCGCGGCGCGCTCGCCCGTCCACTGCGAGCCGCGCGCGGCCGCCGCCACCCACCATCCGCGCGCCGCCATGCGCGCTCATATCCCGCTCACCTCGCGTTCGCGCGGCGCTCCGTTGTGAGGAACACCTGATCGGGGAGCCCCTTTTCGACGATCTCGCGATACAGCTCGGAGGCCTCCAGCAGTTCTTCGTGGTTGCCCTGCGCCGTGATCCGGCCGCGGTCGAGCACGACGATCTCATCGGCCAGGGCGATCGTCGAGAGGCGGTGGGCGACGATGAACGTGGTCCGTCCCTCCATCGCCTCGTCGAGCGCGAGCTTGATCTGACGCTCGGTGGAGGCGTCGACCGAGGAGGTCGCGTCGTCGAGGATCAGCACGCGGGGGTCGGCGAGCAGCGCCCGCGCGATCGCCAGGCGCTGGCGTTGGCCGCCGGACAGCGTCAGGCCACGCTCGCCGACGCGCGTGTCGTAGCCGTCGGGCAGGCGCTCGATGAACTCGTGGGCCTGGGCGCGCTTGGCGGCCTGCTCGATCGCCTCGCTCGTGGCGTCGGGGTGAGCGTAGGCGATGTTCTCGGCGACGGTCTCCGAGAACAGGAACGGATCGTCGCTGACGACCGCCACGGCCTGGCGCAGCGAGCGCAGGTCAACCTTGCGCACGTCGGCGCCGTCGAGCAGCACCCGCCCGGAGCTCACGTCGTAGAGCCGTGAGATCAACGAGACGAGGCTGGTCTTGCCCGAGCCGGTGGCGCCGACAAGCGCGATCGTGCGCCCGGCGGGAACGTCCAGGTCGACGTCGCTCAGGACCGCCCTTGCGGTGTGGACCGGCGCGGCGCCGTTCGAGCTCGCGGTTGCGTTCGGGGTCCCCACGCCGCTCGGGCCGGTCTCTGTCGACGGATGTCGCCGAGTACGCCGCCCCGAACTCGTCGGACTCGTCGTAGCGCAGCGTCACGCCCTGCAGCTGCACGTGCCCGTTACCGGCCGGCAGCGGCGGGGCACCGGCCGGTGCGGTCAGGCGCGGCGGACGGTCGAGGACCTGAAACAGGCGGGCGCCTGAGGCGGTCGCGCGCTGGGCGAGGTTGAGAATCACGCCGAGCGTGCGCATCGGCGCGATCAGCATGTTCAGGTAGAGGTAGAACGCGGTGAACTGGCCGAGCGTCAGGTGCGCGTGGATCACCGCGTTGCCACCGATCAGCAGCACCGCGGCGAAGCCGAGCTGGGGCAGGAAGCCGATCATCGGGTTGTACTTCGCTTCCAGGCGGGTCGCGACCATCGCCTGGCCGAACACACGCCCGACGCTGCCTTGGAAGCGCTGCAGCTGGCGGGGCTCGCGCGCGAACGCCTTGACGACGCGCACGCCGGAGATGTTCTCCTCGGCGTCCGCGGTCAGCTCGGCGATGCGCTGCTGTGTCTGCTGGATCGCCGGGCGCGCGCGGCGACCGTAGCGATAGGAGATCAGCACCACGAACGGCACGGGGACGAGCGAGATCAACCCGAGCCGCGGTTCGATCACGATCATCACGATGCCCGCGAGCACGATCGTGAGGATCGACTGCAGGATGAACACGAGGCCGTAGCCGAGGAAGAAGCGCACGGCCTGCAGGTCGACGGTTGCCCGGGACATCAGCTGGCCCGTCTGCTGGCGGTCGAAGAACCCGAGCTCGAGCTGTTGCAGGTGGCCGTAGAGCAGCTTACGCAGGTCGTATTCGACGCCGAGCGAAAGCCGCCCGGCGACCATTCGCCGCCAGTACATGAATCCCCAGCGCAGCAGCACGAGGAGCGCGATCGCGCCGGCGATCAGCGCCAGTTCGTGGCGTGCGCTCGCCTGTGCCGTGGCCTGGTGGTGAGGGCCCGTGCTGATGATCTCCACCGCACGACCGGTCAGCAGGGGAAGCAGGACAGTCATCACCATCGCGAGGCTCGCCAGTGCCCACGAGATGATCATGCCCGCGCTTGTATGGGCGCAGAAACCCGAGTAGTCGATAGAAGGTCGTCATAGTTGCTTGGTCAACGATTATTGCAGGGTCGGTGCGGCGGGCCGCGCCCCGCTGTCGCGGTATTAGGCTGGCGGTCATGTCCCCCGAGCCGCAACCGCCGCTCGCCGACGCCGAGCGTCTGGGAGCGGGTCTGTGTGACACCTGCGAACACCAGGTCGCGGTGCCCAACACACGCGGGTCGGTGTTCTCGCTGTGCGCTCGCTCGCGCCAGGACCCAGCCTATCCGCGCTATCCGCGGTTGCCGGTGCTGACCTGTCCCGGGTATGAGGCCAAGCGGCCTTGACTTCTCCTGACCGGCGGCCTCGGGTGTCATCCCGCCGCAACCGCGACGGGCTCGGTTTCCTGCGCGGCGGGCACCTCGCCGGCGGAGACGAAGTCGCGACCGCGAACCAGCACGAAGGCCAGCACGAGCCGGCGAGGGCCAGCACGGCGCCGACGATCAGGATGTCGGTAAACGCGTCGGTGAAGCCAACTCGATAGGATGTCGATCAGCGCAGTGTGGGCGCTGGGGGAGAGGGTGCCCGCGATCTGGCCTACGTTGCCCGACTCCAGCAGCGTGCCCAGCTGTCCGTGGGCCGCCCCGAGAATCTCCCGGGCGTGGCCGCTGGCGTGTAGCGCGGCGCTGGTGCTCTTGATGACGCTGTGCTGGAAGATCGCTCCCAGCCCAGCGATACCCGTGGCGATGCCGACCTGGCGGAAGGTGCTGTTGATTCCCGAGGCCATGCCGCTGCGCTCGGGGGCACCACGCCGATCGCGGCCGAAGCCAGCGGCGGGTTGACCAGGCCGATGCCCACGCCGGCGATGCAAAGCCGGGGATCAGGGTGGTCCAGCCAGAGCCCGCGTCGACCGCGGTCATCGCGACCAGGCCAACGCTGATCAGCAGTAGGCCCACCCCCAGCAGCATGCGGATCGGTACGCGCACGCTCAACCGGCCGGCGATCGGGGCGACGAAGAACGACAGCAGCGTGATCGGCAGGAATCGCAGCCCGGCCTGCAGGGGGCCGAAGCCCAGCACGTCCTGGATGTAGAGCGTCAGATACAGGAACATCGCGAAGATCGAGCCCGACAGCGCGAACGCCACGATGTTCGCCCCCGTGAAGGCCGGGCGGCGGAACAGCGCCAGATCGAGCATCGGGCGCTCTGCACGCGCTCCACGATCACGAACGCACAAGCAGCATCAGCGAAGCGGCGAGGAAGGCGACGATCTGCGTCGAGCCCCAGCCCTTGTCGTTGCCGCGCACCAACGCGAACACCAGCAGGAAGAGCGAGCCCGAGAACGTCAACAGGCCCAGCCAATCCACACCCGTTGCGTTTGGGTCGCGCGACTCCGCGACCTGGGTGATCGTCGAGGATCACCGCCATCACGCCGATCGGGAGGTTGACGAAGAAGATCCACTCCCAGCCGATGCCCGAGGTGATGATGCCGCCGACCAGCGGGCCGACCGCGACCGCTGCGCCGGTCACCGCGCCGAACACGCCGAAGGCTGTGCCCCGCTCCTTGCCCTGAAAGGCCTGGGCGATCAGCGCCAGCGAGGTGGAGAACATCATCGCTCCGCCGGTGCCCTGAACGCCGCGCGCGAGGTTGAGCATCAGCGCGCTGGAGGACAACCCGCAGACGACCGAGGATGCGGTGAAGACCACGAGGCCGGCGACGAATACGCGCTTGCGCCCCAGCAGGTCGGCCAGCGCACCCGCGGTCAGCAGGAAGGCGGCGAGGGTCAGCGAGTAGGCGTCCACCACCCACTGCAGATCAGAGAACGAGGAATGCAGCGAGCGCTGAATATCGGGCAGCGCGACGTTGACGACGGTGATGTCGAGCAACAGCATGAAGATCGCCACCGAGACCGCGATCAGGGTCCACCACTTGCGCTCCACTCAGGCTCCTCTGTCGAAAATCAGATTCCCTCACCTTACAAACCGGTTACTGCCTCTCAGCTCGCCTTGCCCTCAGCCCGTCTCGCCCGCAGCCCGCTTCGCCCTCAACCCCGCCTCTAGCTCAACCGCCTGGCACGGGCTCCGGGTGCGTCGCAAAGGCGGCGCCCCCGCCTTGGGCGTCGAGCGCGCGCAGCTTGCGGCGCACACGCTTGTGCGTCTCACGCAGCTCGGCTTCCAGGCTCGCCAGCTCCGCCGCGCGGCCGCGGACGAGCTCGAGCTGGCGGTCGATGTGGCCGAGCGCCTCGCCCAGCAGCTCGCGCCGGCGCTCTGGGTCGACATCGTCCCGGCGCAGCTGGGCGCGGACCGCGGCGCGTGCGTCCTCGGCCGCGAGCAAGTGTCTTGAGCTGCTCGAGCGAGACCCCGAGCAGGTCCTTCAGGCGCATCACCTCGCGCAGACGCTCGACCTCGTCCTCGGTGTACAGCCGGTGCTGGCCCGACAGGCGCGCGGGCGACTGGGGAAGCAGGCCGATCTCCTCGTAGTAACGGATCGTGCGCGGCGTCGTGCCGGCGAGGCTTGGCGACGTCGCCGATCCGCAGGCTGGGCTCGGTGTCGTGGCGCTGTGCTCATACTTGCACTCGCGTCCGCGGTGTCGTGCTCTGCTCTGGAGCAGTCTCGGCCGACTTGGCCCGGTCCGCGCCGATCGCTGCGCCGCCGGTGGTGCGCTCCTCGAAGGACAGCGTCTCGGCCTCCGCTTCAGAGGCATGTGCTTGGGGCGCAGCAGGCAGACGACGGCGCCCAGAGCGAGGTCGCGGCGAGCACCCACAGCGCGATGTGCATGTTGGCGATGAACGGCGCGAGCTTCGCTTCGGAAAGTCCCTTCGTCAGACCGGAGAAGACCGCGAACAACGTCGCCTTCGGCACGGCCGAGGTGATGATCGCGAGCACGAACGCGATCGACAGCACGGCGCCGGTGTTCTGCAGCAGCGTCCGCGCGCCCGCGGCGATGCCGCGTCGGTCGGCGGGACGGTGCCCATCATCGCGGCCGTGTTCGGGCTGTTGAACATGCCCGAGCCGACGCCGACGATCAGCAGCCACAGGCCGCTCTGCCAGTAGGGAGTGTGCACGCCGAGCGTCGTCATGCCCGCGAGCCCGATCGGCGCTCACGAGCATGCCGAGCGCGGCGAGCGACGCGCGAGCCGTGACGATCGGCGTAGATGCCGGCCAGCGGGGAGGCGACGAGCATCCCCAGCGCAAGCGGGATCAGCTTGATGCCGGCTTCGATCGGCGAGTTCGACTGGGCGCCCTGGAAGTAGAAGACGAACAGGAACATCAGCGCGAAGCGCGCGAGCCCGTTGATGAAAGAGGCGGCGCTCGCGGCCGCGAACAGGCGGTTCTTGAAGATCTTCAGATCGAGCATCGGGGCGCGCGAGCGGCTCTCGATCAGCACCCAGATCGGCAGCAGCACGACGGCCGCGCCGCAAGCCCGGCGATCACGATCGTGTCGTTCCAGCCGCTCAGCCCGCCGCGCGAGACCCCGAGCACCAGGCCGGTCAGCCCGATGATGAAGGTGATGTTGCCGAGCACGTCATAGCCGCGGATCTGATCGGGCTTGGCGAGCTCGCGCAGGATCAGCGCGCCCCAGGCGGCGCCGGCCGAGCGCGAACGGGACGTTGAACCAGAACACCCAGTGCCAGGAGATCGCCACCAGCGCGCCGCCGAGCACCGGGCCGATCGCCAGGCCGATCGCGGCGACCATCGTGTTGGTGCCCATCGCCAGGCCGAGTTCCTCCTTGGGGAAGGCGTCGGTGACCAGCGCGGCGGCGTTGGCGAACAGGAAGGCCGAGCCGATCCCCTGCAGCATGCGCCACAGGATCAGCACGTGGCGTCGCCGGAGAAGCCCGCTCCGAGCGAGGCGCAGGCGAACAGCAGGAAGCCACCCACGTAGGCGCGCTTGCGCCCGAACAGGTCGCTCAGCCGGCCCGCCATCAGCACCAGCACCGTGGCGGCGATCAGGTAGGCGAGGATCACCCACACGAGCGCCAGCAGGCTCGCGTGCAGCGAGCGCTCGAGATCGGGCAGCGCGATGATCAACGTCCCCGAGTTGGTCGCCGCGAGCAGCATCCCGAGGCTGGTGCAGGAGAGCGCCCACCACTTGTAGTGCTCGTGACCGGCGGCGACGCCGAAGCGTGATCTGGGAGAAATTGACGTGAACGTAAACATCACGATAGCAGGGCTTGGAACTGAACCGGAGTGGGGAGAGGCGGTGCTAGAACTAGGCAGGGATGAGTGAGGTCAAAGTCGAGAAGTCCGATCGGGAGTGGCGCGAGCAGCTGACGCCCGCGCAGTACGACGTGCTTGCGCAAGGCGGGCACCGAGGCGCCGTTCACGGGCGAGTACGTCGATCACAAGGCCGACGGCTCCTACCGCTGCGCGGCCTGTGGCGCGATGCTGTTCGGCTCGGACACGAAATTCGATTCCGGCACGGGCTGGCCGAGCTTCACCGAGCCGGCGGTCGCCGAAGCGGTCGAGCTGCGCCCGGACAACGGCCTGTTCATGCGCCGCACCGAGGTGATCTGCCGCACCTGCGGTGGACACCTGGGGCACGTCTTCGACGATGGCCCCGGCCCGACCGGACAGCGCTACTGCATCAACTCGGCGGCGCTCGCCTTCCAGCCCGAGTCGGGGCCGATCGGCTGCCGATCTGGCTGCCGAGGCCGGGCCGGATGCGGGCGCCCAGGCTGCGACAGATCCGTCGCTGGACACCGTCGTGCCAGATACGCCTGAACCCTCGACGCGGTAGTCTCGCCACGATGATCATGCAAGACCAGTCCAAGCGGCTGTCCGAGCCGCTGCGCTGGGGTGCGGCGCGAGAAGACGGCGGTCGCCGTCCTGCTCAGCTGCGTCGTGCTGGGCGCTGATCGGCCTCGGCGCCTTACGCGCTCTGACGGAGCGGCTCCACCGGCGCGCAAGGATTGCATACGGCGTGACGTTCGCCAGCACGCTCGGCGGCGCGGACCTCCATGGTTGCGGGCCGCAGGCCAGGCGCATCTGCGCCTCGGGGCGCTCATCGCAGCATGCGCTGCGAGCTGCGCGTGCGCAATAGCGGGCTTTCCTGCCGCCCGTCCCAGCTGACGGCTCGGTCGGCCTGAGACCGGCCCGTCAGGGCGTCTAGACAAATGTCGAAAGCCCTGGCGGAAGTGTTGGCCAGGATGGCCCTACCCGCTGCAGCGGCATGGCCGGATTTCATACCGGGACGTAATCGGTGTGCTCCTGCCCGCAGTGCTGGGATCGGGGCGCTCGCCAATCCACAATCGCAGGGAAACGGAGGCATATGTCCTGGCTCGCATACCCAAGTTGGCTGAACGCCGGCGACAACGCGTGGCAGATGACGGCGGCGACTTTCGTGGGGCTGATGAGCCTCCCGGGTCTGGCTGTCTTGTACGGCGGGGTGATGCAGAAGCGCTGGTCGGTGAACAGCATGATGCTCACGTTCGTGGCGTTCTCACTGGTGCTGGTCGCCTGGTGTCTGTGGGCGTTCAAGATGGGCTTCGGCACGCCCGATCGGCATGCGGTCATGGCTTCTTCGGCACGATGTGGGGCAAGTCGGGAACCGTGCTCTCGACGGGGGCTGAGGAGGGTCAGGCGATCATTCCGTCGATCACCGAAGGGCCGCCGTTCCATTTCCCGGAGGCCTCGCTCGTCTACTTCCAGTTCGTGTTCGCGGCGATCACGCCGATCCTGATGCTCGGATCGGTCCTCGGGCGGGTCAGCTTCAAGGCGTGGATTCCGTTCGTGCTGCTGTGGATCACGTTCGTCTACACGGTCAACGCGTTCCTGATCTGGGGTGGCGGCTACTTCGCGGCGCACGGGCGCGCTGGACTACTCCGGTGGTTATGTCATCCATCTCGCGGCCGGCATCTCGGGCTTCGTCGCGGCGGCGGTGATCGGGCCACGATTGCAACGAGATCGCGAGATCGACGCGCCGAACAACCTGCTGATGGTCGCGGCCGGAGCCGGTCTGCTGTGGCTGGGCTGGAACGGCTTCAACGGTGGGGACTCCTACTACGCGGGCGCGAACGCCTCGGCGGCGGTGCTCAACACGAACCTCTGTACCGCGGTGGCGATGCTCGTGTGGATCGCGTGGGACTACATCTTCCGCGACAAGCCGTCGCTGATCGGCTCGGTCAACGGGATGATCACCGGGCCTGGTGGCGATCACCCCGAGCGCCGGTTTCGTCAACGGCTGGGGCGCGATAGCGATCGGCGTGATCGCCTCGACGATCGTCTGGATGGCGATCAGGTTCCTCAGTCGAGCTCCGGTGTTCCGACACGTCGACGACACGCTGGGGGTGATCTATACGCATGGGATCGCGGGTCTATGCGGCGGGCTGTTGGTTGGCCTCTTCGCCGACCCGCATCTGATCGAGTACATCGGCGTGCGGTGGCGCCTCCAACCTGCCGGGCAAGGGAAGCATCCTCAACGGCGGCAGCTTCACGCTGCTGCGGTGGCAGGCGCTGGCCGCTGCTTGGGTGATCGTGTTCAGCGGCATCATGACGTTCATCCTGCTGAAGCTCGTCGGGATCTTCTTGCCCGTTGCGCCTCTCCGATGAGGAGCTGGAGATCGGCGATCACGCGATCCACGGCAACGAGGTCTACCCCTCGGACGTGCCCACGCTCGGCGGTCCGCACGCTCCGTCGTGGCAGCCAGATCCAGCGCCAAGCCCGGCGGCCGGCTAGTCCGGCCGCAATCCCGGAGGCAGGGATGCCTCCGGTTGACTCAACCACAGGCCAGCGGCCCCGCTTCGGCGGGGTCGCTGCCGTTGAGACAGCGCGACGGCGCTTGGCACGACAGCGCGCCAGGCAGATCGGTGATGAGCGTGTGATGCCGGCAACCGCTGGCCATCGAGTGCGCGATGCGTCAACTGTGAAGCGCGCGATGCCGTCAGCTGTGCGTCAGGAGTTGTGCGTCAGGCCGACGGGGCAGCTGACGCCGGTCCCGCCCACGCCGCATAGCCGCCGGGGTTCTTCGCCAGGTACTGCTGGTGGTAGTCCTCGGCGTAGTAGAAGGGGTGGACGGGATCGCTCGCCTGCGATCTCGGTCGTGATCTCGCCGTGGCCCGCGGCGCTCAGCACCTGCTGGTAGGCATCGCGCGAGGCTTCGGCCGCGACGCGTTGGGACTCGTTTTCCCAATAGATCGCCGAGCGGTACTGGCTGCCGACGTCGTTGCCCTGGCGCATCCCCTGCGTCGGATCGTGGCCCTCCCAGAACAGCTTCAGCAGCTGCCTCGTAGCTGGTCGCGGCCGGGTCGAAGACGACGAGCACGGCCTCGGTGTGGCCCGGTGCGTCCCGAGCAGACCTCCTCGTAGGTCGGGTTCGGCGTGAACCCGCCCGCGTAGCCGACGGCGGTGGTGTAGACGCCGGGCGCCTGCCAGAAGACCCTCTCCTCGCCCCAGAAGCAGCCCATCCCGAACACGGCCTGCTCGAAGCCCTCGGGGAAGGGCGGACCCGCAGTGGCGTCCCCAGCACCTCGTGCAGGGCCGGCACGTCGATCGCGCGCTCGCGGCCGGGTAGCGCGGAGGCGGCGTCGACCATGCTCGGCTCGGTGGCCGGCTGAAGAAGCGCATGATTCTCAGGCTAGCCGAGATCAGCCGGTCCAGATGATGCGCATTGGATCGCTCGGGACCCAGCTAGCGGCTCGAGCACGAACAGCCGGATCTCGCGCGTCGTGCGCGCGCTGTAGTCGTCGAAGCCGCTGTACTGCTCGTTCATCTTGCGCCACAGCTCGGCGCGCTCCTCGCCCTCGGCGATCCGCGCGCGTACCTTCCGTCGCTCGCCGCCGAGCTCGACCTCCGCGACCGGGTTCGCCTCGAGGTTCAGCGACCACGCCGGCGCGCTCTCGTGGCCGGCGTTCGACCCGATCACGATCAGGCGCTCGCCGTCGGCGAGGTACACCACCGGCGCCGTGCGCGGCCGTGCCCGAGCGGCGGCCGACTGTCGTCAGCAGCAGCACCGGCGTGCCGGCGATCTGCCCGAACAGCCGCCCGCGGCTGGCGCGGTAGAGCGGGACGTTGAGCTTGCCGAAGGCCTTCAGCGCCCAGGCCGAGGTCGTCGACAGACGCGTATACACGCGATCGCTGGGCATCTGCGGAGTATCCCAGCAATGCTTCGGACTCACACCGCGCCTCATGCCTGCGGACTCGTACCTGCGCACTCGAAGCGGATGAAGGGACTCGTACCCTCGACCTTCTGCATGGCAAGCAGAGCTCTAGGGATCTGAGCTTCATCCGCGCGAGCGCCGTTATAGAGGCGCGACACCGGCAAGAGGCTTGACACCGGCAAGCGGCGTAACACACGCGAGGCTCTCTCGCGGCACGTACCGGCCGCCGTCTCCCCGCGCCAGCAGGCCCATCATCTCGAGCTCGCTCAGGGCGAGCAGCACCTCTCCGGCGTCTGCGCTGCCGGCCGTCAGCTTGGCGGGCGTGTCCCGTCCGGCGCCCACCTGCTCCAGTGTCGCCCGCAGCCGTCGGCTCGAGCTCGGCCGTGCTCTCGCGCGCCGGGGGCTGGCCGCGTCTCCACGGTGCCCGTGCAGCCTCGCAGCGTTCGCCCGTCGAGCAGCTCCAGCACGTCCGCCGGCTCCATCAGCCGGCGCCGTCCTTCAGCAGCGCGTGCGTGCCCCGCGACGCCGGTGAGGTCACGCGCCCGGGGACCGCCGCGACTCCGCGCCCCAGCGCCTTCGCGATCCGCGCGCCCAGCAGCTCGATCGGTCCCCCGTCCGCCTCGACGACGATCGTCAGCTGCGCCATCCCGACGACGATCCGCTCGCGCGCCGTGTAGCACCAGTTGCTGGCCCTTGCGCTCGAAGCCGCATGGCAGCTCCGCCACGACGCAGCCCTCCTCTCGCGCAGGCGCTCGTACAGCGCGCGTCTGCGCGCCGGGCAGGCACGTCCAAGCCGCCGTCGATCACCGTCAGCGTCTTCCCGTCGACTTCGCAGCGCGCCCTCCTGCGCGGCGACCGCGATCCCGTCCGACAGGCTTCCCGCCACGGTCACGCCGCTCGCGGCCAGTCCGCGCGCCAGGCTGCGCGCCATCTCCATGCCGTAGTCCGTCGCTCTGCGGCTGCCCACGATCGCCACGGCCGGCTGCGCGCTCGAGCTCCTGCAGCCGCTCTGCCGCGCCGGCCACGTACAGCATCCACGGCGCCCTCTCGCCCGCCAGCGCGCGCGGGTAGTCGGGTCGTGGCGACAGATGCTCTCCACGCCCGTCGCCATCGGGATCTCCCGCTGGGTGAAGCGCGCATATCGCGCTCGCAGCTCCCCGCGGCGTTCCCCCGATCGCCTGGATCAACTCCTCGTCCTCGAGCGCCAGCAGCTCGAGCAGCCGCCCTCGATCGCGGGCGTGATAGTCCAGAGCAGCGCTCATCGCCGCCAGCAGCCAGCTGCGGCGCAGACAGTCTGTGCATGCCTGCTCCGGTGCGCGAGGTCGTGCGGTTCGCCGTCACGGCGCTCGATGTCTTCCCGCTCGCGCTCATGCCGCGCGGCTCCCGCGTGCTCGGCTTCGGAGCGCATCGCCAGCGCCGAGCCGACGTCCCGCGCGCGCACCCGCTCGCTGCCGTTCAGGTCGGCGATCGTGCGCGCCACGCGCAGCACCCGGTGCTGGCC
Organism: uncultured Solirubrobacterales bacterium; assembly: GCA_963822625.1. Taxonomy (GTDB): domain Bacteria; phylum Actinomycetota; class Thermoleophilia; order Solirubrobacterales; family Solirubrobacteraceae; genus Palsa-744. The sequence goes on along the minus strand of CAWGIH010000003.1, from coordinate 97,296 downwards.
GCGCGCGCTCAGCAGGCCCCGCTCGCTGGCTCTTGCGCAGCAGCTCCTCCGCCTTCGGCTCGAGCCGCGCGTGAGCGCTCAGCATGGGCACGTCCATGTGCGCGTTGACCGTCACCGCCTCCTCCTTCAGGCGCGCCGCCTGGCGCTCGCGCGCGAGCATCACCTGCTCGCGCGCCTGCTCCGAGCTCGTCAGCGCCACCGCGCCGCAGGCCGAGCGCCCCCTCGCTCTCCAGCTTGACGAGCAGATCGATGCGGTCGAGCAGCGGGCCGCTCAGCCGGCGGCGGTGCCGGGCGATATCCGTTTCGCTGCATCTGCATCTTTCCGAGTCCCCCGCGTAGCCGCACGGGCATGGGTTGGTGGCCGCCACCAGCATGAACCGCGCCGGGTATACGGCGGAGTGGTGCGCCCTGACGATCGCCACCCGTCCCGTCCTCCAGCGGCTGGCGCAGCGCCTCGAGCGTCGGGCGCGCGAACTCCGAGAGCTCGTCCAGGAACAGCACCCCGTTGTGCGCCAGCACGATCTCGCCGACCCATCCCCGCCGCGCGCCGCCGATCAGGCCCGCGGCCGTGATCGAGTGGTGCGGCGCCCGGAACGGCCGGCTGCTGGCCAGCTCGCCCTGCTCGGTCGCCGGCGATGCTGTGGATCCGCGTCACCTCGATCGCCTCGGTGCGGCTCAGCGGCGGCAGGATCGAGGGGATTCGCTGGGCGAGCATCGTCTTGCCCGTCCCCGGCGGCCCGCTCAGCAGGCTGTTGTGGGCGCCCGCGGCCGCCACGATCAGCGCCTTCACGGCGTGGTGCTGGCCGCGCACGTCGCTCAGGTCCGGGCCCACGAGGCCGACCGCTGAGCTCGCGGCCTCGTGTGCGCGGCTCGACCGCGGGCAGCGGATCGGCGGGGCCGCCGCCGAGGACGCGCACCGCGCTGCCAGAGCGCTCGACGCCGGCCACCTCCAGGCCGTCGACCAGCGCCGCCTCGCGCGCGCGCTCGGGTGCGAGCACCAGCGTGGGCAGCCCGGCCTTCGAGCGTCGCCTGGGCCACGGCCAGCGTGCCCTGCTGGCAGGCCCTGACGGCGCCGTCGAGCGCCAGCTCGCCGAACAGCGCGTGGCTCTCCAGCGGCTCGTGCGGGGAGCTGCCCGCTGGCCGCCAGCACCGCGCAGGCGAGCGCGAGGTCGAGGCCCGGCCCGATCTTCGGCACGTCGCCGGGGGCGAGGTTCGCGGTGATCCGCCTGGCGGGAAACTCGTAGCCGGAGTTGAGGATCGCCGCCTGCACCCGCTCGCGCGCCTCGCGCACGGCCGCGTCGGCCAGCCCGACGATCGTGAATCCGGGCAGGCCGGGGCGGATGTCGACCTCGACGGTCACGTGCCGCGTCTGCAGTCCTCGATCGTGAACGTGTGTGCCCGTGCAAGCATTTGCCTTCTCCTGTCGCCGTTTCTGGACGGGAAGAGGCAAAGCTAGGCCGAGCTTGGGACGGGACGCTCGATCGGGGTCGTTCGGTCCGCTGTTCTCCAGCAGGCTCGGTGCCGCGAACCGAGCGGGCCGGCGGGCTCTACAACCCGGCGGGGTGGCGCGCGACGTAGCCGGCGGTCGAGGTCATCGAGTCGGACCAGCGCGTGCCCGTCTCCTGCTGGGCGACCGTGTCGAAGCGTCGGCCGTCGATCATCATGTAGGCGTGTTCGGCGTTGGCGTAGATCGTGATGTACTTGCCCGGGCCGGCTTCGCCGTAGGACTCCAGCCGGTGGAGTCCTCGGGCGAGCTGAGCAGGCCGCCGCCGTGCAGCGCGTAGGAGACCGAGCCCGAGCAGTCATAGCCCTCGGACTGGAAGGAGCCGTGCCCGCCGCCGAATACATACGGCCGTGGTCGCGATTTCATCGCCGGCGGCGATCACGCGCGCCACGACGCTCGAGCCTTCGCCTTCGCCGCCCGCGGTGTTGCTCGCCGATCCGCTCGAGCGCCCCGTGTCCGAACCCGCGAGCGCGCTCGCTGGGCGGGCTGAGCGTTTCCTCGCTGTGGATGCCCATCACGCTCCACGTCGCCGGCCCGACGACGCCGTCGACGGTCAGGCCGTGGCGGGCCTGCAGCCGGCGGATCGCGGCCTCGGTTTCGCGGGCCGAAGTCACCGTCGGCCGGCATCTGCAGCGCCTGCTGCAGTCGTGCCACCGGATCGCCGCCGACCGGTGCTTCGGAGCCCGTGGAGCACTGCCGTGTTGGACACATCGCGCACGTCGGAGCGCACGCTCGCGCCGGCGTCGGCTCGCGCTCGAGTTGGCCGGCTGGCTGAGCGCCGAGGGGGGAGGGGTGAGGGTTTCCTCGCCGTGGATCCCGATCACGCCCCATGTCGCCGGGCCGACGACGCCGTCGACGGTCAGGCCGTGGCGGCCTTGCAGTCGACGGATCGCGGCCTCGGTTTCGGGGCCGAAGTTGCCATCGGCGGGGAGCTGCAGCGCGTGCTGCAACCGCGCCACCGCAGCGCTGCCGCTCACGCCTGGTTCTGAGCCCGTTTCGGAGCCTGCAGGAGTGAAATCGCTCGCGACAGCGCGCCGGCCGGCCGTCGAAGCGCTCGCCGGCGCGTTGCCACGCAGCGCGGCGCTCGTCGCGGGTCCAGCGATTCCGTCGACGGTGAGACCCCGGCTTGCCTGGAACTTTTCCACGGCGGCTTCGGTTTCGGGGCCGTAGGTGCCGTCGGCGGCGATCCCGAGCTCCCGCTGGAGCAGCTGCACCTGCCGGCCTTCGGTGCCGCTGCTGAGCACGATCGAGTGTTCGGTCGTCGTCGGCGGTTCAGCAGGGGTGGACGCACCGGTGCTGGCGACGGCGCTTCCGTCCGCCAGGCCGGCGGCGGGGCCGGCGGTGAGCGCCGCGAGCGCGCCCAGCGAGATCCGCTTGGCGCGCGAGCCGCCGGGCACGAAGCGCAGCTCGGCGGCGCGCCGCCGCGCACGGGAACGACCCAGCGACAGATCCCACGGCTGCTCCTCGGCGAGGTCGCGCACGGCCTTCCGGTTGCGCGCATCGAGGATCGCCGACAGCGAGATGGGAGAGGCCTTGGCAGCCGTGCTGATGCCGACCAGCGGCCGGCTCGTTGGCGGCGCTCGCGCGAGCGATGAAGCGAAAGCTCCCAGGGCTCGAGTACGGCAAGATCACGCGGGAATCCCGGCATGCAGCGGCGTCCTTTCGGTTTGCTTGGCGCCTACGGGGTTAGCTGTCGGGCTCGCGCACTTGCGCTACGCCACAAATGTGGCGATTCGCCCCCGCAGCCTTCTACTTGGCTGCACTGGGTCCCCCGTTCCCCGGCCCCGTAGGGTCGAAGACTCGGCACGAACGGGCAGGAAGCTAACAGGTCTTGCTGCAAGATGCATCGCATAGAGAGGTCTGCAAGATTTCTTGCCGACGCCCTCTTTTGCATTTTCTCTCTCATCCCAGACGCGGATTACGCTCCGCTGAAAGCGGTCGTATAGGTGATGTTGCGGGGACGAGAAGCGGCCGGAATCGTGATCAGGATGCTTCCCAAGTCTTCGCTATAAGCCGAGTGGTAGATCGCGGAAGAGGCATGCAGAGTTATCTCGGTATTGAAGTCATAGGATTGAGACAGCCCGTCTGGCTCGGTGATCGTTAGTCCGGTTTTACGCTCTTTGACCTCAGAGCCGGTCTGTAACCAGATTGGAAATTGGTAGGCGCACATAGCCCGCGCGCGAAAGGCGAGGGCGATCCCATCCTCGCTGGCCGTCGGACGGTAGACCCAGGTCGTATCCACATTGATTTTCCCAATCCTTTCCTTTGTGGCCCTGCGAATTCGAGCCTTTCCAGACGCGACTCTTCCAGTCACGGTCTGCTGGCTTGCGGCCTGCTTATTCGCTGGCTGCTTGCTCGTAGCCTGTTTATTCGCAGTGCCCCAACCAGCGTGGATCCTCACCACGCCGTCCGCGCTCACGGCGAGGCGTGTATTCACCGGATAAAAAATCCGCTCGCCCCCTTGTCCACCACTGCGCTCTTGCTCACCACTCCTTCGCCCGAGTATCAACGTTGGCCCGCTGGTGATTGCCGTGGAGGTCAGTAATGGCGTCAATGGGGGATAGGGGAGAACGGCTCTCCAGCCCCGGGCGCTGTAGCGCTCCACAGAGATCAGCCCGAAGCCATAGCGCGCATCCGCGGGATCGCTGTTAGAGCCGTGGATTGCGTACCACAAGCGCCCGTCGGTTACGGCGGCGAACTTGGTGTGGGACGGGTCGAGGAAGACGCCCTTCTCAGTACTTGGAAGAGCTTGGTAAGGAGTTGGTGGGATCAGGGAGAGGAGGCGTGCCGCATCAGTTAATGCCCACAGGGAAAGCCCGTCGTACTCGACGGTATTCGCGTATCCGTCGACCCCGAGATAATTTGGCGTTTGATTTGACATATTGAGGACTGCTCGAGCGGGCGCTGCTGCACCGGAGTCCGCGCCGGCCAGTCGCGGTAGAAGCGGCAGCCCCCATCCGTCGGGCGGATAGAGCGATCGCAGGCGTGCGAGCTCGAGCGCCGCGCCCGCCAGGTAACGTCCTCTCCAGATGGCGCTATGGGTCATCTGCGCGGCGAGCGAGAGGGCGTCGATGGCGGCCGCGGCCGTCCACACCTGGCCCTGGCCGCGACCGATATAGGCGAGGTCCCCATCGGGCGCCATCAGGCCGATCAGGGCGCGTGCGCAGCGCGAGAAGGCGGCGACCACCGAGGCCGGCGCGCTTGCTCCGAGGCGCTTCACGGCCTGCCCGAGCATCAGCGTGGAGAGCACGTGATAGGCGAGCGGATTGCGGCCAGGGTCGCTGAGGATGCCCGCGCCGCGAAAGGGAGAGTCACCGAGGCGCCGTGTGTCGGCGCCTGCATTTTTCGCCGCCTGAGTGAGCGTGGCGAGCGCCTTGGCGCGGATCCTCGCGGGTGCGCCGAGCGTGAGATCGGGCAGCCCCGTCTGTGGCAGCGAGAGCTCCGCGACGGCGGCGACGAGCTTCAGGTTGTCGTAGCAGCGCTCTTCGGCGTAGCAGTCGCCCGCGTCGGAGACGAGCGGGCCGTGGTTGGTGATGAAGACGGCGATCGTTGCCCGCGCGGTCTCCCAGGCGCCCATGTTTGCGAGGTGAACGTCGTTCCACGCGAACGCTTCGCTTAGCGCGAGCAGCTCGAAGCCGCCGCCATCGGGTTGGGTGACCTCGGTGAGCTCCGCGCGCAGGCCCGCTTCGATCAGCCCGGCGTCTCCATCGCTCACGCCGAGGCGCACCATGCTCTGGCCGGTCATGCCCAGGCCATAGCTACCGGTGGCACGGCCGAGGACGGGGTCGATCAGCCAGCCTTCCGGCGTCTGGTGTGCCGCCCATTCAGCTGTCGTGCTCGTGACCAACGCCGAGACCTGCGCGCCGAGCGCAGTGGGGGAGAGTAACGGCGGCGGCGCCGCGGACCCGCTGGCGGGCACGGCGAGCCCGATCAGCACGAACCCGATCGACACGCGCCTGAGGAACAGAGCGCGCGCGGGGAGCAGCGAAATCAAGCGAGCTGACATGGTTTGTGGGGTGAGCTGCGACAGTGGAGCAGGAAGATGACAGGTCATTCTCATGGCGTGAGCGACGGCCACGGTGTGAGCGAGGACGCGGACGCGGGCAAGCTGGCCGTCGCGCTCGGGTTGATCCTGGGGTTGATGGTCCTCGAGGTCACGGTCGGTGTGATCGCTCACTCACTGGCGTTGCTGTCTGACGCCGGGCACATGCTCACCGACGCCGCCGCGATCGGCCTGTCGCTGCTCGCGGCCCGGCTGGCTGCTCGTCCGGCGAAAGGCGCGTTGACCTACGGCTTGCAGCGGGTGGAGATCCTCTCCGCGCAGGCCAACGGCGTGACCCTGCTGATCCTCGCCGCGCTGATCGCCTACGAGGCGACCCGCCGCCTGTTCGATCCGCCGCACGTGCAGGCCGGGTTGATCCTGGCCGTCGCGCTGATCGGCGTTGCGGTGAACCTCGCCGCGACCTGGATGCTGGCCAAAGCCAACCGGCGGAGCATGAACGTCGAGGGCTCCTTCCAGCACATCCTCACTGATCTGTATGCCTTCATCGGCACCGCGATCGCCGCCGGGGTGATCCTGCTCACTCACTTTCAGCGCGCGGACGCGATCGTCTCGTTGCTCATCGCCGCCCTGATGGTGCGCTCAGCGTACGGCCTGCTCAAGGCATCCGGGCGCGTCTTTCTGGAGGCCGCGCCGGAGGGGCTCGACCCGCAGAAGATCGGCCGCGCGCTCGTGCGCGAGCCCGGCGTGGTCGAGGTTCACGACCTGCACGTCTGGGAGGTCACATCGGGGTTCCCCGCGCTCTCGGCACACGTGCTCGTCGGTCGCGAGACCGACTGCCACGCCGCGCGTCGTGGCCTGGAGCGGATGCTGCACGAGGAGTTCGACCTGCGCCACACGACCCTGCAGGTCGACCACCAGGTCGCTTCCCATGGCGGCGAGCTGCTCGACATCTCGCCGCTGTCCTCTGGCGGGTAACGGGCTTTCGCAGCCGGCGACGGGCCGGTGCGGCGAGTTGTCCCGTTTGCCGGGGACGGTCGGTTAAAGGATCAGCACACGTGGAGGGCTCAATCGACCAAAGGAGCAGGTATGTCCCCGTCCCAGGATTTGCGCGAGCTGCCGGTCGCCCTGATCGAGCCGAACCTCTCCCAGCCCCGGCGCCACTTCGACGAGGCGACGCTCCAGGAGCTGGCGGGCTCGATCGGCGAGCGCGGCGTGTTGCAGCCCGTGCTCGTCCGTTCCTCGGAGGACGGTAGGTATGGGCTGGTCGCTGGGAGCGGCGTTGGCGGGCGGCTCAAATCGCGGGCCTGCAGACGATCCCGGCGTTGGTGTCCCAATATGACGATCTCGCGGCGCTCGAGGCCGCGCTGATCGAGAACATGGCACGCAAGAACCTCAATCCGGTCGAGGAGGCACGCGCCTGCGCGACGCTGTCGAAGGAGCTCGATCTAACTCATCAAGAGATCGCGGATCGTGTGGGGCGTAGCGCCAGTGGGGTCACGAACCTGACGCGCCTGCTGAACCTGTCCGCTGAGATCCTCGAGCTGATGGAGCGGGGCGAGCTGGGCTTGAGCCACGGGCTGGCGCTGCTGGTGGCAAAGGATCCGCAGGTGCGTGGTGAGCTGGCTCGTAAGGCGGTCGCGGAGGGATGGACGGTGCCGACACTCGAAGCTCACGCGCGTGAGAGCAACACCGATGTGTCCAAGCCCGCAGAGGGTCCTGCGGGGCAAGGACTGGATTCAGCAGAAGACGTGACCGCGATGAACATCGCCCGGGTGTGGGGCGATGCGGTGGGCGAGGAGGTGACGGTTCGCCCCATGTACGGCCGGAAGCTACGGGTGGAGTTCGTCTTCGAGTCCCCCGAGGGCGCGCTTGCCGTCGGCGGCCGGCTCGCCGAGACGCTCGCGCGCGGCGCCAAGCGGAGGTAGGTGGGCTGTAGAGCGGACGACCTAGGTAAGAACATGAAACGAAGGCCCAGCCCGGCGCCGCCGTTGTCTACTGAGACTTTTGTTGCTGCAAGTAGATATTGGTGGCCCTGGCGCGGCCAAGCAGTAGCAGTAGCGCTTTCTCCTCCGTCGCAGCCGGGACAGGATGGCCGAAGCCGATCGCTTCGAGTTCGATTTCGGCCGGACCTGTGACAACCCAAAGATGTCACGGTAGATGTGAGCTCGAATCGCTCCGGTGCGGAGCAGTCGTGTTTCGTTGATCGTCGTTAGAAAGCTATGGCTGACCCCAGGCAATGGGTTGGGCACAGTGGTGATCGTGAACGGCCCGATTTGCATTCGACCCTTGCGTTCCCGATTTGTCCGTTCATGGAGTGCGTCGAGGAAGCGCACGAAGCACACTCGGGCGCGGGATTTGCGGGACGGGTTATTGTTGGATACGACCAAGGCCGGCGTCGGCCACACTTCGACGATGGATTTCACAACCTTGCCGTAAAACGCGCTTCCCGCTGAGAATTCCGTGGATTCGATCTTCGCGATCCGGCGAGCAGGATTGACGCCACCACTGCAGCGGGTCTCTTCAAGGGCCAATCGCCCTGGCTTGGCGGCTTCGGTTTCGCTCCCGCTGGTTGTGAACCCCGGCATATCGCCAGCTTGCAGATTCACGGCATGCGCATACGCTACGGCTTGTGCCTTGGTGATCGGCCCCGACGTTGCTGGCGTCACGCCGACGACCGAGGCGGCGCTGCCACATCCGGCAAGCAGACCAGCCGTGAGCAGGGTGATGCACCCCGCGACTCCAGGTCGAAGCAAACGACTGCTCATGCGGTCAGTATCGGCATCGGCGCCACTCACCAAAGCCATGTGAGCGGGTTTGTCACGGCCATCGGATCGCTGGGTGGCATGTGGCAAGTATGGTCTGTCGATGGCGAAGGCGAGCGCCGTCGCCCCAGCTGTAGCGCACCTGACGGTGGCCGAGCGGGTGACGCGCGGCAAGGGCGGCCAGGGCGCAGGCGCCGCGCTCCAGCCACGCCGACTTCGAGCCGCCGCGGTGACGGGTCGATCCGGTCGAGCTGCTCGAGCGCCAGGCCAAGACGCGCGTGACCGAGCTGGTGCCGATCCGCTACGGCAGGATGCTTGTCTCACCGTGCGATCCTCGAGTTCTCTCAGGCCTATGCCGAGCAGAACGAGCGCGACTACCAAGCCCTGGTCGGTGCGGTCAAGTCCGGCAGGATCACCGCCGAGGCCGGCCTGTAAGCCTGACCCGCGATATTTCACGTCCTGCCGGGGAGGGCTTCTATATGCTGCCGCTCATGCGCACGGCGTTTCGCTGGTTGACCTCGGTTCTGTTCGTGGCCGTTGTGGCGCAGGTCGGGTTCGCGGCATACGGTGCGTTCGATGCGATCCACAAAGCGGAAAAGGCGCCCATCTCCCAGAAGACGATCGAAGATAGCTTCAATGCGCACGGCTTCCTCGGCACCCTGATCGTTCTCGTCATGCTGGTGCTGTTGATCGTCGCGGCGGCCGGGCGTCTCGGCGGACGCTACGTCAAGTGGTCGGGTGGGATCTTCCTGCTCGGCATCCTGCAGGCGGTTCTTGGTGGCGTCTCGACATCGGTCCCACCCCTCGGCTTCCTGCACGGCATGAATGCGCTCGCGATCTACGCCGCCGTCGCGCTACTCGCGCACCGGGCGTGGACCGAGGACCGCTCGGGCACCGCGGCTCCGGGCGCGGCACCCGCCGCCGGCGCCTGAGCCGCGACTGACGCGCTCGAGCACGCGCCGCGAACGGCCCATCGAAGAAGAGAGGCGTCGACCGGAATCGAACCGGTGTAGACGGCTTTGCAGGCCGCTGCGTAGCCACTCCGCCACGACGCCTTGTCTGTCGCTAGCAAGCCTATCGAGCCGCTTGCCCGATCCCTGGTCGACTCGATGTCTCAGCGGTTCCCCGCACTTGACTTATCAAGCATTTCCCTCTCCGTTAACCACGCTTTGCGAGCGGATTAGGACCCCCACAGCGCGCGGACGCATGATGGTCTGATCACCACAGATCTGGAGGTGGACCGTGAGCGCCCACTCATACCCATCCTGCTGGCGGCGCTCATCGGCCCGCGCGGAAGGCTCACAGCCGGACAGCACCGGCGTTGGCTTCGCGATCGCCTCGAACCTGGTCGCTGCGGCGGTCAAGAAGATCGAGGCCGGTGGAGGCGTCTCCGCCGGCTCGAGCGGCGTGACAGGTGGCCCTGGCGAAGGCGGCTCCTACGGCTCCGAGGGTGGCGCGCGTCGCGAAGGCCAAGTGGTGATCGTCCCCTAAGAGCACGAGGAGCGTTGATAGGCTTGGGCCGTTCCCAGGGCGATTAGCTCAGCTGGGAGAGCGCCGCCTCGACAAGGCGGAGGTCACTGGTTCGAGCCCAGTATCGCCCATCGTTGGATTTGGCTCTAGGGTGCGGAATATTCGGCCCACGGAGCGGGGCTCTGGTAGCAATTTGGTAGCAATCCTCTGGACGGTGTCGTATGGCTCGCCGCGGTGACTTAGCCGAAGCCCAAGCAGAGGGCCAAGCACAAGAAGAAGTATCCTGCCCGCTGTGCAGCGGCAGGAACTAGAGGCACTGGTCGCGCGCGCGCTCGCCGAGGACATCGGTGCCGGCGACGTCACCACCGCCGCCACGGTTGATCCGGGAACACATGCGATCGCGCGGATCACGCAGAAGGCGCCCGGTGTCGTCTTCGGGCTCGATGTGGCGGCTGCGGTGTTCAGTGCGGTCGAACCCGCCATGGTGTTGACACAGACCGGCCCCGAGGGGGTCTGGCGCGAGAACGGCCCGGTGCTCGAGGTGACCGGAACCGCCGCGGCGCTGCTCGCGGTCGAGCGCACCGCGCTCAACTTCCTGCAGCAGCTGTCGGGCGTGGCGACGCTGACGGCCCGCTGCGTACAGGCGGTCGCCGGTACGCGGGCGACGATCCTCGACACACGCAAGACCGTCCCGGGGTTGCGGCTGCTGCAGAAGCAGGCGGTCGTGGCCGGAGGAGGGAGGAACTACCGCATCGGCCTCTACGACGCGATCCTGATCAAGGAGAACCACGCAGCGATGGCCGGCGGTGTCGGGCCCGCGGTACGCCGGGCGCACGCACATGCGCCGGACCTGCTGGTCGAGGTCGAGTGCAGCACGCTGAGTGAGGTCGACGAGGCGCTCTCGGCCGCGGCCGAGCTCGGGCTCACGAGCGCGTTCCGTATTCTGCTCGACAACATGACCCCGGGGGAGCTGGGAGAGGCGGTCCGGCATGTGGCTGGACGGGCCGAGCTCGAGGCCAGCGGCGGCTTCACGCCGGCAACGATCCGAGACGTCGCCGAGAGCGGCGTAGACTTCATATCGGTGGGTGCGCTGACGCACAGCGCCACCGCACTAGATCTCTCTCTCCTACTCGAGCCGCTCTCATGAACCTTCGATGCTGGGCCAGGCCGAGTCCTCCTCGTCGGCTCCGCTGACGCTCGAGAACATCCCGATGCTGCGGGAGGAGGTGCGCGCGCTCGCGCGTCCGCGGCGCCGTGATCCTCGCGCACAACTATCAGCTGCCAGAGATCCAGGAGGTAGCCGACTACGTCGGCGACTCGCCGGGGCTGAGCCCTCAGGCGGCCGCGGCCGACGCCGAGACGATCGTCTTCTGCGGCGTGCACTTCATGGCCGAGACCGCGTCGATCCTCTCGCCCGCTTAGCTTAGCCAGGATGACAAGGCCCAGTCAGCGTCCGCGTTCAACGTTGCGGTCAGGCGTATCGCGCCGGGCGGGAGAGCTGGTACGGCCGCTGGACGGTCGATGGCGTGCGCGTCAAGCGGTGCCTCGCTCCCAAGCGGGTCCCGTCGACTCGCGACGGCCTGACTCGCGCTCAGGCCAGGAGGCTGCGCGTCAGCTGCCGGGTCCCACGAAGGCCTTCCTCGCGCCGAGGGACTCTCGCAAGTAGGGCAAAAGAAGCGATGGCGAGAGGCGGACTCGAACCGCCGACACCACGATTTTCGTCTCGTGATCGCTGCGTTCGAGTGCTCCCCAGTAGGTTTGATGCCCTGCGGGTATAGGACACACCAGTCGGACACACCAGTCAACGTTTAGTCCAGCGAACGTTTAGACCAGAGGGAGGCAATCATGGCTGCGCCTTACACCCTGAAGAAACTCACTGAGATCGAGGATTCTGCGCCAAAGTCAGGGTTTGGCGACGTCCAGGAGGCGCGATTCGCAAAGGACGCGTTCGACACCGAGGACACGGGATTTAGCTACCACCGCGTCAAGGCCGGGCAGCGCCAGCCCTTCGCGCACAAGCACGAGCGCGCTGAGGAGGTCTACGTCGTCATCGACGGCTCCGGTCGAGTGAAGCTCGACGAAGAGGTCATCGAGCTTCAAACACTCGATGCGATCCGAGTCGCGCCCGAGGTGACCCGCGCGTTCGAGGCCGGGCCCAGACGGCCTTGACCTAATCGTCTTCGGCCCACGATGCGACGGAGACGGCGAAGTGCTCATGGGATGGTGGGCCGACTAGCCGGTGACTGCTCTCTCGATGGCGCGCGTGAAGCGCTCGGCGAGGTGGCGGATCTCGGTGGTGAGCTCGGGCGGTCGAGGATCTCGACGGGCCGCCCTGACCCCGCGCGCGATGTCTGTCGCGAGTGTCCCGTTTGCCTGAAATGGTCGGTTAAGGAGGTGGGCCCGAAGTGCCGAGGCCCAATCAACCGAGAAAGGGAGCCAACATGCTGGCCAGCTCGAACGGTAGCGGCGGAGGCGCCGTGGTCTTTGGGTTTATCGTCCTGATCGGCCTTTACTTCTTGCCGACTATCGTCGCGGTTGTGCGAAAGGTGGCCAACCAGGGGAGCGTCGCGGTGATCAATTGCTTCCTCGGCTGGACCCTGGTCGGCTGGGTCGTGTCTCTCGCGATGGCGTGTCGCACGAGCAACCTGGTGCGTGAGAGTGTCAGTCCCCCGTCTGAGGCGACGACCCGGCAAAGCGGTTAGCGGTTAGCGGATAGAGAGCAACGAGAGGTACCGGAACTCGTTTACGGTATGCCACGTGGCGCTGCACCCACTAGCCGAGCGGTTCGCCGACGTGGCGGGTGCGTATGAGCGTGGACGCCCGGAGTACGCGGCGGCTGTGGTGGAAGCTATCGCGACCGAGCTGGGAATCCCGGCGGGTGCACGTGTCCTCGACCTTGCGGCCGGGACGGGGAAGCTCACCCGGGCGTTGGTGAACGAGGGCTTGGATGTGGTTGCTGTCGAGCCGTTGCCGTCGCTGCGCGAGATCCTCGCTATGAACGTTGGCGGGGAGCGAGTGCACGAAGGAGTCGCTGAGGCGATCCCCCTTCCCGACGAGTCCGTTGCCGCCGTGACGGTGGCTGACGCGTTTCACTGGTTCGAGCACGCGGCCGCTTTGGCTGAGATACGGCGCGTGCTGCGCCCGGGCGGGGGACTGGCGGTGCTCTCTACCGTCCCCGACTGGGGTGGGGCGTCATGGGCGCACGAGGTCGGCACGCTGATGGCGGACCTGCGACCCGAGCACCCACACTTCGACGGGCCACCTTGGCAAGACGCCGTGCGCGCGGCCGGTAACTGGAGCGCGCCGCGCGAGATCCGCGTGACCACGATGCAACCGGCTGCCCCCGAGCGGATCCCCGACTATCTCGCGTCGATGAGCTGGGTTGCGGCGCTGCCCGATGATCGACGTGCCGAGATGCTCGCCCAGGTCGGCGCGATCCTCAGCGCGGGCGAGACGCCCGCCGAGCTGCCGGTGCACGTGGTCATTGGCCTCACAACCCGCGACTGAGCGGAACTCTGGAGAGAGCTCGAGTCTAGGATCAGCCGTTGAGCCCGGTATCGGCTTGGTCAACTTCTTGCGTTGTGGCGCTTGGGCTCGAGGCGGGTCGTTACCGTGCGAGTCGTGGTTCGAGCCCGCTCTCCAAACCGTTGCGGCTGTCGGGTGCGGCGCTGCGCTCAGCCATCGGGCCAGCGGCCGTGGCGATCGAAGTAGTCGCGCGCGGCCTCCTCGGCTTCGCGTTCGCGCTCGCCGCTGACGCCGGTGCGGAACAGCCAGTTGAGGAAGAAGATCGCAAGGCCCGCGCTGACGATCCCGGCGCCGCCCTCGAGATGGTTTTCGTCGCCGAACGCCATCACCACGAGCCCGCCGAACACGACGACCGACGGGAGCACGTAGCGGACCACGTCGAGCAGCCACCCGGCGCGGGTGCGTTTGGACGCTTCTGGTGGCGGGCATCCTTCTGAGGATCGGCTGAGGGTCGGAATCGGCCATCAGTTCAACCTTACCCTGGTGCATGCATGCGGCTGGCTAAGGTGAGAGCCGATGGCACTGATCCGAGCAAGCGGCCCGCTCAGCCGTGCGCTGCGACGACGTCTTCCCGGAGCGGCCGTTCCACGTGCGCTTCTGGGATGGCGGGGTGGTCGCAGGCGACGCAGCGCGGACGCGCCGACGTTCTTCGTGCAGACGCCCGTCGGCGCTGTCGCACTTCCTGCGGGCGCCCGGGACGCTCGGCCTGGGTCGCGCGTATGTGGACGGCTCGCTGGACGGTCGACGATCTCGACGGGGCGTTCATCGTGGTCGACGAATGGGAGCCGCCGGAGCTGAGCAGAGGCGACAGGCGCGTCTGGGGCTGGGCATCCTGGTCGCCGCGCTGCCCGGCGGGCTGCCCAAGCGCCCGAGCCTCGAGCTGATCCTGCACGGCGAGCGCCACAGCCTGCAGCGCGACGCGGCGGCGATCCGCTACCACTACGACGTCGGTAACGAGTTCTTCGGCGCTGTTCCTCGACGAGTCGATGACCTACAGCTGCGCGATCTACTCGAAGGGCGCGCGAGACGCTCGAGGACGCGCAGCTCGCAAAGCTGGATCTGATCGCGAGCAAGCTCGACGCTGAAGCCGGGTATGCGGCTGCTGGATGTCGGCTGCGGCTGGGGCAGCTTCGCGATCCACGCGGCGAAGAACTACGGGGTGACGGTCACCGGCGTCACGCTCTCGCCATCGCAGGCCGAGCTCGCGCGCGAGAAGGTGGCGCAGGCGGGCTGCAGCGAGCAGGTGGAGATCAGCGTGGCCGACTACCGCGAGCTGCCGGGGGGATCGTTCGACGCGATCGCGAGCATCGGCATGTCCGAGCACGTCGGCGAGAGCCAGATCGACAACTACGCGAAGATCGCTGTTCGCGCTGCTGCGCCCGGGCGGCGTGCTGCTGAACCACGCGATCGCCGCGCTCGACCCCGAGTACGACTCGCTCGACGACGAGTTCTCGATGCGCTACGTGTTCCCCGACGGGGAGGCGCTGCCGCTCTCCCGGGTCCAGCTCGCGCGTCGAGCGCGCCGGCTTCCACGTCAACCACGTGGAGGGCTTCAGGGAGGACTACTCGCGCACGCTGCGCGAGTGGACCAAGCGCCTGGACGAGCACTCTGGAGCGGGCCGAGCAGCTGGCGGGCGTCGAGCGCACGCGCGTCTGGCGGCTGTATCTGCGCGCCGCGCGGCACGGCTTCGACACGAGCATCACCGCCGTCTACCAGGTCCGCGCACGCCGAGCGCCCGGACGGATGGACCGCGTCCTGGAGAGTACGACTGAGGTGCGACGGGGAAGATGGGTAGCTAACACCCATGTACATCTGTCGGTCGCCAGGCCGTTATCAGAGGCATACCCCGACGTTTGCGAGCGGGCTGACAGGAGCGGTTTGATGGGAAATCTTTCAACACGAGGTGTACGCGATGAGGCGTGGTTTTACGCTGATCGAACTGCTCGTCGTGATCCTGATCATCGGCATCCTCGCGGCGATCGCGATCCCCGCGCTGCTCAGCCAGAAGAGTAAGGCTTACGACTCTTCGGCGAAGACGCTTGCGCAGTACGGCCCAGACGGCCGATGGAGACGTATTCGACCGAATCACAACGGCGAATATGCGGCGCAGAATAGGACCAAGCTCGACGGAATCGAGCCATCGCATCAACACCGACGAGTCCAGAACGAAGCCAAGCTGATAGCGGTAACCAGCTGATCTCGCCAGCACTGACGAAGCTCACGGGAAGAGCGAATACACAGGCGACGACATACCACGGTCAGTGGTATATCGACTCCGGCAGCAGTGGAACACTCTGGTGGCGTAATAAGCGCGCACAGGTACACAAAGCCAGCTGGCACCGACCGTCGGCCGAATCAAGCAGCAGACTGGCCTAAGCGGCCACCTCGGTCAAGCCACGCTACGCCTCGACCAGCCCGCGTCGGATCGCGTAGCGCGTCAGCTCCACCCGGTTGCGCATGCCGAGCTTGTCGAGCACGTTCGCGCGGTGGCGCTCGACGGTCTTCTTGCTGAGCACCAGCTGCGGTGGCGATCTCCTCGAGGTGTGGCCTTCGGCGATCAGCTTCACGACCTCCAGCTCGCGCGCGGTCAGGGGATCCTCCGGCGGGCGCCTCGCCGAGGCGGGCGCCCTCGAGATAGTCGCGCACGAGCGTCGCGACCGCGGGTGGATAGAGGAACGCCTCGCCGCGCATGCACGCGCGGCAGGCCTCGACGAGGTCGCGGTTGGCGGCCGTCTTCAACACGTAGCCCGAGGCGCCGGCCTTCAGCGCCTCGAAGAAGTACTGCTCGTTCTCGTGCATCGAGAGCATCAGGATCCGCAGCTCGGGCCGGCGGCGGTGCAGCTCGGCGGCCGCCTGCAGGCCCGTCATGCGCGGCATCGAGACGTCGAGCACCGTCAGGTCGACCTCGCCGGTGAGCGCCTGCTCCAGCGCCTGTGCCCCGTCGCCCGCCTCGGCCACGACCTCGATGTCGGACTGGGCTTCGAGCACCATCCGCAGCCCGCTGCGGACGACCTCGTGGTCGTCGGCGAGCAGCACCCTGATCTTCAGTGGGGTCGTCATCGTGGCTCTGCGCTTCATTCGCCGCGACCGTCAGACGTACCTCCACGCCCCGCTCTTCGGAGGGAGTCCGATCTCGAGCTTGGCCTGCGATCAGGATCGCCCGCTCGCGCATGCCGGCCAGCCCGTGCCGGCGCAGGCATCGGGGTCGGCAGCCCGCGGCCGTCGTCGGTGACGCTGAGCACGACGCTTCGTGCTCGTGCGCTGGAGCGCTACGCGCACCTGCGAGGCGTCGGCGTGGCGAAAGGCGTTGGTCAAGGCCTCCTGGGCGACGCGGTAGATCACCAGCTCGGCCTCGGGGCTCGAGCGACGGCAGCGACCCCTCCAGCTCACGCGATACCTGCACCGCGCCCTGGCGCTCCATCCTCAGGCAGAGCGAGATCAGCGCGTCGACCAGCCCCAGATCGTCGAGCGCCTCCGGGCGCAGCTCGCGGGCGATGCGGCGCACGTCTTCGAGGCTGTGGTGGACCGTCTGCGACGATCTCCGCGCATGCGCTGGAGCGCGGTCGCCGGCAGTCGCCGGCAGCACGTTCGGCGCGCAGCGCGACGGCGGTCAAGGTCTGGCCGACCTCGTCGTGCAACTCGCGGGCGATGCGCAGCCGCTCGGCCTCCTGTGCGGCGAGCGCGCGCTGGGCGCTCTCGCGCCGCTCGGTCTCGATCCGATCGAGCATCGTGTTGAACGCCTCGGATACCGCGAGCGTCTCACTGCTGGCCCAGCCGCTACCACGACGGCGCGTTGGCCCGGGCGCATCGGGTCGATATCGCCCATCAGCGTCGCCAGCTTGCGCAGCGGAGACAGCACCAGGGTTAGCAGCACCAGATCGACGCCAGCGTCACCACCAGCCCGACGACCAGAACGACGAGCTCGCGTGAACCTGATGTGCGTGTGGATCGTCGCGGGACTCACGATCAGGATGAAGACCGCCATCCCGAAGACGAGCGCGTTGACCGTGAAGACCCGCCAGAGGATCGACACGGCTACGGGATCGCGACGCGCGATCGACTCGCTCGCTGAGATCAGACGCGCCTGCCCGATCGAGACGCCTAGAAGTTTCATAGTCCGCGATGCTCGCGTGAGCACCGGACGGTCGTCTTGCTCAGGCTCCGTGGAGCTTGCCTCGGGAGCTTCTTGCTGATGCCTCCGGGCAGCCGGTACTTGCGGCTCTTGGGGTCAGCGCTCGAGCAGGCCGAGCTCCACGAGCGTGGAGGCGTAGCGATGAGCGGTGGAGGGGCTCATGCCGGCGTCGTGGGCGAGCTCCACGATCCCACGCGCGGCCCCATCGGGGCCAAAGCAGGTGAGCAGCGAGAGTCCTCGCAGCAGCGAGCGAGACAAGTGCGGGTTGGCCGGTCGAGCGGCAGATAGCCCGCCAGCTGGATTCTCTTCAGGAGTGCGCGGCGCGTTGAGTGAGTCCGCGATCAGCGTGGAGATGCTCGGGGCGCGGCTCCGGGAGGCGGCGCGCACCACCTCGTCTACCTGGGTCGGGGGATAGCGTGATGGCGATGGAGACCTGCTCGCTGTTGTCCATCGCGCGATGATGGCAGAAGCTGCAGACGATTGTCTGCATTTGCAACGCGCGGTTTGCCTCACCACGAGCTCGGAAGCCGGCGCCCTAGACCACTTGGCCGGGTTCCTCGCGGGCGGGCGGGTAGCCTCCAGGCTCGAGATGGCGGTCACGGTGACACTCCCGGACGGAAAGGCTCTGGAGCTGAAGCGACGGCGCCACGGGCGCGGACGCCGCCGCGGCGATCGGGCCGGGCCTGGCGCGCGCGGCGCTCGCGATCGAGGTGAGCGCACCCGGGTACGGACTCCGCCGGTCCGCGAGCCCCGCGGATCCGAATCCCGCTCCCCCGGAGCTGCGTGACCTCGCGCGCGAGCTGCCGGACGGGGCGCGGATCGCGATCGTGACCGATAAGAGCGGGGAGGCAGGCGCTCGCGCTGATCCGCCACGACGCCGCGCACGTGCTTGGCGGCCGCCGTGATGGAGCTGTGGCCGGGCGTGAAGATCTCGATCGGGCCGGCGATCGAGAACGGCTTCTACTACGACTTCGAGTTTCCCGACGGGCGTGTCGATCTCCGAGGGGGACTTCCCGGAGATCGAAGAGCAGATGCGCGCGCACGTGAAGGCGCGGAGAGCGCTTCGAGCGCTTCGACGTCACGCCGGCGCAGGCGCGTGAGCGCTTCGCGGCGGAGGAGCAGGATTACAAGGTCGAGCTGATCGACGACCTGGTCGCGAACGCCGCGGGCGGCGGGGAGGGAGGCGGGTCCGCTGGAGACGGTCTCGCTGTATACGAACGGCCCCTTCACGGACCTCTGCCGTGGCCCGCATGCGCCGAGCACGAAGAGCGTCGGCGCGTTCAAGCTGACGTCGGTCGCCGGGCGCCTATTGGCGTGGAGACTCGACGAGGACGATGCTGACGCGGATCTACGGCACGGCGTTCTTCTCCAAGGCGCAGCTCGAGGAGTACCTGGAGCGCGTCGAGCGTGCCAAGGAACGCGACCACCGCAAGCTCGGGAAAGAGCTCGGCCTGTTCATGTTCTCCGACGTCTCGCCCGGCGCCGCCTTCTGGCTGCCGCCGGGAGCGGCGATCTGGAACCAGCTGGTCGCGGTCTCGCGCGAGATGGGACGGCGAGCGCGGGTACGCAGAGGTGAAGACGCCGCTGATCTTCGACGCGGAGCTGTGGAAGACCTCGGGGCACTGGGGGAAGTACCAGCAAGAACATGTTCACGGTGAAGGTCGAGGAGCGCGAGATGGGCGTGAAGCCGATGAACTGCCCCGGGCACGCCCACCTGTACGCCTCGCAGCGCCACTCCTATCGAGACCTGCCGGTGCGCTACTCCGAGCCGGGCCTGCTGCACCGCAACGAGCCCTCGGGCGTGCTGCACGGGCTGCTGCGGGTCAGGCACTTCGCGCAGGACGACGCGCACATCTTCTGCACCGAGGAGCAGGTCCAGGAGGAGGTGCAGGGGTTGCCTGGAGATGGCCTTCGCGACGTACGCGCTGTTCGACTTCGAGGTGCGCCTGGAGCTCTCGACGCGCCCGGAGCAGCGGATCGGCACGGATGAGATGTGGGACAGCGCCGAGGAGAAGCTCGACGAGCGCGCTCGACGCGCAGGGGCTCGGAGTACGAGCTGAACCCCGGGCGACGGCGCGTTCTACGGCCCGAAGATCGACATGCACATGACCGACTCGCTGGGGCGCTCCTGGCAGCTGGGGACGGTGCAGCTGGACTACTCGATGCCCGAGCGTTTCGAGTCTGACCTACACGGGCGCGGACAACCAGGAGCACCGCCCGGTGATGATCCACCGCGCGCTGTTCGGCTCCTATGAGCGCTTCATCGGGATCATGCTCGAGCACTACGGGGGCGAGCTGCCGCTGTGGCTGGCGCCGGTGCAGGCGATCGTGCTGCCGATCTCCGATCCCTTCAACGAGTACGGCGCCGGCGTGCGGGACACGCTTGCGGAAGGCCGGCCTGCGCGTGGAGCTCGACGAGCGCAGCGAGTCGATCGGGAAGAAGATCCGCGAGGCCGAGCTGCGCAAGATCCCGCAGATGCTGATCGTCGGCGAGCGCGAGATGCAGGCGGGTGAGGTCGCGGTGCGCGAGCACGGCAAGGGAGATACGGGCAGCGCTCCGATCGGGAGTACAGGAGGCGTCTCCGCAGCGGCTATACTCGGCTTCGTTGAAGCCCCAGGCCCTTAGCTCCAATTCAAATCGCCGCGCGTAGATCAAAGCTTGACGCGCGGAAAAGACAGCTAGTGCCGGTTCCCCGCAGGTTTGACCGGCGCCCGCCCGAGCGGGACACGACGAGGATCAACGAGCGCATCCGCGTGCCCGAGGTCCGGGTGATCGACGACGAGGGCAACCAGGTCGGCGTGATGAAGACGCCCGATGCGCTGACCTTCGCGCAGGAGCGCGACCTGGATCTGGTCGAGGTCGCGCCCGAGGCGCGCCCGCCGGTGTGCAGGGTGCTCGACTACTCGAAGTACAAGTACGAGCAGGCGCAGAAGATCAAGCAGGCGAAGAAGCACCAGCAGCAGATCACCGTCCGCGAGATCAAGTTCCGGCCGAAGATCGCCGAGCACGACTACGACACGAAGAAGCACCACGTCGAGCGCTTTCTCAAGCACAAGGACAAGGTCAAGGTCACGATCATGTTCCGCGGGCGCGAGGTGACCCACCCCGAGCGCGGCACGATGATCCTCGACCGGCTCGCCGAGGAGCTCGCGGAGTTGGGCGTGGTCGAGCAGCGCCCGATGCAGGAAGGGCGCAACATGACGATGATGATGGCGCCCTCGAAAGCGGTGCTGGCGGGCACGGCTGACGCGGATGCGCACGGCGACGGCGAGCCGCCGGCCGAGGCCACGCGGCGCCGGCGAGAACGGGCGGCCGCAAGGACGCCGCGAGCGACGCGACGACGCCGATGCGACGCCGAGCGGCCTCCGGCGAGAACGGCGCCGCTGCGACCGAGGCCGAGCGCGGCGACGCGGCGAGCGGCCGAGCCGGGCCGTGGACGGCGCTGGACGCGCCGTCGCCGAGCCCCAAACCTAGGACCACGCGGGCACCGCTGGCGAGCGCCGTGTCATAATCACGCGCGCGATGCCCAAGATGAAGACCCACTCCGGCGCGAAGAAGCGCTTCAAAGTCACCGGTACCGGCAAGGTGCGCGGGCGGCATCCCTTCACGAGCCACATCCTCGAGAAGAAGTCGCCGAAAAAGAAGCGCGCGCTGGGCGGCCCGAAGATCATGTCCGACGACGACACGCCGCGGATCAAGCGGATGCTGGGGGTCGGGCAAATGACGCGGGTCAAGCGGTCGGTCCACGCCAAGAAGAAGCGCCGGGCGACACTCGAGCTGACGAAGGGCTTCCGGGGCGAGGCGCACTCGAATTACAAGCGCGCGAAGGAGGCGTTGCTGAAGGCGGACGCCTACGCCTACAGGGACCGGCGCAACCGCAAGCGCGACTTCCGCAGGCTGTGGATCACGCGGATCAACGCCGCGGCACGGCAGAACGGGATGAGCTACTCGACGTTCATGCACGGCCTGATGCTGGCCGGCGTGGAGCTCGACCGGAAGGTGCTGGCGGACATCGCCGTGCGCGACGCGGATACGTTCCGAGCATTTGTGGAGGTCTCCCGCGAGGCGTCGGCCTCCGCGGCCACCTCCGAGAGCCAGCCCGCGAGGCGTCGGCTGCTTAGGCAAGCACTCGACAGAGAAGAGCCCCGCGGGCGTCGCTCCTGAAAAGGACGGCGCCCTTTTTTGTGCCTGATCTGATCCACCTGATTTCGATCCGACCGAAGGACGAACGGCCCACCGGACGAACTGAACCGAGCTGAACCTGACGAGCCAATGACGATCACCTCTCAACAGAACCCACGCCTGAAGCAACTGCAGTCGCCTTGCAGCGCAAGCGCGAGCGCGAGCGCGAGCGGTCGTCTTCGCTGGCCGAGGGCGAGGATCTGATCGCCGCGGCCGAGCGGCGGGAGGCACGCGCGTCGAGGGATATCGCGTGGCGGGCTCGGAGCTCGGCGGGCGAGAGCTTCATCGACGTCGATGGCGGGCGCTGGCGGCGGTCTCGACGCTCGGTTCGGGCACGCGCGTGATCGGCGTGTACGAGCAGCGCTGGGCCGCGAAGCCACAGCGGGCCGTTGTGCGTGTATCTGCACGGTGTCGGCGACCCGGGGAACGTCGGCACGGTGCTGCGCTCGGCGAAGGCGTTTGGCGCGAGCAGTGTGGCGCTCGGCCCGGGCTGCGCCGATCCGTACGGGCCGAAGGCCGTGAGGGCGAGCATGGGCGCGATCTTCGCGGTGCAGATCGCGCGCGTGGAGTCGGTCGCCGAGCTGCCGGGCGAGCGGGTCGCGCTCGTCGCCCACGGGGGCGAGCCCTTGCGTGCGAGCAGTCGAGGGTCCGCTCACGCTGCTGGTCGGCGCCGAGCGCGAGGGACTGCCCGACGGAGATCGTGGCGGCGTGCGAGCGCACGGCGCACATCCCGATCGCCGAGCCGAGTCGTTGAACGCCGCGATGGCGGCGACGGTGGCGCTGTACGAGATGACCAGGCGGGAGCGGCCGAGACCACGATAGGGTCACGACGAAATGATCGAGCGGATCGAGCAACTGCGAGCAGCAGGCCGAGGGAGAGATCGCCACAGGCGACAGCAGCGAGGCGCTGGAGGGACTGCGCGTGGGCTACCTCGGCCGAAAGGCCGAGCTGCCGCAGCTGTTGCGCGGCGTGGCTGAGCTCGAGCCGGCGCAGCGGGGCGCGGTCGGCAAGGCCGCCAATCAGGCCAGGCAGGCGCTGGAGGCGTTGATCGAGGCGCGGGCGGCGCAGTTGGGCGCGGCGGAGATGGAGCGCGGCCTGCAGGAGGACCGCGTCGACGTGACGCTGCCCGGCGCCCCGCCGCAGCGCGATCGGCCGGCTGCATGTGCTTGACGGCGACGATGCGCGAGTTGGAAGACATCTTCCTGGGGTTGGGCTTCACCGTGATGGAGGGGCCGGAGGTGGAGACCGTGCATTACAACTTCGATGCGCTGAACCACTCCCCGACGCATCCCGCGCGGGCGCGGACGGACACGTTCTACGTCCAGGACCCCACCCAGGCGCTCGCGTAACGCAGACGCCTGCCGACACAGGCGTTGGGACTCCGCCGTGCGCAGGAGTCTGGTGCTGCGGACGCACACCTCGCCGATGCAGGTGCGCGCGATGGAAGCGCACCCGCCGCCGCTGTATGTGGTGATCCCCGGGCGGGTGTACCGCCCCGACTCCGACGCCACGCACACGCCCCAGTTTCACCAGGTCGAGGGGCTGGCGGTCGACGAGGACATCACGCTGGGCGACCTGAAGGGCACGCTGCTGGCGTTTGCGCGGGCTGTGTTCGGGGACGAGCGCGACGTGCGGCTGAGGCCACACTTCTTCCCGTTCACCGAGCCGAGCGTCGAGGTCGACGTGTCGTGCTTTCACTGTGATGGGAAGGGCTTCCTGAAGGACGGAGCACGCTGCTACCTGTGCAAGGGAGAGGGTTGGCTGGAGGTGCTCGGCGCGGGCGAGGTCGATCCGAACGTCTACTCCTACGTGCCGACCACCGAGGCGAACGCGCCCGGGCTATGACCCGGAGAAGGTGCAGGGCTTCGCTTGGGGCATGGGCGTTGAGCGGATCGCGATGCTCAAGCACGGCATCCCGGATCTGCGGCTCTACTACGAAAACGATCTGAGATTCTTGGAGCAGTTCTGATGAGGGTTCCGCTGGACTGGCTGCGTGAATACTGCGATCCGAACGCTCGACGCGAAGGCAATCGAGGAGCGCTTGACGATGACCGGGACGAAGGTCGAGGCGATCCATCACCACGGGGTGGGCGCGCGTCGAGAACTTCGTCGTGGGACGCGTGCTGGAGGTGGAGCAACACCCCGACGCTGACCGGCTGAAGGTGTGCAAGGTCGACCTCGGACGATGACGAGGGAGATGAGCCGGCGACGATCGTCTGCGGCGCGCCGAACGTCGCCGCGGGACAGACGGTCGCGGTCGCGACGCCCGGCGCGGTGATGCCCGATGGGACGAAGATCAAGCAGGCGAAGCTCAGGGGCGTCGTCTCCGAAGGGATGATCTGCGCCGAGACCGAGCTCGATTTGAGCCCCCCCGATTCACCCAGCGAGGGGATCCTCGTGCTGGACGATCTCGATCGCATCGACGCCGAGTTTGCCGCCCGGGAACGCCGCTCGCGGACGTGCTGCCGATCGCCGGCGAGGTGCTGGAGCTGGAGATCACGCCGAACCGGCCGGATTGTCTCGGGGTCTACGGGGTCGCGCGCGAGTTGCATGCGGCCACGGGAGCGCCTCTGCGCCGGCGCCCTGGAGCGAGGACCCGGGTTCGGACGGGTCCTGTGGACGGCGCTCGAGGTGGTCGTCGAGTGCCCCGATCTCTGCGAGCGCTTCACCGCGCGCGTGTTCGAGGATGTCGAGGTCGGGCCCTCGCCGCCCTGGCTGAAGGCGCGGCTGATGGCGGCCGGGCAGAAACCGATCAACAACGTCGTCGACATCACCAACTACGCGATGCTGCTGACCGGGCAGCCGCTGCATGCGTTCGATCTCGACCACGTGGCCGGCGCGCGCTTGACGGTGCGCCGCGCGGCTGACGGCGAGCAGGTGGAGACGCTCGACGGCGAGACCCACACGCTCGACGCAGAGATGGTCGTGATCGCCGACGCCGACGGGCCGACATCGATCGCCGGCGTGAAGGGGGGAGCCCGCTCGGAGGTGCGGCCCGAGACGACGCGCGTGCTGCTGGAGGTGGCGACGTGGAGCGGCCCGAACATCCATCGCACGTCGTGGAGCCTCGGTCTGCGCAGCGAGGCGTCGGGGCGCTTCGAGAAGGGACTGGCGCCCGAGCAGTGCCTGCACGCGCAGGCCGTGGCGACGCAGACTGCTGATCGAGTGTTGCGGGCGCGAAGGTCGCGCCCGGCACGATCGACATCGGCTGGGATGGAGCGCCTGAGCAGGTGATCCGCCTGCAGGGAGGCGCAGGGTGGAGGCGATCCTCGGGCTGCCGGTGCCACGGGAGCGCCAGGCGGAGATCCTGCGAGGCGCTCGATTTTCAGGTCGGCTCGAGTGTCTCGGGCTCCAGCTGCGGGCGCCAGCGAGGACGGAGCCGGCCTCGACGTGACGGTGCCGGCGCTGCGGCGCGTGGACGTGACGCGCGAGGTCGATCTGATCGAGGAGGTCGCGCGGATCGATGGCCTGGAGAAGTTGCCGGCGACGTTACCCGCGAGACGCGGCGCGGTGGGCCTGCTCAGCCACGCGCAGCGAGTGCGCCGCGCGGCGCAGGACGCGCTCGTTGGCCGGGGCCTGCACGAGGTGGTCGGCTGGAGCTTCACCGATCCCGGCCTACTCGACCGGTTGCGCCTGCCCGAGAACACCCGCTGCGCCAGGTGGTGCAGGCTGGAGAACCCGATGTCGGAGACTCAGTCGACGATGCGCCCGACATTGCTCGGCTCGCTGCTGGACGCCGCGCGGCACAACGTCGCCCGCAACGGGCCGGATGTGGCGATCTTCGAGTCCGGCGCCGTATACCGCGCCGCACGTGTCGGTGCTGCCATCGAGCAAAGCCATGAGTCCACCGCCGTCGCGAGCGATCGCGCGAACGCAACTCCCGTCGAGGAACACCACGCGCTCGGTGCCCTGCTGACCGGCGCGCTGGGTGGGTGGGCGTCCAAATCCTGGCGCGAATCGACAGGCTCGTCCACCCGCGAGGCGGACTTCTTCGCGGTCAAGGCGCTGCTCGAAGGGGTGCTCGACTCCTTCCATGTCGCCTGGTCGGTGCAGCCGGCCGATGAGTGGCCCTTCCTGCACCCCGGCCGCTGCGCCGAGGTGCTCGCCGGGGGGGAGGGACGGGAGCGTCGGCTGGGCTTCGTGGGGGAGGTGCACCCGCTGGTCGCCGAGCAGTGGGACCTGGAGCGCACCGCTGTATTCGCGATCGACCTGGGCAAGCTCGCCGCCGCATCCCCAACCGTGCCGGCTTTCGAGTCGTTCGCGTCGGTGCCGTCGCTGCGCCAGGACCTCGCGGTCGTCCTGCCCGAGCAGATCGCCGCCGCTCAGGTGTTGGAGGGCGTGGAGGAGGCAGGTGGGGAGATGCTCGACGATGTGAGCGTGTTCGACGTCTACACCGGCCCGCAGGTGGGAGAGGGGAAGCGCTCGCTGGCGCTGGCGCTGTCGTTCAGGGCGCAGGACAGGACCCTCACCGACGAGGATGTGGCTCCCGCGCGCGCGAGGATCGTGGCGGCGTTGGGCGAGTTGGGGGGTGAGCTGCGTGGCTGAGCTCGACTCGACGCGTACCGCGCCCGGCGGGACTCCGCTCCAGGGAGTCGCGCCCGGCTCTCCGCGCGTGCTCGTCGCGGGCGCCACCGGTTTCGCCGGCGCGCTCGCCGCGCACCTGCTGTGGCGCCACCCTGGTTTCGAGCTCGCGAGTGATCACCGGGCGCTCAGAGGTCGGGCGCACGCTCGAAGACCTCTATCCCCGCTATCGCGTGCCGCTCAAGATCGAAGAGCTGGACATCGAGCGGCTGACCAACGCATCCGGCGCGAGCGCGGGGATCGATGCGGCCGTGGTCGCCTACCCACATGCGGCGTCGGCCCCGGTCGTGGCCGCGCTGCGCGCCCGCGGCGTGCGCGTGTGTGACCTCAGCGCCGACTTCCGACTGCGCGAGCTCGCCACCTACGAGCAGTGGTACGGCCCCCATCCGCACCCCGAGCTGCTCGCCGAAGCGGTCTACGGGCTCACCGAGCTGCCACCGCGAGGCGATCCGCGACGCTGGGCTGGTCGCGACGCCGGGCTGCTATCCGACCGCATCGACGCTCGCGCTCGCGCCGCTCGCGCGCGCCGGGTTGATCGCCGATCTCGTGATCGACGCCAAGCAGGGCCTCTCCGGCGCCGGGCGCGCGGCCACCTGGCAGACGCACTTCTCCAATAGCGGCGAGAACATCCTCCCGTACAACATCGTCCATCATCGCCACACGCCCGAGATCGAGGAGCAGCTCGAGTGAGCTGGACCCCAGCAATCCGCGATCTGACGTGTGCAGTTCACGCCGCATCTCGT
The DNA here is from genome assembly GCA_963822625.1 of uncultured Solirubrobacterales bacterium. Classification (GTDB taxonomy): domain Bacteria; phylum Actinomycetota; class Thermoleophilia; order Solirubrobacterales; family Solirubrobacteraceae; genus Palsa-744. The sequence goes on along the minus strand of CAWGIH010000003.1, from coordinate 70,391 downwards.
GCCGCTCGACCAGGGCGAGCTGGTCGACTGCTACGTGACGCCCACGCGGCCGCTCACCCAGGATGAGCTGGACGCGATGTACGAGGACGCTTACGCGACCGAGCGGTTCGTCGAGTTGACCCCAGCACCGGCCGAGGTGCGCGACGTGCGGGAGACGAACTTCTGTCGTCTGCACGTCGTTCTCAGCGAGCACACGGGCAAGATCGTCGTGCTGTCGGCGATCGACAACCTCTGGAAGGGGACCTCCTCGCAGGCGGTCCAGAACCTGAACGTGATGTTCGGGCTTGCCAGAGACCGAGGGATTGCTATGAGCGCGGGCAAAGACGTGTTTGGCGATCGGCGCTGGCCGCGGGGCCCCCACAGCCCTTCTTTCATTCCCGCTGGGTGCCGGCGCCCCAGCACGTGCGCGACCTCGGGCCCGCCGCGGGACTGCCTGCCGGCTTCCGTGCCGCGGGGGTGGCGTGTGGGATCAAGCCCAGCGGCAACCGCGATCTCGGCCTGCTCGTGTGCGACGCCGAGGACGCCGGTCAGCGCCGCGCGCTTCACCGCCTCGGCTACGCCGGCGGCGCCGGTGCTTCTCAGCCAGGAGCGCTGCCGGCTGGACGCCCTGCGGGCGATCCTCGCCAACGCCGGCTGCGCGAACGCCGCGACCGGCAGGCGCGGACTCGACGACGCCGCCAAGACACAGGGCGCCGCGGCGATGGCGCGTCGGCGTGGAGGAGTCCACGGTGGCACTCGCCTCGACCGGCGGTATCAGTCATTACCTGCCGGTGGATTCGGTGCTGAAGGGCATTCTCGCCGCTCACGGCGAGCTGCGCCGCGAGGGCGATGCGGACTTTCAGCAGGCGATCCAGACGACCGACGCGTTCGAGAAGCGCGCCTGCCTGGAGGTCGAGCTGTCCGGTGGCTCGGTTCGTCTCGACCGCGCAGTGCAAGGGCGCCGGCATGATCTCACCGCGTTTTGCGACGATGTTCTGCTTCGTCCAGACCGACGCAGCGCTCGCGCCCGCGACCGCGGATCTGCTGCTCGGCGTCACGGTCAAGCGCTCGTTCGACCGCGCTTCGGTCGACGGCCAGCTCTCGACGAACGACATCGCGGTGCTGATGTGCTCCGGCGCCTCCGGGGTGCAGCTCGCCCCGGAGTCAGAGGACGAGCTGCGCTTCGGCGAGGCACTCGACGCGCTGCTGCGCCAGCTCGCGATCATGATGGTCGCCGACGGCGAGGGCGCCGCGCGGATCGCGCGAGTGCTCGTTCGCGGCGGGCACATCGAGGACGCCGAGGCGGTCGCGCGCGCGGTCGCCAACTCGCCGCTCGTCAAGGCCGCGCTGCACAGCGGCGACCCCAACTGGGGGCGGATCGTCCAGGCCGTCGGCGCCGCTTTGAGTGGCCGAGATCGATTCACTGCCCCGCTCGCAGTGGACATCTCGCTCGAGGGCATCCATGTGTGCTCGGCCGGCGCCGCGATCGACTACGACGAAGCGCGGCTCGGAGGAGGCGTTGAAGGCCAAGGAAGTCGAATACGAGATCACTCTCGCCGGGGGACGGGGCCGAGACCGAGGTGTTTTTCTCCGACCTCTCTCATGAGTACGTGACGATCAACGCCGACTACACGACATGAGTCTCTCCACGGCCCACTCAAATCGGAGGATCAACTGATGCGCGACGTCGGCACGCTTCTGGAGGCGCTTCCCTACATCAGGGAGTTCCACGGCAAGACCGTGGTGATCAAGTACGGCGGCGCTGCGATGGAGGATCCCGCGCTGCGGGAGGAGTTCGCACGCGATGTCGTGCTGCTCAAGTACGTCGGGCTGAACCCGATCGTCGTCCACGGCGGCGGCCCGGAGATCACCGCCTACATGGAGCGCCTCGGCCTGCCGGTCGAGTTCGTCGGTGGCCTGCGAGTATCCGACGCGCACACCGTCGAGGTCGCGAAGATGGTGCTCGTCGGCAAGGTCAACAAGGAAATCGTCCTGCGCCTCGCCGGCACGGGCAGCCCGCGGTCGGCCTGTGCGGCGATGACGGCTCGCTGTTTCGGGTCGCGCGCCGCGCGGGCCCCGGACGGCGAGGACATCGGCTTCGTCGGGCGGATCGAGCGGGTGAACGTCGGCGTGATCGAGCACATCGCGAGCGACTACATCCCCGTGATCGCCTCCGTGGGGGCCGATCGCGATGGGCGCTCCTACAACGTCAACGCCGACGAGGCCGCCGGCGCGGTGGCGGGCGCGATGGGCGCGCAGAAGGTGATCTTCCTCACCGACGTCCCCGGCTGGCTGCGCGACCCAGCCGATCCACGGAGCCTGATCGGTCAGGCCTCGGCGGAGGAGGTCGAAGACTCGCTGCCGAGCTTGCAGGGAGGCATGCGCCCCAAGCTGCAGGCCTGTCTCGACGCGATCCATCAGGGTGTGAGCGCCGCGCACATCCTCGACGGGCGCACTCCGCACTCGCTGCTGCTGGAGCTGTTCACCGACGCTGGGGTCGGCACGAAGATCGAGGGAGCTCCATGAGCCTGGCTGAGCTCCAGGAGCTCGAGCATGAGCATGTGATTCACTCCTACGCGCGGTTCCCGGTCGAGTTCGTGCGCGGGGAGGGTCGCACACCTGTGGGACGAGCGAGGGCGAGCGAGTATCTCGACTTCCTCTGCGGCATCTCCGTCACGAACATCGGCCACTGTCATCCCCGGGTGGTGGCGGCCGTGCGCGAGCAGGCCGGGCGGCTGATGCACGTCAGCAACCTGTTCTACACCGAGCCCGCGATGCGCCTGGCCGAGCGCCTTGCGAAGTCGAGCCTCGGCGGCAAGGTCTTCTTCTGCAACTCCGGCGCCGAGGCCAACGAGGCCGCGATCAAGCTCGCTCGCAAGGCTCGCCTCGGGGGCGACATCGTGGTCGTGCACGGCGCCTTTCACGGTCGCACCTACGGCGCGCTGTCGGCCACCCCGCAGGAGTCAAAGCAAGCGCCGTTCGCGCCGCTCGTCCCGGGTTTCCGCGCGGTCGATCCCACGCCCGCGGCGATCGCCGCCGCGGTCGACGCGCATACCGCCGCCGTGATTCCTCGAGCCGATCCAGGGCGAGACCGGCGTGAACGTGCTCTCCGAGGAGACGCTCCAGGCGGCGCGCGAGGCCTGCGACGAGCACGGCGCGGCACTGATCTTCGACGAGATCCAGTCCGGGATGGGCCGGACCGGCACGCTGTGGGCCTATCGAGCAGAGCGGCGTCGTCCCCGATGCGATCACCGTCGCCAAGGCGCTCGGCGGCGGGCTGCCGATCGGCGCGCTGATCACCGGCGAGCGGCTCGCGGATGTGCTCGCCCCCGGGCGACCATGGCTCCACGTTCGCCGGAGGACCCGTCGTCGCCGCAGGCGGCGCTCGCCGCGCTGGAGGTGACCGAGGACCCCGCGCTGCTGGCCAGCGTGCGCGAGCTGGGCCAGCGGCTCGCGGAGGGTCTCGAGACGCTTCCGCACGTCATCGCGGTGCGCGGTCGTGGGTTGATGCTCGCCTGCGAGCTGGACGTGCCGGCGCCCGAGGTCGTACGTCGCGCGCTGCTTTCGGAGCGGCTGATCGTGAACGCCACCGGGCCCACGACGGTCCGGCTGTTGCCGCCGCTGATCGTCTCCGAGTCCGAGATCGACGATGCGCTCGAGCGTTTGGGCGCGGCGCTCGCCGGGCATGACGAAAGATAGGGTTCGCCGCCGTGTCCGATGATTCCACCCGCAGCTTCCCGCCGCGAACCGCCTCCTACGAGGCCGACCCCGCCGAGGTTCATCGTGTGCTGCTGCTCTACTCCGGCGGCCTCGACACGAGCGTGATGTTGAAGTGGATCCAGGACGAGTACGACGCCGAGGTCGTCTGCCTGACCGTCAACCTCGGCCAGCCGGGCGAGGACTACGCGGTGATCGAAGACAAGGCGATGCGGCTCGGCGCGCTGGAGTGCCACGTCCTCGACGCGCGCGAGGAGTTCGCGCGCGAGTACGTAGCTCCCGGCGATCAAGGCCAACGCGCTCTACGGCGACTATCCGCTGTTCACCGCGCTCGGCCGACCGCTGATCGCCAAGCTCGCGGTCGAGCACGCGCGCAAGACCGGCTGCGACACGATCGCTCACGGCTGCACCGGCAAGGGCAACGACCAGGTGCGGATCGAGGCGACCGTCGCGACGCTCGCCCCCGAGCTGAAGGTGATCGCGCCCGTGCGCTCCTGGCAGATGGGCCGCGAGGAGGAGATCGCCTACGCGCACGAGCACGACATCCCGATCAAGTCATCGCCAGGGCGGAGTCGCAGCGCGCCATATTCGATCGACGACAACCTCTGGGGTCGCTCCTCCGAGGGCCGCTGGATCGAGGACCTCGCCCATGCGCCGCAGGACGACGTGTTCCAGCTCGTCACGCCCCCCGAGCGGGCGCCCGACGAGCCGGAGGTCGTCGAGATCGAGTTCGAGCGGGGGGTCCCCGTCGCGCTGAACGGCGAGCGACTGGAGCTCGTCGAGTTGCTCGAACGGACGGCTGAGATCGGCGCTCGTCACGGCGTGGGGATCCTCGACCACATCGAGGACCGGATCGTCGGACTGAAGGTGCGCGACATCTACGAGGTGCCCGCCGCCGCGATCCTGCTTGCCCGCCCACCGCGAGCTCGAGCGGCTCGTCTGCACGATCCACCAGAACCAGTTCAAGGCCCAGCTCGAGCGCCAGTGGGCCTACCTCGTCTACGCCGGGCTGTGGTGGGAGCCGCTGCGCGGCGATCTCGACGCCTACATGGAGCACGTCAACGAGCACGTCTCAGGGACGATCGGGATCAAGCTCTACAAGGGTCACGCCCGGGTCGTGACCCGCTCCGCGCCGGGCGCCGTCTACGACGCGAGCCTCGCCTCCTTCGCGCGAGTCCGGCGGCCTCTTCTCGCAGACCGCCTCGCCCGGCTTCATCGAGCTGTGGTCGCTGCAGTCGCGCATGGCCTGGCGCCTGCGCAACGAGTAGAGCCGGATCCATGACGATGCATGAAGCGCCGGGTGACGGGTAGCATCGGCTGCAATGAACAGATCCGCGTAGAAGCTCCTCGGATACGCGGTGTGGGAGGGCGGGAAGTGGTACGTGCGCCACCGCTACCTGCGCCGGCTGCCCAGCGCCCGCACCGCAGCGCGTCAGCGGGCCTCGCGGCCCTCGCCGCGGGAGCGCTCGCGGTGGCGCTCGCGCGTCGCGCGCTCGGCTGACCGATCGCGTCCGGTCTCATCCATAGCCTGATGGTCACGTGATGATGGCCGAGGGATCAGAGACACCTGGGAGAGCCGCCGTGGTCGACCGACCGCGATCTGCTGGCTGAGCGCCGCGCCCGCCGCGCGGTGGATTCGGAGCCCAGCCAGCCCTGCGCGACGCGCTCACCCGCCGCGCCGAGGCGGCCGAGGCGACGGTGCAGACGCTCGAGACCCACCTCTCGAGCCTGCAGCAGAGGGTGCGCGAGGCGGCCGAGGAGCGGGCGATCTTCGCCGAGCGACTCGCCGCCGAGCAGGCGGCGGTCGCCGAGCGCGAGCACGAGCTGCGCCGTGTCAAGCAGCGCGAGTACGCCGAGCAGCAGCTGCGCGTCGAGGCCGAGGATCGTCGCACGCGCTCAGAGCACGACAGTCGCGCCGAGATCGACCGCCTCACCCGCCGTCTGGGCGCCAGCGAGCACCATGCGCGCGAGCTGGCCGAGCGCCTGGAGAGCGCCCAGCGCGAGCTCGACGAGGCCGAGCAGGCTGCGGCGGCCGAGCAGATGGCCGTGCGACCGTGGCGAGCGCGAGTTGCAAATACGTCTCTCCGAGCTGGAGCGCCGCGCCCTGGAGATCCGCCGCGAGATCGACTTCGAGCGCTCCGCGCGCGAGCGGGCCGAGCGCCAGCTCGCGGACATGCGCGCCGGCTACCGGCGGATGGAGCTGCTCGTCGCGGAGCTGAAGGGCGTCGTGGCCCAGCTTGCGAGCTGCCGACCGCGCGTGAGCCCAGGCGCAGCAGCCCGCAGCGTCGGCTGCCCGACGAGCAGCGCGAGGAGCTGGCCGATGCCCTGGCGAGCTGCCGTCGAGCGGCTGCGCGCGCGTGCCGAGGCGTCGCCGCTCAGCACGGCAACCCGCCGTGAGGCGGCCGCGACGCTCCGTCGAGCTCGAGCGGCCTCCGTCGCGTCCGCGGAAGCGCGCGCCGCACAAGCACAGCATGTCGCTGCTGACCCGGTCGAAGAGAAGGCGCAAACAGCGGCGTGAGCGCCGCTCCGCCGCCGCCGAGCCGCCTAACATCCAGTCCCAGTGAGCACCCCCTCCTGCGCCCACCTGCACGTGCACTCCGAGTACTCGCTGCTCGACGGCGCATGCAAGATCGACGCGCTGGCGGCGCGCGCGGCGGAGTTCGGCCAGCCCGCGCTCGGCCTGACCGACCACGGCGTGATGAACGGCGCGGTCGAGCTCCACAAGGCCTGCGCCAAGCACGGCGTCAAGCCGATCGTCGGCTGCGAGATCTACCTCGTCGACGACCACACGGCCGCGAGTCGGGCCGCCGGCACGCGTCGAGCGCAACCACCTGACGCTGCTCGCCGCCGACGACGCCGGCTACCGCAACCTCGTCAAGCTCTCCTCCGCCGGCTTCCTGGAGGGTCTGCACCGCGGCAAGCCGACGGTCGACCTCGCCCAGGTGCGAGCGCCACTCCGAGGGGGTGATCGCGCTCACCGGCTGCCTGGCCTCGCGCTTCTGCCAGCGCCTGCTCGAGGACCGCCAGGACGACGCGCGCGCGCATGCCGACGAGCTGCTGGGCATCTTCGGCTCCGAGAACGTCTACTTCGAGGTGCAGAAGAACGGGCTGGCCGACCAGGACAAGTGCAACGAGGGCATCGTCCGCATCGCCCGCGAAGTCGGCGGCAGCCTCGTGGGCACCGGCGACGTGCACTACCTGCGCCGCGAGGACCACGGCCACCACACGGCGCTGCTGTGCGTGCAGACCAAGAGCACGCTCGCCGCGCCGAAGATGATCTTCGAGACCAACGAGTTCTACCTGCGCGACTGCGGCGGAAATGATCGCCGCCTTCGCGGAGTGGCCCGAGGCGATCGCGAGCACCCTGGAGATCGCCGAGCGCTGCTCGGTGCAGCTCGAGCTCGACAAGCAGCTGATCCCCAGCTACCCGACGCCCGACGAGCATGCCCGAGCGCGAGTACCTGCGCGCGCGGGTGCAGGAGGGGCTGCGCCTGCGCTACGGCGACCCGCCGCCCGCCGAGGCGCTCGAGCGGATGGAGATGGAGCTCGGCGTGATCGACCGGATGGGCTTCAACGCCTACTTCCTGATCGTCTGGGACTTCGTCAAGTTCGCCAAGGAGAACGGCATCGCGGTCGGCCCCGGCCGTGGCTCGGCGGCCGGCTCGATCGTCGCCTACTGCCTGGCGATCACCGATGTCGACCCGCTGCGCTACGACCTGCTGTTCGAGCGCTTCCTCAACCCCGAGCGCGTGTCGATGCCGGATATCGACATCGACTTCTCCGTGCGCGGGCGCGAGCGGGTGATGAGATATGTGACCGAGAAGTACGGGCGCGAGTCGGTCGCGCAGATCGTCACCTTCGGCAAGATGTTCCCCCGCGCCGCCACGCGCGACGCGGCGCGCGTGCTCGGCTTCGACTACGGCGCCGGCGATCGCCTGGCGAAGCTGATCCCCGATCCGATCATGGGCCGCTCGCCGTCCTTCGAGGAATGCCTGAAGCAGCGGCGAGCCGCTGCGCAAGGCCTGCGACGAGGATCCCACCGCGAAGCAGATCATCGACGTCGCACAGGGCCTGGAGGGGATCGTGCGCAACTCCTCGATCCATGCCGCGGCGGTCGTGATCGCCGATCGGCCGCTGACCGACATCGTGCCCCTGCAGCTCGCCGACGGCGGCACCGACGAGCACGGCGAGCGCGTCTAGCGCACGGTCACCCAGTTCTCGATGAAGCCGATCGAGGACATCGGCCTGCTGAAGATGGACTTCCTCGGCCTGCGCAACCTCGACGTGATCGAGGACGCGCTCGACATCATCGAGCGCTCGAGCGTCGACGCATGGCAACGGGTCGCTCGCCCGGACATGACGACGCTCCCGCTCGACGACGCGCCGACCTATGAGATGCTCGCCCGCGGGGACTCCACGGGCGTGTTCCAGTTCGAGTCCGAGGGCATGCGCGAGGCGCTGAAGAAGGTCCGCCCAGACGAGTTCAACGACCTCGTCGCGCTCAACGCGCTCTACCGCCCGGGCGCGATGGACCAGATCCCGGTGTACGCCAAGGGCAAGCACAACCCGGAGACGATCTCCTATCCCGACGAGCGCCTGCGCACGATCCTCGAGTCCTCCAACGGGGTGATCCTCTACCAGGAGCAGGCGATGCAGATCTCCAAGGAGATCGCCGGCTTCTCCGGGGCCAAGGCGGACGATCTGCGCAAGGCGATCGGCAAGAAGAATCGCGCCGCGATGGCCGCGCTGAAGCCGGAGTTCGTCGAGGGCTGCCGCGCCTCTGGCACCAGCCCGACGGTGACCGAATCTGCTGTGGCAGACCAACGAAAAGTCGGCCGACTACTCGTTCAACAAGAGCCACGCCGCCTGCTACGCGCTGATCGCCTACCGCACCGCCTGGCTGAAGGCCAACTACACGGCCGAGTACATGGCGGCGCTGATCTCCTCGGTGATGTCCACGAAGGACAAGGTCCCGTTCTTCGTGGCGCGCTGCGAGGAGATGGGGATCGAGATCCTGCCGCCGGACGTGAACCTCCCAGACCACGAGTTCACGGTCGTGCAGGGCAACATCCGCTTCGGCCTGGACGCCGTCAAGGGCGTCGGCTACCAGGCGGTCGAGGCGATCAAGCGGGCGCGGCAGGAAGGCCGGCCAGCCCGGAAGTTCAGCTCGCTGTGGGATTTCTGCGAGCGCGTGGACAACCGCACGGTCAACAAGAAGGCGATCGAGGCGTTGATCAAGTGCGGCGCCTTCGGCTCCACCGGCGCGACCCGCAAGGGCATGCTGGCGGTGCTCGAGCAGGCCCAGGGCGCGGGTCAGAAGACCCAGCAGGACGCGCTGATCGGCCAGGGCTCGATCTTCGACCTGGATACCCCCAGCGCACGGAGCATCGGCGTGCAGCCGGCCGACGCAGAGCGCCGGGCGCCGCCGGCGGCACGGTTTCGGTTCGGCCTGGCGCGCCCGATCCACCCGCCGATCCCGACCGAGGAGTTCGAGCAGGCCGAGCTGCTGGCGGTGGAGAAGGAAGCGATCGGCCTGTTCGTCTCCGCGCATCCGCTGAAGCCGCTGCGCGAGGCGCTGCGAGCGCCGCGTCGACTGCCCGCTCTCGGCGCTCGCGGATCGCCGCGACAAGGACCTGGTGACCGTCGGGGGGATCATCACCGAGGCCAAGCGGATCCGCACCCGCAACGGCGATCCGATGATGTTCGCGACGCTCGACGACCTCGCGGGAGCCGTCGAGATGATCGTGTTCGGCAAGGCGATCGCCGAGCACGAGGCGGCGCTGGCCGTCGACCAGGTCGTGCTCGTGCGTGGCCGCGTCGACCACAAGGAAGCCGGCAAGACATGCCTGGTGGTGCAGTCGGTCGAGGCCTTTGCACCCTCCGAGGAGGAGATCGAGCGCGCCCGCACGCAGGCCGACGTGGCCGCGAAGACCGCCACGGCGCTGGCCCATCCGGTGCGCCTGCGCGTCGACGCTGCCTGCCTGCCGGACGAGCGCGATCGATGACTGCAAGCAGCTGATCGAGGAAAATCCCGGTCCCGCCGAGGTCGTGCTCGAGATCGACACGAGCACCGGCACCCGCCGGCGTGCGCCTCGGCGAGACCTACCGCGTGCAGCACACGCCGACCTTGCGTGCCGGAGCTAGAACACGCGCTCGCGCCGATGCCCGTCGGCCGCCGGCCACCGGCTGAGCCGAGAGTCCGCCGAGCTCACTTCTTGCGGGCGGCGATGCCCCGCTCGCGCAGTTCTATCGCCAGCTCGATTTCCTTGCGTCCGGGTCCTTCGCGGTTCTCGCCCGGGGTCTCGAGCACGCAGGGCAGCTTCTGCAGGCCCGGCGCGGACAGGAACGCCATGCAGCCCTGCCTCGCCGAGCTCGCCGGCGCCGAGGTTGGCGTGGCGGTCGCGGTTTGAGCCGAGTGGGGTCTGGGAGTCGTTGAGGTGCAGCGAGCGGATCTTGCCGCGTCCGAGCTTGCGCGTCGCCTCGCTCAGCGTCGAGCTCATGCCCTTGGTCGCTGCGGATGTCATAGCCGGAGGCGAGCAGATGGCAGGAGTCCAGGCACACTCCCAGCCGCTTGCCGCCGCCGGAGGCCTCCAGCAGCGCCGCGAGCTCGTCGAACGAGCGCCCGAGCGTGCCGCCGGTGCCCGCGGTGTTCTCCAGGTGCAGCTCACAGCCCTCGCTCTCCTTCAGGGCCTCGCCGATCGTCTCGCCCGCCCGGGCGATCGCCTCGCCGACGTGCCCGGTCTTCGCCGAGCCGGGGTGCAGGACCACGCCGCTCGCGCCGATCTCGTGCCCGACGCGCAGCGAGTGCGTCAGCGAGGTCAGCGACTTGGCGCGGATCTCCGGATCCTCGCTTGCGCAGTTCAGCAGGTAGACGGCGTGGATCAGGACCGCGTCGATCGGGCTCGCGGCCATCGCCTCCTTGAACGCCGCGACGTCCTCGCTCGCGGTAGGTCGTCGGCTTCCACATGCGCGGCGACTGGTTGAAGATCTGGATCGCACGAGCAGCCGCGCTCCACGCCGCGCTCGATCGCTTTCGGCAGGCCGCCCGCGGGCGAGACGTGTGCTCCGATTAGCATGGCGGCGATCTTATGGTTTCCGCTTCCGCCCAGACCGGCCGCGCAGAGCCGAATCGATGCGCGTGCGCTTCGCCCCCTCGCCGACCGGGGCACTGCACATCGGCGGCGCGCGCACCGCGCTGTTCAACTGGCTGCTCGCCCGTCACACCGGCGGGAAGCTCGTGCTGCGCATCGAGGACACCGACCGCGAGCGCTCGACTGCCGGAGAACGTGGAGCAGATCCTCGACGCGCTGCGCTGGCTGGAGCTCGACTGGGACGAGGGCCCGATCATGCAGACAGAGCGCGCCGAGCGCCACCGCGAGGCGCTCGCAGGCGCTGCTGGAGGGCGGGCACGCCTACCGCTCCAGCGCGACCGCGGAGGACGTGAAGGCCTACAAGCAGCTCCACGGCGCCGAGCGCGGGTTCCGCGGCGAGGCTGAGCTCGACGGGGCGGTACGCCTGCGCGTGCCCGACGAAGGCGAGACCGTCGTGCACGACGCGATCCGCGGCGAGACGCGCTTCGCGCACGTCCACCTCGACGATCCGGTGATCGCGCGCGCGGACGGCTCGGTGCTCTACAACTTCGCGGTCGCGATCGACGACCTCGATGCTCAGCATCACGCATGTGGTGCGTGGCGAGGATCACCTTTCGAACACGCCCAAGCAGGTGCTCGTGCTGGAGGCGGCCAGAGCGGCCGGTTTCGGCGCCGAGCGGCCGCTGCCGCTGTATGCGCACCTGCCGCTGCTGCACGGACCCGACGGCAAGAAGCTCTCCAAGCGCCATGGCGCCGCCTCGGTGCAGGAGCTGCGCGACGCCGGCTATCTGCCCGGCGGCGGTCCGCAACTACCTGGCGCTGCTCGGCTGGGGCGCGGGCGACGATCAGACCGTGCTCTCAACGGCCGAGCTGATCGAGCGCTTCACGCTGGAGCGGGTGAGCCGCAACCCGGCGCGCTTTGACGAGATCGAAGCTGAAGTGGCTGAACGGCGTCCACATCCGCGAGCTGCCCGCGCGATGAGCTGGCCGGTCTGGTCGGGGAGTTCCTCGACGGAGCCGGCGGCCATCCCGGAGCGCGCGAGGACGAGCGCTTCGCGGGGGCGGTCGCGATCAGCCAGGAGAAGATCCACACGCTCGCTGACTTCTGGCCGCTGTCCGGGTTCCTCTTCGACGGGCCCCAGGACGATCCCGGCGGCGCGGGAGAAGTGGCTGGGAGAGGATGGGCGCGCCGCTGCTCGCTCGAGGCTCGCGCGGCGCTCGCCGAGGCTCGCCGACTTCGATGAGGCGGGCGTGCGAGCGGCGCTCGAAGGGCTGCTCGAGCGTCTGGGCTGCAAGCCGCGCGCGCGTCTATCAGCCACTGCGCGTGGCGATCTCCGGCACGACGATCTCACCTGGCATCTTCGAGAGCGTCGCGCTGCTCGGCCGCGAGGAGACGCTGCGGCGCATCGATCGGGTGCTGTGAGCCTGGAGCCGGTGCCGGCTTGCGTTCAACGATCCGTTCAACAATCTGCCCCGATGTGCCGATAGGACCCCGATACGGCATCACCCATTCGGGTAGCCGGCGATCGCGAGGCAGGTATCTCGGACGCATGCAGGTCACAGCTTCCAAGCCAAAGCGAGCAGCGACTACGAAGGGCCGCTCCGCGGAGGTAGAGCGCCGGCGCAGGCGGATCCGCCGCGACGCCCGGCGCGCGCCATCAGAACGAGGGGCACGGTCGCCGCCTGACGATGGCCTTCGAGGCGCTCGAGGCCTTTCCCGCGCTCGCCGAGTCGCGCAACCGCCTGCTCGCGGTGATGTCCGGGGATCACGTGGCCACGGCGGACATCGTTACCGCCGTGGAGTCGGATGTGGCGCTGATCATCGCCGTGCTGCGTGTCGCCAACCAGGTCGCAGGACCGCTCGCCGTGTGCGCGTGGACACGGTTGTCGGAGCCGTGGAGCTGCTCAGCCCCCAGGTGGTGCAGGCGCTGGCGGGCCGGGTGCGCACATTTGAATTCTTCGAGCGCTCGAGCGTGTGGGACGCGGCGCCGGAGCGCTTCCGACTGCATGCTCTGGCGACCCAGCGCGCGGCCGACCGCGTCGCGGCGGAGGTCGGCTACGAGCACCGCGATCGCCTGACCGTGACGAGCCTGCTGCACGACATCGGCAAGCTCGTCCTGCTGCACGCCTACCCCGGCTATCCCGCGCAGGTGCATCTCGGGGCAAAGACCCCCGAGGAACGCATCCACCAGGAGCGCCGCGAGCTGGGCGTCGATCACGCGCTCGTAGGCGGCGTGCTCGCCCGGCGCTGGGGCCTACCGGGCACGATCGCCACCGCGATCGAGCGCCATCACAACCCCGATGTCGAGGGCGAGGCGGCCTTCATCCGCCTGGCGGACATGCTCGCGCATTACGAGCAGGGCGCCCAGGTCTCCTCCGCGGAGATGCTGCAGACCGCGCGGATCATCGGCATCGGTCCGCAGGAGCTGCAGGCGGGTGATGTACGAGCTGCCCAGCTCCTCCAGCCAGCGCCAGCGCCACGTCGATCCCTGTCCGCTGTCCGGACGCGAGCTCGGCGTCCTGCAGCGGCTCGCCGAGGGCAAGGTCTACAAGCAGATCGCCCACGAGCTGACGCTCTCGACGAGCACGGTTCGCACCCACCTGCACAACATCTACGGCAAGCTGGGCGCGGTCGATCGCGCTCAGGCGGTCCTGATCGCCACCGAGCGCGGCTGGCTGTAGTTCCGTAGCATCGCCCGTGAGGCGCGATGATCTCGATCACGAGCAAGTCTCCCTACGCCGTGCTCGCGCTCGCCGAGCTCGGGCGCTCCGCGGGTGCGGGGCCGGTTCCGATCGGCGAGCTGGCGCGCAAGCGCGATGTGCCCGTGCAGTTTCTCGAGCAGCTGTTCGCCGCGCTGCGGCGCGCGGGGGTGATCAGCTCGCAGCGGGGGGTGAAGGGTGGCTACCAGTTCGCGCGCGAGCCCTCGATCGGTGAGCGTGCTGGAGATCGTCGAGCTGCTCGACGGTCCCCTTGGGCGCGACTCCGAGGGCGTGTTCGCCGACGCCGCGAGGCCGCCCGCAAGGTGCTCGCGCAGACGACGATCGCCGACGTGATCGAGCGCGAGTCGCGCGAGGCGGGCGCGAGCATGTACTACATCTGAGCCTCTTTCCCGATCCGCCCACTATTCTCGGGGGCGGATGTCCCAAATCCCGATCAACATTGCGGAGCTTGTCGGAGACACGCCGCTGCTCGGGTTGCCGCGGATGCTCGAGGACACTCAGGCGGCGGAGGGGGTGGAGCTGTTCGCCAAGCTCGAGTCGCTCAATCCCGGAGGCAGCGTCAAGGACCGGATCGGCGTGGCGATGATCGAGGCGGCCGAGGCCGAAGGCCGGATCGAGCCCGGGCGCACGACGATCGTGGAGGCCACCTCGGGCAACACCGGGATCGCGCTCGCCTTCGTCTGCGCGGCGCGCGGCTATCAGCTGGTGCTCACGCTGCCCCAGGGGATGTCTCGCGAGCGCGAGAGCCTGCTCCGTCTCTACGGAGCGCGCGTCGACATCACCGAGTCGCTCGGGGGGATGTGCGAGGCCGTCGCGGCCGCTCGCGCGATGGCGCGAGACCCCGACGTGTTCCTGCCCGATCAGTTCTCCAACCCAGCCAATCCGGCCGTCCACCGGCGCACCACCGGGCCGGAGATCGATCGCGCGCTCGACGGGCGGTCGACGTACTCGTGGCCGGCGTCGGCACCGGTGGCACGATCACTGGCGTGGGGGAATACTTGCGCGAGCGCAACCCTGAGCTGCAGATCGTCGCGGTCGAGCCGCGGGGCTCGGCGGTGCTCTCCGGCGCTCCGCCCGGCCCGCACCGCATCCAGGGCATCGGCGCGGGCTTCGTGCCCGGCGGTGCTCAACCGCGAGCTGCTCTCCGAGGTGATCGCCGTGTCTGACGATGATGCGATCCAGACCGCCTGGACCTGCGCCCGGCGCGTAGGCCTGCTGGCGGGCATCTCCTGCGGAGCGGCGCTGTGGGCGGCGCTCCAGGTGGCCGCCCGCCCGGAGTCGAAGGGCAAGCGGATTGTCGTGATCATGCCCGACTCGGGCGAGCGCTACATCTCGCAGGCGTTCTTCGCTCCCTGAACAGCGCCGCTACGCTGTTTGCATGCCTGGCTTTGGCGCATTTGCGCAGGTCGCGAAAGAGCTTGCGTCGCGACGTTGCCGCGACGCGCGACCGCGATCCCGCCGCGCGGGGGGTGGGGCAGGGCGAGATTCTCGCCACCTGGCCGGGAATCCACGCGCTGCTGGCCTACCGCGTCGCGCACGCGCTGCACGGCGCCGGCGTGCGGGTGCTGCCGCGCACGATCTCGATGCTCACTCGGGCGCTCACCGGCATCGAGATCCACCCCGCGGCGCAGATCGGCGAGGGCTCTGTTCATCGACCACGGCGCCGGCGTGGTGATCGGCGAGACGGCGGACATCGGCGATGACGTCACCCTCTACCAGGGCGTCACGCTCGGGCGGCACCGGCTTTGCGACCGGCAAGCGCCATCCGACGGTGCAGGACAACGTCACGATCGGCTCCGGCGCCAAGCTCTTGGGCCCGATCACGATCGGTCACGGCGCCAAGATCGGCGCCAACAGCGTGGTCATCACCGACGTGCCGCCGAACTCCACGGTCGTCGGCAATCCCGGGCACCCCGTGCGCGTGGATGGGCGCCGCGCCGAGGGTCCCGACGCCGATTGGATCCATCTTCCCGACCCGATCGCCGAGGCGATCCAGGGACTCGCGAGCCGTATCGGCACGCTCGAACGGACGGTCTCGGAGCTCTCCGGCGAGGAGGGAGCCCGATCCGATGCACCCGCGGTCGAGGTGCGCCCGCTGCGCACGGTCAAGGGGCCCAACCCAGCGGGTGGATAGGGGCGTCATTGAGCTGGCTCTCCTATCTGGAGCACCTGATAGACCTACCGCCCTGTGAGTCTCGCCACGTGCCGCGCCGTGAACCCTGCCGGCCATCTATTCCAGCGCCTCGTGACGGTCCTCGCCGCGTGCGCCGCTGTCCTGATGTTGATCCTCGCGGTCTTCTCCGAGCAGGCCCTCGCCGCGTTTCCGGCGGGCGTCTCCTTCGACTCCGGCTCGCCGTTTGTTCCTTACGTCATCGGCGGCCAGGAAGCCTCGATCTCGCAGTTTCCGTGGCAGGTCTACGTGGAAGGCGGACCGTTCACACAGGGTGGCGAAACGGTTACGACGTCATGTGGCGGGTCGATCCTCAACTCGACGCAGATCCTCACCGCCGCTCACTGCACGGATGCTGAGGGAACCGAGAACGAAGAGCCAGCTGGAAAGTATTCGATCTTGGCTGGCGATTCCGTCGATGACGCGCCATCGTCCACCATGCAGATACGTGAAGTGGCAAGCATCCGGAGGGATCCCCTCTACAAGATTTCTCCGACCAGCGACGATGTCGCAATCTTGACGCTCGCGACGCCACTGGAACTGTCGGTAGCCAAAAATGCTGAGGCTATATCGCTGGTCACGACCGGCGCCACCCCGGCGCCGGGAGCCACGCTTTCGGTCAGCGGATATGGCAAAGAGCAAGGAGCGGAAGGCAAGGAACACAAACCGAACGGCAAGCTCTACTCGACGACGCTCACCGCGATTAGCAGCGATGCCTGCCGGGAAGCTGTGGGGATCAACTCAGCCGTGCTGCTGTGTGCGCAGTCAGCGAGCTCATCGACGTGTCAGGGTGATAGCGGCGGCCCGTTGACCGAGGGTAGCCCTGCCGTTGAGGTCGGCATCGTCGACTTCGGGCTCGAGGAATGTCCCGTCGGTGAGCCCGATGTCTTCACGAACGTGGCCGCGCCCGAGATACGTGCGTTCATCGAAGGCAGCAACTCTCCACCGATCGCCGCGCGGCCGACCTCGCCGCCCGCCATCAAATCGATTGGCGCCGCGCCTGTGGACTACAGCCCGTTGACCTGTGAACCGGGCGCCTGGAGCGAATCGCCGTCGTTCACCTATACCTTCCAGGTGGAAAGCGCTTCCGCTCAGGTATTGCAGAGCGGCCCCAGCAACGTCTTCGTTGCACCGAGCGCCCTCGTCGGAGTTCCCCTCGTGTGCATCGTGCAGGCCAGCAACGCTGGCGGAGTGAGCACGCTCCGCAGTGGGACGACCCCCCCGATCGCAGCCGACAGCGCGCTCCCGGCCGCCACGATCACCGCGCTGAAATGCCATCTGCAGGCGTGCGCCATGTCGTTCACGGCCTCTGACCCCAATGGCGTGGCGTTGAGCCTGCAGGCCTCGGCCGCCTACTCGGCCACCACCAAGTGCCCGGTCAAAAAGAAACAGAAGAAGCGCGGCAAGAAGCTCGAGCGGGCGGTCTGTCACAGGGCTCAGACCGTGCCGCTGCCGGTCACGACGCGCTCGCCGGGCTCCTTCCAGACCACGGTTTCCCGGCTGCCGTACGGCGAGCCGATCACGTTCATCCTCGACGCCTCCAACGCCGCCGGCCTGCAGGCGCCGCCTGCGGTCGCCGTTACCACTCTGCACAAGCCCAAGCCAAAGAAGTCCAAGAGGCCAGAGAGGCGTAGGTAACAGAAGCGTAGGTGGCCTGAGGGGCAATTTATTCTGGCAGCCGGCGCGCCTCGGGCGTTGCGGGCTCGTAGCGGGATGTTCGTTCGTCGCGGATCGACTGCCATGAGCCGAGCAGGACCGCCACGGCGCCGGCGAGCGCCAGCCAGGCGCCCGCGCACAGCATTGTGGCGTGGTCGGGCCGCTCGAGTACTCTGACGATCGCGGCGATCACGGCGACCAGCCCGAATAGCACGCCCCACACCGCGGCGGCGACCGGCAGCGCCGGAGTTCGCTCGGCGACGGTCGCCAGGAGCAGCGCCAACGCGGCGATCACCGCCAGGATCAACAGCACGACCGCGGGGCCGAAGGTGCTCCACGCGCTGAGCTTGCCGTCGGCGTTCTCATACCAGGGCAGCGCCGTCAACGCGACGATCAGGCAGACGGCGCCTGCCGTGGCGAGCAGCTCTCCGAGACGGAGGCCTCTCAGGCTCACTGGACCCCGGCCTGCCGACGAGCGGCGTCCAGCGTGTTGCGCAGCAGCAGCGCGATCGTCATCGGGCCGACACCGCCGGGAACTGGAGTGATCGCCGCTGCGACCTCGCTCACCGCCGCGAAGTCGACATCGCCCACCAGGCCGCTTTTGTTGTGCGCCTGCTCTGGGGTGAGCCGGTTCATGCCGACGTCGATCACAACCGCACCCGGCTTGACGAACTCGCGCGTCACGAGCCGGGCGCGACCGACCGCGGCGATCAGCACGTCCGCGCGCGCACACACCGCTGGCAGCTCGCGCGTGCGCGAGTGACATATGGTCACCGTCGCGTTCTCCGCGAGCAGCAGCTGCGCCATCGGCTTGCCGAACAGGTTCGAGCGCCCGATCACGACCGCCTCGGCGCCTTCGATCCGACCCCCGCTCACCCCGGCGTCCGCCAGCAGCTCCATCACTCCAGAGGGTGTGCACGGACGCAGACCCGGACGCCCCAGTGCGAGCAGCCCGGCGTTGACCGGTGTCAGACCGTCCACATCCTTGCCGGGGTCGATCATCGCTGTCAGCGCTGCGCCGTCCAGATGGGCGGGCAGCGGCAGCTGCAGCAGCACGCCGCTCACCGCTGCATCTGCGTTCAGCGTGTCGAGCTCCTCGGCCACCTGCTCGAAGCTCGACTCCGCCGGCAGCCGCCGGTCGAACGGGACCATCCCGACCTCCACACAGGCGCGTTGCTTGCCGCCGACGTAAACGGCCGAAGCGGGGTCCTCGCCGACGAGCACCGTCGCGAGGCCGGGGGGCCGCTCGTAGCGCTCGCCGAACGTCTTCACTTCGTCGGCCACCTCGCCGCGCACCCGCGCGGCGATCGCCTTGCCGTCGATGATGCTGGCGGTCACGGCCTGGATGCTACGTTGATGCCAAGCGCGGGCGGCGCGCGTCACGGCGTGCCTCAGCATCGCCTCAGCGCCGGGTGACCGGGGCGTACTCGGCCATCAGCTTGCGCTCCGACCCGTCGCCGGCGAAGCGCACGACGATCACTCCGCCTGGCTCCACGCCCGTCACGACGCCGTCGCCGAAAGCGGCGTGAACGATGTCCTCGCCGAGGCGAAACGACGCTTCGCTCGCGCCGCTGTCGGTCCTCGAGCGCTCGCCCCATCCGCCGCGCAGGGAGTCGTCGCGCGCCATCGTGGCGGTGGGCCAGGCGCCCACACCGGCCGAGCCGGCGCCCGGGCGAAAGACCACCGGCTGAGGCTCCTCGAGCAGATCGCCAGGTATCTCATCCAGGAACCGGCTGCGCATCCCATATGTCTGCGCGCCGAAGACCGCTCGTCGTCGCGCGTAGGTCAGATAGAGCTTGCGCATCGCCCGCGTCATCGCCCACGTAGAACAGCCGACGCTCCTCCTCGAGTCCGCCTTCCTCGAGCGCGCGCGAGTGCGGGAAGACGCCCTCCTCGCAGCCGGCGATGAACACGATCGGATACTCCAGGCCCTTCGCGTTGTGCAGCGTCATCAGCGTGATGAGACCCTCCTCGTCGCTGCGTGAATCAGCGTCGGCGACGAGCGCGATTTCCTGCAGGAACACTTCGAGCGTGTCCTCGCCGTCGGAATCGCTACCCGCCCGCCCCGCGTCGAACTCGCGCCCCACCTCCACGAGCTGCTCGAGGTTCTCGATCCGTCCCTGCGCCTCGATCGTGCGTTCCGCCTCCAGCGCCTCGACATAGCCGGTCTGCGCCAGCACCGCCTCCAGCAGGTCTGCCACGGGGACCGCCCGCATCCCCGCGGGAGACTCGCTCTCCTCGACGGGCGTGCCGTCCTCGGCGGCGGTGCCCGCCAGCGCGCGCAGCTCGGCCATCGTGTCCATGAAGCGGCGCAGCGCCTTGATCGCGGCCGTGCCGAGGCCGGGGATCTCCTCCGGCGCGGACGCCGCCTGCCAGACCGAGACCCCAGTTGACGCGGCGTGCGCCAGGATCCGCGCGAGCGAGGTCTGCCCGAGCCCGCGCCGGGGCGAGTTGGCCACACGCGTGAAGCTCACGACGTCGAATGGGTTCGCCAGCAGCGACAGGTAGGCGATCGCGTCCTTGATCTCCGCGCGCTCGTAGAACTTCGTCCCGCCGATCACCTGATAGGCGATCTCGCGGCGCACGAGCGTGTCCTCGATCACGCGCGACATCGCGTTCGTGCGATAGAGCACGGCGATCTCCGCGCGCGAGGCGCGGCTCCTCGTCGACCAGCCGCTCGATCTCGCCGACGATGAACCGCGCCTCGGCGTGCTCGTCCTCGAGCGCGCGCAGCTGGATCTGCTCGCCCTGCCCGAGCTCGCTCCACAGGCGCTTGGCGATGCCGCCGCGGTTGTTGGCGATCACCGCGTTCGCCGCCGACAGGATCGTCTCGGTCGAGCGGTAGTTCTGCTCCAGCTTCACCACCCGCGCGTCGGGAAAGTCCTCCTGGAAGTCGAGGATGTTGCGGACGTCCGCCCCGCGGAAGCTGTAGATCGATTGCGCGTCGTCGCCGACGACCGCCAGGTTTCGATGTCCGACCGGCCCGGCATACGTCGGACGCTCGCCCGGCTGCGCTGACCCGCTCCCCGGCGGGCGCCCACCGCCCACCAGCAGCTGCAGGAGGCGGTACTGCGCGTGGTTGGTGTCCTGGTACTCGTCCACGAGCACTGCCGGAAGGTGTCCGAGTAGCGCGCACGGACCTCCTCGAACAGCTCCAGCAAGTTGACCGTGCGGAACAGCAGGTCGTCGAAGTCCATCGCGTTCGAGCGGTGCAGGTCGCGCTCGTAGATGCCATACACCTCGGCGACCATCTCCTCGAACGGGGAGCCGGCCGATTGACGGTAGGTCTCCGCGTCGAGCAGGTGGTTCTTCGCCGCGGAGATCTGGTTGTGCAGCGCGGCCGGTGTGTAGCGCTTGGGGTCGACGCCGACCGCGTCGGCAGAGCGCTTGGTCAGCCGGCGCGCGTCAGCCTGGTCGTAGATCGTGAACTGGCGGGTGTAGCCCAGTCGCTCGGCCTCGGCGCGCAGGATGCGCGCGCAGGCGGCGTGGAAGGTCATCAGCCACATGCCTCGCGTGCCCCGGCCGAGCAGTCGCTCGACGCGCTCGCGCATCTCCTTGGCCGCCTTGTTCGTGAACGTGATCGCCAGGATCTCGCCCGCCTGGGCCTGATCGGTGTAGATCAAAAACGCGATCCGGTGGACCAAGCACGCGCGTCTTGCCGCTGCCCGCGCCGGCGAGGATCAGCAGCGGGCCCTCGCCGTGGGTGACGGCCTCGCGCTGGGGCTCGTTCAACTCCTCCAGTAGCTCTTGGAGGTGCTCGGCGTGAGGGTTCTCCAGCATGCTTCTCCAGCATAGATGCGCCTCCGGCCGATCTGTGAGTGAGTGCGACCGAGGGGCTTGGGTCGGCAATCGCGCAAGCAGGATTTGGGAGCGAGGGTAAGAATCAGTAGAACTTGTAATAACAGTCACAATCTCTGCCCTACACCACCTCTGCCTTATCACCACCTCTGCCTTATCACCGACTCACGGGGGAAGCAAAATGAGCTTCGACGTCAGCCGTCTGCGTCGCTCCGACCGGATCATCGGCATCGGCGCGATCGCCTTGTTCATATTTCTGTTCTTCTTCAAGTGGTACGGGTACAGCTCCAACGCCCCGTCGCTCGCTGGAGTGAACGTCAACAGCAGCTACAGCATCGATGGGTGGCACGCCTTCCAGAACAGCCGCTGGATCTGGATCATCACGATCATCGTGGCGTTGGTGGTGGTGGCGATCGCGTCGGGCGCTCTGGAGCTCAAAAGCCCGGTGCAGCCGGGTGTGCTCGTGGCTGGCCTCGGCGCTCTCTCGGCGCTCACGATTCTCTATCGGATCATCCATCACCCCACCGCGAGCGCGAGCTTCGGCAGCTTCCACGCCTCCGTCGGCATCAAGATCGGCATCTGGCTGGGTCTGATCGCGGCGGCGGCGACCACCTACGGCGGATATCTGAAGATGCAGGAAGAAGGCACCTCGCTCTCCGACGTGCGCGACCAGGCAAGCCAGGCGCTCAGCAGTGCCACCGCGGCTGTGAGCTCCCCGAGCGAGGGTTCTTCCTCTGCGGTGCCTGCACCTGCGAGTGCTACCGCCGCGACTCCTCCAGCGAGTGATGCTCCAGCTCCGCCGCCGATCCCACCCGCGCCCGCGCCACCTGCCCTCCGCGCCGCTGCCGCCGATCCCCCCCGCCCCTGCACCACCCACCCCCGCGCCACCTGCTCCCGGGCCGCCGCCGATCCCACCCACCCCCGCGCCACCTGCTCCCGCGCCGCCGCCGATCCCACCCGCGCCCGCGCCGCCGTCCGCGGAGGATTGAGGCGCGAGGTCAGCTACGCGGCGCCTCGGGCGCGCGGACGAGTACCCATAGAATGCGTCGCCGTGATCGACCGCGACGAGGTTCTGCACGTGGCGCGCCTGGCGCGCCTGCGGTTGAGCGAGGAGGAGCTCGAGCCGATGGCGCGCGAGCTCTCCGCCGTGCTCGACCACATCGCCAAGATCGCTGAGCTCGATCTGGATGACGTCGCGCCGACGACACACGTGGTCGAGGTGAGCCGATGCGACCCTCGCGTGCGCGACGAGCCGCGGGGCTCGCTGCCACGTGAGGTCGCGCTTGCCCAGGCGCCGGCGGTCAGCGACGAGGGCTTCTCGGTGCCAAGTCCTCAGGCATGAGCGATACCGACATCATCGACCTGTCCGCCGCCAAGGCGGCGCAGGCATCGCCGCGGGCGAGCTTGCGGCCGGAGAGCTGTTCGAGGCCTACCGTGAGCGCGCGCGGCCGACCGGATGGCGGGCGCGGATGGCCTGAACTGCTTCACGTGGGTGGCCGAGGACGTGCCCGGCGAGGGCCGCGCCTTCGCCCCTCGGCGGAGTGCCGCTGGCGGTGAAGGACCTGTTCTGCACCGAGGGCGTGCCCAGCCAGTCGGGCTCGCAGATCCTCGAGGGATACCTGCCGCCGTACACCGCCACCGCCGTCTCGCGCCTGACCGGCGCGGGCGCGAGGCTGCTGGCGAAGACCAACCAGGACGAGTTCGCGATGGGCTCCTCGAACGAGAACTCGGCGTACGGGCCGACGCTCAACCCGTGGGACCGCGCGCGCGTGCCGGGCGGCTCCTCGGGCGGCAGCGCGGCCGCCGTCGCCGCCGGCCTCGCGCCGTGGGCGCTCGGCACCGACACCGGCGGGCTCGATCCGCCAGCCCGCGGCGCTGTGCGGGATCGTCGGATTGAAACCGACCTACGGCGCCGTCTCGCGCTACGGGATGATCGCGTTTGCCTCCTCGCTGGACCAAGCCGGCCCGCTGACCCGCGACGTGACCGACGCCGCGCTGATGCTGCGCCACCTGGTCGGCCGCGACGAGTGCGACGCAACCTCGCTGGCCTTTCCCGAGGAGATCGAGCTTGCCGAGCGCCGAGCGGCTGGACGGCATCCGCCTCGGCGTGCCGGAGGAGCTGACGGGCGGCTCCGCCGGTGATGGCGAGCGAGGGGATCGAAGCGGGGGTGCTCGACGCTTTCCGCGCCGCGCTGCGTCGCGCCGAGGAGTTGGGGGCGCAGATCGTCGAGAACATCCACCTGCCGCACGCCCCGCACGCGCTCGCCGCCTACTACGTGCTCGCGCCCGCCGAGGCCTCTTCGAACCTGGCGCGCTTCGACGGCGTTCGCTACGGGCTGCGAAGCTGGACCCCGCCCACCCGGGCGACCTGCTCGACATGTACACGCGCACGCGCCACGACGGCTTTGGGCCCGAGGTCAAGCGGCGGATCATGCTCGGCACCTACGCGCTCTCCTCCGGCTACTACGACGCCTACTACGGTCGCGCCCAGCGGGTGCGCACGAAGATCGCCGAGGACTTCGCCGCTGCGTTCGCGCAGGTCGATTTGATCCTCACGCCGACCGCCCCCACCGTCGCGTTCAAGCTCGGCGAGAAGACAGAGGATCCGCTGGCGATGTACCTGAACGACTACTGCACTGTGCCGATGTCGCTCGCCGGGATCCCCGCGATCTCGATTCCCTGCGGGCTCAGCGATGGGCTGCCCGTCGGCCTGCAGATCGCCGGGCCGGCCTTCAGCGAGAACCGGCTGCTCGACGCCGCCCACGCGCTGGAGTGGGCGCTCGGCTTCGACGGATCCTCGGCGCGGGTGAATCGAGTCACGGCGTGAGCGCGATCGAATATGAGCCCGTGATCGGGCTGGAGATCCATCGTCCAGCTGAAGACCAAGACGAAGATGTTCTGCGGCTGTGAGCTCTCCTTCGGCGATCCTCCGAACACGCACACCTGTCCGGTCTGCCTCGGGCTGCCCGGGAGCCTGCCGGTCGCGAACGCGAAGGCGGTGCACTTCGGCCTGATGATCGGCCTGGCGCTCGATTCGGAGCTCGCGCCGCGCTCGATTTTCCACCGCAAGAACTACTTCTACCCCGACCTGCCGAAGGGCTACCAGATCTCCCAGTACGACGAGCCGCTGTGCCTCGGCGGGCGGCTCGGGGAGGTGCGTATCCACCGGGTGCACCTGGAGGAGGACGCGGCCAAGCTGATCCACGTCGGCTCCAGCGGACGGATCCAGGGCTCGCGGCAGAGCGTCGTCGACTTCAACCGCGGTGGCACGCCGCTCGCGGAGATCGTCACCGAGCCCGACCTGAGCGCCCCAGAGCAGGCGGGCGAGTGGCTGCGGCTGCTGCGCACGACGCTGCGAGCGCTGGGAGTGAGCGACGTGAACATGGAGGAGGGCTCGCTGCGCTGTGACGCGAACATCTCGCTGCGCCCGGTTGGGAGTACCGAGCTCGGCACGAAGACCGAGCTGAAGAACATGAACTCCTTTCGCTTCATCGAACGCGGCATCCGCGCCGAGATCGCCCGCCAGGAAGCGACGATCCAGGCGGGGGGGAGGGTCATGCAGGAGACGCTCCACTTCGACCCCGTCTCGAGCGCGATCACCTCGCTGCGCTCCAAGGAGGAGGCTCACGACTACCGCTACTTCCCCGAGCCCGATCTCGTGCCGGTGGCGATCGACCAGACGATGCTCGAGCAGGCCGCCGCGGCGATGGGCGAGCTGCCCGCCGCGCGCGCCGAGCGTCTGGAGAAGACCCTGGGCCTCAGCGGCGACAGCGCCCAGCAGCTGGCCTTTCGCGCCGAGCTGGGCGACTACTTCGAGGCCGCGCTCGCCGCGCCTGTCGCGCCCGCGCCGCCGGCGCAGGCGCTCGCGAACTGGATCTCGAGCGATCTCCTCGCGCGCTTGGAGGACGGCGCGGGGCGGGTGGGGATGGCGCGGGTGATGGGGCGGCCGGGGATCCGCTCTTCTCGCGTGTGACGCCGGCGGCGATCGCCGCGCTCGTGGGCCTGGCCGCGTCCAAGCAGATCAGCGTTGGCGCCGCGCGTCAGGTGCTCGACCGGCTGGTGGCCGAGGGCGGCGATCCGCGGGACATCGTGGCGGAGCTGGGGCTGGCGGCGATGGGCGCCACGGAGGACTTGGGCGCAATCGTCGCCGCTGCGCTTGCCGCCAACGCCGACGCCGCCGAGCGAGTGCGGGCGGCAACGCGAAGGCGATTGGCCCGATCGTGGGGCACGTGATGCGCGAGACCAAGGGCCGCGCCGACGGCGGCGAGGTCACGAAGCTGGTGAACGAGCAGCTCGGAATCTGAAAGCGTCCTCTCATCCTGGGTCGCTCTTTCATCCACACGAGTACGCCATCGGCTTCCCCCGGCCTGGCGCAGGCGAATGCGGTCGGGCAGGGGTAGTACGCGCCCTGCTCGGCCGCATAACCGTCTAGGCTTAGACAGATGAACGAGTCTTCATCGAGTTCACGCTCGCTCGGCAACACGCTCGTGGCCGGGCTGGTCGTATTGGTCGCTGGCTATGTGCTGCTGCAGTTCGTGATCGGCGTGGCTATCGCGATCGCCGGCACGGTGGCTGTGATCCTCGCGATCCTCGCGATCATCTGGGCCTTGCGCGTCCTCTTCTAGGAATCCCGCCCGCCCCGCCGATGGCCTATGTCGTGATCGCGATCTGCTTCGGTTTCGCCGGCGGAATCGTCGGCAAGATCAAGGGCAGCTCGTTCTTGCTGTGGTTCCTGATCTCGGGGCTCGTCCCGGTGTTCGGCCTGCTGGCCGCGATCGCCTACCGCTTCGAGCGCGATGAGCTACGCCGGCAGTGCCCGCAGTGCGGGCGCGTGACGAAGATCTACGACGCCCTCTGCACTGGCTGCGGAGCGGAGCTCGAGTTGGCGGGGATACCGATCAGGCGATCGCCCCGGAATCCTGGGAGCGCGCCCCGGCGCCCCACGCCTGAGCGGCGCAGCGGCCACTTCGGCCGCCCTAATCCGGGCCTTCGCCTAGCCTGTGGTGCTCGTCGATGAGCACACAGGTACAAACACCTCCCAACTCGGACTCCTCGCGAATCGCGCAGATGATCCATCGCGCGGGCTTCGCGGACGAGCCGGAATTCGTGCTACGCGTGGTGCAGCCCGCGCTGGTGGGGATGATCGACGGCACGGTCTCCTCGCTGGCGCCGATCTTCGCGGCCGCGATCTACGCCAACTCCCATACTGCGCTGCTCGTCGGCCTTGCCACCGCGCTAGGCGCCGGTGGTCAGCATGGGCTGGTCGGAGGCGCTGTCGGACACCGGGGAGCAGACCGGCCGCGGCTCGGCGGTCGTGCGCGGCTCGATCACCGGCGGGATGACGACACTCGGCGGCCTCTTCCACACGTTGCCGTTCATCATCTCGCGATGTGCATACGGCGCTGGTGGTGGCCGGCTCGTGGTGGCGATTGAGCTGTTCACGATCGCTTGGTCCGCAAACGCTTCCTCGAGGTCTCGATGCGCTCCTCGCTGTTGTCATCACCGTTGGCGGGCGCTGGTGGCCCTCGCGATCGGCATCGGGATCGGGCGCTCCTGAGAGCAGGAGTTCGCTCGAGGACCCGAAAACTCCCTGTACGAGTTCCCAGGGAGCCCAAAACCCACTGGTACACTGGGCTTTTGCCGAGCTAAACCCGAGATGAAGGAAAGGAGGTCGGTGCGATGCGCGCAGTAGACGCGGTGATGGAATGTTTGAAGGCGGAGGGTGTTGACGTTGTCTTCGGGCTGCCGGGTGGCGCCAACCTCCCGACCTACGATGCCTTCGTCAACGGGGGCATCAGGCACATCCTCGTCCGGCACGAGGCCGGCGGTGGCCACGCCGCCCAGGGCTATGCGAAGGCGACCGGGAAAGTCGGGGTCGCGTTCGCCACCAGCGGCCCGGGCGCGACGAACCTGATCACGCCGATCTGCGACGCGATGATGGACTCCGTTCCCGTCGTGTTCATCACCGGCCAGGTGCGCACGGAGCTGCTCGGCACCGACGGATTCCAGGAGGCGGACACGCTGGGGATCACGATTCCGATCGTCAAGCACTCGTTCATGATTCAGGACCCGAGCGAGATCCCGCGCGCGATCCACGAGGCGTTCTACATCGCGCGCAGCGGTCGCCCTGGCCCGGTGCTGGTCGACATTCCACAGGACCTCTCACGCGCGGAGATCGACTACGAGCCGGTGACCGACGTGCGCCTGCCCGGGTATCAGCCGCGGATCGAAGGCAACCAGAAGCAGATCCGCCAGGCGGCGAAGGCGCTGGCGGCGGCGCAGCGCCCGGTGATCTATGCCGGCGGCGGCGTTGTAAACGCGAACGCCTCGGAGGAGCTCGTCGAGTTCGCGAGCGAGCGATCGTTTTCCGGTGACCTGCACGCTGATGGGCTTGGGCGCGTTCCCGGCTCGGGTCGACGGAGAGGGCGGGGTTGGGGAGCCCAATCCCCAATGGCTGGGCATGCTGGGAATGCACGGCACGCGCGCGGCGAACTACGCGATGGACGAGGCCGATCTGATCTGCGCGGTGGGCGCGAGATTCGACGATCGGGTGACGGGCAAGCTCTCGGAGTTCGCCCCGCACGCGAAGTTCATCCACATCGATGTGGACCCCGCGGAGATCTCCAAGAACATCCCTGCGCACATCCCGATTGTCGGCGACGCCAAGCACGTGCTCGCGAAGCTGCTGATCGAGTACCGCGCGCTGGGCGTGGACCCAGCCCGCCTGGGTGCCTGGTGGGAGCGGATCGAAGGCTGGCGCGCGAAGTACCCGCTCGGCTATGAGGACTCGACCGACGATGAGATCAAGCCGCAGTACATGATCCAGGCGCTGTATCGAGGCGACCGGCGGCGAGGCGATCGTCACGAGCGACGTCGGCCAGCACCAGATGTGGACTGCGCAGTACTACGACTTTCCGGCTCCGCGCCGTTGGATCAACTCCGGCGGGCTGGGCACGATGGGCTTCGGGCTGCCCTCGGCGATGGGCGCCGCGGTGGGCTGTCCCGATCGCCTGGTGTGCTGTGTTGCCGGCGACGGGTCGGTGCAGATGAACGCGCAGGAGTTGGCGACCTGCGCGCAGAACAAGATCCCGATCAAGGTCTTCATCATGAATAACGGCTATCTCGGCATGGTCAGGCAGTGGCAGGAGCTGTTCTGGGACGGCAAATACAGCCACGTCGACACGGGCGAGTTCCCCGACTTCGTGAAGCTCGCCGAGGCCTACGGTGCGACGGGGATGCGCTTGACGAACAAGAAAACGCTCGTGGACGACATGAAGCGGGCGATCGCGACCGATGGGCCCGGTCGTGGTCGACGTGCGCGTTACGCGCGAGGAGAACACGTACCCGATGATCCCGGCCGGCCAGCGCGGCACGGGAAATGGTGGGATGAGCGTCGATGAGTGAGCCGGCCACGAAAGAGCCCCTGAGCCTGGAGGAGCTGCAGGCCTCGGGCAGCATGCGCACTGGGCGCAAGCACGTGCTCTCGATCCTCGTGGAGAACAAGTCGGGCGTGCTCACGCGCATCGCGGGATTGTTCGCCAGGCGCGGCTTCAACATCGACACGCTGACGGTCGGTCCGACCGACGACGATCAGATCTCGCGCGTGACGTTGACGGTCGACGGGGCGCTACACCCGATCGATCAGGTGACAAAGCAGCTGCACAAGCTGATCAACGTGCTGAAGATCCGCGACCTCGAGCCGGGCGACACCGTTACCCGCGAGTTGGCGCTGTTCAAGGTCTCCGCCGATGGCGCCCAGCGCGGCGAGCTGATGCAGATCACCGAGATATTTCGCGGCAAGGTGGTCGACGTGACCAAGCGTTCGGTGATCGTCGAGGTGACGGGCACGACGGAGAAGATCGAGGCGTTCGAGAGCATGGTCCGCCCGTTCGGATTGATCGAGATGATGCGCACGGGCGAGATCGCGATCTCGCGCGGACGCTCCGAGACCTAGCGAGCGCGGTGCGCCAGCCGCCCCTCACTCGAGCCCAGCAAGTCCGTTTGCGCTGAGCGAGGAGGCCCGTGAGCGGCTCTCCGCGCGCCTGCGGCTCGCGGTCAAGCGCGCGCGCCGCAGTGGCGAGCAGACTCCTGGCGACGATCAGCTTGGGGCTCCCGCCGGAGGTGGATCCCAGCGCCGTGGTCTGCGCCTCGCGCCGGACAGGATGAGGCGTGGTTCGTGTTCGAGCAGCCCGATCGCGGGCGGGCGGCCCTGGCGGCGCTGGGCGAGGTGGCTCACCTGCGGGCATCCGGACCCGACCGTTTCGCGGTGGTGGCGGATCGTTGGCGCTCGCTGTCGAGTGCGGCGGTGGCCGATCCCCCGGAGGGCCCGGGGGCTGGGCCGCTCGCTGTGGGTGGGTTCGCGTTCGCTCCCGAGGGGGGCGCGGCGCCGCACTGGGCCGGGTTCCAGCCGGCGTCGCTGATCGTGCCCGAGGTTGCCCTGACTCGCAGAGCATCGCGGCGGGATCGCGGAGACGAACGCGGCGAGGTGCGGTTGACGCTGGCGGCGATGGCCCTCCCGACGATCTGGCCCGAGGAGCTGCTGGCGCGCTTGGAGCGGCGCTTGGCCGAGCTGCGCGAGCAGCCGCTGCCGCTGCTCGATCCCGCGCCCACGGGGCGCTATCAGGTCGCCAGCGCGATGCCGCCGGAGCACTACGAGGCGGCAGTGGCGAGCGCGGTGCGGCTGATCGAGAGAGGGGAGCTCGAGAAGGTCGTGCTGGCCCGCGAGGTGCAGGTCCACGCGCCGGGCGGGCCATCTATGACCCGGCGGCGGTGTTCGGCGTGCTGCGTGAGGCGTTCCCTTCGTGCTTCGTGTTCTGTGTCGGACGCGGTGACGCGACGCTCGTGGCCGCGAGCCCCGAGCTGCTGGTGCGTCGCGAGGGCCACCGCGTGAGCACGCTGGCACTGGCGGGATCGACCCGGCGCAGCGCCGATCCCGCCGTCGACGATCATTTGGGTGAGCAACTGCTGCGCGACGAGAGCTACCGCGAAGAGCACGCGATCGTCGCGCGGAGGATTGAGCGGATGCTACGGCCCCACGCCGTATGGGTAGCCGCGGCCGCCGAGCCCGAGCTCGTGAGGATCGCCAACATCCAGCATCTGGCGACCCCGATCCGCGCTCAGCTGGCCGACCCGATCGAGGTGCTGGAGCTGGCCGGGCTGATGCACCCGACCCCGGCGGTCGGCGGCGAGCCGGCCGAGCCGGCGCTGGAGCTGATCCCCGCATTGGAGGGGTTGGACCGCGGCTGGTACTCGGGTCCTGTGGGCTGGACCGACGGGGCCGGCGACGGCGAGTTCTGCGTCGCCCTGCGCTGCGCGCTGCTGCGCGGCGGCTCGCCCGCTGTTACGCCGGCAACGGCATCGTGCGCGACTCCGATCCGGCGAGTGAGCTGGCGGAGACCGAGATCAAGCTTCAGGCGCTGTTGCCGCTGCTCGCCGGCTGAGGTTGGCGGCGCTACTCGTCATCGTGTGTGCTCCTCTCCTTGCCGGAGCTGCTGCCGAGGCCGCTGTCGCGGCCTCGCGTGTCCTGACACGGCGCTCCACACGCGACCGTGCAACTCGACGTTGCTTGCGCGGTCGGTCTGCACCTGCACGATTGCTGAGCCGACCTGCGGCGAGAGTGCTCGCTCCAGGGCCGCGCGGAAGGCGGGGACGGTCTCCACGCGCTCGTGAGCCAGGCCGTACAGCGCGGCGGCCTGCGCGAAGTCGCAGGCCCGGTGGGAGTGGCGATGTGGCGGGTGTAGATGTCCTCCCGCTCTGCGCCTGGCCATCGCGCGTCGCGAGACCGGCAGGAAGTCGAAGATCCCGCCGCCGCCGTTGTCGACCAGCACGATCGTCAGCTTCAGACTCCAGGCGCCTCGCGGCGAGCAGGCCGCCGATGTCGTGGGCGAGCGCGACGTCGCCGATCAGCAGCACCACCGGCCCGTCTGCGCTCGGCGGCGGCGCCGAACGCGCTCGAGACGATCCCGTCGATTCCGTTCGCGCCGCGGTTGCACAGCACGCGCGGTGGATCTCGCGCGCACGGGCCAGAACGTCTCGATCTCGCGCACCGGCATCGAGGAGGCGACGAACAGCGTTGCCGTCGGCGGGCAGCAGCACGCCCAGCTCGGCGGCGATCGCCGGCTCGCTGAGCTCCTCGTGAGCCGAGCACGCCCGAGGATCGCCTCCGGCGGCGCGCTCGTCGGCGGCGCGCCAGCCGGCCAGCCAGTCGGGAGTCCGCGTGCCGGCTGGCAGCGCCGTCAGCTCGTCGAGGGCGCCGCGACCGGGCTCCAGCGCGAGCGACTCGCTCAGCACCGACGCCGGGTCCTGCCAGGCGCCCTCGGGATCGAGCGCCACCTGCGGGATCTCGCCCAGGCCCGCCAGCCACGTGCGCAGCGGCTTTGAGACCGGCAGGTCGCCGACCCGGAGCACGAGGTCCGGGCGACGCCGGCGGCGAACGCTCGCTCGCGCAGCAGCGCGTCGTAGTGGGCGATCGCCGCGTTCCCCCGCCGCGCGCCGGAGAGGGGATCGGCCAGCAGCGGCCAGCCTGCTGCCTCGCAGAACGCGGCGGCGGCCTCGCCCAGCGAGGTCGACCGCTCGTGGCGCCCGGCCACCACCACGCCGCGCTTGGCGCGCCTCATACGAGCTTCTGCAGCTGTCGCATCGCTGCTCGCTGTCGGCACGCGGCGCCGCGCTCGCACGTAGCGGCGCGATGCCGTCCGGGACGGCCGGTCTGATCTGTCGGGCAGCGGATCGCCTCGGTCACGAGCGGCTCGCGCAGGGGGAAGTTGAGATGCACCACGCCCGGCCGGCCCTCCAGCGCCGTCGAGCAGGCGCGGCAGGCGAGCGTGCGCATCCAGCGCAGTCGCGCTCGGGCTCGCCTCGTGGGTGCCGACCTCGAAGAACCACTTCGCGGCGTCGCCGAACAGCTTCAGCTGGTCGATCGCCTGCCCGGCGCCGTTCTCGCGCAGCTCCGGCGGGCGGTCGGCGGTGAGCAGCAGCAGCGGCACGCGCGCCTGGAATGCCTCGATCGCCGCGGGCAGCAGCTCGGCGGCGGCCGTGCCGGAGGTGCAGGTGACCGCGACCGGCAGCCCCGAGGCCTTCGCCAGCCCCAGCGCGAAGAAGCCGGCGCAGCGCTCGTCGATGTGCGAGTAGCAGCGCAGTCGCTCGCTCACGCGCGAGCGTCAGCACCAGCGGTGCGCAGCGCGACCCCGGCGAGGTGCAGGCGGCGCGCATCCCGCAGCGCGCCAGCTCGTCGACGAACGCGCGCAGCAGCAGATAGGTGTCGGTGGCGGGGGAGGCGGGGCTGGAAGTGGTCATAGGATGGCGGTGTGCCGGAGAGCGTCGTCCTGCTGCACGGGTTCAGCGGCACCCACCGCGCCTGGGACGGCGTGGCGGCACGGCTTGACCCGGAACGCTACCTGCCGCTGGCGCTCGACCTCCCGGGGCACGGCGACGCGCGGCCGACGGCGAGCGTGGACCGATCACGTTCGCCGGCTGCGTCGCCCACGTGCTCGCCCGCAGCCCCGAGCGCTTCGTGCTGTGCGGCTACTCGCTGGGCGGGCGCGTCGCTCTGCACGTCGCGCTGGCCGCGCCCGAGCGCGTGAGCGGGCTCGTGCTCGTCTCCACCACGGCGGGCATCGAGGATCCAGCCGAGCGCGCCGCGACGCGCGCCGCTCCGACCACCGCCTGGCCGACGAACTGGAGCGCGGGGGTTGGGCGGGGTTCGATTCCTTCATCGAGCGCTGGCGCGCCCAGCCGCTGTTCGCCGCCGAGCCCCCCGAGGTCGGCGCCCTGGCGCGCGAAGACCAGCGCCGCAACCGTCCCGAGGCGCTCGCCGCGGCGCTTGCGAGGCATCGGCACCGGGGAGATGGCAGCCCCTCTGGGACAGGCTCGCGGAGCTTGAGATGCCGGTCACCGTGCTGGTCGGGCGACCGCGACGCGAAGTTCCTGGCGCTGGGGCGAGCGGATGGTGGAGCTGCTGCCCGACGCGCAGCTTGTGCTCGCGCCCGGCGGGCACGGCCTGCCGCTGGAGAATCCGGCGGCCGTGGCCGTTGCGATCGACGGGCGATAGCGCGTCGTGGGCTCGGCTGGAGGCCGCGTCAGAGCGGATCGACGCCGAGCCCGCCGGCCGGTGGGTAGCGCGATCTCGCCCTCCCGCGCCGGCAGCGGATCCTCGAGATCCTCGAACAGCGCGAGCGTCGCCAGGCCACAGGGCGGGACCGGGCCGCGGGAGGCCAGCGCCGCGGCGGCGTGCAGCGCGGCGGCCACGCCCAGCGGGCCGTCGAGCGTGGAGGCGAGGTAGACCTCCGCGCCGGAGGCGCGCACGAGCGTGGCGGCCGCGATCAGGCCGGAGATGCCTCCGCAGCGGGAGATCTTCAGACAGACGGCGTCGGCCACGCCCGCGCCGAGCGCTCCGTGCTCGGCCGCCGTCTCGTCGATCGCCACGCGCACCGCCACGCGCTCGCGCACTTCGCGCACCGCCTCCAGGCCGTGGGTCGGCTCCTCGACGAGCTCCAGGCCGGCGGGGGAGAGCAGCTCGATCGCTCGCACCGCCTGCTCGACGCTCCAGGCGCCGTTGGCGTCGAGGCGCAGATCGATCTCCGGGCCGGCCGCGGCGCGCACCGCGGCCACGCGTCCCGCGTCGTCGCCGACGCCGACCTTCACCTTCAGGCACCTGAAGCCCGCCGCGACCGCGGCCGCCGCCTGCGCGGCCGCGCCCGCGCGGTCGAGCGCCGACAGCGTCGCGTTGACCGGGCACCGCCTGGGCGGGGCTGTCCGTCAGCAGCGCCGCGACCGGCTTGCCCGCGCGCCGCCCCGCGCGATCCCACAGCGCCATGTCGATCGCGGCGAACGCCGCGGGCAGATCATCCACGCCACGGCAGGCGTCGATCAGCTGCGCGCCGTTCTTGCCCTCCGAGCTCTGCCAGCACCGGCGCGTAGGCCTCCAGCGCCGCTGCACCCGCTCGATGCTCACGCCGTCGTAGGCCTCGCAGCGGCGCCGCCTCGCCGTAGCCGCTCAGCCCCGTCCGCGTCGGTGAGCGAGACGCTCAGGATCTCCCGCTCCCGCACCGCTCCGTAGGAGGTCTCCAGCGGCGCTCGCCAGGCGCAGCGTGCGCCGCTGGACGCTCAGCTTCACGAGCCGATGCCACCGCCGGCCAGGATCCCGGCCGCGAACAGCAGGCAGAAGACGAGTTGCAGCGCGCCGGTCTTCGCCAGCGCGCCGTTCAGCGCCGGTCCGTCGGTGTGGGTCCTGACGACCGCGGATCGTGCCGAGCGCCAGCGGGATCGCCGCCCAGCAGAGCAGCAGCCACGCAGTCATCGAGCCGAGCGCCCACAGCAGCGGGGCGCTCAGGAACGCGCCCGCGACCATCGCCGTGTACAGCGCCCGCGTGCGCTCGCGTCCGAGGCGTACCGCGAGCGTGCGCTTGCCGGCGCGGCGGTCGGTCTCCAGGTCGCGCACGTTGTTCACCACGAGGATCGCGCTCGCCAGCAGCCCCACCGGCACCGCGCAGGCGAACGCCTGCCACGGCAGTGCCTGCACCTGCACGAAGTAGGAGCCGGTGACCGCGACGATCCCGAAGAACAGGAACACGAACACCTCGCCCAGCCCCTCGTAGCCATACGGCCGCGGGCCGCCGGTGTACAGCACGCCCGCGAGGATCGAGGCGGCCGCCCACCGCGATCAGCTCCGGTCCCGGCGACCGCCACGAGGTAGACGCCGCAGAGCACCGCCAGGCCGAACGTCACGTACGTGGCCAGCAGCACCTGGCTCGGCGGCACCAGCCCACCGGCGGTCACCCTCACCGGCCCGAGCCGGTCCTCGGTGTCGGCGCCGCGCCGCGCGTCGGAGTAGTCGTTCGAGAGGTTCGTCCCCACCTGGATGAAGACCGCGCCCAGCAGCGCCGCGACGAACGCGAGCGCGCGGAAGTGCCCGGCGCCGAGCGCGAGCGAGGTGCCCACCAGCACCGGCGCCACGGCCGCCGGCAGCGTGCGCAGGCGCGCGGCCATCACCCAGATGCGCACCGCGCTCGGGCCCCTGGGGATCGCGACGGCCACTACGCCCGCCGGGGGAAGCGGGAGAAGTCGGGCTTGCGCTTCTGCCTGTAAGCGTCGCGGCCCTCCTGGGCCTCCTCGCTGCCGTAGAACAGCAGGTTGGTGTCGTGGGCGAGCTGCTGGATGCCGGTCAGCCCGTCCTCGGCGGCGTTGAAGCTCGCCTTCAGCAGGCGCAGCGCGAACGGCGAGAGCGCGAGCATCTCGTTGCACCACTGCACCGTCTCCGCCTCCAAGCGCTCGAGCGGGACGACCGTGTTCACCATCCCCATCTGCAGCGCCTCCTCGGCCGAGTACTGCCGGCAGAGAAACCAGATCTCCTTGGCCTTCTTCGGTCCCACCAGGTTCGCGAGCAGTCCCGCGCCGAAGCCGCCGTCGAAGGAGCCGACCTTCGGGCCGACCTGTCCGAAGCGGGCGTTGTCGGCGGCGATCGTCAGATCGCAGACGAGGTGCAGCACGTGCCCGCCGCCGATCGCGTAGCCCGCGACCATCGCCACGACGGGCTTCGGCAGGCGGCGGATCTGGACGTGCAGGTCGGTCACGTGGAAGCGACCCACGGCCTGTGCCGGTGCGGACTTCACCCGCCTCGTCGTCGGCGAGGTAGCCCGAGTCGCCGCGCACGCGCTGGTCGCCACCCGAGCAGAAGGCGTCCGGCCCCTCGCCGGTGAGCACGATCACGCCGACCCGCGTGTCCTCGCGCGCGTCCTCCAGCGCCCGGGAGATCTCGACGATCGTCTGCGGACGGAACGCGTTGCGGACCTCGGGCCGGTCGATCGTGATCTTCGCGATACCGGATTGGAGTCCTCCGCCCCGCGGACTTCTCGTAGCGGATGTCTTCGTACTCGCCGGCGGCGATCCAGGTGGTGGTGGACAAGCGTTCCTCCGGGCCGGATTGGGATGATGGGTGGCCGCTGTGGCCGAGCTTGGGAGATGGGCGCGATGAAGGCTAGCCTGTGGGCGATGATCGTCGAGGGATGGCTGCCGCGCGCCGCCGCGGTGCGGCCCGGGGGTGTGGCGCTGCAGACGCCGGATGGCGCCGTCTCCTACGCGGAGCTGCTCGCCGGCGCGAGCGCGGGCGCGGCCGAGCTGGCCGCGCGCGGCGCGGTCCCGGGCAGCGCGTCGCGATCGCGCTGGCGCCGGGACTCGCCTTTGCGCAGGCGCTCCATGCCTGCCTGCTGCTCGGCGCGGTCGCCGTGCCGGTCGATCTCAGGTTGACGGCGGCCGAGCGCGAGCGCCTCACCGCCGGCGCCGCCGTGCTCGTCGAGGAGCCGCTTTCAGGGACGGCGCTCGGAGCGCGGACCGGCAAGGCCGGCTCGGCGACGCTCGCCATGCCGCCGCGCGCCACGACCTCGGCGGCGACCGCCGCGGTGATCCACACCTCCGGCACGACCTCTGCGCCGAAGCCGATCGAGCTCACCTACGGCAACTTCCTCTGGAGCGCGCTCGGCTCGGCCGTCGCGCTCGGCCTCGACCCCCGGGAGCGCTGGCTGTGCGCGCTGCCGCTCTCGCCCATGTCGGCGGCCTCTCGATCCTGCTGCGCTCGACGATCTACGCGACGACGCGCGGTGCTCCACGAGCGCTTCGACACCGACGCCGTCCTTGAGGCGCTGCGCGGAGCAGGAGATCACGCTCGTCTCGCTCGTCGCCACGACGCTCGCGCGCCTGCTCGACGCCGGTCTCGAGCGTCCGCCGGCGCTGCGCTGTGCGCTGACCGGGGGCGGACCGGTGCCGCCCGCGCTGGTGCCCGTGCGCGCGAGGCGGGCGTGCCGGTGAGCCTCACCTACGGGCTGACCGAGTCCTGCTCGCAGGTCACGACGACGCCCGTCGCGGCGCTCGAGAGCCCTCGCACCCGGCTCGCCAGCCGGCCCGCCACGTTCGCACGCGCCAGACCGTCGCGCCGTTCTGCACGCGGTCGTGCAGTGCGTTCAGATCGGGCAGAGGGGGAGATCCTCGTTGCCGGGCCCACCGTCGCGCCGGGCGCGCTCGCCGCCGACGGCTGGCTGCACACCGGCGACCTCGGCGCGCTCGACGAGCACGGCCGGCTGCGGGTGACCGGGCGCAAGGCCGACACGATCGTCAGCGGCGGCGAGAACGTCGCGCCCGCGGAGGTCGAGGCGGTGCTCGAGGCCCATCCCGACGTGCTCGAGGCGGCGGTCCTCCGCGCGCCGATGAGCAATGGGGCGAGGCCGTCACGGCGATCGTCGTGCCCCGGCCGGGGAGGGTGCTCGAGGTGAGGAGCTGCGCGCCCATTGCGCCCGCGGGCTCGCTGCGCATAAGGTGCCCAAGCAGGTGTCGCTTCGTCCATGAGCCACTGCCGCGCACCCGCTCGGGCAAGCTCCTGCGCAGGGAGCTGCTCGAGATCGGTAGTGAAGCGTGAGCGCCTTCACGACCTGCGTGGAGGCGATCGAGATGAGCTTCGACCCGAACGCCCACCGCGAGGCGAGCCTGCGGAGCTGGGAAGAGGCGGCGTCCGGCTGGGCCCGTCAGCAGGCGGCGATGCGCGAGTTCGGCGCGCCCGTCTCGCACTGGATGATCGACGCGATCTCGCCCCAGCCGGGCGAGCGCGTGCTCGAGCTGGCGGCGGGCCTTGGTGAGACGGGCATGCTGGCGGCGGAGCTGGTCGCGCCGATGGGCGGGCGTGATCGATCTCCGACCAGGCCGAGGCGATGCTCGCCGGCGCCCGCGAGCGGGCGCTCGCGCTGAGTCTGAGCAATGTCGAGTTCCAGGTGCTGAACGCGGAATGGATCGACCTGCCGGTGGCGAGCGTCGACGTCGTGCTGTGCCGCTGGGGCTACATGCTGATGGCCGATCCGCCGGCGGCGCTGCGCGAGACGCGCCGCGTGCTGCGCCCAGGCGGGCGCGTCGCGCTGGCGGTGTGGGACTCGATCGAGCACAACCCGTGGGCGCTGCTGCCCGCGCAGGAGCTGATCGAGCGAGGCCTGAGCACAGCGTGCCGGGCCTCCGGGCACGCCGGGTCCGTTCGCGCTGGGCAGCGCCGAGCGGGTGCGCGAGCTGCTCGAGCAGGCGGGCTTCGCGGAGATCGGCGTGCAGGCGCTCGACCTGCACCGCCGCCACGCGAGCTTCGAGGAGTTCTGGGACTCGACGCTCGACCTCTCGCGCGCCCTCCACGACGCGGTGCTCGATCGCCCCGAGTCGGAGATCGCCGAGATCCATGCGGCGCTGGCCGAGCGCTTCGCGCCCTACACCGCCGCCGACGGCTCCCTGGATATCCCCGGGCGCACGCTCGTGGCGTCCGCCGGCGCCTGAGCCACGAGCGGGCGGCGTCCACGTCGTTCTGCCAGACTCGCAGTGAGATAGCCTGCGGCGCATGCTCTACGACGACGACGCTGACCTCACGCTGCTCGACGGCAAGACCGTCGCGATCATCGGCTACGGCTCCCAGGGCCACGCCCACGCCCTCAACCTGAAGGACTCCGGCGTCAACGTCGTGGTCGGCCTGCGCGAGGACTCCGCCTCGGTCGCGAAGGCGCGCGAGCAGGGCCTCGAGGTGCTGTCGCGTCGTCGAGGCCGCCAGCCGCGGCGACCTCGTGATGATCCTGCTGCCCGACGAGCGCCACCACGACGTCTGGGAGCAGGAGATCCGCGACGGCATCGCCGAGGGCAACATGCTGCTGTTCGGTCACGGCTTCTCGATCCACTACAAAGAGATCGAGCCGCCGCCGGGCGTCGACGTCGGCATGGTCGCGCCCAAGGGCCCGGGCCACCTCGTGCGCCGCCAGTTCCTCGAAGGCAGCGGCGTTCCCGGCCTGATCGCGGTCGAGCAGGACGCGACCGGCAACGCGCGCGGGCTGGCGCTCGCCTATGCCAAGGGCATCGGCTGCACGCGCGGCGGCGTGATCGAGACGAGCTTCAAGGACGAGACCGAGACCGACCTGTTCGGCGAGCAGGCCGTGCTCTGCGGCGGCGCCTCCGAGCTCGTCCAGGCCGGTTTCGAGACGCTCGTCGATGCCGGCTATGACCCCGAGATGGCCTACTTCGAGTGCCTGCACGAGCTCAAGCTGATCGTCGATCTGATGCACGAGAAGGGCCTTGCGGGAATGCGCTACTCGATCTCCAACACCGCCGAGTACGGCGACTACACGCGCGGCAAGCGCGTGATCACCGAGGAGACCCGCGCGAGCATGCGCCAGATCCTCAAGGAGATCCAGGACGGCGATTTCGCGCGCGAGTGGATCGCCGAGAACCGCGCCGGGCAGGAGAACTTCAAGCGGATGCGCGCCGAGCAGGCCGACACGCAGGTCGAGCACGTCGGCGGCGAGCTGCGCGAGGGCATGGACTGGATCGAAACCTCTTTCTAGAGGTCGCCGATGCTTGCCTATGTCTTCTGGCATCGCCCGCTGGACGACGTCGGCGCGTCGAGGCCTACGAGCGCGGCTCAGATCGCTTTCACCGCTCGCTGGGGCACGCTCCGCCGGTCGGCTTTCAGGGCTCGGCCGTGTTTCGCGTCGCCGGGCTTCCCTGGCTCAGGCAGCGGTGCCCGGCTACGAGGACTGGTACTTCGCTCGAGGACTACACCGCGCTCGGCGTGCTGAACGATGGCCGCGGTCGGCCACGGCCATCGCACCGTCCACGACGAGGTGGCGCATCGCTTCGGTGGCGGTGCCGGCGGCCTCTACGGCCTGATCGAGGGACATGCCTCCGCTCGGGCCCGGCGCGTTCGACGAGGAATCCGTCGCCG
This sequence comes from uncultured Solirubrobacterales bacterium, assembly GCA_963822625.1. Lineage (GTDB taxonomy): Bacteria > Actinomycetota > Thermoleophilia > Solirubrobacterales > Solirubrobacteraceae > Palsa-744. The sequence continues at coordinate 30,532 of CAWGIH010000003.1, read as the reverse complement.
TCTGGGTCGCACGCTCGCCGGGAACTCGAGCGGCGCGCGCTCGGCGATCTGCTCGGCGACGGCATGGACCCGCAGCACGCGAGCTTGTGGCGCCGTCAGCTGGTCTTCGGCCCGGCGCCCGAGTTCTGCCTGCTCGCGGCGACCGAGCGAAGCTCGGTCTGCCGGCGGGCGCGGCGCCGACCCGCCTGCCCGAGGGCTGGACGGCGAGCGTCTTTGAGCGTGAGGCGCTCTGGACCCGCTGAAGCCACGTTCGCTACACTCGCTGCACGTCGTCGCGACTGGCGCTGAGGTGGGCCTAACCACCGGGAAGCGACGTATCGGCAGCACCGCCGCGCGCCTGGGCATTCTTCGATCCGCGACATTCCACGAAGGAAGCCCATGATGCCGAACTCATCGCCGAGCAGACAACCACCCTCGTGATTCCCGACGGGCTGAAGCCGTCCGACGGACGCTTCGGCTGCGGACCCTCGAAGGTTCGCCCGCAGGCGCTCGCGCGCCTGGCCGGAGAGGGCGCCGCGGTGATGGGGACCTCCCATCGCCAGCAGCCGGTGAAGGCGCTCGTCGGCGAGATCCGCGCCGGGCTGCGCGAGCTGTTCGCGCGCCCGACGGGTATGAGGTCGCGCTCGGCAACGGCGGCGCCACCGCCTTCTGGGACGCCGCGGCCTTCGGCCTCGATCGAGCACCGCGCGCTGCACCTGACCTACGGCGAGTTCTCCTCGAAGTTCGCCCAGGTGACGGCCGGCGCACCGTTCCTGCAGGAGCCCGTCGTGGTCTCCGCCGACCCCGGCGACGCGCCCGACCCGGCCGCGCTCGGCGCGGCGACGGCCGGCGCCGAGGTCGACGTCGTGGCCTGGGCGCACAACGAGACCTCGACCGGCGTGATGGTTCCGGTGATCAGGCCGGCCGCCGATCAGACCGGCGACGCGCTGGTGCTGATCGACGCGACCTCGGGCGCGGGCGGCCTGCCCGTGCGAGATCGAGCAGGCCGACGCCTACTACTTCGCCCCCCAGAAGAGCTTCGCCGCCGACGGCGGGCTGTGGATCGCGCTGCTCAGCCCCGCCGCGCAGGAGCGGATCGCGGCGCTCGACGCATCGGCGAGCGCTGGATCCCGGCGTTCCTCTCGCTGCAGACGGCGCTCGAGAACTCGCTGAAAGACCAGACCTACAACACCCCGGCGGTGGCGAGCCTGTTCCTGCTCGCCGATGAGATCCGCTGGATGCTCGACGGCGGTGGCCTGGACTGGTGCGTGTCGCGTACGACGGCCTCCTCCGAGCACCTCTACGGCTGGGCGCAGCGCAGCGGCTACGCGACGCCGTTCGTGGCCGATCCCGCGAAGCGCTCGCTCGTGGTCGGGACGATCGACTTCGACGACGAGGTCGATGCGGCCGCTGGTCGCGAAGACGCTGCGGGCCAACGGGATCCTCGACACCGAGCCATACCGCAAGCTGGGACGCAACCAGCTGCGGATCGGAATGTTCCCGGCGGTCGAGCCCGGCGACGTGCAGGCGCTGACGCGTGTATCGACTGGGTCGTGGAGAGGATCTGCCGAGCATGAGCGACGAGCGTTTGAAAGTCCTGGTGAAGGAGAAGATCGGCGACTCCGGCATCGAGCTGCTGAAGGAGCACTTCGACGTCGACCTCGGCATCGACTGGACCGACGAGGAGCTGGGCGAGCGGATCGGCGCCTACGAGGGCATCCTGATCCGCTCCGCCACGAAGCTGACCGCCGAGCTGATCGAGCAGGGCACGAACCTGCGCGCGATCGGCCGTGCCGGAGTGGGGGTGGACAACGTCGATGTCGAGGCTGCGACCAAGCGCGGGATCATCGTCGCCAACGCGCCGCAGTCGAACGTCGTGACCGCGGCCGAGCACACGATGGCGCTGCTGCTCGCGCTCGCGCGCAACATCCCGCAGGCCTACGCGTCGCTGACGAGCGGCAAGTGGGAGCGCTCGAAGTTCTCCGGCGTGGAGGTCTATGAGAAGACGCTCGGGATCCTCGGCTTCGGGCGCATCGGCCAGCTCGTCGCGACGCGGGCGCGCGCCTTCAACATGCGCGTGATCGCCTTCGACCCGTTCGTCAGCGCCGAGCGCTACCGCGAGCTGGGCGTCGAGAAGGCCGAGAACAGCGAGGAGATCTACGCGCAGGCGGACTTCATCACGATCCATCTGCCGAAGACCCCGGAGACGCAGAACTGGCTGAACGCCGAGGCGTTCGCGCAGATGCGCGACGGCGTGCGCATCCTCAACGTCGCGCGCGGCGGGCTGATCGACGAAGCGGCGCTGAAGGATGCGCTCGACTCGGGCAAGGTCGGCGGTGCCGCGCTGGACGTTTTCCCTTCCGAGCCGATGACCGAGAACCCGCTGTTCGGAAACCCGAAGGTGATCGTCACGCCGCATCTCGGCGCCTCGACCGCCGAGGCGACCGATCGCGCCGGCTACCAGAGCGCCGAGCAGGTCGTCGCGGCGCTCACCGGCGGCGTCGTCTCGACGGCGGTCAACATCCCCTCGGTCGGCGCGGAGGACATGGAGGTGCTCGGTCCGTTCCTGCCGCTCGCGAAAAATCTGGGGCGCCTGGCGATGGAGCTCGCCGAGGGCAGCTCGGTCGAGCGGATCGAGGCCGCGTTCATGGGACGGATCGCCGACTTCGACACGCGCCTGCTCGACGCTCGCGGTGATCGGCGGCGCGCTCGGCGGACGCACGGAGGAGCAGGTCAACCTCGTCAACGCGCCGAGCATGGCCGAGGAGCGCGGGATCGTGATCGAGGAGAAGTCCGTCTCCGAGGCGCAGGACTTCAACGAGCTGATCCGCGTCACCGTGATCGCCGGTGGCGAGCGGGTCGCGGTCGCCGGCACGGCGATCGGGCCCAACCGCGTGCCGCATCTCGTCGAGGTGCAGGGCCGGCGCTTCACGGTCGAGCTGGAGCCGTTCGTGACGATCTTCCGCTACGAGGATCTGCCGGGCATGATCGGCCGCGTCGGCACGATCTTCGGCGCGCACGCAGTCAACATCTCCTCGGCCGCCGTCGGCCACACCCCCGACGGTGACTCGGGCGGCGAGGAGCAGCGCCTGGCGGCGATGGTCGTCACTACCGATGCCGCCGTGCCGGCCGAGGTCGTCGGGAGATCGTCGCCTCGGAGGGCTTCGTCGATGGCTGGTCCGTTGTCCTCGGCTGAGACGACAGATGACCTTCGCTGGGACTTCGCTGGCCGATCTCGGATTGCTCGGCGTCCCCCGCCACTCGGCGAGCTATTAGCGCCCACTAACCAAATCGAGTAGGCTGCTCTCGATGCGGGCTGTCGTCATCACCAAGCATGGGGGGCCGGGTGTGCTGCAGGTGCAGGAGCGCCCGGATCCCGCGCTCGGCCCCGGAGAGGTTCGCATCGAGGTCGCCGCGGCCGGCATCAACTTCGCCGACGTGATGGCGCGGATGGGGCTCTATCGCGGACGCGCCCAAGACCCCTTGTGTCGTCGGCTACGAGGTCGCCGGCACGATCCTCGAGCTGGGGGAGGGGGTGGCGGATGCCCACCCGTCGCTGAGCCACGGCCAGCGGGTGCTTCGCCGGCACCCAGTTCGGTGGCTATGCCTCGCAGGTCGCTCGTCCAAGGCCGGCGATGTCCTCCCCCTGCCGGATCGAGCTGAGCTTCGAGCAGGGCGCCGCGATCCCCGTCAACTACGGGACCGCATGGGCCGGCCTGATCGGCTTCGGCAGCCTGCAGCGCGGTGAGCGCGTGCTGGTGCACTCGGCCGGTGGCGGCGTCGGCATCGCCGCAACGCAGATCGCCAAGCGCTACGGCGCCGAGGTCTACGGCACGGCCTCGCCCTGGCAAGCACGCGCGCATCCTCGAGCTCGGCGTCGACCACGCGCTTGACTACACCAAGCCGGGCTGGGAGCAGGGTCTGCCGAAGTTCGACGTGATCCTCGATGCGGTCGGCGGCAAGAGCTTTCGCCTCAGCTACTCGCTGCTGCGTGCCGGTGGGCGGCTGGTCGCCTTCGGCGCCTCCTCGGTCGTCTCGGGCGAGCGCAAAAACGTGCTCACCGCGCTGCGCGCCGTCGCGCGCATGCCGCGCTTCAGCATGATCAAGCAGATGTCGGAATCGAAGGCCGTGATCGGGCTGAACATGCTCAGCCTGTGGAAGGACCGGGGAACGCTCGAGCCCTGGGTCGCGCCCTTGCAGGAGCTACTGGCCGACGGCACCGTCAAACCGGTGGTGGCTGGCGCCTTCAGCTTCGAGGAAGCCGGCGCCGCCCAGACGATGATCGTCGAGCGGCGCAACGTCGGCAAGGTCATCCTCACACCCTGACACGGGCGCGCGATGCCAGTGCTACTCTCAACGGTTCAGATGTCGTTCCGGAACTCGCTTCTCTCCCTTCTCCTGCTCCCCCCTCGGGGGGAATAGCGCGTGGCGGCCGCGTAGCCGCATACCCAGCAGAGAGGAACGTCAAGCGAGATATAGAAGGAGCACGAACGGCATGAGCACGAGCGAGACACACGGCGCCGGGCGCGATGAGGCAAACCGCGTCCTGGTCTTCGACACGACGCTGCGCGACGGCGAGCAGTCGCCGGGCATCTCCCTGAACAAGCAGGAAAAGCTCGAGATCGCACACCAGCTGGCGCGCCTCCGCGTCGACGTCATCGAGGCCGGCTTTCCGATCGCCTCACCGGGCGACTTCGAGTCGGTGCAGGCGATCGCGCGTGAGGTCGAAGGCCCGGTGATCTGCGGTTTGGCGCGCACGAGCCATCAGGACGTCGACGCGGCGTGGAACGCGGTCAAGGACTCTCCTCGTCCGCGCGTCCACACGTTCATCTCGACCTCGGACATCCACATCGAGCACCAGCTCCGGACCACGCGCGCGGACGTCCTCGGCCAGGCTCGCGCCGCGGTGGCACACGCCAAGCAGTATCTGGACGATGTCGAGTTCTCGCCGATGGACGCCAGCCGCGCGGACGTCGAGTTCACCGCCGAGGTGGTGCAGGTCGCCCTCGATGAGGGCGCCACGACGATCAACATCCCCGACACGGTCGGCTACGCGATGCCGCAGGAGTTCGGGGTCTTCCTGGCTCGTCTCTACGAGCTGGTCCCAGACCTACGCCGGGTCACGCTGTCCGTTCACTGCCACGACGACCTCGGCCTGGCCGTTGCCAACTCGCTGGCGGGGATCGAAGCCGGTTGCCGCCAGGTCGAGTGCTCAATCAACGGCATCGGCGAGCGCGCCGGTAACGCCTCGCTCGAGGAGATCGTGATGCTGCTGCACACGCGCGAGCCGAGCCTCGGGTTGTGGACCGCAGTCGAGACGACCGAGATCGCGCGCACGAGCCGCCTGGTCTCGCGTCTTACCGGCTACCAGGTGCAGCCGAACAAGGCGATCGTCGGGCGCAACGCCTTCGCGCACGAGTCCGGCATCCACCAGGACGGCGTGCTGAAGGAGCGTACGACGTACGAGATCATGGATCCGACGACCGTCGGCCTGCGCAGCAACTCAATCGTGCTCGGCAAGCACTCCGGCCGCCACGCGCTGCAGCGACGCGCTGCAGGAGATGGGCTTCCAGATCGACGGTCAGGCACTGAACACGGCGTTCAAGCGCTTCAAGGAGATCGCCGACCGTAAGAAGCACGTGACGGCGATGGATCTGGAGGCGCTCGTGACCGACGAGCTGCGCGAGGAGATCACTGGTTATGCGCTCGAGTCTTTCGACGTCGAGGCCTCCTCGCACCGGCCGCCTCATGCGCGCGTGTCGATCACCCTGCCGGACGGCTCCTCCGCGACCGGATCGTTCACCGGGGACGGCCCGATCGACGCGGTCTTCCAGGCGATCAACGCGGCGACGGGCGCTGCGCCGGCGCTCAGCGAGTTCACGATTGGGGCGGTCACCGAGGGTCAGGATGCGCTCGGTGAGGTGTCTGTCGTGGTCGAGCTGGGTGGCTTCACCGGCGCTGGTCAGGGTGTCTCCACCGACATCATCGACGCGGCTGCCCGCGCCTACGTGCGAGCGTTGTCCGTCGCCGTCGCCCGCGCGCACGCCGAGGAGACGATCGGCCTCCCCGAGCCCGCCGCTCCCTGATTCACGGCGACGCCCGGGCGCCCTGCGAGGTGCCCGGCCGTGTGTCTCGGCGCGATACGCCTGTCTGTGATAACGTACGCCTGTATGGCCGCCGCATCCGCACTGGACCAGCTCGACCCGGCCGTTATCGGCGCGCGCGTGAAGGCGCTGCGCGAGTCCTCCGGGCTCTCGCTGCGTGACCTCACCGATCGCAGCGGCGTGAGCGCACCGATGCTCTCGCAGGTCGAGCGAGGGGAGACGAGCCCCACGCTGACCGTTGCCGCGCGGATCGCCGCGGGGCTCGAGCTGCGGCTCTCCCAGCTGTTGCGCCTCGACGAGGATGGCGCGGTCACGATCGTGCGCGCGGCACAGCGCCAGCGCGGGGGCAACAAGCGCCGCGGGCACAGCTTTGAGGTGCTCACCTCCTCCCAGCCCGGTCAGCGCGCCGAGCTCTCGCGTCACACGCTTGCTCCCGGGGGCGCGACGGGCGCCCAGGACGACCCACCGATGCACGAGCCCGGCAGTCGTGAGACGGCGCTCATCGAGCGAGGGTCCGTCGTGCTTGTCTGCGATGGGCAGCGCCACGAGCTGAAGGAGGGTGACTGCGTGACCTTCGACGCGGACCTGCCCCACCATTTCGAGAACCCAACCGAGCAGGAGTCCGCCTTTCTGGCGGTCGTCTCAGCGCGGACTAACGAGGAGCTAGATGCCCAAGACGCTTGTTCGACAAGATCTGGGAGGCCCACGAGGTCGAGGGAGGCCTGCTGTACATCGACTTGCACCTCGTCCACGAGGTCACCAGCCCGCAGGCCTTCGATGGCCTACGTCTGGCCGGGCGCACGGTGCGCCGGCCCGACCGCACGCTCGCGACGGCCGACCACAACACGCCGACCGACGGCACGCCCGTGGCGGCGCGCATCAAGGATCAGCTCTCGCGCGTTCAAGTGGAAACGCTGGAGCGCAACTGCGCCGAGTTCGGCTGTGCCCGTCTACTCGCTGGGATCCGCTCGTCAGGGCATCGTGCACGTGATCGGCCCCGAGCTGGGCGTCACCCAGCCGGGCATGACGATCGTCTGCGGCGACTCGCACACCTCCACCCACGGTGCGTTCGGCGCGCTTGCCTTTGGCATCGGCACGAGCGAGGTCGAGCATGTGCTCGCGACGCAATGCATGGTCCAAGCCAAGCCGCGATCGATGCGCATCCGCTACGAGGGTGCGCTTGGCTTCGGCGTAACAGCCAAGGATCTGATCCTCGGCACGTTGGGTCGACTAGGGGTCGGTGGGATGACCGGCCACGTCGTCGAGTACGCCGGGCCCGCGATCGAGGCACTCTCTATGGAGGGACGGATGACCGTCTGCAACATGACCATTGAGGGCGGCGGCCGTGCGGGGATGATCGCGCCCGACGAGACGACATTCGCCTGGTTTGTCGACCAGGAGCGTCCCGGCGCGCCAAGGGGCGCCGAGCTGGACGCCGCGATCCAGGGTTGGCGCGGGCTGCACACCGACGAGGGCGCGGCGTTCGACCGCGACCTCGTCGTCGACGCTTCGGCGATCTCCCCTCAGGTGACCTGGGGCACGAATCCGGGGATGGTGCGCGCGGTCACTGAGCGGGTGCCTTCGCCTGATGATTTCGACAATTCGGCCGATCGCGAGGCGACCGAGCGTGCGCTCGACTACATGGCGCTCCAGCCCGGCACGCCGATCGAGGAGATCGCGCTCGACCGCGTGTTCATTGGCTCCTGCACGAACTCGCGGATCGGCGACCTGCGTGCCGCCGCCGAGGTCGTGGCCGGACGCAAGGTCGCCTCGAGTGTCAGCGCGATGGTCGTGCCGGGATCTCAGCAGGTCAAGGCGCAGGCCGAGGCCGAGGGGCTGGATCGGGTCTTCCGTGATGCCGGTTTCGACTGGCGTGTGGCGGGCTGCTCGATGTGCCTGGGCATGAACCCCGACATCCTCGCTCCGGGCGAGCGCTGCGCGTCGACCTCCAACCGCAACTTCGAGGGGCGCCAGGGCCGCGGCGGGCGCACGCACCTGGTCTCCCCGCAGATGGCCGCCGCTGCCGCGATCGAGGGGCACTTCGTGGACATCCGGGATTGGTCGTGAGCGGGGGCGTGTCGGAGAGCGCGCCCGCCCCCGGCGCGAGCTGGCAGCAGGAGGAGCTCGCCGCTAGTTTCGCCGAGCGCCGGCGGATACTCATCCCGCTGCTCGAGCTGCAGGAGGAAGTGCTCGCGCGCGTGTTTAGCCGCAGCCAGCGTCCGGTAAAGCGTTTCCTCGACATCGGCGCCGGCGCAGGCGCAATGAGCGAGCTGATGCTCGGCGCGGGTGGGGCGGGCTCCGAATCCCATGGTGTGCTCGTCGACTTCTCACAGCCGATGCTCGACCGCGCCGTCGTCAACCTCGCGGGTTACGCAGGGCGCTGGCAGGCGCTCATCGGCGATCTCAACGTCCCCGCGTGGCGAGACGCGCTGCCCCGCGGGCGCTATGACGCGGTCGTCTCAGGGCTCGCGATCCACCACCTCCCGCCCGAGCGCAAGCCTGCTCTGTTCGCAGAGATCCTCGAGCTGCTCGAGCCCGGTGGCATGTTCGTGAACATGGACTACGTCGCCGTCGACGGTCCGCTGCAGGGCCTGTTCGATGAGCAGATGCGAGCCAACGCGGTGCGCGCGGAGCGCGAGAGTGGCGGCACCCGCCATGAGCACGAGGTCGACCTCGAGGACGACGACGATCGCCCTGACACCGTCGAGGACCAGCTGCGCTGGCTGCGCGAGGCCGGATTCCAGCACACAGAAGTGCACTTCAAATGGGCCGAGGCCGCCATCTTCGGCGGCGTCAAGCCGGCCGAGCGATAAGGAGAAGGAGAAAGCATGGAGCCGATCAAGACCATCGCCGGCGCGGTCAGCCACCTCGACCGTTCGAACGTCGATACCGACCAGATCATGCCCAAGCAGTTTTTGAAGCGCGTCGAGCGCACGGGCTTCGGGCAGTTCCTGTTTTACGACTGGGCCAAGGAGCCCGGCTGGGATCTGCCGGCCAATCCGATTCTCGTTGCCGGGGAGAACTTCGGTTGCGGCTCCTCCCGCGAGCACGCGCCGTGGGGCCTTCAGGACTACGGCTTCCAGGCGATCGTCGCGCCGAGCTACGCCGACATCTTCTACTCGAACTGCACGAAGATTGGACTGCTGCCTGTCGTGCTGAGCGAAGCGGACTGCCAGGCGCTGGCGCGCGCGGGAGAGGGAGAGATCGACCTCGACGCGCAGGAGGTCCGGATCGGGCGCTCGCCCACCCGCGCGGTCGCGTTCGAGATCGATCACGAGATTCGCCGGCGTTTGCTCGCCGGGTTGGACGACATCGGCGTGACGCTCGACAACGAGCAGCGGATCGCCGCCTACGAGCGCGAGCGCGAGCGGATTGGCCCGGTGACGACGGCGCTGTGACCCACCACATCGTCACGCTGCCCGGCGACGGGATCGGCCCGGAGATCATGGCTCCGGCGCTCGAGCTGCTCGGATCCCTCGGTGACTTCGAGTTCGAGGAGCATCTCTTCGGGGGCGCCTCGATCGACGCGCACGGGGTGCCGCTCACCGACGAGGTGCTCGCCGCGTGCCGGCAGTCCGACGCGGTGCTGCTGGCGGCCGTCGGCGGTCCGCAGTGGGACACGACCGACCCGGCCAAGCCGCGACCCGAGCAGGGGCTGCTCGGCCTGCGCAAGGGCCTGGGGCTGTACGCGAACCTGCGCCCGGTCAAGCCACTGCCCGCGCTGTATGACGCCTCGCCGTTGAAGCGCGAGCTGATCGAAGGCACGGATCTGCTCGTCGTGCGGGAGCTGACGGGGGGCATCTACTTCGGTGAGAAGACCCGCACCGCGACCTCGGCCTCTGACGTCTGCTCCTACAGCACCGCGGAGATCGAGCGCATCGCGCGGACCGCTTTTGCTGCCGCCCGGGCAAAGGTGACGAGTGTCGACAAGGCCAACGTGCTCGAGACCTCGCGTTTGTGGCGCGAGGTCGTAAGCGAATTGCACTCGCGTGAGTTTCCCCACATCCAGCTCGAGCACGTGCTCGTCGATAACGCCGCGATGCAGCTCGTCTCAGCGCCTCGCCACTTCGACACGATCCTCACGGAGAACATGTTCGGCGACATCCTCTCCGACGAGGCCGCGATGCTGACCGGCTCGATCGGGATGCTCCCGAGCGCTTCCCTGGGGGATACGAACCCGCCTGCCGCCGGCGCCCCGTCGACGCCCGGCATGTTCGAGCCCGTCCACGGCTCGGCGCCTGACATCGCCGGACAGGGGATCGCCAACCCGCTGGCGATGTTCCTCTCCGCCGCGATGCTGTTGCGACACGGGCTGGGCTTGGAAAGCGAGGCGGCGGCTGTAGAATCGGCCGTGCAAGGCGCGCTTGCCGAAGGCCTGCGCACCCACGACCTGGGAGGGACCGTGGGTACGGCGCAGGCCACGCGGGCCGTGCTCGACAACCTCTAAGAGGAGCGAATGAACGTGGACCCCACCGACCTCATCTGGATGAACGGAGAATTCGTCGCTTGGGAGGACGCCAAGGTCCACGTCTTGACGCACGGACTGCATTACGGCACGGGCGTGTTCGAGGGTGTGCGCTGCTACGACACCGAGCTCGGTCCCGCCGTGTTCCGCAACGCAGACCACGTCGCGCGGCTGCTGAAGTCCGCCGAGCTCTACTACATGCCGGTGCCCTACTCCGCCGAGGAGCTGCGCGCGGCGACCCTCGAGCTGGTCGCGCGCAACGGCATGAGCTCGTGCTACATCCGCCCGATCGTCTATCGCGGCTACGGCCAGATGGGTCTCAACCCGCTGGAGGCGCCGGTCGATGTCACGATCGCCTGCTGGGAGTGGGGCGCCTACCTCGGCGAGGAGGGCAAGCGCCGTGGCATCCGCGCGCAGGTCTCCTCGTGGGAGCGAATCAGCGCGCGTTCGCTGATCCCGCACGCAAAGGCCTCTGGTCAGTACCTGAACAGCGTGCTCGCGAAGGTCGAGTCGCTGAAGGCCGGCTATGAAGAGGCGATCCTGCTCGACGAGCACGGCTACGTCTGCGAGGGCACGGGCGAGAACGTGTACGTCGTGCGCGACGGCGAGATCGCGACGCCGGGACAGCACAACTCGATCCTCGACGGCATCACCCGCCGCTCGCTGATCCAGATCGCCGGCGACCTCGGCTATCGGATCGTCGAGCGCAGCGTCGCTCGCGCCGAGCTCTACCTCGCCGATGAGCTCTTCCTCTCCGGGACCGCCGCCGAGCTCGTGCCCGTGCGCGAGGTCGACGACCACCCGATCGGCACGGGCGAGCCGGGCGAGGTCACGCGCGTGCTGCAGGCCGCCTTCGACGACGCGATCCACGGACGCTCCGAGCGCTACCGCGAGTGGCTCGATGTGGTCACGCCGGCGGCGCTTCAGACTCCGACGGGCGAGGCGGGTGGGCGAGTCTCTCAGGCCTCTCATTCGCCCGCACCGACCGTCACGGGGTAAGCCCCGATGACAAGGGGCCGGCCCCGATGACCGAGACGATTCAGCTCTACGACGCCACCCTGCGTGACGGGATGGGCGGCGGCGGCATGAGCCTGACCGCTGAGGAGAAGTTACGCGTGGTGCACGCGCTCGACGCGCTGGGCGTGCACATGATCGAGGCTGGATTTCCATCGTCCAATCCGAAGGAGGAGCAGCTGTTCGGGCTGCTCGCCGATGAGCATTTCGATAACGCCGAGATCGTCGCCTTCGGGATGACGCGCCGCCGCGAGGTGCGCGCTGACGCGGACGAGGGGTTGCGGATCCTCGCGCAGTCCTTTGCGCCGGTCTGCACGCTCGTCGGCAAGTCCTCGCTCCTGCACGTCGAGAAGGTCGTGCGCGTCTCGCGCGAGGAGAACCTGCAGATGATCGGCGAGTCGGTCGCGTTCCTCCTCGGCGAGGGCAAGCGTGTGCTGCTCGACGCCGAGCACTTCTTCGACGGCTTCGCCGAAGATCCCGGCTATGCGCTCGACTGCGTGCGCGCCGCGGCCGACGCGGGTGCTGAGCGCGTCGTTCTGTGCGACACCAACGGTGGCTCTTTGCCGCCACAGATCCGGATGGCTTTCTCGGTCCTCCGTGAAGCGCTGCCTAGCACTGCGCTCGGTATCCATACCCACGACGACTCCGGCTGTGCGGTGGCCAACACGCTGGCGGCGGTCGAATCTGGCGCCACGCAGGTGCAGGGGACGATCAACGGAATCGGCGAGCGTACCGGCAACGCGAACCTGGTGACGATCATCGCCGACCTGCAGCTGAAGCTCGGCTATCAGCTGCTCCCGCCGGAGCGTCTGGCGCGCCTGACCGAGACCGCGCACCTCGTCGATGAGCTGCTCAACCGCGCCCCGGACCCGGCTCAGCCGTACGTCGGTAAGCACGCCTTCGCGCACAAGGCGGGCCTGCATGCCGCCGGGGTGCGTGCCGACGCGCAGACCTTCGAGCACATCGATCCCGAGCTCGTCGGCAACCGTCGCGACGTGCTCGTCTCTGAGCTCTCCGGCAAGGGCACCGTGATCGAGAAGGCACGCGAGGCGGGCATCGAGCTCGATGATGCCGCCGCCAAGCGTACGGTGCAGCGCGTCAAGGAGCTCGAGCACCAGGGCTTTCAGTTCGAGGCCGCGGATGGCTCCTTCGAGCTGCTCATGCGCCGGGAGGCGGGTACATACGAGCCGCTGTTCCGTCTCGAGTCCTGGCGCGTGCTGGTCGAGCAGCGCGCCGATGGCGAGGTCGCGACCGAGGCCACGATTCAGATCTGGCTGGGTGACGAGCGCTACGAGCGAACCGCCGAGGGCAACGGCCCGGTGAACGCGCTCGACAAGGCGCTGCGCGACGCGATCGGCGAGATCCATCCCCACCTGCGCGACATCGACCTCGTCAACTTCAAGGTCCGGATTCTCGACGAGACCAACGGCACGGACGCGGTCACGCGGGTCTTGATCGACGCCTCCGACGGTCAGGAGGTGTGGGGCTCGATCGGAGTCTCGGAGAATGTGATCGCTGCTTCCTGGGACGCTTTGGTGGATTCGCTGGAGTATGGGATGCAGGGTGGCAAGCCCTCCTCCTGACGCTGACTCCTTGATCCCGCTCGCGCGCCCCGTGCTCGGTGAGCCCGAGGAGCGCGCCGTCTTGGACGTGCTGCGCTCCGGTCAGCTCTCGCTCGGGCCACGGGTGCCGGCGTTTGAGCGCGCGTTTGCCGCGCGCGTTGGAGTGCCGCACGCGAGCGCCGTGTCTAGTGGCACCGCTGGTCTGCATTTGGCGCTGCGTGCGGTGGGCGTGACGGATGGCGACGAGGTGATCACCAGCCCGTTCTCGTTTGTCGCCTCGGCCAACGCCGCGCTGTACGAGCGGGCGCGGCCTGTGTTCGCGGACATCGATCCGCTGACGCTCAACCTCGACCCGCAGGCCGCGGCCGCCGCTGTGACCGAGCGCACGAGGGCGCTGTTGCCGGTGCACATCTTCGGATATCCGGCTGACATGCCGGCGTTCGAGGCGATCGCCGCGCGCCATCACTTGAAGATCGTCGAGGACGCCTGCGAGGCGCTCGGCGCGATGCACGCCGATGGTATTGCCGTGGGTGGGCGCGGGCACCCGGCGGTATTCGGGTTCTACGCCAACAAGCAGTTGACGACGGGGGAGGGGGGGATGCTCACGCTCGGCGACGAGGCGCTGAAGGGGCGGATCGACTCCGAGCGCAACCAGGGACGCGCGCCCGATATGGGCTGGCTGGACCACGACCGGCTCGGCTTCAACTATCGCCTCTCGGACATCGCCTGCGCGCTTGGACTTGCCCAGCTGGAGCGGCTCGACGACATGCTCGCCGCCCGCGCGCGAGTCGCGCGCCTGTACCGGGAAGCGCTCACTGGGATTGAGGGTCTCGGCCTGCCATGCGCCGACGACGCCGGCGGCGGGGACTCACGACGCGGCTGGTTTGTGTTCGTCGTGCAGCTCCCGCACGGCGTAGACCGCGACGCGACGATCCTCGCGCTCGCGGCTAAGCAGATTCAGAGCAAGCCCTATCTGCCGGCGATTCATTTGATGAGCTTCTATCGCGAGCGCTTCGGCCATCGCGAGGGCGAGTTTCCAGTCTGCGAGGACGTCGCCGAGCGCTCGCTTGCGCTGCCGTTCTTCCCGGAGATGAGCGAGGGGCAACTCGCGCGCGTGGGAGAGGGACTGCGTGCCGTGTTGGGACAGCAGACCGACAAATGCTTCTTACCGCAGTAGTCCCTACCATGATATTCTCAAAGCTATGAAGGTCGACAAGCTCAGCATCTCCTTTGACCCCGACCTCGGTGACGCTGTTCGCGGCGCGGCGCGGCATCGGGGATCGAGCCTTTCGGCATGGCTGGCCGAGGCTGCGGCTGCAAAGTTGCGAGCCGAGGCGCTGGCCGACTATCTCGAGGAGTGGGAAGCAAAACATGGTCCGCTCACCGCCGATGAGCTCGCTGCCGCGGCGAGCGAGTTGGGGATCCAGCTGCCTGTAGCGGCCTGACGAGCGCTGCGATGAGTGCGTTGGTGCTGGACACTGGGGCTTTCGTCGCGGTGGATCGAGGCGATCGGGCGACGGCGGCGAGACTGCGGATGGCCGAGCGCAGCGGATTGGAGTTGCGCAGCACTGGGGTTGTGGTGGCAGAGGTGTGGCGAGATGAGCGTGGCCGGCAAGCACACCTGGCACGTCTGCTGAAGGCCGTGGATGTCCGTGCCGTGGACGAGCGCTTGGGGCGGGAAGCAGGGGTGCTGCTGGGCAACGCTGGCGTCACGGACGCTACCGACGCCACCGTTGTGGCGATCGCAGCGACTGGAGATTGTGTCTTGACCAGCGATCCAGTTGACCTCGGCAAGCTGGTTGCTGCCTCGCATCGCTCGATCCTCGTCGTGCCCTGCTGATACCGACACGCCCATACACTGAGCACCCATGTCCCGCTTCCATGAGCCCCAGCATCCCGACTTCCGGCGCCTGAACACCTCGCTCGGCTTTGACCAGCGGCTGTGGCCGCAGGACATCGCGCAGTCGCGCGCCCACGCGAAGATGCTGACGGCCCGCGCGATCATCGCTGCGGAGGATCGCGACGCGCTGCTCGCCGGCCTCGACGCGGTCGAGGCAGAGCTGCGCGAGGAACGTTTCCCCTTCCAGGATGACGATGAAGACATCCACATGGCGATCGAGCGGCGCCTGACCGAGCTCGTCGGTCCGGTCGGCGGCCGGCTGCACACGGCCCGCTCGCGCAACGACCAGGTGGTCACGGATCTCGCGATGTATACGCGCGAGCGTGCCGCCGAGGCTCAGGCGGCGATCGCCGCTCTGATGGCCGTGATCCTGGCCCGCGCCGAGGAGCACCTCGACTGGCCGCTGCCCGGCTACACCCACCTGCAGCGCGCCCAGCCGGTCTATCTGAGCCACCACCTGCTCGCCTACTTCTGGATGCTCGCGCGCGACCGCTCGCGCTTTGCCTTCGCCGAGCACGAGGCCGGGCGCCTGCCGCTCGGCGCCGGCGCGCTCGCGGGCGTCAACTTCGACACCGACCGCGGACTCCTCGCCGAGGAGCTGGGCTTCCGCGAGGTTGCGCCGAACTCGATCGACGCCGTCTCCGGACGGGACTTCATCCTCGACTACCTCGCGGCCGCCGCGACCTGCTCGACCCATCTCTCTCGCCTCGGCGCCGAGCTGGTCCTGTGGTCAAGCGAGGAGTTTTCCTTCTGCGAGCTTCCTGACGCGTGGTCCTCGGGCTCCTCGATCATGCCGCAGAAGAAGAACCCCGACGCGGCCGAGTTGCTCCGCGCCAAGGCGCCACGTGTGGTCGGGCACCTGGCGGCCCTGCACGGCGTGATCCACGCGCTCCCGCTGACCTACAACAAGGATCTGCAGGAGGACAAGGAGCACCTGTTCGACGTGGTCGACACGATCGAGCTGACGCTCGCCGCCGCCCAGGGGATGCTCGCGGGCGTGAGCTTCGACCGCGAGCGAATGAGCGATGCCGCCTCCGATGAGCTGCTCGCGGCCACGGACATCGCAGACCTGCTGGTGGCACGCTGCGATGTTCCATTCCGCGAGGCGCACGGCGTCGTCGCCGGGCTGGTGCGCACGGCGCTCGACAGCGGACGGGTGCTCTCAGAGCTCACCAAGGAGGAGCTCGCCGCGCACAGCGAGCAGCTGGCGACGCACAGCGAGCAGTACTACGACGCCCTGCAGCGGCGCTCCTGGCTCGAGTCGAAGATCTCCGAAGGTGGCACCGCGACGCTCCGCATAGAAGAGCAGATCGTTCTGGCGCGAGCCGTGCTCGATGGCAACGCCCCGGACTGACCGATCGAAGGCCGGCCGGCTGCCTGCCGGCTTCTACAATCGCCCCGTCCTCGAGGTCGCCGCGGACCTGATCGGCTGCGTCGTCGAGCACACGCCGCCCGGCGAACCACCGACCAGCGGCGTGATCGTCGAGACCGAGGCCTACCACGACTCCGAGCCGGCTTGCCACGCGTTCGTCGGCTTGACGCCACGCACACGCACGCTGTTCGGCCCGCCAGGGCGCGTCTACGTGTACCGCTCCTACGGCATCCACGCGCTGCTCAACGCTGTCTGTGAGCCAGAGGGCGTAGGTGCCGCGGTGCTGATCCGGGCACTGCAGCCGCTTACGGGAATCGAGGCGATGCGCGAGCGCCGAACTCCGCTCGGCGCCGCGATGCGCGACGAGGATCTCTGCTCGGGCCCGGGCAAGCTCACACAGGCCCTCGGCATCGAGCTGACCGAGAACGGCGGCGACCTCTACGACGGGCCGCTCCGCATCCTTCCGCGTCCACCCGCCTGGCGCGAGCCCGACGTGGTGGCGGGCATGCGGATTGGGATCACCAAGGCAGTCGAGCTCCCCTGGCGCTTCTGCGTGGCTCACAATCCTCACGTGTCCCGCCCTCGACCGGTCGATGACCGCCCCAGGTAGGGTGCTCGCCAGTGCCTCACGCGTTCCGTCATCCGGGCTATATTGACGTGGGATGTCGAGATGTGTTGCGGTTCTCATAGCTGTGTTCGCGCTTGCGCTCACGCCCGCTACGGCAGGCGCCGCATCGCGCGACGTCGCCTCGACGCACACCTACCTCGTGGCCAGCTACAAGGTGCTGCATGCCGCGGTCAGCACGTGGTCGACGGTTGAAGCGAGCATCCACTCACTCGACCTCCGCTTCCACGCCGAATGCCCAGACGTGGGGGCGGGCTCGCCGCAAAACGAAGAAGATCAGAAGCTCAGCTATGAGGCGGCTGGCGCTCTCTGGGCGACCGGCTACCACACCGACGCGGCAATTGTCCACTCCTACATCAAAACTGTGAACCGCCTGACGTGGAGCAACCCCCAGATCACGCGCGACGCCCGCAGGCTCACTCAGGGACTGCGGGAAATGACCGAATTACAGGTGCCGAACATCTGTGCGGATGTCCGCGCGTGGAGCGCAAACAGCTATGGCGCCGCGCCGGCCAATGTCAAGCAATATGACGAACACGTTGAAAATATCGAAATCCATGAAATTCCTCGTAACTTGCTCGTCCCCTATGTGCAAACTGCCGATGACGCCCTGCGCAAGCGGGTGGAACACTTAGCCACCCGCTTCGAAGAACTTGAATTCGTGCGCGGCCAGGACGATTGGATCGCCCTGCTAGAAGTGCTCGGAGTCAACGAGTAGTAAGCCGCCGCGAGTGGTAATCGTCGGCCAGAGTAAGCCGCCCGCGTAACGTCCGGCCAAGTCGCGCGTAAGCCGGCCGGCGTCGCTCTCAGGCAGAGCAGCGGCGATCCGCTTCGCGCTCCTGCAGCCATGCCGTGTATGGATCGGCTGGCACGCTGCGTGCGTTCAGCGCCTGCTCGTCGTGACGGCTTCCGGTCTGCTTCCGTGCGTCTTCTACGAGTATTTCGATGCTCCACGGCTCTGCGATGTAGCGCGGTGATGAAACTTGCGACAGTGAGTCTCTGGGCGTTTGCGGCGTTTGCATCTGCGGCCTCCCGAGTCGTCCCTGGTTGGTGAGCCTGCAAGTCGAAGGGGGCAACCTTGCATTGTGGTGAGAGAATGTCCAGGGGTTTTGGACGAACGATGTTCTCCATATCCCAAAGGCCATACGCACCTGTCACTCACCGTGCCATCGATCTGCCCGAATCGGGCAGGGTCGTCTTGTTTTTTGCCTGAATCTTCGCGTGGGGATCAGCGCCCACTCGCCCGGACAGAGCGTCTCATCCCAAGCGCGGCTTAGCGTTGGTCGTGTTGTGAGCTCCACCATCCACCCGCGAGAGAGGAAAGGCAAGTCTGATGCAAAGCACTCCGATGGCAGAAGATCTTGTGTTGGGCAGAACCCAGCAAGACCGAAGGGCCCAGCAGGGCCTGGATAGACGGATGGCAGGGCTGAGCCGCGCGGTAGCGGAGCGCGATCGCTTGCGAGCCGATCTCAGGGAGCTGGAGGCCCACCCTGAGCCGCCGGTCGACCTCGAGTCTCCCGTTGACCTCGAGCCGCCTGCCTCAGCCGTCGTCGACCTCGAGCCGCCATTCGACCCCGATCGGTCCGCGACAGCCATTTCGTTTCCCCGCGCGGCGTGAGCGATTACCTGCGCCTGCGGTCCGCACGCGGTCTCCCGGCGCGCGCTTCCCAGCCCGCTTGGATCAGCCCGCTCGCAAGCGCCGGAACCGGCGCTTGCCGACTTTCAGCACCTGCCCGTCGACCTGCTCGGTGGGAACGTCGTGCTCGCCTGCCGCCAACGCCCTCTCGCCGAGCGTCACCCCGCCCTGGTCGATCAACCGGCGGGCCTCCGAGCGTGAGGTCCCGAACTCCTCGGCGATCACTCCCGGTAGATGCACCTGCCCCTCGGCGTCGCCGCGAACCGTGGCCTCCTCGATCTCTTCGGGCGCCGCGTGTTCGACGAATACCCGCTCGAAGTTCCGCGCGGCTGCCTCGGCCTCCTCGGCGGAATGCAGCCACGTCACGATCGCCCGCGCGAGCTCCCGCTTGGCGTCCCGCGGCGAGAGTCTTGCCGGCTCCTCATCCTCCGCCTGCTCGTGGGGGGGTGGGCGCTTCAGTAAGAGCCGGTAGTACTCACCCATCGCCTCATCGGGGATGCTCAGTGTCTTGCCGTACATCTCCTCGGGAGAATCCGTGACCCCGATCTGGTTGCCCAGCGACTTTGACATCTTGCGCTTGCCATCCGTGCCAACCAGGATTCCCATCGTCAAGATCGCCTGCTCTGGCTGTCCGTACGCGCGCTGGATGTCGCGCCCGAGCAGCAGGTTGAACTTCTGGTCGGTGCCTCCGAGCTCGACGTCCGCCTCCACGGCCACCGAGTCATAGCCCTGCAGCAGGGGGTAGAGCAGCTCGAGCAGCGAGATCGGCTCCGACGCGCTCATCCGTTTGGCGAAGTCGTCGCGCTCGAGCAGCTGGGCGACTGTCGTCGTGCGCACCAGCGCGAGCAGCTCGGTCAGGGCCATGTCGAGCCATTCGCCGTTGTGTCTGACCTCCAGTCGCTCCGGATCCGGGTCGAGGATCAGCGCGGCCTGCTCCTGGAACGTCGCGGCATTCTCCTCGATCTCCTCGCCGGAGAGCATCGGTCGCAGCGACGAGCGCCCCGACGGATCACCGACCCTCGCGGTGTAGTCGCCGATGATCAACACGACGCGGTGACCGGCGTTCTGGAACTCCCGCAGCTTGCCCAGCACGACCGCGTGGCCGAGATGGATGTCGGGCGCCGTCGGGTCGATGCCGAGCTTCACGCGTAGCGGGCGCTCTTCCTCGCGCGCGCGAAGTAGCTTGGCGGCAAGCGCACCCTCGGGCAGGCTGTCGATCGCGTTTGCGGCTAGTGCAGCGGCTTGCTCGGCGGCCACGTCAGGTGCGTTTCCCATCGAGGGCCAATGCTAGACTCTCGCCCTCTGTGGAGTCCGCCGCACTGCCCGCCAGCGGCCGGCCGCGCTTGAAGAGGTTGCGCTTTCTGTTGATCCTCTTCGCCGTCTTGTTGCTAGGCCTCGTCTCATTCGTCTTCGGCATGTTCGTCGCCGTTGCCTCCGACTTGCCCTCGTTGACGCGCTTCTCGCAGCTGAAGGATGCGCAGAGCTCAGTCCTGCTCGACGACCTTGGCCACCCGATCGGCCTCGTCAGCCAGCAGAACCGGGTGATCGTGACTCCTTCTCAGATCCCCCAGATCGTCAAGGAGGCGGTGATCTCGATCGAGGACAAGCGCTTCCGCAGCAACAGCGGCATCGACATCCGCGGCATCGCCCGCGCCTTCGTCCAGGACATTCTGCACAAAGGCACGGTGCAGGGCGCCTCCACGATCGAGCAGCAGTTCATCAAGAACGCCCTGCAGGCCCAGTCCCACCGCACGATCTTCGAGAAGCTGCGCGAGGCGGCGCTGGCCTACCAGCTCTCGCACAAGTGGTCGAAGGAAAAGATCATCACCGCGTACCTCAACACGATCTACTTCGGTAACGGCGCCTACGGGATCGAGGCCGCGGCGCAGACCTACTTCGGCCAGGAAGTCAACCACCTCGGCTGCGGCCTGCCCAACCACCCGCTGTGCGTGCAGCAACTCAAACCATGGGAGGCCGCGCTGCTCGCGGGCATCATCCAGTCACCCACCGCGTACGACCCGGCCGAGCACCCGGTGGCGGCGAAGGAACGTCGCGATGTGGTCCTGCGCCAGATGTATGAGCAGGGCTATCTGGAAAAACCGGTCTATCAGGAAAGCGTCGCGCAAGACCTGCCCGCGCCGAAAGCTATCCAGCCCCCCCGGGAGCAGACGGTCGAAGGCGTCGACGCCGGCTATTTCACCAGCTGGGTGCAGCAGCAGGTGATCGAACGCTACGGCGCCCCGCGCGCCTTCGATGGCGGCCTGCGGGTCAAGACCACGCTCGACCTCGAGCTGCAGCGCGCCGCCGAACAGGCCGTCAACAACTACCTCGCCTACTCCGGCGGCCCGACCGCGTCGGTCGTTGCGATCGAAAACGCGACCGGCGAGGTGCGCGCGATGGTCGGCGGGCGCAGCTACGACGAAAGCCCCTTCAACCTCGCCACCAACGGCGAGCGTCAGCCCGGTTCCTCCTTCAAGGCGTTTGACCTGGCCGCGGCGCTCGAGGCTGGCATCTCCCCCGACTCCGTCTGGAGCTCCAAGGAGAAGGTGCTCTACCGCCCGACCCGGAACGGGCCGGAAAAGTTCGTCGTCCACAACGACGAAGGCAACTACACGGGCAGCAACACGCTCACCAACGCGACTGCCTATTCCGACAACTCGGTCTACGCCGAAGTCGGGCTCAAAGTCGGAACCACCCGGATCGCACGCCTGGCCCACCAAATGGGCATCACCACACCGCTCTCCACGAACGCCGCAATGACGATCGGCGGCCTCACCGTCGGCGTCACGCCCCTGGATATGGCCCACGCCTACGAGACGATCGCCCACGCTGGCCGGCGCGTCAGCGGCACCCTGGCCGAAGATGACGCCCCGGTCGCGATCCAGGAAGTCGACGCCGGCTCGAACAAGCTCCCCGATGGCTCGCACCGTGACGTCAATCAGGTGCGGAGCAGGTCGGTGCTTCCTCCCGAAGTCGCCGCCACCGAGACCACGATGCTCGAGACCGTGCTCCAGTACGGCACCGCCAAAGCCGCCGCGCTCGGCGAATTCGCCGCCGGCAAGACGGGTACGACGTCCAACTACGGCGACGCCTGGTTCGTCGGCTGGAACCACAAGTACACGGTTGCGGTGTGGGTTGGTTTTCCCAACAGCCTGGTACCGATGACCAATGATTTCAATGGCACACCCGTCCTCGGCGGCACCTTCCCCGCGCTGATCTGGCACGACTTCATGACCTCTGCGCTGCAGATCGAAAAGGAACGCGCCGAACACGCAGCGCATCCCAAGGGCTCCTCGAGCGCCGGCGGCGGCGAAACCTCCAGCACCGGCGGAGCGGAAACCGCGCCGTCCACCACGGCCACCACGCCGCGCCAGAGCTCAGCCCCGACGAGCGGCGCCGGCAAGGAAGGTGGGAAGTCCGCCACGCCCGGCGGCGGTGCTCCCGGCGGTGGCAGCGAATCAGAATCCACCCACCCCGGCTTGGCTGCGCCCAGAGGGGGAGGCTCCGAACAAGAACACGCAGCCTCTCCGTCGCCCTCGGCGCCCGCACAGGAATCTCCGAGCGCTCCGTCCTCGCCGGCGCCGTCCGCGCCGGGCACTCCCTCCTCTCCGTCGCCGACGGGCGGCGTCAGCCCCGGGGGCTGACTGTGCTGCGCCGCGTTGCTCTTTGGCTCAGGCCGCCGGGGTGGCCGCTGCTGCCCGGTGCGGCGCGGCCTTGGACGTTGCTGCTGGCGTGGGCTGTGAGCTTCGCTCAGGTCGTGTTTCTCGGCGGGTGGGTGCTCGCGGGCGCTCTCGAACCCCATTACTCGGCTACTCGCCAGTACATCAGCGAGCTCGGCCGCCACGGTGCGGCGAACCCGTGGATCTTCATAGCTTTCATGGCGATCTGGGGATTGGGCTTCATCGCGCTGGCGGTCGCGATCGTGCCGTCCCTGCGCACACGACCATGGCCGCTGGCCATGCCGTTGTTTTTTGTGCTCGCCGGCGTGTGCGCGATTCTCGTCGGGCCGCTGCGCATGGACTGCTCGCCGACTTTGAGCGCAGTATGCGCGTCACGCTACGACGCGGGCGCGGCCTCCTGGCATTTCTACGCGCACGCATGGCTGAGCGTCGCCATCAAGGTCTCGCTGTTGCTGACTGGCTTCGCGTTTGCCCGCTCCGCTTGGCCGGGCCGGCTCGGGCGACTCGTGTTGAGCGGCGCGCTCGTGCTCCTCCTCGCGGGGATCGTCACGTTTTTTCTGCACGACTCGTTCGCCCCTTACCAGGGACTCGAAGAGCGTCTGTGGGCGTTTGTCGCCCAGGCCTGGGCCCTGCTGTGCGCGACCGTGTTGATCCTCGAGGCGACGCTGCAATCAGAGCAACTGCAAGCAGGGGGGTAGAGGCGTTCGTCCCGCGGGGCGCCTGCTACGCCGAGGCCGACTCCCTGCTGACGGTGTCGCTCAGGCTGACGTTGTGGAGGTGTTCGCGGAGATGCTCGACGGAGTCGAACACGACGCTTGCTCCCGCCGCGGTGAGCTCCTGCTCGGAGAAGCCGCCGGTGAGCACCCCGATACTGGGGATCTCAGCGCTGCTCGCCGCCAGGCAGTCCCACGTGCTGTCGCCGATCATCACGGCTGCTCCGCCGCCTGCCTTTTCGATCGCGGCGTGCACGATGTCTGGCTCGGGCTTGCTCGCCTTCACGTCGGACGAAGTGGTGTAGGCGTCGACGAGCCCGCTCGCATCTAGCAGCTCGAGATAGTGCTCCACGTCGCTCTCCTCGGCCGAGCTGGCGAGGATGATCGGGTGTCCCTTCTGCTTGAGCTCAGCGAGGAGCTCGTGTGCGCCACTCATGGGCTCGACTTCGCTGACGAGCTGCTGGTATCGCGACCCCTCAGCCTCGCGTAGCTGATCGCCGTGTTCGGTCTCGACCTGCTCGCCGAGAAGCTCGGTGACGACGCGATCGCTGCCCATCCCGATCGCGCGGTGGATCTGCCATACCGGGACGATGTATTGCTTAGCGCGAAATGCTCTGTACCAGGACAAAGCGTGCTGGTAGTTGGTGTCGACGAGCGTCCCGTCGATGTCGAAGATCGCCACCATCGGCTTCCGCGAATCGGGCTGTGAGCTCACACCCGCGCTCCCGCGCCGGCGCCGCGGGCAAATGAGAGATGACCGCCGAGGTACGCCGCGGCGCCCGTAGAGCCGGCGCCGGCGAGGCTGATCAGCTTGCCGGTGCTGCGGGCGCCCTGGCGACGC
Organism: uncultured Solirubrobacterales bacterium; assembly: GCA_963822625.1. Lineage (GTDB taxonomy): Bacteria > Actinomycetota > Thermoleophilia > Solirubrobacterales > Solirubrobacteraceae > Palsa-744. Next base: position 6,641 of record CAWGIH010000003.1, on the reverse strand, counting down.
TGGCGCAGGGAGAGTGCGAACAGGCAGACGGCGGAGATGTTTGCCACGGCGTGCACAACCCCGACGCGCTGCTGTTCAGGGTCGGTGCGGCTCCAGTCCGTCCAGCCGCTGAGAGCGGTTGGAAGCGCGGCGACCAGGCCGACGCCGATCAGTAGGTCTGCACTGCTCTCTGCGGAGGCTCCGCCGAAGAGATCGAGGATCACCGAGCTCGTCCACGAGCCGATCGGAACGTCGCTGAGTACCGGGTGCAGCGCGTGCCCGATCCAGCGTCCCTCGAGCACCTCGCGCGGCTTGCCGTCAGGTAGGGCAGCGTTGACGACGGCTCCGATGCGCTTGCAGATCCCGTCCAGCGTATTCGCCTGCTCGAGCTGCTCGACGAGACGAAGCGCTGGGGAGGGCGGGGAGCTTGAGGGCCGGGGGCTTGCCATAGGACGTTCTCTTTCGTGAGGAGGGGGGTGACTTGTTGACTGCGGCGCAGAATTTAGGTCTCGAGGTGACATACCCCGGCAGGCCCTTCGGCAAGCCCAGCGACTCGCAGAGGCCCGTCGCCGACTGTGAGCGGCTGGCGTGCGCCGGTTGGTGTGACCTGCGTGTCGCCGGGGTCTTCGTGGGGTATAGACCGCTTCGATGCAGCGACGCGTTCTTACCCGAGGACTTCCCCGCGACTGAAAGGAGCTGACATGAAGGCCTTGGCATGGCATGGCAACCACGACGTACGGGTGGATACCGTCCCCGACCCGTCGATTGAGCAGCCGACAGACGCGATTATCAAAGTCACCTCCTCGGGTATCTGCGGCTCGGACCTGCACCTGTATGAGGTACTCGGCGCGTTCATCGACCCGGGAGACATTCTCGGCCACGAGCCGATGGGCATCGTCGAGGAGGTCGGCTCGGAGGTCGAGAACATCGCCGCGGGCGACCGCGTGGTGATCCCTTTCAACATTTCCTGCGGTCACTGCCACATGTGCGAGAAGAACCTGCAGTCACAGTGCGAGACCACGCAGGTTCACGAGTACGGGACAGGCGCGGCGCTGCTCGGTTACACCAAGCTCTACGGCCAGCTCCCGGGTGGACAGGCGGAGTTCCTGCGCGTTCCGCAAGCGCAATACGGTCCGATCAAGGTCCCGGAGGGCCCGCCCGACGATCGCTTCGTCTACCTCTCAGACGTCCTGCCCACCGCGTGGCAGGCGGTCGAGTACGCGAACGTGCCGCAGGGGGAGACGGTGCTCGTCCTGGGTCTCGGCCCGATCGGCGAGATGGCGACCAGGGTCGCCCAACACCGCGGCGCCGGGAAGGTGATCGGCGTCGACCTCGTCGCGGAGCGTCTCGCTCGCGCAAAGGCGCACGGCGTCGAGACGATCGATCTCGAGCAGCACGGCGACGACCTGGCCGAGGTGGTGCGTGCGATGACCGGCGGCCGTGGCCCGATCTCGGTGATCGACGCGGTCGGGATGGAGGCCCACGGCGCGCCGGTCGCGAAACTCGCGCACAAGCTCGCGGGCATGCTGCCGGACGCGATCGGCCGGCCGGTGATGCAGAACGTGGGCATCGATCGCCTGGCGGCGCTGCACACCGCGATCGAGCTGGTGCAGCGCGGCGGGACGATCTCGCTGTCCGGCGTTTACGGCGGAGCGGTCAGCCCGATGCCGCTGCTGCAGATGTTCGACAAGCAGATCAACGTGCGGATGGGCCAGGCGAACGTCAAGCGCTGGATCGACGACATCCTGCCGCTGCTCAGTGGGGACGAGGATCCCTTCGGAGTCGACGACTTCGCCACCCATCACCTGCCACTGGATGATGCTCCGCATGCATATGAGATCTTCCAGAAAAAGCAAGAGGGCGCGTTCAAGATCCTGCTGAAGCCTTAGCGATCCCTACCGCCGTGTGGCGAACGCGCGCGGTAGGGCTGACCTGCTAGTGCCCCTCCGCCGGGCGCGTCGCCGGGGCGCTGCGCGACCTCGGCCCGATCTCCAGGGCGGCTAACGCGCCGATCGCGAGGACCGCGAGTGAGATCGCGAGCGCCGTGTGCAAGCCGGTGACGAACCGGCCCGCGAGCAGCGATCCGAATAGGGCGACGCCGATCACGCTGCCGCTCTGACGCATCGCGAAGAGCGTTCCCGCGGCGACCCCGGAGCGGCTGCGCTCGACGCTGCCGAGCAGCGCGGAGGTCATCGGCGGCACGATCAATCCCAGGCCGGCCCCGAGGAGCAGTAGTTGCAGCGCCATCGCCCCGTAGCTGCTCGCTTGCGTGATCCCCAGGAGTCCGAGGCACCCCGCGGCCATCAGGCCGAGCCCGAGCAGGATCGTTGCGCGCACGCCGAACCGCTTGGTCAGCCGCTCGGAGAGCAGGTTGGCGGCCATGATCGAGGCCGTCATCGGCAGGAAGGCCAGGCCGGTCTTCAGGGCGGAGAATCCCTGCTCGCGCTGGAACAGCAGGCTGAAGATGAAGATCAGCCCGTAGAACGCAACGTTGATCAGCAGGCCGATCAGCGTGCTCGCCCGAAATGTCTGGTTGGCGAACAGCGACAGGGGCAGCATCGGCTGTGAGCCGCGGCGCTCGACCCAGATCAAGCACGCGCCGGCCATCAGGGCCACGGCGAAGCCCGCGAGCACCCACCCGTCGGTCCAACCTGCGGGGCCGCCCTCGATCGTCGCCGCCGCAAGCGCGCCAAGTGCCACGACCGCGCTGAGTTGCCCCGGAATGTCGAGTCCGCGTCCCCGTCCCCGGCTCTGTGGCGTCTCGGCGGCGTAGCGGGCGCTCAGCAGCATGCCCGCGAGCCCGATCGGCAGGTTGATGAAGAAGATTCCCCGCCAGCCGACGAGCGCGATCAACACCCCGCCGACGACCGGGCCGGCCGCCAGCGCGGTGCTCGCCCCGGCGGCCAGAAAGCCAACTGCCCGCGTGCGCTCGGCGGCGTCGTGGTAGGCGTGGTTGAGCAGGGCCAGCGAGCAGGGCACGAGGATCGCCGCGCCCACTCCCTGGATTGTGCGGGCGCCGATCAGGATCGCGAGGCTGGGGGCTAGGCCGCAGGCCACGGATGCTCCGGTGAAGATCGCGAAGCCGATCAGGAACAGGCGCTTGGTGCCGACCCGGTCGCCGAGCGCGCCGGCGGTCAGGATCAGCGCCGCCAGCGCCAGCGTGTAGGAGCTGACTACCCACTGCAGCGCCGAGATCGAGCGGCCGAGCGATTCGCCGATCGCCTTGACGCCGACGTTGACGACCGTGACGTCGAGCTGCACCACGGCAAAGCCGATGCTCATCGCGGCGAGCGTGAGAGATTTGGAGCGTGCATTCGAGGTCGAGATGTTGCCTCCGGGGTCAGATGCTGTGGGGAGCCAGGAAAGCCTTACCCGGCTATCCCCACCTCAAATCAGCGGTCTGGCTCTGAATCAGCGGACTGGCTCTGACTATCACGGGGTTGAGGAGAGAGCACCCGTGAGCGCCGGGGTTCTCGTGAGCGATCCGGGTTCGCTGGTCGAGGAGAGCCCGCCGGCGGTAGCTCGTGAGGAGTACCTCAGCCGAGTCATCGCCGGTGGATTACCGCCGGCGCCCCGGCGCGTGTGGCCCGCCGATCGCGCGCAGCGGACAATCCGGATTCGCCGGCATGAGGCGCAGACACCTAGCGCGTAGTTACCATTCGCTACATGAGTACCGCGCCGCTGAGCATCCGGCTTCCTGAACGGACAGTGCTTGGGACGATGCGGCGTTCCGGCATCGCGTTGGCCTGCGTGCTGCTCGTGGCTTTAGTCGCCACGTCGAGCGCGTACGCCTCCGGGGGGTTCGGGATCGAACGCTACGGCCTGACCGCCACTGGAGAAGGTGGAGCACCCGACACGCAGGCTGGCTCGCATCCGCATGCGCTGACGCTCGAAACAGTGCTCGCCCCGGGCACGGGCTCGCACGAAGTCAAGAGCCTGGCTTTTGAATTACCGCCGGGGCTGATCGTGGATCCGCGCGCCGTGCCTCAGGCCGGTGCAATCGGAGAAGTGCAGATGATGGCTGCGGGCAAGTCGATCTCCGCGACCGTCTACAACCTGGTTCCGGCGCCGGGGGAATTTGGGCGGTTCGGTTTCACACTCGAAGGTGTCCAGGTGATCGCTGAGGTCTCAGTTCGCCCGGGCAGCGACTATGGGATGACGTTGAGCATCCAGGACATTCCTCGAGTGGAGGGAGAGGTCGAATCGGTGAAGTTGACGTTGGGAGGGGCGGGACCCTCGACGCTCCTGAGGTTGCCCACTTCCTGCGCCTCGTCGTCGCAGACGACCCTCCAGGGCGAATCGTGGGGAGAAGAAACAGCTTCCCTTTCCGCCGCGGTTTCGCAAATGACGGGCTGTAACAGCCTCGTCTTTAACCCCTCTCTCTCGATCGCTCCCGACGTGGACGAGGCCGCCACGCCGTCCGGCTACGAGGTGGATGTGGATGTTCCCCAACCCGAAGACCCGGAGGGCTTGGCGAGCGCGGATCTCTACGACGCGAACATCACGCTGCCCGAAGGCGTGGGTATCTCCCTGTCGGCGGCCGATGGGCTGCAGGCGTGCACCGAGGCGCAGGTCGGGTTGGGCTCCCAGGCGGCGGTGATGTGCCCGAACGCGTCGAAGATCGGGACGGTGGCGATCCACACGCCGCTGCTGGCCAATCCACTGCAGGGCGCGGTCTATCTGGCGACGCCGGACGAAAACCCGTCTGGCTCGCCGCTCGCCATCTACATCGTTGCGGAAGACCCGATATCGGGTGTGCGGGTCAAGCTCGCGGGTGAGATCGAAGCAAACCCGTCGACGGGTCAGCTCACGATCGTCTTGCGCGAACTGCCGCAGCTGCCGATCAGTGCGTTTGAGGTGCACTTCTTCGGCGGCGCGCGCGCGTTGCTGAGCACCCCTCCCGCGTGTGGCCTGGCCACGAGCACGAGCGCGCTCGAGCCGTGGTCCGGGACGCCTGCGGCCGCGCCGTCGTCGAGCTTTGAGATCGACGCGGGAATCGACGGCACGGCGTGCTCTGCTGCGCAGCCGTTTGACCCGATGTTCCAGGCGACGAGCACGACCGCTGGTCAAGCGGACACGTACGGATCGCTGAGCCTGCTCGTCTCCCGTACCGCCTCCGAACAGCAGCTGGGCGCGATCTCGATCCAGGCCCCGCCGGCCGTCGCGCAGCTGTTGGCGGGCGTGCCGGCGTGCGGGGAACCGCAAGCCTCGGAAGGCGCCTGCCCGCAGGCCAGTGAGGTCGGGACGGTAGCCGCGCAGGCCGGCCTGGGCTCCTACCCGGCCGATCTGAACGGCGCGATCTATCTGACGGGTCCGCCTTCCGCAGGGACTCGATCCGGCCCCGCCGCGCAGGGCCTGGAGATCGTCCTGCCGGTGGAACCCGGCCCGCTGCGCCTCGGCGAGGTGGTCGTGCGCGCGAGTATGCAGATCGAACTCGGCACGGGACGCTTGCGCATCGCAACAGGACCGCTGCCGAGCCTCGCGGACGGCGTCCCGCTGCAGCTCAAAGCGCTCCTCTTGCAGCTGGACCGGGGTGGGCTCCAGATCAACCCGGAGGGCTGCGAATCGATCGTGGTCACGGGCACGATCACCGGCGCGCAGGGCAGCTCGGCGACGATCGCAAGCGAACCGTTTGGCGCGTCCTCCTCGCCGTGCCCGCTACCGGCGTTCATTCTGCCGGGCCGGACATCCGGGACGGGGCGTGTGCCGTCTCCTACCGGCGGCGTGTCGCTCGCGCACGCGCGCATCGCGACAACGAAAGGCGGCCGCGCCGCGCTCGAGTTGAGCTGCAGCGCCACCCCGAGGTGTCGCGGGAAGTTGGCCCTCACCGTCAGGACTCGGGGCATGTTCGAGAAGCACGGGAGCAACGGAACGGGCGGGACGAGGAGATCCAAGAAGGTGACCATCGGGACGGCCAACTTCTCGATCCCGGCGGGCAAGACCACTATCGTCGAGCTGCAGCTCAACAGCCTCGGCCGGGCGTTCCTCAGCCCCGCGCACGGACGCCTGGCTGCCACGCTTTCAATCTTGAAGTCCTCCCCAGATCCCGCTCAGACACACCTCGACAGCGTCTATCTCGTGTGGCAGGGGCCTCGGGGCGGGAGGAAGGGAGCCTCGCCGAGCCCACGCGTCTAAAGCATCGCTGAGGGGTGGGGCACCACTCGTCCGCTTCGGGCCACCATGAGGAACACCCTATTCGGCGCAGGAGCAGCGATGGCTCTGTGGTTCGCCGCATGGGTCATCGTTCCTGACTCGACGCCTGCGACCAAATCCAAGCCTGTCACGGTCACACGACATCGCTAACGCTGGCCGGGCCGCCGGAGGCGAGATCATCGCCTCATCGAGCCAGGCCAGATCAACCCCACCGCCGCCGCGCTCGAAACGCTCGGCGCCCCGCTCGGCCTCACCCTGGACTACATCCCCGTACCTGAACTCCTCGACGCCTAGCGCGCGAAGTTCAGGCCCGCGGCCGAGCACGCCGTCCGCAGGGTGCTCTATGGTGCCCGGCACAGCAGTTCAGGCTCCGTAACCGACTTGGCAGGCAATCAGCTTGCCACGATCGGGGCTGAGCGCTATACTCTGTCGTTCGCGCTAATGGCGTCCTCGGACGTGGTGCGAGCGGGTCTTCACGGAAGGAAGCACCTTCTGGATAGAGGCACGGC
>CAWGIH010000002.1:0-105181 GCA_963822625.1 uncultured Solirubrobacterales bacterium | reverse complement strand
TGACCGTGTCCACGATGTAGTCGAGCGCGGCCGGGTCGCCGGGGCCGTTGGCGAGGAAGATCGCGTCCGGGTCATCGGCGAGCAGCTCCGTGCCGATGTGCGGCACGGATACAGCGAGACGCGCGCGCCGCGCTCGAGCAGCTCGCGCACGATCGAGGCCTTGATCCCCGTGTCGATGACGGCGATCCGCGGCCCGTCGCCCTCGCCGTGAGCGCGTCACCTCGCTCGGGGTCACGAGGCCGGCCAGGTCCTGCCCGGCCATCGGCGGCTCGGCTGCGATCAGGTCGCTGCGCCTCGTGTCTGAGACGTCGCTTGTGAACACTCCCCCGCGCATCGATCCGGCTTCGCGGATGTGCTTGACGAAGCGCGCGTGTCGACGCCGCTGATCGCCGGCACGCCGCAATCGGTCAGCCAATCCAGCCAGCCGCGCTCGGCGGCCGGCGCGTTCTCGCAGTTGCACGCCTCGCGCATGATCGCCGCGCGCGCCCAGCGCGCTCTGACTCCATCGCCTGCGCGCTGGCTCCGTAGTTGCCGATGTGGGGGTAGGTGAACGCGATCAGCTGCCCCGCGAACGACGGGTCGGTCATCGATTCCTGGTAGCCGGACATGCCGGTCGTGAACACCACCTCGCCGACCGCATGGCCAGCCGCGCGCGCAGGACTCGCCCTCGAAGCGCGTGCCGTCCTCCAGCAGTATGTAGGCCGTCGCGCGTCATGCTCATCAAAGGATCAGTTTCTGCACGGCTTTGAACTCGGGCGTGCCCGCGCGCTCGAGCAGCTCGAACAGCGCCGCCTCGACGGTCGTCACGACGGCGCCGGCGCGCTCCAGTCGCTCCAGCCCACGCTCGTAGTCGATCTCGTGCCGCGAGCCTACGGCGTCGGCCGGAACGTGCACCTCGACCCCGCGCTCGAGCAGGTCGTGGACCGTCTGGCTGACGCACACGTGCGTCTCGATCCCGCAGACGACCGCCTGATCTCGGCCGCCGAGGTCGAAGCCGTCCGCACGCGCCGCCGAGAAGACGCTCTTCTCGATGCGTCAGCTCGTCCTCGAGGCCGACCTCGGGCGCGGTGTGGCCGAGGCCCCGCGGATATTGCTCGCTGACCACGCGCGGCACGTCGAGGATCCGCGCCGCCTGCAGGAGCTTTGCGCACGCCGTGCGCCACGCCCGCGAAGGCGGCGTACGGCCTGAATCCCTCCTGGACGTCCACGACGACGAGCGCCGCTCGCTCCCGCTCGAGCAGGCTCATCTAGGCGCGCCACCACCGAGAACGCGCGCTCGCGGTAGACGACCGCGCCGGCGGCGACCGTCAGCAGCACGCGGCCATGCAGTCGCCGCCCGGCAAAGCAGCAGTTCTCCGAGCGGCTCTCCCAGCCGTGCTCGCCGGCGACCCACTCGGCGTCGAGGTCGATCAGCGTCAAGTTGGCCGGCTCGCCCGGCTTGCGATCAGCGGGGCCGGCAGATCGAACAGTGCGGCCCCGGCCGTCATGCGCTGCGACGAACAGCGCCAGACTCGAGCGCGCCGGGCAAGCACCAATCCGGTGTACAGCGCCGCGAATGCCGTCTCCAGGCCGGTCGTGCCCATCGGCGCCTGCTCGAACGGCACCTCCTTCTCCTCGCGCGCGTGCGGCGCGTGATCGGTGGCCACGCAATCGATCGTGCCGTCGCGCAGGCCCTCGATCAGCGCCTGGCGATCGTCCTCGCTGGCCAGCGGCGGGTTCATCTTCATGCGCGTGTCCATGCCGCGCACGTCCTCCTCGGTAGCAGCAGATGGTGGGGCGTGACCTCGGCGCTGACGTTCCAGCCCTGCGCCTTGGCCTGCGCGACCGCCTGCACCGAGGCGGCGCAGCTGAGGTGCTGGAAGTGCACGCGCGCGTCCTCGTAGCCGGCAAGCGCGGCGTCGCGGGCGACCATCGTCGACTCGCTGACGCTCGGGATCCCGCCGAGGCCCAGCGCGGCGCTGACCGCGCCCTCGTGCATCGCGCCACCCCTGCGAGAGCGAGGCATCCTCCTCGTGCAGCGTGATCACCCCGCCGCACAGGCGCTGGTACTGCAACGCCTTGCGCAGCATCCCGGCGCTCTGACCGGGCCGCCCGTCGTCGGTGAAGCCGAGCGCGCCCTGCCTCGCGCAGCTCGGCCATCTCGGTCAGCTCCGCGCCGTCAGACCGCGCGTGATCGCCGGTAGAAAGCCCGACAGGGATGCGCGCTTCGCGCGCGGCCGCGTCGCGCAGCGAGCGCAGCAGCGGGCGCCGAGTCGAGCACCGGATCGGTGTTCGGCATCGCGATCGCCGCGCCGAAGCCACCGGCGGCGGCGGCGCGAGTCCCGGTCTCCAGATCCTCCTTGTGCTCCTGCCCGGGCGTGCGCAGGTGCACGTGCGGGTCGAAGAACGCCGGCAGCAGCGTGCGCCCCGTCGCTTCGATCGTTTCCTCGTCCGCTGCCCGGATCGAGCGTGCCGGGCGCCGCGAGCTCGGCGATCTCGCCATCGCGCACGCGAACGTCGTGGAGGGCGTCGATGCCGGCGCGGGGGTCGATGACGTGCGCCTCGGAGAGCAGGAGATCCGCGGGGACCGCGGGTCCCTGGACGAGCGGGTCGGAAGCCATCACGCGAGCTGCTTGACGTTCTCGGTGGCGGTCCGGCTGCCGTCTGGGCGGTCCCGGGTCCGGCTGGGGCTGCGCGCGCGCCGGCGAGCAGCTCATAGAGGACCGCCATCCGCACGACGACGCCGGCCTCGACCTGCGCGGTGATAACGGCCTGCGGGGAGTCGACGACCTCGCCGGAGAGCTCCACGCCGCGATTGACCGGGCCGGGGTGCATCAGCACCTGGCGCGGTCCCAGGCGCCGTCCGTTGATCTGATACCAGGTGGCGTACTCGCGCAGCGACGGCAGGAAGCTCTCGCTCATCCGCTCGCGCTGCATCCGCAGCGCGTACACGACGTCGGCCGAGTCGAGCTCGTCGAGCGTGAAGCGCACCTCGCAGCCGAGCGCCTCGATCCCGCGCGGGATCAGCGTCGGCGGACCGGCAACCGTGACCTTTGCGCCCATCCGCTGAAAGGCGATGATGTTCGAGCGCGCGACCCGCGAGTGGGCGACATCGCCGACGATCCAGATCGACGCGCCATCGATCCCGCCGAGGCGCTGGCGAGCGTGTAGACGTCGAGCAGCGCCTGGGTGGGGTGCTCGTGCTTGCCGTCGCCGGCGTTGACGATCGCGGCGGCGCACCAGTTCGAGACCAGCTCGGAGGCGCCCGCCCATGGGGTGCGCAGCACGATCGCGTCGGGCTTGTGCGCGCTGAGCGTCAGGACCGTGTCCTTCAGCGACTCGCCCTTCTCGACGCTGGAGCCGCTCGCGGCGAAGTTGACCACGTCGGCCGACAGCCGCTTGGCGGCCAGCTCGAAGGAGCTGCGCGTACGCGTCGAGGCCTCATAGAAGAGGTTCAGCACCATCCGCCCGCGCAGCGCCGGGACCTTCTTGATCTCGCGGTCGGAGACCTCGGCGAAGCGCTGGGCCTGCTCGACGATCCGCTCGATTTCCGCGCGGTCGAGATCCTCGATCGAGAGCAGATGGTTCATGCCGTCGCCTCGCGACCGCGGCAGCCGTCGATCGCGACCTCGTCGAGGCCGTCGAGCTCGCGCACGCGCACGTGCACGTGCTCGGCGCGCGAGGTCGGCAGGTTCTTGCCGACGTAGTCCGGGCGGATCGGCAGCTCGCGGTGGCCGCGGTCGGCGAGCACCGCCAGCTGCACGCGAGCGGGGCGACCGTAGTCGAACAGCGCCTCGATCGCAGCGCGCACGGTGCGGCCCGTGAACAGCACGTCGTCGACGATCACGACCGTGCGCCCGGCGACGTCGAAGTCGATGTGCGAGGCGTGCACGACCGGCGCGTCGGGTCGGCGCTGCGACGTCGTCGCGGTAGAAGCCGATGTCGAGATCTCCGAGCGGGATCTCCGCGTCGAGCAGCTCTTCGAGCTGTGCTTGCAGGCGCTGTGCGAGAAACGCGCCGCGGCGGTGGATACCGATCAGCACCGGGGCCGGAGGCCGGCGGGTTGCGCTCGATGATCTCGTGTGCGACGCGCACCAGCGCCCGCCGCACGTCCTCCTCGCTGGAGGACGACCTTCTCGCTGCTGTGTCCATCGTTTCCTTCCTGGCCTCTCGGGACCGGGTTAAAGGAGGTTTGCGGACTGTATCAGGGCGCCGCGACAGCCTCGGGGCTGCGCCGGACTTCGCTCGCCTCGCGACGTCGCGCTCGCGCGCCTGGCGCTCGGACCAGCGGATCAGCTCGGCGGCGCCGCGCTCGGGGAAGGGCACCTCGATCGTGTCGAAGTCGCGCGGCACCTCGGTCGCCGCGAACACCGCGCGCGCCTGCTCGCGCAGCTCGCGCCCGGCGTAGCGGCTGGAGATGTGCGTCAGCGCGAGCAGCCGCACCTCCGCGTCGCGCGCCAGCTCGGCCGCCTGGCGCGCGGTGCTGTGCGCGGTCTGGCGCGCGCGCTCGGCCTCCTCCTCGGCGAACGTCGCCTCGTGCACGAGCACATCGGCCTGATGCGCGGCGATCGCGAGCGCCTCGCACGGCTCGGTGTCGCCGGAGAGCACGACCTTGCGCCCCTCCCGCGTCGGTCCCATCACCTGCTCGGGCGTGCACGCCGTCGACGGTCTCACCGCGCTGCAGCCGTCCGAAGTCCGGCCCGGGCGTGACGCCCAGCTGCTCGGCCAGCTGCGCGTCGAGGTGCCCGGGACGCGGCTCCTCGACGAGCGCATAGCCGAAGGCAGGCCGCGCCGCGGTGGCTGACGGGGATCGGCGGTGATCGCATAGCCGTCACGCTCGACCGTCTCCGCCGGCTCGAGCTCGACGAAGCTCAGCTCGTAGGGCATGCGGCCGTAGACGACGCGCATCGCCCCCATCAGCTCGCTTCAGCCCGCGCGGGCCGTACACGGTCAGCGGCTGGTCGCGTTCGCGCAGCGCAAACGACTTCAGCATGCCCGGCAAGCCCAGCCAGTGATCGGCGTGGAAGTGCGTGATGAACACGCAGTCGATATCGGCCAGCCCGACGGAGCGCACGAGCTGGCGCTGCGTGCCTTCGCCGCAGTCGAACAGCAGCCGGTCGCCGCCGCGGCGCATGAGGATCGCGGGCAGCCCGCGCCGCGGGCTCGGCACCGAGCCGCCGGTGCCGACGAAGAACAGCGAGAGGTCCATGGCGGCCAACGGTAGCGGCGAGGCGCCGCGCGCGGCGGCCTGGACGGCGTGCGAGAGACTCGGCAGGCGCGCCGGTAAGCTCTTGGAGGCGACGATGCCGGTCTTGCTCCTGCGTCGCCTGCGCCCGTAGCTCAGTGGATAGAGCGCTCGCCTCCGGAGCGGGAGGTCGGCCGTTCGAATCTTGCCGGGCGCGTCGAGAAGCGCCTGCAAACGCACGGTTTTATCTGGACTAAGGTTTTGGCGCTCCTGATAAGACGAACTTGGGCTCTGTAGCCTAAACCGTGGCCTTAAACCCCTCGTTTGTCCGGCCCGTAGAGGGCGCTGCGGGCATCCGTGACCAGATGCGTCGAAGGCGACGCCGTGGGTGGCGGTTGCGGCGGTCCACCAGAGACTGAGTTGTAGACGTCCAGTGTCATCCTGCTTTCGGCGTGGCCGACCTGATGCTGGACGTAGGTGATGTTGCATTCGGACGCCAGCAGCATGATCGAGACGTAGGTGCGCCGCAGGGTGTGCGGCGTGACGTGCGGCAGCGGCGGCAGGCCCGTGCTCGGTCAGGCGCTCGTTGGCGAGCTTCACGGCCGGCCTCCAGGATGCGTTCGCGGACGTTGCCCTCGTCCCAGCGCTTGCCGCTACGGGTGCAGAAGAACGGCACATCCGGGCCTGTCGGATAGCCGTGTCGCACCTTGTCGGCGCGGTAGGCCAGCAGCTCGTCGCGCAGGTTCGGTGTGATCTCGACGTGTCGTATGCCTGTCGGCGTCTTGCTGTCCGCGATCCACAGACGCGCGCCGTCGGGGTCGTGAATGCGCAGGGTCGCGTTCGAGGATGTCGAGGGTTTCAGCGATGCGGGGGCCGGCGTAGCCGAGCATCGCGCACACCGCGCGCCAGCCGATGCGGTCGTTCCTCGCGGTGTAGGTCTTGCCCTGCGCGAGCATCGACATCGACCCCGCGCTCAAGCCCGTACTCGTGGCGAAGGGCGTGCTGCGTCTCCCCCAACTTCAGGCGAGCCCGGATCTCCGCCGCCTGCTCTCGTGTGAGCTTGGCGCGCTTGCTTGACCTGGGCGAGGTCTGTAGATAGTGCGCCGCATCGAGCAACACCACGAGCTGATCGATCTCAAGAAAGGTCCGTGCAGGCTTGGGAACCCTGATCTTGAGGTCGGGGTCGCGGGCGGGATTGTCGTCGCGAACCTTGTCCTTGACTGCCTGCGCGAGTATCTGGCCGAGCAGGCGCATCATCATCTGGATCGAGCGCGGTGATAGCGGCCTACGCAGCCGTCCCTTCTCATCCTCTGCTCGCCCGCCTGCCGCCGCGATCTTCTTCAGCGCCTCGCTGTCCTTAACAGCTTGCCGCGAAAGCGCCGACAGTCCACGTTGCTGATCCTCGACACGGGTGTCCGTCCGAAGGTCGGGAGGATGTACTTCTTGAGCCGCCACAGATAGTCCTCGTAAGTGCTCTCGGCCAGGGGTCCCTCGCCGATCTCACCGACGCGCCTACGCTCCAGCCTGTCGGAGGCGTACTCGTGCATCGTGATCCCGGCGGCGTACTCGTCCTTGTCGTGGGCGGGCTCGGGCTCGTAGCGGGCGAGCACCTGCTCAATCGGGATGCCAGCGCTCAACTGCGCAAGGATCATCTGAAGCTCGCGGCGTCCCCTGGCCTCGGTCCAACCGTCAACGTCGCGGCCGAACACGACGGGATAGCGCTCTCCCTTGTGCCGAAACCGAGCGCGGACACTCGACGTTCCATCCCTGAGCTTCCGTACTTCGACGCTCCCGCTTGCCGGGCGTGGCATCACGCCCTCCTTTCTCGACTGGGAGGGGACATCATCCTTGGTCGGTCGGGCATGAGATCGAAGCGGGCATCGCCAAAGATCCAGTCGTCCGGCCAATCGTCGTTTGCGTATCGGTGTTGACTGATGTCGCCGGCCGCGTCTCGAAAGCGACCGTCAGTCGAAGGCATGTCGCCGAGGTCCCAAATTCTGGAGAGAAATGCGATCTCGTCGAGGCGACCGTGCCAATCGATGTCTTCCAGCGAGATGAAGTCGAAGATGTCTCTGCGCGTGATCTCAGAGATGGTTGGGGCCGGACCGGGAACGCGTGGCACTCCTGCATTCTCGCTGTCGTGGCCGACGACGTCGCCGTGGTCGTCGAGACCCCGTCGCGTCGGATGGTCACGGCAGACGTCCTGCGTGACGAGCTGGCCTGCGGGACACTGCTGGACTCCTGGGTGCTCTGTCCAGCCGAGGTCGCCGCGAGCGTCGCGGCGACCGGCGTGTTTGTGGCACGGCGTAAGATGCCCAGCGCATGATCGCGCCTACAGAGCGGGTAGCGAGGCAGTTGCCTGGCCGTAGGGTCCTGCAGACCGTCCCTCGATCTGTTCCGCTGACGTTGCGGCATCGAGCGGGCGCCTGACGTGGGCACGTCGGAGCCGACGACCTCTTCGGGCGACAACTACGCTACCCCCGCATGACCAACCCGGCTCCGCCTAAGACCGATATCTACGACATCGCCGACCGGCTCTGGGAGACGGCGGACGAGCTGCGGGCCAACTCGCACCTCAAGGCCGCCGAGTACTCCATCCCGGTCCTCGGCCTGATCTTCCTCAAGTTCGCCGACAGCCGCTTCACCCAGGTCGAGGCAGAGCTGGCGGGCAAGAGCACCGGGCGGCGGGAGATCGGCAAGGCCGACTACCAGGCGAAGGGCGTCCTCTACCTTCCCGAGCAGCCCCGCTTCGCGAACCTGCTCCAGCTGAAGGAGGGCGACAACCTCGGCAAGGCCATCAACGACGCCATGGCGGCGATCGAGGACGAGAACCCGGCGCTCGAGGGCGTCCTGCCCCGGACCTACCAGTCGCTGACCAACGCCACGCTGGTCAGCCTGCTGCGCTCGGTCAACTCCATCCTGGGCGACATCGAGGGCGACGCCTTCGGCAAGGTCTACGAGTACTTCCTCGGCAAGTTCGCCGTCGCCGAGGGAGCCAAGGGCGGCGAGTACTTCACGCCGACCTCGATCGTGCGCCTGATCGTCGAGATCATCGAGCCGTTCAACGGCAAGATCCTCGATCCCGCGTGCGGCTCCGGCGGCATGTTCGTGCAGAGCGCGCGCTTCGTTGAGGAGCACCGCAACGGCAAGACCGGCCGCCTCTCCATCTACGGCCAGGAGCGGGTCGACGAGACGGTGCGGCTCTGCAAGATGAACCTCGCCGTCCACGGCCTCGAAGGCCAGATCAGCCAGTCGAACACGTACTACGAGGACCCGTTCAAGTCGGTCGGGCCAGTTCGACTACGTGATGGCCAATCCGCCGTTCAACGTCAACAAGATCGACAAGGCGAAGCTCGAAGGCGACAAGCGGTTCCCGTTCGGACTGCCGCAGGCCGACAACGGCAACTACATCTGGATCCAGGTGTTCTACTCGGCGCTGAACGACAAGGGCCGCGCCGGATTCGTCATGGCCAACTCCGCCGCCGATGCCGGCGGCTCCGAGCTGGAGATCCGCAAGAAGCTGATCGCGAGAAGGCGCGTCGACGTCATCGTCGCCGTCGGCTCCGAACTTCTTCTACACCGTGACGCTGCCGGTGACGCTGTGGTTCTTCGACCGGGGCAAGCGCGGGACTGACCGCGAGGACAAGGTGCTGTTCATCGACGCGCGCAAGATCTTCCGCCAGATCGACCGCGCCCACCGGGACTGGCTGCCCGAGCAGATCGAGTTCCTGGCGAATATCGTCCGGCTGTATCGCGGCGAGGCATCGAGATGCGCGAGGGTTCGGAGAGCCTGATGGCAGACGTCGTTCCCGGAGGGGGTCTACGCCGACGTGCCGGGCCTTTGCGCAGTGGCGACGCTCGACCAGATCGAGAAGCAGGGATGGAGCCTCAACCCTGGTCGATACGTCGGCGTCGCCGCGGCCGAGGACGACGGGATCGACTTCCGGTGCGGCTGGAGGAGCTGAACGAGGAGCTGGAGCAACTCAACGTCGAGGCTGCCGCGCTACAGGAGCGGATCGCGGCAAACGTCGCGGAACTGCTGGTGTGAACTCCACGCTATCGGCTCGGAGCGACCGTCGTCGAATGTCGGTGATGGCGAGACTTCAATGACGGGCCTTTGACAACTCCAGCGCCACGTCGCGACGAGTGGGTTCCAGCTCACTAATCTTCGCTGATCAGGTTTCGGCCCGGAGATCGCGCCTCGATGACTGTGACGAGTTTCGCCAGGCGATGGCCTGCTGCGAGGCTGACTTCACGTCTCCCAGGTGGCTGATCGGGTCGATGGCCTGCGAGGGCGCTCGTTGACGACGGGCGCTGTATCACAGATCACAGCCGCATCGCGATTCAGTGGCTCCGATGCGCAGGTCGACTATCGCGACGATCGCGGATTGAGACCGCGGTTCTGTCTACTATTTCCTCAGTCAGCGTCAGCTGGACGTTCGAAGACCAGCAATGCACGGCGGAGCGACGTGGCTCGTCATCCAACCCGTGCGATTTCTCGGCCGTGATCGAACTCCTTGTCCACCCCTCTCGGATCCAGCGCAAGATCGCCGCCATCCTCTCCGCCTACGACGACCTGATCGAGAACAACAACCGCCGGATCAAGCTCCTGGAGGAGATGGCGCAGCGGATCTACCGGGAGTGGTTTGTCGACTTTCGCTATCCAGGCACGAGGATGTTCCGCTCGTCGATCGGAGTCTGGGCCTGATCCCGCGAGGGTGGACGATGGAGCACTGTAGCCTTGTCGCCATCGAGCCATCACGATTGGCAGGCGATCAGCGACGAAGTCATTCGGACGCTCTGACAGCGCGTCGGGCAGCCGAGGGTGCTTCCGCTCGGGACGCGCAGGCACGAACGCTTGCGCGATGCGCCAGGACGACATCTTCGCCAGAGCGTGGGGATTCGGTGATGTCCTGGTGGCAACTGAACGGCTCAACCTCGCGCGTACGCGCAGTATGGTCGCGTCGCGGACTGACAGTTGATTCGACACGGCGATCGTTCGGTGTTGATCGGCCACTGCCGCACGTCAGTTGTACATGATCATGGATGACAACGGTACCGACGAGTTTGCTCGCCTATTCGTCAGCGCAGGTCGAGCACGTCGCAGAGCCGCATACCGCGGTCGACGCGACCATCTGTCGTGATGAATCGTGCCGTGCTGACCATCCGTCCTCGGACGTCCAGCCGAGCGTTCGCCGATGTCGTGAGCCGCTCATGCGCTGACGTGTCGAGCCGCTCGCGCAGACGACGCGAACCTCCGAGCCACGCGCGACCTCCTTCTTCCTCGCCTCATCTCCGGCGAGATCGACGTCGCGGACCTCGACATCGACGATGCCGGAGGCTGGCCGCGTGAACGCCGCCCTCGGGTCCAGTACACCGAAGACCAGCTCGTCGAGCAGCCGGCGATCAGGCTCTTCGAGGAACTCGGCTGGGAGAGCGTCAACGCCTACCACGAGACGCTCGGGCCGGATGGAACGCTCGGCCGCGACAACAGGTCGGAGGTCTTCCTGATCCGCCGCCTGCGCGCAGCGATTGCAGCGGCTGAATCCCGATGCCCGCCGAAGCCATCGAGCAGGCGGTCACCGAGATCACCAGGCCGCGCACCGCGATGCATTACGCGCGGGCCAACGCAGAGATCCACACGCTGCTGCGCGACCGGGTCGAGGTCTCCGTCCGTCAGCCCGACGGGACGACGCTGCCCGAGAGGCTCACGGTCATCGACTGGGAGCAACCCGGAGAACAACGACTTCCTGCTCGTCTCCCAGCTCTGGGTCCACTCCGACCTCTACCACCGGCGCGCCGATCTGGTCGGGTTCGTCAACGGCATCCCGCTGGTCTTCATCGAGCTGAAGGCGTCGCACCAGAACCTGAAGCACGCCTACGACGACAACCTCAGCGACTACCGGGACACGATCCCGCACCTCTTCACGCCCGAACGGCTTCCTCATCCTCTCCAACGGCGCGGAGACCAAGGTCGGGACGATCACCTCGGGTTGGGAGTTCTTCTCGGAGTGGAAGAAGATCAACTCCGAGGGCGAGGAGGGATCGGTCTCGCTGGAGACGGTGATCCGGGGCATGTGCACCAAGGAGCGACTGCTCGACATCATCGAGAACTTCGTCGCCTTCCAGGACCTGCCCGGCGGATTCGTGAAGCTGCTCGCCCGCAACCACCAGTACCTGGGCGTGAACAACGCCCTGGCCCGGATGGAGGAGCTGCGCACGCCCCGCCGGAGGAGCGCGGCAAGCTCGGCGTCTTCTGGCACACCCAGGGCTCCGGCAAGACGCTGTCGATGCTGTTCTTCTCCCAGAAGGTGCTGCGCAAGATGCCGGGCAACTGGTCGTTCGTGATCGTCACCGACCGCGACGACCTGGATGACCAGGCGTACAAGGAGTTCGCTCTGCGCCGGCGTCGTCACCGAGAAGCACATGCGGGCGACAGGCTCGGCCCACCTGCGCCAGCTGCTCGCCGAGGATCACCGCTACGTCTTCACCCTGATCCAGAAGTTCCGCACCGAGAAGGGCGAGATCCACCCGGTGGTCTCCGAGCGCGACGACGTGATCGTGATCACCGACGAGGCCCACCGCACGCAGTACGACACGCTGGCGCTCAACATGCGCAACGCCCTGCCGAACGCCGGCTTCCTGGGCTTCACCGGCACGCCGCTGATCGCGGGCGAGGAGCGCACGCGCGAGGTGTTCGGCGACTACGTCTCGATCTACAACTTCGCCGCGTCGGCCGCGGACCACGCCACGGTGCCGCTGTACTACGAGAACCGCATCCCGCAGCTGCAGATCGCCAACCCGACCTTCGGCGACGACCTCATGGCGATCGTGGAGGAGGCCGACCTCGACGAGGCGCAGGAGCGCCAGCTCGCGCGCGCGCTCGGGCAGCAGTACGAGCTGATCACCCGCGACGACCGCCTCGACGCCGTCGCCAAGGACATCGTCGACCACTTCCTCGGCCGCGGCTTCGCCGGCAAGGCCATGGTCGTCTCCATCGACAAGGTCACCGCCGTCCGCACCTACGACAAGGTCCAGCGGTTCTGGGCGGAGCGGCTGGCAGACGAACGAGCAGGCGCTGGCGCAGCGGTGATCTGACGCCGAGCAGAGCGCGACCTGCTGTGCGCAGGAGATCGCCTTCATGCGGCTCACCGACATGGCGGTGGTCATCTCCCAGTCCCAGAACGAGATCGCCGAGATGGCCGAGCGCGGGCTCGACATCAAGCCGCACCGCAAGCGCATGGTCGAGGAGGACCTGGAGGACAAGTTCAAGGACCCGCAGGATCCGCTCCGCATCGCCTTCGTCTGCTCGATGTGGACGACCGGGTTCGACGTGCCCTCGCTGTCGACCGTCTACCTCGACAAGCCGCTGCGCAACCACACCCTGATGCAGACGATCACCCGCGCCAACCGGGTGTTCCCCGAGAAGAACAACGGCCTGATCGTCGCCTACGTCGACGTCTTCCGCAACCTGCAGAAGGCGCTGGCGATCTACGCGGTCGGCGGCAAGGCCGGCGAGGTGCCGGTCGAGGAGAAGGGCGCGCTCGTCGACGCGCTGCGGGAGGCCGTCGACGACCTCCGAGCCTTCTGCGCCGAGCGGGACGTCGACCTCGACGCGCTCGGCCGGCTGACGGGCTTCGAGCTGGTCGCGGCTGGCAAGCAGACGGTCGAGATGCTGATGGTCGACGACGACGAGAAGATCGCCTTCCTGTCCCGCGCTCGCTCTGGTCGACCGCCTCTACAAGGCCATCCTGCCGGACAAGCGGGCCAACGAGTTCAGCCGCGTGCGGGCGGTGTCGAAGTTCCTCGCCGACGGCATCGCCGCCTACACCGAGCGGCCCGACGTCTCGGGCGTCATGGGCCGCGTCGAGCAGCTCCTCGACGAGTCCGTCGCCGCCCACGAGTACCTGATCCCCGAGAGCGACGCCGAGGCGCTGTTCGACCTCGCCGCTGTGGACTGGGACGGGCTTCGAGGAGGCCTTCAAGCAGGGACGGCCACGCACCGCGGCCCAGCGGCTGCGCTCGCTGCTCTCCGCACGGATCGCCGCGCTCGTCCGCCTCAACCCGATGCGCGTCGACCTGGTGGAGCGATTCGAGAAGCTCGTCGCCGACTACAACGCCGGCAGCATCAACACCGAGACGTTCTTCCAGGAGCTGCTCGCAGTTCAGCAAGACGCTCACCGAAGAGGAGGCCCGTGCGCTCTCCGAGGGTCTGACCGAGGAGCAGCTCGCCATCTTCGATCTCCTGATGCGGCCCGCGCCCGAACTGTCCGAGGACGAGAAGGTCCAGGTCAAGAAGGTCGCCGAAGAGCTGCTGACCATCCTGAAGCGCGACAAGCTCGTGCTCGACTGGCGCAAAGCAGCAGGCCACCCGCGCCGCCGTGCGCGTCGCCGTCGAGGAGACCCTCGACCGGCTGCCCGAGAAGTTCACCCGCGCAGTCTACGCGCAGAAGTGCGACGCCGTCTACCAGCACGTCTTCGACAGCTACTGGGACGACGGGCACTCGGTCTACGAGCTTGCGGCGTGAGCTCGTACGCCGGGCCTCATCAAGCCCTCTCAGCTGCGTTGAGGCGCTCCCACGAAAATCGCCCGCGCAGGCGATCCGGGGCGTCATCGATGCTGTCGACATCATCGACCCACTCCGCGCTGTCGTGCTTCCAATGCCAGAAGGCCAGGCAATCCGTCGCCGCGTCGCGAAGCTCGCGCGTCGGGTAGCGGTAGACAGTTACGTCGCCTTCGACGTCGTAGGCAAGCTCGAAACCGTCAGTGCTCTGGCGGTGAAAAACCACCACCAACGGCCACGTACCGAGATCCCAACCCTCGAGGCCCCATGATGGTATCGCGGTCCATCCGCGTGAGGACACAGCGTCAATTCGCTCGTATCCATCCTGGCCGCACACCCGAGAGAGTTGCCAGACGGCCTCGGGAGCGATCTCATACTGCGTGCAGAGCAACTGCTGTTCTAGGTTCTGGTCGGAGCTCATGACAGCTTTTCCTCAATGAACGGGGCGCTCTGCCGAGAGGCTCGTGATCCCTTTAGATGTCCAACGGTCCAACCCATGATGTTCCTTCCTGCCTTATCTGAGATCACTTAGCAGCAGACCCGTGTGACACTTTTAGGCCTGTCACTATCCACGAGTAGGCAGCGCCGAAACTTCAAACGGAAGTCACTACCGGGTGATAGTCAGTAGACCAAAGCCCGAAGAACCCAGTGCTCCTATTTCTTTCCGCGAGCGTAACTTTGGCTTGGGACGGTTCGTTTGCGCACTGGTCTCACGCCTGTCGACAACCCCTACAACTGACTCCGATGATTGAGGGATCGTGGGCGGGTCAGCCACCCCTCCTGACTCTCGTCGAACGATCGAGAGAACCGTCCAAGACGGCGCGTAGCTTTGGTCTGCGATGCCTGCGCCGGAATGGGAGATCGAGTTCTACGAGGAGAACGGCCGGGAACTGGTCCTCGACTTCCTGCGTGGCCTTGACGAACTCAAGGAATCTTCGAGTTCCGTGTTCGCCACGACGCGGCGACGATCTTGCGCCAGCTTGGCCTGCCGGGTCCCCAAAGAGCTAGAGGACAGCGACGGGGAGATCCTGCTGCGCGTCGTCTGACCCTGTCTCGCCATCCCCAATGAGGCAGGGCTTTGCTGCGACAGCTAGGCGCTGGAGAGAGTTCATCCCGTTGAAGCAGCGGGTAGCGCCGGTTGCTCGACATGTGGATCGAGGACTCTAGTTATCTCTTCTAGCGCCTTCTCGATCTGACTGATCTCGCTTGTGAGCTGCGAGCGTCGCGCCCGAATCGCGCTGAGATCTGTATTGGAAGAGGGCGCGGTCGTGAGCTCTCGCATCTCTACCTGAAGGCGCTCCAGTTGTGCCCTGAGACGCTGCGGTGCTCGGCGATCGAGTTCGTACACACCGGACTGAGTGCCCTTACGCACGCTGAGGCGAGCGGCTTACTTGGGTCAGGAAGACCGCGAGAGGGTCCTTGCCGAGGACCTCGTAGCCGGCACTTCTCGAACAGCTTCAAACCACTCGGCGGTAGTGCATGGCCTCGGTCTGAGAATTTTCCGCCAGCAGCCGTACGGCGGTCTCGCGGATCGCGGGACCGCGAAGTTGACGGGCGGCGTCTCCGTGGTAAGGGTCTTGTGCGTCAGCGGTGTCTGCGGTGGTGGTTTGATCAGACGGCGCGAGCCGGTCCAGCAGGCGACGACGGTCCTCTACCTCATCGAGGGTGTCCTCAATGCGTTCTAGCTCAGCACGCAAGGAGTCGCGCTCGCGAAGGATGCGTTCGCGGTGCTTTTCGAGGTCAGCGCGCTCGGCCGCAGCGGCACGGAGCAGACGAGTCGACGGTTTGGGGGATAGCGGGGTCACGAGCTGGAGGGGGTTGTATCGGGTCGGCATCGCTGAGCGTCAGCATGGCCTGTGCGAAAGCTGTTAGTACGCAAGATAGCGTTGTGCATATCTGCCACGTAGCTGTGGATAGGCCTGTGGACTGACCGGCTTTTTGCTGTAAATAGCGGGCACAATGGCTCTACAGGGGGCTGTAGATGGAAAATTCTTTTGCCGACCGACGCTGCTGAACGAGCTTTTCCGTCCTGAGTGCGTGAGAGGATGCCACGGTCATATGCAAACCCTCGTAGAGATACCGACCACCACAGGCGTCAACCTTTGTGGCGGAGCGCTGTCCAAACAGACCGGATCGATGTTCTCGGCTTCGTACTACGTAGCCGACACAACCCCACGCCGACCTCCGCCTCTGACCGGGACGCAAGGTACTAGCGGAAGGCGTCTATGGCGACCAACGCGAGGAGATTGGCGGCCGACTGATGTGGGCAGATAATGAGACCGACATCGATCTGCTCGGCTTTGACTACTTGGTAGACGAGCTAGAGGTACTCCTTCACCGAGCGACGACTTCTGCCGCTGACCGTCGGCGTGGACGGCGGCTGGGGATCAGGCAAGAGCAGTCTGATGGAGATGGTCCGTCACCGCCTGGAATCACCCGACAACCGCGAACGCTTCATCTGCGTCTGCTTCAACCCATGGCGCTTCGAGGACTTCGGTCGCGGCAAGATCGCGCTCATGGCCGCGATCGTTGACGCGATCGGCGAACGCATCGAAGAGGACCGTGGCCGCTTCACGGCTGCGATCGAGAGGGCCAATGGTCTGCGTCGACGGCTACACAGCTGGGGTGTGCTTCGCCAGGCCGCCACTGCTGCAGCACTCGGCGCCGGCGCCGGAACCGAGGAGGCGGCAGGCATCGGGTTTGCCGCAGATGCCATAACAGGACTTGGTACCGATGAGGCGGAGCACGAACGTCCGCGCAGCTTTCCGACCGTCGCTCACTTTCACGAGGAGTTCGCAGACCTGATTGACAGCCTCGGCGATGACGTACAGGCGCTCGTTGTTTTCGTGGACGACATGGACCGCTGCTCAACCGCCACGATCGTTGAGACGTTCGAGGCCATGCGCCCTCTTCCTCCATGCGCCAAAGACCGCCTACGTTGTGGGTGCTCACAGAGAGATAGTTGAGGCGGCTCTTGCGGAGCGCTACCCAGCGCGCCGTGAAGGCGACGATGATCTAGGTCACAACTATCTCGAGAAGATGTTGCAGAACAGCGTAGCGGTGCCTCCGCTTTCCGAGGCGGAGGTTCTGACGTACATAAATCTGCTCTTTTGTGAGCTGTATGTCAGCGCGGATGACGATGCGACCCTTCGTCGGGTAGCCGCGCATAACCGTGCGCAAAATCAGCTCGCGGTTGCAATGAGTGAGGGCATTGCCCGGGAGGCAATCGGGGACTTCCCGTTGAGCTCGTGCGTGATCTGGAGATCGCAGCTCAGGTTGGCCTGCCACTTGCACGTGGGCTGCGAGGCAACCCTCGCCAGATCAAGCGGTTCCTGAACCGACTGTTGCTGCGTCTGCGCACAGCGGAGAAGCGAAAAATGAGTCTCGATCCGGCAAAGCTCGCCAAGCTGATGGTGCTCGAGGAGCTTCATCCTGCCGCCTTTGAGCAAGTGTTCCATTGGCAAATTGATGCCAACGGTGCACCAGAGCAGTTGCGAATTGCCGAGCGCCTAGCGAAAGGGTATGAGGTTGAGCATACGCCGGAGGAAGTAACAGCTTGGCTCACGCAGCCCGGCATCAAGGAGTGGCTTGAGCTTGAGCCGCCGCTGGCAGGCGAGGTGCTAGGGCCTATTACACGTACTCGCGACCGACTGAGGCGGTCGGTAGCTGCCGCTCGACTCTCGCCGTCTCTGCAGAAGGTGCTTGTCGGACTGCAGAGCGATGTTGAGCCGGCCCGTGAGCGGGCTGTCGGGGATGCGGCCCAATTGGGAGCGGCTGAACTCGCTGAGATCCTTGAGCCTCTTCTCGAGGTTGCCCTCACTGACCTGGGAGCAGACGCGGCTAAGGCGATGGTCGCACTGGCCACGCACCGTGTGGAGGTGGCGACAGCGATGTTCGATGCCCTGGAGCGTCTGCCGGTACGGAAGATCAAGCAGAACTTGGCTCTTGCTACGAGTTCGTTTCAAGGACGATCAGCGCCTGGCTCATTTCTGAACATGGGGAGACAAAAGGCGGAGCTGGGGTGCGTCGACAAGCAGACCGAGCACGGCGGAGTCAATAGCTATGGGCACCTCGTCAGATCGGCCGCTTGGAAAGGGAGGCGCATGGACCTCGTACAAGACCGGGACATCTAACTTCGTCCGTCACGGTGGCTCAAGGCGCGCCGACACGGTCCTTGCGCGCTACGTGGCCGCGATGGGAGGTGCGGCTGCAGCCGCCGCAACAGCAGCAGCGGCTGGTATGGGACGGATCCAGGGTGTAGCCGACTTCGGCGTTGGTCTCGCGACCGAGGGTCTTCCTGCGACACTTGAGCGTCTCGGCCTTGGGCATCTCGTCGGCGCAGATCGTTACGAGGTGCTCGATGGTCTGCTCGCGACGCTTGGCGGTGATGGAGCGACAGTCGAGGACGTTGCGATTCTCAGCGCACTGTGCGAGGCATTTGAGGAACTCTACCCAGAGGACGCCGAGACATTTGAGCAACTCGAGGAGATCAGACTCGATGTCGGTGGTCTGGTTGAGTTCATCGAGCGCTTCGTCGCTCGATGGGTCTACGACCGCATGCTTCCCACGCTTGCAGAGAAGCTCGCGACGATAGACGATCCCACGCTCATCCGACAACGCGACGCTGAACTGCGCGAGCGTCTCCTACTCCTCGTTCAACTGGAGCTGGAGGATCGCGATGCCCTGGCGATTGGTTGGCGCCAAGAAGAGGGTGAAGAGATACTCACCCGACTCGTCGGCGAGATTTACCAAGACATGGAGGATTTGGACGCGTGACGCGGTTTCTGCTTCGGACGGATCGCGATCAACTCGATGACGGTTCCTCCGAGATGCTCCTTGACTGGTTCGAGGGCGACAAGGCTCGGTCGACCGTTGCCTACGCGCCTGACTTCCTTCGTGGGCTCAGGCCATCTGCCATCGCGTACGATCTCTTTAGGTTGGGGGGCGCGGTGTACTGCATCGACAAGCTTGCAGAGCGTGCCACCTCGCCCGATGGCTGGAGCCGGGAGCTTGAGCTTGTCCTGCCCGTGGCCGACCTCGATCGATGGTCGAGGGTGTCCTCATCGCTGCACGAGGCCCTCGACTACCTAACAGGGGATCGATGGAACGTGGAGTTCTTCCGCTCCCGTCACCGCAGCCTGTGCAGCGTAGTGGCACCGCTGGGTCAGGTGGTCTCGCTGTTCTCAGGAGGCTTGGACTCTCTGGCTGGTGTGGTCGAGCTGCTTGAGAGCGGTAGCCAGGTTGTCCTCGTTGGTCACCACGATAGTCCGTTTACCGATAGCCGTCAGATATCGCGCTGAACAAGGTGTTGTGATAAGTACGGGCCGGAGAGGGTCATCTTTCGCCAAGTCTATTTGCGTCCAGCATTTCCTCGTAAACTCAGGAGCGCCCATTGCCCAGCGAGTCGCATGAGAATACTACGCGCAGTAGGTCGCTCCTGTTCATCGCCGCTGGCGTGGCCGTAGCCGACGCGCTGGGTGCCGGCATACCTTTGTATATGCCGGAAATAACGGATTTATTGGCGTTAATGTACCTCTGACAGCCGCACGCGTAGGTAGCCTGGCACCGAGGACGACTCATCCATATTTCATTGGTCGTGTACAGGCAGTGCTAGAGGCGCTTGAGCTTGACCACCCGATCGAGAACCAGTTTCGCTTGCTCACAAAGGGTGAGGTCGTGAAGCGCAGTCCAAACTTCGATCTCTTGGCGTCTCTGGCTTCTCAAAGTATTTCCTGCTCGCATCCCGAGCTGGCTCGTCTACGTCATCGACCTGTTGGTAACTGTGGCTATTGCTACCCATGCCTTATCCGCCGCGCAGCACTCCATCACGTCGATTTGGACATGGAACACTATGCGTGGGATGCGCCAACAGACGAGTCGCTGTTGCACCCCTCTTCGGACTCTGGCCGCGCACTACGCTCGGTGCTTATGAGTCTTGCGCAGTCACCGCGTCACGTCGACGTCCTGCGCAATGGCCGCATTCCAAACAGCGAGGCAGGTTCCTTCTTTGCAGTGTACTGTCGGCGTGAGGAGCTACGTCGTGGCTTGTTGACCGTGGTGGGCCGATGGTTCGGTCCCGCCTTGGTCTGACATGAAGTTTGTCGATACCCACTGTCATGTGGAGCGTTATCCGCACACACTGGCGGTACTCGACGCTGCGGAGCAGGCACGCGTCGTAACCATCGCAGTTACTGAGTTGCCGTCGCAATTCCAGCGTCTCGCAGTTCAGCTTGGTCGTCGACACATGGTCCGTATCGCTCTCGGCTTCCATCCGCTAAGGGCGGAGCAGGCCACATCGCTGGAGACCGCGCTCTTTTCCCGTTTGCTGGAGCGAACAGACTATGTCGGTGAGGTCGGGTTGGACTTTTCTCCGCACGGCCGACCCACACGTGCTCGTCAAATTAAGATCTTCGAAAGTATTCTTGGTGAGTCGGACTTGCGTGCCAAGGTTCTCACCGTGCATTCCCGAGGCGCAGAGCGCGATACTGTGCAACTGCTAACCGATGCTGGTGCAAACGCAATCCTGCACTGGTATTCCGGGGGGCCTTCAGGCACGCTGAGGCCGCGTTGCAGGCTGGGTTCTATTTCTCCATCAACGCCGCGATGATGCGAGCAAAAAAGGGGTTGAAGCTACTTGCGTCACTTCCCCGGGATCGTGTCGTGACCGAGACGGATGGACCTTACGTCAAGATCGGTCGGCGGCCGAGTGCGCCGGCCGATGTGCCACGCATTGTCGCTGATCTAGCTGGCGTCTGGTCCTGTACAGCCGAGGAAGCTCAGCAGCAAATCTGGACCAACATGTCTGAAGTCCATGCCAAGGCAAAGCAACCACCGATCGACAGACGACCGAAGGATGGACTGTTCGGCTAACGAGGCAGTGGCCTATCCACTACCAAGGGTAAGACTATGAATTCCAGGCCCGCCGTTGACCGCTGAACCTGGAAGCGATTCCCTCGGTCCCTCGCGCGCGTAGGAGAATCCGCCTCAGACGATGCCCGCGATCATCTTCGATCTCGACGAGACGCTGTTGGACACCAGCATGCTGCGGGGGGACCGTACGACATCGTCGTTGGCGCCATCTCGCAGCTCGACTCGACGAGGTCAAGGCCTACTCGGACGAGCAAATCGCGCGTCCAGGCCGCAGATCTTCCGGCCCAAGCCAAGGACATGGGCTTCCAAATCGGGGTTTCACCACAGCCCGCGCTGGTACGCCGAGCGTCTGCTCAGCGCGTTTGGCATCTCCCACGACGCCCTGATCACCGGCTCAGATGGCTACCCGCCCAAGCCCGACCCCAGCTCCTTGCGGGCGATCGCAGACGAGCTCAGCGTCCCCGTCGAGGATTGCATCATGGTCGGCGACGACGCCGCCGACATCGGAGCAGCACAGACGCCGGCGCCCTTAGCATCGGCGTTGCGTGGTCACGGCGCGCACCGAAATCCTGGTGCCGTCGCTGGCCAAACATCGCAGTCGCCACGCCGGACCGTCTCATTGACGTCCTCAACAACAGTGATCCTCGCTTCCCGTTCGCCGAGACGGTCCTGGCAGGAAACCAACCCCTCTGGCATTGGGGCTCGTTACTGCGACTGGGCAATGGAATCTTCGGCGCCGGGCACTACTACACCAAGTCCGACACGCGACACCCTAGCGATGCCCTTTCACGGCTCATCATCGAGGCAAAGAACGATCCGGATGCCGCCATGCGCGTCGGCGGCTTGCTTGCGGGGCTAGCCGCGACGCCATGGAAGGGCACGCTGTCGACCTCGTCACGTCCGTCCCACCTGAACCGGACCAGCCTTATGATGCTTTGCACCGATTCGGGCCGCCGTCGCAGCTGCGTCGCGCACGGTGGAGAGTGGCGATGTCCTGTGGCCGCTCTTTGGCGACAAGGACTACAAGCGTCAGCGGGCAGAGGATCGCCTCGGGCGGGTGAGCGGGCGCTTCGCTTCAACCACTCTGAACAACGAGCGCGTCTTGCTCATCGACGATGTCATCACCAGCGGCGGACAAGCCGAGGAGTGCCGTCGTCAGATGCTGGCGCAGGGCGCTCGGCGAGTCGTGGACCTGGCTCTCGGTGTCACGCAAGACACGCTGCCGCGTGCCTGTCCAAAATGCGGCGGCCTCCTGCGCCTCGTGACCGGCCCGTACAGCGACTTCATTGGCTGTTCCAACTTTTATCCGCTGGGCTGCCGCTACACGGAGCGAGCACCCTCGGTGTGAGTGTCAGTCCACGCCGAGAGGCGTAAGCAAGGTCTGTTGGTCGCGACTGAGCTCCGGCCATTCGCGCGCCTGCTCTACGGCGTGCACGAACTCCCCGAGACCGTCGCGACTCACCGGCCGGGCGAGCGGCTGATCACCCAAGCGAGAGCACAGCACCTTCGCACTGCTCCAAGCTGGCAGGATCGAGCACAGCTCGCGAGCAGGTCTCTCCAGCAGCACCCGCAGGCCCTCGCTGGCGCCGTTCTCGTTATGCGGAACCGGACAGAACAACGGGCGCCCCTGCGCGGCCGCGAAGCGAGCAGTGTGCATCGTCCCGCTCTTCACACCGCTCTGTGCGACGACCACGGCGACCGACAGACCGCTCTGCAGACGGTCGCGCGCAATCAGGTGCTCGGCGGGCGAGGTTGCTCACCGAACGGCTGCTCTGAGATCAACGCCCCACCCTCCTCGACTATTCGGGCGGCCAAGCCCCTGTTCTCCGCCGGATAGACGCTGTCCAGTCCGCCTCCCATCACCGCGATCGTGGGCGCCCCGTGCTCGAGCGCGGTGCGGTGGGCGATCGTATCGATGCCCTTTGCCAGACCACTCACGATTCCCCAGCCTCGATCCGCGAGGGCCCCGGTCATGTTCTCGGCCGCCGAGATTCCGAAGACAGTGGGCACGCGTACCGACGACCGCAACCAGCCGCTCGCGAGCGAGCAACTCGATGTCGCCGCGCACGTAGAGCAGCGGCGGGGGTCCGAGAGGTTGCGCAAGCGATCGGGGTAGCGCTCATCGAAGAAGCTCACCAGCCGCACATCCGCGTCCGCGTAATCCGCCAAGCGTCGCTGCGCCAGATCGAAGGCTACGTCGATCTCGCTGCCGTAGCGCTCCAGCAACTGCTCCATTTGCGTGGAGTGGAGCGTGGCGTTCAGCGCCGTCACAGGGCCGACCCGTGGCAAGGACTGCAGCGCCATGAATCCGGCAGCGGAACGGAAGTCGTTCGTGGCCAACGAAGTCATCGAAGATCTTGCCCAACTTCGTGGGCATCTGCGGGCGCTCCGGCTGGGCTCGATCGAGTACATGATGCGTCCTAACTCTAGTCCTAAGGGGAGACGGCCTGGCCTGGCGCGGCGATCTCAGCAGACTCCTTAGTCGGTCCCTCATGCTCGGGCTCAAGCCTCTCCGTCTCTGCACGGCGACACTCACCGCTGGACGGTGCCTTGTGTCGTTATCTCTTCCTCTCTTCCACCCAAACACACCCCCTGATCCCCATCCCTCAACGTTCCCGTCCCAACCCCTTGGCAAGATGAACCGCATGGAGCAGATCAACCCATGACCACAGCCACCGGCACCCAGAGCGACCTCTTCGCCTGAGCTGAGGCCTCGAGCGGGAGAACAAGCGCATCGCCGAGATCAACGCCCAGCGGGTGCGCAACCGCGGGTATCTGGTGTTCGCTACCGACCCCTCCAAGGGTGTCGACTCGGCCGAGTACCAGCAGGCCTATGCGACCGAGGCGCGCACGCCCAACCAGGCGATCGCGGAGGTCTGGCCGCTGGCCGACGGTCGCCGGCTGCGGGCGTTCCTGAGGACGGCGCCGAGGCATACGCGCTCTGAGTAGGCTCCAAGACGTCCCTGCCAGGGATCTTCAGTTCGGCATCCGTGCTCATGAACCTCGATCAGATCATCGCGCAACCAGAGGGCAACACGCTGGACTTCAAGCGTGATTTGTCCTCCCTCGCGAAGGTCGTCAGGACCATCGCGGCGATCGCCAACACGGCCAACGGCATGGTCATCGTCGGCGTCGCGGACGACAAGACCGTCGCCGGCCTGAAGGACCCGCTGAAGGACGAGGAACGCCTGGCACGGGGGATCGCGGACTCGATCGAGCCATTGCTGCTCGTCAACATCCAGCATGCCAGTCGCGGTGAGCAATCGGTGCTTGTCGTGGACGTACCTTTCACTCCACGGCCCTACTACCTCCGCAAAGAGGGTCCTGAGCGTGGGTGTTACGTCCGGGAGGGCTCCACGAACGCGCGGGCCGACCCCTCGACCATCGAAGAGCTGCGCCGCCAGGCCGCATCGCACTCCTTCGACCTCGAAGCAATTCCACCGTCAATAGCGGCAATCTGGACCACACTCGCTTGAAAGCGGCGTTCTCCGGCGCCCTGTCATCCAGCAAGCTGCGAACGCTTGGCATCGCCTGTCAATACAGCGGGCGCCACGTCGCCACACGCGCGGGCGTCATCCTGTTCGGCACAGACGAGCAGCGCCGCGAACACGCCCGCGACGCCCGCATGCGATGCGCGGCTTTCCGCGGGATCGACAAGAGCGAGTTCATCGATCGTGCTCCAGAGTTCGATGGGCTGACCGTCCTCGAGGCCCTCGACGCCCTCGACGTCTTCCTGCGGCGCAATCTGCGCTCCGGCGCGACGTTCGGCGACGGACTGCGCCGTCAGAACATCGACGAGTACCACCGCGAAGCGCTGCGCGAGCTGATCGTCAACGCGATCGCGCACGCCAACTACGCCTCGACGGGAACGCCGATCTCTATCCAACTGTTCGCCGACCGCCTGGAGGTCATCAGTCCCGGTCGCTTCCCGCCCGGCACGACCGTCCAGAGCTTCAAGGAAGGCATGAGCAAGATTCGCAACCGCGCCATCGCCGATGTCCTGCACCACCTCGACATCATGGAGACTTGGGGCAGCGGCTACAGCCGCATCCGGCGCTCCTTCGCCCAGGGATATCCGGAGCCGACCTGGCAGGAGATCGGCGGATCGGTCAAGGTCGTCCTGCCGGTCCACCCCCACTATGCCGCAGGCTCAGACAAACGCGTCCAGGGCGCCCAACGACGCAGCCGTGAGGCATCCGATCGCCGCAAAGCGATCCTGGAGCTCCTCTCGCGCCAGGGTGAGGCGAGCACGGCCGAGATCGCGGAGCACATCGGACTGACCACTCGCGCCACCAGAGACTGGCTGCACCGCCTCCAAGCCGACGACGAAGTGGCCGCTACCGATCATCCGCTCAATAGTCCCCAGCGGCGGTGGACACTGCCCGTCGCCACTAGGAAGCCCAAAAAGACAACTAGGAAGTCTTCCTAGCTCATAACTTCCTAGCTCTCACTTCCTAGTCGCTGTGGGTGCTTCTTGGAGTGGTCCCAGTTTGGGGTTCTTCTGGCTTTTGGTTCTATCTCTCTCCACTCCCCCAACACACACACCTGAGCCCAGCGAGTTTAGGCCACGGCGGCCTCACCATAGCCTAGACCCACCCAAATTGGCCATTATCCGCGGGTATCAGCCGTCGCTCGATGGCGGAAGGTCTGGCTTGCTAGAGCCATTTCTGCCACGCTTTCGCTTCCTGCGTGCTGTTCCTCCGGAGCGAGAGGTCGGCCGTTCGAATCGGCCCGGGCGCATAGCCAAATGCTCTGGAGGGCACGTTCAGCGCCATCGTGCGCCATCCGTTCAGGGAGATCGAGGAGCAATAGGCCTACCGGTTGACCTCAGCCTTCGTGAACGAAGTTGCCGGCGAGATCGCCGGAAACCGCAGAGGCTGTGCGCTTCGCTCCATAGCATCCACGGCCCCGCCGGTCCCCCAGGTCGTGAAGGCTCGCTAACGGAGAGGCGTAGATATGCACGTTGTCCACCAGCGACGCAGCTACCAATTTTTGAGGCGCGAAGCTCGATCGGCACGAGCTGCGGGTAGTACCCCCCCCATGTGCTTGAAATCCTTCAGCCCCTCCCATCGCACCTTTCCGCCCCAACTACTCCAGTGGATGTGGTCACCAGCCCGCTGGGGTCACCCCCGTTGAAAATGCTCGACGAGCGTGCGGTCCCCCAACCACGACCGTTTGGCGCGAAGCTCTTCGATCCGAGGACAATGGTCGACGCCGCCAGCTCGGCGGGCCGCGGACCGCTCGGTGACCGCTGCGCCAACGCTGGTGCTGTTAGCAGTACGGCGACGGTCACGCCAGTGGATATGAGGCGGGCCCAGGAGGGAAGCCGGTGCATACGCGAACGGTAGCGCTCCGTTAATAGCAACTTTCAGCCCTGCTCGTTGGTGGAAGTCTTCCGCCAGGGCCTGGTAGGAGGCAATGGCGTTTTTGTAGCGTGCTCGCGCGCTGAGGAGGTTGGGTGGGATATCTTAGCGGATCCGCTAAGATCTGCTTATGCACAACGCCAATGACCACGTGGCTGGGAAGTTGATACGCCAGATTCGCGATGAGAGCGGACTCAGGCAGATCGAGCTCGCGCGCCGGAGCGGGATCCCGAGCTCGGTGCTGAGCGCCTACGAGCACGGTCACCGCCAGCCGGCCGTTGCCGCACTCGCGCGGATCGCCGGAGCGGCCGGCCTGCAAGTTCGAGTGGGGCCGGCCTCAGATGAGATGGCGCTGATCCGAGCCGGCAAGATCCTCACACAGGTGCTGGACCTCGCCGAGCAGCTTCCGTACCGTCCGCGTAGCCAGCTCGCCTATCCCCCATTGATCCGCTTGGCCAAGTGAGCCTGCTCGCCGACCGCCTGATCGCGGTTCACGATGCCCTCTCCAAGGCCGGTCTGCCCCACGCCGTCGGCGGCGCGATCGCACTCGGCTATTGCACGCTGGAGCCCAGGGGTACACGGGACCTCGACTTCAACGTCTTCGTCACT
This sequence comes from uncultured Solirubrobacterales bacterium, assembly GCA_963822625.1. Classification (GTDB taxonomy): domain Bacteria; phylum Actinomycetota; class Thermoleophilia; order Solirubrobacterales; family Solirubrobacteraceae; genus Palsa-744. The sequence goes on along the minus strand of CAWGIH010000002.1, from coordinate 78,611 downwards.
CGGGAGCACATTGCGGAGGTCGCTGCCGCCCTTCCCGACCCCGTCACCGTTACCACCGCCAACCTCGAAGAGGCGCAGCGAGAAGGTCAGACACGTCTTTGGTGGGAGGACACTCCAATCGACATCTTCCTCAACGTGCTTCCGTTCCATGACGAGATAGCAGCGGGGGTGCGATATGTGCCGTTCATGGATCGCACGATCCCGGTCCTCGACTGCGGCGCCCTCGCCGTCTTGAAGGCAATGTTCGATCGAACCAAGGACTGGGCGGACATCGAGGCGATGGTGGAGGGAGACTCGATCGACCTCGAGAAGACCGCGGCCCAGATCCAGGAGTTGGATGGTCAAGACTCGCGCCGTGCGCAAAGGCTGCTCGCCCTTCGGGTCTAGGAGTTACCGTTGCGCTTGGCCGGCCCCAGTGGTGGGTTTCAGAAGCGCTTGCGCGTTGTGATGGCGCGTAACCAGAAGGCACTGGGGTTACTCGCGAAGTAGCGCGTTCCTATATCTGAACGCGAAAACCGGCGACGCGAGAATCTCGTCACTCGGAGGGCTCGGCGGTCAGCCACCTGATCTGATCGCGGAGCGCGTCCTCGGCCGGATGCTCCTTCATGAATCTGTGCAGCGCTCTGACACAGGCCCCGATCGTGTTGCGCGAGCGTCCCAGCGTACGATCGGATACGAACAGGAGCCCATGGTGGGGCCGACCGTCGCCGGCCCAACGCGTCGCGATTGGCGCAAAGTCGCGAACGTTGTTCGTAAACAGCGCCCGCCTCTCAGCCGTCGAGGACGCGAGCAGGGCCTCATCGTCGGTCGAGATCAGATCGGGGCGCTCGCCGATGGCGAGCACGTCGTGTTTGCGCTCTCTGAGGCCTATCGCGAGCTCAGGTGAGAACTGCTCGTCGAGGAGCAGCTTCAACCGAGCGCCCTCTGCTCGCGCTCCCACCGTTCGCGCTCCCGCTCGGCTGCCTGGATCTCAGCCGCCGCATAGGAGTCGATCTCCGTTTGAAAGTCAGCGTAGTAGGCCACACAGGCACGCACCTGAGCCGGCGTTATCCCGAAATAGCCGGCCGTGCCGTCGACATCGCCCCCATGAGACCTGAGCGTCTCGATCACCTGCCAGACATCCAGGCGGCTCCCCGCCAGCGCGGGCCGGCGGATACCACTGCCGCCCTGGCGGAAGCGCAACAACGGATGGCGCTCCAGACGCAGGCTCTCGTCGAGCAGGCGCTGCGCAAGCGCATTGCTCGACTCACCCTGCTCCGTGGCCCGCTCGTCCAGCAGGTGCAGCGTCTTATCGGTAAGGCGAAACGATCGTTGACGGGTGCTCGACGCAGCCATTACGAACTTATTGTAACACCGGTGTGTTCGTCTGTGTTCGAGTTACCATCAGCGCTCAGGCAGCCCGCGTCCCCGCTGACCGTCTACACCGACCGATCGCGCGGCTTGCATCCTGTCGGAAGAAGCGACCCCGGCGAGGAGGCGGTCGGCTTGGATGCTGTGACCGCCGACAGGTAGCTATGTTGCGGGCGGCTTGCGTTAGCGAGAATTGCTGTCTCGGCTGGTTCGGTCCGTCGGGCGCCGGGTATCTCGTCTCTGTGGACGCTCTCATCGCCGCGGCGGAAGCCACAGGAACGCTTCGGGCGGCAAGTAGCAGGCGCGTCCCGCGTGCTCGCGGCAAACAGCATGAGCGATTGCGGCCTGTTCGCATCGGCTGCTCGGGCTGGAGCCGCTATTTGAGTCACGTCAAGCCCCTGTCTCAGATGGGGAAGGGGCTGGCGCGGTTCTACGAGCGCATCGAGCCGCTCACAAAAGCCAAGCGCCTAGATCCCTGGCGCACAGAATCAGAGCTCTTCCTTAGGATCAATGCCGTCTAAGGCGCAAGCACAGAAGACACTCGACGATCTGCGGGGGCAGGCGGGGGAATGTCATGCCTGTCCGCTGTGGCGCGATGCGACTCAGGCCGTCTTCGGGGAGGGCCCAGCGCGAGCAGCGATGATGCTCGTCGGTGAGCAGCCCGGCGACCGAGAGGATCGCGAGGGCAGACCATCCGTGGGACCCGCCGGCACCATTTTGGACCGCGCACTCGCACAGGCCGGAATCGACCGTACCCAGGTGTATGTGACCAACGCCGTCAAGCACTTCAAGTACCGCAGCCGCGGCAAGCGACGCATCCACCAGCGACCCGACAGCGAGGAGATAAAAGCCTGCCACCAGTGGCTACAGGCAGAGCTCGAGCTCATCAAGCCGCGCGTACTCGTATGCCTCGGAGCGACAGCAGCGAAGGCGCTGCTCGGAGGAACACCGCAGATCGAACACGACCGGGGCCATCCGCTGCCCTCTGAGCTCGCACCGGTGGTCATGCTCACAGCCCATCCCTCGGCGGTCTTGCGCCAGCGCGACCACGATGTCCGGCAAGCCGCGACGCAGGCGCTCGTCAGAGACCTGCGAAGTGCCTGGCGAGAGTGCGATCAGTGAGACTGGGTGTCGCACGAAGATCGGCAGCGGGTAGGAGAGGAACACTGTGAGCGCCACCGCCCTGATTGTGATCGACATGCTCAATCACTACGAGCACGAGGACGCCGAGGCGCTGCGCCGCTCGGTGCATAAAACGCTGCCCGCCATCGAAGGCCTCGTGCAACGCGCGCGCCGTGCCGAGGTGCCGATTATCTACGTCAACGACAACCATGGCGATTGGTCGGCCGGGCGGCCGGAGCTATGCCGGCGAGCCCTGGAAGGGCCAGATCCTTCTCTGGTGAAACCGATCCTCCCGGGCGAGGAGGTGGCTTTCCTGGTCAAGGCCAGGCACTCGATCTTCTATGAAACCCAGCTCGACTACATGCTTCGCCAGCAGGAGATCGAGCGGGTCATCCTGATCGGCCAGGTGACCGAGCAGTGCATCCTCTACTCCGCCCTGGACGCCTATGTGCGCCACTACTCGATCGTCATCCCGCGCGACGCCGTCGCGCACATCCACCGCGACCTCGCCGACGCCGCGCTGCGGATGATGGAGAGGAACATGGCAGCCGAGATCACCACCGCCACAGAGTGCGACCTGACCGCCAGACACTAGGCGCGGCCCTCTTCTGGAAGATCTCATATGCGTGCGGACGCCGGATCGGTCTCACGACTGCATCTACCCGTCGGGAGAATGGATATCCGGCTCGGCGCCAGGGATGTTCTCGCCGGGCTCTCTCTGTCTTTCTCTTTCTTTCTTTCTTTCTCTCTCTGTCTTTCTCTTCTCTCTCTCTCTCTCTCTCGACCATTGCTCGTTCAGAGACCGTCGGATGCTCCGATCCTGGAGCGGAACTCTCGCCAGCGCAGCGGTCCGCTGCTCTCGCGACTGAGAGGCGGCGTCTGGATCCCGGCTCCACGGTACAGCCCATCGAGCAGCTCAAGCACCGTCTGCTCGGCTGTGCGGCTGGGACGCCAGCCGAGCTCGTCGTGAGCGCGAGTAGTGTCCATGATCGGACTGAGCACGCCCATGTCCAGCCAGCCGGGGGAGGTTGGCTGCAGCCGCAGCTTCCAGCTCCCCCAAGCCGCCGCGCGCACGAGCCCGAGCGGCAGCTCGAAGGCCCTGGCCTGCAGCGTTCGGCGCAGCACCTCCATGTCGAGCACGGGATCGGCAGCGATATTGAACGCTCCGCTCACTGGCTCGGTGGCGGCCAGCCGGTATGCCTCGCCGACATCGTGGGAGTGCACAGCCTGGGTGCGCAGACCCCGGGGGTATGGCAGCACGCCGATCCGGTCGCGGCGCACCAATCGATTCGGCAGCAACGGTCCCATGAAAAGCCGGCGAATCTCGGTCGCAGCGTCAGCCTTGAAGACGAGGCGCCCCTTCGTTGCCGTGCCCGTCCAGCTCGCTTCGATCGTTCACCCACCCATCTGCAGCCCTACGACACGACGGCCCGTTGAACTCTCGGACGCACGCGGATGCCTAACTACGGTTATGGGCGTGCTGCGTGCGCTCAGGATGGGTGTACAGGTTGATTTTCCCTCGGCGGGCGAACCCGCCGAGGGTGAGGCGCCGGTCCTGCGCGAGCTCCACCGCGAGCGACGTCGGGGCCCCCACCCCGACGAGAATCGGGGCGCCTGCGACCGCCGCCTTTTGCACCAGCTCGAAGGACAGCCGGCCGCTCACGCAGAGGACCCCCTGGTGTAGCGGCAGCCGTCCGCTGAACAGGGCCCAGCCGATGACCTTGTCCATTGCGTTGTGGCGCCCGACGTCCTCGCGCACGCACACGAGCTCCCCACCGGCGTCGAACAGGCCCGTGGCGTGCAGCCCGCCGGTACGCGCGAAGCCGGGTTGCACGAGCCGCCCCGGTAGAGCGGCCAGCAGCTCGCGCGCGAGCAGAGGCCCGTCGGGCAACAGATCGGCGTGGACTGCGACCTCCTCCAGCGCCCCCTTGCCACACACCCCGCACGAGGAGGTGGTGTAGAAGCGCCGTTTGCCGGGGTCGTGCGCGAGCGGACCGCGCACTTCGATCGTGTTGGCCGCCAGATCCTCGGTCAGTCCGATCGCCGGCGGCTCTAGGAGCAGTCCCTCGCCGTAGAGGAAGCCGCCGGCCAGCTCCTCGTCGTGTCCGGGGGTGCGCATCGTCACGGCGATCGGCTCGCCGTCGACGCGAATCTCGAGCGGCTCCTCGACCGCGAGCAGGTCGCTCTCGCCATCCCTGACGATGCGCTTCAGCCCCACTGGTTCGGTGGGAAGTGCCGGCCGGCAGAGGAGCGAATCAGCGGGTGTCATTGCCGGCGGGATCTGAGGAGGGATCCTCGCTGCCCGACTGTGCGGCTCTGCTGCGTTCGCGCTGGGGCAGCACCGTGTACTTGGGGTCGCGCGCGGACTGCCGTCCAGCCTCGAAGATCCCGAAGCGAGCGCAAGCGGAGGCCGCCATCAGCGCGGCTCCGCCGAGCGCCGCCACACGACGGCTGCGATGTGCTCGCGTGAGGGCGCCCACGACCCCGGCAGCGGTGAGTGTCTCGGCGGCGCGCATCAGCGTGCCCGCGCGCCCGTGATGGTAGGCCTCGGCGACGATCCCGAGGCGACGCTCGAGCAGCTTCACGGCGCTGAGCTCGGCGGCGGCGCCGATCACCGCCAGGCGCCGCGCGGGCGCATTCTGATCGAGTGGAGCAGCGAGCAGTCCTAGACCGGCCGCGGCGCTCGCTGCCGAGGCGACGAAGACGAACGGCATCTCGCGGTGTCCCTCGTGCCAGGCCGGTGTGGCGGTGTCGGAGATCAGCACACCGGTGTATGAAGCGACCGCCGGTCCGAGCAGGGCCGCGCCAACGGTTCCCAGGTGGGCGAGTGGCCGCAGACGACCCAGCCGCAGGAGCTCGCCGAGTGCGGCAACGCTGGCCGCGGGTGCGTAGGCGGAGAGGATCCACACGCCGACGCTCATCGGCGAGGTTGGCTTGAACACCCTGAGCATGTTCAGGAACCGCGCGGGGCGCCCGAGGTCATGCACGAGCGCGACGAGCGACAGCGAGATCGCCCCGGCCGCCCCGAGCTTCAACGGCCGCGCGAGTGCCGGGCGGCCGCTCAGCTGCGCTCCCGCGGCGAGCGTCGAGGAGGCACCGGCGAGGCCACCCAGGAACAGGTAGCCGGCGATATCCAGCGCGGCCCAGGTGGGCTCCTTGACTATCGGCCTGCCGTAGTAGCTCGAGAACTCCGCCTCTGGCACCATCGAGTCCTCGCCGGCTCGCCCCCCGCGGCGTTTGCGTCGGCGACCATCACGCTCGGCTTGCGGGACGTGGTTGACGCCGGTGAGCGCTTCGCGATCGGGACGCGTCCCAGCCAAGCCATCGACGGTGACATCGGAGCTGCTCATCGGCGTCCCGCGAAGCTGACGGCGACCGCCCCGAGCAGGCTGGCAGCGGCGAGCGCGGCATTGCGCCACATGCGCGGCAGATCGTGGGTCGTGACGATCGGGTCGGGCGGCAGCCCGTAGACCTCTGGCTCGTCGAGCAGCAGGAAGAACGCGCCGTCGCCGCCAACCCCGTCCCGCGGGTTGTGCCCGTACAGACGGGCCTGCGGAACGCCCGCCTGTTGGAGCTGCTCGACACGTACACCGGCGCGCTCGCGCAGCTGATCGAGCTCACCGAACTGGATCGAGTTGGTCGGGCAAGCCTTCGCGCACGCCGGTTCCATGCCCTCCTCGAGGCGGTCGTAGCAGAGCGTGCACTTCCATACCCGCCCGTCGTCCTCGCGCTTGTCGATCACGCCGTAGGGGCAGGCGGGCACGCAGTAGCCACAGCCGTTGCAGATGTCCTCCTGTACGACGACGGTCCCGAACTCGGTGCGAAACAGCGCGCCGGTGGGGCACACGTCCAGGCAGGCGGCGTGGGTGCAGTGCTTGCAGACATCGGAGGCCATCAACCAGCGAAACCCGTCGCCCCCCTCACGCTCGAGGTTCGTCTCCTGCAGCGCGATCGGCTGGCGCTGCTCGATGAACGCGACGTGACGCCACGTATCGGCGCCGAGACCCTGGGTGTTATCGAAGGACATGCCGGTGAAGTCGAGGCCGTCCTCGGGCACCTGGTTCCACTCCTTGCACGCGACCTCGCATGCCTTGCAGCCGATACACAGAGAGGTGTCGGTGAAGAAGCCCACTCGTGGCGGAGGGTCCGCGTAGCCCGACCCGGCGGCGGGGTCGTTGCGGGCGCCGTTGTGCGTGGTGATCTGCAGATCCACGACCTATGCCTCCATCCCTGTCTGCTCGGTGATAGCGGCCCGAGCGATGTAGCTCGCGACGAGCTCGTCGCGAGCCGCGCCGCGCGGGCGGCGCCCCGGGCGGATGTCGGCGCTCAGCGCCTTGACCTCCTGGATGTGGGAGTTGGGATCGAGCGCGATCGAAGACAACTCGTTGGCGGCATCGCCCCGCGAGTAGCCGTTGGGGCCCCAGTGAAACGGCAAGCCGATCTGGTGAAGGACACGGCCCTGCACAGTGAGCGGGCTCATGCGGTCGGTCACCATGACGCGCGCCTGGATCGCGCTGCGGGCGGTGATGATCGTTGCCCAGTCACCGTGGGTGAGACGACGCTCGGCGGCGAGCTCGGGGGAGACCTCGCAGAAGAACTCGGGTTGCAGCTCGGCGAGGTAGGGCGTCCAGCGCGACATGCCCCCGGCGGTGAAGTGCTCGGTAAGACGATAGGTCGTCACGACGTAGGGGAAGATCTCAGCGCCCGGCTCGCCGCTGTGAGGGTGGTAGCGGTTGTGGCGGCGAGAGAACACCTGCCTGACGGGGTTGCGCTGCTGGACGTAGAGCAGGTTCTCAAACGGCGAGTCCTGCGGCTCGTAGTGGGTCGGCATCGGCCCGTCGGTCAAACCGGCGGGCGCGTACAGCCAGCCGCGCCCGTCGGCCTGCATGATGAACGGCTCGGCGCCCGTCAGAGCGTCCGGGCCGCTCGCGTCCTCGGACGGCTGGTAATCCGGCGGCTTGCCGGCCTTGAAATCCGGAGTGTCGTGACCGACCCATTCCTGCTTCTTCGCATCCCACCAGATCAGCGCCTTGCGCTCACTCCACGGCTTGCCGTCAGGGTCGGCGGACGCTCGGTTGTAGAGCACGCGCCGGTTCGCAGGCCACGCCCAGCCCCATTCGGCGCCGACCCAGTTCTGCTGATCTCTCGGCTTGCGCCTGGCGGCCTGGTTGACGCCGTCGGCGAACACGCCGCAGTAGATCCAGCATCCGCAGGTGGTGGAGCCGTCGTCCTCGAGTTCCTCATAGGAGGACAGGGGCTGGCCGGCGGCGTCGTGGCCGTTGATCTCGCGCAGCACCTGCTCGGCACTCGGCTCGGCGATCTCGCCCTCGGTCTCATAGTCCCAAGTCAAATCGAGGATCGGACGGTCCATCTCCCGCTTTGAGCCGGCGAGCTTCTCGCGAATCACGCGGCCGAGGTGATACATGAACCACAGATCGCTGCGCGCCTCCCCTTCAGGCTGCACCGCGGTGTCGTGCCATTGCAGCATGCGCTGGGTATTGGTGAAGGTGCCGTCCTTCTCGGTGTGCGCGGCGGCGGGGAAGAAGAACACCTCGGTGGGTATGTCCTCGGTGCGCAGCTCCCCGGACTCGATCTCCGGTCCGTCCTTCCACCAGGTCGCGGACTCGATCAGCGAGAAGTCGCGCACCACGAGCCAGTCGAGCTTTGCCATCCCCAGCCGCTGCATCTTCGTGTTCGCCGAGCCGACCGCCGGGTTTTGCCCGAGCAGGAAATAGCCCTTGCAGTGGCCGTCGAGCTGGGCAAGCACAGTCTCATACGTGGAGTGGCTGCCGGTCAGGCGCGGCAGATAGTCAAAGCAATAGTCGTTGTCCTCGGTGGCCGCATCTCCCCACCACGCCTTCAGCAGGCTGACCGTGTAGGAGCGCATGTTCGCCCAGTAGCCCTTCTCCGCCGCGTCGGCTTGCACGAACGTGTCGAGATCCAAGTGTTCGTGGGCGTGCGGCATCGGGATGTAGCCGGGCAGCAGGTTGAACAACGTCGGGATGTCGCTCGAGCCCTGGATGCTCGCGTGGCCGCGCATCGCCATCACCCCGCCGCCGGGGCGCCCGATGTTGCCGAGCAGCAACTGCAGCACGCATGCGGCACGGATGTACTGCACCCCCACGGTGTGCTGTGTCCAGCCGACGGCGTACACGAACGCGGACGTGCGATCCGCACCCGAGTTCTCGGTGAGCAGCTCGCATACCTGCTGGAACTGCTCTGCTGGCACGCCGCACATCTGCTCCACCATCTCCGGTGTGTAGCGCGAGTAATGGCGCTTGAGCACCTGAAAGACGCACCGCGGATCCTGGAGGGTCTCATCGCGCGTCGGCTCGCCGCCGCCGATCCCAGGGCCACCGGAGCCATGAGACTCGCTGCCGCCGGCTTCGCTCGCCGAACGCCCGCCCCCGGTGACCTGGTCGAACTGGTCGTCTCGTTCGCCGGCGGCCGAGCGGACATCCATTCCGTCGTATGCCCATGTGCTGACGTCGTAGTTGCGCTCCTCACGATCCAGGCCGGAGAACACACCGTCGAGGTCCTCGGTGTCGCGGAACTCCTCGGTGAGGATCGTCGAGGCGTTGGTGTACGCGCGCACGTACTCATCGAAGTACTTCTCCTGCTCGAGCACGTAGTTGATGATCGCGCCGAGGAAGACGATGTCGCTGCCGGCGCGCAAGGGCACGAAGATGTCCGCGAGCGCGCTCGTGCGGCTGAAATGCGGGTCGACGTGGATCACGGTGGCTCCGCGGGCCTTGGCCTCCATCACCCACTGGAAAGCGACAGGGTGCGCCTCTGCCATGTTCGAGCCCTCGATCACAATGCAGTCGGAGTTCTGCAGATCCCCCGGGAAAGTGGTCGCACCGCCGCGCCCGAAAGAGGTTCCGAGCCCCGGGACGGTAGAGCTGTGACAGACGCGCGCCTGGTTCTCCACCTGGATCACCCCGAGCGCGGTGAAGAGCTTCTTGATCAGATAGTTCTCCTCGTTATCGAGCGTCGCCCCGCCGAGGCTGGCGATACCGAGGGTGCGCCGCACACGCTTTTCCTGCTGCTCTGATTCCCACGTTTCGCGTCTGGTCGCGATCACTTTCTCCGCGACCATGTCCAGCGCCCGCTCGAGGTCAAGGCGCTCCCAGTCGGCGCCATGGGAGGGCCGGTAGAGCACGTGGTGCTCGCGCGCCTCGCCGGTCGTCAGCTGCAGGGAAGCGGAGCCCTTGGGGCAGAGCCGCCCGCGGCTGACGGGCGAGTCGGGGTCTCCCTCGATCTGCACGACCTTGCCGTCCTTCACATAAACCTTCTGGGCGCAGCCGACCGCGCAGTAGGGACAAACCGACCCGACGGTCTTCTCAGCTTCGGCGATGCGGTTAGGGAGATGGCGCGAGCGCTCGGACTTCACCGCCGCGCCGCGTGCCAGCGCATCGCCGCTTTGCAGCTGACGCAAGACCGGCCACTCACGCAGAGGATTTCGCATCGTCTAGGTCCCGGTGATACCCGCCTGAGCAGGCATCCAAAACCGATCGTGTGTCAGAGCTCGGACACCGTCGCGAGGGCGGCCGGTCTGACATCCCGCGCTCGCGCCGGTTTGACATTCCGTCCTCGCGGGCATCTGCCTAGACAGTGCCTAGGCAGAAGATAGGCGATCTCTCTCTCGGCGACGCGGCGAGCGCGATCGGGGTGAGCGTCGACACGCTTCGCCGCTGGGATCGCGCCGGGAAGCTAGCGACCCATCGCGATGCGAACAACCGGCGGCGGGTAGCCGAGGCTGAGGTACAGCGTCTTGCGGGAGGCCCGCGCCGGCACCGGACCGGTAGCCGCGGCTCGGCCCGCAACCGCCTCACCGGTGTCGTGCGCTCGGTCGAGGTCGACGGGGTGATGGCGCTCGTGGAGATCGAGGCCGGCCCATTCATGCTCACCGCCGCGATCACACGAGATTCAGTGCAGGAGCTCGCTCTGGCCCCTGGCGTGAAGGCGACAGCGACCGTCAAGGCGACGTCCGTGATGGTCGAGCGAGTCACTCGATGAGCGCGCGCCTTGTACCGGATGGCCCGCAAAGCACAACGAACGGCAGGTACTCGATGGCCACCGCCGAGATCGTCGAGCTCGATCACACCCAGCAAACGACGAAAGGCAGGGCACGATGAGAGGAAGACGAGACCGGCGGCTCATCTTCGGCGGGCGAGTGAGGGCGCTGATGCTCGTGGGGGTCGCGGTCCTCGTGAGCGGCTGCGGATCGAGCTCGAAGGCCTCCTCGGCGACGAGCGGGGAGCCCGTCTCGGTGATCTTTGCCGGCTCGCTGGCGGCGCTCATGGAAAACGACATCGGGCCAGGTTTTCGCAAGGCCTCCGGCTACGGGTTCGAAGGCTACGGTGGGGGCTCCGGCGAAGACGCCAAACAGATCAAGGGCAAGCTCCGCCAGGCCGACGTGTTCGTGAGCGCCTCCGCGGAAGCCGACAACGAACTGCGGGGAGCGGCAAACGGCGGCTGGGTGTCGTGGTATTCGACCTTCGCCACGACGCCGCTGGTGCTCGGATATGACCCAAGCAGCAAGTTCGGCAAGGAGCTCGCCGCCGGCAAGCCCTGGTATGAGGTGCTCACGGAACCCGGGATCAGGGTTGGGCGCACCGATCCAAAGCTCGACCCGAAGGGCGTCTTGACGGTCCACGCAGTGCAAAGCGCCGCCAGGGTGCTCGCGGACCCGGCGCTGGCCAAGAAGCTCGCCTCCTTCCCGGTGTTTCCCGAGACGGCGCTCGTCGGGCGGCTGCAGTCCGGGCAGCTCGACGCCGGCTTCTTCTATGCGATCGAGGCGAGCGTCGCGCACATCCACACCGTCAGCCTCGCGCCGGCGTCGGGGAGCGCCGCCTACACGGTGACGATCCTCAACCACGCACGCCAGCAGGCGGGCGCGGAAGCATTCGTGCGCTACCTGTTGGCAGACAGCCGGGCGAGGACGCTGAGCAGCGGGCTGAACCCGCTCGCGCCCAAGCTGACAGGGCGAGCCACGGCCGTGCCGAGCGGCGTTCGCGGCGCCGTCGGCGCCGACGCCCGCTGAGCGATGCTCGCCCGCGCGCGCAGCCCGCTGCCATGGCTCGGCGGGCTGCTCGCGCTGTATCTGCTGGCGCCGATCGTCGCGTTCGTGGTGCGCCTGCACACAGGCGTGTCCTCCGCTCCCGGCGCCGGATCGGCGCTGCTCACCTCGCTGCTCACCGCCACGATCTCGGCGACGGCGATCGCGGTGATGGGGGTCCCGCTCGCGTACCTGCTCGCCCATCGCGAAGGGCTCGCCTCGCGGCTGCTGAGCGCGCTCGTGGCGCTGCCGCTCGCGCTGCCGCCGCTGATGAGCGGCCTGCTGCTGCTCTACGTCGTCGGCCCCGAGACGACCGCGGGACGGATCTTCGACGGTGAGCTGACCGATACGCGGATCGGGATCGTGCTGGCACAGACATTCGTCGCCGCGCCGTTTTTGATCATCGCCGCGCGCGCTGCGTTCGCTCGCCGTCGACCCGGCGCTGGAGGACATGGCGGCCGCGCTCGGTCACGGGCGTCTGTCGCGGTTCTGGCGCGTTGCGGTGCCGGCGGCGCTGCCCGGTATCGGCGCGGGGTTGCTGCTGGCGTGGCTGCGCTCCTTCGGTGAGTTCGGCGCCACCGTGATCCTCGCCTACCACCCCTACTCGCTGCCGGTCCTCACGTTCGTGCAGTTCGGCGAGAGCGGTCTGCCGGCGACGATGCTGCCGATCGCGATCGCGCTCGCCGCCGCCCTGATCGTCCTGTTGCTCGCCGGCGTTCGGGCCCCGCGACGGCGCGGCAGACGCGTCGTGCCCGCGATCCCGGCGCCGGGCAGATCCCAGCCACCGCGTCTGCTGGACTTCGCGCTCACCAAGCACCTCGGCCCGTTCTCGCTGCTGCTCGCCCACCGCGCGAGCAGTCCGCGCCTGGCGCTGCTCGGCTCCTCCGGCGCCGGCAAGACCTTGACGCTGCGTCTGCTCGCCGGCCTGAGCAGCACCGAGGCAGGGCACATCCGCGCCGGGTCGCGCGCGCTGCACGAGCTGCCCACCGAGCGACGCGGTGTCGGCTACGTGCCCCAACAGCCAGCGTTGCTGCCGCGACGCACCGTCTGGCGCCAGGTCACCTTCGGCGTCCGCGCCCAGCCCGCCCAGGCAGCGTGGTGGCTTGCGCGTCTGGGCCTGGAGGGGCTGGAGGACCGTTACCCGGAGGAGCTCTCCGGCGGCCAGCAGCGCCGTGTCGCGATCGCGCGAGCGCTCGCGATCGAACCACGGGTCCTGCTACTCGACGAGCCGTTCACCGGCTTGGATGCACCGGTGCGCGACCGTTTGCGCCGCGAGCTGCGCCGCCTACAGCGCGAGACGGACCTGAGCACCGTGATCGTCACCCACGACCCCGAGGAGGCGGCGCTACTGGCCGAGGAGATCCTCGTCCTGGACGACGGTCGAGTGCTGCAGGCAGGTAGCCGCGAGTCTGTCTTTCGATCCCCGAGCTCCCCCCGAGTCGCCGCGCTGCTGGGCATCGCCAACACCCATCGCGCCAGCACGATCGCGTCAGATCTGATCCTCAGCAACGGGGTGGAGATACAGGCGCCCACCGACAGGCTGCCCGGCGGGGTCGAGGTCGTCTGGTGTGTGCGCCCCGAGCACATCGCGCTCTCCCGGGAGGGGCGCTACCCGGCCGTACTGCTAGACGATGCGGACCTCGGCTTCATCCGCGAGCTGACGATCTCTGTGGAAGACAGGCTGCAGATGACGATGCGCACCAGCGAACCGCTGCAGCTGAGGATCGGGCAGACACTGCGCGTCGAGATGCCGCTCGAGCAGATCTCCGTGTGGGCACTCCCCGACCCGCCACGCGATCAGCACCAGGCCGGCGCGGCCGTGGCTCAGCCGCCGATATAGGACATCTCGACCTTTGCCGGATCCGACCGCCCGGGCGGCCGCGACGGCGTGCTCGAACGTTCGGCCGAGTAGCGGTCAGCTCGCGTGGTCCATATCCGGCGCGTGCGCTCGGCGATCTCGATGTCGCTCGCACCGGCGCGCAGCAACGCGCGCAGATCGTGACCTCGGTGCGCGAACAGGCACGTATAGAGCTTGCCGTCGGCGGACAGCCGCGCGCGGACGCAGTTGGCGCAGAACGGCTCGCTGACGGAGTGGATCAGCCCGATCTCACCCGCCCCGTCCCGGTAGCGGTAGCGCGTCGCGACCTCCCCCTCTCGCGCGGGCTGCAGTGGCTCCAGCGGCCAGCGCTCAGCGATGCGCTGGAGAATCTCCGCAGCGGGCACGACATCCTCGCCGCTCCAGCCGTTGGTCGAGCCGACGTCCATGTACTCGATGAAGCGCAGCACGTGCGGGGTATGACGAAAGTGCGCGGCCATCCCCTCGACGCAGTGCTCGTTGGCCTCGCGCCGGACGACCATATTGACCTTCACGGGTCGCAGAGCGGCCTGGGCGGCCGCGTCGATTCCCGCAAGGATGCGCGGAGCGGAGATCGCCGTGTCGCTCATCGCTCGCAGCGCATCGTCCTCGAGCGCGTCGAGGCTCACAGTCACCCGGTCAAGACCCGCGTCCGCGAGCGCATGGGCTTTGCCGGCGAGCAGCAGACCGTTGGTGGTCAGCGCAACCTCTTTGATTCCGTCGACGCTCGCGAGCATCTCAACGAGATCCTCCAAGCCGCGGCGCAGCAACGGCTCGCCGCCAGTCAGACGAACCTTTTCGACGCCCTGCGCTGCCAGCACCCGCGTCAGGCGCATGATCTCCTCGAAGCTCAACAGCTCCGCCCTGGAGAGAAACTCGTGGCCCGGGCCGTAGATGTCTCTCGGCATGCAGTATCGGCAACGCAGGTTGCAGCGATCGGTCACAGAAATGCGCAGGTCGCGCAACGGACGGTCGAACAGATCGAGCATCTCTGCGTTCTACCCACTTCTCCCCGTCGCCAAGAGCGTTTGCGCAGATACGTCTCTAAGCTGGAGGCGGTGACACGCGATGAGTGGATCGCCTCCTTCGCCCGGGAGGCCGGTATACAGCGGCCCTCCGTGCAGGAGATCAGAGAACTGCTCGAGCTCGCCGGTAGCGCGGCTCACGCCTCCGAGCGTACCGCCGCGCCGCTGGCGTGCTGGATCGCCGGGCGCTCGGACCTGTCGCTCACAGCGCTGCGCAGCGCCGCTGAACGCGTGTCCGGCGAGGATCAGGACACATCCGCGGCGTCCTGAGCCAGCCAGCGTTCGGCGACACGCAGCTCTGAAGGATCGTTGACGTTGAAGCACAGCCGCTCGGGATCTCCGAAACGTTCCAGGCTCGCGCTCGTCCACGATCCGCGGCGAGAGCGCCATGATCGCCGCGCGCAGCGAGCGCCGCGCGGCGAGAGCCCCTCCCAGAGCGTCTCGCTGAGCGGGCAGGCAGCGACTGAGCAGCGGCTGTGCACGGCCACCCACTTGCGCCATTGCCGGGCCGGACAGGCTTGCGAGCCAGCCGAGCAGCTCGCCCGTCAGGAACGGCATGTCGCAGCCGAGCAGAAGCACCGCCGGGGCGGGCGAACGCTTGGCGGCGAAATCCAGCGCCGTGAGCGCGCCACACAACGGGTGGCGGGGACGCTCCGGCTCGTGTAGCACCCGCTCCGCCAGCGGCGGGAGCACGGTCGCTGCCTTCGCGACGACGACCGTCTGCAGCCCTGCTTCGCGGGCCGCCGCGAGGGGATGACAGATGAGCGGACGCCCGGCCAACGGCGTAATCGCCTTCTCACCACCGATGCGCTCTCCCCGGCCCCCGGCCAAGACGGCGACGATCACGTGCTGCTCGGCCACGGGGTGAGTGTCGCACTAAAGTGCCGGGCCATGATGAGCAGTGGAGCGCTGGAGATAGAGGAGGCACGGCGTCTCATCCTGGCTGCCAGCGGCCGCCTGGCATCTGAGCAGGTCGAGCTTGCAGCGACACTCGGGCGGGTGCTCGCCGAGGATGTGAGCGCTGTTGAGCCGGTGCCGGCGTTCGACAGCTCCGCGATGGACGGCTTCGCGGTACGCGCGCAGGACATCACACACGCCAGCGCCACAAGCCCGTCGGTTCTGAGCATCGTCGGCGAGGCGCGGCCGGGTCGCGGGCACGCGCCACGGTCGGTGACGGCCAGGCGATTTCGATCTCGACCGGAGCGATGGTGCCCGCGGGCGCCGATACCGTCGTCAGGGTCGAGGACACGCGCCGGTGCGGCGAGCGCGTCGAAGTCCTCGCCGCGTGCGCGAGAGATCACGACATAAGACGCGCCGGGGAGGACATACGAGCAGGCCAGAGAGCCGTTCAGGCGGGCCGGCGGGTCGGGCCGGCGGAGCTCGGAATCCTAGGTTCGCTGGGATACGAGACGGTTGCCTGCGCGCGCGAACCGCGGCTGTCAGTGCTGGTGAGCGGCGATGAGCTGATCGCCCCCGGCGAACCGATGCGACCGGGCACGGTGCGCGACTGCAACTCGTTGACGATCGGTGCGCTCGCTCGCCGCGCCGGCGCACAGGTGATCAGCAGCGCCACGATGCCCGACGAGGCCGAGGCCACCGAACGCGTGCGATCGCGGCGGCCGTACGACGGCGCGGATGTCGCGGTGATCTGCGGAGGCGTCTCCGTCGGCGCTCACGACCACGTCAGGCCCAGCTTGGAGTCGCTCGGTGCGCGGCAGGTGTTCTGGGGCATCGCGCTGAAGCCCGGGCATCCCGCGTGGTTCGGCACCCTGGACTCCACGCTGATATTCGCTCTGCCGGGCAACCCCGTCTCGGCGATGGTGACATTCATTCTGCTCGTCGCACCCGCGCTGCGTGCGCTGCTCGGCATTCCCGCACAGGACGTTCGCTACACGGCGGTAATGGACGTTGACTACGAGAAGCCCGCGGGTCGCGCGCACGCCGTGCGCTGCCGCCTGCGCGCCGCACGACGATGGCTGGCATGCAACGCCAACGGGAGCGCAGGGGTCGCACATTCTCAGCTCGATGCTCGACGCCGACGCGCTGGCGATCATCCCCAGCGACACCGTCAAGGTCCGCGCGGGCGAGAGAGTGCAGATCGAACCGCTGCGAATCTGGGTAGGAGAGTCTTCAATGAGCCCCGCCGCTCCTGCTTCCCAGCGCCCCTCGGCAACCGGCGGCGTCAGTCGGTGGCTGCGCCAGGCGCAATGATCGTAGGCGTGCGGCTGTTCGCGATCCTGCGCGAACACGCCGAAACCGATCACATCGAGTTGCATCTGCAGCCCCAGGCGACGGTAGCCGACGCGCTCGCGGCGCTGTCGCTGATGCCGAGCGATCGGTGAGCTGCTCTCCCGCATACCGGTTCACATGGCGGTCAACCGTGACTACGCGGCGCCCGACACCGATCCTGAGCGCGGACGACGAGCTCGCCCTGATCCCTCCCCTCAGTGGAGGCTAGGCGAGGTGGGCGAGGATCGCGCGGAGAACGTGGATGTCGCGCTGCACGTCCGCGTGAGCGAGGAGCCGCTCGAGCTCGAGAGGCTCTCCCGGGCCGTCGGCGACCCGGCAGCGGGGGCTGTCGTGATCTTCCAGGGTGTCACTCGGGAAGTAGCGCGACTGGACTACGAGGCTTACACGGAGATGGCCCACGAGCGCATCGAGCGCATCATGCACGAGTGCATTGCCACCCACGATCTGCGCGCCGCCGCGGTCGAGCATCGCGTCGGCAGTGTCCCGCTCGGCGAGCCGAGCGTGATCGTGGCGGTCTCCGCGCCACACCGCGCCGAAGCGTTCGCAGGAGCCCGGAAGCGATCGATCGCATCAAGGCCGAGGCGCCGATCTGGAAGCGCGAGCACACCCTAGACGCGCCCGCGAGCTGGGCGCCGGGACGGAGCCACCCTCGTGAGCGACGGCGCGGCTCACCCACATCGACTCCGCCGGACGCGCGAGAATGGTCGACGTCGGCGAGAAGCCACCCACCGAGCGAGTGGCTCGGGCGCGAGCACGAGTGCGAATGTCGATCGCCACCGCGCGCGCCGTGCAGGACGGGCGGGCCCGAAGGGAGAGGTGCTCGCCGTGGCGCGACTGGCCGGCGTGCAGGCAGCCAAGCAGACAGGCCAGCTGATCCCGCTCGCCCATCCGCTGATGCTCACATTCGTGGACGTCAGCGCCAGCGTTGACGCAGAGCAAGGGCTCGTCGAGCTGCTCAGCGAGGTGCGGACCGTCGGGCGCACAGGCGTTGAGATGGAGGCGATGACCGCGTGTGCGGTCGCGGCGCTCACCGTCTATGACATGGTCAAGGGCGTGGAGCGCGGCATCGTCCTCGAGGAGATCGTGCTGCTCGAAAAGCGTGGCGGGCGCAGCGACTACCGGCGCGCAGAGGACTGACGGGGTGCCGCGGACAGCGCTGATCACGATCAGCACCTCGAGGTCCGAGGGCGCCGGTGAGGATCTGAGCGGCATCCAGCTGGGCCAACTCGCCCAACGCCTCGGCGTCGAAATCGCCGCAGAAGAGGTGATCGCAGACGATCGTGAGCTGATCGAACAGCGGCTGCGTCACTGGATCGACGCGAGCGACTGCTGCCTGGTGCTGACCAGCGGGGGCACCGGCCTCTCCCCGGACGACGTGACGCCCGAGGCGACCAAGGCCGTGATCGAGCGAGAGGTTCCCGGCATCGCCGAAGCGATGCGTCATGCCTCGCGCGCGCACACGCCTCACTGGATGCTCTCGCGCGCCATCGCCGGGGTTTGCGGGACGACGCTGATCATCAACTTCCCCGGCAGCCCCGGAAGCATCCAGCAGGCCGGCGAGGCGATCCTCGAGACGCTCCCGCACGCGCTCGCGCTGATCGCCGGACGCACGCACGCTCATTGACGCCCGGACGGTGGTTCTGACTGCTCGCCGCGCAAATTCGCTTCTCGCGCCAAATATCCCAGCTGACGCGTAGCTAGGTCACCCGCACGCGCGCCGGTGCGGTTGAGCTCCTCTGGATCGCGTCGCCGCGCCGCGAATGCCGGAAGCCTGCGCGTACGCTAGCGGCCGTTCTGGCTCGGGGTGCGTTCGGTTCCCAGCGGGTAGTTAGGCAGGTGGCAGCGAACGACTGCTTCGTTGCCGTCATCGCGACACACGGTCTTTCCGTAGCGGTAAGTGATCGCGCGGATGAACCCGGCCGGGGGGGCCGGGGCGAGGTCGTCGTTGTAGTCGCTGCCGGGCGCCGCTCCGCGGTCGTCCCGAGGGCGCGGGTGTGCCTTGCCGTGCGGACCACGATGTAGGCGCCGAGACCCCGCAGCACGGGTCGGTCAACTGTCGCTGTCGCACCCTTATAGACGATCGCGAGCGCGTGGGGACCCAGCAGCCCGTAGGCGATTTCGCGCCGGTCGGTCAGGGGGATCGGTCGTTTCGCCTTCGGGTTCTCGATGGCGTTGCGGTCGAGCCCGTCGATGACGGCGCTGAACGTTTCCTTCGGCGCGACGCACTCTGCGTTCTCCCCGAGGACGGTGCCCGTGGCGGTCACTTCCGAGAGTTCGCCGCGCGGGAAGCCGTGAAGGCGCCCGTCATTGTTGAAGGCGCCATCGACACCGAGTTGACCGATCGATCCGTCCCTGACCCTGCCTACTTGCGCGCACAGAAGACCGCTGCGGGTGCTGAGCAGGCGGATTCCCCACGGCGCCCCGCCGCCGGGGTCCGCCGCCCGCAGCGTCAGCAGACGCGCGGGCGTTTCGGCGGCGCCTGCGAGCCGCGTACTCGAGCGGCGATGCTCGCGCGGATTCGCGGCCGCGAAGCCCTACCGCTACGAGCGCGAGGACGAGCAGCGCGACCGCGGCCCGCACGGGAGTCTGCCTTGTCTCATCGGCCGCCATCGTCACAGATCCGCGGCTGAGCGGATCGCATGCGGAGCCGTCTGCCCCCATGCGCTCCTCAGCAGGCCGATCGGCGCGCGTGTAAGGAATCGGGTCACTGCGGACATATACCCGACATGAGCTCCTGAACAGTTCTTCGAAGCGCTCTATGAACAGCACGCAAGGCCGTGAAGGGCTATGCGATGCGACGCAGCGACCCTTCGCAGAGCCGACGACATTGTTGCCGAAGTCTTCCTCGTCGCCTGGCGGCGACTGGAGAGATCCCCGCCGAGCCCCGGCCGTGGCTGTTTGGTGTCGCGCGGCGCGTCCTTGCCAACGAGCGGCGCCGCGTTGCCCGCCAGGACGCCGCGCTCGGCGGCTGAGGCGCCGTCGAGCGCCGGTGGCGACCCCTCGGAAGGGCCGCGCCCGCCGACCGGCCGTTCAAGACGCGCTGCGCACGCTCAGCGACAGCGACCGAGAGGCTCTCCTGCTGACCGCCTGGGAGGGCCTGAACCATCGTGATGCAGCTCGTGCCCTTGGCGTACGGGAGGCCACGTTCAGCGTGCGCGTCCATCGCGCGAAGCGACGCCTGGGACGAGCACTCGAGCACAACCGGCCAGAGACAACCTCACAACCCAGACTGGAGACCCCATGAACACCTCAGAACTGACCGAGCAGCTCAGACAGATGAACCCCGTGAAGTCAGACCCCGCCGGCCCGCACCGATCGAGGCGCTCCTGGCGCGGCTGGATCAGGCGCCCGACCAGCATCGAGGACGCGCTCCCGGCAAGCGCGCACGAGAGACCGGCGAGGCCTGCGAGCCCGAATCGCGGGGGGACTCGCTGTGGCAGCGGCGATCGCACTCGCCGTCCTCGCGATCGTCGGACCCTCCGGCAGAGGGACACCGAATGTCCTGGCCGACGTCTACCGTGCGCTGACCCCCGGCTCAGGGGTGCTCCACATGGCCGAGATCACAGAACAGTCGGTCGCCGGCGACACGACGACCACCCGGGAGGAACTCTGGACCGCGCAGAACCCCCGGCGGCTGCGATCCGTAACGACCCCTCCCGACGGCGTGACCTACGAACAGGCCTTCACTGCGAGTCCGCTGGAAAACCGGCGGTGGAGCGCAGAAGCACCGAACGTGATCCTGCACGGGACCCCGGTCGGAGCCCTGACGCAGGAAGCGACACCCGTCAGCCTGCTGCGTGAACTCGTCAAGAAGGGCGAGATGACGCTCGCAGGAAAAAACACCCTCGAAGGAAGGGCGGTCTGGGAGCTGAACGTTCACCCCGTCAACTACACGCAGCCCGTCTTCGAAGGCAAGCAGTTGCCGAACCCGACGATGTACGTCGACGCCAGCACATTCGAGCCCGTCGAGCTCGTCACCGAGTCCCTCACGCACGCCAACGGCCAAGCCAGCGGCGCGCCCGAGCTAGAAACGTCCACAACCCACTACACGGCCTACGAAGAATCCCCCAACGACGCCCAGAGCGAATCGCTCCTGAAGCTCGCCGAGCACCCCGGCGCCGTCGAAAAGGCCGAACCGTAGCCTCCAGACCGACCGCTGGATCCCGGCCGCGACACGCGGTCTGGGATCCGCGGCCGGTATTGTCGGACACGCCGTGGGTGCGCCCGAGACGTGGCGCGGATCCCGAGCTCGATGGCCGCGGCGTGTACCCAGGCCCGGACGGTCGCTGCGCGGCTCCGCGGATATGCCACCCGCACCATGGCCCTGGAGGCTCAGGACATCGACGAGGACCGCCAAAGCGAGTGGCTCCCCCTAGAGGCCGGCGAGCACAACCCCACGATCGACACCCTGGCGCGCCTAGCGTAGACACTGGACATCGAGTTCGCGATCGACGTCCACCCACACCAACGCCCACCCAAGCTCCTCAGCACGCGAGCGGGAGGCAAAAACGCGATCGTCTCCTACCGAACAGACACGGCGGCGGTACTACTGGCGGCGAGGTAACTCCCATTTTCTGTTTTATCTCTTTTATCTCCTCTCCCTCTCCCCTTTCCCTCCACTCCCGTGCATGTCTCGTAGTCACGAATCGTGTGTGGCGAGAGATCCTTTACGACTGCAAGCCAGCGGAAGGAAGCGGCGCTCGAGCGTCCGCACCCGCTCGTGGGGTGTACTGCCCGGGGAGCTGTCGTCGACGGGGGATGCACTGCGCTGGGAAACACCGTCCTCGACGTCAGGCGGCTTTCGGATGCCAGCCGCGGCCTTTCTTCTGCAGCTTGCCTTCCTTCTCCAAGCCGGGGAGCACGCGATACAAGTAATTCTGCTTGATCCCCATCTTCCCGGCGAGCTCGGGAATCGTGATGCCCGGCTGCCCCCGTACGAGCGACAGCGCCTCTATCGCGCGTTTGCCGCCGCCTTTGGGCCGTCCCGCTTTGCCTTTGGGACGGCCGACTTTTTTCCCCGATCCTGCAGGGCGCCCGACTTTTTTAGCTGACCCAGCGGGACGGCCCACTTTGCCGGCAGGACGAGCTACTTTTTTGGCGCTTGCCCTGGGGCGAGCTGGTTTTTTGCGCGTCGCCACGCTCGCGCTCGGGCGTCCAGGGCCTTTTTTGCGGCTGCTCGAGCCACGCGCGCGTCCCCGCCCACGGTAGCCGGCAACGGCCTCGCTGACGGCCGCGCCGGCCTCAGATGCCGCCGTCTCGACGATATCTCCCACCGCACCTGCCAGCGCCACCGCGGCCCCCTCGAGGCGGCTGTACTCATCAACCAGCGGCCGGAGCTCCTCCAGCCGCTTGGTGATCTCTTTACGTGTCTCCTCGAGAAAGTCAGGCACGGTTATCTCCTCGCCGTCGGGTACGGATGCAGGCACGAACATACACGACGCGATCCCGGCAATTTCCGCTTCCTGAGAGCAGGCACCTCACTTGCCTTCCTGCGTCCAGTAGACGGTGCTGCCGGCGAACGCCAGCGACAAGGGCTGACCGCGGGCACCGCCACGAGCAGAACCGCCGCGGAGATGCAGATATCGCCACTCGTCTCAGCGCAGCTTAAATATCGGGCGCTGCGCGGAGGTGCGTGAGGCGGAGGCCACCACGTACCGGCTGGTGACTCGAAAGGCATCGGGCTCCTCGTTGGCGGCATCGAAGATCTCCAGCGTGCGAGCACGCAAGCTCTCTATTTCCTCAGGCTCCAGCACTTTCGTTTTCAACATGCCGACCCAGGCGGGGTGATTTCGTAACTCGGCATGGAGGAACTCCTGGGCCGATTTGGCGCTGAACGAAAGCTGCTTCTCCTCGGCGGGTTGGTAGTGCCACCTTGTTTCCGACCGACCACCCGGTCTCCGCTAGGGAGATGATCGGGCGCGAGGAGTAGACGCGATGCTTGCCGGCTCAGGCCGTTGAGGGCGCCTTAGCTCGCACCGCGGGGAAGATCGTGCCCAGCAGGCCGCGGGCGGTCGCCACCCAGAGGCTCATTTGATCGAAGTAGTCGCGCCAGAGCACGATCTGGCCGTTGTGGACATCGAAGCGACCACACGCCCAGAACTGGATGCGCAGCCGGCCGAACTTCATGACGTCGGTGCGCTCGGTCAAAACCGTTTCCCCATCCGCTGAGATGCTATGCACGTAGACCTCGAACCCGGCGCCAGCTCGGCCAAGCGTGGCCCGAAAGAGCCGGCGAGTACGCTCACGTCCGCGCACGGTGGGCAGCCCCACATTCTTGTACTCCACGTCCACCGCCAAGAGCTCCACAGCCCCATCGACATCCCCCGAGCGGAGCAACTCCAAGAACCGCTCGACCACCAGCGTGGGCGAGCTTCTGGTACCCATCAAGCCGCTGCCGCGGTTGCTGTGTCGTTGCGCGATGGAGTGCGCTGTCCTAGGATCCGCACCTTCGCGCCTCCGCGAGGCGCGAGCGTGGGGCCTCGTGGCACCGGGCGGGCGAGGGCCTCTGAGACGGACGCAAGGTCGAGGCGCGCGAGGATTTCGCGTAGCACGATCTTCATCTCGAGTTGCGCGAGCGAAGCTCCGATGCAGCGATGTGCGCCGCCGCCAAACGACAGCAACGAATAGGCATCGGCCGAGGCTCCGAGGAAACGCTCTGGACGAAAGAGGTGCGGCTCGGGGTATGTCTCGGGATCGTTGTGTACGGCGTAGGCGTCGACGATGATCGAGACGTCCGGGGGGATCGTCCAGTCTCCGATCTGAAACGGCTCGAGCATGTGACGAGCGCCGCCGATCGGCGATGGGGCGCGGATTCGCAGGATCTCCTTTACGAGCGCCTCCAGGTAATCCTCATCACCCTCACGGGCGCTGGCCATCACCGCCGGGTTGTGCACGAGCAGTTCGACGCCCCAAGCGATCGCGGTCGCGGTCGTCGTCGTGTCCGGCCGCGATCAACGTGATCAGCTCATCACGCAGTTGCTGGTCATCGAGGCCGATGCCGTCCTCGTCGCGCGCCGCAACCATCAGCGCGAGGATGTCCTCGCGATCGCCGAGCCGCGCGTCGTTGCGGGTCGCGGTGATGTGCGCGAACAGCAGGGCGTCGAGCTCGTCTTTCAACCGCCAGGGGCGCCGGGAAAGCGGGTTCCACCGCGAACGGTGCGAAAGCGCGGGCACGAACAGCGCGAACGCATTTAGCGGCGTGTTCAGCGCGTCGAAGAGCCCTCGCAGACGGTTGCGCAGCGCGACGTCCGAGACACCGAGCACGGCCTGCAGGATCACCTCGAGCGTGAGCCCCTGAGCGATGCGCTGAATCGACACGACTTCTCCCGGCCGCAGGCGATCCAGCTCGTCCACCACGAGCCGCTCCATCAGCAGCGCGTAGGAGCCCACCCGCTCTCCATGAAACGGCGGCGAGAGCATCTTTCTTCGCGCGATGTGCTCGCCCGGCTCGAGCACCAGCAGCGACTCATCGCCGACGAACGTGCGCAGCAGGTCATTGGAATGGCGCTTGAGGAGAGGGTCGCCGGTGAACAACCGCCGGATCGCGTCGCGATCCTTCGTGAGCACCCCGGTTGGCAGGCCACCGATGCGAACGGTGAACGTATCCCCATAGCGCGCGTGACCACGATCGCTGAACTCAGCGAACCGCCAGACCCGCATGACTGCCTGCAGCGCCGGCGGCATACGCGGACCGGGCGGCAATGACTGCGTGCGAAAAGCTGGGGCGTCGAGCGCGACAGACATATGCCTAGGCCAGCCTATCCCAAAGCGAAAGCACGTCAAACCGCACCAGACCACAAATGCGGATGGGATAGCGTGGCGATCGTGACCGACACAAGCTCAGACTCCGCTGCTCAGAAGCGTTGGACGGCGGTCGACGACTACATCACCGACCTGCTCGTGCCCGAGGATGCGGCGCTCGAGGCCGCGCTCGAGGACAGCGCCGCCGCGGGACTGCCGCCGATCTCGGTCACGCCAAACCAGGGCAAGCTGCTGGGGCTGCTCGCGCGGATGCAGGGAGCGCGCACGAATCCTGGAGCTCGGCACGCTCGGCGGCTACAGCACGATCTGGCTGGCGCGGGCGCTGCCCACCGACGGGCGCTTGGTCACGCTCGAGGCCGAACGCCGAGCACGCCGAGGTCGCCCGGGCGAACATCGCACGCGCCGGGCTCGCGGAGCGGCGTCGAGCTGCAGGTCGGGCCGGCGCTTGGAGACGCTGCCCCGGCTCGTGGCCGAGGGCGCGGGACCGTTCGACCTGATCTTCATCGACGCCGACAAGCCGAACAACCCGGGCTACTTCGAATGGTCGCTGAAGCTATCCCGCCCCGGCACGCTGATCATCGTCGACAACGTCGTCCGCGGCGGCGCGATCCTCGACCCCGACGCGGACGACCCGACGCTCGGCAACGACGGCATCCGCGGCGTGCGGCGCTTCTTCGAGCTGCTCGCCGCCGAGCCTGCGTCGGACGCCACCGCGATCCAGACGGTCGGCAGGCAAGGGCTACGACGGGTTCGCGCTCGCGATCGTCGAACGTCAGGGGTAGACAAGACAAAACGACGCGGCCCCAAGCCGCTCGAGAGAACGCTTTGCCGGTCTCGCCTTGCGGGCTTGCGCCTCTCAGGTGATCCCTCCAGCGCAGCCAGCACCGATCCTCAGTCAGGCCGAAGCGGCGACCTCGCATAGCTCCTTGCGCACCACCGTAACCCCCGCCCCCACGCTACTTCCCACGCTGATCTCGCGCGAAGCAGCCTCGGCGTTCTCGCGGGTATCGAACAGCATCAGCGAGGTTCCCCTGGCGTCCTCGAGCGGTCGCAGCCAATATCCGGCCTGGAACCCCGGCGCCTGGCTAATCCTGGGCACGAGATCCTCACGCAGGCTCTTCAGCCCAGCCTCTCGATCGGGCTGTCCGCTCGTATCGACCTCCACCAGAACCGCATGCATCACTGCCTCCCTCTGACGATGTCTTGGACCTGACGGCAAACTATCGCAACCGACATCCCGTGTGGGTTGGTGATGCTCAGGCTGCGGCGTAGCCGCACGAGCCGGTCCCCGCGCTCGAGCGAGCGATCGCACGGGCACGCGCTCGCCCCCCCACCCCCCACCCGAAGAAGACAACTGCGTAGGTATTGGAACTCGGATGCCGCCTCGTACAAAGCGCAGCGATGAAGGAGTTAGGCATACGACATTGCACGGTCACGACGTGGCCTACCGTCAAGCGGGCAGTGGCCCCGTCGTGGTTCTCGTCCACGGAATCACATCCAGTTCGGCGACCTGGGAGCGGGTGATGCCCTACCTCGCCGACCGCTTTACCGTCATAGCCCCAGACCTCGCTGGTCACGGCGACTCGGCGGCGCCTCGCGGCGATTACTCACTCGGCGCCCACGCGAGCAGCCTGCGCGATCTGTTGCTCGCCCTCGGACACCAGCGGGCGACCTTTGTCGGGCACTCACTCGGCGGAGGGATCGTCATGCAGTTCTCCTACCAGTTCCCCGAACGCTGCGAGCGACTCGTCCTGGTAGACAGCGGCGGCCTCGGCCGCGACGTCAACTGGCTGCTTCGAGCCGCAACGCTGCCTGGCTCCGAGCTCGTGCTGCCCTTCCTCGCCGCAACCCGCCTGCTCGACGCCGGCGCGCGCGTCGGCGGTCTACTCAACCGGCTGGGTGTAGGCCTAGGAACAGATCTCGAGGAGATCGCA
Source organism: uncultured Solirubrobacterales bacterium (assembly GCA_963822625.1). Classification (GTDB taxonomy): domain Bacteria; phylum Actinomycetota; class Thermoleophilia; order Solirubrobacterales; family Solirubrobacteraceae; genus Palsa-744. The sequence continues at coordinate 52,253 of CAWGIH010000002.1, read as the reverse complement.
CGCGGACACTCGACGCTGTCCGACAGCGCGGCCCGTGCGGCGTTCGTGCACACGCTTCGCTCGGTCGTCGAGCCCAGCGGCCAGCGGGTCGACGCCTCCAACCGGCTCTACCTGGCCGAACATCTCCCTTTCCTGCTGATCTGGGGCGAGCACGACTCGATCATCCCCGTCTCCCATGGACACACGACGCACGAGCTAGTACCCAACAGCCGCCTGGAGGTATTCCGGCACTCAGGCCACTTCCCCCAGCTCGACGAGCCCGAGCGCTTCCTCCACGTACTCATCGACTTCATCGACTCGACCAAGCCGGCCTCGGTGAAAAGAACGGTTTAGAGGTTCTCACACGCTGCCCCGCGGTTGCGCCTAGGATTTCGAGATCTCTGCACGTGTAGAGATCTACCTCTGAGGAGACTCATGCCTGGGCCGGTGCTGTTTTGCTACGACGGGTCGGAGGGTTCGCGCGCGGCGATGGCCGCGGCGGCGGAGCTCGTTGCCCATCCGGCGCCAGCGGTCGTGCTGAGCATCTGGCAGCCCGCGGTGGTGCTGCTGGCGCGGGCGGGGGGCTTCGGCGGCAGCTATTTGAGCGACGAGGCGATGGTAGACGCGGGGCAGGCGCAGCTGGCCAGCGACGCGGCTGAGGAGGGCGTGGAGCGGGCGCGTGAGCACGGCTTCGACGCGAGCTCTCGCGTCGAGGAGGCCACCGAAGGCGCGGGGCGCAGGATCATCGAGATCGCCGACGAGCTCGACGCGCGGCTGATCGTGTGCGGTCGGCGCGGACTCGGCGCGGTCGCCTCGGCGTTGCTCGGCAGCGTCTCGCACGTGGTGCTCGCGCACGCCGGGCGTCCTGTGCTGATCGCGCCAGAGCGCTGAAAACGGTACCGATACGCGCCGCGGCCGCCTCTTGGGTCAGTCAGGCTCGCCGACGCTCTCAACGAGCCGATAGAGATGAGCGTGGGCGTGTGCGATCTTGCGAAGTTCGCGGAGCGCTTTTTGAGCTTCAGGGGAGTCCGTGAGATGCTGACGCTGCTCGGCTGTTCGCATGCGCACGCTCAACATCACGATGCCCCCGTTGGTGCTTTCGTAGATCTGGGCCGAGACGAAACCTGGCTGCTCGAGGATTACATCCCGGACAGCATCGGAGATCCCCCGAACAAGCTCGTCCTTGCGCGACGGGTCGACTGTCCAGGTATCGATCAGGATTGGGGATTCCATTGCACGATCCACTCCTTTCAGGCATACACGCGGGCGTGGCTGTCCTGCAGAGTAGTAGGGTCCCTGCCGGGAAGAGTGCCGCCACACGCGGTGCGGTCAGTCGGTCGAGACCAGCTTGGCCGGCGGGCCGTCAGGCCGCCTTACGAGACATCTCCACAAACAGGCAGAGGGCGTTGAGTAGGCGCATCTGCTCGGCGTTTTTGCAGCGGATGTTTAGCAGCGCCGGGTTGCAGACGAGCACGGCCAGGCAGCGTGCGCGGGAGATCGCGACGTTGAGGCGGTTGCGGCTGAACAGGAACTCCAGGTTGCGGGGGATCTCCTCGCCGCTGGAGGTCGCCATCGAGAAGAGGCACGACGGCCGCCTCCTGGCCCTGGAACTTGTCGACGGTGCCCACCCGCACACCGGCGGGCAGCGTTTCGCGTAGGCAGCGCACCTGCGCGTTGTAGGGGGCGACGACCATGATCTCGCTCGGGGTCGAGCGGCCCGCTGGCTCCGTCCAGCTTCGGTGTACTGCCCTCTGAGCAGATCCTCGACGAGAGCCTTGATCGCCTCGGCCTCCTCCAGGGAAGAGCGCGTGTTGCCCTCGTGGTTGACGGGCGCATACCTGATGCCCGTGCCGGTGAGCGAGCCGGGAGCGTCGATGCGCTGGTCGGCGCAGTCCGCGAACGACTCCAGCCGGTCCTCGTAGATCGCCTTGGAGATGAATCACAGACGTCGGGGTGCATCCGTCTGGTCTGATCGAGGAACAGGCCGCGCTCGGGCGGGATCGTGCTGTGCTCGCCGAGCAGGTGCTCGAGCACCGAGCACGCCCGCGCCCGGCGGATGCACGGCCTGGGAGACCTGGGCGAGCTGCTGGGGGTCGCCGAGCAGGATCACGTTGCGCGCGCACGTGCCCATCGCCAGCGCGTCGGCGAGTGAGATCTGCCCGGCCTCGTCGAGGAACAGGTAGTCGAGCGTCCCGTCCAGCTCCTCGCTGCAGAACAGCCAGGCGGTCCCGGCGATGAGGTCGTAGCCGCCGCCGGCGAAATCGGCGACGTCCTTGGAGTTGCCGATCAGGCCACGCTCGGACTGATAGCGGTTGTCCTCGTCGCTGTACTTCTTCAGCCCGGCGAACGTCTGCTCCGATGGGGCATAGCGCTCGACCTCCGCGAGCAGGTTGTGGATCGCCGCGTGGGTGCCGCTGGCGACGCCGACGCGGTGGCCCTGCTCGATCAGGTGCAGGATCAGATGGGCGCCGGTGTAGGTCTTGCCCGAGCCCGGCGGCCCTTGGATGAACAGATAGCTGTCGTTTAGGCCTTCGGCGATCCGCTTGGCCCGATCGAGGTCGAAGGCGCCCGCCTGCAGCGCCTCGCCGCGAGAGCACGCCGAAGTGCTCGGCGTCTGCACGCTGAGGATCTGGCGCAGCGCGTTGTAGCGGCCGGGAGCGCCGAGCCCGCGTGCGAGGACGTCCTGCGCGAGCCGACGTAGAGCGGCGCGCTGGAGGGGAGTGTATACGGCCCGCCAGGCATCAGCGCCCGCGGGAGAGGCTCATCGACACGGGTAGCCGCACGGCGGATCCGCAGTGTCCCGGTCTCGTTATCGAGCGACTCGACCATCACTCCCTGCTTGGTGGCGGGGTCAAGGAAATGACCAGGAGCGATCTTGTGCTCCTGGGCGGGGAAGCGCAGCGTGTGGAGGACCGAGCGCGAAGGCGAGGGAAGCGGGATCGGCTCGACGTCTGCGACGGTGAGCCTGCCGAGCGCCTCGTTGTCGACCTCCGTGAGCTGCTCCTCATCGGCTTCGAGGCGCTCGAAATAGGCCCACCAAGAGGGCTTGGCCTCGCGCCGGTGATAGTCGATCAGCTGCGCGATCAGCCAGTGCGCATGCTGATCGTCGTCCCTGCCCTCGGCCTCGCCGGGGATGTTTGAGGTGAGCGCGGAGTGCAGCGCGTCGAGCTCGGCCTGCAGCGCGGGGTCTGGCTGCAAAGGCTCCGGGTGGCGCCTTCCAGGGGATCTCCCCGCCGAACGTCTCGATTGCCTCCTTGCGACGGTCGAGTAACCATTCGCGCAGCAGATAAGTGGAGCGACAGTCATCCTCGTTGTAGCGCTCGATCGACTCCAGCAGCGCGCGATCGCCGGTCTGCAGATATTGCTCAAAAGCGACGATCGAGTCACCGCCCTCACTGACCTCCCCCTCTCGCTTACCCATGTAAAAAGCCTCGATGCTCTTGATCGAGTAATTCGGTTGACCAACTCGCAACCCCTGACGCACGACCGTGTACAGATCGACCAGAACCCTCCCGCGCAGCAGTCGATCGACCTCCTGCTCACGCGTCGCGTGCAGACCCATCAACCGCTTGAGCGCGGCTGCCTCATACGAGGCGTAGTGGTAGACGTGCAGGTCGGGAAAGCGCTCGAGCCGCTCAATCACAAAATCGATGAATTGCTCAAAGGCCTGCTTCTCAGTCGAGCGATCCTCGGCCCAGAAAGCCGTGAATTTGAGTTGTTCGGTTAGAGGTAGATCGGATCGAGGGCTATTGCTAGCCGAAACCACTCCAAACAAATACTCGAGACCTTCGTCGAAGAACGGGTCACCCTCCATGTCAAAGAACACGTCGCCCTCCGAGGACTTCGGCAGGTGGGCGAATCCGCAGTCCTGCTCGGGCGGGAGTAGCTCATAGCGCAGCTCCCCGCTGCGGCGTTGCTCGATTTGTAGACGTGCCTGCGCGCGTAGGGACTCGAACGTCGCGGTGCCGATCCGAAGTGGGCGATCCGTGGGCTCCGCGACGGCGAGTTGCGTGACAGTCGTGATCCCGCGCTCCACCAGTTGGGTGCGCTGTGAGCGCTGGATCCGGGCTACGAGGCTCAGATGGTCGTCGGCCTGGCGCCGGGCGACGCAGTGGTTCTCCCAGCGACACAGCGCGCAGTGCTCCACCGGCTCCGGGTAGGTGGTGGACAGCCCGGCGTCGACGACCGATTCGAAGCCACGCTTGACGCCGCGGTAATAGGCCGCGAACTCGGTGACGCGAAAGGACTGGGACTGGCGCGTCCCGAGCACGACGTGCATCCACTCAGGCGCGGTTCCCTGGATCGCCTCGACGAGCTCGGAGTAAAAACACAGCTGCAGCAGGAAGTAGGGCTTCACGCGCCGCGCGAGCTTCGTGTCCGCGACCTCGTAGCTGAACGGGCCGAGCGCCGAGGGGCGCTCGACGCGGCGCAGGAAGTCACTGTGCCCGCGCCAGCGGACGCCGTCGAACAGCACGCCCTGGTAGATCACCTCCACCCCGGCTCGCATTGCTTCGATCGTGTGTTGTGCGCCTATACGCGTGTCTTCGAGCCCCGGTGCGGCGCCATCGAGGCTCGGGTCGTCCTCGATTGCGGTCGGGGGCTCGGCGCCGATCTCGACCACCTCGCGGCCATCGGCGATGAGCTGCTCGAGGTAGGCCCGCTCGTGCTGATCGCCCTTGCGCGCGACGAGCTCCGTGGTGTCAGACCTGGTCTCGGTGAGCTCGATGCGCCCAAGGGCGAGTTCGATGTCGAGCTGCGTGAGGTGCGGGCACTCCAGGTGGTTGATCAGGTCGGTAGCCGAGAAGATCAGCTGTCCGTCGACGAGCTGCATGTAGCAAAGCTAATAGGTCGACGCGCGAGGGCGAGCGCGGTGAGGCCGGTGAGCAGACCCAGAGCGCCGAGGATCAGCGCGGCAATGCCCAGGCCCTTGCTGGCGCCCCCACCCCGCTGCACGACGGGCGTACCGGCAGGAGTCGCCGTACCGGGAGCGGGCGTGTTGGGAGATGATGATGACTGACCACCAGCCGTCTCGCCGGCGGCCGGGCCGGCCTCATCACCGGCGATGTCCTGGATCACGCCGCCCCTGGCCGTCACGTTGATCCGCGGAGAGGGGTGTTCCGCCGTCAGCGAGGGGTCGATCCAGTGGACGATCTGGCCATTGCTGTAGGACTGGACCGTCTTGAATTCCAGTGATTTACCAGAAGCGTTTGCCGGGATCGCCAACGACAGTGGGAAATTTATGAATTGATTGTCGCTCACCTTGCCCAACGGACCTGTCCACGTCCAGAGGATCTGGGAGACCTCGGTGTCGATCGTTTCTCCGTCTTCTTTGATCGGAGTGGCGAGCTTTGCCTGGATGAGCTTCGTGCTCCAACCGGGCACATTTTCATAATCGACTCCGGTAAATCCGGCTGGAAACAGCACGTCGACCCGCTTGACATAGGCGCCTTCCTGCTCGCCCGGGACACGCACATCCAATGTCGCGAATGCCCCCGCGGGAATCGTGTTGGGGTGCAAGCTGATATGCGCCTGTGCGCTCGCCGGCGCGGTGAGTGCCGCGCCAATCAGCAGCAGGGCGACCTGCTTGGCCGTCGATGTCTTAGATCTCATGTGGATGTTCCTTGTGTTGAATGGAAAGGGAGGGTTTGGAAGGGGCCGTTTATTTGAGTCAGCGAATTGGGATCGTCACAGTGCGTGTGTGCTGTTCGAATTCGGAGACACGGTCGATGATTTCGATGCTCCATGTGCCTTCAGGGCTGAGCACCGCGGAGTTCAGTACGTAGTGGCCCGGGCCCGCCAAGTTCGCCTTCAGCGGCAGGGGGCCGATCCCCTTCGAGGGCAGCCGGGCCGTGACCGTCAGTTCCTTGGTCTCGGTGAATTGAGCGCCGGTCTTGGCGTCGATCAGATAGAGGTGGATCGTGTTCAACCCGACCTTGGCCGGTTCGAGGGTCAGCTCGAGCTCGGCCGGCCCGATCGTGGTGTTCGTGGAGAACGGACCCGAAGCCGCGTCGATCGGCGGGGCGTAGCTGACCAGAGCGGCGGTCACGCCAAACACGCAGAGCATCAGTGCGAGCTCGCCGCGCATCGTGCGGCGCGCCAGCACTCCGGTGGCGGAGGGCGCCTGGTGTGTCGCGGCGACGCGCTTCAGCGCGGGGATCACCCGTTCGCGGTTAAGCCAACCAAGACAGATCAACAGCGCCAGCAGGCTGACCTTGACGATGATCAAAGCGCCGTAGGTGGTGTGAAACAGGCCGTCGAGAGTGCGCACATCGATATACGCCTGCACGATTCCGGTGAGCGCGATCACGAGCACGCAGGCGAGCGCCAGCGGGGAGAAGCGAGCGAGCGTGGCGAGCAGCAGCCGGCTGCGCTGTGGGCGCTGGAGGGCTCGCGTCGCGGCGGGCAGCGCCAGCAGCAGGCAGGCGATCCCCCCCACCCACACGCTCGCCGCGAGCACATGCAGGACATCGGAGGGAAAAAACAGCAACGTCGGGCTCTGGATGCTCGCGTGGCCGCTGAGCGCAGGGGTGATCGCCAGGTAGGCCGCACAGGGCACGGTCAGTCCGAGCAGCACGCGGCGTGGGAGGCGGTGGTGGGAGCGCCCTGGCGAGCAGCAGCAGAGCGCCCAGCGCCAGCCAGTCGATCGCCCGCAATCCCCACACCTCGCCGAAGCGACTTTCCAGGGTGTTTTGCAGGATCGTGCTTTTTAGGGATGCCCACAGCGACACGCCGGCCGCGCTCGCGCCCTGCAGCAGGATGCCGAGCACGCTCACGAGGATGCCGAGCGCGACCACGGCACTCAGCAGCGATCGCATGCGCTTGGCGAACATCCGCGAGGCCGCCTGCCATTGCGGCTCGGCGTCCGCCACCGCGGCGAAGCCCGGCAGCCATGCGACAAGCACGAACGCGAGGCTGCCGAGCAGCAGCGCGATCGTCAGGTAGTCGAGGCCGCGCACGAGACCGAAGGCGATCTCGGTGAGCTTGCCGCTCTGGTTGCGAGAGATCAAGCCGGCCACGGTGAACCTCGGCGCGGCTCCGGCGTGGCCGATGTTGAAGAGGAGACCGCCATAGACGATGTGCGTGTCGGCCGAGATCACCCGGTAGGTGGCGGTGTAGGTGCCGTCCGGCAGTCGCGCCTTCAGCCCGACGCCCATCCAGTGCTCGTTGCCTTGCGGATGGGAGACCTCGAGGTTGTCCACCTCGTCTCCCCGCGCGTCATAGACCCGCACCGCGCCGAGCGTTCCGCCCACGTTCTGGTTGAACTCGAAGACGACCTCGGCCGGCTGGCGCTGAACGGTCGAGCCGGACGCGGGCGAGGCGCCCAGCAGCTGCGCATGGGCGAGCGCGGCGGGGGCGCTCGTGAGCGACGCCGCGCAGGCGAGGGCGAGGACGAGCAAGGCTCTGCGGCGGGCACCCCTCACCAGGCCTCCTTGCGAGGCCTGTCGTCCGCGTGGCCGGCCTCGTCGAGGCCCGCGCCAGAGCGGCGGCGGCGCACGAACAGCACGAACAGCAGGCCGAGCACGATGAGCGCCAGCAGAACCGGGATCGCGGCGGCGGGAGCACCGGTGCGCGCGGGGATCCAGAAGAGCTCGCCGGTGACCGTGGCCTGTTGCGTGCCGACCTCGATCGGCACCTGCCAGTCGAAGATTTTCGTGCGCTTGGCCTTGTTCTTGACCTGCGGAGGCAAGACCGGGGACATCCAATGGATGCGATGGTCGTGCCATTCCAGGCGCCCGGTGCGGTCGACGACGGTCCAATCGGGTGTCGCGGTCGATGACGCCGAGGCGGGGACGTTCACATCGCCGTAGAAATTCTGGTTGAGGTAGTAAGCGGGCGAGCGGGTGTTGAGCTGAACCGTCCCATTCGCCAGCACCCGGCCATAGGGTTCTCTGTCATAGCCGAGCACGGTGACCGTCTGGCCGCTGTGGTTGGTCAGGATCAGCCGGTCGGCGAATTCCAGGACCTGCAGGCTCACGCCGGGCACGCTCGGAGTGATGGCAGTGACGTAGGAGCGGTAGTCGTAGTTGCTCCCCTGATCGTTGATCGGGTTCTCGCTCTCCGTCAAGGGAGTCTGCGTGTTGCTCTGCGCATGGGCGGCAAGCGGACACGCCAACAACATGGCGCCGAGCGCGGCGATGATGGGACGACGGGACATGGAACGGCTCCTCGCGTATATGCCTGTACGGATAAATCGAGGGCTCAGCGCGGCAGGCAATTACGCCGGCCCGCGACGAGACCCCGCTTCAAGGGACGAGCAGCCGCCGCCCAGATCCGGGCGGGAAGGAGCTAGCTCGCCGAGTACAGCGCAGGTGGCGGGCGCACCGCCAGCGAACAGCCGATCAGCCGACCGCCGCGGACGGCGCGGAGCACCACGCGACGGTGCGTGGGCACAGAGGCGCGTGGGCGGGGCCAGCGTGCCCGCGGGAGACGGCAAAGACCGACCAGGACACGCTCACCCGGATAGCGCCGCGTGAGCAGCACAATCACCAGCAGGGCAGCCGGCAACAGGTAAAGGGCGGCGTGCAGCACGACAGGGAAAGCTTACTGGAGGTCTCCCCTGTTAGCCTCACTCAATCGCAACGCGGGCGCTAGTAACAGGCGCAACTGGATTTATCGGCGGTCGTCTGAGCGGCTCGCTGGCTCGCTCCGGGATGAGCGTTCGCTGCCTGGTGCGCGATCGGGCTCGAGCGCAACATCTCGAGCGCGATGGCTGCGAGCTACATCAGGGCGATGTGAGCGATCCGGCGAGCCTCGAGGGAGCGGGTAGCGAGATCGATGTGGCCTACTTCTTGATCCACGCGATGGCCGGTGGCAGTGGCTTTCAGGAGCGCGAGCGTCAGGGCGCTGTGAACTTCGCCCGGATGGCCAAGCGGGAAGGCATACAAAGGGTTGTCTACCTCGGCGGGCTCGGCGAGGAGAGCGTCTCGAAGCACCTGCAAAGCCGCGATGAAACCGCCCGGCTACTTGCCAGAGAAGGTCCTCCACTGACGTACTTTCGAGCGGCGATGGTGGTCGGCGCCGAGAGCGAGTCCTACCGCACGCTGCGCTACCTCGTGCGCAGGCTACCGGTGATGATTGCCCCTTCGTGGCTGAAGACGGCAACGCAACCGATCGGCATCGACGATGTGCTCGAGTATCTGCGTCTCGCCCCCGACGTGCCCGATTCGGAGGGTCGCGAGGTGCAGATCGGCGGTCCGGACGTCCTTTCATACGGGGACATGCTCGACCGCATGGCGGTGGCGATGGGCAAACGCCCCAGGCAAAAGCTTCCGGTCCCGTTCGTCACCCCGTGGCTTTCCTCTCTGTGGCTCGGTTTAGTGACCCCGGTCGACACCAACGTGGCGCGTCCATTGGTAGAGGGTCTCACCACGGCGACGATCGTGACCGATCCTTCCGGGGCAAGCGCTTTCGCAATCGTACCGTTGCGTTTCGACGAGGTGCTACGACGGGCGCTGAAAGAAGACAGCGAGCAGCCAGCAAGGTGATCAGCTTGCACTGGCCAGCGCGCGAGCTAGCGTCTGTTCCGTCTGTGGTCCGACCAGGGTCTGCTCGATGCGCCCGCCGGGGCCGATCACGAACGTCGTCGGCAAATCTCCCAGCCCGTAGGCGTAGCCAACCGTGCCTTCGCCGTCGCGCAGGTTCGAGAAGCTCCAGCCGTACTTGCTGATGAAGTGGCGGGCGCTCTGAGCTTCATCGTCCCAGTTCACGCCCACGACTCGTCCGCGGCCAGCGGTGCTGCGCGCGAAGTGCTCGACCGCGGGGGCCTCGTGCTGGCAGGGCTCGCACCAGCTCGCCCAGAACACGACAAGCGACGGCCGGCCGGCCGCGGCGCGGCGCAGCGTGGCGAGCGTCACCGAGGGGCCTGAGAGCAGTTCACGCGGCAGCGCCGGAGCGAGGCGCCCGGACGCGCCCTTGCCGGCGAGGCCAAAGACCAAGAACACCACGAGGAGCAGCCCAGCCAGCACCCATGCCAGCACCAGCCTGCCGTTGCGCGAGCGCGCCGGCATCACGTCGCTACTGGGAGGCCAGCAGCGGCACGTCGTGAGCGATTTCGCTCGGCTTGAAGCTGGTGCCGATGTAGACGGTCTTGAGCTCGCCCGACGCGGTGATCCCGTAGACGAGCGCTGAGTGGTTGATGAATTCCGGCTGCCCGGCATCCCGTTCGGAGCCCACACCCCACGTCTGCCAGACGTGCCCCAGTTCTTTGGGAGAGCCGATCAGGTATTGCATGCGGCCGGTCATCTCATGCACTTTCAAGAACGACGTCACCGTCCGCGGTGTGTCCCCGCGGGGATCGACCGAGACCGCGATGACCTGCAGCTTGGCGGCCGTCTTCGGACCCATCAGGCTCTGCGCCGTGCGCAGGTTGGCGGCGATCAGCGGGCAGACGTCCGGACAGTGGGTGTAGAGGAAGGTCACCAGCAGCGCCTTGCCGTGGTATTGGGCGATGTTCACCGGCTGGCCAAGGTAGTTGCGCAGCGATAGCGGCGGGGCGGGCTTGGGCGGCGAGAGCTCGTTGCCGAGGAAGCTGGCGGACTTGGCGCTGTGCGTGTTGTCCGCCAGCGGCTGGGAGTTGTGGCTGGTGTGCTGGAACAGCAGCGCAAAGCCGCCCGCGATCACGACGATCACAAGGAGCGGAAATACCATGCGGCGATCGAAGCCACCACGCCCGCCACCGGCGCCGGAAGGCTGGGTGCCCTCGTCCGCGGGTACCCGATCCTCACCCTTCGGCTGGGAGCTCTGGAGCTCGGGAGTCGAGGCGCTCATGCCCGCTCCGGCCACCGGGATCGCGCGCGTGTCATCGCTTGCGAATCTACCAGGGTGAGCGCCAGTGGCGCGCAGGCACAGGCGGCGTGATGATGGCAATCGGTGGGTATTATCGGGCGTCGTGGCCGCATCCCGCAACGTGGCCGGCAAGCAGACTCAGAAGCAGACTCGCTCGAGCCAACTATGAGTACTCGCCCGGCACGTCAGCGGTTTCAGTGGGTATGCGTGGTGGCGCTGCTCTGCTGCCTGCTCGCTCCAGCGTCCGCGTCGGCCCACGGGATCGTGGGCCGTGCCGACCTGCCGATCCCCGCCTGGCTGTTCGCCTGGACCGCGACGGCGGTGATGGTGGTCTCATTCGTGGCGTTGTGGAGCCTGTGGTCGAGGCCGCGATTGCAACGCCCTGCGGGCCGGGTGCGACTCCGAGTGCCCAAGCTCCTCGAGTGGCTGTGCGGCGCGATCGGGATCGCGCTGTTCGCGATCGTGGCGTATGCGGGACTGGCGGGGGAACAGAACCTCACCGCGAACCTCGCCCCCACCTCCATCTACGTGATTTTCTGGGTCGGGATTCCGCTTGCGAGCGCGTTCGTGGGAGACATCTTTCGCGCATTCAATCCGTGGCGAGCGGTGGGACGGCTTGCCGGCTGGCTGCTGAGCGCTCGGAGATCGGCCAGTGCCGGCGAGAAACGCGGAGGACTGCGCGGCTCCTACCCCTCCCCTGGGGACGCTGGCCGGCCGCGGCGACGCTGCTCGCCTTCGCGTGGCTGGAGCTCGTGCTCCCGCTTCCCGGCAAAGACGAACCGCGGCTACTCGCGATCCTGATGCTCGTCTACGGTGGCGTGCAACTGGCGGGGATGGCGGCCTTCGGGGTGGAGGCGTGGTGCGAGCGAGCCGACGGGTTCGGCGTCTACTTCGGGCTGCTGGGTCGCCTGTCGCCGCTGTCCTGGCGGGATCGAGAGCTGCGCCTACGGGCACCATTGTCCGGGCTCGGTGACCTGCAATGCTGGCCGGGCACGGCGGCCGTGATATTCGTGCTGATCGGCTCAACGAGCTTCGACGGTTTCTCCAATGGCGAGCTCTGGGCCCAGTTTGCGCCAAACCTGGAGTCTGAGCTCGGGCAGATCGGCGTGGGCTCGACCGCGGCGATCGAGATCGTCGGGACGGTCGGGCTGATCTTCAGCGTGGCCGTGGTCGCGGGCCTGTACAACCTCGGTATCCATGGCATGCGCAGCGCCCTGCGCGGCGTCGCCGTGGAGGATCATCGGGCCCTCTCGCGGGTGTTCCTGCACACGCTCGTGCCGATCGCGTTCGGCTACATGCTGGCCCACTACTTCTCGCTGCTGGTGCTCCAGGGCCAGGCGATGGGCTATTTGATCTCCGACCCGCTCGGCCGCGGTAGCGACCTGTTCGGGACCTCGAGCTTCCTGGTCAACTACAACCTGATCTCCTTCGCCGTCATCTGGTACGTGCAGATCGCCGCGATCGTGACCGGCCACGTCAGCGGGCTAATCCTCTCCCACGAGCGCGGCCTGATCGAGTTCAAGTCCCCGGAAGCGGCCGTCCGCTCGCAGTACTGGATGCTCGCGATCATGGTCGGCTTCACCTGCCTGGCGCTGTGGATCCTCTCCGCGGTGACCACCACGACCGGCTAGGAGTAGTTCCCAGGGCTAGGACAGCAGCTTGCCCGGGTTCATGATCGCGGCCGGGTCCAGCTCCCTCTTCAACGCGCGCAGTGCGGCCACGCCAGTCCGTCCGACCTCGTCCTGGAGCCACGGCGCATGATCCCGTCCGACCGCATGGTGATGGGTGATCGTGCCGCCGCCGTCGAGGATCGCCTGGCTGGCGGCCTGCTTGACCGCACGCCACTGCTCCAGCTCCTCGCCTTCACGCTGGCGGGCGAGGAACGTGAAGTACAAAGACGCTCCGGTCTCATAGAGATGGGAGACATGGCACATCACGAGCCCCGGCGTACCGCCGGCGCCGCGCGAATCGGCGATCGCCGTGCAGACCGCGCGGTGCAGCGTCCGCAGATTCGACCAGCGTGTGGCGGTCTCGAGCGTCTCGACCATCACACCCTGGGTGAGCAGCTCGTCGCGCAGATAGGGCGCGGAGAACCGCCCCTTGCGCCATGCCTCGCCGGGCGAGCGCCCCACCGCCAGACCGCCCGCGCGGCGCGCCAGCGCGAGCGCGCGCTGGCGGCGAGCGGCCACCTCCGCCGCCTCACCCTCGAAGCCGAGGATCGCCAAGCAGCCCTCGCGATAACCGCGCAGGCCGAGGTATGCCCGACCGAGGCGCCCCTTGACCCCGTCAACAGGAGCGAGCGCGAGCGACATGCGCGTCTCGGCCTCATCGGACAGTCGCGCCACGTCCGGACAGGCGCGCTGTTGGGCCAGCGCCCGCAAGGCTTCCACGCCAGCGGCGAAGTCAGTGAAGAAGACGCCCTCGTACACCCGCTCCCGCGGGGCCGGGCGGACGCGGAGCGTCAGCTCGTCGATCACTCCCAGCGTCCCCTCCGAGCCGACCAGCAGCCGGCGCAGCTCCGGGCCCGCTGCGCTGGCGGGAACAGCCGCCAGCTCGATTCGCCCGCTGGCGCGGTGAACCGCAGGCCGAGCACCAGCTGCTCGATCCGGCCGTATCCGCCAGAGGCCTGTCCCGGCCGACCTTGTCGCGGCGCAGCCCCCCAGTGAGACGTACTGGAAGGACTGCGGGAAGTGGCCCAGCGTCAAGCCGCTCGCCGCGAGCGCCTGCTCCAGCGCCACCGCGCGGATACCCGCCTGCACGGTGACCATCCGCGACTGGCGATCCAGCGCCCAGCACCTCCGCCATCCGGTCCATATCGAGCGCCACGACGGCGGCGTGCTCGCCCCGCAGCGGAGCGACGCCGCCGACCACGCTCGTGCCGCCGCCCCAGGGGACCACCGCAACCGAGGATCGCGCGCACAGATCGAGCACGGCGCGCAGCTGCTCGTGCCCAGCAGGCCGCAGGACGGCGTCGGGCGCACCCTCCGGTACTCCGGCGCGCAACCTCACCAGGTCGGGATAGCCCTTGCCGGCGGCGTGCACGACCCGTTCGCCGTGGTCATCGCGCATGCCCTGGGCGCCGAGGATCGCCCGCAACCCAGTCGCCGTCCGCGCGGAGAGCGCCGACGGGGCGAGCTTGACCCGTCCGAGCGCCACCGGGGGACGTGGCCGCGCGGCGACTCCCACCGTCTCGCGCAGGAAACCAAGCGCATGGGCGGGCAGCGCCGGCGGGTGAGCCGGATCGCCCCACCCCCACCAGCGCATCGCGGGCGGGCCATCGCGCGGCGCACTGGGTGGCGCGCCGCGCGGGCCGGTCGTATCAGCCACCGATGCGCTCCAGTCCGTCGAGTGCCTCGTCGAGCGTGGCCTGTGCCGCGCGGCGCACCATGTAGCCGCCGAAGCGAGGGAAAGAACAGCCGAAGTTGAGAGCACCCGTTATTCTGGCGCAGCTCGATCGTCACCCTGGGTCTGGCAGTGCGGAGTGCTCGCCTGGAGGCGTCACCTCCGTCTCCGCGGACTTCAGCACACGCTCGAACGGAGTGCCCCGCACCTGCTGCTCCCACCTGATCCGGCGCGTATCCTCGTCGGACTCGATCAGCTGGAAGTCAGCGCGGACGAGTTTGCCCTTGCGCGTCTTCATCACCTCGGTGAACGCACCGTCCTCGACGCCCTCGACGCGGGTCACGCGCGGCCACCAGCGCGGCAGGTGGTGGGGGTCGTTGATCACCTCCCACAGCTCCTGCGCAGAGGCGGCAATCGTGCGGACGGCGCTCGCGTTGGGCATTGCCGTCTGTGCTTCTAGGCCACGGCCGCGTGACGCATCAGCCGGCGATCTTACGCAGGTCGCGGACGAGCAGCAGTGCTTCAGGTGGGTGGCCACCGCGGCGAGGTTATCGAGCGCCTCGAGCGCCTCTTTGCGTCGCTGCGGATTACGGGAGCGCAGCGCGGGAGCGAGAATCTGCTGGAGTAGGTTTGCCTCGCGGTCGGCGGAGGAGCGAAACACACGCAGGTTGCGCCCGCCGACCCCGTAGCGCGCGAGCTCGGCCACGGCGCCGATGATATCCCGCTCAGTCTCATCGAAGTACCGCATGCCGGCCCGCTGCTCACCCTTGACCACGCCGTACTCTTCGAGCTCGCGCACGAGCTTCGCGTCGGCCTTCGTCTCCTCCAACACATCGTCGAGCGAGTACAGCGCGCCGGTGGCCTCGCGCACGCTCACGCTGGTCCGCCACGGTCGCATCCCGTCGCGGGCGCCGCGTTGGGAGCCGGCGTGCTCTCCCCGGCGCGCCCCGCCGCGAGCTCTTGACGTATGACTCGCAGTGGCAGGAACTCGTCGCGCTGCATCCGCAGGATCGTGCGCAGCCGCGCCACGTCGCCCTGCGTATACAGGCGATAGCCGCCCGGCGTGCGACGCGGTGTGAGCAGCTTCTGATCCTCCAGGTAGCGGATCTTGGAGATCGAGATGTCCGGGAACTCCTGCACGAGCGCCTTGCACACAGCGCCGATCGTGATCGACTTTTGTCGCGCGAGCGGCGCGTCCACCCGCCGTCAGCGTGAGCTCGTCCTGCGAGCTGGGCGCGGCACCTCGGATCTGGGGAATCCGGGGCGCCATCAGCGGGCGTGGAAAGTCAGCTTGTACTTGCCGATCTGCACCTCGTCGCCCTCCTGCAGGCGCTGAGACTCGATCCGCGAGCGATTTACGTATGTCCCGTTCAACGAGCCGCAGTCGTCGAGATACCACTGCTCGCCACGACGAATCAAGAGCGCGTGATCGCGCGAGACCGTCACATCGTCGAGAAACACCTCGGCATCCGGTCGCCGGCCGATGCTCATCCGCTCACGGTCCACGGCGAAGCTCTCGCCCACCCTTCCTCCCCCGGCGCGGATCACCAGCGCAGGGCCGTTTGCGGTGACCTCGTCGAACTCGACCGGCACGAGCTCACCAGCGTCGTCGATTCGGTAGGTGGCGGTTATCGGATCCCCACTCGCCGCCCCTGTGCTCATCGAGCAGCGCGCCGCAGCGCTGGCAGTAGTTGGCTCCCTCGTCGTTGACGAAGCCGCACTCGGTGCAGTGCAGTGCCATACCGCTCTAGCTCCCTTTAAGAGCTGCTTCAATCTGCCCGCAGCGCACATCGCTAGAATCACGACTGCCGTCCGCGACGTCGCTCGGCTGGCGTTGAGCGAGGATGTCGGTCAGGCGCTGAACGTCATCGCCGGTGATCATCACCTCGCCGCCGTCGTGCTTCTTGCGCAAACGGTTGACCAGCTCGGCGCGCAGAATGTCGATCTTGCCGTGCAGGATGCGCCGGTTATAGGAGATCTCCGTCTCCTCCTCGGTCAACTCCTTGATCAGGTCTTTCAGCTCGACATCCGTCAGCGAGCCAAGGTCGGGGAACGTCTCCATCGCGGGCTTTCTCCTCTCGCGGACTTGCGCCGGGATCGCCGGGCAGGACAGACCGGCACGTCGCCGGAGCATCCAGTATAGACCAAAAGGTCAGGCTGAGCTTGAGAGTCTTGGAGCGCTGGCTTGGACGCCGCCGGGCGCACGACACTCACTCCGGTCGCAGTGCCCGGAGTCCTCGTTGCCCGTCGCGCAGATAGAGTCCGGTCGCGAGGAGCGCGAGCGCCAAACCGACGTACAGCAACACCTCGCCGACGGTCCGCCAACCGACCATCGCAAAGAAGAACGAGCCCATCACCGGGGCGACCGCCAGGCGCCCAGGCCAGTTGATGCGCAGCTCGACCCCCCGCGAGAGGCCGTAGCGGCCGAGCGCGAGCATCGCCAACTCGCGCAGCCGCCAGCAGCGCGATCGCCCAGCGTGGAAGCAGCTGGAAATGCCAGCACACGACGACACCCGAGACGACCAGCAAGCGGTCGGTGATCGGGTCCATCAACGCCCCCAGGCGGCTGTACTGGCGGGTTACGCGCGCGGCGATCCCATCGGCGTAGTCGCCCCAGCCGATCACCGCAAACAACGTCGCTCCCAGCGCGCCCGTGCCGTCGCCGCGCGAGAGCTCGACGAGGAGGAAGACGGGAATCAAGGCGAGCCGCGTGAAGCCGATCGCGTTTGGCAGCGTCCACGGTCGCAGCGGCTGACCAGCCAAAGTCTGTGGTGGTGGCGGCCCGGAACGATCCAGGCCGAACAGCCGGCGGACACTCAACCGGGGCTTCGCGTGCGCATCCTCTGAGGTCGCGGTTAGGGGAGACTCCGCCACAGCTCATCCACCGCCCGGATCAGCTCGACGGGCTCCGCGTCCAGCCGGAGTGCAGCGGCCGCCTGGCGCCCGCGGCGCAGCTGAACCTCGACCTCGCCGGACTCCAAGGACTTGCGTCCGACCGTGAGTCGCAGCGGACACCCGAGCAGCTCCGCCTCGGCGAACTTCTCGCCCGGACCGAGGTCGCGGTCGTCGTAGAGCACCTCCAGGCCGCCCTGACCGAGCGTCTGATAGAGCGTATCGGCGGCGTCGCGCTCGGGCGTACCAGGCTTGCCGAGCGCGACCAGGTGCACCGCGAACGGCGCGAGCGCCCGCGGCCAGGAGATGCCGTGCTCGTCGGCGAACTGCTCGACAGCGGCCGCAACGATGCGAGCTGGGCCGATCCCGTAGCAACCCATCCAGATCGCCTGTTCGCTGCCCGACTCGTCGAGGAACTTGGCCCCGAGGGGCTCTGAGTAGCGCGTGCCGAGCTTGAAGATGTTGCCCACCTCGATCGCGGGCTCGATCGTGAGCTCCTGCTCACCCAAGAAGTAGCGCTCCCCCTCGGTCCGCAGCTCGGAGTGCCCGAGCGCGACCTCCAGGTTAGCCGCGTAGCCGGGGGCCAGCGCCACCTCGTCCTCGCCTGCCGGACAGGGCGCCATGTACTCGTGGGCGCCCAGCCCCCCCATCATGCCCACGTCGGACTCGACGCGGTAGAAGCGCAGGCCCGTACGCTCCATGATGCGGTCGTAGGCCGCCACGTGCTTGTCGTAGCTCGCATTCAACCCCTGCTCGTCACGATCGAAGCTGTAGGCGTCCTTCATGACGAACTCGCGCGTGCGCAGCACGCCAGCCCGCGGGCGCGGCTCGTCGCGCTCCTTGACCTGAAAGTGGTAGAGGCTCAGGGGCAGGTCGCGGTAGGAGCGCACCGTCTGGGCCACATGGGTGGTGACGGCCTCCTCGTGGGTCATCGCCAGCACCAGCTCAGAGCCCTTGCGGTCTGAGAGCTTGAACAGCTCATCGATCTCGTAGCGCCCCGTCTTGCGCCAGGGCTCGGCGGGCTGCAGCACCGGCATCAGCATCTCCTGGTCACCGATCGCATCCATCTCCTCGCGGATGATCCGCACGGCCCGCTGGTGCACGCGCCAGCCCGCCGGCAACCACGTCCACATACCGGCTCCCATCTGACGGATCAGACCCGCCCGCACCATCAGCTTGTGCGAGATCGCCTCCGCGTCGGCGGGCGGCTGCTTCTCGGTGGGCAGCAGATATCCGGAGAGACGCGTCATTGCGCCAGGAGCCTAGCCGTCCCTTTGATAGAACAACTGTCAGCGACCCAACCTTCGATCAAGACCCGACAAGGAGCCTCAAAAACAATGGCCTATTCAGTTCCCCCGCTTCCCTACGCCTACGACGCGCTCGAGCCGCACATCGACAAGGCGACGATGGAATTCCATCACGACAAGCACCATCAGGCCTATGTGGACAAGGCCAACGCGGCGCTCGAGGGCACCGAGTGGGCGGAGAAGCCGATAGAGGAGGTCCTGCAGAACCTCGAGCGCCTCGGCGAGAAGAAGGGCCCGGTGAAAAACAACGGCGGCGGCCACTACAACCACTCGCTGTTCTGGGAGAGCATGTCTCCGAACGGTGGCGGCGAGCCAGACGGCGAGCTGGCCGCGGCGATCGACAGCGCATTCGGCTCGTTCGCGGACTTCAAGACGAAGGTCAAGGAGACCGGCGTCGGGCAGTTCGGCTCGGGCTGGTCATGGCTAGTACACGACGGCTCGGGCCTGGCCGTGGTTGGAAGCGCCAATCAGGACAGCCCGATCTCCGATGGTAAGACCCCGCTGCTCGGCGTCGACGTGTGGGAGCACGCCTACTACCTGAAGTACCAGAACAAGCGCCCCGACTACATCGACGCGTTCTGGAACGTCGTCGACTGGAGCAAGGTGGCGGAGCGTTTCTCGGCAGCCAAGGGCTGAGCAAGCGCGGACGGGTGGGGCAGGCGCTCAGCTGCGGCTGAAGCGCCTGCCGGCGACCGGCGAGAGGGTCTCGTCGAGCGCGACGGCCGGCTCGAGCATCGACTCGAGTACCTCTGCGGCGCTCGCGTCGTGCTCGGCGGCGGCGGCTTCCAGCGCGGCGATCCGCTCGGGGGTCAGTGCCGTCTCATCCTCATTCTCGGCGAGCCACGCGCGCGCCTCGGCGGCGGCGGCCTCGTCGCGCTGGACGGTCTTGCCGGCGGCGTAGTAGCGGTCGATCTCCTTGAACAGCTCATCGACCAGTTGCTCTGTCGGCACCTTCTTCAGCGGCTCGCCCTTGGAGTAGATCATCCCCATGTCTTTCGCGCCGGTGATGCCGAAGTCGGCGTGGCGGGCCTCGCCGATGCCGTTGACCGCACAACCGAGCACCGAGACCTCGATCGGGTCCTCGTAGGCTTCCAGGCGCCGCTCAACCTCGACGACCACGCTGTCCATGTCGAACTGCAGCCGCCCGCAGGTGGGGCAGGCGATCAGGTCGGGGCCGCGCTCGCGCAGCTTCAGCGCCTTGAGAATCTCCCAGGCGACCTTCACCTCCTCCTCGGCGTGAAAGGTCGAGAGGGAGATGCGAATCGTGTCGCCGATCCCGTCCGCGAGCAGCGTGCCCAGCCCAACCGCGGACTTCAGCGAGCCCGACCACTTCGTGCCGGCCTCAGTGACCCCGAGGTGCAGCGGATAGGGAATCCGCTGCGCGAGCATCCGGTTGGAGGCGATCGTGTTCGGCACCGAAGTCGACTTCATCGAGACCTTGAAGTTCTCGAAGTCCAGACGCTCCATCAGCTGAACGGTCTCGATCGCCGCGGTCACCAATGCCTCGACCGGGTTGTCGTACTCGAGCTGGCGCAGGTGCTTGGGCAGCGAGCCCGAGTTGACGCCCACGCGCAGCGGCGTGCCGGTGGCCTTCGCCAGGGCGATCACCTCGGCGACCTTCTCTGGGCCGCCGATGTTTCCGGGGTTCAGGCGCACGCAATGCGCGCCCGCTTCGATCGCCTTCAGCGCGAGCGTGTGGTTGAAGTGGATATCGGCGATGATCGGTATCGGGGACTGCGCAACGATGCTCTTCAATGCCTCGGCGTCCTGCTCACGGGGCACCGCCACACGCACGATGTCCGCACCGGCGTCAGCGACCGTGCGGATCTGATCCATCGTGGCCGCCAGATTCGCGGTCTCGGTCTTCGTCATCGTCTGCACCGCGACCGGCGCGCCGCCGCCGATCGGAACCGCGCCGACGTGGATCTGCCGCTGGGAAGCCATAGGCTGATTCTAGATGCCCGATGTCTACGGCACCGCCCATGGGCCGCTTGCCCGCCTGGCCTCCCCCCTGGCTGCTCGCGCACGGGCCCGGCGCCACGCGCGTTTCTTCGCGCTCACGCGGCTGGCGGCGGGCGCGCGGGTACTCGATGTCGGCTGTGGGCGGATCGGCCTGCGCGCGCTGGAGCCGACGCTCGAGATCACCGGCGTCGACCTGAGCGAGCGTCCCGACTATCCCGGGCCGTTCGTGCAAGCCGACGCGTCCGCGGGACTGCCGTTCGCCGACGGGGAGTTCGAGCTCGTGTACTGCTCGAGCGTGATCGAGCACGTTCCACCGGACCGCAGGGAGGCATTCGCAGCGGAGATCCGTCGCGTGGGCCGGGGCTGGTTCGTGCAGAGCCCCGCATGGTCGTTCCCAGTCGAGCCTCACGCGCTGCTGCCCGGCGCACACTGGTTGCCGCCAAGGTTACGTCGTCCCTACTGGAAGCTGGGAGCGGCGGGCGAGTGGGAAGACATCTCGCTACTGCGGCGCGCCGAGTTGGAAGCGCTGTTCGGCCCCGCGAGCGCCGAGCGAGTCGGGCCGCTGGTGAAGAGTTGGGTGTGCGTGCGGGTGGCGCAGGAGGGTTGAGTGGCTCAGCGATGCAGCGTGAGGCCGCCGTTTGAGAGCGAGCTGAGGTCATTGCTGAAACCGATCGCGGCAACCACGAGGACGAGCGCGATGCCGATCATGCTCGCGCGCTCCATGACCGCGAAGGGAATCGTGCGGCCGCGGACCTTCTCAGCGAGTGCCCAAAAGATGTGCCCGCCGTCGAGCGGAAGGAACGGGAACAGATTGATGATGGCCAGCGACAGCGAGACCAGGGCGAGGATGTAGAGGGCGTCGGTCAAGCCGAAGCTGAAGGCCTGGCTGGCGACATCTGAGACGCCGACGATTCCGTGCACCTGCTTGCGGGCCGCGGAGCTCGTGAAGATCTTGACGATCCGAGTTACCGAGCCCTTGGTCACCGACCACATCTGGCTGAGACTCGAGCCGAGCGCGCCGGAGAGCGATTCGGAGCTCAGCGCGTATCCCGAGCTGATTCCGACCAGAGCTCGATGCTCGCGCGCTTCATAGCGGGGCTTGATCAGTAAGTTCAGCCGCTCGGATCCTCGTAGAATGCTGAATTGCACGGGGGTCGCCGCCAAGCAGCCGTTCTTTGGGGAGCCGGCACACCGATGAGCCGCTATCTGCTTGATGAAGCTGAACGATTCACCGTGGACGGCAACCTTGCGCCCGTCCACCGCGAGCAGGATGTCGCCCTTCCTCAGCACGCCGGCGGCCGGCGAGCCACTCTTGACCGAGGCGATCTTGGGCGCGGTCGTTGACGATGCGTTGCGCGCTGAACGCATAGACGCCGAACAGCACGAGGAAGGCAACCGTGATGTTGACTGCCGGGCCGGCCGCGATCACCACGATGCGCTTCCACACGGGCTGGCGAAAGTAGCCACGATGCTCCTCGCCCTCGGGCATCGTCTCGAGCGGGTTCATACCGGAGATCTTCACGTAGCCGCCCAGGGGAATCGAGCCGATCCGATACTCGGTTTCGCCGCGTGTCAGCTTGACGATGGCGGGCCCAAAGAAGAGCGAGAAGCGTTCGACGCGCATGCCGACGGCCTTGGCAGCCGCAAAGTGCCCGCCCTCGTGCACTATCACGAGCGCGGAGATACCAATGAAGGTGAGGACCCAGCTCATGCGCCCAGTATGGCAAGCTCCGGGCAAGCTCCCGACCGATGAGAATCGAACCCCATACCCCACTGAGAGCCACTCGAGGAGACAGTGCGACGCGCTCGCGGAAGTGCTGGCGCGAGCGTTTTTGGACGATCCGGTAGCGAGCTGGTCGTGCCGCCCCGAGGGGCTTCGTTTGGGGGTGCTCGAGCGCTTCAACGGCGCGCGGCTGCGGCAATTGCTCGCCGACGAGGAGGTATGGACCACTCCCGATTTGAGCTGCGCGGCGCTGTGGGCGCCGCCGGGGCGCTGGAAGACGACCGCACGAGAGGACATGGAGCTCGCCCGCTGTTTGCTGCACCCGCGCCTGATCCCGCGGGCGCCGCTGGTTGCGGCCGGCCTGCTCGGCATGGAGCGCAGGCACCCTCGCGAGGTGCCGCATTGGTATCTGGCGGTGCTCGGCACCGACCCGAGCGCCCAAGGGCAGGGCCTCGGCTCGGCGGTCCTCGCGCCCGTACTCGAGCGCTGCGACGCAGATGGCGTCGGCGCGTACCTGGAGTCCTCGAAGGAGCGCAACATCGACTTCTATGCGCGACATGGATTCCGTGTGACGGGAGAGATTCACTTACCTCGCGGCCCAAAGATGTGGCCCATGTGGCGTAACCCCCGCCGATAAGGGGAAGCGATCCCACACGTGAGCCAACCCCACATGTAAAGGGCCGATAAGCGCATTCTCAAGGGATCGGCTGCCTCGACCGATATTTAGACGATGTCCATAGAGTCGAGTGGCGCCCCTGATCAGATAACCGCGAGTGCCGATAATGCCGCGGTGGCGGCGCTTCGCGAGCTGCCGGACGCCAGGGTCCTGTCTTCGATCGCGATCTCCGTTTCGTCTTGGCTGCCGGTCAGACGATCGAGCCACGGCGCGGCAACGAGGCTTCAGATCGACTGCCGCGTAGGGGAGCTCCTCTAGCGACGCCTTCCCGGAGCACCTCTGGAAGCTAATCGAGCCGCTGTGCCGCTCGGCGCTCGGCGGGGAGACACGCACCGCGCGAGATCTGGAGCGCAGAGGACGAACGCTCGCTGATGGTGGACGTTGGGCCGCTGCGCCTGCACGACCTCCGCGTCCAGGCGGGCCAAGGCCTCTCAGATCGCGGGCGGTGTCGCTGTAATTCTCGATATCACGGCGCGCCGTGGCGCTCGACGAGGCACCCGGCCCTCGCATGACGATTTCGAGCAGGTTTTCGAACGAGCTCCGATCGGCATGGGCCTGTTGAGCCTGGAGGGACGCTGGACCCTTGTCAACCGCGCGCTGTGCGAGATCACCGGCTACACGACCGAGGAGTTGATAGACCGGCGGTTCGCCGACATCACTCATCCCGATGACGCTCACAACCACGCGGTGCAGCGCGCGCCAGCTGCTGGCAGGTGACGATTCCCGCGTTTCACCTGGAGAAGCGCTACTTCAATGCGGCGGGCGAGACGACTGTCAGCGATCCTGTCCGTTTCGCTCGTACGCGACCCGCAGTCGATGCCGGTTCATTTCATCGCCCAGCTGCAAGACATCTCCGAGCGCAAGCGCCTGGAGGATCACCTACGCCATCTCGCCGACCACGACCCGCTCACCGGGCTTCGCAATCGCAGGCTCTTCGAACACGACCTCAAGCTGCAGGTGGCTCGTGCCCAGCGCTACGGCGAGTCAGCCGCGGTGATGCTGGTAGACCTCGACGCCTTCAAGGCGATCAACGACATGCACGGCCACAAGGTCGGCGACGACACGCTCAAGGCCGTCGCGACGGCCTTACCCGGCGCCTGCGAGAAACCGACCTGGTGGCTCGGCTGGGGGGTGACGAGTTTGCGGTGCTGCTTGCCACACGCCGATGAGCAGGGCACGGCGCTCGTCGCGGAGAGCCTCGCCCGGGTGATCGCCGCGTGCAGCGTCGACGTCGGCGACGACCGTCGTCCATCCCGCCGGCAGTGTCGGCGTGGCGATGATGAATCAACAGCACCGTCAGCGACGAGCAAGTGCTGGCCGAGGCTGACCGGGCGATGTATGTGGCCAAGCAGGCCAAGGCCACGGCCACACCAGTCTGACTCAGGCGAGCGCCGCCACCGTCGCTGCCGCGACCGTCCGGGCCTCGCGATCGGCTTCGTAGAGCGACTCGAACGCGCGCACCGGCGCGACGGGCAGCTCGGAGAGCGTCCGCTCGATCACCTCGGGAATCCCGTTGAAGTGCAGCCGGCCCTCGAGGAACGCGTGCACCGCGACCTCGTTCGCGGCGTTCAGCACGCACGGCGCGGTGCCCCCCGCCAGCGCCGCCTCGCGCGCCAGGCGCAGGCACGGGAACGCGTCGAGGTCGACCGGCTCGAACGTCAGCTCGCCCACCTGCGGCCAGGTCGAGCGGCGCGATCGGCAGATCCGACGCTCTCGCCGCCGTGCAGCGCGTAGGAGATCGCGATGCGCATGTCCGGCGGTCCGAGGTGCGCGAGCATCGCCCCGTCGGCCAGCTGCACGAGGCCGTGGACGAGCGACTGGGGATGCACGACCACGTCGATCCGCTCGTAGGGCGTGCCGAACAGGTGGTGGGCCTCCATCAGCTCGAGGCCCTTGTTCATCAGCGTCGCCGAGTCGATCGTGATCTTGCCGCCCATCGCCCACGTCGGGTGGTCGAGCGCCTGCTTGACGGTCACGTCCTGGAGCTCCGCGTGCGTCCGCCCGCGGAACGGGCCCCCGCTGGCGGTGATCGTCAGGCGCTCGACCGCCCCCGGGGGCTGCCCGGCGAGCAGCTGGTGCAGGCGGTGTGCTCGGAGTCGACCGGCGTGATCTGCGCGCCCGTCGCCTCCGCCAGGGCGCTCACCAGCTCGCCGCCGACGACCAGCGACTCCTTGTTCGCGAGCGCCAGGTCGATGCCCTCGCCGAGCGTCGCGACCGTCGGACCGAGCCCGGCCGAGCCGACGAGCGCGTTCAGCACGAGCTCCGCGCCGGACTCGACGCACGAGCCGCACGAGCCCCTCCGGCCCGCTCAGCACCTCCCCGTCGGTCCACGCCTCCGCGGCGCGCGCGGCGGCGTCCTCGTCGACGAGCGCGATCCGCCTCGACCCCGTGCGCGCGGGCCTGCTCGACGAGCGCCTCCCAGGAGCGCTCGGCGGAGAGGCCGATCAGCTCGAGATCCTCGCTGCGGCGCAGCACGTCGAGCGCCTGCGTGCCGATCGAGCCGGTCGAGCCGAGGATCAGCAGCCGCTTAGGCAGCTGAGAACCCAGGTGGAAGCCGCGCGATCCAGACGATACGCGCCCCAGATGTAGTAGCCGACGACGGCCGCGAACAGCACCGCGTCGAGCCGGTCGAGCGCGCCGCCGTGCGCGCCGAACAGCGCGCCCGGTGTCCTTCGTGTCGGCCTCGCGCTTGACGAACGACTCGAACAGGTCGCCGACCGGCGCGACGAGCGCCACGCCGAGGCCGAGCACGAGCGCGTGCGTGCCGGGCAGCCATTCCTGGTAGCGCCCGGCGATCCACACGCCGAGGACCGCGCAGACCATGCCGATCACGAGCCCCTCGACCGTCTTGTTCGGGGAGATCCGCGGCGCGAGCGGGCGCTTGCCGAACATGCGCCCGCCGAGGTAGGCGCCGGTGTCGCCGAGGAACGTGCCGACGAGCACGTCGATCACGATCCCCAGGCCGTGCGGCAGCCCGCGCAGCAGCACCGCGTGGGCGAGCGCGAAGCCGATCCAGTAGATCCCGAGCAGCGTCACCGCCATCCCGCCCACGCTCGGGCGGCTGCTGCAGGAGCGTCAGCCCGAACAGCACCGGCAGCGCCGCGACGGCGACGAGCAGCACCTGGAACTGGCCGCCGTAGAGCGCCGCCAGCGAGCAGCCCGGCGAGCGCGATGAAGCCCGCCAGGCGCACCGGGTGCGCGCGTCGTACATCGCGTAGAGCTCGTGCATGCAGACGCAGCCGAGCACGAACAGCCCGAGCGTGAACACCAGCCCGCCCTCGATCACGAGGAACAGCGCGACGGCGATCGCCGGCACGGCGGCGAGCAGGCGCGCGCCCAGATCCGAGCGCTGCCCGCCCGGGCGCTCGGCCGGACCGCGCGCCGCGCTGGAGAGCGGGTCCCGCGGCAGAGCCGGCGCGGGAGGCGCGCCTGGGGATCGACGCCGGCCCCGCGAGCCACCCGCGGTCGTGTGCGGAGCGCTCGGCCATCAGCGCCCGCTCAGCGCCCGCCGAAGCGCCGGCGGCGCTCGGAGAACTCGGCCAGCGACTCCTCGAGCGCCGCGCGCGTGAAGTCGGGCCACAGCTCGTCGCGGAAGATCAGCTCGGAGTAGGCCGACTGCCACAGCAGGTAGTTCGACAGCCGCCGCTCGCCGCTGGTGCGGATGATCAGGTCGGGGTCGTGCATCTCCGGGGCGTACAGGCATCGGCGGAACTCCTCCTCGGTGCCGCCCTGAAAGCGCCGCGCGGCGTCGAGGATCTCGGCGCGGCCGCCGTAGTTGAAGGCCACGAACAGCGTGATCCGCGCGTTGGCCGCGGTCAGCGCTTCGGCCCAGTCCATCTGCTCGACGAGCTGCTCGCTGACGCCCTCGCGGCGCCCGATGAAGCGCATCCGCACGCCTTCCTCGTGCAGCTCGGGGGTTTCGCCGGCGATCCGCCGGAGAACATCTCCATCAGCCCCGCACCTCCGCCGCGGGGCGCGACCAGTTCTCGGTCGAGAACGAGTAGACGGTCAGCTCCTCGATCCCCAGCTCGGCGGCGTCGCGCAGGCGCGCCTTGACGGTGTCGGCGCCGGCGCTGTGACCCTCGTTGACGGGCACGCCGCGGGCGCGCGCCCAGCGGCCGTTGCCGTCGGTGATGATCGCGACGTAGCGCGCCGATGCGAGGCTCGGGTGGGACCGGCGAAGCGCGGGTCCGCTCCGGACCCTCCCGTTCCGCGGCGGGCGCCATCAGACCTCGAGGATCTCCTCTTCCTTGGCCTTCAGCACGCCGTCGAGCTCGCCGACCCTGCCGTCGGTGAGCTTCTGCAGCTCGACCTCGGCGCGGTGCTCGTCGTCGGAGCTGGCCTCGCCTTCGGACTTCAGCTCGCGCAGGTGCTGCATCGTGTCGCGGCGGACGTTGCGGATCGCCACGCGGCCCTCCTCGGCGAGGTTGCGCACGACCTTGACCAGCTCGTGCCGGCGCTCTTCGGTCAGCTCGGGCACAGCCAGGCGCACCAGGTTGCCGTCGTTGGAGGGGTTCAGGCCGACGTCGGACTCGTTGATCGCCTTCTCGATCGCCTTGATCGAGGACTTGTCATACGGCTGCACGGTGAGCAGGCGCGCCTCCGGGGCGGAGATCGTCGCGAGCTGGTTCAGCGGCGTCATCGCGCCGTAGTAGTCGACGACGATGCGGTCGAGCAGCGCCGGGCTGGCGCGCCCGGTGCGCACCGTGGAGAACTCCTGCTGGGCGGACTCCACCGACTTGCGCATCCGCTCGCGCGCGTCCTCGAGCAGTTCGTCGATCACGTTCTCAGCCGAGGCCATCGCCGTCTCCTTGAGATGTCGATACCAGCGTGCCCACGCGCACGCCGGAGATTATCCGCGGGATGCTCGTCGCATCGTCCATGTTGAAGACGTTCAGCGGCATCGAGTTCTCCATGCACAGCGCGAGCGCGGTCGAGTCCATCACGCGCAGACGCCGCTCGAGCGCCTCCATGTGGGTGATCTCGGGGATGAACTCGCGCTCGGGTCGATCGCCGGATCGGCCGTGTAGACGCCCTCCACGCCGTTCTTGGCCATCAGGATGATCTCCGCGTGGATCTCCGCGGCGCGCAGCGCGGCGGCGGTGTCGGTCGTGAAGAACGGGTTGCCGGTGCCGGCCGCGAAGATCACCACGCGGCCCTTCTCGAGGTGGCGCATCGCGCGGCGGCGGATGTAGGGCTCGGCGACCTCGGAGATCCCGAGCGCCGACTGCACGCGCGTGTGGCTGCCGAGCTTCTCCAGCGCGTCCTGCAGCGGCAGCGCGTTGAGCACCGTCGCGAGCATCCCCATGTAGTCGGCGGTCGCGCGGTCCATGCCCGCGGCGGCGCCCTTCATGCCGCGGTAGATGTTGCCCGCGCCGACGACGATCGCGACCTCGACGCCCTGGTCGCGCACGTCTGAGACCTGGCGCGCGACGGCGACCACGCGCTCGGGGTCGGTGCCGTAGTTCAGCTCGCCCATCAGCGCCTCGCCGGAGAGCTTCAGCAGGATCCGTTTGAAGGCTGGGCGGCCATCCCGAGGGAGCCTACCCGGCCCAGGTGCTCGAGACCCGCTCGAGGCGCCTACTGACCCACGGCGAACCGCGTGAAGCGGCGGATGACGACGTTCTCGCCGGTCGTCGCGGTGAGCTCGTCGCGCAGCTGCTGGACGGTCTTGCCCTCGAACTTCGGGTTGTGCATCTCCTGCTCGAGCAGCACGATCGTCTCGAACCACGAGTCGAGCTTGCCGGAGACGATTTTCTCGCGCACGTTCTCGGGCTTGTCGGCGGCCTCCTGCTCGTAGATGCGCGCCTCGGCCTCGCGCTGCCTCGGCGGGACGTCCTCGCGGCTGACGTACTGCGACGGTCGGCGTGGCGGCGATCTGCATCGCGACGTCGCGCGCGAAGCGTGACGAAGTCCTCGTTCGTGGCGACGAAGTCGGTGTTGCAGTCGACCTCGATCAGCACGCCGACCTTCGCGCCCGCGTGGACGTAGGCCTGCACGGTGCCCTCGGTGGCGACGCGCTCGCCGAGGTCCTGGACCTTCTTGCCCTGCTTCACGCGCAGGATCTCGATCGCCTTCTCGATGTCGCCGGCGGCCTCGGTGAGCGCCTTCTTGCAGTCCATCATCCCCGCGCCCGTGCGCTCGCGCAGGGCCTTCACGTCTTTTGCTGTGATCTCGACGGGGCTCATGCGCCCGGCGCCTCCTCGGTCGACGGGCGCCGCGTCCGTGACCGCCGCGGCTGGTAGCGGACTCTGCCGGACTCTCGGCGGCCGGGGCCTCAGCGGATGGGCTCGGGTGCCTGATGGCGCGCGGAGCGCTCGGTCGCTGGCAGGCGCGGCGGGCTCGCGGTGGCCTCGGCGGGTTTTGCAGCCGGCGGTGGGGTCGCGGACGCTGCCGCAGGCGCCGCCGGGGCTCGCGGGGTGGCAGCGGCGGCCTGAGCCGCGGCTGCCGCGGCCGCTCGGCCGCCTCGCTTCTTGGCCTGCTCCTCGGCCTCGCGCTTGGCCTGCTCCTCGGCCTCGCGCTTGGCGCGGGCCTCGGCCTCGATGCGCGCCTTCTCCTCGGCCTCCTTGCGGGCGCGTTCCTCCTCGGCGCGGAACACGGAGTGCCCCTCGGCGACGACCTGGCCGATCGCCTGCGTGATCAGCGCGCAGGAGCGGATCGCGTCGTCGTTGCCGGGGACCACGAAGTCGATCCCGTCGGGGTCGCAGTTGGTGTCGACCAGGCCGATGATCGGGATCCGCAGGCGCCGGGCCTCTTTGACGGCGATCTCCTCGGTTTTGAGGTCGATCACGAACATCGCGTCGGGCACGCGCTGCATGTTCTTGACGCCGCCGAGGTTCGCGCGCAGCTTCGCGAGGTCGGCCTGCGCGGCCATCCGCTCGCGCGTCGGCAGCAGCGCGAGCTGGCCCTCGGCCTCGAAGCGTTCGAGGTCGTGCAGCCGGCGGATGCGCTGGCTGATCGTCTGGAAGTTCGTCAGCAGGCCGCCGAGCCAGCGGTGGTTGACGAACGGCATGCCGGAGGCCTCGGCGACGTCCTTGATCGTGTCGCGCGCCTGCTTCTTGGTGCCGACGAACAGCACGGTTCCGCCGCGGTGGGCGAGCGTCCCGGCGAACTCCTGCGCCTGGTTCAGCGCCGCGGAGGTCTTGAGCAGGTCGATGATGTAGATGCCGCCGCGCTCACCATGGATGAAGCGGCGCATCTTGGGGTTCCAGCGGCGCGTCTGGTGGCCGAAATGAACGCCGGCCTCCAGCAGCTCCGCGATTCCTACTCGAGCCACGGGTTACTCCCTTTGTTATGCGATTGGATGCCGTGCGGGATGGAGCGGACCCGGATATCACGACGAAACTCGCGCTCCGGGCAGGGCCGCGATCCGTGACCGCACGGGTCGAAGATCTCGATTGAGCCGCTCAGGATAGCCCTTCGGCCCGTGCCGAGCGCGCGCCTGGAGGTCCGCGGGCAGCGGCGAGAGCACCTCGACGGGCGTCCCCGTGAAGGGATGCTCGAAGGCGAGCCGCGCGGCGTGCAGGAACTGGCGCTCGAGCCCGAGCAGGCCCGCCGAGTGCCGTACTCGGGGTCGCCGCAGACGGGATGGCCGATCGCCTGCAGGTGCACGCGGATCTGATGGGTGCGGCCCGTCTCCAGGCGCAGGCGCAGCAGCGAGGTGCCGGGAGCGCGCGCTCGAGCGTGAAGTGGGTGCGCGCCTCGCGCGGGCTGACGCCGCCGACGGCCATGCGCGTGCGCACGCGCGGGTCGCGCCCGATCGGCGCCTCGATCGTCCCCGCGCGCGCCGGCGGGCGTCCCTCGACCAGCGCGATGTACTCGCGCTCGATGCGCCGCTCGGCGAGCGCCGCCTGCAGCAGCCGGTGCGCCTCGTCCGAGCGCGAGACGACGAGCAGGCCGGAGGTGTCGCGGTCGAGCCGGTGCACGATGCCGGCCCTGCCCGGCTCCCCTCCGGCAGCGAGCGGCGCGAGCAGCTGCGCGAGCGTTCCCTCGCGATGCCCGCGCGCGGGATGCACGACCAGCCCGGGGGCCTTGTCGATGACGAGCAGATGATCGTCCTGGTAGGCGATCGTGAAAGACGGCGGATCAGATGAGCCGGATCGGATGGTCGAATCGGTCAACGGCGGAGAATCCTTTTGCGGAGCCTCGATCACGACGATCAGCAGCAGCACGCCGAGCGTGATCGAGGCGTCGGCGAGGTTGAACGGGGGCCAGCCGAGGGGAAGCTTGACGAAGTCGGTCACCGAGCCGTCGCGCAGGCGGTCGAGGATGTTGCCGAGCGCGCCGCCGATCAGCATGCCCGTGGGCAGCCAGATCAGCGGGCGGGTGGCGTGGAGCGCGAAGTAGACGAGCAGCGCCACCAGCGCGAGCGCCGATCACGAGCGTGACCGCAGTCTGGTTCCCCGGGAGGAAGCCGAAGGCGACGCCGTGGTTGCGGGTGTTGACGAGCTGGATTCCCGGGCAGCACTTCGCGTTCTTCGCCGGGGACGATCGACTGGCGGACGCGTGCTTGGAGAGCTGGTCGGCCGCGAGCACGACGAGCAGAAGCGAGCCCGGCGCGGACCCAGGCGCT
This sequence comes from uncultured Solirubrobacterales bacterium, assembly GCA_963822625.1. Classification (GTDB taxonomy): domain Bacteria; phylum Actinomycetota; class Thermoleophilia; order Solirubrobacterales; family Solirubrobacteraceae; genus Palsa-744. Next base: position 21,015 of record CAWGIH010000002.1, on the reverse strand, counting down.
GACGAGCGCTCATCTGGAGCTCATCCCGGGACTCAGCCGTGGATCAGGCCCTGAACGACGATGCCGTTGACGATCTCCAGCGTGATGATCGCGAGCAGCGGGCTGAGTCGATTCCCCCGAACGACGGGAGTCAACGGCGGAAGAGACGCAGGAACGGCTCGCAGATGTCGCGCAGGAATCCCACACGACGTCGGTCGCGCGCGAGTAGGGCGGGCGCAAACCGAGCGAGAACAACAGCTGGATGACGATGTAGAGGATGATCAGCAGCGTGTAGACGTAAATCAACGTCGAGAGGTATTCGGCGATGCCGGTGCGCGCGCTGGCGAGGATCATCGACGCCCGTCTCCGACTTGCAGCACCGCGTCGAGGGCGTTGCTGAAGGCCGCGCGCAGCCCCCCGCGCTCCAGGGCGCGCAAGCCCGCGGGCGGTGACCCCCCCGGGGGAGGCGACCTCGCGGCGGACGGCGAGCGTGTCGTTGCCGCGGCGGCGCAGCAGCTCCGCCGTCCCGGCCAGCGTCTGCACGACCAGCTCCGCGCTCTGCGCGGCGGGGATCCCGTGGCGCACGCCCGCGTCGATCTGCGCCTCGGCGACGAGCGCCACGTAGGCGGGTGCGCATGACATCAGGCCCATCGCGACGTCGACGAGCGCGTCGGGAGCACGACGAGCGTGCCGAGCTCGGCGAACAGCTCGCTGACCGGCGCATCCAGCGCGTATCGCTCCTCTCGGCGCGGCCTGGACAACGGCGCCCGCGCCGCACCTCGACGGGAAGCGAGGGGATGAAGCGGTAGACCGGCCGATCCGGGTAGGCCTCGCGGAGCGCCGCGAGGGGTATGGCGGCGAGAATCGAGGCGATCGCCTTGGCGTGCGGCGCCAGCTCGCGGCAACGAGCTGCGAGCTGGGCCGGCTTGTGGCAGAGCACGACGAGATCGGCGCGTCGGGCCACCTCAGCGTTGGTGGCGAGCGCCTCGCCCGCCACCTCGGCGACCAAGGCCTGCGCGCGCTCGCTGACAGGGTCGGCCACGAGCACCGGGCGATTCCACCCGCGCACAAGCGCACGAGCCATGTTCCCCGCGCCGATGATTCCTATCTGCATGAGCTCAGGCTACCGGGCGTTATCGCCACGAGGCCGTCCTGACTGCTCAGGACTGGTTGAAGAAGCCCTTCTCGATCAAACGCGCGCGCTCCTCGGCGGAGATCTCGACGTTGCGCGGGGTCAGCATGAAGACCTTGTCGGCGATCCGCTGCATGCCGCCGTCGAGCGCATAGGTGAGGCCGGAGGCGAAGTCGATCAGGCGCTTGGAGAGGTCGGTGTCGGAGCCCTGCAGGTTGAGGATCACCGGAATCGAGTCCTTGAACTTGTCGGCGATCTGCTGGGCGTCGTTGAAGGACTTGGGCACGACCAGGTGCACGCGCACGTCGCCGTTGCCGTTGCCGCGGCCGCCAACGGGGCGCAGCGCGGTCGCCGGCCGTCCTCTGCTGGGCTCGTCCTCGGCGAAGATGTCGTCGAACTCGTCGCGGCGGCGGCGCAGGCGACGGACGTTCGGCCGCTCACGGTAGCGATCCTCCAATTCAGATTCGGGCCCCGCCGCCGCCCCGGCCCATCGTCGTAGCCGTCGTCGTCGTGGAACTCCTCGGCGAGGCCGAAGTACACGAGGGCGCGGTGCCAGGAATCGCTAAAGGCCATAGTGTAGGTGCGTTTTCGCCCGGCGGGCGAGTTTCCCTGCTCATGCTAACCATCTGCCGTCGCCGGCCACGGCAGCAATCCCTAATGATCGTACAGTCTCGTGCCGATCCGCACGATAGTCGCGCCCTCTGCAACCGCCACGCGGTAGTCCTGGGAGGTGCCCATCGACAGCCGCCGCAGGCCGCGATCGTCCGCCAGCGTACGCAAAGCAGCGAACCAGCGACGGCTCTCCTCGGGGTCCTGAGCGAAAGGCGGCATCGTCATCAGCCCAGCCACCGGCGACGGGCGAGCGCTCGATGAATGCATCGATCTCCTCTGGCGCAAGACCCGCCTTGCCGGGCTCGCGCGACGACGTTCACCTCGATCAGGATCTCCAGCCCGGGGCGAGCCTCGGCGTGGTGGCGAGCGAGCTCGCGCAGCGCGGACTCCGAGGCGACCGAGTGGATCAATCGCACATGGGGCACGATCGACCGGACCTTGCGGCTCTGGAGTTGACCGATGAAATCCCATTCGAAGCGCTCGCCACCGATCAGCGATCGGCCAGCGTCCACCTTCGCCTGGAGGTCCTGTGCTCGGTTCTCCCCGACCAGCCGGATGCCGGCCTCGGCGAGAATCGGGAGATCCGCCGCAGACACGTACTTCGTGGCGGCGAGCAGCTCCACCTCGCCCGGGTCCCTCCCGGCCGCAGATGCCGCCACCGCGATCTCCTCGCGCACCTCGGCGAGGTTCGCCCGGACGACGTCCACGCGCAGGTCGGAGATCAGCTCAGCCACGCGAGCGCACCCTGGCGACCGGCGCGAGCGCCTTCGCGGCGGTAGGAAAAGAAGCGCTCGTCGCAGATCGTGCAGGCCGTCACATCGTGAACCTCGCTCACCCCAGCGGCGAGCAGTTTGTCGCGGGCGATTGCCTTCAGGTCGATCCGCCGGGTGGGTGCGGATCCGGGCGGAGGGGTTCCGGGGTGGGTGGAGTGCGGGTGGGCGGAGTCCCAATCCGCTGGGACTCCGCGAACGCCGCATGGACCTCCTCGCCGACCTCGTAACAGCACGGCCCCGCGCCGGGACCGATGATCGCGATGGTTTCATCCGAGCCGCCCACCTCGTGAACCGCGCGAACACCCTCCTCGAGGACCCCCGCGGCGAGCCCGCGCCAGCCGGCGTGCACGGCCGCCACCGCACCGCGGCAGCCGAGCGCGACAGGCAGACAATCGGCCGTGAGCACCATCGCCCCGACGCCGCGCAGGGCGGTGGCCTGCCCATCGGCCTCGATCTCCGGCTGGGCCGCGGTATCCGCAGACTCGGTGTCCGTTCCCGTGCCCGAGTCTCTCGCAGGATCGTCGCTCACCCTCTGCACCGTTGTGCCGTGGACCTGGTAGCCACGGAGCAGACATCGCAGGTCAAGCCGCTCGCGCAGCCGCTCGCGGGCCTGCAAGCCGTGCTCGGCATCCTCACCGCCGACGCTCGACAGATTGCCGTGGGCGCGGGTGGTGAACACCGCGTGGCCACCACCGGGAAATCGAAGGCGAGCTCCTCGACGTTCATACCTGCGCCGCCATGGCCGCGGTCAACTCTGCATCGCGTCCGGTGCTCGTGAGCTCGCCATCCAGCTTCCGCTCGGAGGGCCGCCTCGAGGCGGAGACCGATCTGCGGGCCCTCGGGAACGCCGGCCGCGAGTAGGTCATCGCCGGTGATCTCGAGGCGGGTGTGGCGCGTGTCCCGTAGCCAGCGGCTGGCGGGCTCCTGAGCCCCCAGCGCACCCGCCAGAGCGACCCCCTCCAAGGGCACACCTGCAGCGACGGCGCGGAGCAGCGAAGGACGCCCGGCCGCGGGCAGCTGCTCGATCAGACGCGGCACAGCGACCGCCGCCGCGGCCACGCGGTCACGGTCTGCGGCCGGGAAGTCCCAGCGGTCAAGCAGAGCCCCAATCTCCGCGTCTGGGTCATCGCCCGCGCGCAGGGCCAATGGGAGCAGGAGCGACGCGAGCAGCGCCAGAGCGGGACGGCCGTCCTCGGGGAGCAACGCGAGCGTCGCGCGGGCCACGGGCCGCTCGAAGCGCAGCCGCGGATGCAGCGCGCCGAGCAATCCGAGCTCGTCCATCGCGACGAGAGCCGCGACCGCGTCGTCTTCGCCCAGTGTCAGTCGCAACTCGGCGCCGATCCGCGCGCCGGAGACCGTCTCGAGCGCGCGCGTCGGCGATCGCCTCTCGCGCCAGCACGGCGGTGTGGTCCTCGACCGCGAATCCGAGCCGCGCGGCATAGCGCGCGAGGCGCAGCAGCCGCGTCGGGTCATCGATGAAGCTCTGCTCGTGCAGCACGCGCAGACGCCCCGCCGCGAGGTCCTCCAGTGCCTCGGGCAGCGACGCAATGCCCCTCGGTCCGTGCCCCCGAGGGCGACCGCGATCGCGTTGACGGTGAAGTCCCTGCCGCTTCAGGTCCTCCTCCGGCGTGCCCGCGCGCACGTCCGGCAGTGCCCCTGGCGCGGGGTAGCACTCGGCGCGCCGGGTCAGCGACGTCGATCCGCCCGCCCTCCCACTCGACGAGCGCCGTGCCGAAGCGCTCGTGCTCGTTCGCGCCGACGAGCACGACCGCAAGCGGGCGACAAGATCGCGCGGCGAACGATGGAGCGTCTTGCGCGAAGGTCTGCTGCATCGCCGCCCACCACGACATCCAGCTCACGCGGCCCGCGCCCGAGCAGCAGGTCCCGCACGGCGCCACCGACGAGCTCCACATCGCTGCGCTTCGCAGCCACCTCGAGCAGCGCCTGGCCCGCCGGGTAGGCCACGCAGACGCTCGAGCACGATCTCTGGCGCGGCTACCGGCATGACACCATTCTGGACGATCGCGCTACGCGGGCTGTGAGCTCACCGCGCGTACCTGAATCCCGGCAGCCGCCAGGTGCGCCTTCGCCTCTGCAATCGTGTGCTGCCCGTAGTGGAAGATCGACGCGCACAGCGCCGCGTCGGCGCCCGCGCGCAGCGCCTGCGCCAGATGCTCCAGCTCGCCCGCGCCGCCCGAGGCGATCACAGGGACGCTCGACCGCCGCGCTCACCGCCTCGGTCAACGCGAGGTCATAGCCGTCGTTGGTGCCGTCGCGGTCCATGCTGGTCAACAGGATCTCCCCCGCCCCCCGCTCGATGGCCTCGCGCGCCCACTCAACGACATCGCGACCTGTTGCGGTGCGCCCTCCGGCCAGGTAGGCCTCCCACCGTCGGGCACTGGATCTGGATCAGGAACCCGCCCACCCCCATTCACCCACCCGGACCTCACCGGCCGGCGGCGCGCCTTCGCGTCGATCGCGAGCACCACGCACTGGGCGCCAAAGGCAGCGACAGCTCGTCGATCAGCTCCGGGCGGCCCAGCGCGGCGGAGTTGATCGAGACCTTGTCGGCGCCGGCGTCGAGCACCGCCTGAGCATCTTCCACCGAGCGAATCCCACCACCGATCGTAAACGGCACGAACACGTCATCGGCAGTGCGGCGGGCCAACTCGCGATCGTATCGCGCCGCTCATGCGTCGCGGTGATGTCAAGGAACACCAGCTCGTCGGCGCCCTCGCGGTCGTAGTGGGCAGCCAGCTCGACCGGGTCGCCAGCGTCGCGAATGTCGACGAATTCGACGCCCTTCACCACGCGACCGGCGTCGACGTCCAGGCAGGGGATCACGCGCTTGAGATGCACCGCTCACCGTAGCGGCCGGGCGGCGAATCTACCTACCGAGCGCCGCCAGCGCCTCCGCCACCGTGAAGCGCTGCTCGTAGAGCGCCTTACCGACGATCACGCCGTCGAGACGCGTCGAGCTGCGCTCGGCGCGCAGCGCGGCGAGGGCCTGCAGGTCCTCGATCGTCCCGATGCCGCCCGAGAGGATCAGCTGCCCGGCGCCGGCCGCGCGAGCGATCGTGGCAACCTCCTCGCGGTTGATGCCGTCGAGCATCCCGTCGTGGTCGATGTTCGTGAAGACGAAGCGCTTGACGCCGCCTGAGCCCTGACTCTGATCGCGCCAGCACTCAGACGCTCGATCGCCTCCTGCACGGGTATCGACGTCGCTTGAAGCCACCCGTGCGTGGCGACATAGCCGCCGCGCGCGTCGATCGAGACGAGCACTCGATCGGGACCGTGGGCCTCGAGCGCTTCCCACAGAAGGCCGGAGGTGAACACGGCCGTTCCGAGGATGACTCGCTCCGCACCAGCCGAGAGCGCCGCGTCGATCGCCGCCATCGAGCGCAGCCCGCCGCCGTACTGAACGGGCAGGCGGAGCTCGTCGACGATCGCGCGCAGGTGTGCGATGTTGACCGGCGCGCCTGACTTGGCGCCATCGAGGTCGACGACGTGCAGCCAGCGCGCGCCGTCTTCGGCGAAGGCCGCGGGCAGCGGACAGCGGGTCCTGGTCGTAGACCTTCTTGGCGTCGAAGTCGCCCTTGACCAAGCGCACCGCGCTGCCGTCGAGGATGTCGATCGCCGGGTAGAGGATCATGTCGAGAGCGCGTGCGCTCGTGCTCATGTCCAGAATCTCGCGGCGCCGCGGCGATCACGCGGGCACCACTGCGCGGCCGCACAAACGTGTGAAGTTGCCCGACAGCGCCAGCCCGTGCGTGGAGGACTTCTCCGGGTGTGATTGTGCGCCGAGACACGTTTCCACACCCGACGATCGCGGGGAACGGCTCGCCGTAGTCGGCGGTGCCAGCACCACTCCCGATCCGCAGGGCATGGCGCGAAGCTGTGCACGTGATACAGGTAGGCCGGATCCGGCAAACCCTCGCTCAGCGGCGAGGCCCGCAGCCAGCGCAGCTCACTCCAGCCGATGTGCGGCAGCTTCAAGCCAGGGACGTTCAAGCGGCGCACCGTTCCCGTCAACAGCCCCAAGCCCGTTGCCCCGTCGTGCTCCTCGGAGCGCTCGAAGAGCAACTGCATGCCCAAGCACAGCCCGAGCAGCGGCACGCCCGCAGCCACGCGCTCCTGGAGGAACTCGTCGAGTCCCGCGGCGCGAATCGCCGTCATCGCCGCGGGAAACGCGCCGACGCCGGGGAGCACCAGCCCGTCCATCGCACGCAACCGCCGCGGATCGCCGCTCACCTCCACACGCGCACCGACGTGCTCGAGCGCCTTCTCGGCCGAGCGGCGGTTACCCATGCCGTAATCGACCACGCCGATGCGTGGCGAGCGCTCGCCCGCGGCGCTCATCGTGGCGGGCCGTTCGGGCGGTAGCGCATCCGAGCGCCACCGGTCACGTCGCCGGTCATGAGGTCAGGTGCCCTTGGTACTCGGCACCCCGGTCTCGGTCGGGTCGATGCTCACCGCCTCGCGCAGCGCCCGCGCGAAGGCCTTGAACGCCGCCTCGATCATGTGGTGCGCGTTGCTGCCCGCCTCGATCCGTATGTGCAGCGTCAGCTTCGCGGCGTTCGCCAGGGCGCGGAAAAACTCCTCGGTCAGCTCGTGCTCAAACCCGCCTGTCGAGCCCGCCGGCAGCCGCGCCTGAAACAGCGTGAACGGGCGTCCGGAGATGTCGAGCGCACAGCTCGCACGCGCCTCGTCCATCGGCACCGTAGCGGCGCCATACCTGGTGATTGCAGCGCGGTCGCCCAGCGCCTGATCGAGCGCCTGGCCGAGCACGATCGCCGTGTCCTCAGCGGTGTGATGCGCACCCGTCTCCAAGTCCCCGCTGACCTTCACGTCCAGATCCAGCCGCCCGTGCCGGGCGAGCAGGTCGAGCATGTGATCCAAGAAGCCCACGCCCGTCTCGCGCGTGCCCTCGCCGCGGCCGTCCAGCCCAAGGGTCAACCGCACATCGGTCTCGCCGGTCTTTCGTTCGATCGTCGCGGTGCGGCTCATTGATCTGGATTCTCGCGCATACGGGCCTCCATCGACTCCGCGTGCACCGCAAACCCCTCCGCGCGCGCGATTGGGGCGCCCGCGGCGGCCAGCCTGCTCACCGCGTCCGCACCGATTCGCACTTCCTGCATGCGCCTGCGGAAGTGCCTGGCCGAGAGTCCGGAGGCAAAGCGAGCAGCCCCACCGGTCGGCAGCACGTGGTTGGAACCCGCCACATAGTCGCCAAACGCGGTGGCACTCGCCGCGCCCACGAAGACGCATCCGGCCGAGCGCACGATCGGCGCAAGCGCCTCCACATCCGCCCCGATCAACTCCAGGTGCTCGGGCGCCAGCTCATTCGCCAGCTCGACCGCGCCGCGGGCATCTGCCACCTCCAAGAGCGCACACGCCGCATCGCCCACCGTCGGGCGCGTCAGGACCATTCGCTCGAGGGTCTGGGCCAGTGTGTCCAGCGTCTGCGCGCCGGGCGCGATCGCCACCACGAGGCTGCCCGCGCCGTGCTCGGCCTGCGCCAGCATGTCGAGCGCGACCAGCTCAATTTCCCGCTCCGCGGCCTGCTCGCCGAGCACCGCCACGAGATCGCTCGGCCCCGCGAACCCGTCGATACCGACCACCTGAGCCAGCTGCCGCTTGGCCTCCTGCACATACAGATTGCCCGGGCCAACAACCACATCAACGCGGTTGACCGTCTCGGTGCCGTAGGCCAGCGCGGCGATCGCCTGCGCACCGCCGATCCTGTACACGCGCTCCACACCGCACAGCCGGCACGTGCCCAGGATCGTCCGATCGATCTGCCCGTCAGGACCCGGTGGCGAGCAGACGACGACATCCAGCACGCCCGCGGCGCGCGCAGTCACGACGCCCATGACGACCGTGCTCGGATATGGCGCGCGCCCCCCGGGGACATATACGGCGGCCGAAGGCACCGGCACCTCGCGCAGCCTCACGTGCTGGCCTTGGGACAGGCGCACCCTCTTGTCCTCGTCCACGCCCACCTGGGCCACCTCGGCGACGTTCGCGATCGCCACCTGCAGCCCGGCCACCAACTCCAGCGGCAGCTCCTTGATCGCCGCGTCCAGCTCCGGCGCCGCCACCACCAGCGATCTCGGCTCGTTGCCCTCGGTGTCAAAGCGACGCGTGCACTCGCGCACCGCCGCGTCTCCCTCTGAACGCACCTTTCCCACGATCTCCCTCACGGCCTGCTCGACCGAGGCGCCGTCAGGGACCAGCGCGCGCACGTGCGCGGCCGTCCCCCGCTGGCCACCGAGGCGCGCCGAGTCCTCGAGGTTCAGGCGCTGGATCCTCATCTCACTCGGCGTCCGCCGCCGAGCGGCCGCGCAGCCGCTCCAGCAGCTCGTCGATCCGTGCCGCCTTCAGCTTGTGCGCGACCGGATTTGCGATCAGCCGGGCGGTGCACACCATCAGCTTCTCGCGTATGACCAAGTTGTTCTCGCGCAACGTCGTCCCAGTAGCCGTCAAGTCGACGATCGCCTCGACCATCCCAGTCAGCGGCGCGAGCTCGACCGAGCCTTTCACCTCCACGATCTCCGCCTGCCTGCCGGTTTCCTCCAAATGACGCGCGGCGATGCGCGGGTACTTCGTCGCCACCCGCATCACCCCCAACCGCCGCAGCGCCTCCACGGCCGGGTCCGGGCCCTGCTTGCTCGCCAGCACCATGGTGCAGCGGCCATAGCCGAGGTCCAGCAACTCGTACACCTCGCGACCGCCCTCGGGATGGCCGGGACCGAATCCATTCGAGGCTTGCTCGAGCAGCACATCCTTGCCCGTGATCCCAACGTCGGCGGCGCCCGCCTCCACGTAGGTAGGGACATCCGACGGGCGCATCGTGATCACGCCGATCTCCTCGAACAGCAGCTTGCGGTCGTTCTCGCGCAACTCCTCGGTATCCATCCCGAGCCCGGACAGAATGTCGACCGTGTCCTTGAACAGGGCGCCGCGCGGCACCGCGATAGTGAGACCGCCGGTGGAGCTCATGCGAATGGCCCTCCGGCCGTCGCGAGCAGCGCCCCCGTGCCACGCTCCTCGCCGGCCAGCGCAATGTGCAAGCGGTCGACCCCGAGCGCGAACCCGACCGCAGGCAACGGCCGCCCGAAACGCCCGAGCAGATCGTCATAGCGCCCGCCCCCGCCGATCGGGGCGCCCAGCGCAGGGTCGTAAACCTCGAACACCGCGCCCGTGTAATAGCCGATGCTCCGCACCAGACCGAGGTCGAAGATGACCCGCTCGGCGACCGCCGGCTCGAGCAGCTGGTGCACGTCGCGTAGTCCCATCACGGCCTCGTCCGCCTGTCCGGGCGTGTCGGCGAGCACCTCGGGGCCGCCACGGCGCTGAGTCACCTCCAGCAGCAGCTCGGCGGCCTCGCCGGTGAGTCCCGACGCGGCGAGCGTCTCCTGCAGGCCGACGAAGTCGCGCAGGACAAGTGCCTCCAGCAACCCAGCGCGAGCGTCTTGTGGGACCCGCAGGCTGGCCATCAACGCCGGGAACAGCGAAGCGTCGCCGAGCCCAACCCGATAGTCCTTCAAGCCGGTCGCATCCAACGCATGGCAAAGCACTCTCAAGCGCCTCGGCGGTCCCCTCAGGCGCCGAAGCACCGACCAGCTCGATCCCCGCCTGCAGCAGCTCGCGAGGCTGGCCACGCTGGGGGCGCACGCCGCGATAGCAATGGGCGAAGTAGCAGAAGCGCAGCGGCAGCTCGGCCGTCGGATAGCGCGTCGCCACCACGCGCGCGATCGGCACCGTCATATCCGAGCGCAGCACCAGAGCCGCGCCGGTCTCGTCGAAGACCCTGTACGCCGGTTGCGCCTCGGCCATGTCGCCGCGCGCCAACACCGACTCGTACTCCAGCGCCGGCGTATACACCTCTCCGTACCCGTTACGCTCGAACACGCCTCGCAGCGTGTCCGTAATCGCGCGCACCTCGCGAGTCTCATCGGGCAGCACATCGCGCGTACCGCTGGGAATCGGATAGATCATGGAGACCGAGACTACGCGTGCACGGGCTCGATCGCCACGCGCTCGATTCGAGCTCCCAGCTCGCGCAGACGCTCGTCGATGCGCTCGTACCCGCGGTCGATCTGGCGAATGTTGCCGATCTCTGAACGACCATCGGCACACAGCGCCGCCAGCAGCATCGCCATACCCGCCCTGATGTCCGGCGACTCCACGCGCTCGCCGCGCAGCCGCCTGGGGCCAGTGACGATCGCCCGGTGCGGGTCGCACATCACGATGTCAGCGCCCATCAGGATCAGCTTGTCGGTGAAGATCAGGCGATTCTCGAACATCCACTCGTGCACGAGGATCGATCCCTCGGCTTGCGTGGCCAGCGCGATGGCGATCGAGGTCAGGTCGGCCGGGAACGCGGGCCACGGGCCGTCCTGGATCTTGCTCTTGAACTCGCCGACATCCGACTGCACGACGAGCTTCTGCCCACCGGGCACGAGCACGTCCCTGTCCCGGAGCTCCGTGCGCAAACCCAGACGTTCGAACACGAGCCGGATCATGCGCAGGTCTGTGGGGACCGTGTCCTTGATCAGCAGCTCTCCCCCGGTGACACCGGCCAGCGCGATGAAGCTGCCGATCTCGATGTGGTCTGGCGCGACATCGTGCTCGCAGCCATGCAGCTCCTGTGCGCCGTTCACGGTGATCAGGTTCGAGCCGATCCCCTGAATATCGGCGCCCATCTTGACCAGCATTCGCGCCAGATCCTGCACGTGCGGCTCGCACGCGGCGTTGCCGATCACGGTCGTTCCCGGCGTCAGCGCGGCTGCCATCAGCGCGTTCTCGCTCGCCATCACCGACGGCTCGTCCATGAAGACATCCGTCGAGCGCAACCCGTTCGGCGCGCTCAGCACGATCTCGCGCCCGCATTCAGCAGTGGCGCCCATTGCTCGGAAGGCATCCAAGTGCGGGTCGAGGCGGCGGCGACCGATCACATCGCCACCAGGTGGTGGCAGCACGGCGCGGCCAAAGCGAGCCAACAGAGGGCCCGCCAGCAGGAAGGACGCCCTGATCATCTCCGCGAGCTCGCGCTCAATCTCTACCTCGTGCACGTCCGCGGCGCACAGCACGACCTCGTTGGGCCCGCGCCAGCTCACCCGCACGCCAATCGCGCTCAAGATCCTCAGCATCGCGTCGACATCGCGGATCTTCGGCACGTTCCGCACGACGACCTCGTCCTGCGTGAGGATCGCGCTGGCCAAAATCGGCAGTGCTCCGTTCTTGTTCCCGGCTGGAACCATCGTGCCGGAGAGCGGAACGCCACCTTCGATTACGAACTTCTCCATGTGTGGTGTGCGCGGGCCGGGGCCCCCTGTGGGGACGTTCGCGTGGCGCTCTCCAAGCGTAACAGCCATCTCACTGCATCATTCGCGCCCATGGCGCGCTACCCTGCCTGGCCTGTCGCCGGTGCGGCTGAGTCTGGCTCGTGGACAGGGGCGCGGGTGAGCGCACCGAAGGAATACTCGCGTGGCGGGAGAGCGCCATCTTGCAAGTTCCATTGCACTCGAGAGAGGGCAATCTCGGCTCTAGGGAGCGGTTTTACGGGACCGTGCTCGACCCGTACACACGTTCGCATGCGTTCTATCCGAGCAGCTACCTATCTTACGAACAGATGTTCCCCTGGCCGAAAGCCTCAACCTTCGCGCAGCGCACGCTCGGTGCACTGCATCTCACCCGCTCGTTCCTGCTGCTCGAGGACGACTATGACGTCGACTGGGAGGTCGACTGGAACGAGCCCTCTGGTGAGGTGGCGCATCCGCACCGAGCACCGCTGCGCGGGGGGCTTGCTCGCCGGCGGCCGGGCGAGCCGCCTACGGCGCCGCAGCTCTGCCTCTCCCCCATCACCTCACCTGCCGGGATGATGCGAGGGCGAACGCATCGACCCGTTGAGGCGCTGTGCGAGTCCGGAGTCGCAGAAGGGCTCTAAGCCTCGTCGGGCGGCGCTACGGAGATGCCGCCCCAATCCTCGGGAGCGACGTCGGCGAGTGACTGGGAGAACGTCCACTGGTGGCCCGCAAGATCTTCGGCGGTGTACTGGCACTCACCGAACGGGAAGTCATTCGGCTCCTGCAAAATCCGCGCGCCGTGGGATCGCGCGCGCTCGCAGTGAGCCTTTGCGTCCTGGACGCGAACCATCACTGACTGCGTAACCTCACCGGGCCGGGGCGGCCGGCGGTCGTGGCGCACGTCGCCGAGAATCACCGCCCCGTCACCGAAGCTGAGCTGTGAGCGGTGATTCTCACCGATCTGCACGCGCTCGACGAACCCGAACGCGGCGCTCAGCCAGGCAACCGCCTCGCGCACGTCCGGGTAGATCAGGACGGGAATGACGGTAGCTGCCGGAATCGAGCGGTTGGGTTGCACGCCGGCGAGAGCTTAGATGAGCGCAGAACCGCCGGGGGCGGGTCAGAACCCCTGGGGACGGGTTAGGGACATTCCCGATTGCGCGAGCGCGGCCGTGGGTCGAGACTGGGCCCATGCCCAAGCAAGTCACTGACGAGAGCGAGCGCACCCGGCGCCCACGCATGGTGCGCACACGCGGCGGTCGTTTGATCGGCGGCGTGTGCAGCGGCCTCGGAGCTCACTTCAACGTCGATCCGATCCTGTTTCGCATCGCGTTCGTGGGGCTTGCGATCTTTTCGGGGATCGGGATCGTGCTGTACCTGGCGATCCTCCTGCTCGTGCCGGAGGAGGGGGTCAGCCGGGCGCCGATCTTCCTGTTGTGGCGCGGTCCCGCCGCCGGGCAGTGGCACGCGAGCGCCGACCGGCGGCTGCTGCGCTGCCTCTTGATCGCAACCGCCGCGGTGGTATGCGCAGCGCTGTTCGCGCTCGCGGGCGCGTGGGTTGCCGGCACCCACGCGCAACTCGCCGCCTGGGCTGTGGTGGCGGTCGGCTTGGCGCTCGTGCTCAGTGCGTTCACCCATGCGATCCGCTGGTTTGTGCTGCCGGGTGTCGCGTTCGCGCTGGCCGTCGCCACGATCGCGGCCGCCCACGTCGACTTGCGGGGCGGCGTGGGCGATCGCTTCTACCGTCCGCAAAGTCTCGGTGACATGCGCGGCGGTTATCAGCTCGGCGCGGGACGGCTCGAAATCGACCTGCGCAATCTCGCCCTGCCAACGGGCACCACCCAGTTGCACGTGCGACTGGGCGCCGGTGAGCTTGTCGTGCTCGTGCCCCGCGGGGTGTGCATCGCGACCAGCGCACGCATCGGCGGAGGCTACGTCGGAGCGCTCGAACGAAGGTCCGCGGGACTCGATGTCAACTGGTCTGAACGCGCCTCCCCGCCACCCGGCGTACCGCGTCTGGTGGTGGATGGGAACGTCGGGCTGGGCGCGCTGCTGGTGGCCGACCATCCCATCGAACGAGGCTGGAACGGCTGGGGTTGGGGCGGCGAAGGTGGCTGGTTTGCCAGCCACAACCACCCGATCGCGCTCGGAACCAACGAAGCCTGCTTCCCCGCGGACGCCGCGAGTGGCGCTCCCGCGGAGGGCACGCGTCGCATTCCCGCGCAAGGGGCGAGTCGATGAGGCGCCCGCCCAACATCACGGTCCTGGTGTGCGGCATCGCCGTGCTCGCGCTGGGCGTGCTGCTGGTGCTGGGCGCGGGCGGCACGATCGACCTGCGCTTCGCCTACACCGTGCCTGTCCTCGTCGCCGCAATCGGGGCGATCCTGCTCTCAAGCGGTCTCGCCAGCCGTCGCCGCGGCCGTGGCTGAGAACATGAACGTCGATGTCCCACCCTGCTCACTCGCCGCGCGGCGGCCTCAGGATCGCGATCGGCACAGCCCTGCTGGTGCTCAGCGGCCTGCTGTTCGTGCGCGCGGCCGGGCCCTGGCCGGGAGACGCGATCGTGTGGCCCGCCGCCGTCGCCGTGCTCGGAGCGCTGTTGATCTGGCGCGCGCCGATCCTTGCGCCTGGGCGCCACCACGGCTGGGCCGCCCACCGTCTGGCTGAGCCCGCGCCGGCGCACGAGCCCTCCGTACGCATACGCACACTGGGCCGGCCGGAGGTGAGTCGCTGTGGGCTCGGCGTCGCGCTGGTGCTCGCCAGCGGGTTCGCCTTCCTGTGGGCTAACGGCGCGCTGCGGCCCGCGGGCGAGGCGCTGCTCGCGGCGCTCGCCGCGTTGATCGCGGTCGCGTTGATCTTCGCGCCCTCGTGGCGGCGCCTGGCGCGCAGTCTCGCGGCCGAGCGCACTGAGCGCATCCGCTCGCAGGAGCGCGCCGACGTCGGGGCGCATCTGCACGACTCGGTGCTGCAAACGCTTGCGCTGATCCAGCAGAGCGCGGAGGACCCCAGGCAGGTGGCGGCGCTTGCCCGCCGCCAGGAGCGTGAGCTGCGCGGCTGGCTGGCCGGCAGCGACTCGCCCGAGGCGGGTGAGCTACTCGCCGCCGCACTCGACGCGGCGGCCGCCGAGGTGGAGGCGGCGGTGGGGGGCTCGGTCGAGGTAGTGGCTGTCGGCGACTGTCAGCTACATGAGCGCAGCGGGGCTGTGCTTGCGGCCACGCGCGAGGCGATGCTCAACGCCGCCAAGTTTGCCGGCGAGGCGCCGATCAGCGTCTACGCCGAGCTCTCCGAGGAGCGCATACATGTGTTCGTGCGCGACCGCGGCGCCGGCTTCGATCCCGGGGCCGTGCCGCCGGAGCGGCGTGGGGTACGAGAGTCGATCCTCGGACGGATGCAGCGTGCCGGCGGCAGCGCGACTGTGCACGCGCTGCCGGGCGGCGGGACAGAGGTCGAGATCGCAATCGAGGGCGAGCACCGGCCGTGAGCGGGGGGCCATCGCGAAAGCAGAGCAACGGGTCGGCACCGGGTGATATGAGTGGCGGATCGGTGCGGGGGCAAAGCGACGGGTCGGCGCCGGGACGCGCGGACGGGAGAGCTCTATGCCGCGTCGTGATCGTCGACGATCACGACCTGTTCCGCGCGGGGGTGCGCGCGAGTCTCGGTGCGCATGTCGAGGTCGTGGCGGAGAGCGGCGATGTGGAGGGCGCCGTGCTGACGGTCGAAGAGCTCGCTCCGGACGTCGTCCTGCTCGACGTCCACATGCCGGGGGGCGGCGGGGCTGAGGTGATCCGGCGTGTTGAGAAGAGCCAGCCGTCCGTACGCTTTCTAGCACTCTCGGTCAGCGACGCCGCCGAAGATGTGATCGCGCTGATTCGCGCGGGTGCGCGCGGGTATGTGACCAAGACGATCTCGGGGCCCGAGCTGGCCGACGCGGTTTGCCGAGTGCACGAGGGCGATGCGGTTTTCTCTCCTCGCCTGGCGGGCTTCGTGCTCGACGCGTTCGCCGGTGAGATACCGGCCGCGCAGGTCGACCCGGAGCTCGACCTGCTCACGCCACGCGAGCGCGAGGTGCTCCAGCACATCGCGCGCGGTTACATGTACAAGGAGATCGCCGCGCAGCTCGGCATCTCGGCGAAGACCGTCGAGGCGCACGTCTCCGCGGTGCTGCGCAAGCTGCAGCTCTCCAGCCGCCACGAGCTGGCCCGCTGGGCGGTCCACCGGCGATTGGTCGACGAGTAGGGGTGCTGAGGAGCGGGTTAGGGATATTCCCGATTGCACTAGTGGAGCCGTAGATCGACACTGTCCCCCATGGCCCGCATCCTCGCCTACACCTCGCCCGGACGCAGTCACCTGTTCCCGCTCACCCCGATCCTCGATGAGCTTCACCGTCGCGGCCATCAGATCGTGCTGCGCACGCTCGCGTCGCAGGTAACGCTGATGCAGGCGCGAGGCTTCGACGCGTCGGCGATCAGCCCACAGATCGAGGCGATCGAGCACAACGATTGGAGTGCGCGTAACCCGCTGCAATCGGTGCGCCAAAACGCACAGGTCTTCTGTGCCCGCGCCGAGTACGACGCACCTGACCTCAACCAGGCGATCGCAGACACAGACCCCGACGCGCTGCTCGTCGACATCAACAGCTGGGGTGGCCTGATGGCCGCCGAGGCATGGGGCGGTCCGTGGTCGGTGTTCTGCCCCTATCCACTCGCGCTGCGCTCCGAAGATGCGCCGCCGTTCGGGCCAGGGCTCGCGCCCGCCAAGGGGCCGCTCGGCCGAGCGCGGGACCGACTGGTGCGTCCAATCGTGTTCGGGGCAATCGAAAGACAGGGGCGTCCGGCGCTGAACGGCATCCGCGAGGGCATGGGGCTCGCCCCGGTCGCGTCCGTGGAGGAATGGTTTGCTCGCGCGCCGCTGCTGCTCTACATGACGGCCGAGCCGTTTGAGTATCCACGGCGCCAGTGGCCGGAGAACGTGGTCATGATCGGCCCGTGCGCGTGGGACCCACCCACTGATCCCCCACCGTGGCTCGAGCAGATCACCCAGCCGATCGTGCTCGTCAACACCTCCTCGGAGTTCCAGAATGACGGGCGCCTCGTACAGATTGCGCTCCAGGCGCTCGCGGAGGAGCCAGTCACCGTCGTGGCGACCCTGCCGGCCGGCAACCCGGCTGACTTCAAGGTTCCCGCCAACGCGCACGTGGAGCGCTTTATCCCCCACGGGATCGTGCTCGAACGCGCCGCCTGCGCGGTCACCCATGGCGGCATGGGCTCAACGCAGAAGGCGCTCGCACACGGGGTGGCGGTGTGCGCGGTTCCATTCGGACGCGACCAGCTCGAGGTCGCGCGCCGCGTCGAAGTCGCCCATGCCGGGACACGCCTGCCGGCCAAGCGGCTGCGCGCTGACCGCCTCCGCATGAAGGTCAGAGAAGCGATGGCCTGCAGCGCGGGAGCCCAGCGAATCGCCGCGGCGTTCGCGGCCACCGGCGGAGCGGTAACCGCGGCCGACGCCGTCGAGGCGCGCCTGCTCCGCCAGGCTGCGACGATACCCAGCGCGTGAGCCCGATCGATCCTGCCAGTGCCGCGACGAGAGCGCCCTCGGGGCTCGCATGAGGGCTGGCGGGGCTCGCATGAGAGGGTTGGCGGCGCTCGCATGAGAGGGCTCGCGGAGCTCGCATGAGAGGGCTCGCGGAGCTCGCATGAGAGGGCTGGCGGGGCTCGCTGTAAGTCGCTCACGGCGCGTGCTGATCGCGGCTGGTGCGTTGTTCGTGATCGCCACCGTGATCGGCCTGCCCGTGACGGGGATGCTCGGCAGCTCGGCGCAGGACTTCGAGGATCCCGCCTCGCAGTACGAACGCACGAACGCCGCGATTCAGGCCGCGACCGGGCAGAACCCTTACTACAACGTGGTCGTGCTGCTGCGGAGCCGGCATGAGCTGAGAACCGGTACGGCGACCGCGGACGAGGTTGGGACGCTCGCACCACTGCTCGCAGGCCAGCATGGGTTCCAGCGCGTCCTGGATTATTCCGCGACCCACTCGCGCGCGTTGCTCTCGCGTGACGGTCGCGAAACGGACGTGCTCGCGGCGTATGCCAACGCGACCGACGCGACCACGGCGATCGCGCGGGTGCGCGCCGCGCTCGAGAAGCCCCCGGCGAACGCGAAGCTCGCGGGGGTCGGTGTGCGCTTCGGTGGTTACGCGCTGACCAGCCAGGAACTCAACGAACGCACGACCAGCGACCTCGGGCGCGCCGAGCTGCTCGCGTTCCCGTTCCTGTTAGCGCTGTCATTCTGGTTCTTCCGGGGTCTGGTCGCGGCGCTGTTGCCGTTGCTGGTCGGCGGGTTTGCGATCGTGCTCGCGTTCATGGGGCTGCGGCTGATCGACCAGTTCACACCGATCTCGGTGTTCGCGCTGAACCTCGTCAGCGGCATGGGGCTGGGTCTCGGGATCGACTACAGCCTGTTCGTGCTCTACCGCTATCGCGAGGAGCTCGCGGGCGGCGCCGACGCTCACGAGGCGCTCGAGCGCACGCTGCGCACGGTCGGCCGCACGGTGTTGTTCAGCTGCCTGACGGTCGCGGCAGCAATGACGAGCCTGCTCGTGTTCCCGATCCGCTTTCTCTCCTCGATGGGGATCGGCGGGGCGGTCGTCGTGCTGTGCGGCGGAGCGGTGTCGCTGCTCGTGCTGCCCGCCGTGCTGTTCGTGCTCGGGCCGCGCGTCAACGCGCTCTCACCGGCCTGGCTGCAGCGACGCGCGGCACGCACGGCGCGGGCAGCCACGGACGGCGGCTGGTGGCGGCTCGCGCACGGCGTGGTGCGCCGGCCGGCTCCGGTCGCGCTGGTCAGCGCGCTGGTCCTGCTCGCCGCGGCGATCCCGGCGCTGGGCCTGCAGTTCACCTCGCCGGGAGCGAACCTGCTGCCCGCGAGCGCGGAAAGCCGGCAGGTCGAATCCGCACTCGCCGAGAACTTCCCTGCGAACGCCGGGGAAGCAACCGAAATCGTTTTCAGAGGGCCGCGCTCCTCGGCGCAGCGCCTCGCTGCCGCCGCGGCCGGGACGGCGGGCCGGCTGGCGAGCCTCTCAACCCCGGTCTATCTCGGTCGCGGCACCTGGGATATCGCGCTGCTGCCCCACGGCTCCCCGTACTCGAACGTCCAGCAGCGGCTACTCGGCAGGCTGCGCGCGCTCGTGCGCGCGGGTGGGACCCCAAACGCACTGGTCGGGGGCGCGAGCGCGTTCTTCGTCGACCAAAAGTCGGCAATCGCCTCGCACATCCCGCTCGCGCTTGCGATCCTGCTGTCGCTCACCGCTGGCTTCCTGTTCCTGATGACGGGCTCGGTGACGATCCCGATCAAGGCGCTGGTGATGAACATGCTGAGCGTGAGCGTCGCCGTCGGCCTGCAGGTGCTGATCTTCCAGGACGGCCACCTGTCCGGCCCGCTGGGGTTCACGCCGCTCGGCGGCCTGGAAGAGTCGAGCCTCGTGCTGATGCTCGTGGTCGCATTCGCGCTGGCAACCGACTACGAGGTGTTCGTGATCGCCCGCATCAAGGAGGCCCACGACGACGGCCTGGGAGACCGCGAGGCGATCGCGCTCGGCCTCGAGCGCACCGGCCGGATCGTCACCGCCGCGGCGCTGCTGTTCTGCGTGGCGATCGGCGCGCTGAGCACCTCGCAGCTGTTCTTCACCAAACAGCTCGGCCTCGGCGCCGCGCTCGCCGTCGCGGTCGACGCGAGCATCGTCAGGGCGCTCTTGGTGCCATCCCTAATGGCGCTGATGGGCAAGTGGAACTGGTGGGCGCCGCGGTGGCTAAAGCGGCTGCACGCCAGCGTCGGGCTGGAGGAGCGTGACCTGGCTGAGACGCCGAGCGCTTGAGCGGAGCGCAGTCACATCGCATCGCACACACCGTAGTCTCGTCAGGCCGCAGTCCCGTTAACGACGACGGACCGCCCGCAGGCGGCCCGTGTGTTCGTACTGTCCTACGAAAAAACCGGCGGCGTCCTACTCTCCCAGGCCCTTGCGAGCCAAGTACCATCGGCGCTGAGGGGCTTAACTGCTCTGTTCGGAATGGGAAGAGGTGTTTCCCCCTCGCCAAGGCCACCGGAAAAAGGCGAGAGACCCCGCCCTCCTCAGTCCTTCAAAACTGCACAGCGCCACCAACGAGTATCACTCCCCATTACGGGGATCAAAAAAATCCGTCAAGCCCTCGACCGATTAGTACCGGTCTCCTCCGGACGTTACCGTCCTTCCAGATCCGGCCTATCAACCTGGTGGTCTACCAGGGGTCTTACTCCCTCTAGGGGATGGGAGAACTCATCTCGAGGCCGGCTTCCCGCTTAGATGCCTTCAGCGGTTATCCGATCCACACGTAGCTAACCTGCTATGCCCTTGGCAGGACAACAGATACACCAGAGGTGCGTTCATCCCGGTCCTCTCGTACTAGGGACAAATCCTCTCAATTCTCCAACGCCCACGGCAGATAGGGACCGAACTGTCTCACGACGTTCTGAACCCAGCTCGCGTACCGCTTTAATGGGCGAACAGCCCAACCCTTGGGAGCAACTCCACCCCCAGGATGCGACGAGCCGACATCGAGGTGCCAAACCGGGCCGTCGATGTGGACTCTTGGGCCCGATAAGCCTGTTATCCCCGGAGTACCTTTTATCCGTTGAGCGACGGCACTTCCACTTGCTACCGCCGGATCACTAAGACCTGCTTTCGCACCTGCTCGACTTGTCAGTCTCGCAGTCAAGCTCCCTTACTACCTTTACGCTCTACGTACGATTTCCAACCGTACTGAGGGAACCTTTGTGCGCCTCCGTTACATTTTAGGAGGCGACCGCCCCAGTCAAACTACCCGCCTGGAACTGTCCAGCACCCGGATTCACGGAATGCTGTTAGAAATCCAATACACCAAGGGTGGTATCTAAAGGTTGGCTCCACACCGGCCGCAACCGGTGCTTCAAAGCCTCCCACCTATCCTGAGCGAGATGCACCGAATCCCAATACCAAGTTGTAGTAAAGGTTCACGGGGTCTTTCCGTCTAGCCGCGGGTACTCGGCATCTTCACCGAGACTGCAATTTCACCGAGCCCCTCGTTGAGACAGTGCTGAAGTCGTTACGCCATTCGTGCAGGTCGGAACTTACCCGACAAGGAATTTCGCTACCTTAGGACCGTTATAGTTACGGCCGCCGTTTACCGGGGCTTAGCTTCGC
>CAWGIH010000001.1:0-304949 GCA_963822625.1 uncultured Solirubrobacterales bacterium | reverse complement strand
CAAGTCGACCGCACTGTGTCCCGCGTTCGTCGATACGCCGATGACAGAGTTCGCCAAGCAGCACGTTCCCGCCGAGCAGATGATTCGTCCGCAGGACATCGCCGAGGCCGTCCGCTTTCTGCTGAAGCTCTCCCCCGCCTGCATCGTTCCGGAGATGATGTTCGTCCGGCCCGGCGACGCGCTTTAGCTGAACATCTTCAGCCGAGGGCGCATCTTCAGCCGGCGGCGCACGATGATTTCTCCCGCGGGATCCGCCCCATCCGCAAACTCCCCCCGTCCGCAAGCGCGTTGCGGAGAGCCAGAGATCGGCCGATGAGCTCGCGGTGCTCCTCGATCGCGCGATCCAGATCGAGGTGGGCCTCGCTCATCAGGCTGCTCTCCAGCTGACCGACGAGGATCTCGAGCTCCCGCCGGGTGGCCTGCCGTGCCTTGCGAGGCGCCCGCGTGAACCGATCCCAGGACCTCGCGAACGAGAGGAAGTTCGTGCGCCCTCCGTTGCGGTGCGCCGCCAGCATGGGGCACATGCCACCCTCTCCATCAACGTATGCGCCCACGATGATCCGCTCGGCGCTCGCAATCCCGTCGAGCATCGCTTCGCGCGTGGACACCGGCAAGCAGTCGATCGTCAGACGCAGTTCCTCGAGGAGCCGGCTGGAGGGATGACGACGATTTGCCATAGGCTGTGCACGCCCCGCGTTCCTTACTCGCGGCAGGCGCCCAAAGCGTAGGACACGCGTCTCCCCCCGGCAATGAACCCCTTCAGCTGAAAGGAAACTTGCACATGAAGCTCGGCGTGCACATCGGCTACTGGGGCCTCAGCCTCTCATCGGAGGACCAGTTGAACATCGTCCAGGAGGCCGAGCGCTTGGGCTACGACTCCGTGTGGGCCGCTGAGGCCTACGGCTCGGATACCGCGACCGTGCTCGGCTGGCTCGCCGGGCAGACCTCGAC
Organism: uncultured Solirubrobacterales bacterium; assembly: GCA_963822625.1. GTDB lineage: Bacteria > Actinomycetota > Thermoleophilia > Solirubrobacterales > Solirubrobacteraceae > Palsa-744. Next base: position 303,998 of record CAWGIH010000001.1, on the reverse strand, counting down.
GATTCGCCTCGGCTCCGGGATATTCCAGATGCCTGCTCGCTCCGCAGCGATGACCGCGATGAGCGCCGCCACGATCGACCAGCTCTCCGGCGGGCGCATGATCCTCGGGATCGGCTCCTCCGGACCGCAGGTGGCAGAGGGTTGGCACGGACAGCGCTTCGGCAAACAGCTCCAGCGCACCCGCGAGTACGTCGCCGTGATCCGCATGGCGCTCGCACGCGAACGCGTGGAGTTCCACGGAGAGACGCTCGAGCTGCCACTTCCCGACGGTCCGGGCAAGGCACTGAAGCTCACCATCTCCCCCGTGCAGGAGCACATGCCGATCTACCTCGCCGCGATCGGCCCGAAGAACACTGCGCTCGCCGGGGAGATCGCCGACGGCTGGATCCCGACGCTGTTCTCGCCGGAGCACGTCTCCGAGTTGCGGCCTCTGCTGGAGGAGGGCGCAGCGCGCTCCGGTAAATCACTCGACTCCTTCGACATGGCGCCAACCGTGCAGGTGTTCGTCACCGACGACCTGCAAGCCGCGCGCGATGGGATGCGCCCGTTCATCGCCCTCTATGTCGGCGGTATGGGCTCCCGCAAGCAGAACTTCTACAACCAGCTCGTGTGTCGCTACGGCTTCGAGGCCGAGGCCGCGACGATTCAGGATCTCTACCTCGAAGGCAAGCGCGAGGAGGCGATGGCGGCGATTCCGGACGCCCTGATCGACTCGGTCTCGCTGTGTGGACCGCCCGAGGTCGTGCGCGAGCGCCTGGCGATCTACCGCGACGCCGGTGTCGGCACGCTCGGCGTCACCCCGATCGCCTTCACCGCCGCCGAGCGCCTGACCCAACTGCGCCTCGTGGCCGAACTCGCCGCCTGTTATCCCTCCTTTACGCGGTCCGCACCCCTCGCCCGCCTGCGGATGCTGCTGGGCGCCTTCGGCGACCCTGGGCACGCGTTCCCGATGATCGCGCTCGGCTGCGCGCTCGCCGCGCGCGGGCACGACATCACGGTGCAGACGTGGGAGCGCTGGCGCGCGCCGATCGAGGCGGAGGGCTTGAGGTTCGCGCCGGCTCCCGAGTACCACGTGTTTCCCTCCGGAGGGCCGGGCTCTCAACCACTCGACTTCTATGAGGCCGTTTTCCACGCTACGCGCGACACCCTGCCGTTGGTCGCCGCGCTGGCGCCCGACATCGTCGTCGCCGACATCCTCACGCTCGCACCGGCGCTGGCGGCTGAGATCGAGGGCGTTTCCTGCGCAACACTGATCCCCCACGTCTTCCCTCAGGGTGAACCCGGCCTGCCGATTTACTCGCTCGGTGCCCGCCTCCCTCGCACCGCCGCCGGTCGTGCGTTCTGGCGTCGCGCCGGACGGCCGCTCGAGCAGGGCCTGCAGTTGGGCCGCGCCCAGCTCAACGATGTCCCGCGAGCGACTCGGGCTGCCGGCGCTCGATTACACCCACGGTGGTACCAGCCGCGAGCTTGCGCTCGTCGCCACGTACCCCCAACTCGAGTATCCGCGGGCGTGGCCGGGCGGGTGGGACCCACATGTTCACGTCGTCGGCCCGCTGATGTGGGAGCCCCCGGCAGCGGAAGTCGAGCTTCCCTCCCGGCGACGCTCCATTAGTGCTCGTGGCCCCATCGACCGCCCAGGATCCCTCACACCGGTTGCTTGCGGCCGCGCTGCGAGGCCTCGCCGGCGCGCCCGTGCGCGTGCTTGCGACGTGGAACCGCCGCCTCCCCTCTCGTTCTCTCCCAGTGGCGCCGAATACTCGCGTCGTCGACTGGGTCTCCTACTCGCGCACGATGCCACTCTGCGACGTCGTCGTTTGCCACGCCGGCCACGGCACGCTCGTGCGGGCTCTCTCTGCGGGCTGCGCGGTGGTCGCCTGCCCCGCGGTCGGGGACATGAACGAGAACGCCGCGCGTGTCGCCTGGGCCGGAGCGGGAGTGCGGGTGCCGCAGCGGTTCATATCGCCACGGCCTTTACGCTTGGCCGTGGAACGAGCCCTGGAGGTACCGTCGATTCGTGCGAGGGCGCGTGAGCTCAGGCCGCTGGGACGCCGCTCACACGATTCAGGGATCATGGCTGCCGAGCTAGTGGAGCAGCTGGCTAGTGAAACAGTTGGCCGAGAGAAGCTCCGGGGGTGGGACTCGAACCCACAACCAATCGGTTAACAGCCGACTACTCTGCCATTGAGCTACCCCGGATCGTCTAACCGGGGCTACTTTACTAAGCCCCGGTCTCTTCGAGCACTCGCTCCTGCGCGCGATCGAACTCGAGCTTGACTTGGCCGCGGCGCGTTGCCAACTCGCTCACATCGCCGCTCTGCGCTCCGCGAGCCTGCTGGATTCGGCGGTCGACCCGCGCCAGCTCTAGCTGCAGACGCTGAACGTCGAGCATCGCGGGCGCCCCCGGCTCCCGACCGGCTTCCACGACCAGCTCGGCCAGCAGCGCCTTCATCTGAGAATCCCCGTCCAATCCGTCCTCCGAGCCTGCCGGGTCGGCCATCGGGTCACGCAGATGCCCGGCGCCAAGATGCCTTGCGACACGCTGGAGCAGATCGCTGGTGAAGTGCTCGTCCACAGTCAAGCTCCCCAGCGCCTCCTCGCCCTCCTCCGGGGAGGCGATGCAGAGCGCCAAGAACGTCCGCTCTGTCTCTTCCCGTCGCGACAGGCCGGTGGGGGGCGGGGATGCCGTGTCGCGGGCCGCCTCTCGTCCAATGCTCGGATTGCCGCGCTGCCGTTGGTCCGCCTGGGACGCCAGCAGCGTCTCCATCAAGCTCTCGGGCAGCGCCAAACGCCCGGAGACCAGCTTCGTCAACTCCAGGCGCATCGCGCTCGGGGGCAACATTGCGAATACGGGACGCAGCTCCTCGACCATCCGGTCGCGGCCCTCAGGGCTACCGTGGTCGCCGGTCGCGAGCACCCGCTCCACCCGGAAGCGCACGAACGGCACCGCCTGCTCGACCGCCGTGCTGATCGCCTCCGTTCCATCGCGCTGCACCAGATCGGCCGGGTCGGTGCCTGCCGGGAGCGCCACCACACGCAGCTCGAGTTTGCGCTTCGCCGCGAGTCCCGCGGCCTTCAGCATCGCCTCCTGTCCAGCGCTGTCGGCGTCCAGCGCCAGCAGCACCGTCTGGGCCATCCGCGACAGCTCGCCGACCTGCTCGGCGGTCAACGCCGTCCCCATCGACCCGACCGTGTTGCACAGCCCTGCCTGGTGCAGTGCGATCACGTCGGTGTAGCCCTCGCACAGGATCGCCTGTCCGGCACGCGCCGCATGGGCGCGTGCGAGGTCGGCGCCGTAAAGATGCGATCCCTTGTGATAGACGTCATTGTCGGAGGTGTTCAGGTACTTCGGTTTTTGCTCGTCGCGCATCGCCCGTGCGCCGAAGCCGAGCACGCGGCCACGAACGTCCGCGAGTGGAAACATGATCCGGCCGCGGAAGCGGTCGTAGGGCCGCCCGTTCTCCTTGGAGCGCTGCGCCAGCCCAGTCGCGTAGAGCTCCTGCTCGGTAAACCCACCCCGGCGTGAAGCCAGCAGGACGCGATCCCACGCGCTCGGGGAATAGCCAACGTGGAACTCGCGCAGGATCTCCTCTCTCAGCCCGCGGCCCTTCAGATACTCACGCGCGGCACGCGCCTCCTCTGACTCCCACAGGCACCTTTCGTAGTAGGCCGCGGTGCGCGTGAGCAGCTCCAGCAGCCGCTCTCGCTGGCGGCGATGCTCGGCCTGCTTTGGGTCCTCTTCCTCGCGCTCCAGCTCGACGGCGAAGCGATCCGCCAGTAACTCCAGAGCTCCTTTGAAGTCAACGCCCTCGGTCTCCTGCACGAATGTGAACACGTCGCCGGAGGCCTGACAGCCGAAGCAGTAGTAGACCTTCTGCGTCGGGTCAATCCCGAACGACGGGCTGCGCTCCTCGTGAAATGGGCACAGCCCCTCGTACCGCGCCGGTCCTGCCCGTCGCAGCTCGGTGCGCGCCGAGACCAGCTCGACGAAGTCGACCGCGTCGCGCACACGATCCTTGGACTCGCGGGTGTAGAAGGCCACTGCTGACTACGCTACCGGGCGAATGCCTTGGGCACCTGCAGCTCGGTGTACTCCCTGATGCAGTATCTGTCGGTCATGCCCGCCAGGTAGTCCGTCACGCGCCGTGCCAGGTCGTTCTCTTCGTGAGCTCCGTCTGCGGCGGGCAGATGTTTCGGTTGATCGACGTAGTGCTCGAATAGCGTCCTCACGACTCCGGCGATCCTTGCGTGCTCGGCGCGAACGGCAGGACCCAGGTAGACGTGCTTGAACATGAAGTCCCGCAGCTCGCTCATCGCCGCGCCTGCCTCCTCTCCCTGGACGATGTCGCCCGCAAGCTCCGAGTGCTCGACCATGTCGTGCACGAGCGCGTCAATTCGCGCCGATCCGCTTGCCCCAAGCGCGGCAATCGGCTCCTCGGGCAACTCGTCCTCCAGCAGCAGCCCCGCACGCACGGCGTCGTCGATGTCGTGGTTGATGTACGCCACACGATCCATCACTCGCACGATCCTCCCCTCGAGCGTCTGCGGCAGCGGCGCTCGGCTGGAGTGGCCGGCGATCCCCTCGCGCACCTGCTCGGTCAGGTTCAGCCCGGTGCCGTCACGCTCCAGGCGCTCGACCACCCGCAGCGAGTGCTCGTAGTGGCGGAAGCCCACCCCGAAGCGCTCTTTCAGGCAGTCGTCGAGCACTTCCTCGCCGATGTGCCCGAAGGGCGGATGCCCCAGGTCGTGGCCGAGGCCGATCGCCTCGACCAGATCCTCGTTCAAGCGCAGCGCGCGGGCCACCGTGCGCGAGATCGTGGTCACCTCGAGCGTATGGGTCAGCCGTGTGCGGTAGTGATCGCCCTGCGGCGCCACGAACACCTGGGTCTTGTGCTTCAGCCGTCTGAACGCCTTGCAGTGCACGATCCTGTCGCGGTCGCGCTGAAACGGAGTGCGCAGCGCGCAGTCCTCCTCCGCGCGTGCGCGTCGTGCGGGGTAGGAGCGTGCCGCCAGCGATGACAGGGTGCGCTCCTCCAGCTCGCGCTGGCGGTCGGCGAAGACGTTCGCGACCGTGTCGCTCTGCTTGGCGAGGCTCACCCTTCGATTGTCTCAGCAGCCCCGGCGATCATGGCCGCGCGGGATCGATCGGTGTCGCGCTGGGATGCTCGATCGCGGCACGAGCGCTCAGCGCTCGTGATTCCAGTCGCTGCGTCCGGTGATGCGGTGAACCCAGTGACGCCATTTCTGCTGCTGCTCGGGATCCTCGTCGTAGACAGGCGCAGCGTGCTCCGGGGCGGGGAGACTCTGCGCCGCTGCGGTATCGATGCGCAGATCGACGCCGTGCTCGTGGATCGATGCAATCGATGCGGCCTGCAGAAAGCGAATGCCGTGCTCGGGGGTGTCGATCAAGAGCCCGTGGAAGACATCCTCCTCGGGCGCGCTCAGCACACTCCCCACTGTCCCGACCTGCTGGCCATCGGAGGCGAGCACGGGCACACCCTCGTCGAGCATCTGGTAGGCGATCGGAAGTCCCTCGTCCACGGCAATCACGATACAGAGCGCTCTTCAGGCGCGGGCCGCGGCCGGCATCAGCCGCAGGTGTGCATGGTGCTCGAGCGTCTCGGAGATCGCCCGCTCGACCTGACCGAGCGCTGGATCGGGCGCATCCGGGATCTCGCTCAGAGAGCGGCCCAGCGCCTCCGTCATGAAGTCATATGCCGCCTCGCCGAGCGGAAATGACGCTGCCTCGCACGCCCCGCAAACGACTCCACCGGCCGAGCCGGAGAACCCGACCAGGTGCTCGCGCTCTCCGCAGCAAGCACACGCGCCAAGTGCGGGAGCCAGGCCCGCCGCGAGCAGCAACTTCAGGCGGAATGCCAGCGCTCCTGCCCGCTTGGCTGATCTCTGATCGACTGGGGATTGGCCAGCCAATCGATCCGCGCTCGCCGCCTGCTCATCGAGCAGCGCCAGATGACGACACAGCAGGTTGAATACTCCGGGGTGCGGCTCAGATGTCTCGAACAACCGCCCCACCGCGTCACACGCGCGCGCCGCGCCGTCCAGCGCCCGGGCATCGCCGCGCAAGCGAGGGTATGCCTCGACCGTCTGTGCCCCGGTGACAGTCAGCAAGTCACTGCGCCCCTCGTGCAAATCCATCCGCAGGCGAAAGAATGGCTCCAGACGCCCCCCGAAGCGACTGCGCGTACGACGCACACCCTTGGCGATCGCGCTCATCCGCCCGCGATGGGGGGTGTACACGTGCAGGATCCGGTCGGCCTCTCCGTAGCGCATCGAACGCAGCACCACCGCCTCGGTCTTCACAGGTCCGGCCATCCGCTGAGTCGAGTCTAGAGTCGTGTGCGGCGGCATCATCGTAAGTCCGCGAAGAGGCATTCTCAGCGGCGGCCGACGCCCTATAGGAGGAGCGTCCAGCCTTGCTATACTTTATGAAGTAATGAGCAATATAACGGTATACACGACCGAGCCCTGTTCTTTCTGCAGCCGCGTGAAGGGCCTCTTGCAAGCACGCGGGGTTGAGTTCTCGGAGGTCAACCTGTCCCGAGACCCCGAGGGCCGAGTGGAGCTGGCGCAGCAGACCGGGATGATGACCTTCCCCCAGGTGATCATCGACGGTGAGCTGCTGGGCGGCTTCACCGAGGTCCAAGCCGCCGCCGAGAGCGGTCGCCTGGACGAGCTCCTCGCCGCCTGAGAGCACCGGCTACGCCGCGCCTGGGCCGCCGTCGGGGTCGCGGCTGGCAAGACTCACACACATAGGTTCCCCGCCCGCCGACGACCATCTTCACGATCGTCGTTCCACACGTCCCGCACGGCTCTCCCTCGCGTCGGTGCACGAGGAATTGGTTCTGAAAGGACCCGTGCACGCCGTCGACGTGGCGGAAGTCGTCGATCGTTGCTCCGCGCGCCTGGATGCCATCCCGCAGTGAGGCGATCGTCGTCTCGCGCAGGCGCGCATACTGCTCCTTCGACAATCCTCCGGCGGGTCGCAGCGGGTGGATACCTGCCCGGAACAGCGCCTCGTCGGCGTAGATGTTTCCCACGCCGGCGATGCGGCGCTGGTCGAGCAGGAAGGCCTTCACCGGCCCGATGCGTCCGCGTGCCTGTCGGCGCAGGTGCTCGGCGGTAAACAGCTCGTCCAGCGGCTCCAGCCCCAAGCGAGCGGCAAAGAACCCCTGAAGTGCCTCTTCGCCTAAGAGCAGCTCGCCGGTGCCGAACCGGCGCGGATCGACAATCACCAGCCGCCGCCCCCGGCTGAGCTCGATGCGCACGCGAGTATGTGATGGCTCAGGCTCTGGATCGCACAGCACAGCCCCGGTCATGCGCAGGTGCTGGACCAGATGCACGTCGTCCTCCAAGTCCCAGACCAAGTACTTACCTCGCCTGCCCAGCTTCTCCACGAGCCGGCCCTCGAGCGCTTCGGCTAGTTCCCGTGGAGCCAGTGGCCGCGACCAGCGCGCGTCGAGGATCTCCACTCGCTCCAACCTCCGCCCCTGCACGAGCGGCGCGAGCTGGCGCTTGATCGTCTCGACCTCGGGAAGCTCGGGCACAGCCCTAGCTTATGAATGATTCCCCGATCTCAGGAACGATTCACAGGCCTCGGGATCGGTACCGGCGGTCAGGAGCCTGCGGACGGCGAGCGATGAGCCTTCGCCCGAGGGTGTGCCCGGAAGTAGACGTCCTTCAGCCGATCAGCCGAAAGGTGCGTGTAGACCTGGGTGGTTGCGAGGTCGGCGTGACCGAGCATCTCTTGTAAGGAGCGCAGATCACAACCTCCCTCCAACATGTGCGTGGCGAAGCTGTGGCGAAGCGTGTGTGGGCTCATCCTCTGCTCCAGGCCAGCGCTACGGGCATGGCCTTGGACGATCTTGTAGAGACCCTGACGCGTCAGAGCACCGCCGCGATGGTTGACGAGGAGCCGCGACTCCAACTTGTGAGCAACCAGCGCAGGGCGTCCACGTAGCTCGTATTTGTCCAACGCCGCCACTGCATGGCGGCCAACTGGCACGACCCGCTCCTTGGAGCCCTTGCCTCGCGCGCGCAGCATCCCTTCGTCGAGATCGATATCGCCGGCCTCGAGTCCAATCGCCTCCGAGGCACGCAGGCCGCACGCGTAGATCACCTCCAGCAGAGCGCGATCGCGCAGCGCAAGGGGCTCGGTCCCCTTAGGCTCGCTCAGCAGCCTCGCCACCTCCTCACGCGTGAGCACCCGGGGCAGACGCTGGGTCTTCGGCGGCCCGCGAAGCTCAGCCGTTGGATCGTGCCCGATCGCATCCTCACGCCGCAGGTAACGGTAAAACGAGCGAAGCGCGGCAGCCTTACGCTGCAGGGTGGCCGCGGCCCCCGGTGGGCGTCCGTCGATACCCTCGGCAAGCTCGGAGAGAAAGGCCGCGAGGTCGCTGTGCCGCGCCCGCATCACGCTCAGTCCCCGACGGTCCAAGAACTGGCCGAACTGCATTAGATCGGAGCGGTATGCATCCAGCGTGTTGCGTGATAGACCCCGCTCCAACTCGAGGTAGGCGAGGAAGTCGAGCATCAGCCGCTCGAGCTCGATGCTCGTCCTCGTGGCGGACGGGATGGTCCCGGAAGAACTCACCCCTCCAGCTTCGCCTCCTCCTCAGAGGCTCCTTGACGGTGCAACAGGCTGTTCAGTCTCCCCCATCCCATCCTCGCCATGATCGGCATCGCCCGTGAGCTCCGCCAAAGTGCCACCGCCGGCAAGCGCCGCTCCAAAGAACAGCGGGTCTTCGGCCAACCCACGGCCCATCGTCTCGGCGGGAAGATTGGTGGCGGCGTATGCCGGCAGGTCGATGCTCGCCCGGCGCCAGTCGTGGCGTGTGATGCGCGCCGGTCGCTCAACGTTCAGCTCGAGTGCCGGCCGATTTCTAGGCGGTCGGCTCGGCGATGTCCCCGCAAAGACAGCGCCGAGACCGGCGCGCAGATCGGCCCCGACCGGCGAACGCACACCAGCAGGCAGCGCCACCGTGACCGGCTCGAGCAGCAGGTCGAGCACCGTGAGCGTGTGGTGTGAGATGCCGCGATGGCGCATCCGAGGATCTCCCGAGGACATCCGGGCCACCAACAGCGTGGGGACACCGAGTGCCAGCGCGGCATGCGCTGAGTTCAGAGCGGACATGCCACCGTGTCCGAGCGGCGAGCTAGAGCCCACAATGCCGGGACCGGGTCCGCAGAGCACCGCGTCCCAGCCGAGACTACGCAGGCCGTGGTGCAGGGCGCCAATCGTTGTGACCGCCTCACCCTCTCCCCCGAACGCGGCGCCGGCGGTCAGGTGTCCGGCCAGTAGACCGCGCTCACGCAGCGAGCGGACCGTGCGCGAATGCCCACCGGGCAGCGCGCCTCCCTCGGTCTGCACGTACCCGAGACGGCTGCCGGGAAGAATCTGTGCGAAGGCCCAGGCGACTGGCGCCAGCTGAGCATGCAGAGCGAGCACAGCGACCGGGCGATCCAGCGGACCGACCGGGAGCTCTGCCGGCATGAGCTCCTCGACCGGCGCGACGGTGTGCTGGAGGCTCGTGTAGTTGAGCTTCATCACATTTGGACGCGCGGGGTAGGCGGGGTGGGCGAGATCCCAATCTTCTTCCTCGCCCGTGAGCCCGCGCGAGAGGTTGACGTGGACGATGTCGAAACCGCCTGAGCCCAAACCGAGATCGCGGGCCTGCACATTGACCACCAGCTCGTCGCCCACCTCAGCGCGACCGACGAGGGCCACGTCCGCAATCGCCGGCCTGCTGATCCCGTCGCCGGCGCCAGCGCCGCCGGCGGCCATCAGCTCGATCACGAGATCCTGCTCTCCTGCACTCCCGGGGAGACCGGCGTCGAGGACGGTGGCACGGCGAAGCTTTAGCATTGGCGCTGGACGTTATCGCTCGGCGGAATGCCCACCGGCCGGCGGCGCGCCGCCGGCCGGCACACAGCCGGGATCGGCGGAACTATCCGCCTGTGCCCACTCGACGCTTACGTCCACGTCGCACTCGCACTCTGGAAGGTTGGCTATCTCGTGCACGCGATCGATCAACTTGGCCGCGACGGTCTGCCCGTGCAGCTCGTCAGCGACGCGGAAAATCGTCTCCACACGCAGCATGCGGGCCACCTCAGGTTCCACCCCGCGCAGTCTCTCGACACCGGATAGATCGCCACTCATGGCGTGTCGGCGAGCGTCGAGTGCTCCGCACGCGCAGCTGCTCGCTGCAGTGCGGCGGCGATGAAGTCACGGAACAGAGGAGCTGGACGCTCGGGACGGGACTTGAACTCGGGGTGGAATTGACAGGCCACAAAGAAAGGATGATCCTCGAGCTCGACAACCTCGACGAGACGCTCGTCGGGAGATGTGCCTGAAATATGCAGACCGGCGCTCTGCAGGCGCTTACGCAGCAGATTGTTGACCTCATAGCGGTGGCGGTGGCGCTCGTAGATGACCGCCTCACCGTAGATCTCGCGCGCTCGCGTACCGGCATGGAGCTTGATCGGATCGGCGCCCAAGCGCATCGTGCCGCCGAGATCGGCGACCTCCTTCTGCTCGGGCAGCAAATCGATGACCGGGAACGGCGTCTCGAGATCGAACTCGGTTGAGTTGGCCCCCTCCATATCCGCCACGTTCCGCGCGAACTCGGCCACGGCGATCTGCATCCCGAGGCAAATGCCCAAATACGGAATCCCTTCCTCACGCGCCACCTGCGCCGCGGCGATCTTGCCCTCGATCCCTCTTCCGCCAAAGCCGCCAGGGATCAGGATGCCGTCGGCACGAGCCAACCGGTCGATCGCTGAGGACTCAGTGATGTCCTCGCCGTCGTCACCGTCCTCGCTGGCCGTGCCCTCAGAGCGGGCCCCCGGTCGCTCCAACTGCTCGGAGTCGATCCAGTCGATCTCGACCTTGCCGTCCTGCAGCGAGGCGGCGTGTCGCAGCGCCTCGGAGACTGAGAGGTAGGCATCCTTCAGCTGCACATACTTCCCGACCAATGCGATCCTCACGGTTCGGCCGCTGCGCTGCGCCCGTTCGATCGGTTCTTGCCAGCTCGACAGATCAGGCGTGGACGCCTCCAGGCCAAAGTGCTCGAGGATGAAGTCGTCCACACCTTGCTCACGGAAGGTGAGCGGCACCTTGTAGATGTTGTCCACGTCACAGGCCGAGATGATTGCCCCCACGGGCAAGCTCGCGAACAGCGCGATCTTCTTGCGAATCTCCGAAGAAAGCGAGCCCTCTGAACGGCACATGAGCATGTCCGGAGCGATGCCGATGCGACGTAACTCGTTGACTGAGTGCTGGGTCGGCTTGGTCTTCAGCTCGCCCGCGTGGCCGATGTATGGGACGAGGGTCAAATGGATGAACATGCAGCGTCGGCGTCCCACGTCCACGGGGAACTGGCGGATCGCCTCGAGAAAGGGCAGCGACTCGATGTCGCCGACGGTGCCGCCGATCTCGGTGACCACGAAGTCCACGTCGGAGGACTCGGCGATCAGGGCGATGCGCTGCTTGATCTCGTCGGTGATGTGCGGCACGACCTGCACCGTGCCGCCGAGATAGTCACCCCTGCGCTCGCGCCGGATCACGGCGTCGTAGATGCCCCCGGCCGTGACGTTGGAAGCCCGGCTGGTGTTGGCGTCGGTGAAGCGCTCATAGTGTCCGAGATCGAGATCTGTCTCCGCCCCGTCCTCGGTTACGAACACCTCGCCGTGCTGGTAGGGCGACATCGTGCCCGGGTCGACATTGATGTAGGGGTCAAACTTCTGCAGGCCCACCGTCAAGCCACGTGAGACGAGCAGGCGACCGATCGAGGCCGCGGCGATCCCCTTGCCCAGAGAGGAGACGACGCCACCGGTCACGAAAATGAACCGGGTCTTGGACGGTGCTACAGCGTGGCGGTCGGATGGGCGCGGAGTCATGAAGGCCTGCCCCAGGAGTCTAGTGCGCGCAGCCCCGGCGTCCGTTCCACGAGTGCGGAGATCGAGCGCAGCTCACCGTACAGCGTGATTGCGACGAGCAATGCGAGCGCGATCAGCTGGCCTGTCCAGGACAGGGTCAGCACCAACCATAGGCCTGCCAGCGCACCGATCAGGTTCGCACCTGTATCACCGAGCATTGCGCGCTCGCGCAGGTCATATGTGCCGGCCACGAGCACAGGCGCAGCGAACAGGCCGAGCGCCCACAGTGGCCTCAAGTCCATCGAGCCGAGCGTCAGGCCCGCGCCGAGCAGCACGAATGCCTTGGTCGCGCGGCCGGGGCGCAGGTCGAGCAGGTTGAAGGCGTTGGTGGCCAGCACGAGCACTCCGGCAGCCAGCAGCCATCGCGGCTTGGAGAGCCCGTCAAAGCTCAGCGCGAAAAGCGCCAAGCCGAGCGAGCCCGCGGCCTTCAGCGCCCCCGTGGAGAGCTCACCCCGCAGTGCCGCGCGACCGTGGCCGCGCCAGCCACGCCGGGTGCTCCTCGGGCCCGTCACGCCGAGATGATTCTCGGCAAGCGTGTCGTCGATCAGGCCAAGCGTGGTGACGCCGAGCGCATAGACGGCAATCAGAAGCACCTCCGGATGAAAGACATCGGAGCCTGCCAGCCGCTGCAGCAGCGCAAGGGGGATCAGCGCGAGCAGCACTGCTGCCACGATCAGCATTCCGAAGGGATACGGGAGCATGCACTCGCGGTAGTTGGCCTGCGTGTGGCCACCCTCTCCGAGCATGCGTAATACGGCTGGAGCCAGGATCACGGCACTCACGAGTGCTAGCAGGAACGGCAGGGCGTGCATGTACGAAAGCTAGCGATGAGCGCGGACATCGCCTCACGTTGGAGCGAGCCGCTGCGCTCACGGTTGGAGCGAGCCTCTGACGACATTCGGCAGCAACGAGTCCGCGGTGGACTTGACCCCGTAAGCGCCCTCAGATCCCGTGAGCGCATAGACGAGCGCGGCCTGACCCGCGAGTGCGTCGAGGTCGTCGACACTGGAGATGCCCTTGCTCTTGTACCAGGGCACCTGGGATGGTTCGGTATTACTCAGCTCGACCCCCACCACCGGGACCCCGACCGCGGTGACGCCGGCAATCAGCCCCGACTCGAACGCGACGCTCGCCTGAGTCTGCTCACTGGTCATCTCTGCCGGATCGGCGTGCATCACGACGAGACCTTCGAGCTTGCCGAGCTGACCGTCGAAGGCGCTCAGCAGGCTTCCACGCACCCGGCTGAGGAGCTCTCGGCTCACCTGCGCGCCACCGCTGACGAGCTGGCGCCCGGCGAGGCCGCCGAACTTGTGCACCAGCTTCGGATCGGTGGCGACTCCGGCATAGATGGTCCCGCTCGCCCCCTGCGCGAGACCGTTCAGGTCCAGGGGCTCGCGCACCGCCACGACCGTAGCCAGGTTGCCGCCGGCCTCCGTGATCGCGCCGCGCACGAGGCCGTTCACGCGGTCGGAGGAGCCACCGAGGAACACCAGGCCGATGTTGCGGCCGCTGAGCAGGTCATGGACGGCGAGCGGGTAGAGATCGTTTGCGAAGGCTTCCTCGGAGTTCAGCTGCGTCTGCAGCGTTTCGACATGCCGCTGTGCGCCACCGACTTCCGATTCGAGGTTGTGCACGATCCCGTTCTTGGCAGAGGAGACGAGGTTCGAATCACCGATCGCCACGCCGATCAGCACGCCCACCGCCAGGGCGAATAGCACCGCAGCCAGGGAGAGCGCGTGGTAGCGGTAGTCGAACATGCTCAGACGAGCAGCTGAAGCTTGAGCCAGAGCAAGTCCACCACGTCGCGTAGCGCCGGGGTCATCCAGACGACGGCGATCATCGCGATCAGACCCGCCACGACAACTGCCAGCAGTGGGGTCAAGCCCGGCCGGGGGTGATACAGGCGGCTCACACCCTTGGCGTCGACGAGGATCTCGCCAATGCGAAGACGCGTCAGGAACGTCGAGGACATGCCCTTGCGGTTGCGGTCGAGGAACTCGACTAGATTGAATTGGGAGCCCACCGAGACGATCAGGTTGGCCCCCTTCTCAGCGGCGATCAGCATCGCCACATCCTGGCTGGTGCCCGGCGCCGGCACGAGCTTGAAGGGCAGGCCCAGTGCTTCCAGACGCTCACGGCCGGGGGCGCGTCCGTCGGGGTAGGCATGTACGACGAGCTCTGCGCCACTGCTCCTCCTGGATGCGCCCAACCCGCCCGCGCCTGCGCTCCACCCTCGACGGCCGCTCGAGCTCATCAGGGCCGCCTCGCCGGCCGAGTCCATGTCCCCGACGATCATGTCGGGGCGCAGGCCCTCTTCCAGCAGCGCCTCAGCGCCCCCGTCGACGGCAATCAGCACGGGATGCATATCCCGAATGAACGGCCGCAGGGCGCGCAGGTCGCGCTGATGACCGACACCGCGGACGACCACGAGCGCGGCGCGGTCGCGGAAGTCAGTCGTAAAGCGCGGCATCTCGATCTTCCCGGAGAGCAGCTCGCGCTCCTCGAGCATGTGCTCGATCGTGTTGTGCGCGAAGCGCTCGAGTGCCTCGCCGACCTCATGGCGACGGGCTTCGGTCTCAGCGAGCACGCGGGTGAGGTCGAGCACTTCCCCACGGACGAGTACCTCGCCCTCGCGCGTGACGTCGCCATCGCGCACGGTTACCGCCTCTCCGTCGGAGAGCCCGTCAAAGAGCGAATCGTCCGGCAGGTCGACCAGGTGAATGCCCGCTTCAACGAGCAACTGGGGGCCGAGGTTAGGATAGGAGCCGCTGGATGAGGAGCGGCAGTTCAACACGGCACCGACGTCCGCGGCGATCAGCTCCTCGGCCGAGACCCGGTCGATGTCCAGGTGATCGATCAGCGCGATATCGCCACGAGAGAGGTGCCTGACGAGCAGCTTGGTCCGACGGCCGGGGCGCACCGGTCCGGTGACCGTGCGCCAGGGCGCAACATCCCCTCCGGGCAGCGGGGCGGACGTCGGCACGTCGATAGGACCCTGCGACGCGGGCTGCCGCGGGCTGCGCGGGTTCGCGGCCATCGAGCGAGAGTAACGGCCGCGGGCGCAAAGCGCACGTTCTACGAGTGCTCAGGCGGCCTTACGCAGATCCTGCGCGTGGCGACGCGCGGCGCCGTCAGTCTCCTCAGCGCCGAGCATGCGAACCAACTCGGAGACTACGTCGGCCTCGGGGAGCTGGAGCACAGCGGCTCGGGTGGGGTCGGCTGTGGTGTCCTTGACCACCGAGAAGTGACGGTCGCCAAGCGAGGCGATCTGGGGTAGATGGGTGATGCACAGCACCTGTCTACCGCGGCCGAGCTCGCGCAGGCGCTCGCCTACCGCACGCGCCGTGTGACCCCCGATGCCGGCGTCGACCTCGTCGAATACGAGCGTTGCCTGTGCCGAGGAGGAGGAGGAGGAGGAGGAGGAGGCATCCGTGGCGCCGCCGCGAGCACCGCCCCGCGCCGGAGCGGGACGATCGGGCACCGTGGCGAGCGCGAGCATCACGCGCGAGAGCTCTCCGCCGGAGCCGATCTCGCGCAGCGGACCGGGCGGCACGCCAGGGTTGGGGGCGATCATGAACTCCACAGCGTCACCGCCCGCGGGACCGGCCTCGCGCGAGCTGAAGGAGATCTCGAAAGTGGCATCCGCCATCGCCAACGCCGCGAGCTGCTCGCGTACCGCGTGCTCGAGGCGTGGGGCGTGGAGCTTGCGCGCCTTGCGCAGGGCGAGAACGTGCTCCTGCAGCGCCGACCGTGCCTGGTTCAAACGCGCGGTGACCTGCGAGAGCGCCACCTCGGCGCCCGCCAGCTGATCGCGCCGCGCACGGGCGTGAGCGGCGTAGTCGAGCACTGCGGCGAGCGTCCCACCGTGCTTACGCACCAGTCGCTCGATGCCCGCAAGGCGTTCCTCGACCGTGTCGAGCGAGCCGTCCTCGCTCATCACCTCTTCGCAGTAGCCGCGCAGCTCAGTGGACAAGTCCTGCGACTCGATCACGAGGCCACGCATACGCTCGGCCAGGGCATCGAGACGTGGGTCGACGCCGGCGAGCGCGTCCATGTCTACGGCGGCGCTGGCCATCAGCTGTGAGCTGCCGCGAGCAGCAGAGGAGTCCTCGGAAGCCAGCGCGTCCGCGCCTGCGTCCGCGGCGATACGCAGCGCATCGAGACGGCCCAGGCGAGCGCGCGCGGCCAGCAGCTCGTCGTACTCGCGCTGGTCCAGCCCGGCCCCATCGATCTCGGAGAGCTCGTGCTCGAGCAGGTCTAGCTCGTGCTCTCGCGCCGAGGCCAGATCACGCAGCGAGTCGAGCTCCGCGGCGAGCGCACGGGTTTCGGCGAAGACCTTGGCGCAGGCGCGCAGGCGCAACGTATGATCGGGACCGCAGAGAGCGTCGAGGATCTCGAGCTGGACGCCCGCGAGGGTCAGCTTGCGATGCTCGTGCTGACCGTAGAAGGAGACCAGACGCGAGCCCAGATCGCGAAGCTCCGAGATCGTCGCGGAGCGGCCGTTCAGATATGCGCGCGTGCGTCCGTCAGAGCCGAGACGACGCGCGAGAACTATCTCCTGCGCGTCCTCCGGGATCCGCTCGGCAAGCTCTGCGCGCAGTGAGTCGGGCAGCTCGAAGACACCCTCGACATAGGCCTCCGGGGCGCCGGGACGCACAATTCCGGGACGCGCGCGACCCCCGAGGAGCAGGTCGAGCGCGTGAGCGAGCACCGTCTTGCCGGCCCCCGTCTCGCCCGTGAGCACATTCAGTCCGGGCGCCAGCCGCAGCTGCGCGCGCTCGATCAACAGGAGGTTCTCGACGTTCAACTCTGCAAGCACGCAGGCAGGTGTAGCAGCGCACGGGGACGGATCGCAAGGAGAAGACAAGATCGTGGGAGTCGCCCACAGCCTGGGCCGGAGCATGCGTGGTTATGCCAGGGAACTTAACGGTCGATTTATGTCAGGGAGATTGATAATCGATGAGAGGGCATAATCAAGAACGAAGCGGGATGGACCCTGCAGGGAACCAACCACCGTTTGAGACCGCCAACGGAATGGCCGCCAAGGACCAACACCAGCACTCAGCAGGCCCGATACCACCGGGATCTGTGGTCTGCTTGTCCGCAGGGGCGTTGCAAGAGCGCCTGGAGGAAGAGATCAACCGCGCCGCACGCCACGGCACACCGCTGAGCTGCCTGTTGGTGATAATCGAGAACCTCCCCGAGCTGGCCAAGGCCCACGGCAACGAGCTATCCGAGCAGACGCTCGTCTACGTGGGCGAGGCGTTGCGCCGCGAGCTGCGTCGCTTCGACCGGGTGGGCAGGCCGAGTGAGGGCGAGCTCGCGGTGCTGCTGCCCGGCGCCGACGGGCCACGCGGTGAGATCGTCGCCAGACGAGCGCTCGGGCGTCTGCGCGCGATCAAGGTCGAAGCCGACGGGGAGCGCCAGCCACTGCGTATATCAGTGGGACTCGCGGCTTGGCGAGAGGACGTCGGCGGCGTGGAGTTGCTGGCCCAGACACGGGCCGCCGCGCACCGAGAGCACGACATGGAGACGATCGAGACATAATCTCGCCCGATGCTCACTGGATCAGAGTTGTGGCTGCTGCGGCTGATGGCCGATCGCGGCTTGGCGCTGCTCGATGCC
Organism: uncultured Solirubrobacterales bacterium; assembly: GCA_963822625.1. Classification (GTDB taxonomy): domain Bacteria; phylum Actinomycetota; class Thermoleophilia; order Solirubrobacterales; family Solirubrobacteraceae; genus Palsa-744. Next base: position 286,421 of record CAWGIH010000001.1, on the reverse strand, counting down.
GGCACGCTGCTGGTCGTGATCGAGGAGCGCGGCGAGCTGCGTGTGGCCGCCTCCAGTGGCGCGGAGACCGTCCGCCTACGGATCGTCCCTGTCGAGGGCAGCGCACTGGGCGAGCTGTACCGCCTGGGCGAGCCGGTGTCGCTGGACCGTCCGCGAGGGCAGGAGGCCGCATGGCTGCACGAACTGGGGTTGGAGGCACGCGCCGCCTTGGTCGAGCCGCTGAGCATGGAGGGCTACGGTGGCGGCCTGGTAATCGCTCTGCGCGGCGACGGCGGCTTCCGCGGCCCCGACCGGCGGGCATTGAACGCGTTTGCGACGAGCGTTGCGCAGCGACTCGCCGCGGAGCGCTCGGTCGAGATCAAGCGCCTGCGCTATGGCATGGAGGCGCGCGAGCGTGAGCGCACGCGCTGGGCCCGCGAGATCCACGACGAAACCATTCAGGGCCTCGGGGCGCTGCGTCTGCAGCTTGCCCACGCCCGCGACATCGATGAGCAGACGGCGATGAGCGCCGCAGTCGAGACGGTGCTCGAGGGACTCGGCGATGAGATCGACGGCCTGCGCCACCTGATCACCGAGCTGCGTCCGGCGGCACTCGATGACCTTGGATTGGCGGCGGCGCTGCAGGCGCTCGCCCGGCGCGCGCAGGCGATCGATGGTTTGGAGGTGCAGACCGAGATCGATCTCGGCTCGGAGTCCGATCCCCCCGACTCAGAGTCCGACCACCCCGGCTCAGAGAGAGATCAGCGGCGCTTGGATCCCGAGCTCGAGAGCACGATCTATCGCGTCGTGCAGGAGGCGCTGACCAACGTGAGCCGCCACGCGCAGGCGACCCAGGCGACAATCAGGATCGTCGAGCGCAACGGAATGATTCACGCCTCGGTGACCGACGATGGGCAGGGACTTCCTGAAGCGGACCGCCTTGGGCCGCGGGGCGACGGTTTGGAGGGCGGGTTCGGAATGTCGGGCATGCGCGAGCGTGCCGAGCTGGTCGAAGGCGAGCTGGAGCTCGTCCCGGCACCGGGCAAAGGGACCGTCATGCGTCTGACGGTCCCTTTGGCGGGACGACCAACGACCTGAGGACGACCTACCTCAGGAGGCCCACGGCCTGAGGACGACCAACGACCTAATCCACCAAGCCGAGCCGCCGGGCGTAGGCCGTGATCTCCGCTCGTGAGGAGAACCCGAGCTTCTCGATCGCTCGCGCTCGGTACGTCTTCACCGTGCGCTCCGCCACATGTAGCTGCTCGGCGATCTGCGGGTTGGTGAAGCCGTTGGCGATCAGCCGCACCACCTCGCGCTCGCGCTCGGACAGCGCCACACCATCGCTGGGGACCTCATCGCCGGTGGCCATCAGCGCGCCCAATCGTGGGTGCAGGTAGTTGCCGCCGGCTACCGCCAACCTGAATGCCTGCAACAGCTCGGCCGGCTCGGCCTCCTTCAACACGTAGCTGCGCGCCCCCGCCCGCAACGCTTGACGAGCATACTCGGGGTCCTCGCGCATCGTCAGGATCGCGACCGCCAATGTTGGATGCGCGACGAAGCACGAAGGAAGCGCCGCCAGACTCGAGCCGCCCGGCATCGAGAGGTCCAGCGTGAGCAGATCCGGCTTGTGCTCGCGCACAGCCCTGATCGTGGCGGGAACGTCGGCGGCTTCCGCCACTACCCGGAACTCCCCTACCTCGCGCTCGAGCACCATGCGGATGCCGTCGCGGACGACCCCGTGGTCGTCCGCGATGATCACGTCGATCGGTCGATCCACCCCTGGCGTGTCAGCGGCATCCATCGAGCGCACACGGTAGCGGCTCACCGGGACGGCTTTCGAGGACTGTTGAGTCGGCCCGGAAGGACTACACCGATCTGCACCTTTAGGACCACACGATCGACACCACCCGCTCTACAGACAAACGTTCCGCGAGAACTCATCATGTCGGCTATGCCACGCAAGAACCCATCCGCGAGAACGAAGGAGTCCGGATGATCGCCCTGAGTATCGCGATGACTTGGTTGACCCTGACGGCCACGGGCTTCGCGGCGCTCTCGGTGCTCGGGCGTATGGAGCTGCGTAACGACTTGGAGACCGAGACCGACGAGGTCTCATTCGAGGTCTCACTCGAGCCCAAGCGGATCGTGCTCACCGACAGCTGGCCTGCGATGCCGGGAGTCTCACGGCTATGAGTCACACACACTCACCTACACGCCCACGCCCTAGTACACGCTCACGCACCCGGGCACCCTCGCTGCGCTTGCTGCACGGCCAAGGACTTGCATATCCCACACACCCCGAGTCCCTTGACGGCCACGACGCCGCTCCACCGGAGCTGCGCGTGATCGACGGTCCCACCCGTGTCTTGATAGCTGGATCGGACGCCGACCGGCGCGCCGTCCTGCTCGACGAGCTGACCGAGACCCTGCCAGCGAACACTGTGTTCGCGGAGGCCGACACGATTTGCGACGTGCTGGAGTCCGCCCCCCACAGTCGCATGGCGATCATCTCCAGCGACCTCGACGACGCTCCCGCTGAGTCCTTGATGCACATGCTCACCCACCGGCACCCCGCGCTACCGGTGCTGATCGTGGACAGCCCCGCTGGGACTCCCGGCGAAGATCTTGGCGCTCGCGGCGACGAGCTCCGCATCCAACACGCATAGCCAGCGTCGCCGCTCGTGTCTCGCGCGACACGTCCGCGCGCGAAAATGCCCAGTTTGCCAAGGGCTCTGCGGTTTGCTTGCGGATGCGGGGACTCGATGACCCGCGGCGTCGATGCCGTGCGATTTGCGCGCTTTCTCGGCCAAACGTCCACAAAGCTTCGCGGCGCTCGACTTCCGCCTCCATACGGCCGAAACGTGGTGCATTAGCCCCCTAAGCGCAAGAAGGCAAATCATGACCCTTAGGCCCCTCCCATCCCCAAGCGACCGGCAGCTCGTCTTCACGAGCTCCCAGGCGGCCCGCTATGTCGGCGTCTCGCTCGCAACGATCCGCCGCTGGACCGACGCCGGTCACATCCACTGCTATCGGACACCCGGCGGCCAGCGCCGCTTCTCGCGCGACCAGCTCAACGACTTCGTCACCTCGATGCAAGACGCCGGCGAGATCCACGACCCGCCAGCAACGCAGGTCGCCTGAACGGGGCTTCCCCACCCCACCCTGACGGGGTGGCGCCATAGAACGGCGCGCAGGCGCGCCACAAAGCGGCCCCTCAGCTAGCCAGGCGTCCGAACTTCTCGCGCAGCCTGCGATAGAACGAGGAGCCTGGCAGCTGCGCGATCCTCCCCACCGCGTCCACGAACCGCGCGTCGATCGCCTCGCCAGGCGGGATCTCGCACGCCGGACGCCCGTCGACGGCCACATCCAGTGGCTCGCGCGAGCGGTTGTGGATCGTCAGCCGGTCGCGTGGCGCAACCACCAGCGTGCGCGCAGCGAGCGAGTGGGGCGCGATGAACGACACCACGAACCCCTCGACTCCCCATGCCATCACTGGCCCGCCGTTGGCCAAGTTGTAGCCGGTCGATCCCGCTGGAGTCGCCACCACCAGGCCGTCGCATCGCACGCTCCCAACCTCCTCGCCGTCCAAGGCGTAGGCGATCTGCGCCACCCGCTCGCCGACCTTGCGGTGAATTGCCACATCGTTGACCGCCGTCAGAGAACCGGCCCGGAGGGCTGGGCCGGCGGCGGCGCCCCCAATCTCCGATCGCCCTTGCGGCTCGTTCAGCACGATCCCAGGCAACCGCAGCAGCTCGAAATCCCCATCCAACGCGCGACGAATGCCGTCCTCGATGTCCTGTGGCTCCACCGTCGCCAAGAAGCCGATCTCGCCAAAGTTGACCGCGAACACCGGCACGTCCGTGCCCGCATACCGCTGCAGCGCGCGCAAGATCGTTCCATCCCCGCCCAACACCACGCACAGCTCGACGTCATCCTTCACCGGCGCGTCCACCGCCATCCCAGGCCCTGCCACTAGGGTCTGGTGCTTGCGCGTCTCCTCCTCGTCCATCCGTAGCGTCACGCCGGCGTCCGCGGCCGCCGCGGCGAGACGTCTCAGGGCTGCGCTCGTGTCCTCGGGGCGGCGGTGCGTGAAGACCGTGATCTCCCTCATGGCTCCACCTTCCGCGCCATGCTCTCCAGCTCAGCCACATCTCCCGCCCCACCGATCGAAGATCGGCTAGCACGGCGTGGCTCGGCCAACCATATGAACGTCTCGCGGTTGCCCTTTGGCCCTGGGAGCCCTGAGGAGTAATACCCGAGCACGGTCGCGCCCAGCCCGCGTGCGGCCTCTCCAACACTCACCAATGCCGCGCGGCGATCGCTTCCCTCGCGCACCACCCCCCCCTTGCCGACCCGCTCCCTGCCAACCTCGAACTGCGGCTTTACCAAGGCCAGCACGTCATACCGCTCGGCCAAGCACCTCAGCACCGCCCCCAGCACCTTCTCCAGCGAGATAAACGACACGTCGATCGTCGCCAAGTCGGGCAGCAAGCGACCCGCGGCGCCCTGGACAGGCATCTGTGCGTCTGAGGTGAGCGACTCTATCGAGCGGCGCGTGCTCCGCAGGTGGGCTCGGCAGCGTCTCTGGGCTCAGGTTCCGGGCGTTCGTGCGCTCCATCACGCTCACCCTTGGGTCGATTCGCAGACCGTAGTCGAGCACGCCATAGCCGACGTCCACCGCGACCACTCCCGTCGCTCCCCGTTGTAGTAGACAGTCCGTGAACCCGCCCGTGGAGGCGCCCACATCCAGTGCCCAGCGGCCCTCCGCCTCCAGCCCGCTCTCCTGCAGGGCGTTTGCCAGCTTGATCCCGCCACGCGACACGAACGATCGTCGTGCTTCGACGCTCACCTCGGTGTCGGGCTCGACCAGCTCACCTGGCTTCTGCGCCCTGCGTCTGCTCGGATGGGTGGGTTCCAGATAGACCTCGCCCGCCATAATCGATGCAGCCGCGCGGCTACGCGAGGGGAACAGCCCGCGCTCGGCCATCAGGGTGTCAAGACGCCGCTTGCTCATCGCCACGGGCAACCGTAGCCGCTATGGGCAACCGTGTCGCTCGCCGTCCTCGGCTTGGGCTCGGCCCGCCGACTCGATCAGGGCCTCTGTGATCAACATCACACATAACCCCCACTCCTCTGGGCATCATGATGAACGACCCGAAGCACAGCAGCATCCCTCCTCCCCGAAACGGCCCGCGCTCCCCTGCGGGTCGTTTGATTTAACCGGTGCCTACGCGCCCACGGTCGCGGAGTGACGATCGACGATGGCCGCCTCCACCCGCTCGGCGATACGCTTGCCCGTGTAACCGACCTCCTCGTGCAGCAGCGCCAGCTTGCCGTGCGTCACGTAGCGGTCGGGCAAGCCCACTCGTAGGATCCGGCTCCCACCCGCCCCCATCGCACCCGTCTCGTTCAGGGTCTCCCACACGGCGCTGCCGAAGCCACCAGCCAGTACACCCTCCTCGACGCTCACCAACAGGTCGTGCTCAGCCGCCAGCTGAGCCATCAAACCCGCGTCTATCGGCTTCGCAAAGCGTGCGTCGGCGACCGTCACCTCGATTTCGTGCCGCGCCAGCTCCTCCGCTGCCTCCAGCGCCTTGCCGACGCCACTGCCGTAGCCGATCAGGGCCACCCGTTTGCCCGTAGGGGCGCTTGCGCCGGGTGAGTGGGACGTCATCAGGATCTCGCCCGTGCCGATCTCGATCGCCTGTGGCCGCGACGGCAGCACCGCACCCGTTCCCTCTCCGCGGGGGTAGCGCAACGCAATCGGCCCATCGTCGTAGACCAGCGCGGTGTGCAGCATGTTTACGAGCATTGCCTCGTCACGCGGAGCCATCAGCACGATGTTCGGCAGGCAGCGTAGGTAGGCAATGTCGAATGCCCCGTGATGCGTCGGCCCATCGTCGCCGACCAGCCCCGCCCGATCAAGCGCAAACACGACATTCAGCCGCTGCAGGCACACGTCGTGCACGATCTGGTCATACGCCCGCTGCAGGAAAGTCGAGTAGATCGCTGCCACCGGCTTGATCCCCTGCAGCGCCAACCCGGCGGCGAACAGGATCGCCTGCTGCTCGGCGATCCCCACATCGAAATACCGGTCTGGCAGCGCCTTCTGCAGGATGCTCAGCCCCGTGCCCGAGTTCATCGCGGCGGTGATCCCCACCACGCGCTCGTCCCGTTCGCACTCCCTCACGAGCGCCTCGCCGAAGACCTGCGTGTACTGCGCAGGCACCTGAGCCGCGGGCTTCGCGTGGCTGCTTCGAGCTGAGGCGGCCGACGCCGGGGTGGGGCGCGTCTCAACGCCGTTCAGGATCGACTTCGGCTTGGCCGCATGCCACTTCTCCATGCCCTCCAGCCCGCCCTCCTCGGCTGGCGCGAACCCCTTGCCCTTGACCGTCGCCACATGCACCACAACAGGACGCTCAGCAGCCAGCGCCTCTCTCAGTGCCTCCCTCAGCGCGCGCACGTCGTGGCCGTCCACGACACCCATATACGCCCAGTTGAGCTCCTCCCACCACAGGCCGGGCGCCCAGAACGCCTTGATCGACTCCTTCAATTGTGGACCGAGCCGCTCGAACGCGGCGCCGATTCCGCCCGGCAGACGCGTCAGTCCGCCCTCGACGCCCTCGCGCGCGTGCCACAACTTGGGGTTCAGCCGCACCCGGTTGAAATACCTGGACATCGCCCCCACGTTTGGCGCAATCGACATGCCGTTGTCATTCAACACGACCACGACCGGCGTGCCCAGTCCACCAGCCTGCCCGATCGCCTCGAACGCCACGCCACCCGTCATCGCACCGTCACCGATCACCGCCACGACCTTGCCCTGCTCGCCGCCACCGTGACGCATCCCCTCCTTGATGCCCACCGCATACCCGATCGACGTCGAGGCATGCCCAGCGCCCATGATGTCGTGCGGAGACTCCTCGATCGAGCAAAATGGGGCAAGCCCGTCGTATTGACGGATCGTGCTCAACTGCTCGCGACGACCGGTGAGGATCTTGTGCGGGTAGGCCTGGTGGCCGACATCCCACAGGATCTTGTCGCGCGGGCTCTCCAGCACCGAGTGCAGTGCCACCGCCAGCTCGCACGTACCGAGGTTGGCGCCGAAGTGTCCCCCGATCTCCCCTACCGTCTCGATGATGTGCTCGCGCACCTCCTGGGCCAACCCAGACAACTGCTCGTCAGACAACCCACGTAGGTCCTGCGGGCCGTCGATCCCCTCTAGGAGGCGCTTTGGTGGCTCTTGCTTATCTCTGCTCATGAGGTACGTGTGTAGATGAAGTCGGTGATCTGCTCCAGCTCGCCCGTCGTATGAGACGGGTTCATTTTCGCCCCAGCCTCGGCAAGCGCCTCTCGCGCCATCTGATGGGACTCCGCAGCCAGCTCCCTGGCACGCTCGATTCCGAATTCGCTTACATATGTGCGCTTGCCGTGACGCTCATCACTACCTCGCGGCTTGCCCAGTGCATCATCAGTGCCGGTCACGTCCAGGATGTCATCGACGATTTGGAACAACACACCCAGCTCGGCGGCAAAGCGGCGAAACTGGATTGTCGCAGGTCCATTCGCGACCCCTCCTAACAGTAGTACGCACAGCACCGAAGCTCCGATCAAGCGACCCGTCTTCAGCTCGTGCAACCGCCGCAGCGCCTCGGGGCCCCTCGGCGTATGAGGATTCACGTCCGCGTACTGCCCGCCGACCATCCCGCTCACGCCGGTCGCGCCAGCCAGCTCGCCAGCCGCCATCAGGACCCGCTCAGGCGGCGAGTCATGGCTGCTCAGGAGGTGGTGAAACGCCTCCGCATACAGCCCATCACCGGCGAGGATCGCCACGTCCTCACCGAACTTCACGTGGCAGGTCGGCTGCCCCCGGCGCAGCGCGTCGTCGTCCATCGCCGGTAGATCGTCGTGGATCAGCGAATAGGTATGGATCAGCTCGATCGCACCCGCCAGCGGCAACACCTCGCGCTGCTCCAGCCCTATCGCTCTGGCGCTGGCCAACGCCAACACCGGACGGATGCGCTTGCCGCCCGCCAGCAGCGAGTAGCGCATCGCCTCCTCCAGGCCCGCCGTCAGCGCCTCCGTGGAGAAGCGCATCGCCTCCAAGTATCGCTCGACCTCCTCGCGCAGGTGCTCGGGATAAGCGTCCTCTTTATGGCCCTGCGCGTCACGGCCCTGCACGCCGTTTTGAGCAGGCTCCCCCGTGGATCGGTTCGGCCTCTGCTCAGCGCCGCTTGACCCTGTGGCGCGCACCCGTCGCCGATGCCCTACAGCAGGGAGTCCTGGCCGGGCGCCGGCGCGAAGGCTTCGCCCGATCGAAGATCGGCTGACGCCAACTTCTCGAGCTCCGCCGCGGCCTGCGTCGCCAGGGCGGCGCAATCCTCGACCATCGTCGCGGCGGCGTCAGATGAAAGCTCGCCCGAGCGCAGCTGCTCAGCCGCACGCTCCAGCTGCGCGATCAGATTGTCCAAGTGCTCGACACCGCTCATGGGATTGGCTGATTCTCGCGCACTCCACGCAAAACTGCGCCCAGCACTCCATTTACGAATGCTGGCGCATCACTTCCACAGAATGTCTTGGCGCTTTCCACTGCCTCCTCGATCGCTCCCTCCGCCGGGATCGGCTCCACTGCCGGGGCAACGTCGGGGTGCAGCATCTCGATCAACGCCACACGCATGATGCTGCGCTCCAGCGGCTGAATCCGCTGTACCGACCAGCCATGCGCGTGGCGGTCGATGACCTCATCCAGCTCCTCTGCGCGGTCGGCGGCGGCATATGCCAGCGCCCGGGCAAAGAGCGAAGCGTTCGGCCCGAGCGTCTCTAACAGCGGCCGACCGGTCAGGTCGTGCTGGTAGAGCGCCACCACCGCGGCCCTTCGCTGATCCGAGCGCCGCACCGCGCGCCTCTACGCCCGCGAGACGTATTCGCCCGAGCGCGTGTCCACACGGATACGCTCGCCCACCTCGACGAACAGTGGCACCTGGATCACCGCGCCGGTCTCGAGCGTCGCCGGCTTCGTGCCGCCCCCCGACACGCTGTCGCCGCGCAGGCCCGGGTCGGCCTGCGTTACCTCCAGGTCCACCCCGCTCGGCAACTGGATATCAGCCGGCTCGTCGTCGATGAACAGCACGTCCACCTCACTACTCGGCTTCGTCCAGCGTAGGGCCTCTTGCACCGTACCCTCCGCGACGGCAATCTGCTCGAAGGACTCCGTGTCCATGAAGTGCGCATCGGTGCCATCGGCGTATAGAAACTGCATCCTCCGCGCCTCCGTCCTCACCGAGCGAAACTTCTCCCCCGCCCTGAAGGTCTTGTCGATCACGTTGCCGTCGGAAGCCCGCCGCAGCTTCGTCCGCACGAACGCGCCGCCCTTGCCGGGCTTCACGTGCTGGAACTCGAGGATCTTGAAGACCGTCCCGTCGACGTCGATGTGGTTGCCGTTCTTGAATTGGTTTGTGCTGATCACGGCTTCGGAGGGTAGCGGGCGCCACCAAGAGTGGACTGCCGGGGGCTTGGAGTAAGCGTGCGATCGGCGCTCTGGAGGCTCAAGCAAACCCCAGCCGGCGCCGATGCCAAACCATGGAGCAGCGAGTACGCGAGAACGCCGTGTGCGCGTTTCTGGCGGCGGCCGGCAGCGCGACGATGGCGTGGCTCAGCCTGTACGGCTTTGCCTGGAACGACTATGACACCGAGGCGCGCCCCGCCGTCGATGCGCTCGTGCATGGTCACGTTCTGAGCTTTCTGCGTCTCGCCCCAGCCTACGGCGGCTCGCTCGTCGAGCGGGCGCCCTTCGCACTCCTACCAAATCTCTGGGGCGGCGGCCAGCTCGCTGTGTATCGCATGCTCGCCCTGCCCTGCCTGCTCGCCACCGCCGCCCTGGGAGTGTGGTTGGTCACACAGATGCGTGAGACGAAATGGCCGCCCGCCAGCCATTCCACGCTCGCTCGCGCGGTCGTGCTGGGGATTTGCGTGGCCAACCCGCTCACCTTGCGCGCACTCGAACTTGGCCATCCCGAGGAGTTGCTCGGCGGCGCGTTGTGCGTGGCCGCGGTCCTGCTCGCCGCACACGAGCGCCCGCTGTGGGCCGGCCTGGCCCTCGGCCTGGCAATCGCCAACAAGGAGTGGGCGCTGCTCGCGGTGGGACCCGTGCTGCTCGCGCTGCCCTCGCGCCGAGCGCTGTGCATGCTGAGCGCCGCGGCCACGGCGGCGGTCGTGCTGGCGCCACTGACACTCATCGGCTCGGGCGGGTTCGTCGCCTCCACGCGCGGCACGGCCACCCCACCCAGCACGATCTTCCAGCCATGGCAGGCCTTCTGGTTCCTCGGCCACCACGGCACCGTGGTGCGTGGCCTGTTCGGTGTGATCAAGCCCGGCTATCGCGCCGCACCCGCCTGGGTGGGGAGTGTCAGCCACCCGTTGATCGTCGCTGTCTCGCTGCCTCTCACCGCGCTGGCCTGGCGCCGCAAGCGTAGCCGGCCCGATGCCCTGTTGCTGCTGGCGCTGTTATTGCTGCTGCGCTGCGTCTTGGACACTTGGGACACCGTTTACTACCCGATCCCATTCGTACTTGCACTGCTCACCTGGGAGAGCCTCGGCGAGCGACACCGTCCCGCGGTCCTGGCGCTGTCGAGCACGGTGCTCGCGTGGGTCAGCTTCCAATGGCTGCCCCTGCACGTCTCGGCCGACGCGCAGGCAGCCTTCTTCCTGGCCTGGTCACTACCGCTCGCGGTCGCGCTCGCCCTGCGGCTATATGCGCCAGGACTGCTCTCAAAACATTTACGAGCCTCCCCTGCGAGGACCGTCAGCTCCTTGCCCAGCCAGCTCGAGATCTCCTGAGGAGCTCGCGCGAAGGGCCCGATCGGATCGCGTGCGCGAAGGGCCGGATCGCGAGGAGCAGCGAGTCCTCAGAGAGCCGGCTCAGATCTCCGCTGCGGACCGGCACGTGGCATTCCGGAGACGGCGCTTGGCATTCAAGACGGCCGTAGATCGGACCGATACAACGCCTATGTCGATGCGTCATCGCCTGCCCGGCCTCGCCGATGCCGCAATGGCCGCCGCAATGATGGCGGTGCTCTACTACCTCACGCTTCGTGTGGTCATCTGGGAAGACTTCTTCGTCGAGTCGGCGCCGGCGGTGCGGCGACTGCTGGTCGGAATCTGCACGGCTTTCTCGCTTTCACACCCTTCTACGGCGGGTCGCTGCTGCTGAACGCTCCGGCGCTGGCACTCGGCGGCGCGCTCGATGGATTGAACGGCGCCTACCGACTCGAGACGCTTTTCTGCGCAGCCACCGTCGCCGCGCTCGCGCTGACGTTGGCGCGAATCCAGCGCTCGGAAGGTAGATCGACTCTCAGCCGCTGGTTGTTGATCGTCCTGCTGTTGGCCAGTCCAGCCGCCAAGTGGGCGGTGGTTGGAGGACACCCAGAGGAGATCCTGACGGCGGCGCTGTGCGTGGGCGGCATGCTGTTGGTGGTTCGCGGACGGATCACCACCGGGGCAATCTTGCTCGGATTGGCGGTGGGATCCAAGCAGTGGGCACTGCTCGCCTTGCCGGTTGCCCTAGCGGCGGTTCCAAACGGTCAACGCATACGCCTCTCGGCCACTGCCGGTGGCGCCGCGCTGGCGCTTTTCGCCCCGATTGCGCTAGCCAATACCGGCAATTTCGTGGCGGTCAACAAAGGACTTACCAGCGCGCCGTTCATCTTTCACCCGCAGCAGATCTGGTGGACTCTGCACCTCTACTACGTGCGCCCACTGGGGGGACCACAGTCGACGATCTTCGGCCCCGCGCCGATCGCTCTCGTCGCTCGCTACAGCCACCCTTTGATCGTATTGGTGGCGATTCTGCTCGGCGTCGCCTACTGGCTGCGCCAACGCCATGTGCAGAGCTCCGACGCCCTGCTGATGCTCGCGCTCGTGTTGCTGCTGCGCTGCATGCTCGATCCCTGGAACGTCGTCTACTACCAGTACCCATTCTTGGTGGCGTTGGCCGCCTGGGAGATCGCCAGCCACCACCGCGCCCCGCTCCTCGCCCTGGCTGCGACGTTCCTGGTGTGGATAGGCTTCGGCGCGGTCAGCCAGGTCTCCAGCACCGACACCGCAAATCTGTTCTATGTCCTCTGGACGGTCCCAGCGGCGAGCATGATGTTGTGGCGCTCACTGCACCTGCCTCGGCCTTTCGTCGCTCAGACGCGCTATGAAACGACCGTGAGCTCCTTACCCAGCCGGCTCAGGACCTCCTGACCATCCGCTGTGATCGCCACGAGATCCTCGATGCGCACGCCGAGTCGGCCCGGCAGGTAGACACCGGGCTCGACGGTAACCACGTTCCCGACCAGCAGCGGCTCATCGCTGGCCCGAGGCGAGAGACGCGGACCCTCGTGGATCTCCAGCCCGACGCCGTGGCCGAGGCCGTGGCCGAAATGCTCGCCATGCCCAGCCCGCTCGATCAGCTCGCGTGCCACACCGTCCACCTCGCGACCGCTCGGACCCGCCCGGACAGCGGCGAGCCCCTTTTCTTGGGCTGAGAGGACGAGCTCGTAGACCTCGCGTGCGAGTGTGGAGATCCGCTCCCCCGTGGCATAGGTGCGTGTGCAGTCTGAGCAGTAGCCCTCGTGCATTGCACCCCAATCGATCGTAAGCAGCGCGTTCTTGTGAATCGCACGTGCACGCGGCTCAGCGTGTGGCAGTGCGCCATGCGCCCCCGCGGCGACGATCGATGGGAAGCTCGCGCCTTCAGCGCCGAGCCGGCGCATGCACAGCTCCAGATCGATCGCCACGTCCCGCTCAGTGCGACCCACAACACCGGCTTCGAGCACCTCTTGCAGCGCCTCGTCGGCGAGCGTGGCTGCCGCGCGGATGCGCTCGATCTCACCGGCATCCTTGACTGCCCGCAACCGCTCGACGGCACCGGCGCATGGAACGAGCTCCCACTCCACGCCAAGCAACTCACCCAAACGTGCATGCTGCTTGACGGTGAGACTCGTCTCATCGAAACCCAGGCGCCTGTCTGCGGTATTCGTGGATGAGGCAAGCGCCTCGGCTGTGGCCTCTAGTAGATTGCCCGCCACGATCTCGCGGTGAAACTCACTCGGCACCTGCGCCGCCGATTGGACGGCGTAGCGAAAGTCGGTGAAAAATCGGTGGTCTTCGGCTTCATCGGCGGCGATCAAGGCCAGCCCACTGGTGCCGGTGAAGCCGGTCAGATAGCGCACGTTGACCGCCGTCGCCACGAGCAGCACATCTACCTCGTGCTCGCGCAACTCAGCCGCCAGGCGCTCTACACGCCCACTGCTTGCGCCAGCCATCTTCTTGGCGCCGGTCACGGGCCGGCCTCGTCAAGCTCCTCGTGCAGACGCTGAAGTGCGAATCGATATCCCTCAGGCCCTTTACCGGAGAAGGTCGCGAGGCAGAGATCGCCGATCACCGACAGACGCCGCCACGGCTCACGCGCCTGGACATCTGAGAGATGCACCTCCACAGCTGGTAGGCCGGTCAGCTCCAACGCGTCGTGGATCGCGTACGCGTAGTGAGTCCACGAGCCGGGATTGAGGATCACGCCGTCGACCTGTCCGCGCAAGGCGTGCAGGCGCTCGACATACTCGGATTCAGCGTTGGTCTGAAAGCAGCTCACCCGTAGGCCCAACTCCGTCGCCCACGAGACGATCTGCGCATCCAGGTCGGCCAGCGTCAGCGAGCCGTAGTGCAGAGGATCGCGCCGACCGAGCATGTCGAGATTGACCCCGTGCATCACCTCTATGCGATCCCGCTCACTCACCATCAGAGCAAGAGCCTAGATCAACTCGGCCACGGCGCTGCGCAGATCAACCTCGGCGATCTGGCAGCCGGTCATCACCTCGCCGGGCGCTCCGAGGAGCACGAACGGCACGTGAGCGCCGACACGCTTCTTATCGCGCGCGGTCGCGGCAACGATTTGCTCTACCTCGACCGACGTATCTCCAAGCCTCACAGGCAGCCCACGAGCACGCAGCAGCTCATGCACCTGGGTGCGCAGTTCATCAAGCCCCGAGAGACGCAAAGCGGCCAGCAGTCCTAGACCGACCGCTTCGCCGTGGCGATAACGGGCATAGCCGGTTGCGGTCTCAATTGCATGACCGACGGTGTGTCCCAGGTTCAGCGCCTGACGGCGCCCGGTATCGCGCTCATCCGCAGCCACGACCGCCAGCTTCGTGCGTGCGCAGGCGAGGATCATCTCCTCTTCCACCTCGCGCCCGGCGGCCACGTGCTCCCACAGGTCCCCGCCGGCGATCAGAGCGGTCTTGAGCACCTCCACCCAGCCGGCGGCGTGCTCCGCCGCAGGCAGGCTCGCAAGTGTGTCCGGGTCGACGAGAACCCCCGCAGGCTGGTGGTAGACACCCACGTAGTTCTTCGCCTCCGGGAGATCCACACCCGTCTTGCCGCCGTAGGCTGAGTCGACCTGGGAGACGAGGGTCGTCGGCACTTGCACGACAGGCACGCCACGCTGGTATGTGGCGGCACAGAAGCCGGCCAGGTCACCCACAACACCACCGCCGAGCGCGACAACGTGATCGGCACGAGTCATGCCGGCGGCCACCAGTCCGCGCCATACGCGCTCAGCGCTCGCAAGTGTCTTGTGCCGCTCGCCTGGCGGGACGCTCACCAGCGCACGCACCTCGCCCAGTCGCTCGGCATAAAGATCGGCCACGGTCTCGTCGGTTACGCAAAACGGGCGTGAGGAGGTTCGATCGAGGGGCCATATTTTCGCCAACTCCTCGACATCCCAGTCGCACAGGAGTCCGCGACCGATCAGCACGGGGTATTCACCAGACGCACTGTGCGCCCATACCAGGCGAGCTCCATGCGCCGCCGCCGCGAGTGCTTGCAGGGCATCGGGTATTCCCGGCATCGCGCCGAGCGCAAGCGCCGGCATAAAAACGTCTGCCAGCTCCTCGTATAGTCCCCGACGCTCGGCAAAGATCGCGCGGAACGTCTCTGAGTCCCGCGCCAGAGGACGCCGTGCGCTCACCTCTCTCGGCCGCGCTGACACGCTTCCAGGCTGCATCCACGTCGACATCGAGCAACACTGTCAGGTGAGGAGCCAGCGTCCTACGGACGCGCTCGGAGAGAATGCTGCCGCCGCCGAGCGCGATCACCGTTTGGTGCTCGGCCCGTCCGGCATCATCGAGCAGCTCGCACACCAGTTGCTCCTCGGCTGTCCTGAAAGCTGTCTCGCCACCCAGCTCGAACTCCTCCGCAAGCGGACGCCCGAAGCGCTCCTCCAACATCCGGTCGCTATCGAGCGCCGTGACTCCTAGCGCTCTTGCCAGCTCAATCGCGGCGGTCGACTTGCCAGCGCCCATGAAGCCGATGAAGACGATCGCCCGTGCTCGAGTCGATGACCGCCCGCCAGGGGCCTGCGTTACCTGCGCCATCCGATCCGCTCCTCGTAGGCGCGGACGGCCTCCAAGACGTCGTCGATGTGGTCGCCACCGAACTTTGCGCGATAGGCGTCAGCGAGCACCAGTGCAACCATCGCCTCTCCGACAACCCCAGCCGCTGGAACGGTGCAGGAGTCGGTGCGCTCGCGCAATGCCTGTGTGGGCTCGTGGGTCTCCGTGTCCACCGAACGCAACGGCTTGGTGAGCGTCGGCAGCGGCTTCATCGCGCCGCGCACGATCAGCGGCTCGCCGGTGCTCATGCCACCCTCCAGGCCCCCGGAGCGGTTGGTCTCGCGGTAGTAGCCGCGCTCGGCTGAGAAGAAGATCTCGTCGTGAGCTTCTGAACCGGGCATACCGGCCACGGCAAAACCGTCGCCGACCGCCATGCCCTTGATCGCCTGGATCGAACAGATCGCCATCGCCAGACGCCCGTCGAGGCGCTCCTCCCAGGAGATGTGCGAGCCGAGCCCGGGGAGTAACCCAAAGGTCTGCACCTCGAAGACGCCACCGAGCGACTCGTTCGCCTTGCGCAGCGTGTCGATCTCGCGCACCATGGCCTTTGCCGCCTCCGCATCGAGACAGCGCACGGGCGAGCTGTCCACCGCGGCGAAGTCCTCCGAGCGCAAGCGATCGCTCGGGAATTGGGGCACGGACGGAGGCGATCTGGATGACGTGCGAGCGGATCTCGACACCGAGCGCGCCCAGAAACGCCTTGCACAGCGCCCCACCGGCGACACGCGCGGCCGTCTCACGGGCCGAGGCCCGCTCGAGAATGTTGCGCACATCTGTCTGCTTGTACTTCTGTGTCCCCACCAAGTCGGCGTGACCGGGTCGCGGCAGATGGACCTCTGCCACGGTGTGGGCGGGGTCCGCCGATACCGGCCAGGGGCTCATACGCTCTTCCCAGTTGGCGTAGTCGCGGTTTGCGACCTGTAGGGCAATCGGGCCACCGAGCGTGTGTCCGTGACGCACACCGCCCGTCACCTCGGCCGCGTCGCGCTCGATCTTCATGCGCCCACCTCGACCATGGCCGAGCTGGCGGCGTGCCATGTCGGCGTTGAGATCCTCGGGGCGCAGCTGCAATCCCGCGGGTAGACCCTCGACGAGGCAGGTCAAGCCGGGGCCGTGCGACTCGCCGGCGGTGATCAGACGGAGCGCCATGTCCGCCTTAGCTTATTTGCTGAGCAGTCAGCGCTCGGTGATGGCGCGCGGCACCGGCACGACCGATCAAAGATCGGTCGACGAAGGCCGGGTGCTCCGCGAGCACGAGCCCTCCGCCCCACGGGGAGTAGCGCAGCTCGGACAGCTTTGGCGCACGGCGCGGGTCAGTTCACGCGTGGCCTTGGCTTGGGCGCGGAAGGCCGCGCGGACGCGGGCGGTGGACGCAGTGCTCAGGCTCTTGCCGATGCTCACGAGCTTCAGTTCATAGGTGACCGAGCTGCCGTTTGCTTCGATCACTTCGAGCGTCTCGCTCTCCCCGACCTGCAGCTCGATCGCCTGACACTGCGTCGGGCTGGGCTGACAAGTGGCGCTCCCGTGCAGGATCGCCTCGCCTGTGAGCCCAAACAGCACGTCTTTGCCGGTACGCAGCACCACACCGAGGTATATGAGCTGCGGATTGGCCTTACCGGGGAGCGGTTCGTCGAGCGACATGTCCCTATATGTCTTCAGTTGTGCGGGCTGCGGCTGCGCCCCTTCGGCCGACGGAGGCACGACACCGAGCTGCGCGGTCACGTGGTAGTGGATGTAGACCTTCTTGGGTTTCGCCGGCGTTGTTTCTTTGGATGGTCGTCGGAGTTGTTCCTCCGGAGCTCGAGGTCGATGTTCCCGACGCGGAAGAGCTCGTGGTGGAGGAGCCGGGGCCGTGGAGGCCCCGGTCGACTTGGTGCTCGATGAGGCTGCCTTCTTCGCGCCAGGTAGCGGGGTGAAGGGATTGCGTGCTGAGCCATCATGCTGCTTGGAGGTGCCGTTGGTGGTCTCCGAGACCGGCTGGTTGGGGTTTACCGGGGCCTGACTGACCGCCACGTCCCGCGACCGCCGCGGAGGCGCCGGCGGGAGCCGCCACTGCCAGCAGGGGCTGATGTCGAAGAGCCCCCGCCGAGCATCGCGTAGGCAACCGCGGCCACCAACGCGACCCCCAGCAGAAGCAGGAACGGCAGCAGGCGCCTGCCCAGCAGGTCGTCCTTCAGCGAGACGAAGAAGTCACGTGACCGCGCTCATCGGCCTGCTCCTATCACGGCGGGGGTGGTCGCGGAGCTCGCTGCGCCAGAGCCCGAAGTCGTCTGGGTCACCCCGGCCGGAGACGCGGCGGTCGCTCCGCCGGTCAGCCCCTGACTCCCGGGCAGCACGTATGCGGTGGCGGTGATCGTGCCCGTCAGCTGGCTGTCGGAGTTCTTTTGGCTGCCGGAGTTCTTTTCAGAGCCCGCAGAGCTCGTCCCCGGTGCCAATTGGACGCTCTGGATCGTGAGCAGACGGCCGCTGACCCGCAGGCCACCGGACGCCGTGTGCAGAGTGAAGCGATTCAGCTGCTGAAAGAGGTTGTACAGGTCGAAGAAGCTGCCGTTGAAGACGAATGTGAACGGCATCTGGGTGAAGCCAGCGGCGGCCGCCGCGGGCGTCGCGCTCGACGATGCGCTCGAGCCGCCGGACGGCACCTCCGCTGGACGTGATCGAAGTAAATTCGACCTGCTTCTGGTTGGACGCCTGTGCCAGTTGGTAGATCAGCGAGGGCACTTCCTTGGCCGGTCGGCACGGCTTTGCCGAGGCTGACGAGCGAGGCGTACGCGGTCGCGTAGCCCGCCTGTGCGGTACGGGCGCTGGCCACCTGACTTTCGGCGGTGGTCGAGCCGAGCCTGCGCGGCGCTGACTTCGGAGCCTGAGCTTGGCTGCCTTTTCACGCTCGGGCGCGACGACCAGCAGCCATGCGGCGGCCAATCACGGCAAGCGCGCCGAGCACGACGATGACGATGCGGTCGCGGCCGGTCATCGGGCGCCTCCGGTGGATGTCGTGGGCTGACCGGTCGCGGGCGTCGGGAGTCGCTCGCCGACGCGGTGGATGTCGTGCTCGTGGAGCTTGTCGCCGAAACGCTCGGCAGTGGGTCGAAGGCCATCTGCATCGCGAACACGGCAGCTCCCGGCGCCTGCCTCCCACCAGCGCTGCCGCCACCGCCACCCGTCCGCCTTGGTGGAGCTCTGCAGCGTGACTTCGCTGACCCCGTCGATCAGGCGCAGCCGGTCGAGCGTCAGCGCAACCTCGGTCTGGCTCGTGGCGCAGCCGCTGAGCGTGAAGGTCGGAACGCTGCCGGGTGGCGTCGCCGAGGTCACGCACGCGCTCGACGCGGCGCCGGGCTCGAGCCACCCGGCGCGGCGTCGCGGCACCAGGCGCAGGCGCGGCGCTCGCCGCGCCCGCGGCTGTGGCGGCGCCGGACGAGGTTGAGGCGCCGCGTCGCTCGATCCGACCGTGCCCGAGATTGAGGAGAGCGAGGCGTCCTTGGGCAGCACCCGGCCGATTTCGTGGAAGGCGTGGGCCCAATCGAAGCGCGAGTCGACGAGCTGATCGACCGCCTGCACACGCTGTTCGTGCAGCGCCATGAAGCTGACGTAAGGCGCCAGTCGGGTGGCCTGTGCCTGGGCCAGCTGCGCCCGAGCGTTGAGCGTCGCGACCTGGGCTCGCTGGCTGGAGATCTGGCGGCTTGCGCTGCCGTAGAGCAGCGCAAAGATCGCCAGCACGCCGAGCACACCGAGCACGACAAACGCGCCGCCGCCCGACTTGCCCGTGCCGATCGCAGCACCGCCGCGCTCGTCGGCCGGGATCAGGTTGAAGGCCCTCATTGGGGCACCTCCTCCACGGCCAGGCCGGCAGCGATCGCCAGGCGATGCGCAGAGACTCCCGCCGAGATCCTGCTCATCCAGGCGCACGGACTCGCGCTCGACCTGGACGCCCAGCTGATCCTGGAGGGCCTCGGCGAAACCCGGGAGATCGAGCGCCGAGCCGCTCAGCACGACGAGCGACACCTCGCCCCCACCCTCCTGCGAACGGTGGAAGTCGAGCGAATTGCGCACCTCGCCGGCGATCTCGCGGATGCCGTTCTGCAGCACCGCCCGCACGTCGGCATTTGGGGACGCCTGCATGACTGCCATCTCCGGCACTCACCGGTGGGGCGGCAATCGGCGTCGCGGATGCCATTTCGGAATAGCTCATGGCCTGTTCGCGCGCATCCTGATCCTCCTGCGCTCTCGAGCGCGTCTCCCTCGGGCGCCAGCCTCGTCGAGCACGGAGCGTCATGATCGACCACGCTCTCCGGCGCTCGGCTTCGCTTCCGCCACAGCCGCCTGCGCCGCCAGGTCGGGCCGGCACGCGTCAGGTCGACCGCGGCGATCAACGCGCGGGCTTCGACGAGCGGGATCGAACGGCGCTCGGCGAGCTCGCTCGCCATCGCCTCGATGCCACCCCCGACTACGCGGGTGAAGCGGCAGGTCGTGCCCTCGGCGATCGCCATGTTCGTCAGCCCGTCGACGTTCAGGTACAGCACGCGGCCGGCGTGCTCCGGGTCGGGACGGTACAGCGAGCGGATCAAGCGCGAAGGCCGACAGATCGACGCCCTCCGGACGCAGGCCCGCGTCGCGCACCGCCGCGAGCAGACGTTGGACCATGTCGCGCTGGGCGGCCACGAGCACGACCCGCTGGCGGGGACCCTCGGGCGAGTCGAAGATGCCGAGCGGGTGGAAGTCCAGCACCGCATTGCTCAGCGGCATCGGCACCTCGTCCTGGGCCTTGGAAGCGCACGGCCGCGTCGAGCTCCTTGCGATCGGTGATCGGCGGGCAGCTCGAGCGTGCGCAGCACCGTGCGCTGGTTGGCGACGCCGAGGCGCACGCGCCGACTCAGACGGCCGTCCTTGAAGAGCTCGCGCAGCGTCTCTGCGAGCACGCCCTCGTCGAGCACCTCGCCTTCGCGCACGATGTCCGCCGGAAGCGGCGCGCCGGCCGCGTGCTTGACGACGATCGAGCCGTTGACACGGGCCTGCACGGCGGCGACATGACCGGGCTGGATGTCCAGGCCGACGATGTCCGACGCCGCCGCGGCGGGCGAAGGTTGATAGTTTGAGGGAGGGAGCTTGCATCTGCGCTTGTGACGCTTAGGAAAGAGGCGCTTCAGAGAGCGGGCCGGATCGTCCGCACGGGGGGTATCGGCGCGAAGGCGGCGGCGCTTTAGTGGAGAAAGTGGTTGACGTAGAACTGGACGATGTCCTGCCCGAAGAACACGGCCACGAGCGCGCCGAACGCGAGGAAGGGACCGAAGGGAATCGCCGTCTTGCGCCCCTCGTGCGGTGCCCTTGCGAGCGATCACGACGACGCCGACGAGCACGCCCGAGATCAGCGCGATCAGGATCGCGGGGGCGACGGCGCTACCGAGGAACAGCCCCATCACGGCGGCGAGCTTCACGTCGCCCATGCCCATGCCACCCGGATAGGCGAGCGCCGCGAGCAACAGGAAGCCACCGGCGGCGGCCCCCGCGATCAGGCGTTCTGGCTCGCCGGCGGGATCCAGCGCGGTGCCGAGCACCAGCGCAAGCACCGCGCCGAGCGCGGTGATCTTGTTGGGGATGATCCGGTGTTCGAGGTCGATCACGCGCGGCGGGCACGACGATCAGGATCAACGTGACGCTCAACGCGATACCCGCCGCCGAGGTGTGCGCAAGCACGGCGCCGATGCACAGCGCCGCCTGTGCCCGCCTCGACGAGCGGGTAGCGCGGGGAGATCGGCTCGCCGCAGCTACGGCAGTGACCGCGCAGCAACAGCCAGGAGAGGATCGGAATGTTGTCGTAGGGCTTGCACCGGCGTATCGCAGCCGGGGCAGTGCGAGGCCGGGGAGACCACCGACTCGTGACGGGGCAGCCGGTGGACGACGACGTTCAGGAACGAGCCGAAGATCGCGCCGAGGACTCCGGCGAAGGTGATTGCCTCCATGGGGGCTTGATCGGCCGGGATGGGATGGCACTTGAGCGCGCATACGCAAGAGAGGCGGCCGGGAGGCCGCCTCTCTGTGACGCTTGAGCTTCGTCTTGGATTAGCCCAAGACGAGTTCTACCAGCTAGTGCGCGTTGGACGTGGCCGCCTTCAACCGTTGGTGGTCTTGAGCACAGGTGCTGCCACTGTCTCCGTTGGCATTCTTTGCGGATAATGGTGAATTTGTCGCCGGTGGTCTGTGCTTGTACAGTGACCTTGTAGCCCTTTTCGCCTTCGGCGTCTTTCCGCCTCGGTCAGACTTGGCTTGCCGTTGCCTGCAGTGAGTTGGATCGACGGCTCAATCGTAGTGAGCTGTTCGGTCGAAAGTCTTCGTATTTGCCACCGTTTTCGGTCGCCCACGTCTCGGCCGCCGTCTGGGCCGTCTGAGCCAAGCTCCTTCGCCGATGAATCGTTGGCCTTGCCCTTCTGGCTAAGCAACGCCGGGATCGCGATCGCGGCCAAAATACCGATGATCAAGATCACAACCAAAAGTTCGATCAGGGTAAAACCACCCTCATCACTCTGACGCTGGCGTAGTCGATACAACATTTGGACACTCCTAGGATCCGCTTACAGGGCGCCAGCCTCCCGGCTCATCGCCATCTCGATGGCAATTCGGCCCTTGCAGAACCGTCGGCTTTGACTCGTCACCCTTAGGGCGCCTGCCTATGCCGTGAAACTGGCTAAGCGACTATATCGGCACTGGAACTATGCTCCTTGCACTAATTCTTCAGCTGATTGCTGTCGATTGGCCAGGAGCCACGACGGAGGCCGCACGACTAGAGGGGCGGCCGACGGCCGCCCCTCTGCCGACTTGCTTGATCTTCGTCTACTGAGCATTAGCCCGAGAGTCGGGTACTACCAGTGTGCCGGTCGGAGTAGCCGCCTTTTCAGCCATGGTGGTACCCGAGCGTGCATTACGTTCTATTTCTCCGTTTGATCTTCTTCGTGACCTGGTGAATGTGTGACCGCTGGTCGGGTCGCTGTGACTACGTATTGCATTCCCTCCAGTCACGGTCACGCCTGAGAGGTACGCGTTACCGCCTCCAGCGGCGGTCTGTGATCGTGCGGCTCGTATTCGTGAGTCAGCTGCCGTCATACCCGTGTATTCGCCATTGTTTTCGGTCGCCCACGTCTCTGCAGCCGTCTGAGCTGTCTGAGCCAGCGTCCTTCGCCGAAGAATCAGTAGGCCTTGCTCTTCTGGCTAAGCAAAGACGGAATCGCGATCGCGGCCAAAATACCGATGATCAGGATCACCACCAGAAGTTCGATCAGGGTAAAACCACCCTCATCACTTTGACGCTGGCGTAGTCGGTTCAACATGAATCCTCCTAGGATCCGATTTGGCGCCAGCCCCTGGTTCCATCGCCTCAAATGGCGATACGTCCCCTTTGGCAACCCGAGGTCTATCCGCGAGAGCCGCCGGCTTTGCTACACACCTACATTCAGGTGTTTGCCTTGGCCTTGGCACTGGCTTTGTCAGACCCTTCATCGGCCGCCGCGCAGACAAACTGAATAGCTGCATAAGACCTGGACGGATGGCCATCCCCGGACCACCAAGACGCTGGACCCGCCGCGCGAGCCCTCCGTCGTCGCTCGCGTGCCTCCTCGTCAGCCACTTGGCCTGGGCGTCGACGCCGGTTTGGCGCACGCCCTCGCCGCCACACCAGGGACAGACGACCGTGCTCTGCTCGCCGCCGAGGGCGGAGATCAGCTTGCCAGTACCGCGACAGGGCATACACTCCCGCGGCCCATGGGCCGCCGCAACCGGATCCACCTCATCGTCGTCTTGCTCGTCAGCCATGGGCGGGCGAGGTTAGCGTTCCGGCGATGAAAAGGTCTGCCGGATGGCTCCACGTGGCTTGCGCTGGCGCTGATCACTGCCGGAGCCGCGGCTGCTGCGCCTGATCCACATCGGCCAGGTGCCGCCCGACCCGTTCTACGACGCGGCCGTCAAGAGCATGACGCTCTCCTGGCACAACTTCTTCTTCGGCGCGTTCGAGCCCGGGGGCAGCGTCTCGATCGACAAGCCGCCCGTGGACCTGTGGCTGCAGGTGGCGAGCGTCAAGCTGCTGGGGTTCTCCGCCACGTCGCTTGAAGCTGCCCGAGGCACTCGCGGGGACCGCCGCGGTACCGCTGCTGTTCGGAGCCGTGCGGCGCATGTGGAGCACCCCCGCGGGATTGGCCGCGGCGATCGCACAGGCGGTGCTGCCGATCGAGGTGCTGACCTCGCGCAGCGACACGATGGACGGGGTGATGATGGCGCTGATCGTGCTCGCGCTTGCTACCTGATCGTACGCGCAAACGAGCGCGGCTCGAGTCGCCTGGCTGCTGGCAGGCGCGGCAGCGCTCGGGATCGCCTTCGACGTGAAGCTGCTCGAGTCGCTCGTCGCGCTACCGGGCCTCGCGGTACTCGCCTACCTCGGCCTGCCCGGATCGCGGCGGCGGCGCCTGCTGCAGCTCTCGGCCGCCGGCGGCGGTATACGTAGTGGTCGCGCTCGCGTGGCTGGGAGCGACGCTGCTGGCCCCGGCCCACGACCGCCCTTACGCGATCGGCTCGACCAACGGCAGCGCGTGGAACGCCGCTTTCGTGTTCAACGGCACCGACCGGCTGTCGGGCAAGTCGATCGAACCGCTGACGGTCTACCAGCCCGGGCTACCACTACCCGCACGGCGACACAGTCCGAGCGCGACCACATCCCGATCCTCCCGACCTCCCCCACGCGCCTGTTCGCACGGGTCGGGCCGCTCTCCGGCGAGCGCCTGGGACTCGAGCTGCTGCTCGCGCTGCTGCTGGGAGTGCCGGCGCTGATCAGCGGCGTGCTGAAAAAGCCCGAGCGATCGGAGCCGCGGACTCTCCGAACCGCAGCAGGCCGAAAGACGACGAGTACGACTATCGCATGCGCCGCGCAACGGCGGCCGGTCTGATCGTCTGGCTGCTCACCGGCATCGCGCTGTTCAGCGACATGGCGCGCCTGCACCCCCGCTACGTGGAGGGGCTCGTCCCGGCCGTGACCGCGACGCTCGGCATCGGCGCGGCGTGGGCGACCTGCCTCCTCCGGTCGTGCCCGCCTGATCGCGCTGGCCGTAAGCATGGTCGTGCTGATCGTCTACGCCGATCGCCTGCTGTACGGGCGACCGGAAAGCTGGTGGATCGCGCTCGCCGGCGCGCTCGGCGCGGTCGCGCTCGCGGGACTGGCACGTGTACGCGTGAATCCCTCGGCGCGCTCCTCAGCGCTGCTCGCGGGCGGAACGCTCGCGCTGACGCTGCTCGCGATCGTGGCGATCCCGCTGGAAATCGACAACACGGCGATCGAAAATCGCGTAAGCGACGCCGGCTACATCGGCGCCCTGCCGGGCGAAGAGCAGCGACAGCTGAGCGCCTACCTGATCGCCCACCAAGGCGGCGCGCACTATGAGTTGGCAGCCGAGTCGGCCACGGGGATCGGATCGCTGATCGTGCAGGACGCGCGCCCCGTGGTGATCCTCACGACCTACGAAGCGCGCGTGTTCACGAGCGTCGCGAAGCTCAAGCGCCTGATCGCCGAAGGCAAGTGCGCTACGCCTTCCTGAGCACCTCCTGCGGCAGGCACTCATCGACGACGAACGCTGCCTGCTCGGCGCCCGCCAAGTGGATCCGCGCCCACGGCACCGACGTCTCCCGACAGGCCGGCCTGAGCCATCACAAGACCCTGTATCTACTCCCGGGCGCGCACCGTGAGCGAGATCGCGGACAGCGCCCTGGATTTGCTCGCGGCCGGCGCCAAGACGGCCGGGCGGTTCGCGCTGACACGGAGTTCATGGGCGAGGGGCGCTATCGCACGCTGCTGTGCCTGATCCAGCTGGCGGTTCCAGGAATTGGCAATCCCGCCCACCCTGAGAATCCCGACCACACCGGGATCCCGCCCAGCCCCAGCGTATCGAGCTGATCGATCCGCTCGAGCAGGACCTCGATGGTGCGCCGCTGGCGAGAATCATCGCCGACCCCGCTGTTCAGACCGTCGTGCACGCTGGGCGCCAGGACGTCGCGCTCGTGCGCCGGCGCTTTGCCACGGAGGTGCGGAACGTATTCGACACGCAGATCGCGGCGGGCTTCGTGGGACTGGGCGCCCAATGCTCATATGACACGCTGCTCGCGGAGATCCTCGGCGTGCGCCTGGCCAAGAGCGCGAGCTTCACGCGCTGGGACACACGCCCACTCTCACCCGAGCAGCTTGGATACGCGCGCGAGGACGTCGTCCATCTGCTCGAGCTGGCAACCGAGCTGGAACGCCGCCTGACCGCGCTCGGGCGCCTGGAGTGGGCGCGCGAGGAGTGCCGCTTTCTCGAGCGTTTCAGCGACGAGCGCGACCTGGACACCGTGTTCACGCGCCTGCCGCGGATTCGTGGCCTGAGCGCTACATCGCAGACGATCGCGCGGGAGCTCGTGCAGTGGCGCGAGCGTACCGCTGCGGTGGCGGACCGGCCGGTGCAGAGCATCCTCAGCGACGCCGCGCTGGTCGAGCTCGCCAAGCGTAAGCCCTCCTCGAGCAAGCAGCTCGAGCAGATCCGCGGAGTCGGCGCGGCCAGCCGCGCCGCCGCGCACGAGCTGCTCGAGGCCGTGCACAGCGCTAGCAAGCGCACACCCGAACCGCTCCCTGAGGAGACACGCCCGCCTGCGCCGGATCCCGACGACGGGCCGCTGATCGCTCTTGCGGAGGCACTCGTCCGCGCACGGGCCCGCGAGGCTGGTCTCGCCTACGAGCTGCTCGCCGCGCGAGCCGACCTACAGGCGATCGTCGCCGCACGACGCATCAGCGGCGAGGAGGCCGACGTACGCACGCTGCGCGGCTGGCGGCGCGAGCTGGTGGGGAATGAGCTGCTCGAACTGCTCGACGGCGACGTATCGCTGTCGGTCCGAGCAGGCAGGCTGCGCATGCTCCACTAACACGCTGCGCCGATGTAGCGGCAGTATGGGTCTATTCG
The DNA here is from genome assembly GCA_963822625.1 of uncultured Solirubrobacterales bacterium. Lineage (GTDB taxonomy): Bacteria > Actinomycetota > Thermoleophilia > Solirubrobacterales > Solirubrobacteraceae > Palsa-744. The sequence goes on along the minus strand of CAWGIH010000001.1, from coordinate 260,047 downwards.
ATGTGGTTGTAGACTTCGAACAGTGGCAGGTACATCGAGATCACGATGAACCCCACGATCGAGCCGATCACGATGATCATGATCGGCTCCATGATCGAGGTGAGCGCCTTCACCGACGCGTCGACGCGGTCCTCGTAGAACTCCGCGACCTTGTCGAGCATCGCGTCCAACGCACCGGTTTCCTCGCCGACGCCGACCATGTGCGTGACCATCATCGGAAAGATCGGCGCCGCGCCAAGGGGGCGGCAATCGTGCCACCGCGCTTGACCGAGGCGATCACGCCCGTCCATCGCCTCCTCGATCGCGACGTTGCCGCCCGTGCGGCCGGTGATGTCCAGCGCCAGCAGCAGCGGCACCCCGGCGCTCGTCAGCGAAGCCAGCGTGCGCGACCAGCGCGCGACCGCCACCTCCTGCACGATCGTGCCGATCTTCATCGGGATGCGCAGGCGGAAGTGATCCCACTGCTTGCGTCCCCAGGTGGTTTTCTTCCACTTGATGAACGCGAACACCACCACCACGGTGACGACGAACATCGCCCAGCAGTAGCCGGTCACGACTTCGAGGCGAACACCGAGACCTTCGTGATCGCCGGCAGTTCGCCGCCGAATTCCTTGAAAACGTTGATGAATACCGGGATCAGGAAGGCGCACAGCGCAAGCATGATCCCGACCGCGACGACGACCACCATGATCGGGTAGACCATCGCCGATTCGATCTGGCGCCGCAGCGAAGCGTCCTTCTCCAACTGATCGGCGACGCGCAGCAGCGCGCCCTCGAGCACACCACCCGCCTCACCGGCTTGCGTCATCGCGACGAACAGCGTGCTGAACACCTTCGGGTGGCGCGTCATCGCGTCGCTCAGCGACAGCCCCGCCTCGACGTCCTTGCGGACGGCGACGATCGTTTCCTTCAAGCATCTTGCTCTCGGTCTGCTCCTCGAGCACGTACAGGGCGCGCAGGATGCTCATGCCCGAGGAGATCATCGTCGCCAGCTGGCGCGAGAACACAGCCAGCTCAGAGGCTTTCACGGACTTCAAGAAAGTGAGGTTGATCTCGCGCGAGGAGTGCTTGTCGGCGATGTCGAGCACGATCAGCCCGCGCGACTTCAGCTGGTCGGAGACCGCCTGCTTGGAGTCAGCGTCCACCTCTCCGCTGCGCCTTGACGCCAGCGAGGTCGATCGCCTTGAAGACATAAGTGCTCATCTCGTCAGGCTCCTTACGCCGCCGCCAACGACCCAGCGCCGAGCAGACGCCCGAGCTCGTCGGGAGTGGCCGAGCGAGCTTCGGCGAGCTTCCGGGTGATCTTGCCCTCGCGCACCAGCTCCGCCAGCGAGGTGTCCATCGTCTGCATGCCCTGCGCCGAGCTCGTCTGCAGGACCGAGTAGATCTGATGGGTCTTGCCCTCGCGGATCAGGTTGCGGATCGCCGGGTTGGGCACCAGCACCTCGGTCGCGACCACGCGACCCGAGCCGTCGGCCGTGGGCAGCAGCTGCTGGGTCATGATCCCCTGCAGCGCGACCGACAGCTGCACGCGCACCTGCCCCTGCTGGTGGGAGGGGAACACGTCGATCACGCGATCGATCGTCTGCGCGGCGTCCTGGGTGTGCAGCGTGGCGAACACGAGGTGGCCTGTCTCAGCCGCGGTCAGCGCGGTGGAGATCGTCTCCAGGTCGCGCATCTCCCCGACGAGGATCACGTCGGGATCCTGGCGCAGGGCCGCCTTCAACGCGTCGGCGAAGCTCTGCGCGTCGGAGCCCAGCTCGCGCTGGTTGACGAGGCACTTCTTGTGCGCGTGCAGGAACTCGATCGGGTCCTCGATCGTCATGATGTGCTCCTCGCGCGTGCGGTTGATCTCGTCGATCATCGCCGCCAGCGAGGTCGACTTGCCCGAGCCGGTCGGGCCGGTCACGAGCACGAAGCCGCGCGGGCGGCGCGTGAACTCGTGCACGGCCGCGGGCAGCCCGAGCTCGTCGATCGAGGTCAGGCCGAACGGGATCAGGCGGAAGGCCGCGCCGATCGCGCCGCGCTGGTAGTAGGCGTTGACGCGGAAGCGCGCGTGGCCGGGGATCGAGTAGGCGAAGTCCAGCTGCCAGTTGGTCTCCAGGCGCTGGCGCTGATCGCCGGTGAGGATCGAGTAGACGATCTCGCGGGTGTCCGTGCCGGACAGGACCGGATAGTCCTCCAGCGGGGTCAGCCGCCCGCGGATACGCACGGTGGGATGCGCGCCGGCGCTGAGGTGCAGGTCGGAGGCGCGGCGCTTGACGACCTCCATCAAGATGTCTGCGAAGTCGATGTCCATGCTCGCCCATCGACAGATCGGCCCGCGGCCATTAGCGCGTGCAATTCGACCTCACCGCGACTGGACGAAGGTTCGAGTCCGCTAGCTGCTGCCGATCACGCGGGCGATCTCGGCGATCGAGGTGCGACCCTGTTTGACCTTCTCCAGGCCGTCGTCGCGCAGACGCCGCATCCCCTGGCGCACCGCGACCTCGCGCATCTCCTCCGCCGGACGGCGTTGAGCGCCAGCGAGCGGATCTCTGAGGAGACGCTCATCACCTCATACAGCCCCAGACGCCCGCGGTAGCCACTGCCGCCGCAGCGCCGGCAGCCCACCGGCTCATACGCCTCGAGGTCCACCAACGCCTTGTAGCCGTTCTCGCGCAACACCTCCGCCGAGACGATCGTGCGCCGCTTGCAGTTCGGGCAAAGCATCCGCGCGAGCCGCTGGGCGACCACGCAGTCGAGCGCCGAGGCGACCAGGAACGGCTCGATTCCCATCTCGATCAGGCGCGTGATCGCCGAGGGCGCGTCGTTGGTGTGCAGGGTCGAGAGCACGAGGTGGCCGGTGAGCGCCGACTCCACTGCGATCCGCGCGGTCTCGCGCGTCGCGGATCTCCCCCACCATGATCACGTCGGGGTCGGCGCGCACCATCGAGCGCAACCCGGCGGCGAACGTCAGACCGATCTTCGCAGTCGACCTGCAGCTGCGTAAGACCCTCCATTTCGTACTCGACGGGATCCTCGACCGTGATGATGTTCTTCTCCGGGGTGTTCAGCATCTGCAGCGCCGCATACAGCGTCGTGGACTTGCCCGAGCCCGTCGGACCGGTCACCAGCACCGCACCATGCGTCTCGTGGCAGGCATGCTCGAAGCGGTCGCGGTCGGCGTCGGACAAGCCGAGCTTGTCGAGGCTCGTCACGACCGACTCCTTGTCGAGCACGCGCATCACGATCGCCTCCCCGTGGACGCTCGGGCAGCGTCACCACGCGCAGGTCGATGTGACGCCCGTCGACCGTCAGCCCGACACGGCCGTCCTGCGGCAGGCGCCGCTCGGCGATGTTCATCTCCGCCATGATCTTCACGCGCGAGACCGCGCCTCCCGCCATCCGCCGCGGGACGGTGGTGACGTCGTGCAGGACCCCGTCGACCCGGAAGCGCACGCGCAGCTCGCGTCCGTCGGGCGCCAGATGCATGTCGGAGGCGCCCTGCTCGACGGCCTGCGCCACGATCTGGTTGACCAGCTTGACGACCGGCGCGTCGTCGGCGGTCTCGCGCAGGTCGACGACCTCGGCGCCGTCCTCGCTCTAGCTCCTCGATCTGGCCGTCCTGCTCGGAGACCACGTCCTCGAGCCGGTCCAGGCGCGAGATCAGGTTGGCGATGTCTTCCGGCGGCGCGACCGCGACGCGCACCTCATAGCCCGTCATGATCGCGATGTCATCGACCGCCAGCACGTTCGATGGATCGGCCATCGCCACCAGCAGCGTGCGCTTGTCGGCGAACGCCACCGGCACCGCCTGGTAGCGCTTGGCGGCAGGGATGCTCACGAGATTGGCCGCGGTCATGTCCACGGAGAAGACGCCGAGGTCGAGATGATCGAGCCCGTAGCGCTCCGCGAGCGCGCGCGTCAGCCCGTCCTGCGTCAGCGCCCCGCTGTCGAGCAGCACGCGCTCGGGCATCGTGCCCGTGCCACGCGAGGTCTCGATCGCTTCTTCCACCTGCCTGCGGGAGACGAGCCCCAGATCGACGATCACATCCGTGAGAAAGCGCGAGCGAGGATCCCCGACGGGAGGGTCCGGTGATGCCGGTCGCGCTCCCCGTCTGCCGTAGCGCTTCGCCCTCCAGGACGCCGATCTCCAGATCTGGCGGCGCGACGTCCTCGAGTCCTGATCGATCTCCTCGATCAGGCTCGACCTCGACCGCTCGATCGATCTCCACCGTGATGCTCGGGCTCGAGAGCCTGCTCGGAGTCGATGCCGAAGATCGCGTGCAGGTCGGGGCCGGTCCGTTGCGGGACCTCGCTCATCGCGCCTCTGCCCTATTTCCGCTATGTGGTCGCTGAGCGGAGTCGCTTCCGCTCGCGTTCCGACGAGTCGACGGGCCGCGTCGGCGCATGACCTCCAGCGGCGCCCCGCGGCCGGTCCACAGCTCGAAGCTGAGCGCCCCCTGCGCGACGAGGATCTCCAGCCCATCGAGCGTGCGCGCGCCATGCTCTCGCGCGGCGGCGAGCAACGGGGTGGGACTCGGAGCGATAGACCATGTCGACGACATACGAGTACTCACCGACCTGATCGAACGTCAGCCCGAGTTGGTTGAGCCCCTCGGGCTCACTGGCCGACCGTTCTAGCCCGACCGATGTGCAGTTGACGAGCAGGTCGGCGCGCTCCGGCTGGCTCACCGCGCGCACGCCGAGCTCTCGCGCGAGCTCGATGGCCCGCTCGGGGGTGCGGTTCCACACCGACACCTCGCGTGCGCCCGCCTCGCGCAGCGCCCACACCGCCGCGCGCGCGCTGCCGCCCGCGCCCAGCACGAGCGCGCTCGGGCGCGCGGGGAGACCGCGAGCTGCCTCCAGCGCCGCGATCAGGCCCGGAGCGTCGGTGTTCTCCGCCGCGATCGTCCCGTCGGTGGCGAAGCTGAGCGTGTTCGCCGCGCCGATCGCCCGTGCTGCCTCGCTCGCCCGCTCGCGCCAGCGCGAGCGCCGCCTGCTTGTGGGGAATCGTCACGTTCGCGCCGACGAAGCCCAGCCTGCCCCAGGGCGCGGACGGTCTCGCTGAACAGCTCCGCCGGGACCGGAAGCGCCTGATAGTGCCAGTCCTCCATCCCGAGTGCCCGCAGCGCGGCGTTGTGCATCGCGGGCGAGCGGCTGTGCGCCACCGGCCAGCCAAGCACCCCGAGACGGTGCATCACCGCCTCATCACTTCTTCTTGCAGACGGGCGGCTTGCCGCCGTTCTTCTTGACCGCCGCGTCGTAGGCCGCCGCGTCGCGTTCGAACTGGGCGTAGGTAGTGGAGAAGACCTGCTCGCCGCAGCCGTCGGCGCCGGCGACGTAGTACAGGTAGGGAACGTGCGCGGGATGAGCCGCGGCTTCGATCGAGGCCATCCCCGGGTTGGAGATCGGCGTCGGCGGCAGGCCCCGATGGGTGCGCGTGTTGTAGGGCGAGTCGATGTGCAGCTGCGCTTCGGTCAGTTCGTGGGTGTAGGTGGCGATTCCCTCCGCCTGCTCGACCGCGTAGTAGATCGTCGCGTCGATCCCGAGCGGCATGCCGAGGCGCAGGCGGTTGTAGATGACAGCCGCGATCTTCGGCCTGTCGCCCGGGCAGCTGCGCCTCGCGCTCGACCATCGATGCGACCGTCAGCAGCTGGTACGGCGTGACGTGCAGCTCGTGCGCACGCCGGACCTCCTCGGCGCCGAAGCGTTCCCGAAAGGCGGTCAGCTGCTCGGCCACCAGCCGGCTCACGGGAGCGCCCGCCTTCATGTCGTAGGTAGCGGGAAACAGGAAGCCTTCGAGGTTCGGCGTATCCCTGCGACGCGCCGTAGGTGACCGGGTTCAGCAGCGGGGAGCGCTCGGATGCCGTCGTGTAGCTGCCAGTGAGGCCGTCTGCCGCGGCCAGCTGCGGCGATCTGCAGACGGTTCTCCCCCTCGGGGATCACGACCTTCACCGGGATCCTCACCGGCGGCGGCTTGCTCAGCGCGGCGATCGCCGCCGCGTAGCTCTCGTCGTGTCGCAGCAGGAAGCGACCCGAATGCAACGCGTCCCGCTTGCCCTCCACGAGCGCGCGCAGGTCGAAGAAGAACCCGGAGGACACCACGCCGTCGCGCGCCAGGATCGAGCCAACCTTGCTCGCGCTCGAGTCCTTCGGGATCACCACGATCACCCGTCCGTGGCCCGCGCCCACGAACGGCTGGAACAGCGACAGCAGGAACCACACGACGGCGATCGCCGCGGCCAGGGCGAGCAGGGCTCCCATACGCGCACGTGTCAGCCTGCGGCGCACACGATCACCAGCGCCGTGGACCGACGGAGGCACGTCCACCAGGCCGATCGTGCCCGGCGCGCAGACGATCGCGACGTTGCTCGAGCAGCGCGTCTCGGCGAGCGGGCCGCGTGGTTGCTCGGCACGGGATCGGCGGGGGCTCGCGGCAACTGGACGGACGTGGTGTCGGCGGCACGGCGGGCTCTGCAGGCTCGCTCGACCGGGACCGGCTCGGGCAGAGCCGCGGGACCTCCTCGCGCGCGGAATCGGCTCGGGCTGGCGCCGCGGCAGCTCCTCGGCGAGCACGCGGCTCGTTAGATCCGCTGCAGTCCTCGACCGCGAGGCGGCCTCGGAGCAGCGGCGAATCCTCCGGCTTATGCGCGTCGGACTCGACCGGCGCGCGACTCGGGTCCTCCTGCGAGGGCTTGGCCTCCAGTCCCGCGCGGCGGCGTGCGCGCTCTTCGCGGTCTCGCTCGCGTTCCTCGTCGGTGCGTTCGCGCGGGGGCTTTGATCGGTTGCCGCGGGCCAAGGCAAAGACCCTAACGCGATCGGGCCGTCAACCAGCTCTCCAGCATGTGCGCCGCCGCGCGCGAGTCCTCACCGGCCTTGGCGGGCGGCTGGGCGAGCGATTCACGCTGGGCCATGCGCGTGGTGAAACGCTCGTCGTGCATCTCCACCGGCACCCCCTCCCCCAGGCGCAGGACAACGCTTGAGCGAACGCCCGCGTCTCGCGCGTCTGCTCGCTGTCCTCGCCGCTCAGCGACAGCGGCAGGCCAACGACGACGCGCTCGACCTCGCGCTCGCGCACCAGCTCCTCGATCCTCGCCAGCCCGCGCCGGGTGCCCGGGCGCGGCACGATCTCGATCGGCGTGACGATCGTGCCCGTCGGGTCGCTCAGCGCGCAACCGCAGCGCGCGCTGCCGTAGTCCAGCGCCAGCACGCGCATCAGCTCGGCCGAGCACGGCCGCGATCTCCGCGCGCGCACCGCGAGCGCCTCCTGCCGAGCTTCTCCGGCGTCCCGCCCGCCCGCTTGCGCGAGCGTGTCGCGCCCGCCGCCGCCGCCGCCGACGACCGCGGCCGCCGCCTTCACGACCGCTCCGGCCTTCACGCCCCGCGCCACCAGCTCCGGCGCGACGCTCACGACCAAGGCGACCCTGTCCTCGATCGCGCTCGCGAGCACGATCGCGGCTCGTCGAGCTGCCCCTTCAGGCGATCGACCAGCTCCAGCAGCGCCTTCGCGTCCAGACCCTCCACCGACGCCGCTCAGCACGCGGCGCGCCCGCCAGCTCGATCCGCGCTCGCCACCAGTGCCGCCATGTCGACCTTCGCATCGGCCGCTCGCGCCGCCTTCCTCGCTTCAGCTTCTGCTCCAGCTCCTTGCGTGCGCGCTCGCGCGTCTGCACCGCTTCTCGAGCGCCTGCTCGGGCGTCGTGCGCAGCGTCTGCGCGATCTCGCCCAGCAGGCGGTCGTGCCCGCGCAGCAGCTCCACCGCCGCCGGTCCCGTGACCGCCTCGATCCGTCTCACGTTCGCGGCGCTCGAGGTCTCGCTGAGGACACGAAACGGGCCGATCTCGGCCGTGCGAGCGCACGTGCGTGCCGCCGCACAGCTCGCGCGAGTACTCCCCCTCGCCGACCTGCACCATCCGCACGACCTCGCCGTACTTCTCGCCGAACAGCGCCATCGCGCCCAGCCGCTTGGCCTCGTCGAGCGTCGTCGTGATCGGGCGCACCGGGTCGTTGCGTCGCGATCCACGCGTTCACCTGATCCTCGACGTCGCGCAGCTCCGCCTCGGTGAGCCCCTGACCGTGGCTGAAGTCGAAGCGCAGCTTGTCCGGCCCGACGTAGGAGCCCGCCTGGCGCACGTGCCCGCCCAATCGCGCGCGCAGCGCCGCCTGCAGCAGATGCGTGGCGGTGTGGTTTGCCTCGGTGGCGTGCCTGGCCACGCGGTCGACCCGCGCCAGCACGCGCTCGTCCGGCTTCAGCTCGCCGCTGCTCGAGCACCACCGCGAGCACCTGATCGTCGCCCAGCCGGAACACGTCCTCCACGCGCGCGCGGCAGTCGCCGTCCTCGCATTCGATCGTGCCCACGTCCGCCACCTGCCCGCCGCCGGCCGCGTAGAACGGCGACTCGGCGAGCTTCACGAGGTAGCGCTGCCCTCGCCGTAATCGCTGCGCACAGTCGGCGACCGTCGTCTGCTGCTCCTCGGTCTCATAGCCAGTGAACCTGCTCTTCGCGGCGGTCTGCTCGGCGAACGCGCGGGCGCGCTCGCGCGGGCTCTCCCTCCCTGCTCGCCGCCGACCGGCGGCCGCGCGGGCACGGGCGCGCTGGGCGCCCATCAGCTCCTCGAAGGCCCCCTCGTCGACGGTCAAGCCCCTCCTCGGCCAGCAGCTCCTTCGTCAGATCGAACGGAAACCCGAACGTGTCGTGCAGCTGAAAGGCGTCCTCGGCCTCGATCCGCTCGCGGCCCGCCTCCCTGCGCCCGCGCGATCTGCGCCGTTCAGGTTGCCCAACCCCTGCTCCAGCGTGCGCCCGAAGGCCTCCTCCTCGGCGCCCAGCCACGTCTCGATCGCGTCCGCCTGCTCGCCCAGCTCGGGGTAGGCGCCACCCATCACCTCGCGCACGCGCTCGCCGTAGCGCGCGAGGAAGCCCGGCTCCAGCTCGAGCGCGCGGCCCTGCAGGATCGCGCGGCGCATCACCCGGCGCAGCACGTATCCGCGGTCCTCGTTCGACGGCACCACACCGTCGGCCACCAGAAACGTCATCGCGCGCGCGTGGTCGGCCAGGATCCGCAGCGCACGATCGGTGCCCCCATCCTCGCCGTAGCGCCTGCCCGACAGCTCCTCGCCCAGGTCGATCAGGGGCTGGAACTGGTCGGTTTCGAACACCGATTCCTTGCCCTGCAGGATCGCCGCCATGCGGTTGAGTCCCAAGCCCGGTGTCGATGTTGTTCGCCGGCAGCTGCGTCAGGGCTGATTGCCGCCGTCCTCTCCCACTGACTGGTCGTACTGGGTGAACACCAGGTTCCAGAACTCCAGGAAGCGCTCGTTCTCCCCTCCCGGCAGATCATCGGCCTGGGTCGGTGGGCCCAAATCCGGCCCGCGGTCGAGATACAGCTCCGAGCTCGGCCCGCACGGCCCGGTGGGCCCGGCCTGCCAGAAGTTCTCCTCGCGCGGGCATTCCACGATCCGCTCGCGCGGGCACCCCGACCTCCCTCCAGAAGGTGATCGCCTCCTCGTCGGCCCCCAGCCCCAGCGCCTCGTCGCCCGCGAACACCGTCACCCAGATGTCCCGCTCGGCCAACCCGAACACCTCTCGCGAAAGCTCCCAGGCGAACTCGATCGCCTCACGCTTGAAGTAGTCGCCGAACGAGAAGTTCCCGAGCATCTCGAAGAACGTCAGGTGCCGAGTCGTGTTGCCGACGTTGTCGATGTCGACCGTGCGAAAGCACTTCTGACAGCTCGTCAGTCGCGCCGCCGGCGGCTCCTCCTGACCGAGGAAGTAAGGCTTCAGCGGGTGCATCCCCGCGACCGTCAGGAGCGCCGAGGGATCGTGCGCCGAGGGCACGAGCGAGGCCGAGGCGATGCGCGTATGCCCGCGCTCCTCGAAGAAGGCTCAGGTACCGCTCGCGGATCTCGTCTGAGGTCATCGATGGATGATCTTAGGGCCCATCGGCTCGATTCTTCAGCCGGCAGTGATAGGCACCGCAGGACGGATCCCCCCAGCGGGCCGATCGTCTGCTCAGGCCACGGTGCCGTGGCCGACGATCACCTCACCCGCGTACAAGCACGCGAACTGGCCCGGCGCCGTGCGCTCCGCCGGCTCCCGGAGCTCCACGCTCACCCGCGGGTGGCGGCCCGCGCCCGCCTCGCCGGCCAGCCGGCATGGCAGTCGCCGCCCGCGCGAGCGCACCTTCACGCCATCCACGCAGTCGCCGTCGCGGTGGAGCGTCACCTCCCGCACCTGCACGCCGCCACACAGCAGCTCGGCGCGCGGACCGACCGTGACCGTGTTCGTGCTCGCGTCGGTCGCGAGCACGTACAGCGGGCCGCCTCCACCGATGCCGAGGCCGTGGCGCTGACCGACGGTAAACGTATGTGCGCCCGCGTGCTCGCCAAGCAGCTTCCCGCGCGCGTCGACGATCGCGCCCCGGACGCTCACCGAGGCCGCCGTGACGCTCCAAGAAAGGCTCCCTGGCGCGTTCCCGCGAGAAAGCACAGATCCTGTGAGTCACGCCTGCGCGCGACCGCCAGCCCGGCCGCCTCGGCCAGCTCGCGCACCTGTGGCTTGCGCATCGCGCCCAGCGGAAACCGCAGCCGGGCGAGCGATTCGGGGGCAAGCGCCGCCAGCACGTAGCTCTGATCCTTGCCCGAGTCGGTCCGCCATCCGCAGCAACGGGGCAGACGATCCCCAGGCTGGTGGGCCTTGCGTGACGCGCGCGTAGTGGCCAGTCGCGAGCGTCTGCGCCCCAAGCCGCCCCGCCAGCTCGAGCATCGCGTCGAGCCGCACGTTCCCGTTGCAGCGCACGCATGGGTTCGGCGTCTCTCCGGCCGCGTGATCCGCGAGCCACGGATCAACCACCCCGGCGCGGAACTCCGCACGCAGGTCGATCGACAGGTGGGGCATTCCCAACCCGTGCGCCACCTCGCGCGCGCCGCGTACCGCCTGCGCCGAGCAGCAGCTCGCCTCGCCGTCGTTCTCCGGATCGGACCACAGCTCCAGCGTGACCCCGACGGCCTGCTCTCCGTCGCGCGTGACGAGCAGCGCCGCGACGGCGCTGTCCACGCCGCCGCTCATCGCCACCAGCGTGCGCTCAGCCACCGGAGCCAGGGTCACGCTCGCTGCGTACCGCCCCGCCGAGCGCGCGATGCAGTGCGTCGGCGGCCAGCTCCGCCGCGTGGCGCTTGGCGGCGCTCAGCCCGCCCAGCTCCTCCGCGATCTCCTCCACACCGACCCTCGCCGCCTCGAGCAATGGGATGCTCGCGCACTAGAGCCACCACCGCGCTACCGGCCGCGATGCTCGCGCCGCAGCCACTCGCGTCGAAACCCGCGTCGGCAATACGCCCGTCGGGGCTGTTCGGGCTCGAGCGCGATCGACACGCGAATCAGATCGCCGCATGCGGCGCCGCCGGCGGCGCCGGTGAAGGCTCCCTCGGGCTATGCCCACGGCCGAGTGGTCGTTCGAGATGATTTGCCAGGGCTCTCGGCGCTGCTCACCCGGTCGAGTGTACGGCTATGCCTGGCGTGCTTCGCTCGATCGTCTGCTCGATCGAGAACGCATCGGTGAAGCCCGTCAGCGTCGTCGTCAGCCCTTTCCCGTTCACGAACAGGATCGTCGGTGTCTGGTAGACCTGGATCGCTTTGTGATCGAGCCGAACGCGCCTACCTGGTTGGCAAGTGCGTCGTGTACCGCGATCTTGCCGCCGAGCTGCTTGCTGACCACCTGCAGTTCCTTATGCACCGCCAAATCGTCGGAGCCCTTCGGGTTCCAGAACAGAACCAGCACGACCTTTCCCTGTTTCAGCTCGCTTTCCACCGCCGCCTGCTGAGCGGGAATCGCGAGCTTCGGCAAGATGCGGCTTGGTCGCGGCATGCGGAGCGTTTTTCGAAGTCTTAGCGGCGGTATTCGCCGAACCCGCGACATGCTTGGTGGCAGTGCTCGTAGTGGTGGCAGTGCTCGCCGGGGCGGCGGCTGGCTGCGAGCCCGTTGTAGTTGTGCTCGCCGCGGTGCCTTCGGGGCTCTGGCCGGGCGCCTGCGCAGAGGTGTGTTCGGATCTTGTGCGTCCGTTGGGAAGCCGCGACCGCGCCGTGGGCTTTGTTTATCACGCGTGTCAGCCCAGCCACGCCAGGAGCGCCACCATGGTAGACCGGGGTGGGCGCGGCGGCGGCCTTTGCCTCCGATGCGGCGGTGGAGCCGGCGTGCTGGCGGGCGTGGGCAGGCGTGCTGGCAACAGGCGTCGAGCTCGAGCTGTGTCCGCGCAGCGCGACGAACCAGACGAGCACCAAGAACGCCAGGCCGCAAGCGCGATCTGATAGGGACGGGAAAGCTGTGCCATCGCCCCTTCCTTCGGCAGTTTCGCCGAAGAGTTGAACCGCGCAAAACCCGCTGGACTCTTCTTTGCGTTTTCCAGCCGATATCCGGACGGCCGTCAAAGCATGCGCGGACGGCCCTCAGTAGGTGCGCGGACGGCCCTCAGAGCGTGCGCAGGCCCCGCAATACGGCGTGTACAACGGCGTCCGTGGCGAGTCGTTCCTGCCCGCCTGCCCTGCATGTCCTTCAGCACCGTCTCGTCCTCTCCCACGATCGCCACATAGCGCGCGCCGAGCGCATTCGCCAACCCCAGCTGGCCCTTCAGCGAGCGTCCGGCGAGCTCCATCTGGGCCGTCAGCCCGGCCGAGCGCGCCTCGCCCAGCAACGCCGAACGCCGCCTTCCGGGGACCGGTGTCCGGAGTCGTCGAGCGCGACGAACAGATCCAACGGGCTCGTCGCGACCGGCGCCGGCTCGCCCGCCAGCAGGATCCGCTCCACCCCGGCGGCCCAGCCCATGCCCGGCGTCGGCACGCCGCCAAGCTTCTCCACGAGGCCGTCGTAGCGTCCTCCGCCGCCCACTCCGCTCTGGGCCCCGAGCGCATCGGATGTGAACTCGAACACGGTGCGCGTGTAGTAGTCCAGGCCGCGCACGAGCGTCGGGTCGAGCTCATATGCGACCTCGGCCACGTCGAGCAGCTCGCGCACCTGCGCGAAGTGCTCGGCGTCCTCGTGCGCTCAGGTGATCGAGCAGGCGCGGTGCGCTCTCCATCACCCGCTTCGTGCCCTCGTGGTCGGAGTCGAACGCCCGCAGCGGGTTCAGCTCGATCCGACCCCTCACCTCCTCCGACAGGCTCGCTTCGTGCGCCGCGCAGGTGCGCCTGCAGCCGCTCGCGATACTCCGCTCGGCTCTCGCTGCTGCCCAGGCTCGACAGTCGCAGCCTGACATCGCGCACGCCCATCTCCTCCAGCAGCGCCGCCAGCAGCGCGATCGACTCGGCGTCGACCGCCGGATCCTCCGAGCCGAGCGCCTCCGCACCCACCTGCCAGAACTGCCGGTAGCGCCCCGCCTGGGCGCGCTCGTGGCGGAAGAAGCTCGACAGGTACCACAGCTTCACCGGCTGCTTGCGCTTGTGCATGCCGTGTTCGACATAGGCCCTGCATACCGGCGCGGTGCCCTCCGGGCGCAGCGTCAGCGAACGCCCGCCGCCGTCGTGGAGCGTGAACATCTCCTTCTGCACGATGTCCGTCGAGGCGCCTACCCCGCGCGCGAACAGCTCGGTCGCCTCCAACACCGGCGTCTCGATCCGCTCATACCCCGCGCCCTCCAGGATCTTGCGCGCGCGGTCTCCTGGAGGCTCGCGCGGACCCCAGCCTGCTCGCCGAGCACGTCAAACGTGCCCCGCGGCGCTTTGATCTGCTCGGCGCGGCTCAACTTCCGGCGTGCCACGTCCGGCGCGCGCCGCGAGGCCAGCCGTCTGGCTCAGCGCCCGCTGTCGACCTGCTGACGGCGACACGCAACTCCTGCAGAAACGGGTTCGTGTCGCGCTCGCGTCCCAGCGTCGTCGCTACCCATGTGCCCCGGGTAAACCGCCGTCTCCGCGGGAAATGTCCGCAGCAGGCCGCCGATCGAGCGCTCCAGCACATTCCAGTCGCCGCCCGGCAGATCGGTGCGACCGACCGAGCCCTGGAACAGCACGTCGCCGGAGAGCAGCGCCCGCTCCCCCCCTCCGCGGCTCGCCGATCTCGATCGCGGCCGCGGCGATCGCATAGGTGACATGACCCGGGCTGTGCCCGGGCGTGAAGACCACCTCGATGTCCAGGCCCGCCAGGCTCAGCCGCTCGCCGCCCTGCGACCGTCTGATCGGCCTCGTAGCTCTCGAACGGCCCGAACCCCGGCGGCGTCCAGCTGTGGATGTCCGCCAGCACGCCCCGCTCGATCTCCGGGCAGTACACCGGAGCGCCGTCGCCCGCGCGACCTCGGCGACCGCGCCGATGTGGTCGAAGTGGCAGTGCGTGATCAGGATCGCCTCGATCTCCACGCCGAGCGCCCGTGCCGCCTCCAGCAGCCGCTCGGCCTCCGCCCCTGGGTCGACCATCACCGCTCGCTTCGCGATCCGGCGACCGACACGATGTAGGCGTTCTCCTGGATCGGCCCGACGGTGAACATCCTCACGTCCAGCCCGCTCATCGGAGCGCCACCCCATGCGCGGCTGCCTCACGTCGCGGCCTTTCCGGGGCCCCTGCTGCTTTGCGCCGCTGACGACGGTTGAACATCCACGTGTCGGTGTAGTAGCTGATCGGCACAGTAGAACAACAGCACGATCGGGAACAGCGCGATCGCCTCCCGCATTCTTGATCAGCAACGAGGCTCACCAGCAGCATCAGCATCGCCGGCGACCATCGCCCGGTAGAACGCGCCCAGCCACGTCGGCGGACGATCCTGCCTTGCCAGCGCCTGCTCTTTTTTCCCAGTCGCGTCCCATACCCTTACCGCTCTTCTCCGCGGCCGTCGGCTTGCGCCCCGTGCGGCCGCGCGATTCGACCACCCCGGCCGCGTTCCCACGGTGCTTGGTCTGTCGCTTGCGCTTTGTCTGAGCCATCCCAGCTCAGCAAGCCTAGTGCGTTCTCGATCACGTGGTCACGCGGGATCGAAGCCCAGCAAGGGCACATCCTCGGGGAAACCCTCCAGCGCCGCACGCGGCGCGAGCCCGACCAGTTCCGCGCTCGCGACCTCGGCGTGCCGGCGCACCGCCTCGCACCACCCTCGCCAGCGGCAGCTCCAGGCGGGCGCTCGACGTTCATCGACACCTGCCCCGACCGCGCTCGCCCAGCTGCACACCGATCGCGCGCAGCCCCGGCAGCCCCTCCTCGCCGCCCTCGCGGATCAGGGCGGCGATCCTGCGCGCGTCCGCCACGTTTGCCGGCGCCGCGAGCTGCAGGTTGAACGCCACCAGCGGCTCCCTCGCCGCGACCAGCGTCGCGCCCGCGCTCGGGTGCGGACCGCTCGGACCGAAGTCCGGCCGCAGCTCGCCCGCGGCGCATCCGCCCCGCCAGCCCAGCAACCCCACCCTGGCGCAGCTCCGCGCGGGTGCGCCCGCCGCCGAGCTCGCCATAGAGGAACACCGGCACTGAGAGCTCCTGCGCCGATCCGGTCGGCCACGAACGAGCGCCTCCGCGCAGGCCGCGCCCCGCGCGCGACTCCTCGAGGTAGACGACCGGCACGATGTCGAGGGATCCGACGTGGGGATGCTCGCCACGTATGCGGTTGCGTTCCGTCATCACGTCCACCCGAAAGATCGCCTCTACGGCGCCTCGCATCAGTGCATCTGAGAGCTCGCCAGGCGCTCCAGCGAGCGTGAACACGGAGCGATGATGATCGCCATCGCGGTGAACGTCCAGGAGACGGACCTCCTCCCCAGCGGTGAGCGCCAAGGAGATCGCCTCGATGGTGGCTGGGTCACGACCCTCAGAGACGTTCGGCACGGCGAGCAGAATGGATGGTCGCATCGCTGTAGACATTCTCTCGCCACCAGCCGGCCGGCAACAACCGGTGCTTACGCGCGGTTGGGCGGTTGCTCACCCTCGTGGTAGTCGACCGTATCGGACATGCGAAACATCGTGCGCAGCCCGCCGCCCTCTGGCAGTCGCTCAAAGGCGCCGACCTTGCCCGAGTCGGGATAGATCACGATGTCGGGGTCGCCGCTTGGGCTGAACGACAAAAAGCGCACCGTCTCCGCTGTGCGGTTGACGAGCTGATGGGCGCCTTTCTCACCGCGCGGGAAGGCAACAACCTCGCCCTCCTGCAACTCGCGCCAGCCCGCTGGCGTCCGCAGGCTCGGGCTGCCCTCCAACACGAGAATGAGCTCCTCCTCGCCGAGATGGTGGTGATAGGGGTAGGCGGCTTCGCCGGCCGGAACTTCCCACAGGCTGAGTCCCAACCGCTCGCTTCCAGCCTGCCGGCTCAGACGCGCGCGAACGCACCGAAATCCGGGATGCTCGCGCGGCTCGTCGAAGAGCGGATCGTTGATGTTCGGCACAGTGGCAAGCCTAGAGGCGGTGCAGGCAGAAGACGGCCGGCAAGCCTGGCTGCTCCTCCCTGCATCACCGCAACGAACGGCGGTACTCGACGAGTTGCAGACCAAAGCCCGGATCACAGAACGGCTCGCCGTCCACCGTCCAGCCTTCGCGCTCATAGAACCCCCTGGCTCGAGCCTGACCAGTGGGGGTGAACAAGCGCATTGCCGTGAACCCGCGTTCGCGAGCGACCCGCAATGCACGGTTATGCAGCGTGCGCGCAAGACCGGCGCCCCAAAAGTCCGGAGCGAGGAACAGCTGGCGTAGGTGCGCGAGGTTGGGGTCCTCCACGTTCCGCCAGGCCCGGTTGGCAGGCAGGAATGCGATGTGCCCAGCGAGGACGCGCTCTGCCGGCACGCGCCCTGCGACAGCACGCTCTGCCTGCACGCGCTCCGCATCCACCCACTCCGTCGGAGCACTTCCCGCCCACGCGAGCAGACACCAGAAGTCATCGCTGTCGAACAGCGCACGAAGCAGCTCGCTCTCGTCCTCGGCCGAGCGTGGTATCCAGTCGGCCGGCGCGAACGACAGATAGCCCTGAAAGCCCTCGGCGATCGCCCGGCCGAGTTGCTGAGCGTTGCTCACGGTGGCCGCATGAAACACGAGCTCGGAGGCGGAGTTTGCGATTGAGCGAGCGGGTGTGTCTTCGGACGTGGTCTGCCTCTCTACACGCTTGATGAACGGGGCCTTGGCCTCGGTGTAGGCCTCGCGATCCTCGGGGTAGCGCGCGGCGAGCGCGCGCTTGAGCACCACATACTCCGCGGCCAGCGACAGGTCTGCGCGCAGCCGGTCACGAAAGTACAGACGGCGTTCGAGCTCTGGGCGGTCATCCACGAGATGGAGGTGGTGGGTGCGATGCGAGGCCGTGGGATAACACAAAAAGCGCCGGTGGCGACGAGCTCGACGCGCCCGTTACGGACGCCCGCGCGCGCAAGGTCTCGTTCAGCGGCCGCCCGGCGGTCATCTGCGGATACTCGACGATCATCTGCGGCGGCGCGGCGGACGCTCATGAATCGGCGGCCGCTTCGAGCAAATTCGCCATCAGCGCGACAAAGTCGCCGTACAGGCGGGTGTTGATCTCACCGGGCTGATTGAGAGCCTCAACCGCCAGGCCGATGCCGAGTGCGCGCAGGATCAGCGCGAGGTCGGCGGCGGGCAGCGGTAGCGAGGTCTGCGTGTCCTCCTGGCGCTCCGTCAGGTAGCGCTCGATCTCCAGTCGTAAAGCGGACATGCGCTCCCCGAGCTGCTTGCTCAGATGTGGATTGCGGGCAGCATGAATCATGAACTCCAAATGCAGCAGAAAGGTGGCGCGGTCCTCGGAGAAGCGTGCCATCCACTGGTCAGCCCCCGCCCGGGCACGCTGCGCAAAGGAACCCTCGATCTCGATCGAATCCGCAACCTCCTGGACGCGCTGAGCCATGTACTGCTCGAAGACGGCCAGGAAGAGATCCTCCTTGCCACCAAAGTTCGAGTACACCGCGCCATGGGAGTAGCCGGCCTGCTCGGCGATCTCCTCCACCCTCGCTCCCTGAAAGCCCCGGCGCGCGAACACTTGCGCGGCGGCCTGCAGGAGCTGTGTCCGGGTCTGGGCCTGCTTCTCAGCTCGTGTCGATCTGCTCTTTGTGGAGGCGCTGCCGGTCGGTGCACTCCTTGTGGGTTTGCTCTGCTGCGACACGCTCAAATGATTGCAGCAACTCAGATTATGTCTATAATCTCATTTTTCCTCTCTTCCCCACCCAAAATCGAGCTCTCTTCTCCCCTTCTCCTCCAATCGACCTCCCACAGAAAGACCGACACGATGAACGACATTGAGAATCTGCTGACGGGACAGGCCCGCTACTACCGCGAGCGAGCGGAGGAGTACGACGACTGGTGGTTTCGCCGCGGGCGCTACGACCACGGAGCAGATGCAAATGCGCGATGGTTCGCCGACGCGGCCGAAGTGCAAGCCGCGCTCGAGCGGTTCGAGTTGGCCGGGGACGTGCTGGAGCTCGCCTGTGGCACGGGCCTGTGGACCCGCCACCTGGCCCCGCTTGCTGGGTCCTTGACCGCTGTCGATGCCGCGCCAGAGATGCTCGAGCTCAACCGCGAGCGAGTAGCCGATCAACGTATCGAATATATCGAGGCGGACCTCTTCGACTGGGAGCCCGACCGCCGATATGACGTGTGCTTCTTCAGCTTCTGGCTATCCCACGTCCCCGAGGAGCGCTTCGCTGCCTTCTGGGAGAAAGTCAAGCGCGCGCTGGCACCCGAGGGCCGAGTTTTCCTGCTCGACAGCTCGCGCAGTGATCTAGCATCCGCCGTCGATCACAAGCTTCCCGCTGAGGGTGATCACGTGATGCTCCGCCGCCTCGCCAACGGCAACGAGTTTCAGATCGTCAAGCGCTTCTACGAGCCCCACACGCTCGAGCGCCAGCTCGCCGAGATTGGCTGGTGCGCTGAGCTGACTACGACAAATGAGTTCTTCGTCTATGGGCAGGCAAAACCCGCCGATTAGCGGCCTCTTGGATGCGGTCGCTTGGATGCCGGAGGAGGGACTCGAACCCCCGACACGCGGATTATGATTCCGCTGCTCTAACCGACTGAGCTACTCCGGCGGGGGCACGCAGTCTAGCCTCAGGGGCCCGCCTCCTCCATACCGGATACGGCGCCTGCCTCCCCCGTGGCCGGATAGCAGGCCCAACCTCGCGGCTGCCAACCTCACGGCTCGCTAGTAGCCGTATTTTTCGGCAGGCGGAGTAGCAGTCGGGGTGGTCGTCGTGGGCGTAGGCGCGGACGTTGATGTCGTGGGGGGCGGCAGGTGTGGTTTCGCTGGACGACGGCTCCAGAGGCGCGTCTGTCGCTGCCGAGATCACATGCCACGTGCCGCCGAAGCTATTGATGTTCTCGCCATTCGCGGCGCCCTTGGCGCTGTCGCCCGAGAAGCGCTAGAGAGGCAGACCGCCGAGCGTGACCTGGAACATCCCGTTGTGCGGCGCAAAATCCCGAGATGCCCGTGCACGCCGGACCCGGCCGCGAGCCTAGCCTTGCTCGAGCGCACCGTGAGCGGCGGCCAGGCCTTCAGGCATTCGCCGCTCTTGCACAGGAGGTGATGGGTGCTCTCAGGATGCAACGCATAGCGTCCGGCTGTGACTTGCGATCGAACATGCTGCTCCCTCTTTCAGCCTTGCGAAGCTTGCCCACCAATCGGCCAAAGATCGTAATTGCGGCCTCTGAAGCGTTACCCTCTACCAATGGGTGAGCCTCGAGCAGCGATGGAGCCTTCGACGGCCCACCACAGGGTCGTTCTGCCCGCCGGCATGTTGTTGCTGGCGGCAGTTATCGCCGTGGCGGCAACAGTCGCGCTGGCAGGTCGCGATCCCAGTATCAGCGGGTTGCTCGGCGCTGGTCCAGCCAGCGCAGCGACTCCCCTTGCGGCGGAGCCGCACACCACGTTGACAGCCCTTCCAGACCGCACGCGCTTCGACGGAACAGCTCCACTTTGGGTCAGGCTTTCAGGTGTGCCCGCGCCCGGATCGCCGCACCCGAGCGTAAGCCCAACGGTAGCCGGCGCCTGGTCGACGGTCGGGGACTCGGAGTATTTCACCCCCGCCTCGACGCTGGAGCCGTGTTCCTCCTACGAGCTGTCGATTCCCGCCTCGATTCAGGCCACCGGCCAAACTCCGCTTGGCAAGACCCGCACGCTCGCGCTGAAAGTCGTATGTCCACCCGTGAAGGCATTCCAGCAGGCACTGGCTCGCCTCGGATATCTGCCCTACACCTTTCACTCGATCTACGGAATTCATTTGCCGGATGGACGGGAGTCCAGGAGCATGGCCGCCCATTACATCTTCCATCCCCCAACGGGGGTGCTGAGCGCCAATGTGCACGACGCGCCCCCACTCGACTATGGCCGGCTGGACGAGACCACCCAGGGCGCACTCACCGTCTTCGAGGCCGCGCACGGGATCGAAGCGAGCGAAACCTCGGGCGTGTCGGACACCCGGATCTGGGAGAGCCTGCTGGCCGCCGAGACGGACGGGCGCAGGGACCCGAGCCTCTATACGTTCGTAACCGTCACGGAGTCTGAGCCTGAGACATTGGAGGTACACAGGGGCAACCACGTGGCTCTCTCCACCCCCGCCAACACCGGCGTCCGGGGAGCGGAAACCCCCCCGGGCATCTTCCCGATCTTCGCTCGCGACGTCTCGACAACGATGAGCGGGACGGACGTCGACGGCACCAAATACGACATTCCCGACGTCCCCTGGGTGAACTACTTCAACGGCGGCGACGCCGTGCACGGGTATGAACGAGGCTCCTACGGCTTTCCCCAGTCAAACGGTTGCGTCGAGCTCCCGATCGCCGCCGCCAAAACGGTCTTCGGGATGCTGGCGCTGGGCGACATCGTCTACATCACGGGCTAACCGGTCGGCCACAGTTGCCCAACGAATCGCCGAACAAGCCCAATTCTCCGAGCGCCAGCCGGGCGGACGCGCACCCGCCGCTGCCACGCGACAAGCGCGGCTGGCACGTCTCCCCCGCGCCCGACGGTCGCGGCATCGCCTGCGCGGCTTCTGGTGGTTCGTGCTGGCGCTGGTCGCGCTGAACTGGCTGTCGGTTCTCCTCTTCGCGCCCGCCAACGGCGAACAGCGGGTGACGGTGCCGTTCAGCCCGTACTTCCTGGAACAGGTCAAGGTCTGGTGATCTGAGCAGCTGTCCCGAGCCGGCGCCATGCCATGCTTCGCCGGTGCCAGCGCCAGAGATAGAGCCTTCTGAACGGCTGCGCGCCCGGCGCGAGGCGCGTCAACGCGCAACCCGCCGCCACCGCTTTCAAGCCGCTGGGCTGATCACCGTGCTGCTCGTGACCGTGGGCATCGTTCTACTGGGTGACCTCTGGGGGATCCAAGCCGGCCCCTCCGCCGGTGAAACACAGACCGCGGCAAGCCACACCCACGCTACCCGCCGCGCGAGCCATCCCAGGCACCCAACTGAGCCGGCCACGACGAGCACGAGCAGCGCAAGCGCCACTGCCGGCTCTCCAGGCACCGAGGCAGTTCCGATCCTGATGTATCACGTGATCGCCGCGCCGCCCGCCGGGCGCCCCGTTCCCAGGGCTGTACGTCGTGCCGAGCGAGTTCGCCGCGCAGATGCAGGCGCTGAAGCACGCCGGCTGGCACGCCGTGACGCTCGATGAGGTGCAGGCGTACTGGCAGCACGGCGTCTCGCTGGGGCCGGGCAAACCGATCGTCGTCTCCTTCGACAACGGCTACCAGTCGCAATACACCCAGGCGCTGCCGGTTCTGCGCCGCCTCGGCTGGGTCGGCGATGAGAACGTCCAGCTGACCGGGCTGCCGCCCTCCCAGGGCGGCCTCAGCCAGGCGCAGATCCGCGGCCTGGTCGCGGCCGGCTGGGAGCTCGATACCCAGGGCTTCAGCCACGCCGACCTGATCACCCTGGACGCCGAAGCAGCTGCACTACCAGGTGGCCGTCGCGCGGCGCACCGTCCAGCAGCGCTACGGCGTGCCGGTGAACTGGTTCTGCTACCCCTCCGGACACTACGACTCGACCGTCATCGCCGCCGTTAAGGCCGCCGGCTACACCGGCTCAACGACCGTTGTCCCGGGCTGGGCGCACCCCTCCGAAGACCGCTACCGGCTGCATCGCCTGCGCGTGCTCGGCGAAACCTCACCGCAAGCTCTGCTGGCGCAGATCGCGGACATCCGCGAAGACCCCGCCAGCGCCCGCCTCCTATAACGGCGCCTGAGCGCCCGACGGCACCCAGCGTCCGGGTTCTGTGCCTAAGGACGTGCCGCGGCCGGGTGAGACCCGAACGCGCCGGCAGACCTGACCTCGGGGCGAAAGACCTGAACCCGCGGCGAGACGAGCACCTCGGGGTGCGCTTCGGTGATCACGTGCCGGCGCAACGTCGCCTCGGAGACCGTGCGCGGCATCGGCGAGAGGAAGCGATAGACGAACAGGCCGTTCACGTCGTCGCGGCCTGCAGGCGAAAGCCGGGCGCCGGCGGGCTCGCCGACGAGGCCTTCAGTGGCGCGTAGCCGGTCTCGTCGATCTCACTCACCTCACAGTCGTGCCCCGAGGAGGTTGTGCAGCGGCGGCAGGTAGTACTCGAGCGGCGCCGCGCCGAGCTCGATGGTCGTGATCACACGCTCGTTCGCGCCACCACTCGCGGCATCACGCAACACCTTGGCGACGCCGCGCCAGTCGCCACGCTGCAGGCGCGGGCTGAGCTCGACGTCGATCGTGATCGCCAAGCCAAGCCACCACGATCAGCGCCGCGAACACCGCCCCCGCGCGCCCCGCCCGCCGGGCCGTGAGAACCACCGCGATCAGAGCGCTCACCGGGATCATCGCCGCGACGAGATTGCGGGGCGCCAGGTAGTCGGCGCCGAAGGCGACCAGCACGATCGGCAACAGCACTCCCGCAGGCCGCGATGCTCAGCGCGATCAGCGCGCCCCGCTCCTCGCTCGGCTCGAGCACGCTCCACAGGCCGCAGGCGAGACCAGCGAGGATCGGCAATGCCACGAGCAGCTCGATGCCGTGCCCGAGCGGCGCCCCCATGTAGCCGGTCAGGTAGTACTGCGGGATCGCCTGTAGCCGGCTTGTGAGCGCCCATTCGCCGATCCACTGCGCGCCGTGAGCCACCCTGAGCGGAGGCCAGAGGCAGCAGCGCGAGGCCGACGAGCACCGGCACGGCGCACGCCAATAGTGAGGCACGCCGATCTGCCCCGGCCGGCGGCGCCCGATGCCAGCGGGCACACCAGCAAGAGCGACCATCGGAGCCACCAGGAAAGCCGCGAAGTAGTGGCTCAACAGCGCCAGCGAGGCCGTGGCGGCGAAGGCCGCCAATCGCCTCGGTATCGGCTGCTCGTTGTGCGCGCAGGAAGCACAGCATCGCCAGCGCGCTCATCAGCACGAACAGCCCGTATGCGCGCGCCTCCTGGGAGTACCACACGAACAGCGGGTTTACCGCGACGAACGCGGCGGCCGCGATCGCCGTGGCGCGGCGGCCGGTCAGCTCACGCCCGATCGCCCACGCGACCGGACGGTTGCCACGCCGAACAACGCCGAAGGCAGACGCAGCGCGATCGCGCCGGTGCCGAAGATCCGCGACCATGCCCAGATCAGCGCGTACCACAGCGGCGGCGTGTTCTCGGTGTGAACCACAGAGCGCAGCGTCGCCCCGAGACTCGCGTGCAGCACGTGCACGGGGGTGAACGCCTCGTCGTACCAGAAGCTCTGCAGACCGAGCGTCGAGAACCGCAGCGCCGCCGCCAGGACCAGCGAGCGCCGCGAGCGGCCACCACTCGGCCAGCGCGCCTCTGCGCTCGACCGCGACCGGGTCAGTATCTGCCGGCGAGCAGGTCGTGGCGCTCACCGCGCCGGCTCCGACAGCGAGATCGCCACGCTCACTGGCCGGCTTCCGGCGAGTGCGCCTTCGGGACTTCCCGTGGCGCCCGCCGCGGCCTTGCCGCAGAACTCCGCCGGCGTCGCCGAGCCGAAGCAGCCGTAGCGGAAGGCCGGCGCGTCTTCGACCTTCGGCGGCAGGTACCAGCCGCCGCGCGCGGCGCGGCGCCCGTCGAGCACCGGCCCGGTCATCTGCAGGCACAGCTGGATCCGTTCTTTTGGCGGTCCCGGGCGTGGTGTTGCCGCAGACCACGTCTTTCGTGGTGTGGCCGATACAGGTCCTGTTCGGTGGACACGTTTTTGTAGTCGTGGCCGGTGTACTCGCGCCACGTGCGCAGATCCGCGTTCAGGCGATGGTTGACGTGCGTCTGATCGACCACGTCGTTGACCGTCGCGACCGCCAGCAGCAGGCCCGCGAGGATCAGCAGCGTCACCTCGACCAGGCTGCCGGCGGCCCGTTCCCCGCGAGCTCCGACCTCGCGCGGCGTGCAGCCACCCAGGCAGGCGATCCCAGCGGCCGCCGTCGCCGGGAGCGGCCTCCTGGACGTGAGTGCGGCTTCGTCGCTCATTGGACGGGCACCAACAGCGGGGCCATCTGATGGACGATGAACAGCGCCTGCACCGCCAGCGTCGCGACGAGCAGGCGGCGGTCGCGCACGATCACCGCGAGCGGCAGCGACCACAGCGTGTACCAGGGCAAGAGCCAGGTGCTCGTCACCGAGATCGCCAGCAGCGTCCAGCCGGAGGCGGCGACCCAGTCATAGCCCCGCCAGGTGCGCCACAGCAGGTACACGACGATCAGCACGAGCCCCCCCTTGAGCAGGTCGTGGTCGATCGGGAACACCCCCGGCTTGCCGACGAGGTGGGCGAGCTCGGTCGGGAAGCTGTCGGTCGAGACGAACGCCGCGTCGCGGTTCAGCGCGGCGACGAGGTCGATCCCGTGGATGCCGAACACGGCGTAGCCGACCACCGCGGCGAGCGCCAGCGCCCCAGCGCGCCGAGGATCGGGGCAAGCCTGCGGCGCGAGAGGATCATGAACGGCAGCAGCGCCGCGACGGTCGCCTTCACGAGCGCGCCCGCGACCACCGAGGCGGCCGCCGAGCTCGCGTCCCGCGAGGGTCAGGGCTGACCGCGGCCATCATGAACAGCGTCATGATCAGGTCGTTGTGCGCGCCGCCGAGGCCGTAGATCACCCACAGCGGGTTCGCGCCGACGGCCAGCAGCGCGCGCACCGGGTCGATCCCGCGGAAGCGGCGCGCAGCGCCAGGTGAGCGCGAGCGTGCCTGCGCTCGCGAGCAGCGCCTCGAGTTTCATCCCCCACAGCGCGCCCCTTCACGCCGAGCGGGGCGAGCGGATAGGAGAGCAGCGTGTACAGCGGGCCATAGGCGGTGGCGACGTGCTTCCAGTCTTTGCCGACGTATTGGTAGACCGGGTCGTGCACGATCGCGATCGGGCCGTGCGTGTAGGGGTTGATCGCATGCTCGACGCCCATGCGCGCGTAGGCGATGTAGCTGAAGACGTCGGTCGAGATCAGGACCGGCCCGACGAACACGATCAGCTGCAGAACGCCCACGAGCACGATCGCCCAGCGCTTTGAGATTTGCCCCGCGAGCCCCAGCAGCACCGCGTAGGCCGCAGGTGAAGGCGAGCAGCGCGATCAGGAAGGTGCGGTAGCCGAGGCGCACGCCGACCCCGCTCAGCCAACCGGCGATCTCGGGCTGCTTGGGGATCAGCGCCGAGTGCCCGACCGCCGCGTCGAGCACGATCTCCAGCGTGGCGGCGACGAGCACGAGCGTGCACAGGACGATCAGCGCCCGCGTCCAGCGCTCCACCTGCGGGTGCTCGTGCAGCCGGGCAAAGCGCGAGGCGCTCAGACGCCCGGCGCCTCCGGCGCTCTCTCCTCCGCGTGGCCGGCCGCTCGAGCGGGGATCTAGGACGCCGCCGCCCGCACCGCCACCAGCAACGCCGCCGCTCCCTACAACGCTGTCCAAACCGTCTTTGTCTCCAGATAGGCGTCGAGGCCGTCGTGGCCGTGCTCGCGACCGATGCCGGAGGCCTTGAAGCCGCCGAACGGCGCCGACGGATCGACCACCCCCCAGGTGTTGACGTAGATCATGCCGGCCCGCAGCATCGCGGCCAGGCGGTGGGCTTGCTGAGACTCGCGCGTCCACACGCCCGCCGCCAGGCCGTACTCGCTCGCGTTCGCCCGCGCGGCGACCTCCTCGAGCGAGTCGTAAGGAGAGGCGACGAGCACCGGGCCGAAGATCTCCTCGCGGGCGATCCGCAACTCGTCGGCGGTCGTGGCTGAACAGCGTCGGCGCGACGAAGTAGCCGCCGCTGTCGGTCGAGGGCCGCCTCGCCGCCCGCGAGCACCTCGGCGCCTTCGTCGCGACCGGCCTCGATGTAGCCCAGCACGCGCTCGTGCTGCTCGGCCGAGACCACCGGGCCGAGCTGCGTGCCGGGGTCCAGCCCCGGCCCGAGCCGCGCCTGCCTCGGCCGCGTCGGCGAGCCCGCTCATCACCTCGTCGAAGCGCTCCGCCGGCACGAACAGGCGCGAGCCGGCGTTGCAGGCCTGGCCGGAGTTGAAGTAGATCGCCTGGAAGGAGCCCTTGATCGCCGCGTCGATGTCGGCGTCCGGCAGGATGATGTTCGGCGACTTGCCGCCGAGCTCGAGCGTCACGCGCTTCAGCGCTTTGCCGGCCTTCGCGCCGATCTCGCGCCCGACGGCGGTCGAGCCGGTGAAGGCGATCTTGTCGACGCCGGGGTGCTCGACCAGCGCGGCGCCGGTCTCGCCGTCGCCGGTGAGCACGTTCAGGACGCCCGGCGGGAAGCCGACCTCCAGCGCCAGCTCGCCGATCCGCAGCGCGCTGAGCGGCGTCTGCTCGGCCGGCTTCAGCACGACCGTGCAGCCGGCCGCGAGCGCAGGACCGAGCTTCCACGCGGCCATCAGCAGGGGGAAGTTCCAGGGGATGATCTGCCCGCACACGCCGACCGGCTCGCGGCGCGTGTAGCAGTGCATGTTCGGCGCCGCGACCGGCAGCACGCCGCCCTCGATCTTCGTCGGCCAGCCCGCGAAGTAGCGCAGGTGCGCGATCGCCCCGTTGACGTCGACGTACTGCGCGAGGCCGACCGGCTTGCCGTTGTCCAGCGACTCGATCTGCGCGAGCTCCTCGGCGCGCGCTTCCATCGCGTCGGCCAGCGCATGCATCAAGCCGCTCGCGCCCGGCGGCGGGCATCGAGGCCCAGGGGCCATCGGCGAACGCCGCGCGCGCCGCCGCCGACCGCGCGATCCACGTCCTGCGCGCCGGCCTGCGGCACCTGGGCGATCTCGCGGCCCGTGGCGGGGTCGAGCGTCGCGAACGTACGCCCGTCGGCTGCCTCGGGGCGCTCTGCGCCGATCAGCAGGCGGTGGGGACCGGAGATGAACGCGCGCGCGGCATCTCCCAGCGCGTCGGGGAGGGCTGTTCGGGCTGGCGGTGTCGGCGGCGGCGGTCATAGCGGCTCCTTGCACGTGGTTCAGGGCTCGAGTCGAGCTCACGGCTTCAGCACGATCTTAAGCGCCTCGCGCCGGTCATACAGCGCGTAAGCCTCAGGCGGCGTCCTCGAGCGCCATGTGGTGGGTGACGAGCGGGCTCGGGTCGAGCACGCCGGCGGACATCATCGCCATCACGCGATCGACGTGGGCGATCACGTTCGCGTGACCCGCGCACAGCTGCAGCGACTTGATCCACAGCAGGCCCATGTGCACCTCGCAGCGCTCGGCGTAGACCCCGATCGCCTGCACCGTGCCGCACTTGCGCGTCAGGCGCAGCGCGAGATCGAGCGCCTTGGGGTGACCGACCGCATCGATGCACACGTCCACCCCACGTCCTTCGGTCGCCTCACGCGCGGCGGCGCGTGGATCACCCTCGTTCAGGTGCACCGGCTCGGCGCCGAAGGACTCCGCCATCGCCAGACGCTCGGCGACCGAGTCGACGGCGATCACGTGCGCCGCGCCGGCCGCCTTCGCCGCCTGCACCGCGCACAGCCCTACCGGCCCGAGCCCGAGCACCGCGGCGACATCGCCGGCGCGCAGACCGCTCTCGGCGACGGCGTGGTAGCCGGTGCCCATCACGTCGCCGGCAAACAGCGCCGTCTCGTCGCTCATCCCCGCGGGCACCTTGCGCAGCACGAGATCGGCGTTCGGCACCAGCGCTCGCTCGGCCTGCGTGCCCTGCAGCGACGCCGAGCGCCGCGCCGTGGCCGAACGTGCGCGAGGCAGTCGCACTTGTGAAACCACCCGCGGCGGCAGAAGAAGCAGCGCCCGCACGCCGTCTGAAAGCAACCGAGCACGCGATCGCCGACCTGCACGTCGTGGACGTCCGCACCGACCTCGATCACCGTGCCGACGTACTCGTGCCCGATCGTGAAGCCCGGCTCGATCTGCACGCGGCCGTGGTAGATGTGCAGGTCCGATCCACACACGCCAGTCGCCTCGATCCGCACGATCGCGTCCCCGGCGTCGATCAGCTCCGGCTCGGGGACCTCCTCGACGCGAACCTCGCCGGGGGCTTGAAAGGTGACCGCACGCATCGACGGCTCAGCCTAGAGAACGGCGGCGCCTTTTGGCGCCACGCAGAACGCGCCGGAAACAGAACCCTTATGCTGCTACGCCGATGGGCGAGATCTCAAAGGCGGTGCTGATCACCGGCTGCTCCTCCGGTATCGGCGAGGCCACCGCCCGCCGGCTGGCCGCCGGCGGCTGGACCGTCTACGCCACCGCCCGCCGACTGGAGTCGATCGAGCATCTGCAAGGACGCCGGCTGCCACACGCTCGCGCTCGATGTGACCGACGAGGCCTCGATGCGCGCCGCGGTCGAGGAGGTGCAGCGCGCCGAGGGCGCCGTCGGCGTGCTCGTCAACAACGCCGGCTACAGCCAGGGCGGCGCGATCGAGCAGGTTCCGCTGGACGCCGTGCGAGCACAGTTCGAGACGAACGTGTTCGGCGCTGATCGCGCCTGACCCAGATGGTCCTGCCCGGGATGCGCGCTCAGCGCTGGGGCAAGGTCGTCAACATCGGCTCGATGGGCGGCCGACTGACGTTTCCCGGCGGGGGTCTCTACCACGCGACCAAGTATTCGCTGGAGGCGATCAGCGACGCTCTGCGCTTCGAGGTAAGGGCTTCGGAATCGACGTCGTGCTGATCGAGCCTGGTTTGATCACGACCGAGTTCGCCGCCACCGCCGTGTCCAAGGCCGGCGATGTGTCCAAGGTCGACGACGGCGCCGCGGATGGACCATATGCCGAGTTCGACACGAAGGTCGCGGCGCTCACCACGGGTGTCTACGAAGGCCCGATGCGCCATCTCGGCGGCGGGCCGGAGGTCGTGGCGAAGGCAATCGATAAGGCGATCACTCGCCGCCGCGCGCCCTCACGGGTGCCGGTGACGGCCTCGGCGCGCCTGTCGATCCTGCAGCGCAAGCTACTCCCGGATCGTCTCTGGGACGCGGCGATGCGAGCCCAGTTTCCGCAGCCCAAGTAGCGAGCTCACGCCATCAGCGTGCAGCCTACGTAGCGACCTCTACGCCACAAGCGGCACTACCGGCTGCGGAGCCCCGACCTCGAACCCCTGCGCGTAGTCGACCCCGAGTCGCGCAAGCACTCCACCGTGGCCGCATCCTCGACGTACTCGGCAATCGTCTGCTTGCCCAGCCCTCGCGCGAGATCCACGAGCGCCTTGACCACCAGCTGATCCTTCGGCGAAGCCGGCAGCCGCGGATGAAGTCGCCGTCGATCTTCAGGTACTCAAACGGCAGGTGCTTGAGGTATTGAAAGGAGCCGAACCCGGCGCCGAAGTCATCGAGCGCGACCGCGCAACCGAGCGCTTGCACACCCGCGCAGAAATCTCGCGCGCGCGCCATGTCGGAGATCGCGGCGGTCTCGGTCACCTCGATCACCAGCTGCCCGGGATCGACCCCGGCAAGCGCGAGCGCTCGCTCGATCTGGTCGAGCATCTCCCCGTCGGTGATCGACAGCGACGAGCAGTTGATCGCGATGCGCACGCCATGCTCGCCGGCCGGGCTGCGATCGCCCAGCAGCGCGATGACCTTGCTCAGCACCATCCGGTCGATCTCGCGGATCAGCCCGTAGCGCTCGGCCGCGGGCAGGAATCTACCGGGCGCCACCAGCCCTCCGCCCGGCTCGTCGGCGAGCCGCACGAGTGCCTCGTAATGCGACACGCTCCGGTCCTCGAGCGACATGATCGGCTGGTAGTGCAGGACGAACAGATCCTCCTCCAAAGCGCGGCGCAGGCGCGCCAGCCAAGGCCGCCGGTGCAGGCCAGCGGGAGAAGACAGCCCGCGGTTGCGAGAGCGGGGCTCGGCGAGCCCGGCATAGCGGTTGTGCGCCGGCTGCGGCGGTGTCCGCAGGAACAAGCGCGGAGTAGCGGCGATCGTCGAAGTCAACACGGCCCTGCTTTTCGACGGCATCCGGAGCTCCCCTGCGCAGCCGTCGGTCTGAAGGTTCTCGCCCAAAACCTCAGCGAACCTGCACAGCTGTCCTGTACGCCGTCAGGTCTTGGCGTAAGGCCGGCGCGCACGGTCGGACACCACCAGCAGCAGCGCAAGCAGCACGAAGTTCATCACCACCGAGGAGCCTCCATAGGCGACGAACGGCAGCGTCACCCCCGTCAGCGGGATCAGGCGCGTGACGCCGCCGACGATCACGAACACCTGCATCGCCACGATGAACGACAGACCGGTCGCGAGCAGCTTGGAGAAGGAGTCGCGTGCCAGCATCGCCGTCTTCAGCCCACGAGCGACGAACAGCAGATAGACGAGCAGCAGCGCTGTCGCGCCCACCAAGCCCAGCTCGTTCGTGATGACCGCGTAGATCATGTCGCTTTCGGGGACCGGCAGGATCGAAGGACCCCCATGAGGCAAACGCAACAGCGACTGGTCGAAGCCCGTACCCAGCAGCCCACCGTCAGCTTGGGCGAACAGCGATTGGGCGAGCTGATAGCTGCCGCCACCCACACGGTTGTAGAGGGCAGGATCGAAAGGGTGTTCCCAGGCGAGTACGCGCGCATGCACGTGGCTGACGTGCACGGCCACAAACCAGGCTCCGAGGGCAAACAGCACCAGTCCGATCAACGGAAAGGAGAAGCGCCCGGTGGCGACATACAGCAGCGCGAGAAAGGCACCGTAGAACATCAGCGAAGTACCGAGCTCGCGGGTCAACAGCAGCGTCGCCATCGCGGCCCCCCAGACGACGAGCATCGGACCGAACTGCTTCATCGGCGGCATCGTCACCCCCAGCACACGCCTCCCGGCGGTCACGAGGATCTGTCGGTTATCGCGCAGATAGCTGGCGAGGAAGATCACGATCGCGATCTTCGCCAGCTCGGCGGGCTGGAAGGAGACGCTGCCGACATGGATATCCAGGTAAGCGCCGTTGACCTGCTCGCCGATCCCGGGGAACCGCGGCAGGACGGCCATGCCGATGCCGACCGCGGCGATCGTGTAGCGGTAACGCTCGAGCACCCCCACCCCCTGGCGGCGCAGCGCGAGAATCGTCGCCGCGAACAGCATCAGCCCGATCACCATCCACTGCGCCTGCTGGCGCGCCAGCGACGGGTTGATGCGGTACACCATCACGATCCCCACGCTTGCGAGCACCGCTCCGAGCGGGAACAGGTAGGGGTCGGCGTGCGGCAGCGCGAAGCGGATCACCAGATGCGCCGCCAGACACAGCCCGAGGAAGAGCGCGCCGTATGTGAGCGACACGCCCGAGGCGTGGTTCAGCGTGAAGTTTGTCGAGGCTCCCGGCGAGTTGTTCTCGGCCTGGATGAAGATCGCGGTGAAGCCCGCGGTAACCAGCAGCGCGGAGGGAACGAGCCCAAGCAGCTCTCGATTTCGCGGGCTGAGCACATCTCGAGGGTACCGGTCGCGTCCGTCATCGCCGATCTCCGCAGGCGCAAGCACGCCGACCGGCTCGCTAACCTCCACGGGCGAGCGTGCCGTCGGGGGGCGGCGCCAGTCTTACCCCGCTCTATGAGCTGCTCCTTGGTGACATCCGATGGATGACGAGCGCCCGCCCTCGCTGTGGCTGGGCATGTGGAAGCGCTTCCTGATCGGCGGCGCTTCTGATCGTGCTGCTCAGCGCCGGGGCGACCGCGACCGTCACTCTGAACACCGCGAGCAGCCTCGCGCACGACATCTTCCCAGCGGTCAGCCACATCGAAGCTCCCCGTGGCCTCGTCACGCCCGAATACAGCGGCGGCCCGCAGACCTTCCTGATCCTTGGCTCCGACCGCAGGGAAGGCTCCAAGGACGCCTACGACAAGGAAGACCCGCCGCACTCAGACACGATCCTGCTCGTGCGCTTCGATCCCGAACAGGGCCAGACCTCGGTGCTCTCGATCCCGCGTGATCTGATGGTCAACATCACGACGCCCTCAGGCCAGGTCTACTCGGGCGAAAAGATCAACGCCGCGTACACGATCGGCAGCCGACTCGGAGGCGCGAAGGGCGGGATCGTGCTCGCGGCCGAAACGATCAAGCGCGAAGTCTTCCCGGAACTGACGCTCAACGGGATCATCGACGTGAACTTCCGAGGCTTCATCCAGGTCGTCGACACGCTCGGCTGCGCCTACGTGAACGTCGATCATCGCTACTACAACGAGAACGTCGGCACGACCGAAACGGATTACACGAGCATCAACCTGCAGCCCGGCTACCAGAAGCTCTGCTACGAAAACGCGCTCGACTATGTGCGCTACCGCCACACCGACTCGGATTTCGTGCGCGTCGCCCGCCAGCAGGACTTCCTGCGCGACCTGCGCGAGCAGATCGATCCGGCCAACGAGATCGGCCAGATCGACACCGTCGCCAAAGCGGTCGGGCACGCGATCACCTCGACCTTCCACGCCTCGGCCGAAGAGCTGATCGAACTAGCCAAGCTGATCGCCTTCTCGCAGTCAAAGCCGCTGCGCCAAGTCAAATTTCGGAGTTCAAACGTCGACTCAGAGCTCCGGGCGGCGGCTCCTACGTGACGAGCACCCCGACGCTCGAGCAAGCGACGCTCGAGGATTTCCTGCACGGCCACGAACAGCTGAGCCTGCCTGCCTCAAAACCACCCGTGCACACATCACGCCACGGCCACCATCACTCCAGCGGTGCAGGCGTCTCCCCGCGTACGCTCGACCTGTTCCCGAGCACCTCGACTGGCAACAGCGAAGCGGTGAAGGCCGCCATCGAAATCCCCTTTCCCGTCCTCTACCCAGCCTTGCAGACCGGCCCAGCGCCAGCAGCAGCAGGTGCGCGCCTACACGCTCAAGGACCAGCAGGGCAAACTCCACCACGCCTACGTGGTCGTCTGGCAGCAGAACTCGATCGGCGGCTACTACGACTTCGAGGGCACCGACTGGCTGAACCCGCCCTCTGTTCGCCCACGCGCACACGCAGACCATCAGATGGGCGCTCCTACCGACTGTCGACGACGGCGCACACATCCACGTGGTCGGCTGGCGCTCGGGTGACGTGCTCTACTGGCTGACGAACACGCTGCTGGAGGACCTCTCCAACGCGCAGATGATCGCGCTGGCCAAATCGGCCCAGCCGCTGCACTGAGCGTCTCAGCCCGACCGGGTCTCACCTCAACCGAAGAGAGGCGCTCAGCAAGGGCTTCAGCTCGAGGCGACCGCGTGCACCTGGTCGAGCGCGGCGTTGACGAGCGCGTCCGCGTGCGCGTTCTGCGCTCGCGGCACCGTCCGGATCGACCAACGCTCGAACTGCTTCAAGGCCGCGAGTCGCCTCGCGGTGCAAGGGCTTCATCGCTTCATGCTTGACCTTGTAGAGGCCCTTGCACCTGCTTGGCGATCAGCTCCGAATCGCCGATCACCTCGACCTCGCTTGCGCCCAGCTCGCGCGCCTGCTGCAGGCCGAGCAGCAGCGCTCGGTACTCGGCCACGTTGTTCGTGACCGAGCCGAGCAGTTGCGCGTGCTCGCCCAGCACCTCGCCCTCGGGCGAGGAGATCACGCAGGCGGCCGCAGCCGGTCCGGGATTGCCGCGGGCGCCGCCGTCGACGTGAACGATCACCTTCATCGCCCGAAGTATCCAGATCGGCTACGACGAAACGCGCGGGCTACGATGACGGCGCGTGCGAGCGGGGGCATATCCCCGGCCACGCGGGCCCTGCGACGATCGCGAATCACGCGCCGCGGCGCACCCTCGGAAGCCGGCGCCTGGGCGGCCGAGGCTCCGCGGCGGGCGCGCCGGTCGAACTCGCGCCGGTCGACGATCACCGTCACGTTGTCCTCGTGCTGATAGTGCTCGACGAGCTTCGGATATAGCTCATCGGCCGAGCGGCTTGGGTACGACGCAATAGATCATCGCCAGGATTCTACTCTCCATCGGCGAATAAGCAAGGGGTGAAGCTCAGACGCGGATCCAGGCGCGACAACAGTACCGCGCTCGTCGGCCATGGCGTTCACGAGCAGATCCTCGCTGCGCAGTTCTGCCAGCTCTGTCCCCTGTCCGGTCACACGTCGCCCCGGCCGCCTCGTCACCGAGATCCACCTCGTACCGATACCAGCTGAGCTCCCAGGCGACGACGATCGAGACCACGCTGCCAGACTCGGCGAGCGGACGAGCAGCGACGCTCGGCTCCCCCAGCGAGCGTGCCACGCCCGCCACGCGCCGGGGATGCTCGCCGGCGTTGAAGACCTCGAGCGCCCGCTCGACCTTCACCTCGCCTGCCGGTCAATACGACGAGGCAACTCCTTCGCCTGGACGATAGCCGACGGCGCAGTCGAGGGTTCCTCGGCCGGAGCGATCGCCTCCAGGAAGTCGTAGGACTCGGACTGAAGAGCCCTCCATCGAGGTCGCGAGTCCCGGGGTCCCTCCCCCGCGAAGTCCGCTACGGGGCGCCCGGAGATCGGCCCACGCTGCGGACGCAGCCGCTCGAACAGGTTGCGCCCGCGCCTGGAGCGCGACGGCGGCAGGCCCACCGAGTGACGGTCCGCCTCGCGCAGCCAGCCCTCGTGCGCCGCACGCGGCGCACACAGCTCGCATACCGTGCGGCGCTGTCCACCCGCGAAGAAGACGTCGGGCAGCTCGCCGCGCAGCAGCCGCCGCCCGCACACGTCGCAGGCGACATCGGGCTGGGAGGTGACGATCGAGCGGGTAGCCACGGCCCCTAGCGTAGACGCTTGCGCACGTCTCGCGCGGCAGCGACTCCTCTCAGCGACGCCGCCAGGGGCCGCTCACGCAACACGTGTACGCTGGCCGAATCTCCGATCGGCCCAAAGAAATCAGCCGTCGAAGGAGTCCTCCTGCATCCGCGAGCGCAGACGCAGGACGGCCTTCGTGTGCAGCTGCGAGACCCGCGACTCGGTCACACCGAGCACCTCGCCGATCTCGCGCAGGGTCAGGTTCTCGTAGTAGTACAGCGCGATCACGAGCTTCTCGCGCTCGGGCAGCTTTGCGATCGACTCGGCGATCCGGTCCTTCAGGTCGCCCACGTCGAGCGCCTTCGCCGGGTCGGGCGCCGCGTGATCCTCGATCGTGTCCATCAGCGAGACCTGATCGCCGCTGGAGTCCGACACGCTCCACAGCTCGTCCAGCGCGACCATCGAGGAGTGCGAGATCGCCAGCAGCGATTCGTTCAGTTCATCGACCGTGATCTCCAGCTCGGCCGCCATCTCCTTGTCCGTCGGCGCCCGTTGCAGGCGTGTGCTCGAGCTTCGCGTTGGCGCGCTCGACTTCGCGGGCACGCGAGCGCACGCTGCGCGGCACCCAGTCCATCGAGCGCAGCTCGTCGATGATCGCGCCCTTGATGCGCATGATCGCGTAGGTCTCGAACTTGATTTCCCGCGCGGGCTCGAAGCGCTCGATCGCGGAGATCAGGCCGACCAGGCCGTAGGAGATCAGGTCCGCCTCCTCGACGTGCGGAGGCAGCCCCGCGGCGGTGCGCCCGGCTACGTACTTGACCAGCGGTGAGTAGGCGAGCACGAGCCGCTCGCGGGCACGCCGATCGTCGTCGGTCTTATACCGCCGCCAAACTTCGCGCAGCTCGATCGCTTTGACATTCGTCTCCAGTGTCTTCTCCCAGCGGGCGGGCTCCAGTCAGCCCGAGGGTGGCTGCGCGCATAGGCGCTTCTAAGCCGGGCGGACTCTACCCGAGTGTAAACCTGGGTTGTCGAGACGCTTGCGTGGCCGAGCAGCTCCTGGATGCTCCGCAGGTCCGCTCCGCCGTCGAGCAGGTGCGTCGCGAAGCTGTGTCGGAGGGCATGCGGCGTCGCTCCACCGGGGATCTGAGCGCGCGTGGCCCACGCCCGCAGCCGCCGGCGCACGTCGCTCGTGCCGAGCGGTCTTCCCGGTCTTGCTCAGGAACAGCGCGCCCCCTTCGCCGCGCGCCCCGGAGCTCCGCCGGGAGCTGCGCTGGGAGCGATGAGCCCGTTGCGGCCCCGCTCCAGGTAGAGCCCCACCGCCGCCATCGCGACCTCGCCGACCGGCAGGTAGCGGGTCTTGCGTCCCTTGCCCTCGACGCGCAGCTGCTCGCCGTCGTGGTCGACGTCCGAGACCTGCAGCGTCACGAGCTCCTCGGCGCGCAGCCCGCACGAGTAGGCGAGCTCGAACAGCGCGCGGTCACGTAGATCAAGCGGCCCGCCGCCCCGCCGGCCATCCCGGATGGGCAGCGCCCGCCGGCCGACCCGCTCCGATCGCGTCGAGCAGCCTGGCAGCCTCCCTCTCCTTCAGCACGCGCGGCAGGTAGGACGAGCGCCGCGGCGTGGAGACGAGGTCGGCCGGGTTCTGGGCGATCAGGCCGTGCTCGCGCTGGCTGGCGAAGAGGGCGCGCAGCGCCGAGAGCTTGCGCGCGGTGGTGCTGGCGGCGGCATTCTGTTCGGAGAGCAGCGCGATGTAGCGGCGCACGTCGCGCGGGCCGACGTCCTCGGGCCCCAAGCCCCGCGCGGCCGCCCAGCGCGCGAACTGGGAGAGGTCGACGCCGTATGCACGGCGGGTCCGCGCGGCCGCGTCGCGCCTGCGCAGGTCGTCTTCGAGCAGCGCCAGCGCCGCGCTCCAGAGCGGATCGATACCCGATACCTGTCGACGGACACCTGCGGGTCAGCAGCCATGACGGACCCTACTTCGCCGTCATGCACCCCAGGAACCTGTTTTGGACCCTACTACGGGTCCTCACATAGCTCAGCCGCTCTGCGTCAGGCGCTGTGCGCCACCAAGGAACGCCCCTGCCTGCCCAGCAACGGCTCCAGCAGTCGCTCGAGCTCAGGCCAGTCGCGCGCGCAGAGGACATCCTCTTCCTCACAGACATCGCGGTTCCAGGGATGGCCGATCGTGGCTGCGACGATGCCGCGCTCGAGCGCGGCGGAGAGATTCACGGGACCATCGTCGATCAATAGGTCGATCTCCAGCTCGGCGCAGCGGGAAACCTTGTCGTAGGAGCAATGCAGATCGTCGAACGGCAGCCCGATCCGCTGCAGCCAAGCGGCGGTGGCGTCCCTGCGGTCGGCGGCGCGGTGGCTGGTGACGTGCACGAAGTGGCCCTGCTCGTGCCAGCGGCTGCACCGCCTGCACCGCGCCCGGGTAGGGCGTGCCGGCGAGGATCCGCTCGTCGGTGTGGCTCTCCTCGATGCAGAGCTCGAGCTGCTCGGGGCGCAGACGGGTGATGCCCCACGTGAACTGCTCGTCGTAGGGCAGCTCGATGCCGAAGCGCCGCAGCGAGACCTCCGAGAGGATGTCCCAGTAGTGGTGGAGCGTCGAGTCGATGTCGATCGCGATCCTCATATTTATGCCGGTCCTCGGGTAGATTGAAAAGTCGTGAACCAGACAGCCACAGCCTCCCTCCCTCACGCTCCCCGGCCCGATGATCTATCAGTCTACGGCCCGCAGGGGCGTTCCCCCTGGCTCGACATCGACTGGCGCGAGCATCAGCGCTGGGTGATGCTCGACGGCCAGCCGGTCAACGTGATCGAGCTCGGCGAAGGCCCGCCGCTGGTGTTCGTGCACGGCCTCTCGGGTCGCTGGCCGAACTGGCTCGAGCAGCTGCCGCGTGTTCGCGGCGAGCATCGCGTGATCGCGCTCGACCTGCCCGGCTTCGGCCACTCGCCGATGCCGCGTGAGCAGATCTCGATCTCCGGCTATGCCCGCATGCTCGACCGGCTGCTCGACGCGCTCGAGATCGACGCGGCGGCCCTCGTCGGCAACTCGATGGGCGGCTTCATCTCGGCCGAGCTCGCGATCGCCTTCCCGCAGCGGGTCGAGCGCCTCGTGCTCGTCTCCGCCGCCGGCATCTCGCACCTACGACAATCCGACGCAGCTGACGCGCCCGTTGCCCGTGCTGCGCCGATCCGAGCGGATCCTGACCGCCTATCACGCGCGTGGATGGCCTCGCAAGTCCGACTCCGTCGCGCGGCGGTCGCGCTGCGCCTGCGCGAGGCCACCCTGAACGTCGTCACCCGCCATCCCTCCGCCGCCTGCCCGCGGCGCTGGCCGCGGAGCAGCTGCGCGGCTCGGGCAAGCCGGGCTTCATCGCAGGCGCTGGAGGCGAACCTCAACTACGACTTCCGCGAGCGTCTCGGAGAGATCGCCTGTCCGACGCTGATCGTGTGGGGCGAGCGATGACCGCCTGATCAACTGCGCATGACGCGGACTGTTCGCAGAGCTGATCCCCGACTCGCGCAAGGTCGATCTTCGCGGACACCGGGCACATGTCGATGCTCGAGCGCCCGGCGGCGTTCAACGCGCTGCTCGAGGATTTCCTTCGCGAGTAGCGCTCAGCGCCAGCTGAGCTTCACGCGCGTGCCGTACTCAGCGCGCGACCGCGCCCTCGGCGGCGCTGCCGACCAGCTTGGCGTACTTCCGGATCGCGACATCGATGTGCTCGTCCGCGCGCGGCGGGTGACGTGTAGGCGCCCACGCGCGCGGCGATCTCCTCGTCGGAGAGCGCCACGTCGAGACGGCGCGCGTCGGCGTCGATCGTCAGCTCGTCGCCGTCGCTGAGCGCGGCGATCGGGCCGCCGCGGACGGCCTCGGGCGCGACGTGGGCGACCATGAAGCCGTGCGTGGCGCCGGAGAAGCGCCCGTCGGTGATCAGCGCGACCTCCTCGCCGAGCCCCTCGCCGACGATCGCGGCGGTCACGGCGAGCATCTCGCGCATGCCGGGGCCGCCGGCGGGCCCCTCGCCGCGGATCACGACCACGTCGCCGGCCTCGATCTCGTGCGCGAGCACGGCCGCCATCGCCGCCTCCTCGCCGTCGAACACGCGCGCCGGCCCGACGTGTTTGCGCCGCTCGTGGCCCGGAGAGCTTGACGACGCAGCCGTCGGGCGCGACGTTGCCGCGCAGGATCGCGAAGCCGCCGGTCGGTTTGAGCGGGTCAGACAGCGGGCGCACGACGGGCTGGCCGTCGGTCTCGCGCGCCTCGGCTCGGCGTGCTCGCCGATCGTCTCTGCCGGTGACGGTCGGCGCGTCGGCGTTGAGGATCCCGGCCTCCTTCAGGCGGGCGAGCACGAGCGGCACGCCGCCGGCCTCGTAGAGCTCGGTCGCGACGTACTGCCCGCCGGGCTGCAGGTCGCACAGCAGCGGCGTGCGCTCGGAGATCGCCTCGAACTCGTCGATCTCGAGCGGCACGCCCATTTCGCGCGCGACGGCGAGCAGGTGCAGCACGCCGTTGGTCGAGCCGCCGCTGGTGGCGACCGGCGGCGATCGCGTTCTCCAGCGCCGGCTTGGTGATGATGTCGCTCGGGCGCTGACCGCGGCGCAGCACGTCCATCACCAGTTCGCCGCACTCGCTTCGCCACCTCGAGCTTGCGCCCGTCCTCGGCGGGCACCATCGCCGTGCCGGCCGGCGAGATGCCGAGCGCCTCGAAGGCCATCGCCATCGTGTTCGCGGTGAACTGCCCGCCGCACGCGCCGGCGCCCGGCGAGGCGGCCTCCTCCAGCTCGTGCAGCTCCTCCTCGGTGATCTTGCCCGGCGGCGAACTGGCCGACCGCCTCGAACACCTGCTGGATCGTCACCTCGGCGCCCTTGTAGTGGCCCGGGCTTGATCGAGCCGCCGTAGAGCATCAGCCCGGGTATGTTCAGGCGCGCGAGCGCCATCACCGTGCCGGGGATCGTCTTGTCGCAGCCGGAGATCGTGACGAGCGCGTCGAAGGCGTGGGCGGAGGCGACGAGCTCGATCGAGTCGGCGATCAGCTCGCGCGAGACGAGCGAGGCGCGCATCCCGGAGGTGCCCATCGTGATCCCGTCGGAGATCGCGATCGTGTTGAGCTCCATCGGCGTGCCGCCGGCGGCGCGGATGCCCTCCTTGACCTTCGCGGCGAGCATCCGGTTGTTGAAGTTGCAGGGCATCGTCTCGATCCACGAGTGCGCGACGCCGACGATCGGCTTGGCGAGATCCTCGGCGGAGTAGCCGATCCCGTGCAGGTAGGCGCGCGCGGCGGCGCGCTCGGGCCCTCGGTGAGGGCGCGGCTCTTGTGCCGGACGTCGAAGCTCACGCGTGCAGCGTATCGGCACGATCCACTGCGTGGACCGCGCGTGGCCCGGCCAGTCCCAGCTGCTCGCGCTCCCAGCGCGCGAGCCGCAGCAGGTCGCGGCGCACGCGCGCGGGATCGACCTGGCGGCCGGGCAGGTGCATGTTGGCGTCGGCGATCAGGCGGCGCTCGTCGGCGGTGAGCGCCATCCACTTGGCGAGCACGTCGTCGGAGTCGGGCAGCCGCGAGCTGCCGTAGGGACGCGAGTGATCGGGGAAGGCGACGCAGTACTCGTTCAGCAGCGCTCCCGTCTGGGGCACGTAGGCGACGATCGGCTTGTGCGGATAGATCAGGTAGGCGTAGCTCGCGTGCTCCTGTCCCGTCGACCCGTGCTTGCCCGAGCCCGCCCCACACGCGCAGGAACCCGAGGTCGCGGTACATCGCCCAGTCGCGCTCGTCGATGCACGAGCGCAGCAGCGCGCGCGCGCGCAGCTCGGCGCGACGCTCGCGGCCGGGGTCATAGTCCGGCCGGCGTCGACGGAGTGCCGGCGCGAGGACCAGAGCAGGCGCCCGCGGGCGAGCGCGCGTTTGAGCGTCGGGCCGGATCGAGCTCCCAGAGGAGCACCACGAGCAGGACCGCGCCGGTGCCCAGCGCGAGCGCCATGGCGCTAGAGCCTCGCCCGTGGCGCGCCGCCGGCGGCGCGCGGGAAGAAGATCACGCGCTCGGCGTCGCGCGGAACTTCGGCGAAGCTCTTGACCAGCTCGGCCTCGCGGCGACCGCCGGGCGTTTCGGTCGGCACGGCCGCCCACATGCCGGCGTCGAGCTCGCGGCGAAACGCCTCGATCAGCTCGCGCTCCTGCTCCGGCACCTCGACAT
This sequence comes from uncultured Solirubrobacterales bacterium, assembly GCA_963822625.1. Classification (GTDB taxonomy): domain Bacteria; phylum Actinomycetota; class Thermoleophilia; order Solirubrobacterales; family Solirubrobacteraceae; genus Palsa-744. The sequence continues at coordinate 218,931 of CAWGIH010000001.1, read as the reverse complement.
CCCCCTCGGCGAGCACGATCTCGCCATGACCGGGCTTCATACGCAGCAGCTTCATCGTCGCACGATTATGGCAAACTGGAGCAGCCGCGACGCCGGCGATCTCCAGTCGGCGCGCCGACGAGCCAGGCCGAGCACGTCGACCGGGCCGGCGCCCGCGCCGACGTCGCGCAGGCCGTCCGCGACGGCCTCGCCCGCCAGCGCGCGCGCGGTGCGCGCGGCCTCCAGCGGCGAGCGGCCGAGCGCGAGCTGGGCGGCGAGCACCGAGGAGTGCGTGCAGCCGGAGCCGTGCGCGGCGCCGTCGGGGTGGCGCTCACCCGCGATGCTGACGACAGACCCGTCGCCGGCAGGAGTCGAGGAACAGGTCCACCGCGCGCGCGCGGTGGCCGCCGGTGAGCACGACCGCGCGGGGGCCGAGCGCGAGCACAGCGCGCGGGCGAGCGCCTCGGCTTCCTCGCTCCTCGTCCACTGCGGCCGATCGGCGCTCGTCCGGCGGCTCGCCGGCGAGCACGCGCGCCTCGGGCAGGTTCGGCGTGAGCACGGTCGCGCGCGGCAGGATCTCCTCCACCAGCGCCCGCTGCGCGTCGGCGTCGAGCAGGCGCGCGCCCGACTCGGCGACCATCACCGGATCGACGACGACGGGGTGCCGGCCGGCAGCTCGTCGAGCGCCCGGCGACCGCGAGCGTCGCCTGGCGCGTGCCGAGCATCCCGACCTTGACCGCGTCGACGCGGATGTCGGCGAGCACCGCGCGCACCTGCGCGAGCACGATCTCGGGGGGAATCGGGTGGATCGCGCTGCACGCCGACGGTGTTCTGGGCGGTGATCGCGGTGATCGCGCTCGTGCCGTGCACGCCGCAGCGCGCGAACGCCTTCAGATCGGCCTGGATGCCCGCGCCGCCGCCGGAGTCCGAGCCGGCGATCGTGAGCGCCGCGGGTGTCAGCGCTCTGGGCCGGCATCGACGCGCTGAGGCGGCTGGCGCAGCTGCGCGGAGAAGATCGAGTAGCTGCCGATCGCGGTGACCAGCAGCCGGCCATCCTCGTGGCGGACCTCGCTGCGCATCACCGCGATCGTGCGGTTGCGCCGGTCCAGACGTGTGCGGCAGACGATCTCGCCCTCGGTCGCGGTCTGGATGTAGTTGATCGCGATGTTGATCGTCGCGATCCGCTCCTGCTCGGTGGTCTGCGCCCACAGGGTCGAGCCCATGCAGTAGTCGACGAGCGCATAGGTGACCACGCCCGAGAGCAGGCCACCGTTGTTGATCAGCTCCGGCCGGATCGTCAGGCGGACCGTCTGCGGATCCTCCCAGCGCATGCCCATGAAGCTGGTGACGCCGTCGAGCGACCGCGGTCACTGCGGCAGGCCGCTTGGGATCGTCGGCCGTCGCGGAGTCCGAGGAGCGGGGTCACGGGAGCCGCAGGACTCGGCGGGGAGCGTTCTCCATAGACGAGGAGGCTACGCGAGCGGCCATGTCAGCGGACGGCGCAGTTTCTTTACGACTCGGGGCACTAAATCGGCACAGATAGGGTCTTTGCGCTACATCTTGCGCTCTAGCGTGATCGATCGTGCTCGCTGACGGATCCCCAACCCAGTCTGCCGCCACGACGCGGCAAGCCTAGGAACCCCGACCGCGGCGCGCGCTGGGCCGCCGCGGCGAGAAGCTTGCGATGGCCCACCTGCACCGGCTCGGGTTCTCGCCGCTCGGCCGCAACGAACGCACGCGCCACGGCGAGATCGACCTGATCGCCTTCGACGGGCGCACGCTCGTGTTCGCGGAGGTCAAGACGCGCCGCGTGAACGCGCAGGGACAGGGCATTCGCCCCGACCAGCAGCCCCTGCTGTGGCTGCGCCCGCGCCAGCGCGCACGCCTGCGCCGGCTCGCCGCCGCATGGCTGCGCGACGAGAAGCACATCAGGCCGACCGCCCACACGATCCGCTTCGACGCGATCGGCGTGATCCTCGACACCAAAGGACCGGCTGATCAGCCTCGATCACATCGAGGGGGCGTGGTAGGCGCTCAGAGGAGGCTCAGAGCGCGAGCTGCTGGTAAGCGAGCGAGCGGAAGGACATCCGGTGCAGCGGCGAGACGCCCTGGCGCAGGATCGCCTCGCGGTGCACGGGCGTCGAGTAGCCGACGTGCTCGGCGAAGCTCCAGCCCGGATGCAGCTCGTCGGCGTGGTGCATGTAGCGGTCGCGCGTGACCTTCGCGACGATCGACGCCGCCGCGATCGCCGCGCTGGTGGCGTCGCCGTCGACGACCGCGCGCTGGGGTCGCTCGAACTCGGGCACCGAGAAGCCGTCCAGCAGACACGCGACCTCGCCCGCGACGCCCGCGGTGACGCCCCGCATCGCGTCGCGCAGCGCCGCGAGGTTCGTCTTGTGCAGCCCGCGCGCGTCGATCCCGCGGGCACACCGCGAGACGACCACCACGACGCGCGCGCGCTGCGCAGCACGAGCGGGTAGAGCTCCTCGCGCGCCTCGCGCGGTGTGCTGCTTGGAGTCGTTCAGTGCGCCCAGCGCGCGCAGCTCGCGGGTGGTGAGCGCCTCGTAGTCGAACAGCACGCCCGCCGCCACGAGCGGCCCCGCCAGGCAGCCGCGGCCGGCCTCGTCGGCGCCCGCCACGAAGCGGCACGCCGAGACGGCGGTCGAACGCGAACAAGTCGCTGCCCGCTCGTGCCCGCCCGCCCACGGCGCCGCGCTGCGCGCCTCGGCCTTGCGCAGACTCGACGCTGTGAGCGACTCGGCCGCATGCGGCGATCGCGGTCGGCTTAGAAGACGCCGATCCGGTCGGGAGGCCAGTAGGTGGCGAAGGCTTCGCCGATGATCCACCCGGTGGGGACGGGTCCCCAGAACCTGCTGTCGTCGGATTCGCCACGGTTGTCCCCCATCATGAACCAGTGACCGGCCGGAATCTTGATCGGCGTCGGGAAGTTGCACTCGGGGCTCGATGCCGCATGCGCGGATGTAGGAGTCCTGCTCGCGGACGAACGTGCTCTTGCCGGCGTTGCGATAGACGTGGCCTTCCTTGATGTAGATCTGTCGCCCGGGCCGGCGACGACGCGCTTGATGAAGTTGACGCTCGACTCCGCTTCGGCACCGGCTCCGAGCAGGCCGCTCCGCCGAGCTTGACGATGTGCGGCATCGGCCCGCACTCCTCCTGCTGGGCTTCCTTCGGGGGATGGAACACCGCGATCTCGCCGACGTGCGGTTCGCTGAAGTGCATGCCGATGCGGTCGACCAGTACGCGCTGACCGACCGCCAGCGTCGGTTCCATCGAGCCGCTGGGGATGCGGTAGGGCTTGACGATCAACGCCTGGATGCCGAGCGCCAGACCGAGCGCGACCGCGACGATCACGATCAGCTCCACGATCGAGCTCCTTCTTGCTCCGACGAGCTGAGCTCAAGCGCACAGCCGGTCAGATCCTCTTGCGCTTCCCACCGGCCTCACGCCGGTGGTCGCCGGCGGGCACGCCTTCAGGCGCGTCCTCACCGGCATCGGAGGAGACATCGGCATCGGACGCGGACGACGCCTGGGGCTCATCCCCGGCGGCGGCTCTCGTCGTGCTCGCTCCCCCCCTGGCTCTCAACTTCAGCCACCGCATCCTCGGCCGGCGCGCGTCCTCGCCACTCGGCGCCGGCGTCCTGCCGGCCGGCCGTCTCCGCTTGCTCGTGGCGCTCACCTCCGGCGACGCGGCGCCCTCGAGGACGGCCTCCTCCGCGGTCATGCCATCCGCATCGGTCGCCTCTTCGGCCTGCTGATGCAGCAGCCCGGGCTCGACCGTCTCCTCCGGACCGGTATAGCGACGCTCGCGCACGCGCGCGCGCTTGCCGACGCGATCGCGCAGGTAGTAGAGCTTTGCGCGGCGCACATCGCCGCGCGCGGCCAGCTCGATCCGCTCGATCTTCGGCGAGTGCACCGGGAACATGCGCTCGACGCCGACGCCGAAGGACTGCTTGCGCACCGTGAACGTCTCGCGCGCGCCGTGCCCCTGGCGCTTGATCACGACGCCCTCGAAGATCTGCACGCGCCGGCGGGTGCCCTCGATCACCTGGAAATGCACCTTCACGCGGTCGCCCGGCGCGAAGTCGGGAACGCGGCGCAGTTGCGCGCGCTCGATGGTTTCGATAACGCTGCTCATAACGTAAAGGAGGTGTGCGCCCTGATGGCCCGACAAAGTGACCCCGAACGGGGCATCCGGCCGACGCGGGGAGCAATGGTAGCGGACGCCCGGCCCGCGCCGCCGCACCCACTCCCGCAGCGCGGCGCGACGGGGACCGGCTCACCGGCTCCTCGTCGTCATCGTCGGCGCTCGCCCCGTTCGCGGCTGCGCTCGCGCCGCCACGCCCCGATCCGCTCGTGATGGCCGGACAGCAGCACCTCCGGCACACGCCAGCCGCGGTACTCGGCCGGGCGGGTGTAGTGGGGGTACTCGGGGTTGCCGCCGAGCGCGGGGCTGAAGGACTCCTCGACCGCCGAGTCCTCGTGCCCGAGCGCGCCCGGCAGCTTGCGCAGGACCGCGTCGCACACGACCATCGCCGCCAGCTCGCCGCCGGAGAGGACGTAGCTCGCCGATCGAGATCTGCTCGCTCGCGAAGTGCTCGACGATCCGCTCGTCAAAGCCCTCGTAGCGCCCGCACAGCAGCGTCAGCGCGGGCTCGGCCGCCAGCTCGTCGACGAGCGCGTCGTCGAGCGTCCGGCCGCCCGGGCGTCAGCGCGATCACGCGGCGCTGCTCGCGCAGCCGCACCGGGTCGACGCCGTAGTGGGCGCGCAGCGCGCTGTCCATCACGTCCACGCGCAGCACCATCCCCGCCCCGCCGCCGAACGGCGTGTCGTCGACCTGGCCGCCGCTCAGCTCGGTGTGCTCGCGGAAGTTCACGCACTCGCAAGCTCGTGCCCGCCGCGAGCGCGTTGCGGACGTGGCGCTGGGCGGCGAACCAGCCGAAACCACTCGGGGAACAGCGTGAACACGTCGATCTCCATCACTGCCCTCCCGCGCTCGCCCGAGTCCGGCGGAGCGTCTCGCCGAGAAAGCCCATGTCGACCTCGATGCGTCGCTCGGCGACCGCCATGCGCCGGATCGCGTCTTTGACCATCGGCACGATCAGCGGCGCGGGTCGGGTGGGATCCGGTCCTGATCTCACCGCGCGCACCTCCAGCGCCTCGCACGAGGGCAGCTCGATCATCCGGCTGACCGTGCCGACAGGCGCTCGCCGTCCACCACCGCGCAGCCCTCCAGTTCGTGCGCCCACCATTCGCCCTCCTCGAGCGCCGGGGCCTCCAGCCGCTCGACCGTCAGCGCCTGCCCGCGCAGCGCCTCGGCCCCCTCGCGATCCTCGACGCCCTCCAGGCGCACGATCGGGCGCTGCTCGGTCCCCGCGCGACGCACGATCTCGGCGCTCCGTCCCGCCACCGTCACGCTCGTCCCGACGGCCAGCAGCCGCGGCCGTGGGCTCGGTCACGTAGAAGCTCCCGTCCAGGCCGTGCGCGCGTCCGACGCGACCGCGCCTGCAGACTCCGGCGCTCGGAGTCGCCCTCCGCTCCCTGCGATCCCCGTCCTCGACGGCGCCCTCGTCTCGGCCACCGGCGCGCGCGCGTCAATCGACGATGTCGAGCAGCACGCGTTGCCCCTCGCCCGTCGCGGCGGCTTTCACGACCGTCCGCAGCGCGTGCGCGGTGCGCCCGCCGCGGCCGATCACCTTGCCGTAGTCGCCCTCGGCCACGCACAGCTCCAGCACGACCGTGCCGTCGTCCTCCTCGAACTGCTCGACCGCCACCGCTTCGGGATCGTCGACCAGGCCTTCGGCCAGGTACTCGAGCAGCCGCTTCGGGTTCTCGGCTGTGGTCATCTGCCGCAGCGCCGCATCCGGTCGCGCTAGCCGGTCCGCGTCTCGATGCCCTGGATGCGCAGCAACTTGCGCACGGTGTCCGAGGGCTGCGCGCCCCGCGCCAGCCAGCTGCGCGCGCGCTCCTCGTCGATCACGATCGTCGACGGGTCCGTCTGCGCGTTGTAGTGGCCGATCGTCTCGATCACGCGACCGTCGCGCGGGGAGCGCTGGTCGGCGACGACGACGCGCCACATCGGGTCCTTCTTGCCGCCCACTCGCGTGAGCCTGAGCCTTACCGCCACGTTTTCCTCTCGGGTCTTGTTCTTATTGCGAACAGAGCTTAGACGGTGCGCCGAGCCTCAGCGCGCGTTGCGGATCAGCGCGCCGATGTCCGGCGTCTTGCCGCGCTCCCGACCTGTTTCATCACTTTGCGCATCTGGGAGAACTGCTTGACGAGGCGGTTCACCTGCTGCACGCTCGTGCCCGAGCCGCGCGCGATCCGCAGCCGGCGCGAGCCCTTGATCAGCTCCGGCTTGCGGCGCTCCTCGGGGGTCATCGCCAGGATGATCGCCTGGATCCGGTCGAGCTCGCGTTCGTCGACTTTCATGTTGCTCAGCTGATGCGCCGCCGAGGCCGGGGATCATCCCGAGCAAGCTCGTCAGCGGGCCCATTTTCCGGATCATCTTCAGCTGCGCGAGGAAGTCGTCCAGCCCCAGCTCGTTGCGCCGCAGCTTGCGCTCCAGCTCGGCCGCCTCGGTCTCGTCGAAGGTGCGCTCGGCCTGCTCGATCAGGCTCATCACGTCGCCCATGCCGAGGATCCGCTGGGCCATCCGGTCGGGGTGGAAGCGCTCGAACTGCTCGAGCTTCTCGCCGGTCGAGGCGAACAGGATCGGCTTGCCCGTGACCGCCTTCACCGACAGCGCGGCGCCACCGCGCGCGTCGCCGTCGAGCTTGCTCATCACCACGCCGTCGAACTGCACCGCCTCGGCGAAGCTCTCGGCGACGTTCACCGCGTCCTGGCCGGTCATCGCGTCGACGACGAGCAGTACGTCGTCCGGTTTCACCGCGTCTCTGATCCGCACGAGCTCCGCCATCAGCTCCTCGTCGACGTGCAGCCGACCGGCTGGTGTCGACGATCAGGACGTCCTTGCCCTCCTCGCGCGCGCGCTCGAGCGCCCACGCGGCGATCTCGACCGGGTCGCGAATTCGGTGCCCTGCTCGTAGACCTCCGCGCCGGCCTGCGCGCCGACCTTCACGAGCTGCTCGACCGCGGCCGGGCGGTAGACGTCGCACGCGGCCACGGCGACCGTCGAGGAGTGCTCCTCGCGCAGGTACCGCGCGAGCTTCGCCGTCGCGGTCGTCTTGCCCGAGCCCTGCAGTCCCGCCATCAGGATCACCGTCGGCGGTTTCGCGGAGAAGCTCAGGGTCGGCTGAGGCATCGTCATCGCCTCCCTCGCCGTCCGGGTGGGCGGGCCCCCCATCAACCCCGTCAGCTCCTCCGCGACGATCTTCACGACCTGCTGGCCGGGGTTCAGCTTGCCGATCACCTCGGCGCCCACGCAGCGCTCCTTCACCTGGGCGGTGAACTGCCGACGACCTTGAAGTTGACGTCGGCCTCCAGCAGCGCCAGGCGGATCTCGCGCATCGCGCCGTCGATGTCCGCCTCGGTCAGCGTCCCGTGGTTGCGGACATCGGCGAGCGTCCCCTGCAGCTTCTCGGCGAGCGAGTCGAACATCTGGCTCTAGAAGGTCGATTCCGTGGTCATGTAGGCGTCTGGCTGCGCCGGCTGCTACTCGGCGGGCTTGTCCGGCTCCGCGCCCCGCGACAGCGCCGCGCCGATGCCACCGAATGCCTCGGCGAACTCGCTCGGCACGACGAACACCTTGTTCGCGTCGCCTTCCGCCAGCTGGGGCAGCATCTGCAGGTATTCGTAGCTCAGCAGCTCGCGGTTCGGTTTGCCCTCGTGGATCGCTTTGAAGACGGTGTCGATCGCCTTCGCTTCGCCCTCCGCGCGCAGGATCGCGGCCTGGCGCTCGCCCTCGGCGTCGAGCACCGCCGCCTGCTGGGCCCCTTCGGCGGTCAGGACGGCGGACTGCTTGGCGCCCTCGGCCGTGAGGATCTGCGCCTGCTTCTCGCCTTCGGCGGTGAGGATCGCCGCGCGACGGTCGCGCTCGGCGCGCATCTGCTTCTCCATCGCCGTCCGGATGTCCTGTGGCGGGTCGACCGACTTGATCTCCACGCGGTTGATCCTGATCCCCCACTTGCCGGTCGCCTCGTCGAGCACCACGCGCAGCTCGGTGTTGACGTTCTCGCGCGCGGTCAGCGTCGCCTCGAGCGTCAGACCGCCGATCACGTTGCGCAGCGTCGTCACCGTCAGCTGCTCGATCGCCTGCAGCGGGTTGGCGATTTCATAGGTCGCCGAGCGCGGGTCGGTGATCGTGAAGTACAGCACCGTCTCGATCCCCACGACGACGTTGTCTTCGGTGATCACCGACTGCGGCGCGAAGTTGACGACCTGCTCGCGCAGATCCACGAGCGGCTTCACGCGATCGATGAACGGCGTCACGATCGTCAAGCCCGGCTCGAGCGTGCGGCTATAGCGGCCCAGTCGCTCGACCACCCCGGCGCGGGCCTGGGGAATCACGCGAATCGTGCGTGCGGCCGCGACCAGCACGAACAGGACCACGACTGCGATGACGATTAGAGCGACCATGTGCGTTTCCTTTTGTTTGCTTTTTCTCGCGGTCAGTGCATGACAAGCGCGGTCGCGCCGCGTAATCTCGACCACCTCGACGCGCTCGCCCGCGTCGATCACCTCGTCCTCGTCATAGCTGCGCGCGGTCCACACCTCGCTGTCGATCCTCACGCAGCCGACGCCCTCCTCGTTGGCGATCCGCTCGAGCACGAGCGCGGGCTTGCCCACCAGCGCCGCCGCGCCGGTGCGGATCGAGGGCGGCATCCGCCGGTGGCGACGAGCTACCGGGCGCAGCGTCGCGAACACGATCCCCGAGCAGGCCAAGAACACGACCCCGGACAGCGGCGCGCCGACGCCGAGCAGCGCCACGACGCGTCGCCAGCGCCGCCCCGAGCGCAAACGGCGCCAGGTAGAAGCCGCCCTGGTGCATCTCCCCCAGGCCGAGCAAGCAGGCCACCACCAGCCAGATGATCCAGATCTCCATACCTCCAGGTTACCCCTCGCGCACTCTCTCATAGCGGACGCGGACGTGAGTCGCTCGGTGGGCTGCGGGCTCTACCCGAGGTCAGTCTTCGGCGATCAGCGCGCGGGCGAAATCCTCGGGATCGAACGGCCTCAGGTCCTCGACCGCCTCGCCCACGCCGATCAGCTTCACCGGCATCTCCAGCTCGCTTGGCGATCGCCAGCGCGATCCCGCCGCGGGCGGTGCCGTCGAGCTTCGTCAGCACGACCCCCGTCACATCCGCCGTCTGCGGCGAACATCTTCGCCTGGCGCAACCCGTTCTGCCCGGTCGTCGCATCGACCGTCAGCAGCGTCTCGTGCGGGGCGCCCTCCAGCTGCCTGCCGATCACCCTCCGCACCTTCCCCAGCTCGGCCATCAGATCGTCCTGGGTGTGCAGCCGCCCGGCGGTGTCGACGATCACCACGTCCACGCCCGTGCTGAGCGCCGTGGCGATCGTCTCGAACGCCACCGCTCCCGGGTCCGAGCCCGCCGGCCCGGTCACGATCTCAGCAGCCCGCCCGCTGCGCCCAGCCTTCCAGCTGCTCGCTCGCCGCGGCCCTGAACGTGTCCGCCGCCCCGAGCAGCACCGTCAGCCCCAGCTCGTGTCGCAGGTGCCATGCGAGCTTGCCGATCGTCGTCGTCTTGCCCGTGCCGTTCACGCCGACCGCCATGATCACCGTCGGGCTCCGGCTGAGGTCGATGCGACCGTCGCCCACCCGCGCCGTCTCCGCCAGCAGCTCGATCAGCCGCTCGCTCAGCGCCTCGCCGCCCGTCAGAGCAGCCCTCGGTCGCCTCCGCCTCGAGCGTCGCCACCACCGATGCCGTCGTGCTCGCGCCGACGTCGGCCATGATCAGCGCCTCCTCCAGCCGTTCCCAGGTGTGCTCGTCGAGCGTCCCCCACAGGGTCGCCTGCAGCTCGCCGCCGAGCGCCTGCCGGGTCTTCGACAGGTTCTCGCGCAGACGGCGGAACACGCCGCGGCGCTTTTCCGTCGCCGCGACGGGCTCGGGCTCGTCGCTGAGCCGGCCTCGCCGGTGATGAACAGATCGCTCCAGTCGCGGGCCACGGCCGCGCGACGATAGCAGCGGCCCTCAGGCGGCTACCTGCGGGCCATCGGTGTCGGGCGGCGTCTGAGTGGGCGGCGTCTGGGTGGGCGGCGTCTGAGTGGGCGGCGTCTGGGTGGGCGGCGTCTGAGTGGGCGGCGAGGCGGGGCGGGTGGGGTATGGGTGGGCGGGGCGTCCTTTTCAGCCGGCAGCCGGCGCGAGAGCACCTTCGAGACCCCGTCGCCGCCCATCGACACGCCGAACAGCCAGTCGGCGGCCTCCATCGTGCGCTTCTGGTGGGTGATCACGATGAACTGCGCGCGGTCCGCGTAGCGGCGCAGCAGCGCGAGAAAGCGATCGAGGTTCAGGTCATCGAGCGCGGCCTCGACCTCGTCGAGGATGTAGAACGGGCACGGCTTGGCCAGAAACACCGCGAACAGGAACGCCAGCGCGGTCATCGACTTCTCCCCGCCCGACAGCAGCGACAGGCGCTTCGCCGACTTCCCCGCCGGCGTGATCTCGATCTCCACGCCCAGCTGCCCGATCTCCGAGCCATCCTCGCCCGCAAGTCCTCGCGCTCCGCCTCGGCCTCGGCGGCCGCCTCCGCCGCCTCCGCTTCCCTCGGATCCGTCTCCGCTCCGTTCGCCCCGGCTGCCGGCAGCGGCTGCCCGCCGAGCACCCGCCGCGGCGCCTGCTCGTCGCGCACCAGCTTCAGCCTGCCCGACCCGCCCGGGAACACATCGCCCGCGAGCTCCTCGAAGTTGCGCGCCGCGGCGGCGAACGTCTCCGCGAAGGTCTCCTCGATCTGTTCGTCGGTTTCCCGGATCACCGCTTTCAGCTCGCGCAGCGCCGTCTCCAGATCCGCGCGCCTGCCCTCCAGCTCCTCGACGTGCGCCACCGCCTCGGCGTACTCCTCCTGCGCCAGCGGGTTGACCGGGCCGAGCTGCTCGCGGCGCCTTTGCAGCCGCTCCACGCGCGCAGTGAGCGCCTCGGCCTGCTCCTGCACCAGCGGCTCCACCCGCTCGGCGCGCGCCTGCTCTGAGAGCTCCAGCTGCTCGGCGACCGCCTGCGCCTCCTGCGTCGCCTCCTGCGCCTGGTCGCGCAATCGCTGTGCCGCCACCTCGGCGCCGGTCACGTCCTCTCCCGCCGCCGCGCAGCGCGCGTCTGGATCTCCGCCTCCTCGCCGGCGCAGGCGCGCAGCTCGCCCGCCATCGCCTCGCCCGCCTCGCGGTCGCTCGCGAGCTGCTCCTCGAGCTCTTTCACCCGCTCCTGCACCGCCTCGCCGGCGCACTGCGCAGCGTCTGCCGCGAGACGCTCGGCCAGCGGCACCAGCGCCACGTCAGCGGCGTGTTGCGCCCGCAGACGCTCGATCCGCGAGCCAGCCGCTCGGCGCGTTCGCGCGCCACGCGCTCGGCCTGACGGCGCTCGGCCGCCAGCTCGCCCTCGACCTGCGCCTTGCGCACGGCCAGCGGTCCCTGCTGGGGCGCCGCCCTTCGCTGCTCGATCAGCCACTCGGTGCGCCGCCGCGCCTCGCCGCCCTCGGCGCATGCGCGCTCGGCCTCGCGCAGCGCCGCTTCGGCCTCCCCCGCGCCTCGCTCGGCGGCGCGAAGCTCCTCCAGCACGCAGCTCCGACGCCGCGCGCGCGGCCTGCTCGGCCTGCACCGCCAGCTCGCTCGCCTCGATCAGCCGGTCGCGTTCGTTGCGCCGCGCCAGCACGCGCTCCTCGCCGCCCTCGGTCAGCTGGCGCACCTCGCCCCACGCGGCGAACCACACCCGCCCGCCGCGCGTGGCGGCGATCCCGTCGAAGCTCTGTCGGCAGATCCTCCAGGCGCTCCACCACCCATGCGTCCGCCAGCAGTCGCTCGGCCAGCCCCATGACCGCCGCCGGCCCGCTCACCAGATCCAGCAGCCGCTCCGCGCCCGGCCACCGGCGGCTACTCCGGCTCCGCCGAGGCCTCGCGATCCGCTCGGCGCCCGGCTCCGGTCCTGAGATCTCGGCCAGCAGCGCGCTGCCGCCGTCGGGGCCCGCACGGTCGAGCAACGCCTCCGCCCCAGCCATGTCCCGCACCAGCGCGGCGCTCAAGCGCCCACCGAGCGCGGCGGCGAGCGCCAGCTCGTAGCCGTCGCGCACCCTCAACTCCTCGCTCAGCGCCTTCGCCGAGCCCTCGGCTGGGTGGGCCTCGATCTCGCGCCGCCCACGCCCGCATGGCTGCGCAGGAATTGGTTCGCCACCGCCAGCTCGCCGCCCACCCGCGCGGCCTCACGGCGCGTGTCCTGCGCCTCGCGCTCGGCCGCCTGCAGCCTCACCGCGCCTGCTCGGCCAGCTCGTCGGCCCGCGCGTCGCCGCGTCGCGCCTGCTCGAGCTCGCCCTCCAGCTCCTGAACGCGCGCCGCCTCGCGCTCGCGCGCGGCCTCCAAGCCCTCGATCTCCCGCTCGATCTCGCGCTCGCGCTGGCTGCTCGATCTCCGCCAGCTCGCCCTCCAGCGCCTCGATCCGCTCCTCGCTCGCGCCTCTCGAGTCACTGCGCTCAGCTCGCTCGCTCGGCGCTCCTCGTCACTGTCCCGGTCTCGCTCAGCGCGCTCAGCTCGAGCTCCACCCGCTCGATGCGCCGCCTGAGCGCCTGTGCGCTCGCGCCGGCCTGCTCTCCGCGCAAACCCAGCCGCTCGCGCGCAGAGCGGGCCTCGTACACGCGCCTTGCCAGCGCGTCGTGGCGCTCCGCCCGCTCCCCAAGCGCCCGCTCGGCCTTCCCGCGCCGCTCGATCACCGCCTGCAAGCGCTCCTCGATCTCCTCGCGCGCCGTCACGCGCCTGCTTCACCTCGGCCTCGGCCCCCTCGAGCTCCACCCCGCGTGCCCGCAGCGCCTCACGCGCGAGCTCCCAGCGCGCTTCCAGCATCTGGCGCTCCAGGCGCTCGTGCAGCTCGGCCGCCTCCGCCTGGCGCTTGAGGGGGCGCAGACGAGTGCGCGCCTCGCGCTCCACGTCCAGCGCGCGGTCGAGGTTCTCCTGCGTTTTCTCGAGCTTCAGCTGCGCGCGCCGGCGGCGCTTGCGGTGCTTGCCCAGCCCCGCCGCCTCCTCGATCAGCAGCCGTGCGATCGCGCGGCTTGGAGGTCACGATCGCCTCCACCCGCCCCTGCGAGACGACCGAGTGCGTCTCCTTGCCCAGCCCCGTGTCGGAGAGCACCTCGATCACGTCCGTCAGCCGGCAGCGCGCGCCGTTCAGCCGGTATCCGCCCTCGCCCGCGCGGTCCAGGCGCCGCACGATCGAGATCTCGCTCAGCGGCAGATCGACCGTCCCGTCGGAGTTGTCCAGCACGATCTCCACCTCCGCCGCGCTGCGCGCCTGCACGCCGCGCCCGCCGCCGAAGATCACGTCCTGCATCGACTGGCCCCTGCACCGCGAGCGGCGACTGCTCGCCCATCGCCCACAGCACCGCGTCGGTCACGTTCGACTTGCCCGACCCGTTCGGGCCGACCACGACGCTCACGCCAGGACCGAAGTCCAGGTGGGTGCGGTCGGGAAAGGACTTGAAGCCTTTCAACGTGAGCGACTTCAATCGCATCTACTCACCGGCCTCACTCGCGCTCGCCAGCCCCTCGACGGCCTCGCGGGCGGCCTCCTGCTCGGCGTGCTTCTTGCTCCTGCCGCTGCCGCTGCCCAGCATCTCGCCCGTCGACCTTCGCCGCAACCGTGAACGTCCGGTCGTGCGGCGGTCCCTCTTCGCCGGTGACCTCGTAGCTCACCTCTGCCCCGCGCCGCGCCAACAGCTCCTGCAGCGCCGACTTGAAGTCCAGCGGATGCTCCAGCGCCTGCTCGATCTCCGGTTCGAAGGCCTCGACCACCGCTGCCGCCGTGCGCTCGTAGCCGGCGTTCAGATAGCAGGCCCCGATCACCGCCTCGATCACCGAAGCCAGCACCCGCTCGGTCTCCAGCAGCGCCGCCGTCACGTTCGCCTCGACCCCCGCCGGCGCCGCCGCGCGCAGCCGCCGCGGCACCTCCAAGCGTTCGGCCACCACCCTGCACGACGGCCCCGACACCGCCTGCGCGCGGATCTTCGTCAGCCTCCCGGCGCCGAACCGCTCCGCCTCCAAGCGCGGGTACAGGTGCGTCGTCACCGCCAGCGCCAGCACGCTGTCGCCGAGGAACGCCAGGCGCGTGTAGGAGTCGCTCGAGCGCTCGCTCCACGACGCGTGCGTGAACACCTGGCGCTCCAGCTCCTCCGGCAGCTCGTCGAGCAGTTCGTCCCAGCAGCTTCATCGCACATCAGCCGTCGGTGCCGTTTGCCAGCACGAAGTCCACCGCCTGGTCCCACCGTCAGGATCTTCGCCGCCTGCTCGTCGGACATCTCCACACCGTAGGTGTCCTCCAGCTCCTGCACGAGCGTGTAGAGGTCCAGCGAATCGGCCTCCAGGTCCTCCTTGAATCGTGTCTCGCTGTCGATGTTGCCAGGATCGACGTCCAGCTCGTCGGCGAGATGGGCCTGGATCAGGTTGAAGACTTGCTCGCGGGTCATCGGTCATCTCGCCTGCGGCAGGCTAGCGCTCGACGCGGATGACTGGCGCACCCACCCTGCTCCCGCAGCGCCCCCGCCTGCTTCGAGCGCGATCTGCGTCCGTCCCACGAGGTCCTCGCTCCGCGCCTCGCTGAGCGCGCAGAATCGCCCGCGCGAAGCCCCTCCGCGTGAAGCGCCCGTGGGGCACGACCCCCAGGCTCCTCAGCCCCAGCAGGTAGGCGCCGCCCTGCTCCTCCGGGTCGAGCTCGTCACGCACTTCCCGCAGCGCGGGACGCAGCAGCGCACCCCCCAGCTTTGCCCGCGTCGAGGCCATCGCGGCGTCCCTCACCGCGCCCGAGCAGCGTCTGCGAGACCCCCTCCATCAGCTTCAACGCGATGTTCCCCGTCAGCCCGTCGGTCACGATCACATCCGCCACGCCGCTCACGACGTCGTCCCCCTCGACGTTCCCCACGAACTCCATCGCCTCTGCCGCTGCCCCGCCCTCTCGGTCAGCTCCTCGCCGGTCTCCACGATCAACCGGCCCCCCCGCGCGGCCTCCTCGCCGTTGGACAGCAGCCCCACGCGCGGGCGCTCCACGCCGAGCACCGTCCTCGCCAGCGCCGCGCCCATGAACGCGAACTGCACGAGGTGCTCGCGCCTGGCCTCGGCGTTCGCGCCCACGTCCAGCAGCGTCACCGGATGGTTCGGGATCGGCAGCGGGATCGCCAGCGCCGGGCGGTAGATGCCCTGCGCGCGCTTGACGTTGAACAGCCCCGCCGCCAGCGCCGCGCCCGTGCCGCCCGCGCACACCAGCGCCTGCGCCCTGCCCTCCGCGACCGCGCGGGCGGCCTGCACGATCGAGGCCTCGGGCGTCGCTCCGCACCGCGCTCACCGGGTCGGCGCTCTTGGCGATCGAGATCGGCGCGTCCACGATCTCGACGCCGCTCCGGCAGGGTGTGCCGGGCTTTCCAGCTCTCCCGGCGGGCCCGAACAGCAGCACCCTCGCGCCCTCCGTCGACGGCCAGCGCGGCACCGGCGGCGACCTCGGCCGGGCCCAGGTCGGCGCCGTTGCAATCGACCGCCACGACCGGCGTGATCACCGGCCGCCGATCATCGGAGCAAACCGACGGACGGACTGGGGTCGGGCGAGAGCCCAATCATCGACTACTCGTGGTCGTGATCGTGCTCGCCTGGTCGTGCGCGCTCTGCACGACGACTTCCTTGCCCGCGTAGGTCCCGCACACCGGGCAGACCCGGTGTGGCCGTCCGGGGGCTGTGGCATTTCGGACACGCGTTCACCGCGGGCGTGCCGATCTTGTGCTGCGCGCGGCGCTTGGCCGTGCGACTGTGCGATTGCTTTTTCTTGGGGACCGCCATCGGCCGAGAAGGGTACCAGCCCTGAGCGTGGCTCCTACTCCAGCTTCAGCTCGCTCAACTTCGCCCACCGCGGATCTCGCTCCTGCTCGTGGCGGTGCTCCGGGCCGGCGGGGTCCAAATCGTTCAGATCCGCCGCGCAGATCGGGCACAGCCCCGCGCAGTCCTCCTTGCACAGCACCTTCACCGGCGCCGCCAGCGCGAACGCATCGCGCGCCCACGCCGCCAGGTCGAGCTTCTCGCCGTCCACATACGGGCTTTCCAGCTCCTCGCCCTCGCCCTGCCTGTCGACCTCGCGCGCCTCCACCTCGACCTGCGGGCTCGCCGCCTTCAGACAGCGCATGCACATGCCCGTCAGCGCCGCCTGCGAAACGCAACCTCAGCGCGTATCCGCCGCCGGTCATCCGCGACACCTCCAGCTGCACCGGCACCCTCTCGGGCTCGATCTCATACCGCTCGCCGCCCAGCTCGAGCGGATCGATCCGCACGCTCAGCTCGATCCGCCGGCCCTCGCCGACGCTCAGCCGCAGTCCCCCCAGGTCGAACTCGTCAGCGGTCGCGGTCACCCTCCTCAGGCTAGCGTCAGCGGGGCTACCCGGCGCTCTTCAGCTCGCGCTTGAGCACCTTCCCCGTCGCGTTGCGCGGCAGCTCATCCAGGAACACCACCTCGCGCGGCACCTTGTACCTCGCGAGGTTCTCCTTCACGTATCCCTTCACCGTCTCCTCGCTCAGCTGCGTGCCGTTGCGCGGCACGACGAACGCCTTCAATCGCTGGCCCCACTCCGTCGTCATCGCACGCCGATCACTGCGGCCTCCTCGATCTGCTCGTGGTCTGCCAGCAGATCCTCGACCTCGCGCGGGAACACGTTCTCACCGCCGCTCGACGATCATCTCGTCGTCGCGCCCGTCCACGAACAGCCGTCCGCCCGCGTCGAAGTGCCCGACGTCGCCGGTGCTCATCAGGCCGCCGACGATCTCCTTGCCGCCGCCGCCGGTATAGCCTTCGAACACCAGCTCGTTCGCGACGAAGATCCGGCCGCCCTCGCCCGGGCTTGACCTCGTGACCCGTCCCCGTCAAGCAGCTTCACGACCGTCCCCAGCGGCGGCCTGCCCGCGGTCCCCGGCGCCGCGCGCAGGTCCTCGGGCGTGGCGATCGTCGCCCACGCGACCTCGGTCGAGCCGTACAGGTTGTAGACGACATCGCCGAACACGTCCATCGCGCGTGTCGCCAGCTCGCCCGGCAGCGCCGAGCCGCTGACGGCGATCACCTTCAGCGCTTTGGTGTCGTAGCGCGCGATCGTCTCTCTTCGGCAGCTCGAGGATCCTCTGCAGCATCACCGGCACCACCGCCAGCGCGCTCGCGCGGTGATGGGCGACCGCGCGCAGCGTATCCTCGGGGTCGAAGCGCCTTCTCAGCACCAGCGTGCTCGCCAGCGGCAGGCCCAGCGTGAAGTGCGCGAACCCCCACGAGTGGAACATCGGCGCGGCGATCATCGTCGTCTCCCTGCGCCTTCAGCGGGATCTTCGAGAACAGCGCCGCCGCCGGATCCAGCGACTCCGGCTGTTTTCGCGCCGCGCCCTTCGGCGTCCCCGTCGTGCCCGAGGTGAGGATCACCACGCGCCCCTTCTCGCTCGGCGGCTGCAGTTCGGAGTCCGTCTCTCTGCGCGATCAGCTCCTCCAGCAGCGGCGCCGACGGGACCTCGCCGGGATCGCGCCAGGCGACGTAGCATTTCCGCCCCTCGCAGCCCTCGCTCACCAGGTCCGGCGAACTCCTCGTCGTAGATCAGCGCCGTCGGGTCCTCGCGCTCTGAGCACGTCAGCGATCTGCGGTCCCGCGAACGCCGTGTTCAGGTACAGCGAGTTCGCGCCCAGCTTCGAACAGGCGATCGTCGCGTCGATGAACCCCCTGTGGTTGCGACACATGATCGCCACCCCGTCGCCTTCCCTGACCCCGTCTCCGCCGCAGCGCGCGCGCCAGCGCGTTCGTGCGTCGCTGCACCTCGTCGAACGTCAGCGTCCCTCGCTCGTCGACGATCGCCGCCCGGTCCGGGTATCTCGCCGCCGAGCCCGTGTACGCCGCCGCCGGCGTCGGCCCCCAGCGGCGCAGCGCCCTGATCGAGCGCACGGCCCTGTCGGGGCGCGTCGGCTGGATCATGCCCGTGCCGAGCAGCGTCCTCACGACGTGCAGCTTGTGCTTCGCCTCTCCTGCGTTCATCACGCGCGGCACCCTACTTCAAAGGTGCTGCCGCGCGCGCCCGCCGGGGACTAGCTCACTTCGGCGGGCTCGTCCTTGCCCTGCAGCCGCTCGCGCCCACGCTGCACGGCGGCGATGAACTTCGAAAGGTTGACCTCGAGCGTGTTCAGGATCTCATCCGCGTAGTCCTCCGCGCCGAGGCGGATCTCGCGCTCGCGCGTGCGGGCGTCCTCGACGATGTCCTCGGCGGCGCGCTCGGCCTGCTTGGTGACCTCCTCCTCGCCGACCAGCTTCTCCTGGCGCTCGCGCGCTTCCTTGACGATCCGCTCGGCCTCCTTCTTGGCCTCCGCGAGCATCTCCTGGCGCTCCTTGACGATCCACCGCGCCTGCTTGATCTCCTCGGGGATCGTCGCGCGCATCTGGTCGAGGATGTCGTAGATCTCCTCCTTGTCGACCCTCACCTGATCGGTCATCGGCACCGATTTGGCGTTGTGCACCAGATCGTCGAGCTTGTCTATGAGTACCAGGACATCCATTGCGTCTCCAAGTTCGTCAGCGCTTCAGCTCTTCCTGCAACCGTCTCGCGACCTCGCCGGGGACGAGATCGTCGATCCTGCCCCCGAAGGTGGCGAGCTCCTTGACGCCACTGGAGGAAAGAAAACTGTACTGCGGGCTGGCCATCAGGTAAACCGACTCTATCTCCGGGTCCTGCCGGCGGTTGAGCTGGTTCATCTCCAGCTCGTACTCGAAGTCGGAGATCGCGCGCAGCCCCTTGACGATCGCCTTCGCCCCGACATGGCGCGCGAATTCGACCACGAGCGTGAGAACGGCTCGGCCCTGCACCCCATCCAGATCCGCGATCGCGTGCTCGATGAAGCCCATCCGCTCCTCGATCCCGAACAGCGCCTTGTCCTTCCTCACCGAGCGATTGACGACCGCCACGACGACTTCGTCGTACAGCGCCGCCGCTCGTCTGATCACGTCCAGATGCCCGTTCGTGATCGGGTCATACGAGCCCGGACAGACGACGATCGACTTCTCCAGCGGGCGGTCATCGCTCGCCTCACGCAGGTCGGCTGACTCATCGGTAACGGTGGATTGTGATCGACGTATCGCCATAGCGCCGTTCCTTTACGATCTCCCAAGGCAGCTCCAGCGGCGCTCGGCGATCGCTCTCGACGACCACGCGCGCCTGCGGCGCCAGCAGCGGCGTCAAGGGCCAGCGACAGCTCGCCTCCCAACTCGCTCGCCCGCCTGTACGGGGGATCGATCAGCACCAGATCGTACGTCTCCGCGCGCGCTCGTGCACTGCGCAGCGCACGCGAGCGCCTCTCCGCGCCGCACCTCGGCCTCACTCTCTTCCAGCCCGAGGCTCTTCAGATTCGCCGCTCAGCGCCGCCAGCGCGGCCCCGTCGCGCTCGACGAACACCGCCCGCTCGGCGCCCCGCGACAGCGCCTCGATCCCCAGCGCGCCGGTGCCCGCGAACAGGTCGAGCACCGCCTCGTCCTGCGACCGTGCCGAGCATCGAGAAGATCGCCTCCCGCACCCGCTCGGACGTCGGCCGGGTAGTGGCGCTGCCCTTCGGCGCCTGCAGCCGCCTACCGCCCCAGCGCCCCGCGATCACCCTCACTTCAGCCCCCGGGTCAGGTCTAGCGGGCCAAGCGCTCGCCCTCACGCGGGAATCGGCTCCAGCGCCTGAGCGCCGAACGCGCGCTCGAACGCCTCCCCCAGCAGCGCATGCTCGGGCGCCTTCAGCTCGCGGTCGCATCGCGAAGATCGCCTCGCGCACACGCGCGCGCCGCTCCAGCAGCGCCGCATCCTCGCGGCAGGCACGCAACCTCGAACTGGCTCAGCCCCGATTGCCTGGTCCCCACCAGCTCGCCCTCGTTGCGCAGCTCCAGATCGATCTCCGCCAGCCTGAAGCCGTCGGAGTGCTCCACCATCGCGCGCAGCCGCCGCGCGCCTGGCGGTCCCACGAGCAGGCAGGTGGAGCGGTGCTCGACCCGCGTCCGACCCGGCCCCGCAGCTGGTGCAGCTGCGACAGCCCGAAGCGCTCCGCGTTCTCCACCAGCATCACCGTCGCGTTCGCCACGTCGATCCCGACCTCGATCACCGTCGTCGCCACCAGCACGTCCGCTTCCCCCGACGCGAACTCGCCATCACCTCCTGCTTCTCCCGCGAGCGCATCTGCCCGTGCAGCAGCACCAGCCGATACCCCTCCAGCTCGCCCTTCGCCAGTCGCTCGTACTCGGCGGTCGCCGCACGCACTTCTCCCACCTCGCCCGGCGACTGATCTGCCTCGGCCTGCTCGACCAGCGGGCACACCACGTATGCCTGCCGGCCCTCGCTGCACTGCTTGCGCAGCTCCTCGTATGCGCCCGCCCGCGCCGCTCGCCCGCGACGATCCGCGTCTCGATCGCCTGCCGTCCGCTCGGCAACTCGCGCAGCACGCTCATGTCGAGGTCCCCATACTTCGCCAGCGCGAGCGTGCGCGGGATCGGCGTGGCGGTCATGTGCAGCACGTGCGGCGCCAGTCGATCTCCGATCGACTCCCCGCCGGGCACCGCTCCGGCTCCCTTCCCGTCCAGCGCCGCCCGCTGGCGCACGCCGAAGCGATGCTGCTCATCGACCACCGCCACCGCCAGCGCCCGAAAGCGGACATCCGGCTCGATCAACGCGTGCGTGCCGACGATCAGCCCCAGCTCGCCGCTCGCCAGCTTGCCCAGGGTGTCCTCGCGCCGGCGCGCCGTCGTTGAGCCGGTCAGCAGCGCGGCGGAGCACCGGCTCGGCGCCGATCAGCCGCTGCAGGGTCGCGAAGTGCTGCTCGGCGAGCGTCTCCGTCGGCGCCATCAGCGCGGCCTGCAACCCGTGCTCGACCGCTCTGCAGCATCGCGTACAGCGCCACCACCGTCTTCCCGCTGCCCACCTCCCCCATCAGCAGCCTCTGCATCGGGCGTACGCTCGCCAGCTCCTCGCCGAATCGCCTCCACCGCCCTGCGCTGATCTCCGGTCAGCGCGAACGGCAGCCCCTCCCGCAGCCAGCGCTCGCTCAGCCCCGCCGGCTCGTCCAGCCCGTGCGCGCCTCGTGCTCTCCCGCCGCCGCGCCCGTCTTCGCAGAAACACCAACTGCGTCAACAGCAGCTCCTCGAACGCCAGCCGCTCGCGGCCTCTCTCCCGATCCTCGCCGTCGCGTGGGAAGTGCATCGCCGCGAGCGCGCTCGCCCGATCCGGCAGCCCCTCGCTCACTCGTCCTCGCCGCCGCCAGCGCCTCGGGCATGTCCGCCAGCGCATCCCCTCGCACCCTGCACGAGCGCCAGGATCTGCGTCGAGCTCACGCCCTCGGTCGCCGGGTAGTGGGCGATCTCGCCGGCTCGCCACTCGCGATCGGTCGGTCGACCGGCCGACCGGGAGTCGACGTCCAGAGCCCCCGACCGCGTGGTGGGCGACGTTGAACGTCCCCCGCTCGGTCGTCTTGCCGTGCAGGACCAGTCGCGTCCCCGGCTCGTAGCGCTGCGCCAGCCACGGCTGGTTGAAGAACGTCACGCGCATGCTTCCCGTCTCGTCGAACACGGTCGCTTCGACCAGCGGCTTCATCCCTCGCTCTGCTCACCGCGCCGCGCGCCGATCCTCGCACCTGCACCGCGACCGTCGCCTGCTCCCCCGCCCTTCAGCGCCGCCACCGTGCGCGCCTCGCGGCTGTCCCGCGGCAGGTGCTCCAGCAGCGCGCCGACGCTCGTCAGCCCAAGTGCTCCAAGCCGTCGGCCAGCTTGCCCTGCCGGCACATCCAGCGGGCCCTCCAGCCGCGACGGCCGCGGCCAGCGCACAGGCGCCTCGAGCATCTCCTCACGGCTCAGACGTCCTCGTGAGGCAAACGTGCGCTGGTCGGCTCGGATCGGCTCGGCGGGCCGAGGCCTGCGGTCGATTGGGCCGGGCTCGGCAAGATCGTCGTGGCTGTCGCGGCCGGGGGACATCTTCCTCGCCCATCATGCACGCGCTCCGGCGGCGGCCGTCACTCCGCGGCCAACAGCCACCAGTAGGCGGGCTGACCGCCGTCGTGAAGCTCGAGCTCGACCCCGCCGTTCACCAGCCCGGCAACCTCCTCGGGCTCCAGCGGAGCGTCCCGGCCCGCGAGCACGCTGATCAGCTCCGCGCCGTCGGCGAGCGTCGCGAGAACCGCGCGCAGGGTCTCCCCCGGATCGCCCCATGCGACCACCTCGTCCGCCACGAACCCCACCGCCTCGCCGCGAGCCGAAGCGTCCCTGCGCATCGTCGCGCGCCGCCTGCGCGACCGCCCCCGTGCGCAGGTGCGCCAGCGCCTCGTTCAGCGCCCGCGCGTTCTCCTCGACCGTGCGGTCGGGCTCCAGCGCGACCGCGGCGGCGAGACCGGCCTGCTGGCTGGTCGCGGGCGCCACGAGCACCTGCTTGTCCGACAGCTCGGCCGCGTGCTCGGCCGCCATGATCACGTTCGCCGAGTTCGGCAGCACCACCACCTCCTCGGCCTGCACCTCGTGGATCGCCGCGAGCAGGTCATAGGTGGAGGGGTTGAGCGTCGGGCCGCCGTCGATCGTGTGCACGCCCAGCTCCTCGAACATCGCCCGCAGCCCATCGCCGCTGACCACCGCCACCGCCCCGCAGCGCACCCTCGGGCCGGCGGCGGATGCGGCTCGCGGCGGCCTTGCCATCAGCGCCGTCCGCTCATCCGGCGCCGGCGTCGACGCCCGCCGTCACCGCTCAAGCCGCTCGTCCCGCTCGCTCACCTGCAGATGCATGTCCGCGACGTCCAGACGCGAGACCTCGCCCGCCTCGGCGAACACCGCCGTCGCCAGCTCGGGCTCGTCGGTGTGCACGTGCACCTTCAGCGTCGCTCGCGTCGCCCACGACCAGCACCGAGTCGCCCAGCTCCTCCAGCGGCGCGATGAAGCGCCCCGGGCTCAGCCCGGTGCCGGTGACGGCGAAGTTCGTGCAGAAGCGATACGTGCTCGAGTGATGCTCGGGATGGCTGATGCGCGCGGGCGCGTAGTGGTCGAGCTCCGGCGGATCGTCGCCGCGCAGCGCCGCGACGACCCCGGCGAAGATGATCGTCAGCCCGTAACCGCCGGCGTCGACCACGCCGGCGTCGCGCAGCGCCGCCAGCAGCTCGGGACCGCGCTTGACCGACTCCTGCCCGGTCGTAACCGCCCGCTCCAGCGTCGCGGCGATCGCCGCGTCCTGCTGTCCCGGCTCCGCATCGGGGTCCAGACGCGGGCTCTCGGGACTGTGCGCGAGGTCGGTCACGATCTGGTGGGCCATCTCGCGCGCCACCGTCAGGATCGTGCCCTCCGCCGGTTCGCGCACCGAGGAGTAGGCGCGATCGGCCGCATTGGCCAGCGCCGCGCCGATCAGCGTCGCGTCGATCAGCTCGCCCGGGACGGCTGACCAGCTCCTCGGCGGCGCCGCGAATCAGCTGGGAGAGGATCACGCCCGAGTTGCCGCGCGCGCCCAGCAGCGCCGCGCGCGCCACCGACTGCACGATCTCCTCGCGTCCGATCTCATCGATCGTACGCGCCTCGTCGCTCCCCTGCAGGCGGTCGAGCTCGGCCAGCACCGCACGCAGCGTGAGCGCCATGTTGTCGCCGGTGTCCCCGTCGGCGACCGGAAACACGTTGAGGTCGTTGACCTCCTCGCGGCGCGATTCCAGATGCGCCAGTGCCCCCGCCACCGCGGCGCGAAAGCGGACCAGATTCGTATCGGTCACGCCCACACCTCTATCACCTCATCCGGGCGGCACGCCGCCCGCTCGCAGCCGAACGACCTCAGAGAGCCTTTGTGACCTTGCCGGCTTTCAGGCAGCGAGTGCACACGTAGACGCGCTTCGGCGCCTTGCCGACGAGGATCCGCACCTTCTGCAGGTTCGGATCGAAGCGCCGCTTGGTCGCGACCATCGAGTGGCTGCGGCTCTGGCCGAACGCCGGACCCTTCCCGCAGCTGTGACACACCTTTGCCATGCGCGGCAGTCTAGAGCCTTTTCGTAAAGGCTCTAGCCGCCGAAAGCTCGCGGCGCAGCGCCGCCATCCGCAGCACGGCCTCGGCGGCGTGAGCGACCCTGATCGCGCTTGCCGCCGCCGGCGCGCGCGAGCGCCTGCTCCATCGTCGCGCAGGTCAGCACACCGAACGCGCACGGCACGCCGGTGTCGCAGCTCCACCTGCATCACCCCCCGCGCGGTCTCGGCGCAGACGAAATCGTAGTGGTCGGTCTCGCCCTTGATCACCGCCCCCAGGCAGGCCACTCCCGCAAAGCGCCCCGACCTCGCCGCGTAGCTCGCGGCGAGCGGCAGCTCGAACGCGCCGGGCACGTCGAACACCTCGACCTCTGCACCACCGGCCTCCGCGAACGCGTTCCTCGCCCCAGTCAACAGCCGCTCGGCCAGCTCCTCGTAGAAGCGCCCCACGACGATCGCGTAGGAGTCGCTCATCGCTCGCCCTACGAGCTCGCCCCCCGCCTTCGGCGCTCGTGCGCGACCCTCGGCCGCGACGCGGTCCTGCTCGCGCTCGGCGTGCAGCAGCTCCTCGTCGAGGTTCAGGCCCTGGTGGTGCAGCGTGTGCCCCATCCGCCGCGCCTTCGTGCGCATGTACTGCGCGTTGTGCTCGTTCGGGGCGTGCTCGATCGGGATCTGGGCGCTCACCGACAGCCCGTAGCCCTCCAGGCCCCTGATCTTCTTCGGGTTGTTCGTGAGGATCCTGATCGAGGAGAGCCCGAGGTCGACGAGGATCTGAGCGCCGATCCCATAGTCGCGCAGATCGGCGGGCAGCCCGAGCTCGAGGTTCGCTTCCACGGTGTCCATACCGTCCTCCTGCAGGCGGTAGGCCTTCAGCTTGTTCAGCAGGCCGATACCACGGCCCTCCTGGGCGAGGTACAGCAGCACCCCCTCGCCCTCGGCCTCGATCATCGCCAGCGCCGACTCGAGCTGCTCGCCACAGTCGCAGCGCAGCGAATGGAACACGTCGCCGGTGAGGCACTCGGAGTGCACGCGCACGAGCACGTCGCCGCGCCCGGACACCTCGCCCTTGACGAGCGCCACGTGGTGCTTCTCATCGACCAGCGAGCGGTAGCCGACGACCTCGAACTCACCGAACGCGGTCGGCAGCCGCGCGTGGGCGACGCGCTCGACGAGCTTGTCGTGACGCCGTCGATAGGCGATCAGGTCGGCGATCGTGATCATCTTCAGCTCGTGCCGCGCGCAGTAGCCGGCGAGATCGTCCACCCGCGCCATCGTTCCGTCGTCGTTCATCACCTCGCAGATCACCCCCGCGGGGTTCAGCCCGGCCAGGCGCGCGAGGTCGACCGCCGCCTCGGTCTGTCCGGTGCGCTCGAGCACGCCCCCGGCGCGCGACTTCAACGGAAAGATGTGCCCTGGCTGGACGAGGTCGCGGGGGTGGGTCTCGGGGTCGATCGCCACCTGGATCGTGCGTGCGCGATCGTGCGCGGAGATGCCCGTTGTCACGCCGTCGCGCGCCTCGATCGAGACCGTGAACGGCGTCTCGAACGACGATTCGTTCTTCGCCGCCATCAGCTCCAGACCGAGCTCCTCGCAGCGCTCCGGCGTAAGCGACAGGCAGATCAGCCCGCGACCCTCCTTCGCCATGAAGTTGATCGCCTCGGGCGTCGCGAACTGCGCCGCCAGCGTCAGATCGCCCTCGTTCTCGCGGTTCTCGTCGTCGCACACGACGACCATCCGCCCCGCGCGGATCTCCTCGAGCGCCTCCTCGATCGTGGCGAAGGGGTGGTTGTCTTGGTCTCGCTCATGTTCGTGCCTCCAGTAGTCGCTCGACGTGCTTGGCCAGCACGTCGGCCTCCAGGTTGACCCTATCTCCGACCGCCACCCCTCCCAGGTTGGTGCGCTGCAGCGTCTCCGGGATCAGCGAGACCTCGAAGCCATCGTCGTACAGCGCGCTCACCGTGAGGCTGACGCCGTTCACCGCGACCGACCCCTTCTCGACGCAGATAACGCCCCAAGCCCGTCCGGCTCGCTCTCGATTCTCAGCACGCGCGCAAAGCCCTGCTCGTGGATCTCACCGACCGTGCCCATGCCGTCGACATGACCCTGCACCACGTGCCCGCCCAAACGATCGGCGGCGCGCAGCGCCAGCTCGAGGTTCACCCGCGCGCCCACTCCGAAGCGCCCCCAGCGCCGAGCGATCGAGCGTCTCGCGCATCGCCTGCGCCGACGAAGCCCCCGCTCGCGCACCTCGGTCGCGGTCAGGCACACGCCGTTCACGGCGATCGAGTCGCCCTCGCCCAGCTCGCCCGCCAGCCGCGTGCCGATCTCAAGCGTCGCGCCCTCCCCGTCCTCGTGCAGCGCGGTCACCTCACCGATATCGGCGATCAGGCCCGTGAACATCAGCGCGCGGCCAGAGCAATCGCGCGCATCGCGCTCGACGTCCTCCAACTACCCGCGCACATCGCCGCTCACCACTCGCGCAGGCGGGCGGAGATCAAGAGGTCCTCGCCGACGCGCTCGCAGTCGAAGGTGAGCGCGCGCAGCGCCTCGGAGATCTGCTCGACTCCCTTGCCCTCCAGGGGATCGCGAGCCGCGCTTCCGCCCAGCAGCAGCGGCGCGAGGAACAGGCGGATCTCGTCGATCTCGCCCGCGTCCAGGAACGCCCCGGCGAGATGCGGGCCGCCCTCCAGCAGAATCGCGGTGACGCCCAGCGCACCCAGCTGCTCGAGCCCCGAGCGGACCCGCGCCGGCTCGTTCTCGCCGGTCGCCACGAGCACCTGGACTCCAGCCGCCTCCAGCGCGTCGGTGTCCGCCCGTGCGGCCGCCCGCGAGACCACCACCGTCAGCGGTATCTCCGCGGCCGCCGCCACCAGCTGAGAGGTGGGCGGCAGGCGCGCGAGCGAGTCGAACACCACGCGTCGGGGCTGGGTGGCAGATCGGCGGCCAGCCCCTCCGGGCGCGCCGTCAGCCGCGGATCGTCCGCGAGCGCCGTGCCGATGCCGACGACCACCGCGTCGACCGACGCGCGCCAGCGATGGGCCAGCTCGCGGCTGTCCTCGCCGCTGATCCACTGCGAGTCGCCGGTGCGGGTCGCGACCTTGCCGTCGAGCGTCATCGCGGACTTGAACAGCACCCACGGCCGCCCGACGCGGGCGTGCTTGCGAAAGGCCTGGTTGAGCAGCCGCGCGCGCGCCGCGAGCTCGCTGTCGGCGAGCAGCACCTCCACGCCCTCGTCGCGCAGAATCCCCAGGCCGCGCCCCGAGGCCTTCTCCGTGGGATCGTCGGAGGCGACGACCACCCGCTTGATCCCCGCGTGCAGGATCGCGTCGGTGCACGGCGGCGTCTTGCCCTCGTGGCAGCACGGCTCCAGCGACACGTACAGCGTCGCCCCGCTCAGATCCGCCACGCCGCACGCCTCGATCGCGTTGACCTCCGCGTGCACGCCGCCGAACTCTTCGTGCCAGCCCTCGCCCAGCACCTCGCCGTCGCGAGCGACCACGGCGCCCGACCACCGGGTTGGGCTTGACCGCGCCGAGCCGTTGCGCGCCAGCTCGATCGCGCGCTCCAGGTGCGTGCCGGTCGGTATCGGTGCAGGTGGCCATCGTCACTCAGGATATCCCCGGCCGGTTGCCGCAGCGCCCGCCGTGCAGCCTGTACACGGTCATTTCCGGCCCGGGCCGGTAGTAGGCGAGGGGGTAGTAGTCAAAGCTCCAGTCGAAGTCGAACCCGCACCCGATTCCGCCCATGCGAATAGGGAGAGGCGCGATAGACGACTTCGCCCTGCTCTGGCCAGCGCCGCGTAGTAGGCGATCGCCTGCGGCACCGCCTTCGGGTCGGCGAACGCGCGCCCGGACTGCGTGGAGCCGCTCACCACCCAGCAGTAGGCGTGGCGCTCGTAGTAGCCGATCAGCGCCGGGCTGAGCGTGACGCTCGTAGTCCTCGATCCCGACTTTTCGCAGGGGCCTGAGCTTGGTTCGAGCGCGCCGCCGGCGGAGATCCGCGACAACAGCGATGGGTACTTCGGCCAGCGATAGGGATTGCGCCGCGGTCGATGTTCCCGGGCTCGACTTCCCGCGCCCATCGTCGGGGAGACCGGCTCGGCCACGATCCGCGCGCCCTTTGGCACGTTCGCACCATCCATGCCCGCGTCAGGTTGCGCGTGTCGGCGCGCGAGAGCACCAAGCCCGGAGTGGACGCTGTACAGAAGTCCCTGCGCCAGCAGCGCCACGACGAGCAGCGCGGCGAGCCCGATCCGGAGCTCTCGGCGAGGCGATCAGCGCCCACCAACCACACCGCGAAGAACGCCGCCAGCAGGCAGAGATCGGGAAGATCGGCAACAGCCAGCGCCCGAAGTAGCGCCCCTGCAGGCCCATGAACGCAAGGAACAGCAGCGGCGCCGGCACCAGCAGCCAGCCAAGCCGCCGCTCCCTGAGCCACACCGTCACCGCCCCGCCCAGCGCCGCCAGCGCCGGCACCCAACCGAGACCCCAGGTCAGCGACCACAGGTAGTAGAGAACGCCCGCCCTCCCGTGGCGCGCCGAGCTTGCCCTGGGCTTCGGCGGAGAGCGTCGACTGATGCACCAGTTCGGAGTGGAAGCTCCGGTAGTCGAGCACCGCGTAGGGGTTCGCGACCAGGAAGGCCACCAGCGCGCTCGCGCCCGCGAGCAGCAGACCGATCACCGCCCGGCGGCCGATCAGATATGCGCGGGCGCCCGGTGGGACGCTCAGATAGCGCGTCGCGGCGGCCGCCAGCAGCGGCAACACGACGATCCCGGCGGTGTACTTGCTCGCGCAGGCCAGCCCCAGCCCGATCCCCGCCAGCAGGTAGTCGCGCAGGCGACCTTTTCTCAACACCCCCGCGCTCCCCAACAACGACAGCGTCACCGGGACGAGCGTGGGCACGTCGTTCAGCGCCAGGTGCGCGTAGAAGACGGGCAGAAACGCGACCGCCTCGATCGCGGCCGCGAGCAGGCCGACGCCACGATTGAACAGACGCGCGCCCGTCGCGTACAGCAGCCACAGCGCCGCCGTGCCGAGCAGCGCGGCGATCACGCGCGCGAGCGTGTAGACCTCGTCGGGGTACAAGCGCGAACGCGTGCCGCGCCCCCGCCCCGCCCCCGAACCAGACGGCGAATAGGAGATGCAGCACGTATGTAAACGCCGGCGGGTTGGCGAAATAGTGCGGGTTCAGATTGTGCCCGAACATCGCGATCGCCTTCGGCACGAAATGGTCGGCCTCGTCGGTGTTGTACGCATAGGGCAGCCCCTGCGCGACCCCCCACAACAGCGCAAGCCCCATGCCAGCACGACACCAACACGAACCAAGCCCAACGCCCGGCCACGGACCGTCGAGCGAGCCGTGCGATCGTCAGCTCGACTCAGCAGTTGCCATAGACCGCGTAGTAGCGACTCGTGAAGATCCGTTTGAAGCCGGCGAGCGGAACCTGGTCGCGCGGATCGTCGCCGACGTCGACGATCGCCTCGAAGAACACCGCGCTGCCCAGCGGATAGACCGCGACGCTGCCGCGGCGGATGCGGTCCTCGAGCGCGTGCGAGCCTTTTCCGCGTCGGCGCGCGCCTGGCTGCGGGCGACGATGTCGCGCTGCCCGATGCTGTCGAGGATCCAGCGCGCGTCGGGGATCAGCTTGTTGTTCGGCAGCGAGATCAGCGGACAGCGCTTCAGTTCCGCCTTCACCGCCGGGTTCGCCAGCGCGACCGCCAGCCCCTTGTGGAAGTCCTCGTGATAGGCCAGCGTCGTGCGCAGGCTGGAGAGGCTCAGCGTGGTGGCGGCGGCCACCGCTCCGTAGAGCACCAGCGCCGCGGCCCCGACCACCCACGCGCGGCGCAGCCTCGATCCGCGCTCGAGCATCGACCAACCCCCGATCGCCACGGCGCAGAAGACGATCAGCACCGCCCCGGCGCCCATCATGTAGCGATCGATCACCGACGCGCCCGACGGCGCCCTCCGCGACGAACACGAGCACCAGCAGGACGAGCACCGCGAGCGGAACGACCACGCGCCGCGGAACGAGCCACACGGCGATCGGCACGCCGATCAGGCCGCCGAGCACGACCGGCAGCTTGTCGATCCGCACCGAATACGTCCACACCGAGGCGAGCACGCTGGAGAATCCCTGCGTGCGTCCGAGTTCCTGCGCCAAGCCGGCGGTCGAGTGCAGGAGTAGAGCGGGATTGCCGGTGACCACCGCGTCGGCGCCGACCCACACCAGCGGCGCGATCGCCGCCAGGGCGAGGTACTCCAGGCGCTTACGGTTATCGACCGGCGGTCCTCTGTCGATGACGACCCTTCTGTCTCCGGAGGATTCTCCGTCGCGCGCTCCGCGCGACCCGCCCGCCGGCCAGGCGCACCACAGCCAGTAGACGCCGCTCAGCACCCATGCATCCGGGCGCAGCAGCCCGGCGGCCGCCAGCAGCAGGAAGACCGCCGACCCCGCGCCGGGGCCTTTCGACCTCGAGCGCGACCGCCCAGACGATCAGGGCGATGTAGGAGATGTCCAGATAGCCCTGCGCGGCGAGGTTCTCGTCGAAGAAGCGGCTCAGCATCAACAGCCCGGCGAACATCCCGACGACCGGCCCGAAGCACAGCCGCGCGAGCCGGTACACGCCCGCCACGAGCGCGACGAACGAGGCGATCGACCCGAGCACCATCAGCCGCGCCCCGCCCTGACCGAACAGCGAGCAGAACATGCCGAAGGCGATCGCCAGCGGATGCTCGGTGGGGCCGCGGTAGACCTTGAAGTCGGGCAGGTGCAGGTGCAGCAGGTCGCGGCCCCACAGCAGCGCATAGAAGGAGTCGTACGTCGGGTAGGTCGGGAACGCGAAGTAGCCGAACAGCGCCACCGCGCAAAGCACCGCGAACGCGAGCTTCGCCCACGTCGAGGAATCCACCGCGCGCAACCGCTGCAGCGGGGTTGAGTCCTGCCGCGGCTTGCTGAGCGTGGCGCTGGCCATATCGGGCGTAGAGCCTATCCGCGCAAGGACTGCCCCTCTACAGATGACCCCACGGGGTAGGCTTGCGCGCAGTGAAGCTCATCATCCAGATCCCCTGCTTCAACGAGGCAGAGCAACTTCCCCCGACCCTCGCCGACCTGCCACGCGAGGTCGAGGGCTTCGAGACGGTCGAGTGGCTCGTGATCGACGACGGCTCGACCGACGAGACGATCGCGGTCGCACGCGCGCACGGCGTCGATCACATCGTGCGCCTGACGAACAACAAGGGCCTGGCGGCGGGATTCCAGGCCGGCATCGACGCCGGCGCTGAAGCTCGGCGCCGATGTGATCGTCAACACCGACGCCGACAACCAGTACTACGGCCCCGACGTCAACAGGCTCGTGGCACCGATCCTCGACGGGTCGCGCCGACATGGTCGTCGGCGACCGCGAGGTCACGGGCGATCGAGCACTTCTCGCCGCTGAAGAAGAGCCTACAGCGCCTCGGCTCGTGGGTCGTGCGCCAGGCATCCTCCACGACGGTGCCCGACACCACCTCCGGCTTCCGCGCCTACAACCGCGAGGCCGCGATCCAGCTGCTCGTGGTCTCGAAGTTCACCTACACGCTGGAGACGATCATCCAGGCCGGCAAGCAGCTCGTCGCGATCGACCATGTCCCGATCCGCACCAACCCGAAGACGCGCGAGTCGCGCCTGTTCCCCTCGATGGGCGCCTACGTTCGTCGCAACGCCGTCTCGATCTTCCGCATCTATGCCCAGTACGAGCCGCTGCGCGTGTTCTGGAGCCTCGCTCGTGCTGATGGGTGTGGTCGCGCTCGCGGTCTGGATCCGCTTCGTCGTCGCCTACCTAGACGGCAGCGGCAAGGGCCACGTGCAGTCGCTGATCCTCGGCGCGGTGCTGTTCATCGCGGCCGTCGTGCTGTGGGCGCTGGGAGTGATCGGCGACCTGCTCGCCGCCCAGCGGGTGATGACACAGAAGCACCTTCGAGCGTGTGCGACGCATCGAGTTCGAGCTAAGTGTCGCGCCCTCCCACTACGAACCGGGGCGTTGCCCGACACCAAGCCAGCGTCGCGAGCCCCAGCACGATGGTCCTGAGCGCCAGGAGACGGTGCGACTGTGAGCGGTGTCACCGTCTCCGAGGAAGGCATCGTCACCGGCAACACCTACGACAAGTACGGCTCGACCAATCCCGTTGTGCGTCGTCTGATGAGCGCCTTCGAGCGCACGCTCGACGAGCTCTTCGAGAAGTCAGATCCATCTTCGGTGCTGGATGTCGGCTGCGGCGAGGGAGTGCTTGTGCACCAGTGGGCACAGCGCTTGGGCGAGCGGCGTGTCGTCGGCATCGATCTGCAGGAGGATTCGATCCAGGCCGGCTGGGCGCAGCGCCAGGCGCCAAACCTGGAATACCAGGTGATGCACGCCGAGAATCTCCCGTTCGCGGAGAACGAGTTCGACCTCGCCAGCGCGATCGAGGTGCTCGAGCACGTCCCCGACCCCGAGCACACGCTGGCCGAGATGGCGCGCTGCGCCGAGCGCCACCTGCTCGTCTCGGTCCCCCGCGAGCCCCTGTGGCGGGGCTTGAACATGGCGCGCGGCGCCTACTGGCCGGCGCTCGGCAACACCCCTGGGCACCTCAACCACTGGTCGCGGCGCTCGTTCGTGCAGTTGCTCTCACGCTACGGCGTCGTCGCCGAGGTCCGCTCGCCGTTCCCCTGGACGATGCTGCTTGTCCGTCTCTAGCGGCGCTGCGAAGGTGCCGGAGGCAGACCGCAGGCCACGCTCCTACGGCAGCGGCGCGCGGATCCTCTCGATCGGGATCGCCTCGACGGGGCTGCTGACGTTCGCGTTCTTCTCGATCGCCAGCCACGTGCTCGGCGAAGAGTCGGCCCAGCGGCTGGACGTGTTGTGGTCGGTGATGTTCGTGATCATCTCGGTGATCTACCGGCCGATCGAACAGCTGCTCTCGCGGACGATCGCCGAACGCCGCGCACGCGGCCATGGACAGCACATCCGCTGCGCGTCCCGATCGCGATCCAGGCCGGCTTCGCGCTGATCTTCCTGATCGTCGCGCTGGCCCTACGTGACACGCTCGTCGACAAGTCTTCGACGGCTACAGCGCGCTGTACTGACGTGCTGATCGTCGGCACCCTGGCCTACGCGGCGAGCTACTTCGCGCGCGGCTGGCTGGCGGGGCATCGAGTACTTCGCCCTGTTCGGCGGCCTCGTGCTGATGGAGTCGATCTCGCGGATCTGCTTCGTGATCGCCGCGGCGCTGGGGATCACCAGCGGCCAGACGGCGGTCGCGCTCGGGATCGCCGCCGCGCCGCTCGTCTCGCTGGTGGTGGTGCCGCTGGCGTTCGCGCGCAAGGGCGGCGAGCGCGAACGCGGCGAGGCGGAGAGCTGCCGCCGGCGGGCGATCGAAGAGACCGCTCTGCACGGCGGCCGATCACCGTCGACGAGGCGGTCGCGGCGCTCGCCGGCCCGGGCACGGAGGGCGTGCAGGAGGCTGCCGCCCACGACGACCTTTCGCTGCGGCGGGGAACGGGTTTCGCCGGCTCGGTGTCGGGGATCATGCTCTCCGAGCAGACGATCCTGAACGCCGCGGTGCTGACCGTCGCGGCGACCTCGCCCAACAAGGCGCTCGCGGGGATCGTCTTCAACGTGCTGCTGATCGCCCGCGCGCCGCTACAGCTCTTCCAGGCGATCCAGACCTCGCTGCTGCCGCACCTGACGGGCCTCGAGGTGACGGACGGCCATGAGGCATTCGCCCGCGCGATCCGCCTGACGGTCCGTGCGATCGCTCGCGTTCGCGGCGGCCGTGGCTCGCTCGGCCTGCTGGTCGATCGGCCCATTCGTGATGAGGCACTCTGTTCGGGCAGACACTTCACCTACGGCCGCTTCGGTCTCGCGCTGATCGGCATCGGGATGGGCCTGCACCTGATCTCGGGCGCGCTGAACCAAGCCGCACTGGCACGCGACCGCGCGCGCGCCGCCGCCTGCTGCTGGGGGCTGGCCGCGGCGCTGTTCCTCGTCTGGATGTTGATTCCGGCCGTCAGCGAACAGCTGCTGCGCACCGAGATCGGCTACGCCGGGGCGACCGCGCTGCTGGCCCTCATGCTCGCGACGCTTGTACTGGCGCGGAGACGCAGAGGATCGGTCGCCGGCGGCCGCTCAGCCCGCCTCGACGGAGCGCGCGATCGCCAAGTAGGCATCCCCCGGGTCGGGTGCAGCCGAAGATCGCCGAGCCGGCCACGAACACGCTCGCGCCCGCCTCCCGGCATCCGGGCGCGGTCTCAGGGTCGATCCCCCGTCCACCTCAACGGCCACGCCTGAGCCGACGATCGCGCGGACGCGCTCGATCTTCTGCGGCGAGTGCGCGATGAACGGCTGGCCGCCCCAGCCGGGGTTGACGGTCATGCAGAGCGCCATGTCCATCGCGTCCGACCACCTCGGCCAGCGCGCCGACCGGCGTGCCGGGATTGATCGCCAGACCGACACCCGCGCCGCTCTGGCGGATCAGATCCGCGGTGTAGGCGACGTGCGGCGTGGCCTCGGCGTGAAACGTGATCGAGTCGGCGCCCGCCTGCGACGAAATCGGGGACGTGCCGCTCGGGACGCTCGATCATCAGATGCACGTCGAGCATCGCGCCGGCCTGCGCCCACCTGCTCGCGCAGCGCCGCGACGACCAGCGGACCGACGGTGATCGGCGGCACGAAGTGCCCGTCCATCACATCGACGTGGATCACCCGCGCGCCCGGCGTCGAGCACCTCCCCGACCTGCTCGCGCAGCCGCGCGAAGTCGGCGGAGAGGATCGACGGCGCCACGCGTACGCCTCTGCAGCAACTCGAGACTCATATCGGCTGCAACATGCTGTCGCCGCAGTTGTTGCACTTCACGAGCGCGGTGTCGGCCATCCGCACGATCGTCGAGTGCTCGCCGCAGTTCGGGCACACGGAGGTGAGCTCGAAGCGGTGCAGGCAGTACACGCAGCGGTAGCGTCCCGGCAGGTTGGTGGCGCGCAGCCACGGCTCGCCGCAGTTCGGGCACTTCGGCCCGAGGTCGACCGGCGCGCTGCTCGTGGCTCCCGGCTCGCCTGCCATCGCGCTCAGCTCCTGATGCAGCCGGGCGATGAAGAAGCCGGCCGTGTGGTCGCGGTGCGGCAGCGTCATCATGGACTCATCGCGGCTGAAGTCGGGGTGGGTATCCAGGAAAGCGGCGATCTGGCGCTCGTTCTCGGTCGGAGAGATCGTGCACGTAGAGTAGACCAGCACGCCGCCCGGACGGAGCGCCGCCGCGCCGGCGGCGAGGATCGCGGCCTGTGTGCGCGCCATCTCGCGGACATGCCCTCGGGGTCACCCGCCAGCGCAGGTCGGCGCGAGCCTGCAGCGTTCCCAGGCCCGGAGCACGGCGGATCGACGAGCACCCGGTCGAACACCGCCCCCTCCGGGCGCTGCGTCGGCGGCGTCGGCGACCTCGACGCGGATGTTGGGGCACGTGCAGCCGCTGTGCGGTGCGCGTGAGCATGCCCGCCCGTCGCGCGTTGCGCTCGACCGCCACCACCTCGCCCTCGCCGCCCATCAGCGCCGCCAGGTGGGTGCTCTTGCCGCCAGGGGCCGCGCACAGGTCGAGCACGCGCTCGCCTGGCTGCGGATCGAGCGCCCGCGCCGACGCGCATCGCCGCGCGCGACTGCGCCAGGAAGGCCCCAGCGCGCCACGCGGGCGAGTCGTGCGCGTCGAACGGGCCCTCCAGCACGAGCGCCTCCGGCAGGTCTGGATCGGCGTGGGTGGCCACCGGCAGTTCACTTGCCAGCGTCGCGGCGTCGGTGAGGAGCGTGTTGACGCGCAGCGCCACCTCGCCAGGCTCGTTGTCGTAGGCCATCAGCGCGCGGGCATCGCTCGCGCCCCAGCTGCTCCCACCACAATCGCGCGATCCACTCAGGATGGGAGTGCTTGATCGCGGCCTGCTCAGGCGTCTGCGTCGCCCAGCTCGGCAAGCAGCGCGGAGCCCTCACGCACGCCGCGGCGCAGCACCGCGTTGACCAGTCCGTGACCGCCGCGCGCACCTCCCTTCGCCAGCTCCACCCCGTCCGCCACGACCGCATGGTCGGGCGCGCCGCTCAGGTACAGCAGCTCATACAACCCCAGCCGCAGCGCCGCCAGCAGCCGTGCGTCCAGCTGCTCCGCCGGGCGCTCGGCGAGACGCTCGATCAGATAGTCGAGCGTGCCCTTGCGCTGCACCGCCCCATAGAGCAGGCGCATCGCCAGCGCCCGGTCGCGCGTGTCGAGCTCCTTCGCCTCCCCCTGCAGCGCGCGGTCAGCGTAAGCGCCGTCCTCGAACACCCGGCGCAGCACCACGTAGCGCAGCGACGCGCGGGGCTCGTGCGGTGCTCACCGCGGGCGAGCTCGTCCGCGCGAGAGCTTCAGGCCGAGCCCCGCAGGTACGCGTCGCGTCCATCGGGCGAGCGCCCGGCGGCTGCACCTCGAGCAGCTCCAGCGCGCGATCGCGGGCGCCGTACAGCAGCCGTCCCGCGAGAAGCCGTCAGCGCTCCCGCCGGTGTCCTCTCTGCCGCGCCACGCGCGCGGCGAACGCCCAGCAGCGTCCCGTCCGCGAGCGCGACCCGCGCGCCGATGTGCGGGTGCAGCGCACGCACGACGCGCTCCAGCTCGCTCGCCGTTCGGCCTGGATCGAGCAGACGGTCCTCGGGCGCCGATCTTCTCGGCGT
This sequence comes from uncultured Solirubrobacterales bacterium, assembly GCA_963822625.1. Lineage (GTDB taxonomy): Bacteria > Actinomycetota > Thermoleophilia > Solirubrobacterales > Solirubrobacteraceae > Palsa-744. Next base: position 182,134 of record CAWGIH010000001.1, on the reverse strand, counting down.
AGGTCACGCCAGCCTCGTCCTGCTCGACAAACGCCGGCGGCCTGCCCGCCGCGATCAGATCCAGCGCTCGCACGAGCAGCTCGCCGCCGAGCTCCTGCAGGCGCGCGGCGAGCGACCCGTAGGTGTCCTCGGAGCGCGATCGGCTCCGCGGCGGTGAGGCACACCGGCCCGCTGTCGAGTCCGGCGGTGAGGCGCATGATCGATACGCCGGTGCGCTCGTCGCCGGCCATGATCGCGCGCTCGATCGGCGCCGCCCCCCGCCAGCGCGGCAGCAGCGAGGGGTGCACGTTCAAGAGCTCGTGCGCGGACAGCAGCGGCTCCTTGATCAGCGCCCCGAAGGCGCACACGATCGACCACATCCGGCTGCGTCTGGGCGATCCGCGTCCGCGACCGGCGGCTCGTTCACGCGCTCGGGCTGCTCCAGCGCGATCCCCAGCGCGCGGGCCCGCTCGGCGACGGGTGGCGCGGCCAGCCGACGGCCGCGCCCGCTGGGACGGTCGGGGCGGCTCAGCACCAGCGCCGGACGGTGATCGCTCGCGGCCAGCCGCTCGAGCACGGCGGCGGCGAACTCGGACGTGCCGAGGAAGACGGTGCGCAAGATCGGACCTCGCCGCGAGGCGCCGCTAGGCGGGACTCGCGTCCGAGGACAGCCTCGTCGACGCCGCGTCATCGGCGTCGGGCGGCCTCACCGGCGTTGCGCTCCTCACTCGGCCTCAGCTGCAGCCGCACGATCTGTGCGGCCGTCGGTCTCGCTCGCCTCGCGCTGCGCCTCGCGCATCGCGCGCATCGCCTCCTTGCGCTCCTCCCGCGAGATCCGGTCGATCATCAGGACGCCGTCGAGGTGGTCCATCTCGTGCTGGATCACCCTCGCGGTCAACCCGCTCCCCTGCACCTCCAGCTCATCCCCGTACCCGTCACGCGCGCGTACCCGCACTTCGGCCGGGCGCTCCACGTCGACGTGGACGAAGGGGATGCTCAGGCACCCCTCGCTCGCGGTCTCCGTCTCCTCGCTGGACCACTCGAGGACCGGGTTGACGAGCACCGTCAGCGGATCCTCGGGATCGGCACGATAGACGAGCACGCGGTGCAGCACGCCGATCTGGGTGGCCGCCAGCCCGATCCCGAGCGCATCCCCCATCAGCTCGCCCATGCGCTCGATCTCGGCACGCAGCGCCTCGTCGAAGCGGTCGACCGGGAGCGCGCTCGCGCGCAGCACCGGGTCACCGAGCTTGCGCACGTGGCTCAGCGCCGCGTCGCGGCGCGCGCGGGTCTCCGGATCGAGCTCCTTGGGCGCTGCCGTCCTGCTCGTCGCCGCTCGCCGGCTCCGCGGAGCTCCGCATCCGCCGAGCGCGACTCGGCTCCGCGGGCTCCTCGTCCCGCCGGCGTCACTGCCGGTCCAGCTCCTCGTCGTCTCGGCCATACGCCTGAGTTTATTGCGGGTCGACGTCCACGCTGAAGCTCACGCCCGCGTGCTCCCGCGCGGCCGCCACGCGCCGCACGGCCTCGCCCACCGCGTGCACGGCGGGACGGCGCTCGGCGGCCTTGACGACCAGCACCTGGCGCTCGCGTCCGCGCAGGCGAAACAGCGCGGCGGGACCGAGCACGCTCGAGTCGGGCCCGGCGGGCAACGACCGCAGGCGCTCGCGCAGCGCGTCCGCCGCCGCGCGCGCCGGAGCCGGATCCACGGCAGCGCAGACGATCCTGATCAGGTGCGAGAAGGGCGGGTAGCGCAGCGCCTCGCGGCGCTCGCAGCTCGCCCGCCAGGAAGCCGTCGCTGTCGTGGCGCGCGGCGTGCTCGATCGAGCGGGCTTCAGGAGCGATGCTCTGCACCAGCACGCGGCCCTCGCCGCCACGCCCGACGCGGCCGGCGAGCTGGGCGATCAGCGCGAACGTGCGCTCCTCCGCGCGGAAGTCGGGGAAGCGCAGGGTGGCGTCGGCGTCGAGCACCACGCCGAGCGTCACGTCGCGGAAGTCGTGGCCCTTGGCGACCATCTGGGTGCCGATCAGCACCCCGGAGGGCGCCGCCTCGAAGCGGCGCAGCACCGCGCCCACACCGTCCTCGCCCGCCCCCGGCGCCGGCCACGTCGGCGTCGAGGCGGAACACCGGGAAGCTCCCGTCGTCGAGCGTGGCCGCGAGCTCGTGCTGCACGCGCTCGGTGCCCGCGCCATGGCGCGCCACCGCGGTGGAGCCGCAGTCGCCGCAGCGCGCCGGCGCGGACTCGCGGTGTCCGCAGTGGTGACAGGCCACGTAGCCCTCGGCGCGGTGCAGCACGAGCGCGACGTCGCAGTCCGGGCAGCTCCACACCCGCCCGCAGGAGCGGCACGAGAGGAAGTTCGACCAGCCGCGGCGGTTGAGCAGCACCATCGCCTTCCCGCCGTGCGCTGCGCACCTCGGCAAGCGCACGGGCGGTCAGCGGGTGCAGGCCCTGCGCTCTCGCCGCGCATGTCGAGGATCTGGACCTCCGGCAGCGGGCGGCCGTCGACGCGGCCGGGCAGCCGCAGTGGCCGGGGCACGGCGCGCGCGCTCTCCGGCCGCGGGGTGGCGCTGCCCAGCAGCAGCAGCGCCCCGCAGCGCTTGGCGCGCTCGGCGGCGACGTCGCGGGCGTCGTAGCGCGGATCGCCCTCGTGCTTGTAGGAGGCGTCGTGCTCCTCGTCGACGACGATCAGGCCGAGATCCTCGATCGGCGCGAACACGGCCGAGCGGGGACCGACGCAGACCCGCGCCTCTCCCGAGCGCAGGCGCCGCCACTCCTCGTAGCGCTCGGCTGGGCGCAGCTGGGAGTGCAGCACCGCGACGGTGTCGCCGAAGCGTTCGCAGAAGCGCCCCACGATCTGCGGGGTCAGCGCGATCTCCGGGACGAGCACGATCGCGCCGCGTCCCTGCTGCAAGCGCGGTCGCGGCGGCACGCAGGTAGATCTCGGTCTTGCCGGAGCCCGTAACGCCATGCAGCAACTGCGCGAGCCAGCCCTGTGGCTGCGGTCCTGCGCGCGCGGTGAGCGCGGCCGTCAACGACTCGAGCACGTCGCGCTGCTCGACCGTCAACACCGGCGGCTCGGGGCTGCGCGCACCGACGGGCAGATGCACGCTGACGGGTGACCGCGCGGCGCTTACGCCCGCTCAGGCGGCGCGTGGCGCCGGGCGGCAGCACGAGGCCGAGCGCGCGCGAGATCGTCGAGCAGTACTCCGCGGCGATCCACTCGGCCAGCTCCACCAGATCGCCGGGCACGCCGGAGCCCATCCAGCGCGCGCAGCGGAGCGAGCAGCTTCTCCTCGGCGACCTCGCTGCGCTCGGCCAGGCCGACGACCACGCCCAGCACCTCACGCCGGCCGAACGGCACGACCAGCATCGAGCCGACCTGCACCGCCCCGCCGCGCACTCCGGGGGCAGCCGGTAGTCAAACGGCCCGCGCAGTGCGCGGGCCGTCGTCATCGGCTCGACCTGGGCGATGGCGGACACGCCGCCACCTTAGACCCGCTCTCGGTCAGAGGCCGGCGGCAGAGCGCAGCGCCGGCGGCCTTGTCGGTCCGCTCCCACGTGAAGTCCTCGTCGTCGCGGCCGAAGTGCCCGTAGGCGGCGGTCTTCTGGTAGATCGGGCGGTGCAGTTTGAGCTCCTCGCGGAAGGCTCCGGGGCGCAGGTCGAAGTGCTCGTCGACGAGCCTGTGCGATCTGACCGCGGCCGATCTGCTCGGTGCCGAACGTCTCGACCATCACCGACACGGGGTGCGCGACGCCGATCGCGTAGGCAACCTGCACCTCCGCGCGCTCGGCGAGACCCGCGGCGACGATGTTCTTGGCGACCCAGCGCGCGGCGTAGGCGGCGGAGCGGTCGACCTTCGAGGGGTCCTTGCCCGAGAACGCGCCGCCGCCGTGGCGGGCCATGCCGCCGTAGGTGTCGACGATGATCTTCCGTCCCGTCAGGCCAGCAGTCGCCGACCGGGCCGCCGATCACGAAGCGGCCCGTCGGGTTGACGAGGAAGTCTCGGCGCAGCGCGCTCGGCGTCGAGCAGCTCGGCCGGCAGCACCGGCACGACGACGTGCTCCCAGAGGTCGTCGGTGATCTGCTTTTGCGTCGCGTGCTCGGCGTGCTGGGTGGAGATCAGCAGCTTCTCGATCCCCACCGGCTTGCCGTCGACGTAGCGGACGGAGACCTGGGTCTTGCCGTCCGGGCGCAGGTAGTCGAGCGAGCCGTCGTGGCGCACCGCGGCGAGCCGCTTTGCGAGCTGGTGGGCGAGCGAGATCGGCAGCGGCATCAACGACGGCGTCTCGTTGCTCGCGTAGCCGAACATCATGCCCTGGTCGCCGGCGCCGGCGACGTCGAGCTCGTCGTCGTCGGTCTGAGTCCGTGCGCGTCTCGTGCGAGGCGTCGACGCCCTGGGCGATGTCGGGCGACTGCTTGTCGATCGCGTTCAGCACGGCGCAGGAGTCGGCCGAGAAGCCGAGCTCGGCATCGGTGTAGCCGATCTTGCGGACCGTCTCGCGCGCGATCTCCTGAATGTCGACGTAGGTGTCGGTCGAGATCTCTCCGGAGACCACGATCAGGCCGGTGTTGACGAGCGTCTCGCAGGCCACGCGGCCATATGGATCGTCTTTCAGCACGGCGTCGAGCACGCCGTCGGAGATCTGGTCGGCGATCTTGTCCGGGTGCCCCTCCGTGACCGACTCGGAGGTGAACAGGTACTCGTTGTCAGGAAGCTGGCTCATGGGTTCGGGATCGCTCCAGGGGTCGCAGGCGAAAAGTCGATAGAGAATAGGGGAGTTAGGAGATCTGAGGAGCTTCTCGCGCGTGCGCGCTTGGCCGCGTCCTCGCGAGATCGCTGTGGCCTCGCGTCCGCGCTGGCCACGCTCGACGAAGTCGATCACCAGCGGCACGCCGTCCATCCCGTAGCGGGCGCGCAGGCGGTTCTCGACGAAGTAGGCGTAGTCGCGCGTCACGCGCGCGCGCGAGTTGATCTGGATCGCAAAGCGCGGCGGGCGCTCGCCGATCTGGGCCATGTAGATCAGCTTCAGCCGGTGCTGGCTCGAGCCGCGGCGCGTCCCCACGGGCGGCTGGCGCGCCTGGACGGTCTCGGCGAGGAAGCGGTTGAGCTCGGCGGTGGGGATGCGCCCGGACATGCGGTCGCCGAGCGCGAGCGCCTCGGTCAGCAGGCGCGCGACGTGGCGGCCGGTCAGCGCGCTCGCGGTCAGCACGCGCGGGCGCAGGCGCAGCTTTTCGGCGACGCGCCCGCGCTCGTGGTCGAGATCGTCCTCGGAGCCTTCGCGCACGTCCCACTTGTTCAGCACGATCGCCGTCGCGCAGCCGGCCTTCATCGCGAGCTCCGCGATCCGCAGATCCTGGGCGGTGACGCCTTCGCGGGCGTCGCATACGACCAGCGCCACGTCCGCGCGCTCGGCCGCGCGCTGGGAGCGCAGCGCCGTGTAGTACTCGACCGAGTCCGCGACCTTCGACTGGCGGCGCATGCCGGCGGTGTCGACGAGGATCAGCTTGCGCTCGCCGACGATCAGCGGCATGTCGATCGCGTCGCGCGTGGTGCCGGCGACGCTCGGAGACGATCACCCGCTCCTCGCCGAGGAAGCGGTTGACGAGCGAGGACTTGCCGACGTTCGGGCGGCCGATGATCGCGAGGCGCACCGCGTCGGTGTCGGGCTCGTCCTCGCCCGCGGGCAGCAGCTCGACGATCCGGTCGAGCAGATCGCCCGTGCCGAGGCCCTGGGCGGCCGAGACGGGGATCGGCGCGCCGAGGCCGAGGCGATGGAACTCCGAGGCCAGCGGCATCTCGGCGACGCCATCGCACTTGTTCGCCGCCACGATCAGTCGGCAGCGACGAGCGGCGCAGCAGGTCCGCCATCTCCTCGTCGCCTGGACGCACCCCGGCGCGCGAATCGACCACGAGCACCGCCACCTGCGCATCGGCGAGCCCCGCGCGCGCCTGGTCGCGGATCGAGCCGGCGAGCGGATCCTCGTCCTGGAAGTCCACCCCGCCCGTGTCGATCAGCGTGAAGCGCCGCCCGTTCCACTCGCACTCGAGCTCCTTGCGGTCGCGCGTGATCACCAGGACGCTCGTGCACGACCGCCTCGCGCGTGCCCGTGAGGCGGTTGATCAGCGAGGACTTCCCCACGTTTGGATAGCCGACGACGGCGACCTTAGCATCCGGTCAGTATGACCGTGGCGCGGAGCGATCCCGTGTGCCTGCTGGCGCCGAGCGGCGCTCAGACCGCGCGATTCGCGTGCCAGCGTCGCGATCCGCGCAACGACCTCCTCGACCGTGCAGCCCGCTCGTGTCGAGCGGACCGCCCCCTGGCGCCGCCGCGAGCGGGCTGTGCGCGCGCGACGCGGTCGCGCTCGTCGCGCAGCGCCTGCTCGGCGAGCACGCGTCCGTCGTCGGCGCCGAGCTCGGCCGCGCGCCGGCGCGCGCGCTCCTCGGCCGGATCGGCGTGAGGTAGACCTTCAGCTCGGCCTCCGGCGCGACGACCGTGCCGATGTCGCGCCCCTCCGCGACCCAGTCGCCGCCGGCGATCAGCGCTCGCTGCTTGGCCACCAGCGCCGCGCGCACGCCGGCGTCGGCGGCCACGCGCGAGGCCGCCTCGGAGACCTCGGGCGAGCGGATCTCCTCGCTCACGTCGCGGCCGTCGAGCAGTACCCACGTAATCAGAGGTACCTCCTCGGCCCCGGTCGCCGAGGCAGAGTGCTCGTCCGGGTTGGCGCCCAGCTCGATCTCGCGCCTTCCGCGCAAGCGCCGCCGGGCGCTCGTCAGGGTGGGTCAAGCGAGAGCAGCGCCACGCAGCGATACATCGCGCCGCTGTCCAGATAGGTGAATCCGAGCCGGCGCGCGAGCGCACGAGCGACGGTCGACTTGCCGGCCCCCGCCGGGCCGTCGATCGCTACGAGCACAGCGCCGCCAGATCCTCGACGAACCCCGGATAGGACACCGCGGCGGCCTCCATCCCCAGCACCTCGACGCCCTCGCGCGAGGCCAGGCCCGCGACGGCGCCCATCATCGCCAGACGGTGATCGCCGCGGGCGTCGATCGTGCCGCCGCGCAGACCGCCCGTGCCGCGCACCGCGAAGCCATCCTCGGTCGCCTCGATCTCGGCGCCGAGACCGCGCAGGCCCTCGACGACGTCCGGCGATGCGGTCGGACTCCTTCACGCGCAGCTCCTGCGCGCCGTGCACGACCGTCTCGCCCTCGGCGAAGCAGCCGAGCAGCGCGACCAGCGGCAGCTCGTCGATCGCCAGCGGCACCTCCTCGGCCTCGACGACCGTGCCCTCCAGCGCGCCGTGGGCGACGTCGAGGTCGCTGACCGGCTCCTCCGCGGACGAGCTCGCCCGACTCGTCCTCGAGGTCGCCGAGCACGATCCCCTGCATCCGGCGCAGGATCCGCAGGAAGCCGGTGCGCGTCCAGTTGACGCCGACGTCCCCGATCAGCAGGCGCGAGTGCGGGACGAGCACGCCGGCGGCGATCATGAACGCCGCCGAGCTCAGATCGCCCGGCACGCGCACCCGCTCGAGCACCAGCTCGTCGGCGTTGACGACGGTCACGTGGCGGCCGTTGCGATGGATGTTGACGCCGGCGCGCAGCAGCATCCGCTCGGTGTGGTCGCGGCTGCGCGCCGGCTCGCCGATCGTCGTGGCGCCGTCGGCGGCGAGCGCCGCGAGCAGCACGCACGACTTGACCTGCGCGCTCGCGACCGGCAGCTCGTAGGAGATGCAGCGCAGCCGCGCGCCGTGCACCTCAAGCGGCGGAAAGCGCCCGCTCGCGCGCCTTCAGCTCCGCGCCCATCAGTCGCAGCGGCTCGGCCACGCGGTCGACCGGCCGGCGGCGAATCGACTCGTCGCCGTCGAGCGTGAAGCGAGCGCCCCTCCTGGGCGGCCAGCCAGCCCGGCAGCAGACGCAGCAGCGTGCCGGCGTTGCCGACGTCGATCGGCCCCTCCGGCTCGCGCGCCTCGCGCAGGCCCGTGCCGCGCACCACGACCTCGTCGCTCGCGCATCTCCACGAGCGCGCCGAGCGCGCGCACCGCCTGCAGCGTGGAGTCGGTGTCCGCGGCGTGCAGGTAGTTCTCGATCCGCACCGGCTCGGAGGCCATCGCGCCGAGCAGCGCCGCGCGATGGGAGATCGACTTGTCCGCGGGCGCGGTCAGCTTCCCGTGGAGGCCACCCGAGGGCTCGAAGCGCACGTTCACTGCCCGGCGCCACGCGGGAAAGCCGAGGTCCGCGATCAGCTCCTGCGCGCGGCTGGCGTGCAGCTCGCCGCCCACCCACAGCGCAACGACGCCCTGGCGGTTGTCCTCCGAAGGCGACAGCGCCATGTCGAGGATGTTCACGCCCGCCGGCCCGAGCGCCAGCGCCAGCTCGGCGATCACGCCCGGGCGGTTGGGCACCGAGGCGCGCAGCTCGAGCGACTGCCTCCCCAGCCGGCACCGCCGACCAGCCCCGCGCCGAGCAGCGCTTCGCGGTCTGCGCGCGCGCGCTCGTTCCAACGCCGATACCGCCGCCGCGTCGCCCGCTGCAAGCGCCGCCGCGCACCTCACCCAGCCGCTCGACCAAGTCCGTCGATGCCGGCGATCAGCGCGTCGCGTTGGACAGGTAGATGTCCGTCCAGATCGCGGTGTTCGCGCCCGCCACGCGCGTAGCGTCGCGGAAGCTCGGGCCGACCGCCGGCAGGCGCTGCTCCTCACTCTCCGCCGAGCGACAGCTCGCCGCCTGCGCGACGAGCAGGTTGGCGAGCACGTGCGGCAGATGCGAGACGGACGCCATCAGGCGATCGTGCGTGTCGGCGTCGATCGCGGTCGGCTGCGCGCCGAAGCTCGTGAGCAGGCGGTGCAGGCGCTCGTACAGCACGCCGGCGGTGCTGCCGCGCGCGGGCGTCAAGTACCAGATGGCGCCATCGAACAGGTCCGCGCGCGCATGCTCCACGCCCGCCGTCTCCGCGCCGGCGAGGGGATGCCCGCCGATGAAGCGCTCGTCCGCCACGCCCGGCCTGCGCGATGGCGCGCTTGGTCGAGCCGACATCGGTGACGACGGCGTCCGGGCCCGCAGCGGCGAGCGCCGCGCGCACGGTCGCGCGAGCGCGCCGACCGGCGCGGCGACGAACACCACGTCCGCGTCCGTCGCACCGCGCCGGCGATGTCCGCCGCCTGCTCGTCGATCGCGCCCAGCTCGAGGGCCAGCGCGCGCACGCGCTCGATCGGGGTCATATCCGCGAGACCTCGGCGTCCGCCCGCCCGCGCGCGGCCAGGCCGATCGAGCCGCCGATCAGCCCGACCCCGAGGACCGCGACCCTCACGCCGCTGGGCCGGAGGCCCATCAGACGGCGCTGAGCGCCTTGCCGGCCAGCGCCGCCGCGCGCTCGACCGCGAGCGCGTACTCGGCGAAGCCATCGGCGCGCAGCGCCTGCGGCCCGTCGCAGATCGCCTCGTCGGGGTTGGGGTGGACCTCGACGATGATCCCGTCCGCGCCGACGGCCGCCGCGGCAAGCGACAGCGGCAGCACCAGCTCGCGCCGCCCGGCAGCATGGCTGGGGTCGACGATCACCGGCAGGTGCGAGAGCTCCTTGAGCACTGGGACGGCCATCAGGTCGAGCGTGAAGCGGTAGGCGGTCTCGAACGTGCGGATGCCGCGCTCGCAGAGCATCACGTTCGGGTTGCCTTCCTTGAGGATGTACTCGGCCGCCATCAATAGCTCGTCGAGCGTCGAGGACAGCCCGCGCTTGAGCAGCGCGGGACACCCGGAGCGGCCGATCTCGGCGAGCAGCGGATAGTTCTGCATGTTGCGCGCACCGATCTGGATCACGTCGGCGACCTCCAGCACGGCTCCAGATCGCGCATGTCCATCAGCTCGGTGACGATCGGCAGGCCGGTCTCGGCCTTCGCCTCGGCGAGCAGTCGCAGGCCCTCCTGGCCGAGCCCCTGGAAGGCGTATGGGGAGGTGCGCGGCTTGTAGGCGCCACCGCGCAGCAGCGTCGCGCCGGCGTCGCGCACGACGCGCGCGGTCTGCGAGCGTCTGCTCGCGCGACTCGACCGTGCAGGGACCGGCGATCAGCGCGAAGTTCTCGCCGCCGACCTTGCGTCCGCCGATGTCGAGGACGGTGCGCTCGCCGTGGGTGATCTGCGCCGAGGCGAGCTTGTAGGGCTTCAGAATCGGCACGACGCGGTCGACGCCTGGCTGACCCTCGAGCCCGAGGCCCTCGACGCTGACATCCTGCTCGACGTCGCCGATCGCGCCGATCACGGTCACGCGCGCGCCCCGGCTGCGATGGGCGAGCGCGCCGGCGCGCTCGATCTTGTCTACGACCGCGTCGATCTCCTCGGAGGTCGCGGTCTCCTTCATGACGATCATCATCGATTCATCCTTTCACTGACACCTGGAAGCTTATTTGTTGAGGCTGCGCCTGGTCACCGCCCGGCCCGCGGCTGCCTGCTAGCGGTGACGGTCGGCGCGAGATCGTGAGGTTGGGCTTTGTCGTGAGAGGAGCTGCGGGTCGGCAGCCTCGCAGCAAAGGCGCTCAGTCTCCGCTGAGGGAGACACGATGCGGCCGAGGACCCGCTCACGGACGGGTCGAGGCCGAAGCGCCTAGCTAAATCGCCAGGTGCGGGCAGGACGACGACCACGAATACGCGCGGGAGTGCGAAGCGATGCTGCGAGGAAGCAGACGTGGCCATCTGAGAAGGTTGTAGCACCTTCACAGCACCTCGGCAAGCGCCTCCAGGAAGCGCTCGTTTTCCTCAGGTGTTCCGTAGGTGACGCGCAGCGCGCCCGCGCGGCCGAGCGCGCCGCCGCCGCGCACGAGCACGCCGCGTTCCTGCAGACCGCGCATCACCTCCGCCTCGTCGCGCTCCTCGCCGAGCGAGAACCAGCAGAAGTTGGTCTGCGAGAGCGCCGGGTCGAGGCCGAGCGCGCGCAGTCGCTCGTCGACCGAGAGGCGCTCGGCGATCGTGCGGGTCGACGCGCTCGGTGACGGCGTCCTGGTGGGCGAGCGCCTCGACCGCGGCGGCCTGGGCGAGCGCGTTGCAGAAGAACGGCTGGCGGACCTGGTCGACCGCGCGCGGCAGATCCTCCGAGCCGCACAGCGCGAAGCCGACGCGCAGCCCGCAGAGGCCGTAGACCTTGGAGAAGGTGCGCAGCAGAACGAGGTTCGGGTGGCGCTCGAGCAGCTCCAGCGACGCGTCGGGGTCGTCGAGCAGGTTGAACTCGCAGTAGGCCTCGTCGATGACCACGCAGACGTGCTGCGGTACCTGCGGCCACGAACGCGGCGATCTCCGCCAGCGGCAGCGCGGTCGAGGTCGGGTTGTTCGGGTTGCAGACGATCACCAGCCGCGTCGCGACCGTGATCTCGCGCAGCATCGCCTCGAGGTCGTGGCGCTCCTCGCGATCGAGCGGGACCGTCACCGCGCGCGCGCCGGAGGCGGCGGAGAGGTGCGGGTAGACCGAGAACGACGGCCACGCGTAGACGAGCTCGGCGCCGGGCTCGAGCAGCGCCTCGCCGGCGGCGAGCAGGATGTCGCAGGAGCCGTTGCCGATCGCGATCCGCGACGCCGGCACGCCATAGCGGTCGGAGAGGCGCGCGCGGAGGATCGAGTTGGTCGGGTCGGGGTAGCGGTTGAGCGTGCTGAGCGCGCTGCTCGATCGCCTCGCGCACCTCCGCCAGCGGCGGGTAGGGCGACTCGTTGCTGGCGAGGCGCACGAGCGGCTCCTGTTGGGCGTAGCCGCCGGCCGCCGGATAGACGGGGATGCGCGCGATGCGCTCTGTGAACTCGAGGGTCATCTCGCGCCTATTGTGCCGCCTCGAGGTCCGCGCGCAGCGCGCTCGCCTCGCCGAGATAGACGTGCCGGGACTCGTGGTCCTCCTCGGCGTAGTAATGGATCAGCACGCGGATCACGCGCGGCAGCGCGCGCGGGACGGGGATCTCGCGGGCGCAGAGCAGCGGCACGCGGTCGAAGCCGAGCGCGCGGGCGGCGACGGCGGGGAACTCCGCGTTGAGGTCGTTCGTGGCGGTGAAGATGCAGCTGACGACGTGCTCCGGCGCGAGCGTGTTGCGCTCCATGATCGCCTTCATCAGCTCCGGGTCGCGTCGAGGATGTCCTGCGCGTCGTTGCGATCGACGCTGATGGCGCCGCGCAGGGCGAAGAGACGTTCGGGCATCGAGGCGATTGTGTCAGAGCGCGCGCAAGCGCTCGATCTCCCGCTCGCTCCAGGCGCCGGTGCGCACCGGCCGCGAGGCCATCCAGCCGCAGCGGGCCGAACGCGACCCGCTCCAGCGCGAGCACCGGCCGGCCGACCGCCTCGCACATGCGCCGCACCTGGCGGTTGCGGCCTTCGTGGATCGTCAGCTCGATCAGATTCGCGCCCGCCGCGCCCACTCGGCGAACGCGCGCGGGAGCGGTCGGGCCGTCCTCCGAGCTCCACGCCGCGGCGCAGCGCGCGCAGAGCGCCATCCCCGATCGGCGCCGCCGCCGAGCTTCGCGCGGTAGGTCTTCTGCACCTCGAAGCGCGGGTGGGTCAGCCGGTTGGCGAGCTCGCCGTCGTTCGTCAGCAGGATCAGCCCGCTCGTGTCGGCGTCCAGGCGCCCGACGGGGTACAGCCGCAGGCCTTCCGCGGGCACGAGCTCGACGACCGTCGGGCGGCCATGGGGGTCACGCGCGGTGGAGACCACGCCGAGCGGCTTGTTCAGCGCATAGACGACGCGCGCCTGCACGCCTCGCAACGCGCGGCCATCGACGCTCACGCGGCTGCTCTCGTCCACATCGCGGGCCGGATCGAGCACGATCTCCCCGTCGACGCTCACGCGCCCATCGGCGATCACCGTCTCGGCGGCGCGGCGCGAGGCGACGCCCGCGTGGGCCAGGTACTTGGCTAGGCGCATCGCGGGAGTGGGCGAGGAAGCTCATCGGATCGGTTCGCTGGCGAAATGCATCGGCTGCCACCATAGGGGCGATGGATCTGCGCTCCTCGATCAGATGCTCGCCGCCCACGGCGAGCCCGCCTTTCGCGCCGAGCAGATCTGGGCGTGGGCGGCGAAGGGCGTCGAGCGGCTACGAGCAGATGACGAACCTCCGCAAGCGCCCTGCGCGAGACGCTCGCAGCGCGAGCTGCCCTTCTCCAGCCTCGCCCTCTCCGAGGAGGCCCGCTCGAGCGACGGCACGATCAAGGCGCTGTTCCAGACCGCCGACGGCCGGCCGCTGGAGGCTGTGCTGATGCGCTATCGCGACAAGCGGCGCTCGATCTGCGTCTCCTCGCAGTCCGGCTGTCCGCTGACGTGCACGTTCTGCGCGACCGGGCAGATGAAATTCGCGCGCAACCTGACCGCCTCGGAGATCCTCGACCAGGCGCTTCACTTCCGCCGGATCGAGCCGATCGACCACTGCGTGTTCATGGGCATGGGCGAGCCGATGCTGAACCTCGACAACGTGCTCGCCGCCTGCGAGCGGCTGCCTGACATCGGCATCACCCACCGGCGCACCGCGATCTCCACCGTCGGCTGGATCCCCGGAATCGAACGGCTCGCCGAGCAGCCGATGCCGCTGCGCCTGGCTCTGTCGCTGCACGCGGCCGACGAGGCGCTGCGCTCGGAGCTGATGCCCGTCAACGAGCGCTACCCGCTGAAGGACGTGCTCGACGCCTGCCGCGCGTTCTACGAGCGCAAGCACCGCCGCGTGTTCGTCGAGTACGTGATGCTCGCCGGCGTCAACGACCGCTACGCGCAGGCGCTCTCGCTCGCCCGCGCGCTGTCCGCTCCGCGCGAGAATGGGGCGGGCGGGAACTCGATCTTCAAGGTCAACCTGATCCCCTTCAACCCCACCGACTCGCCCTACGATGGCTCCTCGCGCGAGTCGATCGCCGCGTTCCGCGCGGCGCTGGAATCGCGCGACATCCCCGTGACCGTCCGCCTCACGCGTGGTCGCGACATCGATGCGGCCTGCGGCCAGCTCGCCGCCAGCACAGCCTGAGCTACTCCGCTCGACGCGCCATTGCCCGCGCGGGCCTCGCCGGCCCGCAGCAACCGCTCGCGCAGCGTCGCCTGCTCCTCCGGGGTCGGATCCCAGCGGGCGACGTCGGGCAGCTCATCGAGCGTGCGCAGGCCGAACAGCTTCAGGAACTGCGTGCCCGTGCGGTAGAGCACCGCGCCGAACTGAGAGCGCCCGCCCTCCTCGATCAGGCCACGCTCCAGCAGCGTCGCGGTCGCCGAGTCGGCGCTAACGCCGCGGATGCGCGTGATCTCCGGGCGGGAGATCGGCTGCAGGTAGGCGACGATCGCCAGCGTCTCCGCCTGTGCGGGGCTGAGCGTCGCCACGCGCTTGCGAGCTGAACAGGCGCCGGGCGGCATCCTCCGCCGCGGGGTCGCTCGCCAGCGTCCAGCCGCCGCCCAGCTCGCGCAGCGTGATCCCGCGCCGTCCCTCGGCGTACTGCTCGGCGAGCGCGCCCAGCGCCGTCTCAACCTCATCCGCGCCGGTCTCCGTCGCTTCGGCCAGCTCCCCCTCGCTCAGGGGATCGGGCGCCAGAAACAGCAACGCCTCGACGTCGTGCTCTGCAGTGACTCGCTCACCCGGCGATACCTCGGTGTAGGCTCTGACCGGCTCGAGCGCTGGCGTGGATCGCGATCTCACCGAAGCTCTCCTCCTGCTCCCATTCCGCCTCGCCGCGCTTGTACAGCTCGAGCAGCGCGAACAACGTGACCGCGACCGTCATCCTGTCCGCGCCCTTCACTGCCTCGTCGAAGCTGAAGCGCCCGCGCCGCAGCAGCCCGCGCAGGTGAGCCAGGCGCTCCGCCACCGTGATCCGCGGCACGCCGATATGGCGCAAGCTGATCGCCGGCGGCATCTGCAGCAGCCGACCGACCGCCTCGCCGAGGAGCTCCGGGTTCTGCGAGCCATCCGTGGGCTGGGTGATCGTTTTACGCAGGCTCGCCGGCAGCGGCGCTTCGCGAAAACGCACCCCTTCCTCGCCTGCGAGCAGCTCGCCAAGGTGCCCCGCCGCCGCGCGGTAGCGCCGCGCCTCGAGCATCCGCTCGAGCAGCTCCTCCGCAGCCTGCGCCGGCTCGATGTCGAGCAGCTCGTCCTCTTCGCCGCTCAGCATCAGCCGCGACTTCAACTCCAGCAGCGCGGCGATCAGCACGATGAACTCAGTCGCCGTCTCCAGGTCGAGCTCGCCCTGCGCCTCGAGGTAGTCGAGATAGGCGAGCACGACGTCGGCGAGCGCCAGCTCCAGCAGGTCGACCTCTTCGCGCAGGATCAGCGTCAACAGCAGGTCGAACGGACCGCTGAAGAGATCCAGATCCAGCTCGAGCGTGGCAATGCTCATCCGCTCACCGTACCGATCGGCCAAGATGGCTACACAGCTGGCCCTTTGGAGGCGTATTTGCGCTCTTTCGCGCACGGATAGACTGATCTCTTCACCATCACCCCCGACTGGCGTGCCGACGCCCATGCGCTCGCGCACGTCCACCAGCGTCTCCGCGGCGATCGCCTGCGCCCGCTCGGCGCCGACGCGCGAGGATCCGCTCCAGCTCGGCGCTCGTCTGCGCGCAGCTCGCCATAGCGCTCGCGCACCGGGCGCCAGGTAGTCGATCACCGCGGCCGCCACCGCGCCCTTCAGGTCGCCGTAGCGCGCGTCTGCCATCTCCGCCTCGACCGCCTCCGGCGTCTCGCCGCGCACGGCGGCGAGGATCTCGATCAGGTTTGTGACGCCCGGCTTCTCGACGGCGCGGCGCACCTCGCTACCGGAGTCCGTGACCGCGCGCTTGAACTTCTTCTCGATCGCCGTCGGCTCGTCGGTGACGTAGACGGTGCCCTCGACCGAGCCGGTCGTGGTCGACATCTTGCTCTCGGGGTGCTGCAGGTCCATGATCCGCGCGCCGACCGCGGGGATCCGGTGCTCGGGCACGACGAGCGTGTCGCCGAAGCGGGCGTTGAAGCGCTGGGCGACGTCGCGCATCAGCTCGACGTGCTGGCGCTGGTCGTCACCGACCGGCACCTCCTGGGCGCGGTAGGCGAGCACGTCGGAGGCCATCAGCACGGGATAGAAGAACAGCCCCGCAGTGGCGAGCTCGCGGGCCGACCCGGCCTTGTCCTTGAACTGGGTCATCCGCGACAGCTCGCCGTACGAGGTGACGCTCGACAGCAGCCAGGTCAGCTCGGTGTGCTCGCGCACGTCGCTCTGGCGAAACAGCACGCAGCGCTCCGGGTCCAGGCCCGGCGGCGAGCAGCACCGCCAGCAGGTCGTACAGCCCCAGAGCGCAGCTCCTCCGGGTCATAGGCCACCGTCAACGCGTGCAGGTCGACGATGCAGAAGATCGCCTCCCCGCGGTCCTGCCCGGCCACGTACTGCGTGATCGCCCCGATGTAGTTGCCTAGGTGCTTGCGCCCGGTGGGCTGGATGCCGGAGAAGATCCGCATACCGAGATCAGATCCCGCTCATGCGGCTAGCGACGCCGCAGCGAGCTGTCGGTGAGCCAGGGCGCATCCCAGCCGGTGTCGCTCGGGTTGACGGTGCTTGCAGGCGGGACGATCTCGTCGATCCGGTCCAGGATCTCGGCGCTCAGCGTGCGCTCCAGCGCCGGTAGTTGACTCTCGAGCTGCTCCATCGTGCGCGGCCCGATGATCGCGGCGGTTACGGCCCGATGGCTTGTGACGAAGGCGAGTGCCATCTCGATCAGCGAGATCCCGGACTCGTCGGCCAAGCGGCCGAGCGCGTCGGCTGCCTCGAGCTTGGCCTGGTTGCCGGGGAGCGACATGTCGAAGCGTTCCGGGAGCATCTGTGCGCGCCGGCTCTCACCCGGAGAGTTGCCGCCCTTGCGGTACTTGCCCGAGAGCCAGCCGCCCGCCAGTGGGCTCCAAGGGATCACGCCCATCGAATATTTCTCACAGACCGGCAGCACGTCGCCCTCGATGCGGCGGATGAGCATCGAGTAGGGCGGCTGCTCGCAGACGAAGCGCTCGCGCCCGCGGCGCTCTGCGACCCATTGAGCCTCGACGATCTGGTGCGCGGGGAAGGTCGAGCTGCCGATGTAGCGCACCTTGCCGGCCCGGACGAGGTCAGTCAGAGCGCCGAGCGTCTCGTCGATGTCGGTGTCCAGCTCCGGACGGTGAATCTGGTAGAGATCGATCCAGTCCGTGCCGAGCCGTCGGAGGCTGTTATCGACCTCTTTTGCGATCCACCGCCGCGAGTTGCCAAACTCGTTGGGATCATCCCCCATCCTGCCGTGGATCTTGGTCGCCAACACGACCGAGTCGCGACGGGCACCGGCGAGCGCCTTACCGACGATCTCCTCGGACTCCCCGCGTGCGTAGACGTCGGCGGTGTCGATGAAATTGATGCCCGCATCGAGAGCGCGATGGATGATGCGAATCGAGTCCTCGTGATCGGTGTTGCCCCAAGCACCGAACATCATCGCCCCGAGACACAGCGGACTGACAGAGACACCTGTGCTGCCGAGTTTGCGGTGCTCCATCCCGGCTAGCAGGGTCTGGCGGATCACGGGGTGCTTGGCGGCGCCGACCTCGTCCAGGCGGCGGACGGGCGTCGTGTATGGCGCCTTACGGGCGATCTCGGGATCCTCGGCGGCCTCACGCAGGATCTCGGCGATCGCCTCGGCGAACGCGTCGAGCGTCTCCTTGGTCTCGGTCTCGGTCGGCTCGACCATCAGCGCCTCCTCGACCAGCAGCGGGAAGTAGACCGTCGGCGGATGAAAGCCGAAGTCGAGCAGGCGCTTGGCGAGATCGAGCGTCTTGATCTGCAGGGTCCGCTTCATCGGGCCGCCCGAGAGCACGAACTCGTGCATGCACAGCTCGCCGTACGCGAGTGGCAGATAGCTCGGCGACGTGGGTCGGCATCCTTATCCCGCAGTCGAGCCAGCAAGTAGTTGGCGTTCAGCACCGCCGCTTCGAAGCGTCCTTCAGGCCATCTCCGCCAAGCGAGCAGATGTAGGCGTAGGAGCGCACGAAGCAGCCGTAGTTGCCCTGGAAGCCGCGCAGCCTACCGATCGACTTCGAACCGGCGCCCTCCGGCTCATGGTCGAGGTCGAAGGCGCCGTCCTGGTCACGCACGATGAGCGGCACCGGCAGGAACGGGGCGATGCGGTCGGAGACCGCGATTGGCCCGGAGCCCGGCCCACCGCCACCGTGTGGCTGGGTGAAGGACTTGTGCAGGTTGAAGTGGACGATGTCGAAGCCCATGTCACCGGGCCGCGAGATCCCCATCACCGCGTTGAGGTTCGCCCCGTCGTAGTACAGCGTCGCGCCGACCCCGTGAACGATCTCGGCGATCTCGGCGATGTTCGGGTCGAACAGGCCGAGGGTGTTGGGGTTGGTCAGCATCAGGCAGGCGACGTCGCGTCGGCCTTGGCGCGCAGATCCTCGAGGTCAACGCCGCCGTCGGCGTTGGTTGCGACCTTCACGACCTCCAGACCCGCCATCGTCACGGTCGCGGGATTGGTCCCGTGGGCGGTATCGGGGGCGAGCACCTTCTGACGGTTCTCGCCTCGATCCTCGTGGTAGGCGCGGGTCAGCAGCACGCCGGCGAGCTCGCCATGAGAACCAGCCGAGGGCTGTAGCGAGACATGCGGCAGTCCGGAGATCTCGGCGAGCGCTCCCTGCAGGTTCCACATCAGCTCGAGCGCCCCCTGGGCGCGCTCGGGATCCTGGAGGGGGTGCAGGCGCGAATGACCCGGCAGCGCGGCCGCGCGCTCGTGCAGGCGAGGGTTGTGCTTCATCGTGCACGAGCCGAGCGGGTAGAAGCCCGAGTCGAGATCGAAGTTGCGCTTGGAGATGCCTACGTAGTGGCGCACGATCTCCGGCTCTGAGACCTCCGGCAGCCGCGGTGGCCGCACCCGGCGAAAACGCTCGGGCAGCAGCTGCTCGGGGTCGAGCGTGGGAACGTCCAGCTCCGGGCACATGAAGGCGCGGCGCCCCGGCGCGCCCTTCTGGAAGATCGTGGTCGCGCGGTCGCGCTGCAGCGGCAACTCGGCGGTGGAGCTCATGCGGGCACCGTCTGCGCCTCGTTGCTCTCCACCCGAGTGCTCTCCACCTGCGAGGAGAGCCCGCTTGCACCCTCGCCGGCGCGAACGACCGCGATGGCCTCGCCGAGCACCTCCACCAGGCGATCTATGTCCTCGCGCGAGCGCTGCTCGGTGATCGCCACGAGCAGCCCACCATGGTCCTCCTCGCGCCCGGTGAGCGCCTGCAGGTCGACGCCGGGATTGACGCCGTGCAACGCACAGCGGCGCTTGACCGCGGCGATGTCGCCGTCGAGCCTGAGCGCGAACTCGCGAATCACAGGTTGTTTATGCATTGGCTCGACCCCATCCAGCGCGCACAGCGCCTCGCGCGCGTAATGCGTGCGGGCCAGCAACAGCTCACCCAACTCGACGATCCCCTGGCGGCCGAGCCACGTCAGGTAGACGACGCCCCCTAGCGCGTTCAGTGCCTGCGCCGTGCAGATGTTCGAGGTCGCCTTCTCGCGGCGAATGTGCTGCTCGCGCGTCTGCAGTGTCAGCACGAACCCACGACGACCGTCCACATCCGTGGTCTCCCCCGCGATCCGTCCAGGCATCCGCCGCAGGTACTCCTCACGCGCCGCGAACAGCCCGAAGGAGGGTCCTCCGAAGTCGAGGCGATTACCGAGTGCCTGGCCCTCACCGACCGCGACATCGACGCCACACTCACCGGGGGGCGCGAGGATTCCGAGCGTGATCGGGTCGATCTGGGCGACGACCACCGGTTGACCGGCCGACTTGGCGGCGGCGCTCAGCGCCTCGGCATCCTCGACCGCTCCATAGAAGTTCGGCTGAGCGAAGATCGCCGCGCTCGTATCACCGTCGATTGCCTGTGCCCACGCCTCGAGGTCGGTCACCCTGTCGCGCAGCCCCACCTCGACGACCTCCATTCCGTAACCGTGGGCCTGGGTGCGCAGGGTCTGGATGGAGTGCGGGTGCAGCCCTGCGCTCACGACGAAGCGCTTGGCGCCGTTGTGCAGCTTCGCCAGATAACCCGCCGCCGCGACCGCGGAAGGCCCCTCGTAGACCGATGCGTTGGCGACCGGCAGCGCGGTCAGCTCGGAGATCGCGGTCTGGTACTCGAACATCACCTGCAGCCCCCCCTGCGAGATCTCTGGCTGGTAGGGGGTGTACGGCGTGAGGAACTCCGAGCGCTGCATCAACATGTCGATCAGCGCCGGCACGTAATGGTCGTACATCCCCGCTCCGAGGAAGCTCAGCTCGTCTTCGACGGAGACGTTCTTCGCGGCGAGCTCACCCAGATGCGCAAACACCTCCTGCTCAGGCCTCCCTGCCGGAAGCTCCAGCGGACGCCGCAGACGCACGGCCTCGGGGATCTGGCGGTCGAACAGCGCCTCGACGGACGGCACGCCGATCGTGGCAAGCATAATGTCGAGGTCCTGCGCAGTGATGGAGGTGTAGCGACTCAAGTTCCTGCCGTCAGCCTAGCCACCCAACGCGGCCGAATAGGCGGCGGCGTCCAGCAGCGCCTCGCGCTCGGAGGCGTCGGCCAGCCGGATCTTCACCAACCAGCCCTCGCCGTAGGGGTCCTCGTTGATCGCCCCGGGGTCTGCAGCGAGATCGCCGTTGACCTCGACGATCTCGCCCGACATGGGCGCGAGCACATCGGAGACCGCCTTCACCGACTCGACCTCGGCGTAGGGCTCGTCCTTGACGAGCGTGGTCCCGACCGCGGGCGGATCGAAGAAGACGACCTCGCCCAGAGCATCCTGGGCGTACCACGTGATACCCAGCGTCGCCATCTGTGGATCGGCCGGATCAATTCGCGCCCAGTCGTGCTCAGGGTGGTACAGCAGATCAGTCGGGTAGTTCGCCTCAGCCATTACGCGCCCTTTCGATAAAGCGGCTTCTCCTTCACGACAGCCGGGCGGATCTTGCCACGAACATCGATTTCCAGGCGTGTGCCGACCGTGGCACTAGCGGTGGGGACATACGCCATGCCGATTCCAACCCCGAGGCTCGGCGACAGCGTGCCGCTGCAGACCTCACCGCCGCCGATCACCCGGTTGCCCTGGCGTGCGATCCCGGGCCCGTCGATCGCGAACGCCACGAGCCTTTGTTCTGATAACCCACCCACCCCAGCCTCACGCGCCGCGCGCACCGCCTCGGCGCCGATGAAGCCGGTGTCCTCCTTGCAGCACCAGCCCAGCCCGGCCTCGATCGGCCCGCGCTCGGTGCTCAGATCGTTGCCATAGAGGTGAAAGCAGGCCTCCAAGCGCAACGTGTCGCGTGCCGCCAGCCCAGCAGGAACGGCGCCGCGCCGCAGAAGCTCGTCCCACAAGATGGGGGCATCGTGGGGCGAGGCGAGCAGCTCGACGCCGTCCTCGCCAGTGTAGCCAGTTCCACATATCAAGACCGGCGCTCCTCCCACGCGTCGCATGGCCGCCGTCATCCTGGCCGGCAAGGGAGCATCAGAGATTGCCTGCACGAGTTCCCGCGCGCGGGGACCCTGCACGGCAAGCATCGCGTAGTCCTCCAAACGGTCGGTCACCTGGACGTCTTTGAACCGAGCGGCGTGAGTTTGAAACCAGGCGAGGTCGCGCTCGTGGTTGGCCGCATTCGTGACGGTCAGGTAGCGGTCGGTCTGGAGCCGGTAGGTGAACAGGTCGTCGAGCACGCCGCCGTCCTCCCGGCACAGCACGGAGTATTGAGCCCCGCCACCCCCGCCGCTGCCGCCGTTCGGGAGAAGAGCAACGTCGTTCGAGAGCAGCCTCTGGAGCAACGCGAGCGCGTCCGGGCCAGCGGTTTCGATCTCGCCCATGTGCGAAACGTCGAAGATCCCGGCTGCCTGGCGCACTGCCATGTGCTCCGGACGGACACCCGCGTATTGGACAGGCATCTCCCAGCCCGAGAACTCCACTAGCTTGGCCCCGGCGGCTACGTGGCGATCGAATAGGGCGGTGCGCCGGAGGGTTCTGTGGGCCGGTGTCGACACCGCCCGCAGGCTATCGAAGGGCTAGCGCAAGAACGGCGGTACGTCGATGTCGTCGTCTGAGATCTCCAGGGAGGAGCGTTGACGGTCATCGATTCGCGGGTTGCGGTCCGGGCGTCCCGCGCGGTCGCGGCGCGCACCCGTTCGGAGGCCGCCCACTCGATGATCAAAGCCGGTGCCGATCACGGTGACGCGGGCCTCCTCGCCCATCGCCTCGTCGATCACGGCGCCGAAGATGATGTTGGCGTTCGGGTCAGCCGCGTTCTGGATGATCTCCGCCGCGTCGTTCACCTCGAACAGGCCGAGGTCCTTGCCGCCGGTGATGTTCAGCAGGATGCCGGTGGCGCCGTCAACCGACTCTTCCAACAGCGGCGAGGAGATCGCGGCCTTCGCGGCGTCGACGCAGCGGCTCTCGCCGCCGGCCGTGCCGATTCCCATCAGGGCCGAGCCCGCGTCGTGCATGATCGTGCGCACGTCGGCGAAGTCGAGGTTGATCAAGCCTGGGATCGTGATCAGGTCTGTGATCCCCTGTACGCCCTGACGCAGCACGTTGTCTGCCTCGCGGAACGCATCCAGCATCGAGGTGCGCCGCTCGACGACGGCGAGCAGCTTCTCGTTCGGGATCACGATCAGC
Source organism: uncultured Solirubrobacterales bacterium (assembly GCA_963822625.1). Classification (GTDB taxonomy): domain Bacteria; phylum Actinomycetota; class Thermoleophilia; order Solirubrobacterales; family Solirubrobacteraceae; genus Palsa-744. Next base: position 159,558 of record CAWGIH010000001.1, on the reverse strand, counting down.
GTGTCCACGACCTCGCGCAGACGCTCGATGCCTTCGCTCGCCTGGCGCCCGCGCTGGGAGCCCTCGAAGTCGAACGGGCGGGTGACGACACCCACTGTCAGCGCGCCGATCTCGTTCTTTGCGATCTCGGCGATCACGGGCGCGGCGCCGGTCCCCGTGCCACCACCCTCCCCCGCGGTGACGAACACCATGTCCGCGCCCTTCAGCGTCTCCTTGATGTCGTCCCGCGACTCCGAAGCCGCCCCCAGGCCCACCTCGGGGTTCGCGCCCGCGCCGAGGCCCTTGGTCGAAGTGTGGCCGATGTTCAGCTTCACGTCGGCGTCGCACATCGCGAGCGCCTGGGCGTCGGTGTTAGCGGCGATGAACTCCACGCCACGCAGCCCCGCGTCAACCATACGGCTGACCGCGTTCGTTCCGCCGCCGCCCACACCTACGACCTTGATGACCGCCAAGTAACTTCCGCCGCCGCTCTCCATGAGTTCTGTCCGAAGCCTTCAGTAGTTGTTAAGGGTTCGGCACTCTACTTCATCCGAACCACCAAGATCCGCACGTTATGCAGGGATCTTCGCCCTGTCAACGAGAACTGACAATCTCGCAAGATTCGTTGCAGATCGCGGAACTCTCGACCACCACCCGAGGATTGCCTCCTCACTAGCCTCATCCTTGAGTTGAGCCTTAGTGTCTCAGCCACCCGGCGCCGTGGCAGCCGCGGGGGCTTCCGTTCCGCTCGTCGAGGTCGATTCCGCCGGGGTGGCGTGCGCGGTCGCTTCCGGAGTCGCGGTGGTCGAGGCTTCCGTCGTCGAGGTCGCTCCGCTTGCCGGGGTCGCCCCACTGGTTGCGCTCGCTGCGCCGTTGGTGTCGGCGCTCAAGCCCGCGGTGAGTGCCGCGAGGGTCGATTCCGGTGTACTCGACGGTGCCGCGGAGGAAGCGGCCCCGTCAGCGGAGGGAGCGCCACCGGCAGGAAAACCAGCGGCGGGACGTTCAGGCAGACGCACGTCGATGTAGGACGCTCCAGCCGAGCTCGGGTCGGCCAGTACCCGCGCGAGCGCCGTCCACTTTGCGTGGGGCCGCGAGGCATCGCCGAAGTACGCCAGCAGGCCGCTGCGGAACGCCACGGTAAGGCCGTCGGGGCCCGCGTACACGCGTGCGACCACACGGCGAAGAGGAGTGGGCGCCGCGCCGAGCACCGCGACGGCCGCGAGCACGTTCGGACCCTGGACGCGCGCTCCGACGAGCGCCTCGTGGTAGCCGGCGAGGGCCGGCAGCGCGCTGGAGAGCAGCGCGGGACCGAGCACGACCCCGTCGGCAGCCACCGCGGTGCGGGTGCCGTCGACCGTAAGAGCGGCGACCGGCGGTTGCTCGACCACCTCGATCCGCAGGCTGTGGGGAAAGCTCGGGATCGCGCGTACCGTGCGTACGACGGGAAACGACGCGACCGCGGCGCGTAACGCGCCGCTGCGCACGTCGAGGGTGCTCATGTGACGCGCCGCGCCGCTCAGGGCGGCTTCGATCGTCTGCGCCTGCGGCCCGTGCAGGCCGCTCACCGTCACGTGCTCCACCGCCACGAGCGATGACTTCCGCAGCAACAGCCAGCTCCCGGCTAGCAACGGGAGCGTCACGAGCACGGCCAACAGCGCAATCCGCAGACGGCGGTGGCGCGCGATCACCTGGAACGAGCCTCGCACGAGACTCCCGGCCGCTTCGAACGGGCGCCACAGGATGCCGAAGGACCCGACCGGAGAGCGAACGGCGACGGAGCGTTCCATTCACGAGGTCTTCGACCTCGGGGAGCAAACCCCTACCAGGGAAAGCACACGTCGCCGAGCGTCTGCACCTCGGGCTCCAACTCCACGCCGAAGCGCTCCTTGACACGACGCCGGCCCTCAGCCATTACCGCGATCACGTCGGCGGTACTCGCCGTGCCGAAGTTCTCGATGAAGTTCGCATGCTTCTCAGCGAAGCGCGCACCACCGATGCTCAAGCCATTGCAACCGGCCTCGACCAGCAGCAACCCGGCGGAGCGACCCTTGCCATCCGGCCCCACCCATCCCTCAGGATTCTTGAAGGTCGAGCCGAACGTCTTGATCCCCTGCGGCTGAGCCGCGTGGCGGCGCTCGCGCAGCTCCGCGAGCGTCGCCTTGACGGTGGCTGTCCTTGCAGGCGTAAGCATGAACGAGGCCCGTGCGACGATCTCTCCCGCGGCCAGGTTCGAGCGTCGATAGCCAAACCCCAGCTCGGCCGGCGCGCGGCGCTCCGTCCCCTCGGCCGTCACTACCTCCACCCACTCCAGCGCGCGCGCGAGCTCCCCGCCGTAGGCGTTTGCGTTCATCCGGACCGCGCCGCCGACGGTGCCGGGGATATTCACACCGAACTCGATCCCCGACAGACCTGCCTGGGCCGCGCGCGCGGCGACCGAAGGTAGCCGCGCGCCCCCGCCGCACACGATGCGCTCCCCTTCGTGTTTGATCAATGCGAGCTTGCGGTCCAGCTTCACCACCAAGCCCCTCACCCCCTCGTCGGCGATCAGCAGGTTCGAGCCGGATCCCACGACGGCAACGGATGCGTCGATCGATCGCGCCCACCCGAGCAGCTCTCGCAGTTGGGCTCCCGACCCCGCCCTGGCGAAATACTCGGCCTCGCCACCAGTGCGGACCGTCGCCATGCGATTCAGCGGGAAGTCCCGCTGCACGATCGATGGGGCAGTCGCCGGCGAAGCCCTCAACGTAGGCGTGGTCACACGCGAGTCTCTAGACACAATCGTTCATATCCTGACGCTCCTTGCCTGGGCATGCTCCCATGCCTGTTCATGACGCCAGCCGCCGTCCGAGCGCGTCAACATCGCCGGCGCCCATCACCAGGCATACGTCGCCCTGCTCGAGGATCGCACCCAAGGCTTGCTCGGCCTCCGTGAAGGTGGGCAGCCAGTACACCGGCCTGCCTCCAGCCGCATCCGCCGCGGCCTCGGCGATCAGCAGGCCGCTCACCCCCGGATGATCCTCCCGGCGCTCGCGCGCCGGGTACACGTCGAGCACCACCAGAACGTCGGCCAGCGCCAGCGCCAGACCGAACTCGCGCGCCAGCAGCTCGGTGCGCGAGTAGAGATGCGGCTGGAACACAGCCACAAGACGCCGGTGCGCAAGCGTGCGCGCCGCCCTCAGGGTGGCCGCGACCTCAGTCGGATGGTGGGCATAGTCGTCGTAAACCAGCGCCCCGCCAGGGCTCTCGCCAAGTCGCTGAAAACGTCGAGCGGCGCCCCTGAAGGCGGCCAGACCCTCGATCGCACCGGGCGCATCCGCGCCGGCGAGGCGCGCAGCCTCCAGCGCCGCCGTCGCGTTCAGCGCGTTGTGGGCGCCGGGCACCTCCAGACGCACCTCATTTCCGCGCCACTGGAAGCGGGAGCCCCCCGTCTGCAGTAGCGGATCCGATACGTCGTAGGAAACGACCTCGACCTCCGCGGCCTGATCGCCCGTCAAGACGAGCAGCTCGGGGCGATCCCAGATCACGATGCCTCGCTCGGCATGTGCCAGAAACGCGCGAAACGCCTCCTCCAGCTTCTCCAGCGAGCCAAAACTCGTGTGGTGGTCGAGATCCACATTCGTCAGTACTCCAATCTCCACCCTCAGGCTCAGCATCGAGCGATCGGACTCATCGGCCTCCACCACGAGCCACTCGCCCTCCCCCCACTCCGCGTTGGGCAGGCCGCCTCCCACCGGAGCGCCCACGAGCCATCCCGGCCGTACTCCGGCGGCGCGCAGCGCGTGCACGAGCATCGACGCGGTGGTCGTCTTTCCATGCGTGCCCGCGACCGCGATCGTGCGCTTCATCGCGGTGAGCTCCGCCAGCAGCGCCGCACGAGGGCGCTCTGGTAATTCCCGCTCACGCGCGGCCGCGCGCTCGGGATTATCCGATGGCACGGCGCTCGAATAGATGACCTCCACATCCTCGCCATCGGGCACATTCGCGGCGTCATGGCCGATCTGCGCGGCGAGCACGCCGTCTGTGTCCAACCGTTGCGCGTAGGGAGACAGAGCGCCGTCAGAACCCGTCACATCTGCCCCCAGCGCGTATGCCGCTCGCGCATAACCACTCATCCCGGCGCCGCCCACGCCGACGAAGTGCAAGCGCCGCCCGCTCCATGGTCCGCTGCTCGGACTCATCGGCTGCGCGGGCTCATCGGCTACCTACTTCCCGCGGCGCACGTACGGCCTTCAACAACACATGGGCCACCTCCCGAGCCGCCTCGGGGCGAGCCAGACGGCGAGAGGCGGCGGCCATCTCGGTCAAGCGCGCTCGGTCGCCCAACAGCGCGGCGACCTCCTCCGCCATGCGCAGACCGCTCAGCTCGCCATCGGGAATCACGATGGCCGCGCCCGCATCGACCATCCAGCGCGCGTTCGCCGTCTGGTGATTGGCTGAGGCGTGCGGATAGGGCACGAGAATCGCCGGCGTGCCGCTTGCGGCGATCTCAAACACCGACCCTCCGGCACGGGCCACCACCAGGTCGGCGGCAGCCAGCGCGTCGCCGAACTCCTCCGCGTCGAGGTACTCACGCAGGTCATATCCGTCTGGGAGGGTTCTCTCCGCCAGCTCGAGGTATTCGCGACGGCCGGCCACGTGGAGCACGTGCATCGCCGGGTAGATCGACGGGTCGCGCGTTGCCGTCTGCTCGGAAAACGCCTCTACAGCGGCCCTGTTGATCGATCGCGCTCCGAGCGAACCACCGACGATAAGCACGCACTCCTCCCGTCGGTGAGACCTAGACGCGCCCGTGCGCCCGCACGGTCCTTCTGCGCGGGCGGACTCGGTCTGCCCGTCACCAGATAGCGGGGCCCATCTCGACCAGCGAGCGGAAATGCCAGACAGACTGCGCGCGCGGCGCGCGCGAGCAGTCGGTTGGTCAACCCCAGATGACTGTCTGCCTCGCTCAGCACTAGCGGAATTCGCAGCGTTACCGCGGCCAGGCCCACCGGTCCGGCGACGTAACCACCACCACCCAGCACCGCCTCGGGAGCCAGCTCCTGCAGCAGCGAGCGCGCATGCCCGACCGCGCGCACGGCGCGCGCCAGCGCACGGACAGCGAGCAACGGATTGGTACGGCTCATGCCTTCGACCGAGATCTTCCGCAGCGGATAGCCCGCGGCGGGTACCAGCTCGGACTCGGCGCGCTCGCCGCCGATGAATGTGACCTCAGCGCCCTCAGCCCGCAGCGCGCCGGCGACCGCCAGCGCCGGTACGACGTGCCCGGCTGTCCCGCCGGCGGCGATCACGATCCTGCTCTTCGTCGTACCCACGAGCCCATCCTGCCGACTCGCGCCCCTTCGCGTCGGCTGAGCGCCCACCGTTTGAGCGCGCCTCGACCGCTCCGCCGTTTGCGTGCAGGCGCAACCGCCCGCACGTGCGCCGTACCTCCGGCAGCGACGTTCATCAGCAGGCCCATCGCCGCCAGCATCACGATCAGGCTGCTCGAGCCGTAGGAGACAAACGGCAGCGGCACACCTGTGAGCGGCGCCAACCCGAGCACGGCAAATACGTTCAGGGTCGCCTGCGAGACGATCAGAGAGGTCATGCCGACCGCGATCAGTGCGCTGTACAGGCTGCGCGCACCCTTCGCCGCACGCAGGCCCGCGTAGGCGATCAGCCCGTACAGGAACAGTAGCCCGCACACCCCGAGGACTCCCAGCTCCTCGCCGATAACGGCGAGGATGAAGTCGGTGGGCGCCTCGGGCAGGTAGAAGATCTTCTGCACCGACTGTCCCGGCCCAGACCCGAACAGGCCGCCCGAGCCGATCGCGATCTGCCCCTGCACCGCCTGAAAGCCGCTGCCGGAGGCATGCGCCCAGGGATCGATGAACGAAGTCAACCGTGCCCGCGCGTATGGTTTCACGAGCGCGTACAGGAACATCAGCCCCAGCGTGCCGGCGGCCAGGATCGCAAGATTGCGCGGTCGGAATTCCCGCCGCGACCAGCAGCGTGCAGGTCGTGAACGCGATCACCATCGCCGTCCCCAGGTCGGGCTGCGTGACGATCAGCAGACACGCCCCGCCGACGACCACCAGCAGCGGGTTGGCCAGCTCGCGCAGGTCGTGCACGCGCTGCGGGCGCTTCGCCAGCAACGTGGCGGCGTACAGCACGAGCGCCAACTTCATCAGCTCCGACGGCTGGAACTGCAATGGACCCGGCCCGATCCAGCGCCGCGCACCGTTCACGCTCACCCCGACGTGGGGTATGTGCACCGCGAGCACGAGCACAAACGAGATCCCCAGCAGCGGCGCGGTGATGCTCTGGACTTTCGCCACACCGTCGCGCGCGAGCAGCCGCATCAGCACCAGCCCCACAGAGCCGTACATCACATACTTCACGAGATCCCCGGTCCCGTTGCCCTGACCCTGCAGCAGGCTAGTCGCCGAGGAGGCGCTATAGACCATCACCGCGCCGAACGCCAGCAGACACATCGTGGCGGTCAGCAGGATCCGGTGCTCGAGCGGCCGGCGCTGCTGCGCGGTCTCCCCGTCGGCGCGAGCGACCCGTTTTCTTGTTCCCCAGTAGGGACGCGCGCTGTGCGACAGACGCCATTCCCTCTCACTTCGACGTCGTCACATCGAAGCCTTCTATCCAGGACCATCGGGCCTTCGTATCTGGACGATCGAAGCCTTCTATTCCAACGACGAGCTCCCGAAAGCGCTCGCCGCGGGCTTCGAAGTCGCTGAACTGGTCGAAGCTTGCGCAGGCAGGCGAAAGCAGCACCACATCTCCCGCTTCAGCCGCCGCCCGCGCCCGTAGCACTGCCTGCTCGCAAGTCGCCGCATTCGTACACAGGGACGTCCATCCCTTCGAGCGCCGCGCGAGTATCGGGGCGTCTTCGCCGATCAGATACACGCCCTCACAGCAATGCAACACCGGGCGACGCAGCGCGGTGAAGTCCTGCGCCTTGGCCTGGCCGCCAAGGATCAGGTGGACCGTGCCGCGGGGAAACGCCTCCAGCGCGACCAGCGTGCTCGCCACGTTCGTGGCCTTCGAGTCGTTCACGCACAGTCACGCCGTCTCTGCGCAGCCACCTCCTCCAGGCGGTGCCTCACGCCGACGAAGGAGCGCAGCCCGGCACGCACCGCGTCCGCGTCGATCCCGCGCGCCAGGCAGACGGCCGCCGCCGCCATCGCGTTCTTCACGTTGTGCCGGCCGCGCATGGCGTATCTCCTCGACCCCCAGCAGCGGTCGCTCCTGCCACCACAGCTCGCCGGCGCTCATCGACAGCGCCGCGCCTGCTCCTCGCCGAAGCAGACCCGCCGCGCGCAGCCGCCGAGATCCTCGAGCTCGAGCCCCAGAGGCGCCACCGCGATGTCCTCGTTGCCCTGCCGCGCGAAGATCTCGAGCTTCGCCGCCCGGTAGGCATCGAACGTTCCGTGCCGGTCGAGGTGATCCGGGGTGAGGTTCAGCAGCACCGCCGCCTCCGGTGCGAACGCCACGGTGTCCTCCAGTTGGAACGAGGACACCTCGCAGACGACCGTCACGCGCTCGTCCAGCTTCCCCACCAGCCCGCTCACCGCCGCACCGACGTTCCCCGCGACGGCGACCGGAAGCCCCGCCTCACGATGGATGTGGCCGATCAGCTCGACCGTCGTCGTCTTCCCGTTCGTGCCCGTCACCGCGACGAACTCGTTCGCGAGCAGCCGCCACCCGAGCTCGAGCTCGCCCAGCACCTCCATCCCGCGGGTGCGCGCGGCGGCGATCACAGGCGCCTCGTGCCGGCACGCCCGGGCTCTTCGACGAGCACCCTCACGCGCTCCAGCAGCGCCACGCCCGCCTCGCCCAGGTGCAACTCCACGCCGGCCTGCACAAGCGCCTGCGCCCCATCGGGCGCACCCGCGTCCACGCCGATCACCGCCTCTCCCCTCGCGCGTAGCGCCAGCGCCGCCGCGACGCCAGAGCGCGCCAGCCCGACGACGAGCTAGGGACCGTCAGGGAGCTGCGGCCGCGGCTTCACCCGCCCCTGCTCTGGCGGTAGATCGTGAAGCCGATCGCGCAGCAGATCGAGGCGACGATCCAGAAGCGCAGGATGATCTTCGTCTCAGACCACGCCTTCAGCTCGAAGTGGTGGTGGATCGGCGCCATCAGGAACACGCGTTTGCGCATCGTCTGAAACGAGATCACCTGGATCACGACCGACAGCGCCTCGATCACGAAGATCCCGCCGAGCAGGATCAGCAGCACCTCGGTCTTCGTCATCACCGCCAAGCCCGCGATCGCGCCGCCCAGGCCGAGCGAGCCGGTGTCGCCCATGAAGATCGTCGCCGGAAACGCGTTGAACCACAAAAAGCCGATGCACGCTCCCACGAGGCAGCCCGCGAGCATCGCCATGTCGAGGTCTGCTCCGGTGATGAACGTGATCCCGATGTAGGCGAGCAGCACGATCGCCGCGCAACCAGCGGCGAGCCCGTCGAGTCCATCGGTCAGATTGACCGCGCTGGTCGTGCCCGCGACGACGAAGTAGATCAGCAGCGGATACAGCGGCCCGAGGTCGATCTGGTAGTCGACGAACCGCAATCTGAGCGTCGGGCGAGATGCGCCTTGTGTTCGGCGACGATACCACAGCGCGAGCGAGATCGCGATCGTCACGCACGAGCTTCGTCCGCGCCCGCAAACCCAGCGAGCGGCGCCTGGACGAGCTTGATGTAGTCGTCGGCAAAGCCCAGCAGCGCACACGCGATCGCCACGCCGAACACCCCGATCGAGCGCCATTCGTAGTCGCTCAGGATCAGGAACGGCACGGAGACCGCCAGGAAGATCAGCACCCCGCCCATCGTCGGCGTCCCCGCCTTCACGTGGTGGCCCTTGCGGGCCGTCCTCGCGGATCTGCTGGCCGAACTCGCGCTTGCGCAAGAACTCGATGAACTTCGGGCTCAGGAAGATGCAGATCAGCAGCGCGGCCGTCCCCCCGATCAGAATGCGGCCCATTCAGCGCCTTCCCGACCGATGGCTCAGTGACCGGCCGTGTCCGGTGCGCTTCTGCCCGTAGCACCTGCGCCACGCGCTCCAGGCCGACGCCGCGCGAGCCCTTCACGAGCACCGTGTCGCCCTCGCGCAGCAGCCCCCCCAGCAGTTCGCCGGCGGCCGGCGCGTCGGGCACGGAGTGCGCCTCACCGCCGAACGCCTCGCCCGCCATCTCCGCGGCCAACGGCCAACCGTCACGAGCACGTCCACGCCGCGCGCGGTCGCATGCTCGGCCACCTCGCGGTGCAGACCGGGTCCCGCCTCGGCGCCGAGCTCGAGCATGTCTCCGAGCACGGCCAGCCGGCGCGCCGGGGCGACTCTCTGTAGATCATCGATCGCGGCGCGCATCGACATCGGGTTGGCGTTGTAGCAGTCGTTGACCAGAACTGATCCCCCCGGGGAGCGCGATCCGCTCGCCGCGCAGCGCCGAGAAGCGCACCTCCACGCTCCCCTCCGGGCGTGACGCCGAGCGCCCGCGCGGCAGCGACCGCGGCCAGCAGGTTGCTCAGGTTGTGAGGCTGCGCAAAAGACGGACGCAGGCTGAGCCGCTCCCCTCCGGCCGCGATCACCACCTCGCCGTCTGCGCCTGCGCTCCACCAGCTCGACGTCGCCGCCCTCGCCGAACGTGACGGTGTCCAGATCCGCGCGCCGGTGTGGCTCGAGCAGCGGCTCCTCGGCGGGCAGCACCACCGTTGCGCCAGGCGCCATCCCGGCGATCAGCTCCGCCTTCGCCGCGGCGATCGCCTCGAGCGATCCGAGCAGCTCCAGGTGCACAGGGCCGATATTCACGATCACGCCCACGTCGGGCTCGGCGATCCCCGCCAGCTCGGCGATCTGCCCCGCGCCGCGCATCGCCATCTCCAGCACCAGCACCTCGGTGTCCCCGGCGCCGCCAGCACCGACAGCGGCAGCCCGATCTCGGTGTTCAGGTTCTCCGCGGCTGGCCACGGTCCGCTCTGACTGCCCAGCAGGCCGCCAGGATGTCCTTCGTCGAGGTCTTCCCGGTCGAGCCCGTGACCGCGACGACCTTCGCCCCCCTGGCTCCCAGCTCGCGCTCGCCACGCGCGGGCGAGCGCCTGCAGGCCCCCGAGCGGATCGGCGTGCACGAGCACCGCCCCGCCCGGTCCGGCTCAGAGCCGCCGCCAGCGCCCGCTCGGCGTGCTCCGGCGCCACCAGCACACCCCAGGCGCCGGCAGCCAACGCCTGCGCCGCATATTCGCCTCCGTCCCGATGCTCGCCGCGCAAGCCCGACGAACAGACTCGCCCCGACTGCACCGCGCGCGAGTCGATCACCGCGCGCTCGGGTGCCCGCAGACCGCTCGTGGCAGAGGACGTCGCCCGAGGACGGCTCCGCGATCAGCCTCGCGCCGGCCGCGCTGCGCGATACGCGCAGCATCCCAGTTCCCTCATGCGCCCGCTCCAGCGGCGCTTCGCTCGTGGGGGTATCGGAATGACTCTGACACCGGCATTCGCGCCGAGCGCATGAGCGCGTAAAGCCTCCCGGGCGACGCTCACATCGTCGAACGGCAGCTTCCGCCCATCCTCGAACTCCTGCCCCTGCTCATGTCCCTTGCCGGCGATCACGACCACGTCTCCCGCCCTTGCGACCGCGATCGCCCGCGAGATCGCCTCCCTGCGGTCGACGATCGACTCGATCGGCTGGGCGCGGCCCGACGTGGACGGCCCGCGCGGTCCCCGCGAGGATCTCGGCGATGATCGCCTCAGGGTCCTCCGAGCGCGGGTTGTCCGAGGTGATGACCACGACATCCGCATGCCGCGCACGCGATCTCCCCCATCAGCGGCCGCTTGCCGCGATCGCGGTCGCCCCCGGCGCCGAACACACACACCACGCGCCCGGTCTCCTGCTCGCCGTTCCTCGTCAGCTCGCGTGCAGCGCCCAGCACGTTCTCCAGCGAGTCGGGCGTGTGGGCGTAGTCCACCAGCACCGCGAAGTCCTGACCCTCGTCCACCGCCTCCATCCGCCCGGGAACGCCACTCCCCGCTCCAGCGCTCCGATCAGCGTGTCCAGCTCCCCTCCGAGCATGTGCGCCGCGGCGAGCGCCCCAAGCGCGTTAGCAACATTGAAGCGCCCCGCCATCGGCAGCGCGACATCGCGCTAACACCGGCCGGCGTGTGCAGCGTGAAGCGACATGCCCGCAATCACAGCAAAGCCCGTAGCGCGGAAGTCGGCATCCTCGGCTCCGCCCTCTTGCTCACTGTCCCGCTGCTCCTCCCGCTCCACGGCGAAGGTGCACACGCCGTCGATCTCCTCGCGCGAGCCGCCGCCCGTAGGCGTCGCCGACATTCACCACGCTCACGCCGGGGCTTGGCCTAAACAGCCTGCGCTTGGCCTGGAAGTAGTCCTCCATCGTCTCGTGAAAGTCCAGATGGTCCTGCGTCAGGTTCGTGAAGATCGCCGCGGCGAAGTGGATGCCCTCGGCGCGGCCCAGCTGCAGCGCGTGCGAGGAGACCTCCATCGCACAGGCCCGATCGCCGCCGTCGAGCATCGCGCGGAAGTCCGCCTGCAGGTCGATCGCCTCGGGCGTGGTCCGGCCTGACCGGCCGCTCCACCCCGCCGATCACCGACTTGACGGTCCCCAGCAGTCCGCAACCCCCACCGCTGAGTCTCCATCCGCCGAGCCCGGAGCGACTCCCCTCCAGCAGCGCCTTCAGCAGGAACGCCGTGGTCGTCTTCCCGTTCGTCCCCGTCACGCCCACGACCTCGCAGCTCCGCGCTCGGATCTCCGTAGAAGCGAACCGCCGCCGGCCCCATCGCGGCGCGCGCGGAGGCCACCAGCACCTCGGGTACGCCCAGCCCGAGCGGCCGCTCGACGACCAGCGCCGCCGCACCGCGCGCCACCGCCTGGGCAGCGAAGTCGTGCCCGTCGCTCTGAAAGCCCCTCACGCAGAAAAACAACCTCCCCGGCCGAACATCGCGACTGTCGTAAGCGAGCCCTGTGATCTCGATGCCTGTGCCCTGGCCGCTGCCATTGGCGGCGATCAACTCATCGAGCCTCATGGGCTGATGCTACCCCGGTGGTATGCGCAGGTAGGGCAGCGCGAAGGACATGATCTCGCCAAAGGCGGGAGCCGCGACTTTCCCACCATAGATCGATCCGGTTTGTGGTTCGTCGACGACAACCGCGCACAGCAGCTTCGGATCTGTCGCCGGGGCGAAGCCGATGAACGAGGCGACATAGGCGCTGTTGGAGTATTCACCGGTTTCCTTGTCGATCTTGCTGGCCGTGCCGGTCTTACCCGCCAGCGTATAGCCGGGAATCGATACCTCGCTGGCGGTACCTCCGGGTGCGAGCACGCCCTGCAGCATCTTGCGGATCTCGGCGGCCGTCATCTCCGAGATCACCCTGTGCCCCGCAGGCTCGGGCTGGGGCCGACCGTCCACGGCACCGACGATATGCGGCGGGCGCAGGATGCCGCCATTGGCGATCGCCGAGTAAGCGGTCGCCATCTGCATCGGTGTCACGAGCTCGCCCTGCCCGATCGGCAGGTTGCCCATCGAGGAGCCAGAGTATTCGCTCAGCGGCAGCGGACGGCCCATTTCCTCTCCTGGCAGATCGACCCCGGTCGGCGCGCCAAACCCATAGCGGTGGACCCATTCGTTGAAGCCGTCGGCTCCATCGAGCGCGCCGATCTTGATCGCCCCGACGTTGCTCGACTGCGCCAGGATCTGCGCGGTCGTGAGCGTCTCTTCGGCGTGTTCGGTGTCGTCGTGGATCGTGCGGTCGGCGACCTGGATCTGATCGGGGATCTCGAAGGGAGTGCTCGGCGTGATCAATCCCCGCTGCAACCCCCCGGAGACCGCAACCACCTTGAACGTCGAACCCGGTTCATAGTTGAACCCCACCGCCCGGTCCTGCAGCGCGCCTTCCGGAGCGGCGGCAGGATCGTTGGCGTTGAGGAGCGGCCAGTTTGCGAGCGCGAGGATCGCACCGGTGCGCGGATCCATCACGATCGCCGTGGCGTCTTTCGGGGCGAACACCTTGCCGACCGCGCTGAGCACGTTTTCGGTGCGCCGCTGGATGTTCGCGTCGAGCGTCAGCGAAAGCGAGGCGCCGGCGATCTCTGGGTGGACGTCGTCGATCGAGACCGGCTGTCCCAGCGCGTCGCTGACGACGCGCCGTTCGCCGGCGCGCCCATGCAGGAGAGAGTTGCGCGAGTACTCCAGGCCTGTCAGCCCGTTTCCTTCGGTGCCGATGACGCCCAGCACCTGCGCCGCCAGCGTGCCTCGCGGGTAGACGCGGCGCATCACCGGCGTACCGGCGACTCCGGGGATCGCCAGGGCCATCACCGCCTGCGCCTGCTTGGCGGGGACCGCCCGCGCAAGGTACACGAAGCCGGTGTGCTCGCTCAGGTCGGCCAAGAGCCTTGCCTGCGTTTGACCCAATAGCGGCGCCAACCGCTGCGCCGCCGCCAGTGGGTCTTTAACCAGGTATGGCGTCGCCGAGATGTCCTGCGCCGGCTCGGACACTGCCAGATCGACACCGTTGCGATCGGTGATCTTGCCGCGCTGAGCGGGCACTGTTTCATAGGTCAACTGCTGGTCGCGAGCGGCCTTCCGCAGCATCCCGCTGTGCACCGTGCCGAGGTACAGGGTGCGCCCAGCCGCGAGCACCAGCAGTAGGAAGAAAAGCCCGAAGATCAGTCCGATTCGGTGCTGGACGACAGCCACCCGCTACCCCGCTGGGGTGGTGGCGCCACCGGTCGAGGTCGAGCTGCTGGGGCTTGCCGGGATGCCGGCGCCACCTGAGGGGGCGCTGCCAGGCGGGGATGCCGTTTCGGCCGGATGCGTTTCGGTTGTGGCACCGGCACCAGGGGTTCCCGAGGCTTCCTGGCTTGTGGCGCTCGGACCCGTAGCGGCTGAGGTCGTTGCGCTCCCTGAGGTGGTTGCGCTCCCGGTTTCAGAAGTGCCGCCAGCGGCGGGAGTGCTGGAAGGGGTAGCGGCGGTGGCGGCGGAGGTTTCCGGGCTCGTGACGGATGACGTCGCTGCGCTCGTTTCCGTGCCCGAGGCGCTTTCACTGGCCGCGCTCCCGTTGCTCGGCGCGGATGCCGTGATTGCCGAGGATGCCGTGGTTGCGTTGCCGCTCGTCGTCGAGGCGGTCGCGCTCAAGACTGCCGCGGCCTTGCCGACATCGACCGATGGATGCACGGCGAGAAAGCGCAGTGCCCCTGACGGGATCAGTACCATGCCCATGCGCTCAGCCTGTGATTCGACGCTTTCGCCTGCGGCTATTTCAGAGTTTTCGGCGCTCAGTGTGGCATTCTCACGCTGTAACAGGGCTTCGCGCTCGAGCGATCGGCCGATACCGGCGTTGAGCTTCAGCAACCCCAATTGCATCGTCACGATCCCGATCAACGCAAACGCGATCACCCCGATCCAGAGGCGTCCTCTGATCAGGCGATCGAGCAGCCGGTGTGTCGCCACGGTCTCGACCCACCCCAAGGCCTGTACCGGAGCCGTCCGCCCCGTCCATCCGTGACCGGGCGTGGGATTGCGCTGGTTGGCGGGAGCAGAGGAGCGGGCGCCACCTGATCTCCTGCGCGGACTAGCAGGCGGGCGGGCGGGCCCTATCTTCGGTCGGGTAGAGCGAGGATGAATCGCCGGCGCCGCCGCGGCGCTGGCGGCCGGCGGTGTCACGCAGCACCCCCCGTGCCCAGCTTTCTAGCCGCACGCAGCCTGGCTGAAGTAGAGCGCGGGTTGTGCGCCATCTCGCCCGGCGAGGGCATGATCGCGCGCCGTGCAAGCAGCGTAGCCTCGGCCTCACGTCCACACCCGCACACCGGCATCTCGGGCGGGCAGATGCAGCCACGCGCACGCTCCGTCAGGAAGCGCTTCACGCGCCGATCCTCGAGTGAGTGAAAAGAGATCCCCGCCAGCACCCCCCCCTCGCGCAGCAACGCCCAGGCGAGCGGTAATCCACGGTCGAGTTGCCCTAGCTCGTCGTTCACGGCAATCCGCAGCGCCTGGAAGGAGCGCTTGGCGGGATGACCGCCCGCGAACCGGGCGGGAGCGGGAATTGCGGCGTTGATCGTGTCCACCAATTCCACGGTCGTCTCGATCGGCGCCTGCTCGCGCCGGCGCACGATCATCCGGGCGATCGCTCCCGCATGGCGCTCCTCACCGAAATCACGCAGCGCGCGCGCCAGACGGCGCTCGTCCCAGCTGGCGACGATCTCGCGGGCACTCAGCTCCTGCTCGGGGTCCATCCGCATGTCCAGAGGCGCCTGGAATGAGTAGGAGAAGCCACGCTCGCGCGTATCCACCTGCATCGAGGACATGCCGAGATCGAAATAAGCGATGTCGGCTTGCACACCCTCGTCGAGGAGTAGCTCGAGCGCCGAGGCATAGCTCGCCCGGATGAAGCGCACTGAGCAGGCGAGCACCCCGGCCAGTTCTTCGAAGTGCTCCTCCGCCAGGGGGTCACGATCGATCGCGATGAACGTGCCGGCGGGTCCGAGGCGCTCGGCGATCAGCTCCGCGTGGCCGCCGCCGCCGAAGGTGCAGTCGATCGCGGTCTGCCCCGGGCGCGGGTCGAGCAGGTCGATCAACTCCCCGGCGAGTACGGGGATGTGGGTGCCTTTCATGTCAAGCAGGATGGTCGACACGCGCGGTTATCTCAGCGACGCCACTCAGCAGCGCCGGTCGATGGTCATTCCAACGGCCTCTGTTCCACAGCTCCAAACGGTCTCCTACTCCGACGACCACGACCTCCTTCTCGAGATCTGCATGCTCGCCGAGAAAGCCGGGGATCATGATCCGCCCGGCCGCGTCTAGGTCCATGTCTTGGGATGAGCCGTAAAAGAAGCGCTCCA
Organism: uncultured Solirubrobacterales bacterium; assembly: GCA_963822625.1. Taxonomy (GTDB): domain Bacteria; phylum Actinomycetota; class Thermoleophilia; order Solirubrobacterales; family Solirubrobacteraceae; genus Palsa-744. The sequence continues at coordinate 143,739 of CAWGIH010000001.1, read as the reverse complement.
GCTCCGTCAACCGCGGCGACAGGGGCGGCAACTCCGCCAGCGCACGCTGCGTGTAGCGCTCGTAGTCCTCCGGGCGCCAGATTCCGACGCATGGCTTCAGGTCTACCGGCATCGCGATCACCACTCCCTCGGCCAGCGTCGCGCGGTAGCGAGCCGGCACCGTAAGCCGGTTCTTCGCATCGAGCGTGTGGTCGAAGGTGCCGCGGAAGGGGACCATGGGAGGGCGGGGTGGGAGGGCTCCAATTAGTTACCGAGCCGAGGTGGAGGAGTGGGAGGAGCCCCTCCACCCCGGCTCGCTGTCCGCGAACCTATCCCACTTTCTCCCACAATGCAACCCTAATTGCACATTTTTTCCCACTTACCCGTCATGACCCTCTGCGAAACGAGGAAAATACCCGCTCACAGCGTCTTTTCGGGCTCTCGTTATGCGGGCCGGCGCAGGGTCCCGTGGTGCAAGCCACACTGCAGAGCCCCTTAGTGCAACGCTCGTTGCAGATCCGGTGATACTTGCGTGGGCCGACGCGAGGGGAATACGATCGCCTCTCATGTCTGCTTCTCGACCACTGCGCGTTGGCCCAGCGCTCCTGCTCACTCTGCTCGCCGGCGCACTCACGAGCTGCGGCTCCTCCTCGTCCCCGGGCACCAGCGTCAACCCCGCTGGTGTGGTCCCGGCGTCGGCGCCGTTGTACGCCAGCGCCGTCGTGCGTCCCAGCGGCGCCCTGAAGACCGGCGCGACCGCCGCCGCGACTACGCTCACCCACCAACCCGACTCCTACGCTCGTCTCGCCTCGGTGCTCCAGGTGCCCGGCAGTCCACCGCTCACCTACAGTCACGACATCGCGCCGTGGCTGGGTCCCAATGCCGGGATCTTCCTCACAACGCTTTCCAGCACTCCCTCGGGGACCGGCCAGCTCGAGCAGCTGCTCACACAGATTCTCCAGAGTGGCTCCGCCTCGAGGAGCGCGTGGCCATTCGGCACCACGGGCGTTCAGGGCGCAATCGTGCTCGACACCAGCGATAGGGCCAAGGCCAGCTCGTTCATCAGCGACGAGGCCCAGCACGCCGGCGCGCACACGGCCAGCTACCGGGGAGTCGCCTATCAGGCAAACTCCGGCGGAGATGCCTTCGGCATCGTCGATCGCCTGGCCGTGCTCGGGACCGTCACGGGCCTGCAGAGCGTGATCGACACCTCGCTTGGCGGCCCCTCGCTCGCGCACGCCGCCGACTACTCCAAGCTCCTCGCTAGCGCCCCGTCCGGAGCGCTAGCAAACGTGTACTCAAACCCCAACGCATCCGGAGCAGGCAGCGTGACGGGTGATTCGAAGGGTGCCGCCGGCGGCACGTCAGGCAGCAGGGTGCCGGGCCTCAACGGCCTGCTCGGGCTACTCGGCGGCGCTCACGCGCTCGTCGTCTCGCTCATACCCTCGAGCAGCTCGATCGCGGTCGATGTGGATAGCCTCGCCGGCACCTCCGGCACAACGAGCAGCGGGGGGCTCCTGGCCTCTGCCGGCGGCTCAGAGGGCGCTCAGACCCTGAGCGAACTGCCGGGAGAATCCTGGCTTGCCGCGGGCCTCGGCAACGTCGGCGTCACCCTTGGAGACGACGTTCAGGCGTTGCACAGCCTCGCCTCGCTCACAACCTCCCTCGGAGGCGCAGGCGCCTCGGCGGAAAGCTCGACCAGTGGCTTCAACATCAAGGGTCTGCTCGAAGGGATCCTCACCCCACTCGGCGTGCTCAGCTCGCGTGGCGCTCAGACTCAACGGGACTTCCTCAGCTGGATGAGCTCGGCCGGGATCTTTGCGAGTGGCAACACCGTCGTCAACTTACGGGCCGGAATCGTGATCGGCTCAAAGGACCCATCGCTTTCTAAGGCGGCAATCGCCAAGCTCGGTGCCGCGCTCACCAAATCCGGCAGCTCGGTGCAGTCGATCTCGATCCCAGGCACCGATGCCGCGATCTCAGCCCGGGTGAACGGCCTTCCCGTCGAACTCGACATCGCCAACGGCCGCGACTCCAGCGGCCAGACCAAGTTCGTGATCGGCCTCGGCGAAGCCTCTGTACAGGATGCGCTGAACCCGTCGAGCACGCTGTCGAGCGCCGCCTCCTCGAGCACTGCCGCGAGCGCCCTCGGCGAAGGCACGCGGCCAAGCGTGATCGTCGAATTCGCCCCGCTGCTCAGCTTGCTCGAAGGGGTCGGCCTGAGCGAAGACCCGAGCATCTCCAAAGTCGTCCCCTATCTGCGCTCGCTCAGCACCATCTCCGGCGGCGGCAAGAGCCTCGGCGCGGGGTATCGAGCGCTTCCACCTCGTCGTCGGACTACAGCAGAGCGGCTAACAGCGCTCGCTGCGACCAGGCTCAGCGGACGTTCAGCACCTTGTAAAAGATCGCTCGTCCATCCTGCACCCTGTCAGCGCCGTAGCGCGAGAGGGTGGGTTCGCCATCGGGTTCGATCGAGTAGCGGCCCAGCACCGACTCGCGCTGCTTGATCGCAAAGAACTGATCGACCACGGTCTGGCGGTCGTTCCCACGTGGGCCCGCACTGCGAATCGCCGCCAGCGCGGCGCTCATCGCCTCATACCCGTACAGCGCATACGCATTCCCTTCGCTACCGAAGTGCAGGCGGTACTCCGCAAGCACATCGGCCGCCGCGTGCGGATAGAGATCCGCGGGGAGGATCGGCGTGGTCAGATACGTGCTCGCCGCGGCCACCCCGATTTCGGAGGTGAATGTGCTGTTGAGCATGTCATTGGACCCGAGCAGCATCAGCTGGGGGTCGGCGCTGTGCAGTTGCTTCCACAGGGCCACGGTGCCAGTCCCTGTGCCACCGGCAAAGAACGTGGCCTGCGCACCGCTTCCCGCCACCTTTTCGACCTCGCCCTTGAAGCTCGTGCTTGCATTCGTGTCGATCATGTCCAGGTTGTCATGCGCCGTCACAACGATGCCGGCCCGCTCGGCGTCGCTCGCGACCAGCTCCGCGAGCGGGAGCTCGAACGGGTCTTGGTCATCGAGCACGTACAGTCGCTTCACGCCCAGCCTCCGCATCAGCTGAACCTGGGCTTCGGCCTGCGCCGGATCACCCGGCTGCAGACGCCCGAAGGTGCGTCTCCCCGACGGATAGAACCTTTCGGGCTCATCCTGTCCAGCGTCGAGCGAGGACGTCAGCCCCAGGTAAGGACTCGCCGGGCTGATCTGCAGGATGCCCGCGGCGTTGATCAGCGGTAGCGACACCGCCGTGGCCCCGGAGTTGTAATCGCCCAGGTAGGCGATCGTCGTTGTGTCCTCGGCGGCCGTCTTCGCGTTTGTCGCGGTAACCCCAGGGTTCCATTCTCCGGTGCTCGTATTCGAGTCGTCCATCGACAGGTAGCTGATCTTGAACGGGCCGATACGTCCACCTATGTCGCTCAGCGCCAGCTTCTCCCCGCCCACGATCTGCTGGGAGCTGGGTCCCGAGGGCCCCTGTAGTGGCAAGCTCGAGTAGACCGTCAGCTGATTGCCCACGGCGCTAGACGCGCCCGATACGCTCACGCCCCCGCAACCCGCCATGCCTAAAGCCACCACGAGGAGCGCGGCGAGGGCTAGTAGTCCAAGCCAGCGCGAGCGCGAGCGCACTGGATCGTCAGCTGCGGCGGCCGGGAAGGTAGGCGGCGAGAATCTTGATGGTCGCTCCAGCCACGATGATCGCTCCCGCGAGCAGGAACGCGTCGAAGCCTTTCGCACCGAGCGCCCAAAGCACGACCCAGACGACCAAGCCGGCAGTAACGGTGAGGACCAATCCCATGTCGCCGGAATACTAGCTGGCCGATCCCTGATCGGTAAGCGCAAGACCCGCTGCCAGTTCACCCACGGCCGCGCCGACGGCGCCCGCCGGATCCTGGGATTCACCCGCAGCGCGCACCAGCCTGGTGCCGACGATCACCCCATCGGCCCCAGCCTGCGCCGCCTGCAAGGCATGCTCGGGCGTACTGATCCCGAAGCCCAACGCTACAGGCGCCTGTGTGCTCGCCTTCGCGTGCGCCACGACCTGCGCAAAGCGCTCCCCCAGCTCGATCCGCTCGCCGGTCGTACCTACAACCGAAACCGTGTAGAGAAACCCCTGCGCGCTCTTTCCGATCGCCGCCAGCCGCTCCGGCGGCGTCGTCGGCGCCACCAATGGCACAAGCGCCAATCCCTCGGCCGCACACGCCTGCACCACGGTCGGCTCCTCCCCCAGCGGCAGGTCGGGCACGATCAGCCCGCTCGCGCCGGTCTTCGCCAGCCGCTGCACAAACGCCTGCGCACCCGGCGCCATCACCATGTTCGCGTAACACATCAGCACCACTGGCACGCTCTGCGCCAGCGCACGCGCCACCTCCAGGACACCCGCGAGATTTGCTCCCGCGGCGAGCGCCTCCGTGCCTGCCGCGTGGATCACGGGTCCGTCGGCGAGCGGATCCGAGTAGGGCATGCCCAGCTCGATGATGTCCGCGCCCGCCGCGATACAGGCCTCGCCGATCCTGATGGAGTCCGCAAGCGTCGGATATCCCCCCATCAGATACGGCATCAGCGCAGCCCGCTTACCCGTCTGCGCAAATGCGCCCGCGATCCGCTCGATCCCGTTCGTGCCGTTCTCGCTCACCCCGCCAGGACCTCCGCGAGATCCTTGTCGCCGCGGCCCGACAGGCAGATCAGGTCGAGCTCGCCGTCCTCCTGCGCGAGCGTCCAGGCCAGCGCATGCGCGGTCTCGAGCGCCGGGATGATGCCCTCCAGGCGTGCCACTTCCCTAAAGGCAGCTATGGCCTGTAGATCGGTCACCGCCACGTAGCGCGCTCTGCCACTGTCACGCAGCTGTGCGTGCTGGGGACCAGCTCCCGGGTAATCCAGGCCCGCCGACACCGAGTGCGCCTGCACGATCTGCCCCTCCTCGTCCTGCATCACCGCCGAGCGCGATCCATGCAGAATGCCGGCGCGCCCACCTACCGTCAGCGGAGCGCCGTGACGGAGCGTGTCGATTCCATCGCCGGCGGCCTCTACGCCGATCAGCTGTACCTGCTGGTCCTCCAAGAATGCGGCGAACGTGCCGATCGCATTGGAGCCCCCTCCCACGCAGGCAACCACCCGCTCAGGCAGCCGGCCCTCGATCTCCAACATCTGTGCCCGCGCCTCGTCGCCGATCACCCGCTGCAGATCCCGCACCATCGCCGGGTACGGAGCCGGACCGACCGCCGAGCCGATCACGTAGTGAGTGCTCTCCACATTCGTCACCCAGTCACGTATCGCGGCCGAAGTCGCCTCCTTCAGTGTCCTCGCCCCGGCATCCACCGGCTTCACACTTGCCCCCAGCAGCTCCATACGCTGCACGTTCGGCCGCTGTCTGCGGGTGTCCTCGGTGCCCATATACACAACGCACTCCAGATCCAGCAGCGCGCAGACAGTCGCGGTCGCCACGCCATGCTGACCGGCACCCGTCTCAGCGATGATCCGGCGCTTGCCCATCCGCTTTGCCAGCAGCGCCTGCCCGAGCGCGTTGTTCAACTTGTGCGAGCCGGTGTGGTTGAGATCCTCGCGCTTCAGATAGATGGCCCGTCCAGCTCGCTCGGACAGTCTCCTGGCGCGGTACAGCGGCGTAGGACGTCCCCCGAAGTCGCGCAGTAGACCGTCCAGCTCCTCGCGGTAGGCCGGGTCCTCGCGCGCCTGCACCCATGCCTGCTCCAGCTCCGTCAGTGCCGGCATCAACGTCTCGGGAACGAATTGCCCCCCGTACGGTCCAAACCGGTGCTCGACCGCGCTCACGCCACGACGCCTTCGGCGACAGACGTTGCCTGCTCCACCGCCGCGAAGAACGCTCGCAGCTTCTCCTCGTCCTTCCTCCCCGGAGCGCTCTCCGTGCCGCTTGCGCTGTCCACCGCGAACGGCCTCGTCACCGCAATCGCCTCCGCCACATTCCCCGCGTTCAATCCGCCACTCAGGATCAGCTGCACCTTCGAGCGCCGCTGCCTCAACAGCGTCCAGTCGAACGTCTCCCCGGTTCCTCCGCGCAGCGCCTGCTTCTGTGGCGCCTGCGCGCGCGCATCCAGCAAATGGAAATCCACGTGATAGCGCTCCAGATCCCTCACGTCGCCCGGACCCACCACCTGGGCCGCCTTGATCACTCGTGCGCCGGTTCGCCGCGGCACCTCTCCACAGAATGCCGGACCCTCATCCCCATGCAGCTGCACCATCGTCAACCCCAGATCCTCGCTGCTCTGCACGACCTGCTCCAAGGGATCGTTTACGAACACTCCGCACAGCTCCACCTTGCGGTGCAGCGCCGCGGTGATGCGCTGCGCCTCCTCTACCGAGCACCGGCGCGGACTGTCCTGGAAAAAGATCATGCCGATCGCCCAAGCGCCCAGCTCAACCGCCAGCTCGGCGTCGGCCAAGTTGGTAATCCCGCAGATCTTTACGCGTGGAGATGTCTCAGACATGCCCCCACGGTAGCGAGGCACAGATGCCTGGGGCGTAGCGATGCCGGGCGTCAGCGGCGCACCCACCTGCGGTGGGGCCGCTTACCCTTCGGCCGCCTACCCTTCGGGTGTGTTCGCGTTCGGCACCGAGTTGGGGCGGCTGCCGAGTGTCACGTTCACCGTCTTTTTTTCGTAGGTGCCTTTGCCCGTAGCCCGCAGCAGCCCGACGGTGATCGTCTCGCCAGGTTTCTTCGCGGCGATGTCGTTTGCGAGATCTTCGGAGCTCGTCACGGCCTTCCCGTCGATCGAGACGACGATGTCGCCGCCAACCGCGACCTGTCCGCCTTCGACGCTGCCGCTGATGTTGCCCCCGCGAATGCCCGCTTTTTCGGCGGCGGTGCCCTTCTGCACGCTCTGCACCAGCGCGCCCTGCGCCACCGGGAGGTTGAGCGCCGAGAGGGATCCGTCGATCGTCAGCGATGTCAAGCCGAGGTAGGCGCCGCGCACGGTGCCGCCCTTCTCGAGCTCGGAGATCTCGCTCTTAGCCGTGTTGATCGGAACGGCGAAGCCGATGCCAACGCTGCCGTCGCCCGAGCCGCCAGTCTCGATTTGCGAGTTGATGCCGATCACCTCACCGCCGATGTTGAGCAGCGGTCCACCGGAGTTGCCCGGGTTGATCGGCGCGTCGGTCTGCAGCACGTTGTCGATCGTGAAGCCATTAGGCGCGGTTATCTGGCGTTGGAGCGCCGAGATCACGCCGGTGGTCAATGTCCGTTCCAGGTCGAACGGGTTGCCGATCGCATACACCGGATCGCCCACCTGCGCGGTACTGGAGTCACCGAGCGTCAGCGGGTGCAGCGTCAGTCCGTCAGTCGAGATCCGCAGCACCGCGAGATCGTTGGAAGGGTCCTTGCCGACGACCTTGGCTTCAACCGCCTTGCCCTTTTCGAAGCTCACCGTGACCTTGATCGCATTCTCCACGACGTGATAATTGGTCAGGATCGTGCCATTTGAGTCGATCACGATGCCCGAGCCGGTGGCCTCTCCCTGGCGCTGGGTTTCCCCGCCACCGAACAGGTTCAGCGCCGATTCCGATTTCTGCACGATCGTCGAGGTCACGAACGCCACCCCCGGAGCGTCGCGCACATAGACGTCATGTGGAGTCAGGCCCGTGATCTTCTGCGAAGCGTTCGAGGGCGCCAGCGGAGCCGCCTCAACCGTCGTGACCGTCTTCTGCGAGCTGCTCAGACCACCAAACGCCGCGATCACAGCGGCGACCACGCCGCCCCCAATCAGGGCAGAGATGAAGGGAATGAAGAATGTGCGTTTCATCTGATGCGAAGGATGAGTGGTCGCCATCAAGGCGATCTAAAGCGAAGCCCCGCTGCGCTTAAAGCTATTGGAATTCCCGTCCAGCCCGCGGTCGAGGTGATCTCTCTGCGCGATCTCCTCGCAATGTCCTGAGAGCCGCCTCGGGGTCCGTCGAGCGCATCAGCGTCTCGCCGACGAGCACCGCGGCCACACCGGCATCCTCCAGTCTGCTCAGCTGCTCAGCCTGTGCGATCCCCGACTCCGAGACCACGCTCACCTCAGGAGGGATCTCACCCATCAGCCGCTCCGTGCGCTCCACATCCACGCTGAAGTCCCTCAAATCGCGGTTGTTGATCCCGATCAGCTCAGCTCCGATCTCAAGCGCCATCTGCAACTCATCGCGATCATGCACCTCTACGAGCACATCCAAACCGAGTGTCTGCGCACGCGCATTCAGAGCGCTCAGTTCTTCGCGCTCGAGCGCCGCCACGATCAGCAGCACCGCGTCCGCCCGCGCCAGCTTTGCCTCATACAGCTGGTACTCGTCGAGGATGAAGTCCTTGCGCAGAACCGGCAGCTCGCAGGCCGCGCGCGCCGCGACCAGATCCTCCAGCGTTCCTTCGAAGTGCTTTTCCTCGGTCAGCACCGAGAGCGCATTCGCCCCCCCCTGCTCATATGCGCAGACGAGCTCGTGCAGATCCGGGGCCTCATGCAACACGCCCGCCGAAGGTGAACGACGCTTGAACTCGGCGATCACCGCGATCCCGGGCTCTGCCAGCGCGGCGGCGAAGCCTCGCGGGCTCACTCCTTCCCCACCGCCGATCACCGACGCCTGGTACTCGAGCTCTTCGAGCGGCAGCTGCAGCTTGCGAGATTCCAGCGCCTCGCGCGTACTCTCCAGAATGCGCTCCAGCACCGTCTGAGTATGCGCGCTCATCGCATGGTCACCTCGATCACGGATGCGCGCAACCGGCTCATCGCACCGTCTCAGCGGGCGCGTATTGCCGGCTTGCCTGCAGGTAGCGCTCCAGAGCGCTCTGTGCGCGCCCGTCCTCGACCGCCGCGCGCGCGGCCTGCACGCCGTCCGCCAGCGTCTCCGTGACGCCGGCGGCGTAGATCGCGGCTCCCGCGTTGATCAGCGCCAGGTCGGCACGCACCCCCTGCTCGCCCGCCAGGATCGCGCGCGTCACCGCCGCGTTCTCCTCGGGGGTTCCCCCCCTCATAGTCTGGCTCGATGGCCAACTCGAGGCCGACATCGGCGGGGGTCAAGGTGTACTGGCGCAGCTCGCCTCCGTTCACCTCGACCACACGCGTTGCCGCGCTGATCGAGACCTCATCCAACCCGTCCTCGCCGGCAACGACCAGCGCCCGGTGCACCCCCAGCCGAGCCAGCGCACCGGCGATCGTCTCCAGAAAACTCGGGTCCGACACGCCAATCAGCTGCCTTTGCGCGCCCGCCGGATTCGTCAACGGCCCTAAGAGATTGAAGATCGTTTTGACCGCCGAGCTCGCGTCTCACGGGCACGACAAAACGGGTGGCCTGGTGATGAGCGGGCGCGAACATGAAGCCAAAGCCCGCCTCCTCGATGCAGCGCGCCACGCCCTCCGGCGTCAGGTCGATTCTCGCACCCAGCGCCTCCAATAGATCGGCAGAACCCGACAGGCTCGTAGCGGAGCGGTTGCCGTGCTTGGCCACCGCGCACCCGGCGCCGGCGGCGATCAGGGCAGCCGTCGTCGAGACGTTGAACGTGCGCTTCCCGCCTCCGGTTCCGGCGGTGTCGAGCAGATCCTCGCGCTCGGTCGGCACCTGCGCGGCGAGTGCCCGCATCGTCCGTGCCAGGCCAGCCAGCTCATCAATCGTCTCGCCCTTGCACCGCAGCGCGATCAAAAAGCCCGCGATTTGGATCTCTGAGACATCGCCATTCATGATCTCGCTCAGCACCTCGGCGGTCTCGTCCAAGCTGAGGTCGCGGCGCGAGGCGAGCGCATCGATCGCTCGTGTGAGGATTGCGTTAGGCATTGGCCGGCCCTTCGAGGACATTCGTGGGTCCCGCGAGGAAGTTCTTCAACAGCTGCTTGCCTTCGTCGGTCAGCACCGACTCGGGATGAAACTGCACGCCCTCCGCCGGCAGCTCGCGGTGACGCAGCGCCATCAACACGCCGCCCCCGCGCGCGGAGGACTCGAGACAGTCCGGCAGCTGGGGATCGACCACGAGCGAGTGATAGCGCCCAACCGTGAGCGGCGTCGCCAGGCCCTTGAAGATCGTGCGACCGTCGTGCTGGATCGTGGTCGCCTTGCCATGCACCGGCTCGTGCAGCACCACCTTGCCGCCGAACGCCTGCGCGAGCGCCTGGTGACCGAGGCACACCCCGAGCGTGGGGATTCCGGCCTCGGGCAGTCGCCGCGCCACCTCCAAGGAGATGCCGGCCTGATCCGGCGTGCACGGCCCAGGCGAGATCACACAGCGCTCGTATCCGCTCTCCAACAGCTCATCGACGCTCGCACGATCGTTGCGCACCGCGCACACCTCGGACCCGAGCTCACCCAGGTACTGGACGAGGTTGTAAGTGAACGAGTCGTAGTTGTCGATCACCAGAACTCTCATCAGGGCTCCTGATCCGCTTCGGCGCAGCTATACGTACTCATGACCACTCCGGTTGAGAAATTGCCACCTCGATTGCCTGCATCACCGCGCGCGACTTCGCCACCGACTCCTCGTACTCGTACTCCGGCTTCGCGTCCGCCACGGTCCCGCCCCCGGCCTGCACGTGGGCGACGCCGTCCTTGACGACGACAGTCCTTATATGGATCGCCGTATCGAGATCGCCCGTGTAGCTCAGGTAGCCGATCGCGCCGCCATAGCCGCCCCGCTTGACCGGCTCCAGCTCGTCGATGATCTGCATCGCCCGCACCTTCGGCGCGCCCGAGAGCGTGCCCACGGGCAGGACCGAGCGCAGCGCATCCATCGCCCCCACCTCCTCGCGCAGCGTGCCCGAGACCGAGGAGACGATGTGCATCACGTGGCTGTAGGACTCGATCTCCATCAGCTCGTCCACCTTCACGCTGCCGTACTCGCACACCCTGCCCAGATCGTTGCGTCCCAGGTCGACCATCATCACGTGCTCGGCGCGCTCCTTCTCGTCGCCCATCAACTCCTGCGCGAACCGCCGGTCCTCCTCGGGGCTCGCGCCGCGCGGCCGGGTCCCGGCGATCGGCCGGGTCGATGCATGGCGGCCGTTCACCGTCAGCAGCGGCTCCGGGCTGGCGCCCACCACCTGGAAGTCGCCGAAGTCCAAGAAATACATGTACGGGCTCGGGTTGACCGCGCGCAGGCCCCGGTAGATCGAGAACGGCGCCACCGGCACCTCCGCCGACCAGCGCTGCGACGGCACCACTTGAAAGGCGTCGCCCGCGTGGATGTACTGCACGATCCGCGCGACCATCCCCTCGAACTCGGCGCGCTCCATGTTCGACTGAAAGCTGGGCATCGCTCGCTTGCGCTCTCCCTGAGCTCTCCCGCTCACGCTGCCCTCCTCGCGCGGCACGGGACCCGCCAGCCGGGCGCGCACCTCGGCGATCGTCTCCGCGGCGGCCGCATAGGCCCGCTCGATGTCCGGCTCGGCGTCCAGATCGGCGTTCACGAGAATCGTGACCGTGTGCTTGAGGTGATCGAAGCTGACCAGCAAATCAGAGAGCATCAGCGCCATGTCGGGAAGTCCCAACTCGTCCGGGTTGGGCTCGCCGAGCGGCTCGACCGTGCGCACCAGGTCATAGCCGAAGTAGCCGACCGCCCCTCCAGTGAACGGGGGGCCACCCGCCTCGTCCGACAGAGGTGCCTGCCGGTGCCCGGCAACCGCCGCGGCGGCCAGCGCGTAGGGGTCACCGTCGTCGGTGAGCGACCAGCGCAGCACCGAGCGCGGCCGCAGGCCGATGAACGAGTAGCGCCCCATCCGCTGACCCTGCTCGGCAGACTCCAACAGGAACGACGGCTGGGCGGGCTCCATGCCGCGCAGCTTCAGAAAGGCCGAGACCGGCGTCTCGCAGTCGGCGATGAACGAGTGACACAGCGGGATCAGGTTGAAGGAGCCTGCGAGCGCGCGAGCGCGCTCGATGCTCGGCTCGATCCGCAGGGCCGTCATCTCGCGCGCTTCCGTAGCGCTAGGAGCGACGCTCATCGAGCACCCGCTCGGCGTCGATGAGCGCGCGTCCACGGCTGTGTAAGAGCACGAGCAGGTGATAGATCACGTCGGCGGCCTCTTCGTCCACGCGCTCCTCGGACTCCTCGCGCGCGGCGCGCGCGACCTCCTCAGCCTCCTCCATCACCTTCTCGCCGATTCGCCGCGGATCGTCCAGCAGCTCGACCGTATAAGAGCCCTCCGGGCGCTCTTTCGCGCGCGCGCTCAGCGTGCGCTCCAGGGCCGGCAGAGTCTCATGGGGCGCGGGCGGCTCGAGCTCGCCACGGTGAAAGCACGTCCGCTCACCCGTGTGGCAGGCCGGTCCCGCCGTTTGCACCAGCGCGAGCAACGTGTCGCCATCGCAATCCAGCCGCAGCGCTCTCACCGTTTGGGTATTGCCACTCGTTTCGCCCTTGCGCCACAGCTCGCCCCGCGAACGACTCCACAGGTGCAATTCCCCGGTCGCGCGCGTGCGCTGCAATGCCTGCTTGTTCATGTAGGCCATTGTCAGCACCTCTCCTGAGTGCCAGTCTTGGATCACGCACGGCACGAGCCCGCGCTCGTCGTAGGCGATCTGCGTATCGATCCGCGTGTCCCTCGCCGGGTCACTGGCTGCACTGGCTGGTGAGCTCATCTGCGGGATTGTAGGTTGCATCAGGACAATGGCATCGCTTTTGCAGCGCAGACTGCTCGTCCTCACCGGCAAGGGTGGCGTGGGCAAGACGACGGTAACCGCCGCGCTCGGCCTGCTCGCGGCAGATCGAGGTCTGCGCACAATCGTGGTCGAGATGGGAGAGCAGCGCCGGCTGGCGGAGTTGTTCGGTGTCCGCTCAGAGGACACCGGCGCCGCAGAGTACACCGGCGCTGAGATCGAGCTCCGGAAGAACCTCTGGAGCATCTCGATCGATCCCGACCGGGCGCTGCTCGAGTGGCTGCAATCGCTCGGCGGACGCGTTTCCGGCCGGGTGCTCGCATCGAGCGGCACCTTCCAATACTTCGCCGCCGCAGCCCCCGGTGCGAAGGAGCTGATCAGCATGATGAAGATATGGAGACTCACCCAGGGCAGACGTGCGACGCGCAAACGCCGCGACGGTTATGACCTGGTGATTCTCGACGCGCCCGCCACGGGGCATGCCCTGGGGATGCTCCACTCGCCGCAGACCTTCGGCGCGATTGCGCGCGTCGGGCCAATCGCCTCCCAAACCAAGCAGGTGGGCGAGCTGCTTTCCGACCCCGCGCGCTCTGGGTACCTGGCGGTCGCTCTCCCAACTGAGATGGCGATCACCGAGACACTCGAGCTCCAAGACGGCCTGCGCCGTCAGATCGCCCGCTCACTGGACGGTGTCATCGTCAACGGAACGCTGCCGCGCCGTTTCTCGGTCGCGGAGCTCACTCGGATCTGCGACTTAGACGGGATCGGCCCGTTGGACGGAAGCGAGCGCTTGGACGGACGCGAGTCGGTCATTCGCTCCGCAGCGCTGGCCGCGCGAGCCGTACACGATCGCGCAAACTTCCAGCACAATCAACTCGCCCGCCTTCGCCGTCGAGACTTCGAGGTCCATTCCCTGCCCTTCCTCTTCGTCTCCGAAGTCGACCTCCCCGCGATCGAGCAGATCTCCGCCCACTTGTCGAGGTGGGTTTAGGTGATTCCTAGCCGATCAAGTAATCCCTCATCTCCTCGCCAGTCGCGTCTGACGCGTACCGACAAATCGAGGTGCACCTGAGAGGAAAGCTCCCGCTCCAGTTCCCGGCGGCCAGCCACACCGATCGCCTTGATCATGCGGCCCCTCGCGCCCACCAGGATTGCCTTCTGGGATTCACTCTCCACCCAGATCAGCGCCCGCACCAGCACCAGTCCCTCGCGCGCCCATTCTATCTCCTCGACGATCACCTCCACGGCATGAGGCAGCTCCTGAAAGGTGCGCTTGATGGCTGCCTCCCGAATCAGCTCAGCCAGCAGGACCGCGAGCGGCTGATCGGAGCTAGCGCCATCCTCGAACATGAATGGTCCCGCCGGCATCGCGGCCTCCAGATGCTCAGTCAACGCCTGTACGCCGGACCCAGTGCGCGCGGAGATCGGAAAGACATCCTCGGAGACCTCGAGCTCGACAGCTTGCTCCAACACCGTGATCGTCTGCGCCCGTGTCAGACGATCCGCCTTGTTCACCGCGATCGTCACCGCCGCGCTCGCGGCCGCGAGCGCCTGCGCGATGAAACGGTCGCCCGGGCCCACGCCCTGCTCGCCGTTCAAAACCATCAATGCCGCGTCGCAGCCCTCCAGCTCCTGGCGCACTCGCTGAGCCATCCGCTCGGTGAGTGCATCGCGTGGACGCTGCACACCGGGCAGATCAACGAGCACCATCTGACAATCGCCGCTGCTGCGCACTCCACGGATCGCTCGCCGTGTGGTCTGGGGACGGTCAGAGACGATCGCCACCTTCTCCCCCACCAGCGCGTTGACGAGCGTCGACTTGCCCACATTCGGCCGTCCGGCGAGCGCCACGAAGCCGCTGTGGGTAGCTCCTTGGCTTGTCATCGTGGCTCGCGGGATTTCTGATCCCGGGGTTCCTGAGACTCGCCAGCCAGCAGCTCTGCCTGCAACGCCAGCATCTCGCCGCCGTCGGTCTCGTGGTCCATGCCCACCAGATGCAGGACACCGTGGACGATCGCCTCACGCAGATCGAGCGTGTGCTCGGGGCAGATAACCACGTCGCCCAGCTCCCTCACGGGGCCGTCGATCGGCGTGGCGCCATCGATCGGGGTGACGCCGTCGAGCGGAGTTGCGCCGTCGATTGGAAAGGACAGCACGTCCGTCGGGCCCTCTTTCCCACGATGCTCGACGTTCAGCTGTGTGATCCGCTCCGCATCGACGTACTCGATCGCCAGATGCCCCGTTTGCACACCCGCCGACGCGGCCGCCAGAACGCACAGGCTCCGGACCGTGGCCCGCGACGGGCCATCGGGAGCAAGCTGCGCACCAAAGACCTCCACCTCGAGCATCGCGCGCCGAATCTCCCGTCGAGTCTCAGGCGGGGCGGCGATCGGCGGCACGTAGCTCTGGGGCCTCACGCTGGGAGTGCTCGCCGTAGGCCTCCACGATCCGCTGCACGAGCTTGTGGCGCACCACGTCCTCCCCACCAAAGCGCAGGAACTCAATGCCCTCGATCGCCGCCAGCACCTCACCCACCACGATTAGGCCCGACTGCTGCTCGCGTGGCAGATCCACCTGGGTGACATCGCCGGTCACGACCATTCTCGAGCCGAAGCCCAGCCGCGTCAAAAACATCTTCATCTGCTCGGGCGTGGTGTTCTGAGCCTCATCGAGGATCACGAACGAGTCGTTGAGCGTACGTCCTCGCATGAACGCGAGCGGTGCGATCTCGATCACGCCGCGCTCGAGGTACTGCGAGACCTTCTCCGGATCAAGCATGTCGTGCAGCGCATCGAACAGCGGACGCAGATAGGGATCGACCTTCGCCATCAAATCGCCCGGCAAGAACCCGAGCCGCTCGCCGGCCTCGACCGCCGGACGCGTGAGGATGATGCGATTCACCTCGTGGCGCGCGAGCGCGGCGGCGGCCATCGCCACCGCCAGAAACGTCTTCCCGGTGCCCGCCGGGCCCACTCCGAAGGTGATCGTGCTCGAGCGGATCGCGTCGACGTAGCGCTTCTGGTTGACGGTCTTCGGGGCCACGCGCAGTCCGCGGTGCTGCCAGAGCACATCCTCCAACACCCGTGCCGGGGACTCGTGCGCATCCAGCGCCCCCGTCACGGCCGCGATCATCCCCGCATCCAGCTGGTGGCCGCGTTCGATCAGCTTCGCCAGCTCGCGCACGACGTGCTCGCCAACGTGGGTTTCGTGCTCATCGCCGTCGAAGGTGATGAGGTTCCCGCGCAGGAACACCTCGCACTCCAGATGCTCCTCCAGCGCTCGCAGGACGTTGTCCTGACTGCCCGCCAGCTCAGCGGCCACGTCGTTCGGCAGCTCGATCTGCGATCTCATCCTTTGAAAGAGCTCATTCGTCGAGTGCGCCTCGCACGAGCGCCGATACGCGCTTGCCGTCAGCACGGCCGTCGACCGCCGCCATCGCCTTGCCCATCGCGCGACCCATGTCCTTCACCGACTCCGCTCCGCTATCGCGTACAGCCTGCTCCACGATCTCTTTCAGCTCCGCCTCGGAGAGCTCCGGTGGCAGGTAGCCGGCGATCAACTCGCCTTCGGCCTCCTCGGCGCCGGCACGGTGCTCCTGCCCAGCCTCGCGGTAGGCCTGGGCGGCCTCCAAGCGTCGTTTGCGCTCGCGGCGCAGCACGGCCAGCTCGTCGTCTGAGCCTTCCTTCACGGCCTTCTGCAGCTCGGAGAGCACGAGTCGCAGCGCGCCGACCCTGTCCTTCTCACCAGCACGCATCGCGCTATGCAGATCGGCCTTCACATCGTCGAGTATCGCCATCAGATCAGGATACGCCGGTCAGCCGTCATCGTCTTCATCCTCACCCGCTAACGGCGTGGGATCTCCCAAACGTCCCGGGGCGGAAGTGTCGCGGCCGAACAGCAGCGCGACGTTCCAGTCCATCAGTAGACGCAGCTTGCGTCCCATGCCGGGCATCAACAGCAGGTGATAGGTGCGAGCGATGAACCACGCCGGCAGACCGTGCCAGCGCACGCCGAGCGTGAGCGCGACGGCCTCGGTGTCGCCCAACTCGGCGACAACCCCTTTGGTGCGATACCGAAACGGCCGTACCCTGCCGTTACCGAGCGTCGCGGCAACGTTTGCAGCCACCAGCCGCCCCTGGCGAATCGCGTGCTGTGCGGTCGGAGGGCACGGCTGCCCTTTCCGTGCGGGATCAGGGACAGCGGCGCAGTCACCGATCGCCCAGACGTGCGCGTGGCCCTCCACTCGCATCGTGCGATCCACGACCACCCGTCCATCTCGCTCGCAGGGCAGACCCAACCTCGCGACGACGGGGCTCGGCTTGATCCCCGCCGTCCACACAACGGTGCGCGCCGGGATCAGCTTGCCGTCGGACAGCGTCGCGTCGCGCTCGGTGATCTCTTTGATCGTGGTCTCTGTGCGAACCTCGACCCCTCGCGCGCGCAACTCCCGCGCCGCGAACTCAGAGAGGCCACGCGGCACCTCCTGCATGATGCGGTCCTTGGCCTCCACCAGCACCCATCTCATTCCCTCGGCGCGACAGCGTGGATAAAGATCGATCGCCTGCGCGGCGAAGTCCTGCAGCTCGGCCAGACCCTCGACACCCGCATAACCCGCGCCGACGAATACGAACCCCAGGTACTCCGCGCGCTTGAC
This sequence comes from uncultured Solirubrobacterales bacterium, assembly GCA_963822625.1. Classification (GTDB taxonomy): domain Bacteria; phylum Actinomycetota; class Thermoleophilia; order Solirubrobacterales; family Solirubrobacteraceae; genus Palsa-744. The sequence goes on along the minus strand of CAWGIH010000001.1, from coordinate 126,524 downwards.
CGAGTCCTCGAGCGACTCGGCGATATCCATGCAGCGCAGCACTCGGTTACGCAGCGCGGTGGCATCTGAGAGGGACTTGAAACCGATCGCATGCTCGGCCAGGCCTGGGATAGGCAGCGTCCGCGAGACCGAGCCCAGCGCCACGATCAGCTGGTCGTAGCCCAGCTCGATCTGCTCCCCATCGATTCGCTTCACGCCAAGCGTTCGCCGAAGCGGATCGCCTCCGGTCACCTGGCCGATCACCAGGTCGGTGTGCCGTAGCTGCGAGCGCAGCGGAACGACCACGTGGCGCGGATCTAGCGTGGCGCCGGCCGCGCCGGGCAGCAGCGGGGTGTAGAGCATGAAGTTGGCCTCGTTGAGGAGTGTCACCCTCGCGCTATTCGCGGGCAGCAGTCGCTCCAAAGCACGGGCGGCATAGAACCCGCCAAAGCCACCGCCAGCGATCACGATCTCCCAGGCCATCCCCAGAGGCTAGAGCGGATATGTGGTCGAGACCAATGACACGAGGCGAGAAGGGGCCGTCACACGAGGCGGACAGTCAGCCAATATGGTGCGGACCGTGAGCGCGCCGTCATCTCTGTACGCCGACGCCCTCGCTCCCTTCCTGGCGGAGGTGGATCGCCTGCGCCCCACCGATGCGGAGGTCTTCGATGCCCATACGCATCTCGGCCTCGATGAGGACGGGCGCTCGCTGAGCCTGGCGCAACTGCTCTCGCAGCTCGATGACGCAGGCGCCCGCAGGGCCTGTGTGTTTCCGCTGCACGACCCCGAGCGCAGCCCCGCCTATCGGGTGCCCAACGACCGCGTGCTCGCCTGGGCCGCAGAAAGCGAAGGCCGGCTGATCCCGTTCTGCCGGCTGGACCCGGCCGAAGACCCGCTGGCCGAGGGTGAGCGCGCGCTCGCGGCCGGCGCTCGCGGCATCAAGCTGCACCCCCGCGCCCAGGCTTTTGGGTTCGACGGGCCAGAGATGGAGGGGATCTTCGCGCTGGCCGAGGCGGCCCGCGTGCCGATCCTGATTCACGCCGGACGCGGCCTACCGCCGCTGGGCGATGACCTCGTCGAGATCACCCTCCGCCATCCCGAGGTGGTTCTGATCCTCGCTCACGGCGCGATCTGCGACCAGGGAATCATCACATCGCGCTTGGCGGAGCACCCGGGCGTGCTCTATGACACCTCCTGCTTCTTCGCACTCGACGTGATCGAGCTGCTCGCGCGCGCGCCGATCGAGCGCATCGTGTTCGCCTCCGACCCGCCCTATGGCCGGCCCGCCACCGCGCTCTACATGGCGCTGCGTGTAGCCGCCCAGGCCGGCCTCGACGAGGCCGCCGTGCGGGGAATGCTCGGGGGCACGATCGCCGGGCTGCTCGACGGCCACGGCCTGCCACGAGTCACTCCGCCGCGGCGCGGCGACTCGATCACGCTGTCCGGTCGCCTCGCGCGGGTATACGGCTACGGCAGCCTGGCCGGGCCAGCGATCTTCATGGGATCGGCCGAGCAAGCCCAGGCGATGCTCGACATGGCACTCGCGGCCTGCCGCGACCCCGCTGCGGGAGACGTCGGTGAGGCACTCGGGACGATCGAAGCGGCGTTGAGCGCCGCCGGCGCTCAACTTGCGCTGCAGAGCGAGGACGGCACACGCGCGGCGATCGATCTGGTCTACCTCGCGAACGTCCTCGCCGCCACCGAGCTGCCTGATTCTGATTGATCGCCGGCGACGAGCCAGAGGACCGCCCACTCTCCGCGCTCGCGCCGCTCCCGCTCGCGCATGCCCAGGCGCTCGCCAAACCTCCCAGCCACCTCATCGACCTGCTCCTTCAACAGTCCCCCGGCCAGCAGATGCGCGGGAGGACTGGGCATCTCACGCGCCAGATCGAGCAGCAAAGGACGCAACAGGTTCGCCACCACCACGAGCGACCCTGAAGGTCCGTCCGCGTGAGCGCCCTCCATCTCCCGATCCAGCCATGGCAGCGTCTGCGCGCGCAGGTCGAAGTGGCGCACCTCGATCCCCACCCCGTTGACCCTCCCGTTCTCCCTCGCAGCCGCAACGCTCTCGCGCTCGTGGTCGAGGCCGAGCACCGGCGCGAACCCGAGCCGGGCGGCGGCGATCGCCAGTACTCCCGACCCAGTGCCGACGTCCAGCAACGGCCCAGGCTCACGTTCGAGCGCCAGCAGCTCCAGCAGCAGCTCCAAACAGAGGCGAGTGCTGGCGTGAGCGCCCGTGCCAAACGCCTGCCCCGGGTCGATCACGATCTCCTCGGCATCCTCGCGATCGCTCGGCGCCTCCCAGGGGGGTCGCACATGCAGAGCGGGAAGCCCGTGCGGAGGCTCGATCAGGACTGGGCGATGGAAGCGCCTCCAGCGCTCGGACCAGTCCTCAGCAACCTGGGTGCTCGAGACCTCCACGGGCGTCTCGCCCACGGCCGCGCGCAAGTCGGGGATCTCCGGCAGCTCTCCCGGCGCGCCATACACGGCGTACTCGACCGTCTCGCCAATCTCCACCTCTTCGACCCCGGCGGGCGCGAGCTCCAACAGCTCAGCCAGGACAATCTCGGAGTCCTCGCGCCTGACGCGCACCGCGAGACGGATCACGCCGCTTGGCCGCGCAGCGTGCGACGCAGCTTGGCGAACATCGATTCCTCAGAGCGCAGGTTCTCCTCAGTGAGCGTTCCATTCAGTCGCCCCAGGAGCTCGCGCTGCTCCTCGCTCAAACGGCGCGGAATCACAACGTTCACCACCACGCGCAGATCCCCGCGCCGGCCGCGCCCCAGCGTCGGCATTCCCTCACCCCGCAAGGTGAGCACCTCGCCCGGTTGCGTACCGGCCGGCACGTCGACCGAGGCGATGCCGCTCAACGTTGGCGTCTGCAGCGTCGCACCGAGCGCCGCCAGGGGGGCCGCGACGTCAAGCGCCGCGATCAGGTCATCGCCTTCGCGCACCCACCGCTCATCCTCGCGCACCCTGACGAGCACATAGAGGTCGCCCGCGGGAGCGCCCCGTTCACCAGCATGCCCGCGCTCGGAAAGCCGAATCCGCTGACCGTCGGAGATCCCAGCCGGGACATCGACGTCGAGCTCGCGCTGAGCGGCCTTGCGTCCTCGACCACGGCACTCATGGCAGGGCTGCTTGGGCACGCGACCATCACCGTGGCAGACATCGCAGAGCACCGTGCGCGCCATCTGCCCGAACGGCGTTCGGCTCACCGCCTGCAGCTGTCCATGCCCACCGCAGCGCTCGCAGGTCTCGATCGGGGTGCCCGGCTCAGCGCCATTGCCGTGACAATGCTCACAGCGCTCGACCGCCTCGTAGGTAACCGCCACCTTCGCGCCATTGGCCGCCTCGATCAGATCGACCTCGATCGCGACCGCCAGGTCGCCGCCCGATCCCGCGCCGGAGCGTCCCCCGCTCGCGCCACCCCCTCCGAAGAACGCATCGAACAGGTCGCTGATCGAACCAAACGCATCGAAGTTGGGGGCATATCCACCGGAGCGCAGGCCCTCGTGGCCGTAGCGGTCATAGGTAGCCCGCCGCTGCGGGTCTGAGAGGATCTCGTTGGCCTCGGCGGCCTCCTTGAACTTCTCCTCAGCCTGGGGGTCGTGCGCGTTCACATCCGGGTGCAGCTCCATCGCCAGCGCACGGAAGGCCTTCTTGATCTGCTGCTCAGAGGCATCGCGCTGCACGCCGAGCACCTCATAAGGATCGCGAGGCATGTCTGTGGTGTTAGTTCTCGGCATAGGCATCTTCGACAAACCGCGACAGCTCATGTGCGGCCTCGCGCACGGTGACGATCGCGCCGGCATAGTCCATGCGCACCGGCCCGATCACCGACACAGTGCCCAGATTGCGTCCGCCAACCCCGTAGCCGGTCGCAACCAGGGCGAGCGAGCGCATCGCGGGAATCTCGTTCTCGTGACCAATCCTCACATAGACCCCTGACTCGCCGAGCGCCGCGCGCAAGACCTTCAAAAGCGCGACACGGCGCTCGAGCAGGCTCATCAGCTCGTTGATCTGAACAGTGTCATGGATCTGACCGGCGGCAAACAGCCGTGCCGTCCCATCGAGGTAGAGATCGTCCTCCGCCTCCGAGGAGATGTCGCTGAACGCCGCGGCCAAACGCCCCAGGAACGCGAGCTCCGTTACCGACAGACTTGGGTCGGCTAGGCGCTGGTGGAGTATCCGCGCCCCCAACCCCAGGCCAAGGAGCCGCTCATTCAAGTACTCCCCGGCCCACGCCACGAGTCCGGGATCGACCGTGCTCTCGAAGGTCGCGAGCATCTTCGAGACGCCGCCGGTGGAGGTGATGATCACGACCATCACCACCTGTGGCTGCAGCGCCAAGACCTCGATGCGCCTGATCGTCGCCGTGTGCATCGCCGGAGCGGAGACCACGGCCAGCAGATTGGTGACCTGCGAGAGGGTCTCGGTGGTCGCGCGCATCGCCTCCTCCACTTCACGGCGGATCAGCGAGAGCTCCAGTCGCCGCACCGGCATGAGACCTTCTCCGGAGGCGAGCATGCGGTCGACTACATAGCGTTGACCCGAGTCCGTCGGGACGCGGCCCGCCGAGACGTGCGGATGGGCCAGCAAGCCGTACTCCTCGAGCAACGCCAGCTCATTTCGCACGGTGGAGGATCCGCAATCGAGCTCCGTGTCGGCGGCAAGGGACCTCGACGCCACCGGTTGCCCGGTCCGCAAGTAATCGTCCACCACCTTGCACAGGATCAACTCCTGTCTGGGAGTCAGCACGGATTCGATTCTACGAGCCGCGGTGGCGAGCGCATCGAGCGTCGGCCTGAGGATGCCCATGCAGCGGCGGCCAGGGCGCTCCTGCCGGACGCCAGCGCTATGCGATCTCCAGCTCAGCCTCGGCGTTGCGGATGATCTGCTTGCCACCCTGCTCGGCCACCGTGTCGATGATCACCCGCCCCCCATCCGACTCGCGCACCGTGCCACTCACGAGCACCTCCTGCTCGGGCACGCCCATGCCGCGGAACTGCACCGAGAGGCGCTTGAGATGGCCGGGTCCTCCCGCGGCCTCGGTCTGGGCACGGGCGACCTGAGCCATGCTCCACAGGCCATGCAGAATCCTTCCCGGCAGACCGACGGCTTTGGCGAACTCCTCGTCGATGTGAATCGGGTTGAAATCGCCTGAGGCGCCTGCATAGCGGTTGGTGAGGAACTTGTCGGGTGTGACCCGGACCTCGGGGATCTGTACTCCCACTGAGAGATCTGTCACGTGGCTCACACTCCTCTGACGATGTTGGTCCAGATGCCGCGGCAAACCTGCTCGCCACGCTGATTTGTGGAAATCGACTCGAACACGTAGTAGCCGCGCCCGTCGCGCTCGGAGATGTCCTTGACGCTCGCTGTCGTTGTGATCTCATCGCCCGCCACGACCAGGGGGCCCCACTGAAACTCCTGGCCACCGTGCACCATCATCGCGAAGTTCAGTTCGATCTCTGGGTCAAAGATCGGCGGCCCCACAGATGGGGCGCTATAGACGACCGCGAACATCGGCGGGGCGACGACATCCGCGAAACCGGCGGCACGGGCGGCCTCCACGTCGAGATGCACCGGGTTTGTCTCACCCACCGCGCGGGCGTACTCCTTGATCTTCTCGCGGCCCACCGCATACAGCGTGGGCTCGTATGTCTTGCCGACCGCTTGGCTGTTAACTGGCACCGGACTTGGCTCCTCGTGCGCGGGGGACGATTACATGGTCGCTCAGGATGCTGCGGCGCGCCAGTCTACGCGGCCGGCATGCCGCGCGACGTGCGGTCGGTGCCAGACGGTGGGGGCGCCATTTGACGCCCCCACCGCTGTACTCGCCGCGACACGGCGTCAAGAGACCTAGAAGACGAGGCCATCATCCTCGGCGCCCGCGCCAACTCCAACGAGCTCACCGGCTGGTCCCTGATCGATCTCGTCTGCGAGGCCCCGGTCGCCACGCTCACCGTCATCCCGTTCGCCAGGGCTGTCCAAGAACATGACCGTGTCGGCAATGACGCTCACCGTTTGACGCCGCTGTCCGTCGGGACCGTCCCACTCGCGCCAATCCAGCCGGCCGTCGATGGCCACACGACGGCCCTTGTGGGTGTAGCGATTGACGCTCTCCGCCAGGGTGCCGAAGGTGCTCACGTCGAAGAAATTGGGCTTCTCCTGAAAGTCGCCCTCCGCATCACGGCGCGTCGAGTTGCAGGCAACCCGAAAGTTGCACACGCTCGATCCCGAGGGCAACGAACGCAGCTCGGGATCTCTGGTCAGATTTCCGATCAGCACGACGCGGTTGATGGTGAAGCTAGACATCATGGTCTCCATTCATTGATTGTTAGCAGCAGAAAAAAACCTACGCCGCGCTTGGGATGGTTCTCTCGCTGGGCCCTGCAGGGAACAAGCTCAGATCAGCCTGTAGCCGACTCCCCAGACGTTGATCACCCAGCGCCCGGGTGGGTGGGCATCCGCTCCATCGAGCTTGCGACGCAGACGGCTGGCGTGACTGTCGACGGTGCGTGTGGCCGCACACGACTGATATCCCCAGACCAGGCGCAACAGCTCCTGCTTGCTGAATACGCGGTCTGGGACGCTGGCAAGCTGAACGAGCAGCTCATACTCCAGCCGACGCAGATCGAGACGTTGGCCGTGCAGAGCCACGGTGTGAGCGTGCAGGTCGATCGTAAGCGGCCCGACCTGGAGGCATCGTTCTTCTCTGGGGATGCTCTCGCTGCGACGCAGAACCGCCCGCAGGCGCGCTCGCAGCTCGAGATACCGAGCGGGGCGAGAGAGAAATCGTCAGCTCCAGCCTCGAAGGCTCGGAGCATGTCGAGCTCCTCGCTACGCGAGGAGACCACGATGACCGGAAGCCCTCGTGCCCAGGGAGCACTCTCCCGATCGCTCGCGCGAATCTCCCCGAGTAGCGCCAAGGCATCCCGCGGCTTCTCGAGATCTCCGATGATCACCAGCTTTGGCATGCGCCGCGCGGCCAAGATACGGCCATCCTCGGCGCTGCGCGCGAGCTCGGCCGCATAGCCGTCAGCGCCCAGTTGCGCGACGACAGCGGCTCCCAGAACCCGATCGGCCTCGACCACGAGGATCGCCGTGGGAGCGGTGGGATCGGGGTCTCGAGCGGTTTGGACACCGTCTCGCCACCCCACTACAGAAGAGCTGATCGACTGGTCAATGGAACTCACCGGCGCCGAATCAGCGTCCACGATGCCAACTCCGGGACTGCCGCCCGGCTGCTCGAGGACGAGCGCGGAATGAAGGCTCATCCGAGCTCCACCTCGCGTGGACTGATGCCCAGGCCACGGCGCGCAATCAACGCCAGCACCTCGCTGTGGATCCAGGGTGTGGGAGCGCTCTTGCCGCCCTCCGGAGCGATCCCCAGACGTCGAGCCAACCAGCTCGTCTCGCCGCTTTCCTTGCCTCTGGAATCGTGTTTAGTTCTCCCGCAACGCATCGCGATCTCACTCATGGTCAGTCCCTGCGTCGTGGCGGCCGCGAGCACAGCTCGCCGTAGCCCGCGGTTGAGGACGATCTTGCTCGCGTCCATCCGTGCGCACTCGGCACGAAGCACCGCGATCGAGACCTCGTGGTTATCACGGTGTAACGCAAGCGCCCCGTGAGTGAGCGTGCGCACCGGCTCGTAGCTTTCGAGATTTGCGATCGCCTCACGCATGCTGATCGACTCATACGGCTCCGATCCCGCAGAGGAGGGCTTGCGCCACCAGCGCAACTCCGGGATCGACATCCCGGTGGAGCAGATCTCCAGGCAGTAGACGCGGCCCTGCCTGTCGGTGAGATCCTTTGCGCTCGGCGCCGCTTGCGAGCGAGGCTCGAGCTCCTCCGCGTCAGCAAAAGGCACGCGCACCAGGTCCTCCGGGGTGACACACCTGCACCAGTGGCCCGCTGGATCGCGCAGATATTGCTCACATGCCACGGCAGCGTTCTCCCGAGACTCGTCGGCGGCGAGATGCGCCACGAGACGACGGTCGCCGAGCGTGACGGCGTCGCGATCCACGACGAGCACGCTCTCGCGTGCTCCAGGAAGCGCAACCACCCGACGCAGTGCACCCTTGGGATCGATGTAGCTGCCCAACAGGCCAGACTCGTTTTTGGAGGCGCTCCGCTTGGCTCTCGCAGAAGGGCCGGTCTTGGCTCGTACGGTTGCGGGCCGGCTTCGCGGCGTAACACGTGCCTTGGGCCGAGTCGCGTGACGTGCGATCGGGGAGGAGGTGGCGAGAGTCATGGCTTGTCTCCTGGTCGGTCTAGTCCGGGCAGTCGCCGGGGGAGTTGATGGAGGCCTTTTAGGAGCCGAGGGGGATGCCTTCAAGGGGCGGCAGTTGGACTCGGGCCGTGTAGTGCGGCAATCCGAGATCCCCCCTTTAGGGGGTCTCGGAACTCCCGATCGAGCTGATAGCTCACGCGTCAAAGTTGGCGCGAAAACGCTCACGTCCTCGACATCGGTCGGGGACGGGCTACTGGCCGATCGGTCTCCAGCTGAGTAGGTCGCGTGGCTCGGCCACCGACTCGCGCTGCCCGCGGCTCGCCTCCTGCCACAGACACGCGCACCTCCGGCGGCAGAAGAGGTACGCCGTATCCGCGCAGAAGTCCCTCGTGCACGTCGCGCTCGGCCACAAACAGGACTCCCTCTCGTCCCGGGTACTCCCAGTCGACGGGGTACTCGCCGGCATACGCGCGACAGGCGGTCAGCACCGTGTCTGCCCGCGCTTGCGCACTCCCGGGCACGGGCGCGATCGCGGCACACGAACACGACCGAGGGGGGCACCCCGAGGCGGCGTCCATAGCGGGTGGTGTGCACCGCCCAGCCGGCTGAGGAGATGGTCATAGCGCTCGAGCTTGGCCGCTGCGCGACCGGTCGGCAGGCGGTCGTCGAGCTCGACGAGCAAATCGATCGCGCCCATCGGCGCGGCCCCTTCGATACCCATGTCCTGTGCGCTGATCCCCTCGGTGAGACCCATCTCGGCGGCGCGCGCTTGCGCCGCGAGGCGTTCGCGCAGCGTTCCAGGCAGCTCGATCGTCACGTCTGGGCGAACCGTCTCAAAGCGCTCTACCGGCACCCGCTCGCCCCGCGGGTCGGTGCGCAGGAATTCGTGCGGCGAGCGCCCACCCGGCAGACGTCAGATCGCTCGGCCCGAGCGCCGCGCGTCCCTCCGCCGCTGAGCGCAGCGGCGGGGACAGCACCGATTCGCTCGCGCCACGCAGGCTCAGCGGCGCGCCGTCAATGGCATGCTCGAGCGCCAGCACCCAGCCGGTGACGTGCACGTCGTGGCGCGCTTGGCGCAGCAGCCGATCGCCCTCCACCGGCGCCGCCGGCTGACGGAGGCCCGGCAGCGTGTCCACGTCACCCTCGCTCGAGCGCCGTCAAACGGTCGTGGGCATGCAGCAGCTCGAGAGCAGTAGCGGTGATCGCGTAGCACATCGGCACTCCTCCGCCGTCGCGGCGATGGAACTGGAAGCGCCGGACCAGACCAGCATCCGACAGGCGCTTCAGGCGACGCTGGGTGGTTGTGGCCGCACGTCCCGGGTTGAAGCGACGATGGATCTGGCTGCTCAACACGTGGCGCATGCATGCCACGAGCGCCAGGATCTCCAGGTCGAGCGACTCGGGTACCAGCGAGCTTCGGCTCGAGCACCGCCTTGGCCCAGCGCACGCTGTGCGCGCCGTCGAGTTCGACCAGCTCGCGATAGCTGTCCGGAAGGGCTGCTCGGGACCGCCGAGGCGCCAGCCGCTGCGCCATTCGACGGATCGGCGGCGCACGTCCCGCTCAGGCGCCTTCCGCTGGGGCGCGGTTCGCTGCGGCTCGTTCTGAGTAGGAGCCGTTCGCTGGGATCCGTTCGCTCGAGCGGGCGCTGCTCGCTCCCCCGGGGGCGCATTGGGCTCCAGTGGGCGGTTGGCCGGTGCGGCCTGGGTCTCCTGCGCGGTCTGCGCGGCCGGCGCGTGCTCGGGCGCTGGGCATCCGTGGCGTGGTTCGTTCACGGCAGGCTGGCTCGCGGTCTGCTCCGCGGATCGGTGCTCGGGCTTTCCATCTGACCGCCCCGGCGCTCGCGATCCCAGTGCGGCTGGCGCAGGTCGGTGCGGTAGCGCCCACCGCGCTCGGCCTGACGCGCGGCATGCAACGCCAGCCGCTCCCGGTCGACACGCAGCGGAATCGTTTCGGCGACAAACGGAGACTGCCGGCCCTCGGGCGTCACCAACTGACGATCGCGTGGTGGCGAGGCAGATGCAAGCGAGCATCGGGGTGACCGAGCGCGGAGAGATGATCCATGCCCGGACGCACGGTGTCGGAGAACTCGGCCATCGTCAAATCGACGGCCGCTCGCGCATCGCGCACGGAGGCCGTCGCGAAGTACACGCGGTGGGCGAACAGCGCATCGAGCTGATCGCGAACCTCGCGTTCGGTCCACTGCGCCTCTGTCTGCCAGCACGCCACCGTCTCCAAGCCCGCCGAGCGCTTCAGCGCCATCGTTTCGGCGAAGCCGCGGTTGAGCACCAAGGGCGCCTCGTCGACCTTCAGCGCGACCGCCACACGTTGTGCCTCCGCCACGAGATCCTGCTGACGAGCCAGCGCCGCGTCGAGCATGCCAACGAGCAGTTGCATCAGCACGGAGGTGTTCCCAGCTCCCATCGCCCCCAAAGCGCCCTTCACGACGAGCACCTCCTCCCCGGCGATCACGCGGTCGAAGTCGACGCTCAGCGAATCGTTCAGCAGCACGCGCTTGATCGATTGCGAGTTCAGCAGTCGCGCGAGCTTGTTGACCGGAGCATCGAGCTTGGCGGTCGTCATGCTGCGCGCATCCGCCAGCTGGGCGGTGAGCTCGGCGGTGAAGAACTCGGAGATCTCCTTGAACTCCGGCAACGCCCGCACGCGGGCCCCGACACGACTGCGGTAGGAGTACCCCTCCTCGCCGACCGACAGCAGCCGCGCCGCGTCCCACAACGTCGACTCGCGGTCATAGGCCAGCACCGCGATGATCGCGTTGCGCAGATACCGATCCGAGGAGGCCCGGATGTCGCCGTCGTCAAAAAGATTCTTCATCGCCGCCACCACGTAGTCGGCGATCACATCCGCCGGGGCATCCACCGCGAGCGGATTGAACCCGCACGTCGGCTGGGAGAAGTCCAGCAGCGTGCACGTCCGCCCCTCCGGCACGAGGCTTACCGCCGCCTCGGCCGCGTCGCCCTTCGGGATCGAGCACGATCACGCAGCAGCGCTCGCGGCGCAGATCCTCGGCGACGGTGGCCACGAGATAGCTGGACTTGCCCTGCTCGACCGTGCCAGGCACGGCCGTGTTCTGCTTGCGCATCCCCGGGTGGATCGACACCGGCCCCAGGGCATCGCGCAGCGTGCCCACTCCGTCCGGCGGGACGCAGGATCGCCGGCGGCGCCGGCGCCACGGGCAGCACGCCGCGGGCGAACGGAACGGTCGTGTAGTCGATCGAGGGCAGATGCCAGATGGCCGCCAGCTCGGTCGAGGCGAACACGCCCTTGTGAAAAGACGGCAGCGGATTGCCCTCTCCGCGCTGCACGCGGCGGCTATAGCAGCCAAACAGGCCGTGACGCACGGTCGTTCCGCGCTCGACCAAGCGGTTCTCCTCCTCCTCGGCGCGCAACTCGGAGGCGATCCGCTCGCACTTCTCCGCGATCGGGGGCGATCACGCGCAGATCGACGAAGAACAGCGGGCGGTGCTGGATGTCCAAGCCACCCTTCAGCTCGATGTCCTCGACCATCGACCGATCGCGCACCGCCATGTTCAGGTGATCTCTGCGCTCACGCGACAGACGCGCCTCGTGGCGCTTGTACAGCCGCTTGGCGTGGCGCTCGAACATCGACGGCGTGGGCGTCATCGCCACCTGCACGAACGCCTCGCTTGCGCAAGCGCCCATCACGGTCATCAGCCGGTTCATCGGTGGTTCGCGCTCGTGCTCGAAGCGGTCGAGCACCTTCCCGCGCTTGATGAACTCGGCGTGCTTCTTCAGCCGCAGCACCGCCGGGGGCCGACCCGGCACCCGCCGCTCTGCCGCCAGCCGGCAGTTCGGGTAAGCCGTACGCAGCGCGGCCTGCACCATCTCCTCCAAACCCAGCGGGCACGCCACCGCGAGCCACGCCGCACCCGCTCGTGTGGTGCACCTCGAGCGCCACCGAGGGCTGACCCCGCAGCAGCCGCCGCCACCAGCGACGCAGCAGGCGTTTGTGCAGCGCCTCGAACATCGACACAACCGCTTCCGCGCTTGCCTTATCGGTGCGATATGTCTCCACGCGCATCCGCACATACCGTCGCCGTCGCCGGGAATACCAACGTGAGGTCGCGACCAATGCCCCGAGGAGGAAAACCGAGAGAGCAAAGAGCCTCGTCACGCAGCCCCGCCAGGAGCCCAGCCCCAGAGCGCACGCGCCTCTTCTGCCAGAGCGCCCGGCAGCGAGTCGAGCGCATGATGCGCCGCACTCGGTGCCGTGGACCGCGGCAATCCCCTGCTCGAGACCGTGGACCCACGCAGCGCCCTGCTCGCGATCGCGGCTCCCTGGAGCGCGGCGTCAGGCGCTGCGGGCCCCCCCGACCGCGGCACTCGATGCCGTAGCGCCCCGCAGCGCCGTCTCGAGTCCTCCGCCCAGCAGCCAGCGCTCGAAGCAAGGGCCACGAGAACGGCGAGCAGGCCCAGGGCTCGCCACAGTAGAAAGTGGAGCACCTCGTCTTCCTGCTCCGACCGTCAGCGGCAAACGGGACAGTCCACCTGGAGAGGCGCCCATTTGGGAGAGGGCCCGACGGGGAGAGGGGACCTACTGGAAGAGGGCCTTACCGGGAGAGGGGATATACCTCTACCGGGATGCATACCGCTACCGGGATTCGAACCCGGGTTTCCGCCATGAGAGGGCGGCGTCCTAGTCCCCTGGACGATAGCGGCGAGCGTTCTACGGGGGCCGAGGCTAGCAAAGCGTCCGGCCCATCCGTCGGCCGGTGCGATATCTTCGCTTGCTCAGCGGCACGCGGATGTGGCGGAATTGGTAGACGCGCACGGTTCAGGTCCGTGTCTGAGAAATCAGGTGGAGGTTCGAGTCCTCTCATCCGCATTCGTGCTCTCGCCGCAGGAAGATGAGCGTCCTCGACACCGTCTGCACGGCATCGAGACGCCTTCCTGATGGCCGGGTGGCGTGGTGGGCGCTGGGGCTCGGCTTTGCGTCTGAGGCCTAGTAGACAGGGATCCCGCGCGAGCGGATCGAGCGGGCGCTTGGCGGCGGGAACGCCTTCGGTCTCACCGTGTTCGTGGTCCTGTTCGGTTTGACGATGCGCCGCGGCGTCACCGACCCCGCGGGATGCAGATCGATCGCGCAAAGGCGATCGATCAGGCTCGAGCAGGACGGGCAGACGCACTATTTCTGCTCTGAGCTGCGCCACCACCTATACCTCCCACGCAACGCGCCCGCCGGCTTCCCGACGGGCGCCTACGTCAAATCGTCTGTTTCTCAGCGCCCGATGTCGCGACGCTCGCGGCGCTGCATCACCATGATCGAGCCACCCGCGCTACCAACAGCAGTCCGCCGCCGACAGTCCAGCTGAGGTTGAAGCCCGTGAACGGCAGCGTGCTCGCTTTCGCGGGCGACGTGGCCGTGGTCGGAGAGCTGCTCGTGGTGGCCGGTTCGACAGTTTTGGTTGGAGTGCACGTCGGCGTCTTGGTCGATTTCGACGGCGACGTGCCGCTGCCGGGTTCTTTCTGCGTTGGCTTTGGCTTTGGCGGTGGAGTTGCGTAGCCACTTGTCGGCTGCTGCTGCCAGTCGCGAAAGCCGGCGCCACAAGCGCCGCCGCCAGTGCCAAGACAACTGGCAGGATCACGAGCCGGCGCCGCGCACGGGACCGTTCCGCTCGTTTCGCGTCTCTGTCGCTTGATTTGGTCCGAGTCATGCCAACCTCCCGTTCGTGGTCTTGTGAGCTTCGGCCCCTCGGGGCCTCTTGCGGTGATTTGACCGCTGATTCTATTGGCAAAATACCTTCTCTTCCGTCGATTTGCCATTCCAGTGAGCCTTCGCTGTTTCCCGGGCATCGGAGCCCTCTAGGAAAGCCTAGGGCTGCCTACCTACCTTGCCTTACCTTGCGCCCTGAGGGCTATCACCAACCGGCAGTCGATCAGAGACGCGCACGCGCCCTCAAGCGTCCCCTCCGCCAGACGCGCGCGCAGAACCTTCTTGTCGAACTTGCCGACGCTCGTCTTCGGCACCTCCCCGATGAACGCGAACTCGTCCGGCAGCCACCACTTTGCCACGCGCCGGCGCAGGTGCTCGAGCAGCGCGTCGGCGTCGGCCTGCGCGCCCTCGCGCAGCACGACACAGCACAGCGGCCGCTCGGCCCAGCGCTCGTCGGGCTTTGCGATCACCGCAGCCTCGAGCACGTCGGGGTGGGCCATCACCTGGTTCTCGAGCTCGACCGAGGAGATCCACTCGCCGCCGGACTTGATGACGTCCTTGGAGCGGTCGGTGATCCGCACGAAGGCGTGCTCGTCGATCGCGGCGATGTCGCCCGTACGCAGCCACTCAGCGTCGAACTTCTCGTCGCCGGAGGCATCGTCGAAGTAGCGCGCGGCGATCCACGGCCCGCGCACCTGGATCTCGCCGGTCGACTCCCCGTCCCAGGGCGACCTCGCGGCCGTCGTCGTCGACGAGGCGCAGCTCGGTCCACGGCAGTGGCTTGCCCTGCAGGGCGCGTTCGTCCCAGTAGCGCTCATCGTGCCCGCGCTGGGGATCCTCGGTGGGCTCACAGAACGTGACGACGGGACTCGTCTCGGTCATCCCCCAGCCCTGGAAGATGCGCACGCCGTGACGCTCCTGGAAGTCCTTCATCAGCTGCCGCGGCACGGCCGAGCCGCCGCAGACGGCATGGGTCAGCGAGGAGAGGTCGACGTCGTGGGTGTCGGCATAGCGCAGCAGGTCGGCGAAGATCGTCGGCACGCAGCCCGCGACCGTGGGGCGCTCGGACTCGATCGCGCGTGCCAGCGGCTCCGCCTGCAGGAAGCGGTCGGGCATCAGCAGATCCGCGCCGGCGAGCGCGGCGGCGTAGGGAATCCCCCAGGCGTTGACGTGGAACATCGGCACGATCACCAGCGCGCGGTCGCGGCGCGAGAGCGCCGAGATTGTCGGCGAACAGCGACGCGGTCGCGTGCAGGCAGATCGAGCGGTGCGAGTAGAGCACGCCCTTGGGGTTGCCCGTCGTACCGCTCGTGTAGCAGAGCGAGGCGGCTTGGCGCTCGTCGAGCTCGGGGTAGTCGAAGGCCTCCTCGACCCCGACCCCGTCGCCGTCGCGTCCTCGAGCAGCTCCTCGTAGCGCAGCACGTTGGGGAGGGTGGTCTGGATTGGATCCCCGGTTTGGGGCCGATCGTGATCCGCGTCCCCCATCAACATGTAGTGCTCGACGCTCGGCATCTGCGAGCGCGAGCTTCTCCAGGATCGGCACGAGTGAGTCGTCGACGAAGATCACGCGGTCCTCGGCGTGGTTGACGATGTAGACGATCTGCTCGGCGAACAGGCGCACGTTGAGCGTGTGCAGCACCGCGCCGACGCATGGAACGGCCATGTAGAGCTCGAAGTGGCGCTGGTTGTTCCACGCGAACGTGCCGACGCGATCGCCCGGCTCGATCCCCAGGCGCCCGAGAGCCCGCGCGAGGCGGTCGACGCGCTCTGAGATCTCACCGTAGCTCGCGCGCACGGTGCCCTGCTCGGTGAGCGTCACGACCTCGGCGCTGGGATGGCAGGAGCGCATGCGGCGGCGTATGTGGTGCAGGTTCAGCGGGAAGTCGTCCTGCATCAGGCTCATCAGCGGCTCGCGTCATGCGCGCTTTGCCCCTTGCTTCGTGGCGCGGCGCGGCGGCGTCAGCTCGCCGTAGATCGTGCGCGTACGCTGCGCGATGTCCTCCCAGTCGAAGCTCAGCACGTGCTCGGAGGCCTCAGCCACCAGCCGGTCGCGCAGCTCGCCGTCGACGAGCAGCCGCTCGATCATCACGCCCAGGTGCTCCGCGTCGCCGCCGTTGAAGCGCAACCCGACGCGCTCGCCCGCGGGCACCACCTCACGCAGGCCGCCCGTGTCGGCCACGATGCAGGGGCAGCCCGAGGCCATCGCCTCCAGCGCCACCAGCCCGAACGGCTCATAGATCGAGGGCACCACGCAGAGATCGGCGATCCGGTAGAGCGAATGCAGCGCGTCGTCGCCGATCCAGCCGAGGAACACCCCGTGCTCAGTCGAGTCCCAAGCGCTCTGCCTGAGCCTTCAGCTCGGCCTCGTGGGTGCCGTTGCCGGCCACCAGAAAGCGCACGTTCCCGACCCGCTCGATCACGCCAGGCAGCGCGTCGAGCGCCAACTGGAAGCCCTTCTCGTAGACCAGACGCCCGACGAGCAGAACGAGCTTCTCCTCGGGCTTGGCGAACTCTGCGCGCAGCGCGCGCAGATCATCGACCGGCCGCAGTTCATCTGGATCGATCCCGTTCGGGATCACCGCGATCCGCCGCTCGTCGATGTCGAAGATGTCCGCGACGTGCCCGCGCATGTAGTACGAGCAGACAATCACCGAGTCCGCGCGACTGAGCCATCCAGCGCTCGACCGCATGGATGTGCGACTGCGGCTCGTCCTGCACCCAGCCCTGGTGGCGTCCGTGCTCGGTGGCATGGATCGTCGTCACGTAGCCGATGCCCAGCCGGTCAGCGAGCGCCGCTGAGGCGTGCGCGACGAGCCAGTCGTGGCCGTGCACGAGATCGTAGTCGTGCTCTCGGCGAGCGCGCGCCCGCCGCGAGCATGTCCTCGTTCATGTGCTCCACCCAGGCAACGAAGCGATCGAGGTCGCGCGGCCAGCTCGGCTCGCGCACGCGGTAGACGTTCACGCCGCCGCGCTGTTCCATGGCCAGAGCAGCGGGGCCCGCGCCCCGCAGGGCTGGATCGCGCAGTGGAAGCTCCCACCTCTACCCCCGCCGCCGTTGCGGGCCGATCGGTCTGTGGCCCCACGCGTGAGCACGTCCACCGCGACTCCCTGACGGACGAGCGCCTCGGCGAGCTTGCAGACGTGCCGTGCCAGACCACCCTCGATCACGGGCGGGTACTCCCAGGAGAGGAGCAGCACGCGATTGTCACTCATCCCCGCACCCTATCTCGCCCCGCGGCCGCGCGCCGTCCCGCGCGGGGTTTCAGGGCTGGGCACCGCCTGCGCGCGCTCATACGCTGATCAGCCCAGCTCGTCCAGTGCCCGCGCCGCACCAGAGGCCCACGCTGCCTGCTCGGAGAGGCCCAGCACCCCCTCTCGCATGCAACCGCGTGAGTGCCTCCTCGATAGCCTCCTGATCGATCTTCGAATCCTCGGCCTCCAGCTCGGTCCTCAACTGCGCGTGGGACCACTTCCGCTCGCGGTCGTCGCGCAGCAACTGCAAGACGATCGCCCGTTCGAGCGCGACTTCACCCACGGCGCGCGACTCTTTCGCTTCTTTGTCCATTACGGCCAATCCCTTCGTCGCCGGGCTCCGTCGCCGGAAGTCACGCCGGAGAACCCAATTTCCGATCGATCGAAGATACACACGACTTGGAACGGTTCTGCTTGGCGGGCGCGTGAATGGCGTGCTGCGGGCGCATCGAGGGCGCGCGCGGGCCCGCTTTTTGATCCGTCCGTCGCATGTCGCAGGATGCCGGGCTCTTTGACCCTCACCATCCGACATCCCCGCGCAGCGCCGATCCGAGATCCCTACGCGCCTGGCAGCGTCTGGCGCTCGAGCGGCTTGCCGACTGGCGAGATGGACCGTTCCTGATCTCGGCGGCGCCGGGCGCCGGCAAGACGCGTCCCGGCGCTCGAGCTGGCCAAGCAGCTTGCTCGCACGGCGAGCGTCAGCCGGGTTGCGGTCCTGTGCCCCACGACGCCGCTGACACGCCAGTGGGCAAGCGCCGCGGCCGCG
Source organism: uncultured Solirubrobacterales bacterium (assembly GCA_963822625.1). Lineage (GTDB taxonomy): Bacteria > Actinomycetota > Thermoleophilia > Solirubrobacterales > Solirubrobacteraceae > Palsa-744. The sequence continues at coordinate 108,592 of CAWGIH010000001.1, read as the reverse complement.
CTTGGCTTGCAGCTCGCGCCCGACGCGCCGGGACCGGCGCCGCCGCGCGACTTCGATGGTGTGGCCGTGACCTACGCGCGCGTGGCGAGCGACCCGCGCGGCTGGGCGGGAAAGGTCTCGCAGGACACTTTGGTGATCCTCGACGAGGCGCACCACCTCGGCGAGGATCTCGCATGGGGAACCGGCTTCCAGCAGGCATTCGCCGGAGCATCAAGGCGGCTGCTGCTGTCGGGGACCCCGTTTCGCTCGGATGCCACACCGATTCCGGGAGTCCGCTACGACGCCGAGCGATTGGCGATTCCTGACGTCTCCTACACATACGCCGAGGCCGTGGCCGATGGGATCTGCCGCCCAGTGACGTTCGTGACGTTCGATGGCGCGCTGTCGTGGCGCAGCGGCGAGGATGTGATCGAGTCCTCGTTCGAGACCGTCCTGAGCACACGTGAGGCGAGCCGTCGCTACCGCACGGCGATCTCGACCGAGCTGCCCGACGGGCTGGGACGGATTCTGCGCGAGGCCGACGCGAAGCTGCGTGCCCTACGCGCCGAGGGTCATCGTGACGCGGGCGCGCTGGCCGTCGCCGCGGACGCCAGCCATGCGCGGCAGATCGCCAAGCTGCTGAGCGAAGCGACCGGGCGAGCGCCCGTGGTCGTGCTGCACACCGAGGCTCGCGCGGCGCGCAAGCTCGCCGCCTTCAGAGACTCACGCGAGCCGTGGATCGTCGCGGTGAATATGGTCTCCGAGGGCGTGGACATACCAAGACTGCGCGTCGGCGTTTACGCGACCGCGGCAAAGACGCCACTGATCTTTCGCCAGATCGTCGGGCGCTTCGTGCGCACACTCCCAGGCCGGGCACCGGAGCCGAGCTGGCTGTATCTGCCCGCGGAGCCGAGCTTGTGCGGCCACGCGGCCGAGATCGAACACGAGCTGCGCCGCGCGCTGCGTGACCCAGAGGTCGAGGAGGGTTTGGAGGACCCGCCCGAGCGGCGCGCGAGCGAGCCCTCCGAGCATGCCGAGTTCGTCCCGCTGAGCGCCGAGTTCGCGCCTCAGATGACTTTGTTTGGCCCGGCCCAGAAGGCAGCGGCAACAACCTCCACGCGATTGCCGGCACCCACGAGCGCGCCGGCGGCGGCCTTCGAGCGGCGCGCCGGTCTACGCCAGGAGCGCAGCCGCCTAGTGGCCGACCTGCAGCGCCGCGACGGGCGCAGCCACCGCGAGATCAACGCATGGCTGAACCGCGCCGTCGGCGTCGACCGCGTGGAGAGCGCCACCATTCCCCAGCTCGAGCGCTCGGTCGCGGCGCTCGTCAAGGAGCTGACGCGGCGCAGCCGCTCTCCGGCAGCTCGCTAGTCCGAGCGGCCTCCTCAGCTGTCGAGGCCTCCGGCCGGATCGCCTTCCAGATCAGATCGTGGAAGGAATTTCCGTCGAGCATCCTGAACAGCACGGCGGGCCGGCCTCGCTTGCCAGGAAATACTCTGCGAGCGTCTTGCGATCTGATGTCGCGGGGCCAGGACTATCGCGAAGCGGCCTCTCCCTGCGAGCGCTTCTCACTACTACTGAGCCACCTCAATCTCACCCACCTAGTGTCGGTCCAGCGGGTGCACGAGCTGATGGAGTAGGTGAGTCCGGCGACTACGACCGCATCGTCGGAGGAGAGTACGTTAGGCGCGACGAGCCGTAGTTATTAAAGCTCAGGCCCGCAAGGCTCAGGCCCGGACCACACACAAAAACGACGCGGTTCCGGGCCGCTTGAGGAACCCGCTCCAGTCGACCCGAAGGTCGGTTGCCCGACCCGAAGGTCCGTCGGTTTGGGTGGCGCGGCCTCACACCTCTAATGGCCTCGCTCTTTGCGGCTCGGTTCCGCGTCTGGAAAGAACATACGAACTCCACCCCCTAGGCGCAAGGGGTCACGCCATCGCATCCCGCATCTTGCGAGAAAAGCATCGGGCGACGGCACAAGCCCAATGCTTCAAGGCAGCGGTCAGGCTCCCTTCGGGTGCCAGCCGCGGCCCTGCTTCTCCAACTTTCCGTCCTGTTGCAAGCCAGGGAGCACGCGATAGAGGTAGTTCTGCTTGATGCCGATCTTCGCGGCGAGCTCGGGGATCGTGATGCCGGGCTGACTCTGCACGAGCGACAGCACCTCCGCCGCACGCTTGCCGCTGCCCTTGGGCCGTCCCACCTTGCCTTTGGAGAGAGTTGGTTTTTTGCGCGTTGCCGTAACTGAGGCGGCAGACCGCGTGAGCGCGGGAGTGGCGGCCGGGGCGGCGCCGGCGGCCGGGGCGGCGCTGACGGCCGGGGTCGCCTTGCTCGCGCTGTTGACGGAGCCGCGCGGGCGTCCCGGTCCACGGCGGCCGCGGGTGGAGCCCAGCGATCCGGTGGACGTTCCTTTTGGCGCGGCCGGGATACTGCGCATAGCCGCGATAGCGGCCTCCAGGCGGTAATACTCGTCTGCCAGAGGCTTCAGCTCCGACAAACGCTTGATGATCTCTTTGCGTCTATCGTCAAGAAAGTCAGTCACGTTGGTCCTCGTTCGTCGGATGTGTGAATGCGGACGCGACGATACACGTTGGAGTTCATCGCTTATTTCACTCAAGATGAGTTCCGGGTATCCTGGCTCGATGGCGCACAATGAGTGAGCAGGTTGCCCTCATCACGGGCGCGGCGAGCGGCTTTGGCCGGGCTCTCATGCAGGCACTCGGCAGCCGCGGGGTGCGGGTGCTGGCATGCGACGTGGACGAGGCCGGTGGCCGCGAGGCAGCCGACGGCGCCGGCGCGCTGTTCGTCCGCTGCGATGTCAGTGACCCGGAGCAGAACACCGCGGCCGTGACAGTCGCCGTCGAGGAGTTCGGCGGCCTGGACATGGCTTTCCTGAACGCCGGCGTCGCAACGGAAACGGCGCCCGGGGAGAACTTCGACCTGACTCTCTACCGGCGCGCGATGGGGGCAAACCTGGACGGCGTCGTGTTCGGCATCAACGCCGTCCTCCCCGCGATGAAAGCTCGCGGCGGCGGCTCGATCGTGGCCACCGCCTCGCTCGCCGGGCTAACAGCGGTGCCGATGGATCCGCTCTACTCGGCAAACAAGCATGCCGTCGTCGGTCTCGTACGGTCCCTGGGCCCCGCGCTCGCAGGCGAGGAGATCCGGATCAACGCGGTTTGCCCCGGCTTCGCGGAGACGGGCATCATCAAGCCGATCCGCGAGCAGCTGGTGGACCAAGGCCTGCCGATCATCCCCGTCGAGCGGGTCACCGATGTCGTGATCGAGCTGTTCGACGGTGAGATGACCGGCGAGTGCTGGTTCGTGCAGGCCGGTCGCGCGAGCCAGGCCTTTACCTTCCGCGGCATCCCCGGTCCGCGACCCTGAGGATCTCTCAGTGCTTGGGGCAGGGCGGTTTGTATGTGACCGTGGTGCTTTCGCCGCGGTCGCACTTGAATTCCGACTTGATCAGAGAGCCGGCTCTTGGGGCATTTTTTGGGCAGGGTGATGTAAGAGATCGTCTTCTGCCCTTTTGTACGCCGCGCCGATCGTGACTTTGAAGGACAGGATCGATGCGTCGAGGGCGCCGGGCCCCGTTTCGACCAGTGGTAATTCGACGATCGCCTCCGGGCCAAAGGGGACGCTGCCGCTTACCCAGTGAGCTTTTTCGATGATTTCCAGGGATGTTGGGGTGGTGCCATCGACGAAGAAGATCAGTGTGTTACCGGGCGCGAAAAACCCCGGGATCGATACCTTCTCCCTGACCGGTCATTTCTTACGGACCACCTTCTTACCGCGCGATCCATACCTGGCCCGAGTCTCCTTTTCGCACTTCTTCCTGTTTACATGGCGCACCTTTTTGTGGCAAGCCTTCAGCGCCTTCGCGAGCTTCTGGGCTCGCAATTGAGCAGCGGTCTTCACCTTCTTGGGCCTCGGGCAGCCGGTCGCGGTGACTTTGCTGACCTGTTTGATGACCGCGCCGTTCTGCGCGGTGATCGCGGTCGGCATCGCGAGGGCCTGTCCGCAGAGGTCCCATCTCGAGTCGCCCGCCCCGTTGGCCGCGAGCACCGAGTACGGACCCTGAGGCAGCGTCAGTTCGACGCTCGAGACTGGCGCATCGGGGATCATTTTGAATGTGTTGGAGGTGATGCCTTTCTTCACGTTGGTGTTTCCGACGAGGCTCAACGTGATCCCTTCACCCTGCAGGACCATCACGACGTCCGGGAATGCCTCGTTGCCATAAGAGACGAGGTACACGGGTCCAGCCAATGGGCTGTTCAGGATCGGCGTGTGTGCGATGACGGTGCCCACAATCGAGGGCGCCGGACAGCTCGCGGGGTTTGCTTCGAACGTCGCGGCCAAACAGGCTTTCTGCAACGTCGTCAACCGAGCGGGGAGCTGCTTGGGCAAGTCCACCTTGACCGACTTGATGTTCGCGTAGGTGCCCTGCGGGGCGTTGGGGTAGGAGAGGTTGACGTGCAGGCTCGCGCCGCCGGCTTTGCTGGCTTTCCCCGCAGTGGAGACGACGAACCCCGGTTTGAACTTCAGGCTCGCACAGCCCACGGCCTGAAAGGGGCTCGAGATCGCCGCGGTTGTGCCGCTGGCCGAGATCAGGCTGCCCGTGACCGCCAGTGGCGCGCAGCTCGTCGGATTGAAGATGAATTTGTTGTTCGCACCCACCCCGTCGATGTGCACCGCGACAGAGCGGATGTCCAACGGCACACCGTCGAGGGCTGTCGGTATCGGGTCGCTTTTGACCGTGGCCTGGCCGGTGTGCGGGTCGACGTAGAGGCCCTGCCGGAGCACGACGACCCCGAGATCGAACGGGCCGGAGATCAGCCGGCGTGATCGCGACGAGATCAAACGGCGCGCCCTTATAGGGGCCGGCGAGATACTCGTGGCCCGTGGCAGAGATCGAGTCCGGGCCCGGCCCCGCGGTCGCCGTCACCGTGCCTACATCGGAGCCCGCGGGGCAACTCGGGTCGGCCTGCTCGATCGCTCCGTCGCCGGGCTGATCACGGCGTTCCGCCGCTTGCAGGTCAGAGTTGGGGCAAATCGCGACGCCGGCGATGTTGCCGGAGAACCCTGGCGGTGTGGTCACGTTGATCAGGCCCAGCCTCTGTGATCCGTCTTCCCGGCTGATCGTGAGGGTGAAGGGGCTGTAGGCGCCGGCCTGTTTGTCTGCCGTACCCGCCGTAGAACGCAGGGGAGAATCCCTCAGTGCATCCGCTGCTCGTGCTCAGGAGGTTCGAGGAGGGCGTCGCAGATCGTACCATTCCAGCCGGTGAGGAGACTCGACGCGCTAGCGCTCCCGCATGTCTGTGGTGTCACGAGCGAGGCTTTCGGACCTCCCGTGAGCTCGAGCTTCAGATCTGAGAACGGGAACTGCGGGTTGTTGTCGAACACCGCGCGCACCTGCCCCGCTTGCGAGGCCGCTGAGCAGCCCTGTGGCCACCGAGTTCGAGACGACCCGCGAGCTTGAGCGAGGATTCCCGTCGCTGGGTCGTCGACCACGAGGTAGACGCCGATCAGGGCTCCTTGCACGGTTTCCTGCTGCGCCAGATAGATCTCCCCCTGCAGAGGATGTTCAAACAGCGGCGTGGTCACTTCCAGGGACCCGATCTGCGATGCGGCCGGGCATGCCGGCTGGCGTTCGGATTCTCCGACCGAGCCGATCCCGATCTGCGCGGGCGAGCACGCTTCCTCGACCGTTCGTCGCCGAAGGCGACAGCGTCAACCCCGGCGGGAGCGTCACGCACGGCGTCCTTCAAGTGCGCCTGCGCCAAACCGTTGGGGTCTTCGTTTTGGGGTACGCGAAGATTCATTTCGAGTCCTGTCGGGGTATCCGTCGCCGAGGTTTCCGGCGTGACTTCGATCGACGGGCTGAAGTCCAGGCTCGAGCAGCCCTGCATGAGCACCGGATTGCCTTCCTCGATCGGTGGCGAGCAGGCCTGGGAGAGAGACGACCGTGAGTCGGCTGACGCGAGCGTCTCTAACCCAGGTGGCACCGCAGACGCTGGGGGACGTCACCGGTATCGGCGCGATCCCTTCTTCGCCATGCGGACCGACCCGCGTCGGCCTAGCCGGCAGACCCCAACGGCCGTGTGCGCCGGCGTCACCCCGCAACGAGACCTCCAGAGCGACGAACCCCTGGCCTTCGATGTGTTCACCATCGAGGTAGGCGACATATTCACCCTCAGGATTGGGATGCACGCCCGCGTCGAGGAACGCGACGAACTTGCTCGAGGCGATCCCGAACTGTGCGGCGCACTCCTTCCGGTGCGAGCAGATTGAACACGGGAAGCTGCGTGGTGGACCCACCGTCGAGCGTCACGAGCGCCATGCCGACCTGCGTGTCGGAAGGACATGCCGGATTGCCTGCGGCACTGCTGAGACGAAGTTCAAATTCCGCGCGGGCGCACCTCGGGACAGCGTCGGGGTTCCCCACGAGCCCCGGCGGCAGATCCACGTCAAAGCGCTTCACGACCCCGGTAGCGGAAACGGCTCCTCCGGAGCTCTGCTTGCTGACCGTGAAGCTCATGTCGCTTTCATACGGCGTCGAGCCGGCCTGGATCGCCGCGCTGCCGTCGAGCTTCGTCGAGGACTGCTGAAAGCTCGTCAGTTCAAACGGCGCGGAGGCGAACGCAGGCGCGGGCGCGTAGGCGGCAGGCGCAAGCGCGAAGGCGCCCAGAACGAGCAAGGCAACGCTGGTGCGTCTCGCTTCGGTCATCTAAGCTCGCCTCCAGCCCCCGCATGTCCCTTATGCTCCGAAACATACCATCCGAAACAGATGGTTGTCAAGGACGACGCCGATAGACGCCCGATGACTGACCAAATCGAGCTCACCCCCACCTCCCATATCGTCCTTGGGCTGCTCTCGTTCTCAGGCCAGGCGACTCCGTACGACCTGAAGCAGATGGCCGCGCTCACGGTCGGGGAGTTCTGGACGCTGCCCCACTCACAGCTCTACGCCGAGCCCGCACGCCTGGCGCGTGCCGGCTACCTAACCGAGCAGCAGGAGCCCCACGGCCGACGACGCAAGCTATACAGCCTCACCGAGCGCGGGCAAACGGCACTCACGGACTGGCTACAGACCTTCGCCCCCGAGCCGTACATGCTCAGAGACCCCGCGCTGCTGAAGCTGTTCTTCGGCGCCGACCCACAGCAACTCGCCGAGGTTCAGCTCGAGACCCATCGCCAGAAGCTCGCCGAGTACGACGCGATACGCGAGCAGCTCACCGACGACGCCCCAATCGGCCCCCGACTTGCCCTCGAGCTCGGCATCCGTCACGAGCGTGAGACCGTCGACTTCTGGGCAGAGCAGGCGCACGCCAACAAAAAGAAGCAATGACACAGCCCCTAACCGAGGAGTTCTCCATGCCCAACGTGCTCTACACCGCAGAGGCCCATGTCACCGGAGGCCGCGGGCAGGGACACGGCCGCACGAGCGACGGCCAGCTCGACGTGCAGCTGCGTCTGCCCACCGAGATGGGCGGCGCGGGCGACGCCACCAACCCGGAGCAGCTGTTCGCCGTCGGTTACGCCGCCTGTTTCGAGGGGGCCCTCGGCGTGGTCGCCCGGCGTGCGAAGGCCGAGGTGGGGGACGCGGCGATCGACTCGAAGGTCACGCTCACCCCGACCGGCACCGGCGGCTTTCAGCTCGGCGTCGAGCTCGATGTGAGCCTGCCCTCGGTCGAGGATCCCGAGCTTGCCGTGGACCTCGTGCGCGGCGCGCACGAGGTGTGCCCCTATTCGAATGCGACACGCGGCAACATCGAGGTCGCACTCACTGCCAACGGGCGCCCTGTGTAGCCGAAAGACGGAAGCGCGAAAGGCCGGAGCGACCAGCCTCAGCCGGCTACTTGGGCTTCAACGCTTTTTTTGGCAAAGTCGAGCATCCCCAGTGAGACCCACGGAAGCTGCCCAGCTCGAACGCGAATATTGACGGTGCCGTCGGGTGTCGTGACCTCGACGATGGTTATCACGCGGCCGATCTCGAAGTCGCGACCAAAGTCGGCTTCGATGGCGTCCATCTGTTCGGCCACTTCTCGCAGGAGACGACTTCTGCTGTCGGCGCCGGGCGCCGTGGGGTCGGGCTCGATGTCGTCGTTTTCTGCGTCAGGCATTGTGCGCCCTTTCCTGTCGAGGAACGAAGCAGGCATCATGCCAGCGACGAGAGGTCCGCCTCTCGTCGCACTGCCACCTGGATGGCAGGATCCGATGGTACAACTCATATGATCCCGTCGGTGCGTTCGGAGGATCGGCACGATGCTTGCTCTCGCCGGGACCGCGAGGTTGCTTGCCGGGTGCGGTAGGGCCAGCCACACTGTCTCTAGGGAGTATCGACCACGGAGGAGTACTCACCGTGCTGCCGCGGGAGACGGTGCAGTCCACGGCCTTCCGGCGGTGAGGCCGGCAACCGCGTCGCGAGCGCTCCAGGCCGCCGTCAGCGCCCGCGGGCGTGCGCGCCTCGAGCAATCACTCGACAATGCAGAAAGTCGGGCTGTAGATGGCTCCAAGGAACCGATCTTCACCCAGATCAGGGTCTCTGCGCCCCCCTCGCCTTTGCGAAACGTGCGGGTCTACGGGCTGCGGACGACGTCCAAGGTAAACCTCGCAACGACAGGTCGTACCAACCGCTACGAAGATTTCTTTGCGTTCGTGCTCGGATCGACGGTCATCACGCTCACCGCCACGGGCGAGCCGCACCCATTCTCTGCAGCGACCGAGCGACGCCTCCTCTGCCCTGCTCTACAGCCGCGCCAAAGCGCACAAGCCCTAGATCGCGACCGCTCTCGCAGGCTAGCGGGAGGGGGTCTTGGGCTTGGCGCTGGGCTTGCCCGCTTTTTTCGCCGGGGCGCCGGCGCCGCTCGCCGCCTTACCAGCCGCCGCCTTGGCTGGCTTGCGCGCTTTCGGTTTGCTGGCCGCCTTGTTGCCGTCGCGCTTGCGGACCGCGTCGAGACTGGCTTGCAGCGCGCTCATCAGGTCGGGGACCGGGCTCTCGGGGACGGGCGCCGGCTTGGCGGCGGTGATCTTCTTGCCCTGGGCCTTCTGCTCGATCAGATCGCGCACGGCCTGGCGGTAGGTGTCGTGGTACCTGGCGGGGTCGAACTCGACGGCGAGCTCGCCCAGGATCTGGTGGGCGATGTCCCGTTCGCGCTCGGAGACCTCCGGCTGGCGCTCGGGGATCCCCGGCAGCTGCTTGACAGGGACGATTTCGTCCGCGAAGTTCATCGTCGCGACAGCTAGCACGTCCTGCATCGGGCGGATCGCGACGAGGTGCTCCTTGGAGCGCATCACGAACCGCGCGAGCGCGACCTTGCCGGATTCCCGCATCACCTCGAGCAGCAGCCGATAGGGCTTCTCGGCGCCCTCGTCGGCGGGCGCCAGATAGTAGGCGTGGTCGTAGTAGATCGGATCGATTTCTCCCAGCTCGACAAAGCCCTCGATCTCCATCGTCGAAGTCTTCTCGAGACTCAGCGTGGCGAGCTCCTCTGCCTCCAGCACCACGAACGTCCCGGGCTCGATCTCAAAGCCTTTGACGATGTCGGCGTAGGCGACCTCCTTGCCGTCGGCGGAGGAGACGCGCTTGGTCTCGATCCGCGCGTGATCCTTGCTGTGCAGCTGGTTGAAGCGCACCGTCTTGCTCCTCACCGCGGTGAAGAGCTTCACGGGCACATTCACGAGCCCAAAGCTGATCCGGCCCGACCACAGTGCGTTAGCCATGGGGCAAGTCTTACCGCAAAACGTGGCCCGTCAACCTGAGCAGCCCAGATTGCAAGCTGGCACTCGCGTTACGCAAGCGATACGCCGGGGTAGAAGATGGCAGTGGCACCAGAGAACGGCGACCACCGGGCGAGGGTGCCATGAGCGTGAGGGAAGAATCGCCCCACCTCGACGAGTACCGGCGCAAACGCGCCTTCGAGCAGACGCCGGAGCCCGGCCCAGAGGCAGAGGTCGAGGCAGAGGCAAAGCCAGAGGCCGATGGAGACGCGCGCGCCGCGCAGGCGCGCTTCGTCGTGCACGAGCATCACGCGCGCAGCTTGCACTGGGATCTGCGCCTCGAGCGCGACGGGGTGCTCGTGTCCTGGGCCGTGCCCAAGGGCATCCCGCCGGAGCAGAAGTCAAACCGCCTGGCGGTACACGTCGAGGACCATCCCCTCTCCTACATCGACTTCGCGGGCGAGATACCCAAAGGCAGCTATGGCGCTGGCGAGGTGCGCATCTGGGACGCGGGAACCTACGAGACCCACAAGTTCCGCAAGGACGAGGTGATCGTGACCTTCCACGGCGAGCGCCTGCGGGGCAAGTACGTGCTGTTCCAGACCAGCGCCAAGAACTGGATGATCCACCGCATGGACCCGCCCGAGCCCGAGCGCGAAGCGATGCCGCAGGGGCTCGTGCCGATGCTCGCCAAGCTCTCGGGCCTGCCGGCGCGGGAAGCGGACTACGGATATGAGGTCAAGTGGGACGGGATCCGCTCGCTGGCGTTCGTGCAGGGCGGCCGGATCCGCCTGGAAAACCGCAACGGGCGCGATGTCAGCAAGCAGTATCCCGAGCTGCGCGCCCTCGGCGAGCAGCTGGGCTCGCGCGAAGCGGTCCTCGACGGCGAGATAGTCGCTCTCGACGAGCAGGGCCGCCCGAGCTTCGAGCGCCTGCAACAGCGGATGCACCTCTCCTCCCCCAGCGCCGTGCGGAGGTTGGCCTCTGAGGCGCCCGTGAGCTACATGATCTTCGACCTGCTGTACCTCGACGGGCGTGACACGATGGGGCTCCCCTACCGGCAGCGGCGCGCACTGCTCGATGAGCTCGAGCTGCGTGGCCCCGCGTGGCAGACCCCCGCCTACCACGCCGGCGAAGGACGGGCGCTCCTGGCCGCGGCCGCCGAGCAGCAGCTGGAGGGCATCCTGGCCAAGCACCTGGACTCCCGCTACCTACCCGGGAAGCGCGGCGGCGAGTGGCTGAAGATCAAGAACGTCAACCGACAGGAGCTCGTGATCGGTGGGTGGTTGCCCGGCAAGGGAAGCCGTGCCGGGAAGCTTGGAGCGCTGCTGATGGGCTACTACGAGCCCGGCGAGGACGGCCAAGAGGTACTGCGCTACGCCGGCCGTGTCGGCACGGGATTCAAGGAGCGCGATCTCGAGCTCCTGGGCCGGGAGCTACAGGCACGCTCGCGGGACTCGAGCCCGTTCACCGGGACTCAGCCGCCTCGCGGGGCGCGATTCGTGGAGCCCGAGCTCGTCGCTGAGATCGAGTTCGCGCAGTGGACGCGCGAGCGCATCCTGCGCCACTCCTCCTACAAGGGCCTGCGCGATGACAAGCCCGCCAGCGCCGTGGTGCGCGAGCAGGTGCTGTCGGCCGAGGGCTCATTGACCTCATCGGTGAGTGACGCCACAGACGGGAATGAGGCCGCAGATGAGAGGGATGGCACGGATGGAAACGAGGCCCCGGCCGGGAAGGCGATCGTGGATGAAAAGGCGATCCTGGATGGCCCGGCGTTCCAGGCGTTGATCGATGCAGGGCGGCGGGTGAGTGGCGGCGTTGAGGTCGAGGTCGAAGGACGCATCTTGAAGCTGACCAACTTAGAGAAGGTGCTCTATCCGAAGACCGGGGTGACAAAGACTGGAGGCAGGAAGCGCGGATTCACAAAGGGAGATCTGATCGGCTACTACGCCCAGGTCGCGCCCGTCCTGCTGGCGCATCTGCATGACCGGCCGTTAACGCTGAAGCGCTACCCCAATGGCGTGCGGGAGAAGTATTTCTATGAGAAGCAGTCACCCCGCCATCGCCCCGACTGGGTGCAGACCACGACGATCTACAGCGAGCACAGTAAACGTGAGATTCACTATGTCCTTTGTCAGGACCTACCGACGCTCTTGTGGCTTGCCAACCTCGCCGCGATCGAGCTGCACCCCTCCCTCTCACGCGCGGCGGCGATCGCTCGGCCCACAACGCTCGCGTTCGACCTCGACCCGGGTCCGCCCGCAAGCATCGTGGAGTGTTGTGAGGTGGCGCTCGAGCTGCGCGACATGTTCGCGGAGCTCGGCCTGTCCTCGTTTGCGAAGACGTCCGGATCGAAGGGCCTACAGGTCTATGTGCCATTGGGAGACGCAAATGATTTGACCTACGAGCAGACCAAGCCCTTCGCTCACGCCGTGGCCGATCTGTTCGAGCGCCGCCGCCCCGAGCTCGTCGTCTCGCAGATGGCCAAGAAGCTGCGGGCAGGCAAGGTGCTGATCGACTGGAGCCAGAACGACGAGCACAAGACGACGGTGTCTGTCTATTCACTGCGGGCCAAGGAGCACCCGACCGTCTCCACACCGCTTGACTGGGAGGAGGTGCAGAGATGTCGCGAGGAGCGCGATGAGGATCTGCTCGTGTTCGACGCCGGGCAGATGCTGGAGCGTGTTGCCGAGCGCGGCGACCTGTTTGCCGAGGTGCTCTCGCTGCGCCAAGCGCTGCCGGCGTTGTAACCGACGCGGTCCCTGGCCGGCGTTGTAACCGACGCGGTCCCTGGCCGGCGTTGTAACCGACGCGGTCCCTCCGGCCTGGTTGCCGGCACGGATGACCCGGGCGCCGAGTAGACGAACTAAGCGGCGAACCGCTGTTCGCTGCGCGCCTTGCGCTTGGCCGCCTCGACCTCACGGTCCTTGGCGGGCGCCGTGGTCACCAGCTCACTCAGCAGCCGCGCCGAGATCTCGGCCACCTCGTCTACCGCACGCTCGAACGCCTCCGCGTTCGCCTGCGAAGGCTTGGTGAAACCGCTGATCTTCCGCACGTACTGCAGAGCGGCGCCGTGCACCTCGTCCTCCGACGCGGGCGGCTCAAAGTTGTGGAGCGTACGAATGTTTCTGCACATGCTCTAAAGCTTAGCCACGCCGAGCATGGGATGAGACGCGATGGCGGGCCACGGGTCCGGGTGGCGGGCGCCACGACCCGACTGCAGGCGTGGGACGACCGCGACCCCTGTTAAGTGCTTGGCGGTCACCGGTCTGACCCAGCCTGCCTCGGTTCGCTCACGAGCACCAATCACGCGGCCGTCCCTCCCCTGCCCTCTCTGTGTCGAATGGTACATGACACGGGCTCAGATTGACGCGTGAAGGATGCCCCAACCGTTGCTCGAGAGGGGGGCTTGACAGCGCTGCGAACATACGTTCGTGTCGATCGTGTGTGTCCACCTGCCTCGCTTTGAGTTAGTAGCCGCGGCCGGTGGCCCAGAGGCATTGAGCGGGCGGGCGTTGGCGATCGCGCCATCGGGGAGCGGCCCGGCCAGGATCGGTGAAGTCTCGGGCACCGCTCAAGCTCGAGAGCGTTCAGCAAGGAATGATGTTGGGGGAGGCTCTCGCGCGCTGCCCCACCCTCGAGCTGATCCCGGGCGATCCCGTCCAGGTCGCGCAGTCCTGGGAGCAGGCCGCTCGTGCCTTGGAAGGCATCGGTGCGCAAGCTGGAGCTCGCGCGGCCCGGCCTTGCGTACTTCGATGGGGATGGGCTGACCGGGTCTTCATGGCGGGGAGGAAGGCTTGATCCTCGCGACCCGCAAAGCGCTCGACCGGCCCGCGCGGATCGGTGTCGCGCCCACGCAGGTTCTGCTCGCTGGCGGCGGCGCTGGAGACGCGGACCCGCCGTGCGCGGAGAGTCGGCGAGCGAGAGGCCCGCCGGTATCTCGCCGCGCAACCCGTGGAGATCCTTTCCTACCGGCCCGCAGACCGCGATGCTCGTCCCCTCACTGCGAGCAGCTCGGGCTCGGCAAGCTCGGCGCGCTCGTGAAGCTCGAGCGCAGCCGAGATCGCCGACCGCTTCGGCGAGCCAGGCACGATCGCACGGAGTCTCGCGCTGGGCTACGACACGCCGTTGAGGGTCCGGCGCGTCGAAGATGAGCTGCAGGAGTCGATGCGCCTCGGGGAGGCGAACTCCGGTCTGCTGCTGGAGCGCACGTTGGAGGTGCTGGTGGATCGGCTGCTGGCGCGGCCGCAGCGGCGCGGGCGAACGCTCAGGGCGATCACGATCTCCGCCCGGCTGGTGGGCGCGGGACGTGGCGTGAGGAGGTGGTGTTCCGCCAGGCGCTGTCCGATCCGCGGCGGATCCGCCTCGCGCTCTCCCAGCGCCTGCAGCTGTTACCGGCTCCGGCTATGGCGTTGCAGTTGGCGGTCGAGGAGTTCGGACCCGCCGGACGGCGATCAGGGCAGCCTGCTCGACGGGGAGCGCGCGGCTCGGCTCACGCGGCTGCAGGACGCGATCGGTCAGGTGCGGGCACTCGCCGGGCCGAACGCGGCGTTGCGTGCGCTTGTCGTCGATCCGCGCTCGCGGGTGCCGGAGCGGAAGGCGCTCTTCGCGCCGTGGCAGCGATGAGCAGCCGCACGATCGCCAAGCCCGCCGTCGCCGAAAGCCGCCAGGCCGATACGGGTAGGGGTCGAGCATGGCAAGCCGGTCGCGGTCGCGGGTGTCCGCGTCGAGGAGGTGCGGGAGTTCTGGATCGTCCAGGATCGCTGGTGGACCGAGCAGCCGATCCATCGCCACTACTGGGAGTTGATCACGGTCACGGGTGCCAACGTTGTGGTGTTCCACGACAAGCTCACCGACGGGTGGTTCAGCCAGATGGCGTGAGGGAGAGATGCCTGGGACGCCACCGTATGTCGAGCTGCACGCTCATTCCGCCTACTCGTTCCTGGACGGCGCCTCACACCCCGCAGGAGCTGATCGAACGCGCCGGCGAGCTCGGGCACACGGCGCTTGCGTTGACCGATCACGACTCGGTGGGTGGGGCGATGGAGCTCGCGATGGCTGCCCGGGACTCGCCGGTGCGTGCGATCTTCGGCGCGGAGGTCACCGTCGAGCACCTCGGGGGTATGGGTGGTGGAGAGCACCGTGGCGGAGCGAACCGGCTGAGAGCACCGTGGCGGGGCACCGGCACCTGACGTTGCTCGTCCGTGACAGCGCGGGTTGGAGCAACCTCTGCCGGCTGCTCACGCGCGCGCACGCGGACACACGTGACTCGGCCGATCGCCACGCGGGCCAGCCGTCCGTCCCGCTGGAGCAGGTGCTGGAGCACGCCGCAGGGACTCGTGTGCTTGACCGGCTGCGCGGAACACGGCGTCGATGACGAGTCAACGGTGCGGAGACTGATGGACGCGTTCGCCCCGAGAACCTGCGGGTCGAGCTGCAGCGCCCCTATGCCCGGGGCGACAAGCTCCGCAACCGCGCCCGAGAGCGCCTCGCCCGCCGCCTCGGTGTTCGGACGGTCGCGACGGGGGACGTGCACGCGCATACCCGTGAACGGGCGTTGTTGCAGACGCGTTCGTCGCGATCCGACACGGCCTGACACTGGACGGCAGCGAGGTGCAGCGTCGCCCCAATGACACGCACGTCCTCGCAACACCGCAGGCGATGGCCGAACGGTTGTGTGATTACCCAGACGCCGTCGCGGAGAGTGTGCGACTCGCTGAGACGCTGACGTTCTCATCTGACGGAGATCTGGGTTACCGCTATCCAGGATCGGACTCGACGCAGGCGACACGTGAGCTGGCAGAGGTCTGCCACGCCCAGTTCGCCAGCCGTTACCCCCGCGGCAGCCGCATCGCATTCCGTCGCGGCCGGCCGATTGGAGCAGGAGCTTGCAGTCATCGACAAGCTCGGCCTCTCCGGCTTCTTCTTGTTGCATCACGAGATCCTCGAGCTGGCACGCGAGGTCGCGGTCGAGGTCCGCGGACGGGATACAGCGCGGGCGCTGCTGCCACCGGGCCGTGGCCGGGGCTCCTCTGTCTCCTCGATCGTCTGCTACCTGACCGGCCTCTCGCACATCGACCCGGTCGCTAACGAGCTCGCGATCGGCCGGTTCCTGCACGAAGACATCACGGGGCTGCCCGACATCGACATCGACTTCCCCCGAGACATCCGCAGCGGCTTGATCGCCCGCGTTCCCCAGCACTACGGGCAGGATCGCGCGGCGCTGGTCGCTACGACCCCGACGTTTCGTGCGCGTGGCGCGATCCGCGAGCTCGGCAAGGCCCTCGGGCTACCCGCCGGCGAGCTCGACCGTGTCGCCCGGGGCTCGGAGGGATGGGGCGGCCACGGCACCGTCGCCGAGGACATCCGCACCGTGCTCGGCCCAGAGCGCCTGGAGCACGGCCGCTGGCGCTGGCTCGCCGAGCTCGCGGACGAGGCCTAGGGGCTGCCGCGAAACCTCGGGCAGCACCCCGGCGGGATGATCGTCTCCACGCACCCGCTGATCGACTGCGTCCCGATCGTCCCCGCCGCGATGGAGGACCGGCAGATCGTGCAGTGGGACAAGGACTCCTGCTCAGACGCGGGGTTCCTGAAGATCGACCTGCTGGGTCTGGGGATGCTCTCCGCGATCGAGCGGTGCGTCGAGATGATCGCTCACACACGCGGCGAGCGGATCGACCTCTCGCGGATCCCCTTCGATGATCCCGCGACGTTCCGCATGATCCAGGAAGCCGACACGACCGGCGTGTTCCAGATCGAGTCGCGCGCGCAGATCGGCTCGCTGTATCGCACCCAGCCCAAGACGCTCGCGGACCTCACGATCCAGGTCGCGCTGGTGCGTCCCGGACCGATCGTCGGCGGGGCCGTCAACCCATACATCGAACGACGACAAGCGATCCTGCGCAACCCAGACTTCGAGATCCCCTACCTGCACCCCTCCCTCGAGGAGGTGCTCAAAGAGACGCTCGGGACGATCATCTTCCAGGACCAGGTCGTCGAAGTCGCCCGCGCGTTCGCCGGCTTCACCGCCGGCCAAGCCGAGAGCCTCAGACGCGCGATGAGCCGCAAGCGCTCCGCCGAGGCGATGGATGCTCACCACCAAGAGTTCATCCAAGGCGCCCGCCGCACACACCCCGACGCCTGCGAGGAGCTGATCGAGCGGGTCTGGAAGATGAACGCGGGGTTCGCCGGATTCGGGTTTCCCAAGGCTCACGGCGCCGCCTTCGGCTTGACCGCCTACCAGTCCAGTTGGCTACGCGTCCACTACACCCCAGAGTTCCTCTGCTCGCTGCTGAACGAGCAACCGATGGGCTTCTATCCGCCAGACTCACTGATCCACGAGGCCCAGCGCAAACACCTCACGGTCCTTCCACCAGACGCGAACGACAGCGACGCCGACTGCACCGTCACCAACACGGGAGAGATCCGCATCGGCCTGAACTACATCAAGGGGGTTCAAGCCGAGGACATCGACAGGCTGATCACAGCCCGCGAAACACGGCGGCCCCTTCCGCGGCCCGCGGGACCTGGCCGCGCGCGCCGCGGTGAGCACCGCCACCCTCGAAGCGCTCGCCTGGTCCGGAGCCTGCGACACGCTCGCCGGTGACGGCCCCTACGCGCGGCGCACCGCACTGTGGCAACTCGGCGTCGTGACCCCCGCCAAGCGAACACCCCGCGGCGACCAGCTCGCACTCGAGCTGCCCCTCGACACAGCGCCGGCGCTGCCCGCCCTCACAGACTGGGAGTCGATGATCGCCGACTACACCGCCACCAGCATCTCGACCGAACACCACCCTCTAGGACTTCTGCGCGAGCAACTGGACTCCGAACGCGCCCTGCCGATCGCGACGCTCGCCAACGTACGCCACAGCACGCGGCTGAAGGTCGGCGGGTTCGTGATCGCCCGCCAGAAACCCGGCACCGCGAACGGCATCACCTTCCTCTTACTCGAGGACGAGGGCGGCACGCTCAACGTGATCGTCCCACCGACGCTGTACGAGAAGAACCGCCTGATCGTCCGCACCGAGCCCCTGATCCTCGTCGAGGGCATCCTCGAGCGCCACGTCTCAGGCGGCGGCGCAATCAACCTGCTCGCCAAGAACATCACCCGACTGACCAGACTCGACGATCCGGCAGCCGCCACCGTCAAAGACCTACGCAAGCCAGAGGAGCGGGCCGTCACGGGCGGCGATGACTTCGCGGTAGCCGCCCCGGCCGTCATGCACTTTGGCCGAGGAAGGGGGCGGTGAGTTGGCGGAAAAGGGCGCTGAGTTTCGGCCGGATGCGCGTAAAGCCAGCTTCCGGCCAATCGCCTCGGTCGTCTGTTGACCCCGCTCGGTGAGTGATCGCCACAGTCTTCCCCGGCGATCCCTACTCACGGCCCTGGGAGGACCTGAGGGGCGATCTCTGACACTGTTGAGCTCGAGCGCTTTCAGCTCGGTATCCACTTCATCTGCACGGTCAGCAAGCCATAGCAATAGATGGTTATCAAGGAAGGCGTCGCCGAAGTGAGCCTATGTCTGAGCGTCTCGGAGCTCCTCGCGGGTCACGACGGTGAGTGTCGCGCGTTGCCGCACGCGGAAGCCCAGCTCCTCGTAGAGCCGGATCGCCCCTGTGTTGGTGCTGATGACGTGCAGAAAAACGCGCTCTGAGCGCCGCTGGATGCCCGCGATCAACGCGCCCATGAGTGCAGAGGCCAGCCCCTGACCGCGATAGTCGGGCTTGGTGGCGACGGCGCTGATCTCCCTCCAACCGTCCAGACGAAACCGCTCGCCGGCCATCGCGACGAGCGCCCCGTCACGCCGGATGCCCAGGTAATCACCAAGCTCGATAGTCCGCCGCAGAAACGGTCCCGGTTCGGTCTGCGCGACGAGCTCGAGCATCTCCGGGACATCGGCGGCATCGAGCGGTATCGCCTCCGCGCAATCGACCCCGGCGACGCGCTCTCCGATCATCTGCACCAGATCGAAGGTCTGCACCGCCTGCCAAGCATCAGGTAGCTCGGCACCGCCCAACCGGACGGCCGCGAAGGTACCTGGTGACAGGAGATCTTCCGCATCCTGCCAGTCCTGTGCTGAGGGTGAGGAGGGCAGGCCAAAAAACGGCGCGACGTCAACCTGGTATCGGCGCGCGCGGCCACACACCAGCGCAAACCGCTCATGCGCGCCACCCAGGGCCGCATACGCCGGGTTCTCGAGCTGCACTTCGTCGGCCGGCAACATGCCTGCATGAAATATCACGCTGACGGCCCCCCTGCCGTCAGCGGCGTGCAGCTGGATCGGCCGAACTAGCAGATCTGCTCATCCCATCGCCGTCGCCGCCCGCCACACCACCCCCCAGACCACATAGGCAATCGCGATCGTGATCAGTGTGAACTTGATGCCCGAGCAGATGGTCGCGATCAGCGGTGCGTGCTCGCCTCCGTGACCTTCGAGGACGAGCAGCAGGAACACATTTTCGATGGCGTCGAACAGCGCCGCGGCTGCGGCGAAGAACGGGACGACCATGCCCGCCGTGGCCAGGCGCCGCCAGCCGCGTGTCCGGGCGAGATCGCGGGTGGCGAGCCCGGCGAGCGTGAAGAACCCGCCGTAGCTGACCATGTAGGCGTAGTCGACGATCAGGGACAGGCGGGCGATGTGGCGACCCTGCGAACCCCATTCGGCGAGGATCTGACTCGCGCGCGCCTTGGTCGCCGCGAACTCGAACGCGAGGATTCCCGGCCCACCTGCGTGTTCCAATCGTTTTTCGAAGAGGAAGACAGGGACGATCGTAAGCACGACCATCGCGACACCGAGCAGGATCAGCCACTGCTTGCGGTTCACCGGGAGCGACCCCTCCCCTCGGCGACGGCTTTAGTAGCGCAAATCACAACGCTACGGGTAGCGCAAATCACGTTAGGTTCCAGCCGAAATAGACCTCGGCCTTACTGAGCTTCTCCCCTGCGAAGGTGAGCACCTCGGTATTGCAAAAGCGGCTGCCGTCAGTCTTGGTGCTCTCGTAGGTGAGCACCACCTCATCTCCCACCTCGAGCAGGCGCGTGAACTGGAAATCGGCGATCAACTCAGCGTTCGGCCAGCAGCGCTCGAAGTACCGCGCACGGTCGATGCCCACATCCGCTGGGCTATAGAACTTGAAGTCGTCACTGAGCAGCTCCTCGACGACGCGACGATCGCCGGAGACGTAAGCGCCGTAAATGTCGCGGGCTAGCTGTAAGCGGTCAAGGGCAGGCATGGTGTCCCTCCTCATCTAGTGGTTTCTTCTCATTCAGCGGTTTCTTCTCATCTATCTCGCGGTTACAGGCCCTCGAGTGACTGTGTCATCGAGAATTCCATGATCGATGGGTCCAAGGCAAGCGGACATGCCTCGCCGGTCGCTGAGAAACCGAGCTTGCGGTACAGCGCAGCCGCGGCCGGCGCACGATCGGTGACAGAGATCTCTAGAACCGCACCGCGGGCCGACGCCCAATCCCTGACGGCCATCAGCAGAAAGCATATGGCGCATCAGCGAGCGCGCCCAAGCGAAGCGCGCGGATCCTTTTCCCCTCCCCCAACCTGAGACGCCGGACAGTCATTTGGCTAAATCTAGCCATAGCGGCCACATCGCGGGCGGGCCACATCGCGGGCTAGCGTCAGCGTCATGCGTGACGGGCCCTGCTCACTCCTGGAGCGCGACACTTGCCGGCACACCTGTCGCCAGGTACCCGGGGAGCGCGAGCACAGCGAGCGCGGCAGCGATGACCAAGCCGAGGCTCGCGAGCGCGGGCAACGGGCCGAGCGAGTGATCGACAGGAAAGTTGATCGTCTGCGCGAGCGCGCGATCGGCGAGCTGCTGACCGTAGAGGCCGAACAGGGCACCGGTGACGCAGCCGGCGCCGAGCAGGAGCAGGCTCTCGATCAGGATCGTGCGCCACAACTGCGCTCGCGCGAGACCCTCGAGCTTGAGCTTGGCCAAGCGCGCTCGCCGCTGCCACACCATCGCGCCGATCGCCGCCGCCATCGCGAGGATGGCGAAGATCGGGATCAGCGTTGCGATCTGTGTGAGGCGCGCGAGCGCGCGCGTGTCGAGCGTCTGGAGCGCACCGCTGCGCTGCCGGGCGGTCTGCACGGCTAGCGCGCTCTCTCGACTCGGGCCCAAGGCGCTCTGTATCTCACGCGCGCCGCGGCTGGGCGAAATGCCGGGGGCGAGTTCGATCGCGTACGCGCTTGCGTCTGTGCTGCCCCATGCGCGCGCATAGCTGGGTGCGCTCATCACGATCGCCCCCGGCTCCCAACCCAGGTTGGTGGACAGGGCCGCCACGTACATCCTCGTCGGGTTGGGGGTCGGCAGTGTGACGCTCTGCCCGACATGCAGGTCGTGTTCTTCGGCGATCGCCCGTGACACGACGATCCAGCCACGGCCGCGCACGAGCGCTTGCACCCTGCGTGCGTTACCGCCGAGCAGCTGTCCCGCCGGCAGCAGCGACCGCGCCGCGAGGGGCGGGGCGATGACGAGCACGCGCCGCCGGCCGTAGTCGAGCAGCCCGCCGCGATAAAGCCCGACCGCCTGGACCCCCGGAACGTGCCGCAGGCGCCTCTGCGCAAGCGGAGCGAACGGGGTGGTCATCAACAGGTTGTAGGAGCCGACCGGCGCCACCCAGACCGGCGCGGCCGCGGTGGTTTCACGCGCGGCCGTTCGCAGACCGGCGAGCAGATCGCGGTGCGCGCCTTGGATCGCGACGCTGCCAAAGACGGCCACGGCCCCGGTCGCGGCGATCGCCACCGCTCTTGTGCGCCCCGCGCTCAGCTCCATCCGAGCGACGTGCGGCACCGGGCTGACGAAGAACGCGGCAAGCCACCCCGCCAGCGCGAGCGTCGCGCGCAACGTGAGCGGCAACACGCAGAGCAGCGCCGCGATCACGAGCACCATGCCGGGGATCGCCGCGTCGGGTTCGATCGTCAGCAGCACGCTGGCCGCGGCGAGGCAGGCGAGCCCAGCAAGCGCCGTGCGCGCGCCGGCCCATCTGGCGCTTGAGGACTCGCGTTCGCTGGTCGCGGCGAGCGGGTCGTGCGAGAGAACCGCGCGCAGCGGGCTGAGCACCGCGGCGAGCGCGGCGAGCATGCCACCTCCGGCAGCGATCGCCACGTCTGTGAAGCTGACAGATTGCTCGGAGCCGACCGTGAACGCGAGCGAGAAGAATGCAGAGTCCGAGCGCAGGACGCGTGTAAAGAGCACGTCGCCGAGCGCGAGCCCGAGCACAGACGCGAGCACACCGAGCACGAGCGCGTCGAGGCAGAGTGTCGCGATCACCGTCCGCGGGGCGTAGCCATCGCGGCGCAGATCGACGATCAGCCGCCGCCGCGCGGGGACTGTGAGCAGTGTCGCGTTGAACGCGAACAGGAATCCCACGAGGGCGCTGATCGCGGAGAACAGTGCGCTCGACTGGCTGCTCGCGCGCACGGCGTTGGCAAACAGAGTTGCTTCGTAGTCGATCGGCTCGACGTTCGCGTGCTCTGCGGTAAGCGCCACGAGCTCCGCCCGCACGCGCGCCTGCGCGCCCGGGTCCGGCTGGATGAGTACGCGACTGACGCGTCCTTGCAGCCCGGCAATTTCCTGGGCGTATGAGAGCGGAGCGATCACGACGGGACTGCGTACGAGCTGGCCGATTTGTCGTTCGTCCAGCTGAGCGTAGAGTGGCGCCTGCACGGTATGTCCGGAGATCCGCAGCGTGACTTCCTGGCCAAAACGGGTGACTCCCAGCGCATGTGAAAGCGGCGCCGCGATGACGACCGCGCCGATCCCGCCGAACGGGGTGAGTTCGCCGTGCGGCACGAGCGTGCCTCCAAGCGCCGACAGACTCTGATCGGCGCCGATGAGCTCGACCGACGCGCTGCCGCCCCGACCGCTCGCCTGTGCGTTCGCTTCGAGTAGTGGAGCGGCGAAGCGCACGCCTGCAAGCCGCCGCACGCGCTCCAGCACACCCTGCGAGATGCCGTGCGGGTCGCGCGCCGCAAGCTGCAGCGTCGCGTTGCCGACGATCCCGTGCTCGAGCTCGCCGACGGAGCCCTGGAGGCTCGAGCTCGAGACCTGCGAGGCGAACAGCAGGGCCACTCCCGCCGCTATGCCGACGATCGCAAGACACTCCTGCGCGGCTCGTGCACGCAGCCGCACCCGGTAGAGCAAGAGGATGTTCGACAGCTTCACGGCGGCGTGAGGCTCGCGGGGTCCGCGTCATAGTCGCCGAGCCGCCCATCGCGCAGGACCAGCACGCGGTCGGCATAGCGGGCCGCCATCGGATCGTGGCTGACGAGCACGACCGCCACGCCACGCTCACGGCACAGCTCACGCAGCAATTCGAGCACTTCGCGACCTCGCTGGGTGTCGAGGCTTCCGGTTGGCTCATCGGCGAGCAGCAGGCGAGGGTTGGTGGATAGGGCGCGCGCGATCATCACACGCTGGCGCTCGCCCATCGAGAGCGTCTCTGAGCGGTGGTGCAGGCGCTCACCCAGCCCGAGACGAATGAGCAACGGCTCGATCTCGCGCTGCGCTTGACGCCAGCGCATCGAACCCAACAGCTTGAGGATCGTGTTGTCGATCGCGCTGACGCCCGGCAACAGGTCAAAGTTTTGGCGGATGAAGCCGAGCTCTGTGAGCCTGAACCGGGACGCCTCGCGCTCTGACAGCGCGGAGGTATCGTGCCCGCCGATGAGCACCGCCCCCGATGTCGGGGCAAGCAGCGTGGCGATCATCAACAGCAGCGTGGTCTTGCCCGACCCACTCGGCCCATACAGCGCGACCATCTCGCCGGCCCGCACTCTCAGCGACACGCCGTCGACGGCCCGCACCGGCTCCCCGCCGAAGGTGGGGTAGTGCTTGACCAGGTCACGCAGCTCGAGCATCACGCTCTCGCTCTCGTGCTCAAGCGAGAAGTGCTTGCGCGGCTCAGTCAACGTGCTCGGCTCAGTCAACGGCATTGCCTGCCACGTGCACGGTAACGGCGTCGTTTGAGCGCTGAATGGTTCCACTGAAACTCAGACCTGATCCTCGCGCGTGGGCGTAGCTGCCGGTGCCGCGCTCGATCGCAATGGAGCCGGAGAAGATCGCTCTCGTACGTTCCTTGTGATAGCTCGCGCTGCCTTTTGCCGTGATCGAGCCACCACTCGGATAGATGTTCAGTTCGGCGGTGACACGGCTGCTGGAAACGATGCTCAGATGAACGTAGATCGTGCCCCTCACCGTGCCCGACGCGAGACCCTTCTCGTTGAGCGTGAAGCCGTGCTTGCTCGTCAGGTGAAGGCTGCCGTCCTCGTTCAGGGAGAGCACCCTCGCGTCGCTGGCAACCGCACCGCGTGCTTGTGAGGCACTTGTGGCAAGCGTCCCTGAAGCCAAGCTCGTCGCGAGCGAAACAGACGCCGCGACGGCGAGCAAATTTATGAGACCGCGGGTTCTCCTACTGTCATTTCGCATCTGTCATACCTGCTTTCTTGTGTTCATCGTGGGCAAGGAGTGGCCGTAGAGATGTCCTGCGCCTGCCCGTCCGCGTAGGTGAGTTCGGCCGCGAACGGAAAGCCGCCAGGCGGGCAGTGCGTTGGCTCGATGGTCGTATTCGCCGCGCGCGCTGAGCGCCGAGGAGAGCCGATCGTCAGGGACACTGAGGCGACCTGCGCCTGCGGCTCGAGCGGCAGCGTTCCGATCGCGGGAACGGGCAGCACGAGGTCTTCCCCGTAGGGCGGGTTGTCGGGGAGCACCGTGCCGCTCAACACCACCCGCTCGTCAAACGGCGTGTAGCCCTGCGCGAGCATCTCAAACGTCGGCTGCAGGTTGCGCAGCGGGCCGAGAAACAGCCACAGCGAGATGCTCTCTGCGAGCGACTGGGAGCCCAGCGGTGCGCGCACGAGCGCTCGCCCGACGCCAAGTAGCGATTGTGCCGGACAACCGCGCGCGCCCAAGAGTTGCAGGCGGTAAAGATCACAGCTGCGCAAGTGTGGGATTTCGATACCCAGTCCGGTGGGTAGGCGCAGAACCGAGCGGCGCAGCGGCGACGGTTCACCAACCGCGCTCTCGGCGAAGTCCATATTTACGGTGAGCGCGCCCGTAGCACCGAGCCTGTCGGGGTGAAAGGACGCCGCGATCGTGGCCGGGGCCTGGGAGCTGCCGTTGGGCGCGGAGCTGGCCGGCGTCGCACACGCGAGCATCAGGCTTGCTTGCACGGCGAGCAGCGCGGCGCACACCGGCGCACAGGGAGTCAGCCGCGTGGACACGGAATCGCCGGGTTGACGGTGAACGTGGTGCCGTCGCTGAACTGCACCGTGGCGCGCGTCGGAAAGCCGCCTGAGGGGCACGTCCTGGGCACGATCAGCCCCTTGACGTGAACGAGCGTGTGCCGGCCCTGGACGGTCTTGTAGTAAGCGACGTCGTTTGCACCAAGCGTCGCGAACGCGCTTTCAACGGAGGCATATGCGGCGCCGGGAATTGTCGAGACCGACGGGACCTGAACGCTGAAGCCCAGTCCATACGGCTTGGGCGCAGGGATCTCTCTCGCCACCACTACGAGCGACGCCCCGACCGGCGCGCTCGCGTTCGCGTACGCCAGCAGCCTCAGACGTCCATGTTCTGAGGAAGCAAAGAAGAAGTCGAGCGTGAACGGCTCGCGCACGAGCTGACTAGGAAAGGCGAGCACGGCGACGCCGCCGCCGAAGCCCACCCGCGAGTCCGCCGGGCAGCCCGCCGGACCTTGCTGTTCGAGCACTACCTCAGTGCACGTCCCCGCGTCCCGCGCCTGGATACCGAGCCCAGCCGGGCCGTACAGTGTGATCGCACTGATCGGCGACGGCGGCACATCAGCGCTCGACGCAAAGCTCGCCGTAATCGATAGGTTGGCGGCCGCGCCCAGCCTGTCCGGCGTGAACGCCTCCTTGACGAGGAGCGCGTCCCCGGCCCAGGCGATCCCTGCGAGCGCCGCACACACGCAGCCGAGCGAGATCAGGAGGAGCATTCGGCGGACGGCACGACGGGCACCGCCGGAGAAGATGGAGTCGCGGCGCACCTACCCTCCGACCGGGGCTCGCACTTCGGTGCCCCAAAAGATCTGCGTGCCAATCATGCCGATGAAGTTCACCAACACGAGGTTGAGCACCATCGACTTGGCCGTCGCCTGACCGACACCGACGGGGCCGCCTGAAGCGTTGTAGCCGTAATAGCAAGCCACGAGCACGACCGCTGTTGCCATCGTCATCGCCTTCGTCAAGCTGTACAAAAAGTCCACTGGATTCTGGTACTGCCAGAAGACCAGCAGATACCCACCCGAGGAGACCGAAGCGACCTGGTGCACCACCGCGATATACGAGGCGAGAAAGGCAGCTGCGAGAGCGACGACATACATGAACGGCAGCACAATCCAGGCGGCCAACAATCTCGTTGCACAGAGGAAAGTCAGCGAGTCGACGCCCATAACCTCGAGCGCGTCGATCTCCTCTGAGATGCGCATCGCGCCGAGCTCGGCCACGATTCCGGTGCCGATCTTCGCGGCCATGATGTAGCCGAAGATCAGCGGGTCGGCCTCGCGCAGGTTGCACCACGCGGTGAAGATGCCTGCGGCGGCGGGTACGCCCTGCGCCTGCGTGAAGTACGCGCCCTCGATCCCACACGTCAACCCGAAGATGAAGACGGTGGCGACGATCACCATCGTTGAGCCAACGATCAGGATCCCCGATTGGCGCAGCGCCTCCCCGAAGAAGCGAAATACTCGCAGCCCATACACCTCACGCATGACGTTGGTGAAGAAGCGACCGATCTCGCCTGTGGCGGCAAGCCATTCACGCGACATCGCCAGCAGTTCGCTCATCGCAGCTAAGCATACACTTAGGCAACCTAAGTGAGAGCAGGGGACGGCATCACCCAGGGCCGACTGCGACGTGCCGCGTCCTGAGAGCGGCATCACCCTCTGCGGCGTGCCATTGGACTGGTGGGTCTGAGCACTCGCGCAGCTACGAAAGGCTGATGCGAGTACCGAGCGTCATTCGGACGCGTGATCGGCCAGGGCCGTGGCCATCATCTGCACCCAGGTCTCGACGAGTGTTTCGTCGCTGACCTGAGCCGGGATGCCGAGGACGTCACGCAGCAGGCGAGAGGAGAGCAACGAGCCAAGTCCGAAGGCGGCTATGGCCTTCGCCTCCTCCGCCGGTATTGCGCGCTCGGCACGTTCGCCGATCCAGCTGGCAAAGCCCGCGAACGTGGAGCTCACGAGCTGCTCGACGGCGGTGGTCAACAACTGCGGCCGGTTGCGTACGTCGGAAGTGAGGATGCGCAGCAGCTCGGACTCGCTGTCGAGCTCCGCGAGGACGTAGCGTGCGGTCAGCGTCAGTTCGGCTTTGAGGTCGCCCAACGAGCCGAGCACGTTCCGGATCTCACGGAGCGCACCGAGCCTCGCGAGCTGGCGCTCGATGCCAGCGGCTAGCACCGCTTCCTTGCTCGCGAAGTGGTGGTAGATGCCGCCGGCTCCCGGTGTGAGTCCGGCCGCGGCCTCGATCTTGGCGATGCTGGTGGCTGTGTAGCCATGTTGGCTGAACAGGTGCATCGCTTCATCGACGATGCGCTCACGAGTCGTGGTTGACATGAGTCTGCCTAAGAATACACTTAGCTTGAGTCAGTAGACCGAGGAGAGAGGCGTTTGACTAGTGTCCGCTGCCGGGCTTCCCCCAGATCCAAGCGACGTGCTGCCGATCGGTGACGGCATCAGCCGTGGGCGCTTGCGGCGCACCGCCCCGCTGGCCGCGCTGAGCGCCCGCACCGCGGGCGAGGCGGTCGTGGTCGGGCTGCGCGGCAAGCTGACGGGCGCGGCGCGCGCCGAGTCGCAACGCACCGAGTTTCACATCCACACGGCTGAGCGCTACACCGAGTTGCTCGGCCGCTCCAAGGGTGTACTGATGAAGGCCGGTCAGATGCTCTCGTTCGCATCGATCAATCCCGCGGTGCCGGCGGAGTTCCGGCCGATTTACCAGGCGGCCCTGACACGCTTACGCAGTGACGCACCACCGATGGCGCCCGAGCTCGCGCGCACCGTGCTGGAGCGCGAGTTCGGCTGCCCCACCAACCACCTGTTTGCCGAGTTCGACTGGGAGCCCCTGGCAGCAGCCTCGATCGGCCAGGTCCACGCCGCCCAGCTGCACGATGGTCGTGAGGTGGCGGTGAAGATCCAGTATCCGGGCGTTACGGAGGCGATCGGCTCCGATCTCAAGAACACCGAGCTGCTGGTCACGTTCCTGAGCTTGTTCGTCGGCGGCTTGTCGCCGTGGAAGCTGAGCTTCGACCTTCGCGGCATGGCGCGCGAGATCAGCGTTCGCATCACCGAGGAGCTCGACTACCGACTCGAGGCGGCAAACCAGGCTGAGTTCGCCGAGCACTATCGCGGGCACCCGTTCATCCATGTGCCGGAGGTGATCGGTGAGCTGTGCAGCGATCGTGTGCTTACCCAGGAGCTCGTGCACGGCTGCGGCTGGAGCACGGCATTAGACGCCGAGCAGGAGCTGCGCGACCGCTGGGCGGAGGCGATCTTCCGGTTCGTCTACGGCTCCAACGTTCGCTTTCGCCTGCTTCATGCCGACCCTCATCCCGGCAACTACCGCTTCCACAAAGACGGGAGCGTGAGCTTCCTTGACTTTGGCTGCGTCAAGCGCTTCCGCCGCGAGCACATCGACGCAATGGGGATGATCGGGAACGAATGTGTGCACGGTGACGTGCTCGGAACCTGGCGGGCATGCATCGAGGGTGAGTTCTTGCGATCTTCTGCTCCCGTCTCGCCCGAGGAGGTATTCGCTTACTGGCGGGGGCTGCTCGAGATGTTCTGGAGAGAGCAGCCCCTCGCGTTCACCACTGAACATGCGGCCAGTATGGCCGAGCACGCGTTCTCACCGCGCGGCCCTGCGGCCAACGCTCTGCGCCACAGCACGCCGTCACCTGAGTACACGGTCATGACCAGGATCGAGCTGGGGGTCGCGTCGCTGGTCGCGCAGCTGCACGCTTGTAACTACTGGCAGTCGATCGCCGCCGAGTTCTATGGGGGCGAGGAGCCGTTCACCGAGATGGGCAAGCGCGAGCACGCTTTCTTCGCCGACCGTGAGACAGCGAGCAACTATGCCTGATTGGCGAACCTGGCCGTACCCGACCGATGAGCCTCAGGCCTTGGGTGACGGCATCGACCGCGGGCGCTTGCGACGCACCGCTCCGCTGGCCGCGCTGAGCGCCCGCACCGCAGGCGAGGCGGTCGTCGTCGGGCTGAGGAGCAAGATGACGGGCGCGGCGCGCGCCGAGTCGCAACGCACCGAGTTTCACATCCACACGGCTGAGCGCTACACCGAGTTGCTCGGCCGCTCCAAGGGCGCGCTGATGAAGGCCGGGCAAATGCTGTCATTTGTCTCGGCCGGCTCCGCAGTGCCGGCAGAGTTCCAGTCGATCTACCAGGCGGCGCTGGCACGTCTGCGCAGCGAGGCGCCACCGATGGCGCCCGAGCTCGCGCGCACCGTGCTGGAGCGCGAGTTCGGCTGCCCCACCAACCACATGTTTGCCGAGTTCGACTGGGAGCCCCTGGCAGCAGCCTCGATCGGCCAGGTCCACGCCGCCCGGCTGCACGATGGCCGAGCCGTTGCGGTGAAGATTCAGTATCCCGGGGTGGCAGCGGCGATCGGAGCCGACCTGAAGAACAGCGAGCTGCTGGCCACGTTTCTCGGGTTGATGTTCGGTCTATCCCCGAAGAAAGTGAGCTTGGACTTTCGTGGCATGGCGCGTGAGATCGGGGCACGCATCGAGGAAGAGCTCGACTACCGACTCGAGGCGGCCAACCAGACGGAGTTCGCCGATACCTACCGCGGACACCCGTTCATCCACGTGCCGGAGACGATCGGCGAGCTGTGCACCGGTCGCGTGCTGACGCAAGAGCTCGTGCGAGGCAGCCGTTGGAATGAAGCCCTTGCCGCAGACCAAGGCCTGCGAGACCAGTGGGCGGAGGCGATCCACCGCTTCGTCTATGGCTCTTATTATCGATGGAGCCTGTTCAACGGCGATCCGCATCCAGGTAATTACCTCTTCCACGAGGACGGGAGCGTCAGCTTCCTGGACTTCGGAAGCGTCAAGCGCCTGCGCCGCGAGCGTGTCGAGATGTTCGTCGCGATCTATCGTGAATGCTTTCGCGGCGACGTGCTGGGAACGTGGAGGACGACCGTGGAGTCGGGAATGTTGCGTTCCATCGATCCCGTTACCCCAGAGGAAGTCTTCGCCTATTGGCGAGAAGACAACGCGCTGGTGTGGTCACAGCAGCACTTCGTCGCGACTGCGGATTCCGTGGGTAGGGGAATCGAACGCAGGTTCTCGCCGACAGGTCCTTCCGCCAACGTCCTGCGGCACTGCACAATGCCGCCTGAGTACACGCTCCTTGTCAGAGCCGAGATCGGTGTGGCATCTGTGATCGCCGGGCTGCGTGCCGGCAACAATTGGGGCTCCTTCGCTGCTGAGTACTGCGAGGACGCCGCACCACTCACGGAGATGGGCAAGCGCGAGCACGCTTTCTTCGCCGAGCGTGAGGCGGCGAGCAACTATGCCTGATTGGCAAACCTGGCCGTACCCGACCGATGAGCCTCAGGCCTTGGGTGACGGCATCGACCGCGGGCGCTTGCGGCGCACCGCTCCGCTGGCCGCGCTGAGCGCCCGCACCGCGGGCGAGGCGGTCGTGGTCGGGCTGCGCGGCAAGCTGACGGGCGCGGCGCGCGCTGAGTCGCAACGCATCGAGTTTCACATCCGCACGGCGGAGTCCTACGCTGAGCTGCTAGGTCGCTCCAAGGGCGCGCTGATGAAGGCCGGGCAAATGCTGTCATGCGTGTCAGCCAGCCCCGCGGTGCCGGCGGAGTTTCAGTCGATCTACCACGAGGCGCTGGGGCGACTGCGCGATGATGCACCGCCGATGGCGCCCGAGCTCGCGCGCGTAGTGCTCGAGCACGAGCTCGACCGGCGGACCGAGAGCGCATTCGCGGAGTTCGACTGGGAGCCCCTGGCGGCCGCGTCAATCGGCCAAGTGCACGCTGCCCGGCTGCACGACGGTCGTGAGGTCGCGGTGAAGATCCAGTATCCCGGAGTCGCGGACGCGATCCGCGCCGACCTGAAAAACAACGAGCTGCTCGCCACGTTCTTGAGCCTGATCGGCGCCGTGTCCTCCTATCGGCTGAGCCTCGACCTTCGCGGCGCGGCACGCGAGATGACCGTGCGCATCACCGAGGAGCTCGACTATCGGCGCGAGGCGGCCAACCAGGCCGAGTTCGCCGAGCACTATCGCGGACACCCGTTCATCCACGTGCCGGGCATCGTTGCAGAGCTATGCACTGGTCGCGTGCTGACCCAGGAGCTTGTGCGGGGCCGACCGTGGAGCGAAGCCCTCACTGCCGAGCAGGAGTTGCGCGACCAGTGGGCGGAGGCGATACACCGCTTCACCTATGGCTCCTATCACCGCCTCTGCTCGTTCAACGCCGATCCGCACCCCGGAAACTACATGTTCCACGATGACGGGAGCGTGAGTTTCCTGGACTTCGGCTGCGTCAAGCACCTGCAGCGCGAACAGGTGACGATGGTGGAGGCGATCGCGGGCGCATGCTTTCGCAACGACGTCCTCGGGACCTGGCGGGCATGCGTGGAGGCCGGGCTGTGGCGATCCTCAGACCCCGTCACCCCCGAGGAAGCATTCGCCTGGTGGCGGCACGGTAACGCGATGTTCGGTGCGGGACGGCGGTTGATCACCCCGGTGTCTGCGGCCAAGATGGTCGAGCACAGGTACTCCCCCAGCGGTCCCGCCGCCAATGCGCTTCGGTACCTCACGATGCCGCCCGAGTACACGATGCTGGGTCGCATCGAGATGGCGGTGTCCTCGGTGATTGGGCAACTGCATGCCCGCGTTTACCTGGGCTCTCTCATCGCCGAGCTCTTCGAAGGCGGCACCCCGCTCACCTCGATGGGCAAGCTCGAATACGCGTATTTCGCCGAGCGCCAGGTGGCAGGCCGTACCTGAGCGGGCAGCCTGGGCTCTCGTCAGAAACCGTGCCTGCCATGCTGCTCGATAACCCAAAACTTGACGATTTCAGCAATTGAGCGCTTGGTAAATCTTCGGCGGTGATGAAGGCGTAACGTTGTGTGGGGCCGTCCAGCCCCACTAACCCACGGCCGATGCTGGTGGTCGCGTTCGTATCGATGGCCGCCAGATGAGTGAGATAAATCTGTTCGGCTTCGAGCCGGATTTAACTCACGAACGCCGCGCCGCAAGCCTCGTTGAACCCACGATCGAGCGCGCCCGCTACGCTCACATCGTGACGCCGGAGGAGCTCGCCAACCTCGCGCATCTGCGCCGGGCCCGCGATCTGATGGACCGCGAGTACGCGCGCCCGCTGAACGTCGCCGCACTCGCCCGCGCCGCGTTGATGTCAACCGCACACTTCTCGCGGCAGTTCCGCGCGACGTATGGCGAGACGCCCTACGCCTACCTGATGACGCGACGAATCGAGCGGGCGAAGGCGTTGCTGCGCCGCGGCGACATGTCCGTCACCGAGGCCTGCATGGCGGTCGGGTGTACGTCGCTTGGCTCGTTCAGCGCCCGCTTCACCCAGCTGGTGGGCGAGACGCCGACGGCTTACCGCGCCCGTGACCACGGCGCGCTCGCGAGCGTGCCGGGCTGCGTCGCCAAGGAGCTCACTCGCCCGACCGGCAAGCCGGCCAGCAAGCCGAGCAGGATCGGAGAAGCGCGCGGGGCGTTGGCTCCCTAGCCTTGCGGGCACGAGCTCGTCCCACTCCGGCTTCGAGGCCGAAGGCCAGCACATCGGGCTGGTGTCGGCGGCATACCATGAAAGGAAGCGAGATTCATGACGACCATGACGTGTCGAGAACTGGGTGGACCGTGTGACCTCGCACACCACGGAAACAGCGCCAATGAGGTCATAAAGGCACAGGACAAGCATTTGAAGGAAATCGTCGCAAGCGGTGACGAACTGCACCGCGACGCGCTGAGCGAGATGCAGGGTAGGTGGAAGCATCCCCTGTCAGGAATGGCCTGGTATAGGAAGGCCAAGCGTGATTTTGCGGTACTTCCCCAAGACTGATGTCTGCCGAGCACCGCTCTCGCGCTGAACCATGAGCCCAACCAAGAAGAGAGAACCGCCTGCTCCGCGCGACGCCGACAGCCACGATCTGATCCGCGTGCACGGCGCGCGCGTCAACAACCTCAAGGACATCAGCCTCGAGATACCAAAGCGCCGGCTGACGGTGTTCACCGGCGTCTCCGGCTCTGGCAAGAGCTCGCTGGTATTCGGCACAATCGCCGCGGAGTCCCAGAGGCTTATCAACGAGACCTACAGCGCCTTTGTCCAGGGCTTCATGCCGACGCAGGCGCGGCCCGAGGTCGACGTGCTCGAAGGGCTGACGACCGCGATCATCGTCGACCAGGAGCGGATGGGCGCGGATCCTCGATCGACGGTCGGCACCGCCACGGATTCGGGTGCGATGCTGCGCATCCTCTTCAGTCGGCTCGGGCAGCCGTACATCGGCTCGCCCCAGGCCTTCTCCTTCAATGTCGCCTCGATCTCGGGCGCCGGAGCGGTCACGTTCGAACGCGGCGGGCGTACAACCAAAGAGAAGCGAAGCTTCAGCGTCCTCGGCGGCATGTGCCCGCGCTGTGAGGGTCGCGGGCAGGTCAACGACATCGACCTCACTCAGCTATATGAGGAGCACAAGTCGCTGAGGGAGGGTGCGCTCACGATTCCGGGCTACAGCATGGACGGCTGGTACGGGCGGATCTTCATGGGCTGCGGTTTCTTTGACCCGGACAAGCCAATCAAGAAGTTCACCAAGAAAGAGCTGAACGACCTGCTCCACAAGGAGCCAACCAGGATCAAGGTCGAGGGCGTCAATCTGACCTATGAAGGCCTGATCCCACGGATCCAAAAATCGATGCTCTCCAAGGACACAGAGGCGCTGCAGCCGCATATCCGCGCCTTCGTGGAGCGGGCGGTCACTTTCACCACCTGTCCGGAGTGCGAGGGGACCCGGCTCAGCGTGGAGGCCCGGTCGTCGAAGATCAAGCAAATCAACATCGCTGACGCCTGCGCAATGCAGATCAGCGATCTCGCTGCCTGGGTTGGCAAACTCGACGATCCGTCGGTCTCACCCCTGCTGGAGGCCCTGGGGGCGACGCTCGACTCGTTCGTGGACATCGGGCTCGGTTACCTCTCGCTCGAGCGCCCTTCAGGCACGCTGTCCGGTGGAGAGGCCCAGCGTGTCAAGATGATCCGTCAACTCGGGTCCTCCCTTACGGACGTCACTTATGTCTTCGACGAGCCGACGATTGGGCTGCATCCGCACGACATCGAGCGGATGAACGAACTGCTGCTGCAGTTGCGCGACAAGGGCAACACCGTACTGGTGGTTGAGCACAAGCCAGAGGTGATCGTGATCGCCGACCATGTCGTCGACCTCGGCCCAAATGCCGGCGCCGCGGGCGGCGAGGTGGTCTTCGAGGGCACTGTCGAGGGACTGAGGTCAAGCAGGACGATCACCGGCCGGCATCTCGACGATCGAGCCACCCTCAAGGAGACAGTGCGCACGCCGGACGGTACGCTCGAAATCCGCGGCGCCGACACCCACAACCTGCAGGACCTCGACGTCGATATCCCGCTCGGTGTGTTGGTCGCCATCACCGGCGTTGCGGGCTCAGGCAAGAGCTCGCTAATCAGTGGCTCGGTCTCCGGGCGCGATGGGGTCGTCTCGATCGACCAGACGGCGATCAAAGGCTCACGGCGCAGCAATCCGGCGACCTACACAGGCCTGCTCGACCCGATCCGTAAGGCGTTCGCGAAGGAGAACGGTGTGAAGCCGGCACTGTTCAGCGCCAACTCCGAGGGCGCCTGTCCGAACTGCAACGGCGCAGGCGTGATCTACACCGACCTGGCGATGATGGCCGGTGTCGCCGCTCCGTGCGAGGTATGCGAGGGAAAGCGCTTCCAGGCAGCGGTGCTCGAGTACAAGTTCGGTGGCAAGGACATCAGTGAGGTGCTCGCGATGGCGGTGATCGAGGCCGAAGAGTTCTTCGGTGCCGGTGAGGCCAAGACGCCGGCAGCGCACAGAATCCTCGAGCGACTCGCCGATGTCGGGCTCGGTTACCTCAGCCTCGGCCAGCCGCTTCCCACGCTGTCCGGCGGCGAGCGACAGCGGCTCAAGCTGGCCACGCAAATGGCGGAGAAGGGACCCGCCCACCCGACGTCTACGTGCTCGATGAGCCCACCACCGGGCTGCACCTCGCCGACGTCGAGCAGCTGCTCGGCCTGCTCGACCGGCTCGTCGACTCGGGCAAGTCGGTGATCGTCATCGAGCATCACCAGGCGGTCATGGCACACGCCGACTGGATCATCGACCTCGGTCCCGGCGCCGGCCGCGACGGCGGGGAGATCGTCTTCGAGGGCACGCCTGGCGAGCTCATCGCCGCCCGCGCCACCATCACGGGCGAGCACCTGGCGGCCTACGTCGGGTCCCGCCGGTAAGCCGAGCAGGATCGGAGAAACGCGCTGGGCGCCGGCGCCCTAGTGTTGAGCGCATGAACCTAACTCTCTCCACATGCTTCGTACTAGTCCATGACCCCGACCTCTCACTGGCCTTCTACCGCGACACGCTCGGCCTCGAACTGCGCAACGACGTCGCCCGCGAAGACTTCCGCTGGATCACCGTCGGCGCCAGCACCCAGCCCGGCGTAGCGATCGTCCTCACGAACTACCTGAACGGCAGCCCCGCCGACAGCGAGGCGCTCGCGGCCCTGCTCGCCAAGGGCGCCCTCAACGGCGTCCACTTCCACACCGAGGACCTCGACGACACCTTCGAGAAGCTCCGCGCGGCAGGCGCCGAGATCGTGCAGGAGCCGACCGAGCAGCCGTGGGGCACACGGGACTGCGCCGTGCGTGACCCGTCCGGCAACATGGTGCGCATCGACCAGCCACCTACCGGCGGAGCTGCCTAAAAAGGGTTCGCTCGATTTGCGAAGGTCACCTCCCAGGCGCCGGCCTGTCTACGCGACGATGCAGTTGGTCACTGCTCCCTTGAAATGCAATGCCTACGGGCATCAACAATCTCGGCCTGCGACAAATGAATGTGATAGCGCTTTTCAAATTCCGCGGAACTGAGTCTTGGGCATTCCCGCGGTTCAGGCCCGCAGTCCCCTCCCCCACCACGGAATCCTTCGCTTTCTCCGATACAGCTCAGCGCCCTAAAGACCCTCGGTGATACATACACCTCAATCAACGCAGCCGTAGCCAGCAGCGGCAGAGCGGCGAGTGCAGCGACGACTGTAAGTGACAACAGGTTCCGCTGCCTGCCCTTCCGGCTGGCGAAGAGCCACGCTGCAACTGGCAAGAAGATACCCGTAAGCTCCGGTAGCGCATGGGGTAGCACGCTCAACCAAAGTCGCCAGCGACTCACGTAGAAATAGCCAGAGAAACCCGCGAGCCCGCGGCCGAGAACATACGCCTGCCTGCAAGCCGCGAACAAGAGCAGGCCGACCACAATTATCGTTGCCAGCCGACTGAGCAACTCCCTACCCGCCGTCACGGGTTGTGCGCTACGTGTACGCCGGCGCCGAATGACTGATACCGCTACGCCTCCCATGGCGTAAAGCATGAGAACAAGCAGATTCTCTGCAAAGATCTTGGCTGCGTCCGGGAGGTTCCCGACCGCAAACGGCGGCCCGCTCGGTGGTTGGAGCCTGGATTCCCCAGATAGCATCGCAACCACCAGAACACTGACCAGCAGTGCTGTAGCGGCCACAAGCGCGGTGGGCAGCCAACGGACGATCCGCGCAGGCGTCGTGCTTGAAACGCAGTCCACGCCGCGCAGCCCAAGCCGCCCGGCGCCGTTCTCCGCGGCTGCCATATATACCCATGATCGGCAGTCTGGCGCCCGCACTTGAACCTACTCCCACGCCACGGGAAAGGAGAGTTACTGCTCCTCTCCACCTCCAATTTATACCCCAAAGGGGGGCTTGTTACAAGCCCCCCTCGTGCTACATAATCGCCCGCCGCAGGCCAGAACCTACGGAAAAGGGAGTCGTAAAATGCGTGTGTTGTTGACGACGTATCCGACGGGAGTGTGGCTATGACCGAGCACGCGGTGGTGATCGCCGGAGGAGGTCCGGCGGGGATGATGCTGGCGGCTGAGTTGGCATTGGCGAAGGTCGACGTCGCGGTCGTTGAGATGCGTCCGGATCACGTTCTCGTCGGCTCGCGCGCCGGCGGGCTGCACTCGCGCACGATCGAGCTGTTCGATCAGCGGGGAGTCGCCGATCGCTTCCTCGCGGAGGGTCAGGTGGTTCAGGTCGCAAGGTTCGGCACGGCCGTGCTGGACATGAGCGATTTCCCGACGCGTCATCCGTATTCGCTCGGGATCTGGCAGAACGAGATCGAGCGGATCATGGCCGCCTGGATCGCCGAGCTGGGAGTGCAGATCTATTACGGCCGCGAGGTGATGGGCTTTGCGCAGGACGACAGCGGCGTCGAGGTCGAGTGCTCCGACGGCCAGTCGCTGCGGGCGCAGTATCTCGTCGGCTGCGACGGCGGACGAAGCCTGATCCGTAAAGCAGCCGGCATCGAGTTTCCAGGGTGGGATGCGACCAGGAGCAATCTGATCGCCGAGGCCGAGATGACAGAGAATCCGGACTTGGGTGTCCGGTACGACGACATCGGCGTCCACGGCCTCGGCAGGTTGGAGTACGAGATCCGCGACGGCGAGGTCATCTACAAGGATGGGGGCCCAGTACGGATCACGTTGACCGAGCACCAGATCGGGCCGAGTAGCCAGCCCACGATGCGCGATCTGAGCGAGGCGTTGATCACCGTCTACGGCACCGACTTCGGGGTACACGATCCCGCATGGATCTCCAGGTTCACCGATGCGACACGCCAGGCGGCCGCCTACCGCGCGGGTCGGGTGCTGCTCGCTGGCGACTCCGCGCACGTGCACTACCCCGCGGGCGGGCAGGGTCTCGGCCTCGGGGTGCAGGATGCGGTCAACCTGGGATGGAAGCTGGCCCAGGTCGTCGCGGGAGTCTCGCCACAGAGCCTCCTCGATACCTACCAGGACGAGCGCCATCCGGTCACGGCCCGCATGCTCCGCTACACGATGGCCCAGACCGCGATCCAGCGCCAAGACGAGCGCACGAAGGCCCTGGTCGACGTCGTCTCGGGCCTCGCGGTCATGCAGGAGCCTCTCGAGCACCTCGCAGGGATGCACTCCGGGCTGGACATCCACTACGACCTCGGCGAGGGCCACCCACTGCTGGGACGCCGGATGCCCGATCTGGAGCTTCTCACCGCTGACGGAAGGATGCGGGTGTTCGAGCTGCTGCGCGATGCCCGGCCGATGCTGCTCAACCTCGGTGAGGCCGGCGGCTTTGATATCGCGCCGTGGGTGGGCCGAGTTCAGCTGATCGATGCTGGATATGAGGGGCCTTGGGAGCTTCCGGTGCTCGGAGCCGTTGATGCTCCTACGGCCATTTTGATCCGGCCCGACGGGTATGTCGCCTGGGTGGGCGAGGGGACGGACGTCGGATTGCGTGAGGCGCTGAGCACCTGGTTCGGTGCGCCATGACGCGACGCGATGCCCGGCCAGTTCGCCTGTGTCGCGGCCATTCGCTTGTGTTCGCACCTGTTCGCAGACAAAGCGTTATCGGGGAGACAGGATTTGAACCTGCGACCGCCCGGCCCCCAGCCGGGTGCGCTACCAGACTGCGCCACTCCCCGCGATCCCTCGATTCTAGGGACAAGGCGGCGTGTCCCGCCGTCCGCTCCTTCTGGGAACATATGTTCGTGGTGGGCGCGACTCCCAACTCGACCAGAATCTGTGGACGCGGCCAGCAACTCATGCCTAGCTCGGAGTTCGCCTGGCGTCGGAAAGCACGAGGGCAAGCGGGACGACTACTGCCGCGCCTGCAGAGCGGCCTATAAACAGGAGCACTATGCGGCGCACCGCGAGCGCTACATCGTGAATGCCGTGCGCCGCAAACAGGCGATCGTCGCTGAGCGCGTGACATATCTCATCGAGTTCTTCCGCAAACGGCTGTGCATCGACTGCGGTGAGACCGATCCGCCCGTCCTCGAGTTCGACCATCTCGGGCACAAGAACTTCAAATATCTCTCAGGGCATCGCGAACGCAATTGGCAGTCGGTACTCGACGAGATAGCCACCTGCGACGTTGTTTGTGCAAACTGTCACCGTCGCCGAACCGCTCTTCGAGCAGGATTCGCGCGCGCGGGGGTAGCTCAATGGTAGAGCCTCGCCCTTCCAAGGCGATGATGCGAGTTCGATCCTCGTCCCCCGCTTTACAGCGGCTTGGGTGCTTTTCGCTCCTCGGTGGGTACCTCACCCGACTCGTCGAGCAGTCCAGGGGGCGGCCATGGCCCCGCCCAGTTATCTCGCGCTCCGTCCATCGTGACCGTCGAGCCATTGAACACGTGCCCGAGCGGAGAGGCGAGCAGGGCGAGGAGCCACGCGTGCTCGGCCACGCTGCCCATTCGCTGCAACGGGACGATCCGCGCCATGCCCGCGCGAACGGTCTGCGGGTACTTCTCCATCACCTCCGTATCGAAGGGACCCGGCGCCACCGCCGTGACGCTGACGCCAGCGTCGCTAAAGCGCAGAGCCAGCTCGCGCGTGAGTGTCTCAACGGTTGCTCTTGCCGAGCCCGAATGCGCCATCCCCGGCATACCGTGATGGGGAGAGAGCGTGACGTTGACGATCGTGCCCTTGCCTGCTGGGCGCATCGCCTGCTCAAAAGCCGCCTCGGCCATGTTGAGCATGCCGTCCACGTTCAACCGCCACACTGCCCGCCAGCCCTTGGCCGTGATCGCCTCCGCCGGCGTGAAGTACTGACCGCCCGCGTTGTTGACGAGCACGTCCAGCCGACCGTGGCGCTCCAGCACGCTCGCCACCAACCGCTCCGCATCCACCCGCTCGCGCACATCCCCCGCGATCCAATCCGCCCTGCCCTCACCGACCGTTGCGTGGACCTCAGCCACCGCCTCCTCCAGCACCTCCGCCCGGCGCCCGGCGATCACGACCGTCGCGCCACAGCGCACCAGCTCGAGCGCGGTCGCCTTGCCCAGACCAGTGCCCCCGCCGGTGATAAGAGCCACCTGGCCCTCCAGCAGTCCCGGCGCGAAGACCTCGGATTCCTCGGTGGAGGCACGCGTCACGCACGCGATCATAGGGCGCGATACCCCGCGAATAAGGGCGCCAGGCCACCATCTCTCGCGATCGACCCGTCCGTCGAGGCATCTGACTAGGGTCTGAACGCATCGGACGCCTCTCCCTCCGCTCCAAACGAGTCCGCCTGGGCCTGGCGGCCTTGGTCGTGCTGCTATCAGCCAGCCTGCTCGGCGCCTACCTGTACGAGCGCCAGCGCACCGGCAGCATCTACCACCCCCACGCCCGCTTTATCCCCCAGCCGACCCCACGCCTGCCGACGAGCGGCGCGGAACGCTTCGCGTGGCCTCTCTACGGCTACACCAAGAACCACACGCGCTTCTTCCCAGCCCCCGCTCGCGTGCGTCCCCCGTTCAAGCGGCTGTGGGTACACAACGGTGGTGCACTGCTCGAGTTCCCGCCCGTGATCTACCGCGATCACATCTTCCAACTCGCCGACAACGGCATCCTCGAGGCGATCAGCAAGCGTACCGGCCATACCTTCTGGGACCGGCGTCTCGGCGCGCTCTCCGCGTCCTCCCCAGCGGTCGCCGGCAACACCGTCTACGCGACCGTTCTCGACAGCGGGCACCCCACGCGTCCGGGACGCGTGGTCGCAGTGAACTCAGCCACCGGCGCGATCCGCTGGTTTCGCTCGCTTCCAAGCCCCAGCGAGTCCTCTCCCCTACTCGACCACGGCCGCCTGTTCTTCGGCTCCCAGAACGGGACTGTTTACGCACTGCACGCCAGCAACGGTCACGTCGACTGGATCTACCACGCAGGTGGCGCCGTCAAGGCAAGCCCAAGCCTCTCCGGCGGGATCCTCTATTTCGGCGACTACTCCGGACATGTCCAGGCGATCTCAGAGCAGACCGGCCGCCGCATCTGGATCGCGGGCTCAGAAGGGGCACTGATCGGCAGCGGCACCTTCTACTCCACCGCCGCGGTCGTCTACGGCCGCGTGTTCCTCGGCAACACCGACGGGCGCGTCTACGCCTACGACGCAGATACCGGCCGGCTCGACTGGGCCGTGCAGACCGGCGACTACGTGTACGCCTCGCCCGCGGTCACCAACGCTCCGGGCCTCGGCCCGACGATCTATCTCGGCTCCTACGACGGAACCTTCTACGCGCTAAACGCCCGCTCGGGTTCAATCGATTGGAAATACAAGGCGGGCGGAAAGATCTCGGGCTCGGCGACGATCATCGCCAACGTCGTCTACTTCTCCGACCTCGGCGAGCACCGCACCTACGGGCTCGGCATCTCCACCGGCCGTCTCGTCTTTGAGCTGGACACCGGAGCCTTCGATCCAGCGATCAGCGACGGGCAGAACATTTACCTCACCGGCTACACGGGCCTGTACGCGTTTGCACCCAGGTAGACCTCAGCGGAGCACGCGCGCGAGCAGGTTACGGGTCATCGCCACAACGCGTGGATCCGGCTCGCGCGCAGTATCTGGCGAGGATTGCGGCACGGGCGCGAGCGCATACTCCCAGCCAAGCGTGCCGGTGGCGAACACGAGCGCGCCCGAGCGCGCCCGATAGAGCGTCGTCTCGGCCAGCGTGCCGCGGATCGGCGAGGGCTCCTCCTCAGAGGAGCAGGGCACACCGGAGCCCGTGCCGATCAGCCGCGTGCCGGGCGGTGTCGCGGCGGTGCGCTGGTCCAGCTCGTAGCCGACGATGGCGGGAATACTCGTCGCGGCGCTGACGCCGCTGTGGGCGAACAGCCACGCGGGCTCCAGGTCCGGAGCGGGGCGCCAGGAGTAATAGCGATACACCGGCGGGCCGGGCTGCTGCACGCGCGGGGTGATACAGCCGTTGTAGGAGCTGCCGAGGAGGCTGGCTCCGCCCTGGGGAAACAACCCGGTTGGTTGGGCACGATCGGGATCACGAGCGACGTTCTCCTTGTAGGCGACGATCACGTGATCTCGTTCCCCGGCCTGGCTCGAGGCGCCGGTGGCGGGCGCGAAGCGCACGCGCCAGGCCATCGTGTCGGAGCTGATGAAGATCAGGCTCTCGCCGTGGTCGCGTGCCCGTGCAAAGGCCCGCTCGTCGCGCTGGGACCAGTACTCGGAGTGCCCAACGTCGATCAACGCCCGCGGGTGGGTGGGTCCCAAAACCTGCTCGGGGTCGCCGTCGATCGACTCGATCGTTGTGTACGCCACCGGATAGCCATAGCGCTCCAGGAAACGCACCATCGCGACCTCGCGAATGAAGAACTGCCCGGCCCCGGTCTGGCTGTCATATGGGCGGTCATAGGAGACTTCCACCCCCTGATTTGTGTGGGTGATGCCGACGAGCCTCGCGCCCCCCGGGTAGAGGCTGTCGCCGCCCCAGGCGTTGTACGCCTCATACGAAGCGGTCGGGATCTCCACGAGCAGCGGCGCCGGACGCGCGGAGCGCACGATGAACAAGCAGTCGCTCTGCGCGCCGTGCCCAGCGAGCAGCTTGACGATGTACACCCCGCTGGGCAGCGCTTCGGGAATGCGAAACGACAGCGTCGGATGCCAATCGCACTCGGTCAGGCCGGTGGAGAAACGATGGGCACAGAGCGGCTGGCGTCGCACAGCCAGTGCCCCGCTGCTCAGCACCAGCCGCCCGCCGCTGCCCCCATACCAGCCCATGCGATAGACGCGCAGCCGCACCAAACGGGAGCCGGGGGCGTTCACGTAGACACGCTCGAGCTGCCCTGGAGCGATTGCCTGCAGCGCGACATAGCCCGCCACCGGACCGCGCGCCGCGCCTCCCAGCAGACTCGCCGGCCCGGGCAGGCGCCAGGCGGTGGTGCCAGGCGCGCGGTTCTCGGCGGCGATCGAAGGCGGCGCGCCCCGCGTACGGACGAGCCAGCGATAGGCGGTGGCCC
Organism: uncultured Solirubrobacterales bacterium; assembly: GCA_963822625.1. Lineage (GTDB taxonomy): Bacteria > Actinomycetota > Thermoleophilia > Solirubrobacterales > Solirubrobacteraceae > Palsa-744. The sequence continues at coordinate 65,812 of CAWGIH010000001.1, read as the reverse complement.
TCCGTGCCGGAGCCCGCGGCGCCGCGGAGACCGCAGCGGAGCCGGCGGCGGAGGTCCAGGCGCGAGCACCGCGGCCGCCAGCACCCCCGCACGCCGACGCGAGCAGCAGGCAGAGAACCCCCGCCGCAACACTCATAAGATTCGCCGAAGAACGCCTCGCCACGGGCGGCAGCCTAACGGCCGCCGGTGGTCACCGCGCAACGTGATGATGCGCTCTCATCCGGACCTGAAAGCCCTCGGGCCGGACCCCTCAGGCGGATGAGCTTGGCTGCAGGAGCCCGCCACCGCGAGCGCGCGCGCGAGCGAGAAGCGAGCGGCCACGACCACCGTACCGGGCACGCGCACCGTCACCGACGTCCAGCCTCCAGAGGACCGCCCCACACAACCGACCCCCGTCGTCAGGGTCCAATAGCGCGTGAAGCGCACGCGCACGAGGAACCTTCCCGGTGTGAGCGCGCGCAACGCGAAGGAATCGTGGCCGAGTGCGGTCAATCGTCCGGGGCCTTCCAGCAGCGGCGTCGGGTCGCGCACCGCGTATACCGTCCAATGCCTGCTCTTGAACGCTGTTCGCAGGTAGGGCAGCCCGCGGCGAATCAACCGGCCCTCCTGGGCGCTCGAGGGATCGAGTGGCGTGTCGGGAAGCGCGACGTAGCTCACCGCCTGCTCGTGCAGCCAGCGCGAGTATCCGGCCGCGGTCAGCCCACGGTTGAGCAGCGCGCCGTCGTAGCGCTCGTCGAGCTGCTTCTCCCAACCACGCGCGAGCGAGACCGACGGCGCGAGCAACGCGGCCTCCCAGTGCGAGCGCGTGAGCGGCACCTCGATTCGCACGGGCGGGGCGGGCGGGGCCTGGACATGGGCGAGGAAGTCCAGGACGGGTGTGTAGTAGGCGGCACTCGTCGATTCGTTGCCCGCCACCGCCACCGTCTCGCGCACGGGACCCCAAATCACAAAGACGGCAATGCCGAGGAGCGCGATCAGCGGCACCGGTACCAAGCGCCCACTCGAGGCTCGTCCGGCCGAGCCCGGCTGGTTCGCTGAGTGCGCCGGACTCGGGCCATCGGCAAGTGCACAAAGCAGCAACGGCCCGGCCAGCAGCACGGCATAGCGCTCGATGTTGCTGCCCATCGGGGTATGGATCACGAGGGCGAGGATGCAGGCCAGCAGGTAGAGGACCCCCCCGGTTCGCAGCAGGCGCGCTCCAGCTGGGAGCGCCCAGAGGAACAGAAGCCCCACCAGCGCACTCGCCGCGAACGAGACGATCGGGAACGGCTCAAAGCCGCCTTCCGCGAACAGCAGCGCGAACGGCACCACGACCGCGGCAGCCGGCAACGCCAGAATCACCAAGGCGCGGGGCGAGCGCCAGGCGAGCGCATGAGTAAGCGCCGCAAGCCCAAGCAAGACACCCGCGACGGGACTGGCAGCCGCGCACAGCGCCGCCAGCAGCACCGCCCAGCGGGGATGGCCACGAACGAGCGTGAGTACTGAAGCAAGCGCGAAGGTGACGCCCAGCGCGAACGTCAACCGCCCGATCCAGATGTCGCCGACGGCCGCGACGGCAAACCAAACGGCCCCCCAGCGCGCGGGTCGACCGTACACGCCGAGGACCAGCCGCTCGAACAGTGCGGTGGAGGCCAGCACCGAGCAGGCGGCAAGCACCCGTAGACCAAGCAGCGAGGCGAGCGGCCCGAACAGCAGGCTGTAGCCGGGCAGCGCATGGCCGGCGTACCAGTGCTCATCCCAGACGGCGAACCCGCTGTGTTCGAATAGGCCGGCACGGTAGACCTGGGCCGCGAGATCCGGGGTGCGGGGATCGAACAGCAGCCAGACCACGACGAGCGCGACGGTGAGCCCCCACGCGGGGAGCGTACGGCCGAAAACGACCGGCGTCCGGGGAGCTACCGCTTCGGACCCTGGCCGACCCGCCACTGATGCGGCGTATATGCACCCGTGAGAACCAGCGAGCGGCTCGGAAGTAGCTTTCGATCGCAGACACTCGATAATCGGCACGTGGAGATCATGACGAGCACGCGGACCGTGGCACAAATCGCGCTGCGCACCTCCCTTGCGCTGGCAACGCTCGGCGCCGCGCTGATGGCCAGCGGTTGCGCGACCGGTCACCCAGGTCCGATCGCCGCGGGGACGCTCGCCGAAGCCGAGACGTTCCCCTACTTCCGGGTCTACTGGGTGGGACCACGCTTCGCCGATCAGCCCCTCGCCGCGGCGGATGGTCAGATTGGCTATAACAGCGGGGTCGGCGACAGCGTCTACTACGGCGACTGCGTGCAGCGCAAAGGTATCTTCGGTGGCGGTAACTGCCTGTTGCCACTGCAGGTCACCACCGTGATCTATGGCCTGCACTCCAACGCTACGCTTGGCCCGCAGAGCAACCTGGTGATTCGCGGAGTTCCCGCCGTCGTGTACGACGAAGGACGCTCGATCGAGCTCTACAGCGGCCGTTTGGCGATCGACATCTTCTCCGACACCTTCGGCCACGCGCATCGGGCCGCGCTGGAACTGCGTCCCCTCAACGCACCCGGTTCGAGCACCGGGAAGCTGGCGCCCCCCGTGTTCTGCCCCGGCCTGTCCGGCGCGGAGAACGCGGAGGTGAGCAGGGTGATGGCCAACCTGCCTGGACACGCCTGCCAGCACGCAGCCGCTGCCGAAGCCGAAACGAAGCGTCTGTCGGGCGCTATCTGACCAAGCGCCTATGGGGCTCGAACTGAGCTGCCTTGCGAATTAGAACCCGGCGCAGGGGCGCCGCAGGCGGGGCCTAGGACCCTGCGGCGCCCACCGCGCCGGGCTTCAGGGGCTTGCCGATCTCACGGCGCAAGCTGAGGAACGCGAGCGAGCCGATCAGCGCGGGGATCCACAGCGAGATTGCCCGGTAGACGAGCACCGCCGCCACCGCCACGGAGTCCGGGCGGACGCCAAACAGCAGGAGCATTCCCACCAGACCTCCTTCGACCGCGACGAAGCCGCCCGGGATCGGCAGCGAGTTGGCGAGCATCCCCACCAAGTAGGCCATCGCCACCACCCACACGCCTGGAGTGCCACCGAAGGCGGCGAGACACGCGTACAGCGCGAGATTGTCGAACAGCCAGTAGGCAACCGCGCCCAGCACCCGCCAGTCGTGTTCGCGGATCAACCGCACGGCGTCCTGCACACCGCCGCTCAACGCGACGAGCGTGACCGCCCAGCGTCCGTGCTCGAGCGGCCTGCGCGCGGCTGCACGGCGAGCCCACGCGGCGAGCACGAGCGTACCGAGGATGCTCGTCAGCGCCGCGGCGGCGGGCACCAGCGTGAGCAGCGCCTTGCGCGAGCCGGGGAGCAGACCCAGCCACATCAGCAGACCGATCACGACCACCGCACCAACGTTCACCGCGCTGGTGAGCACAAAAATCAAGACCGAGCGCTTCGCGATGCGTCGCACCGAGATGCCTTTACTGCGCAACACCCAGGCCCCGAGCGCCAGGCCCGCGACGCCACTCACCGAGACGACCGAGTTGACCGCCAGCTCCGACAGCGAGAGGCGCGACACCAGGCGTCTGCCGAGCATCCCGAAGACGAGCCCGAAGAGCACCACGTAGCCGACACACGAGAGCACCTCCAATCCGACCGCAACGGCCACCCACCAGGAGCTCGCGCGAGAGATCTGCTGCTCCACCGAGTGCAAGCCCGGAACCGCGAGCAACAGCGCCACGACGAGCCCGAAGAACACAGCGAGGCTGATAACGCTGTTGCGCAATGTGCGCGAGTGCGCCGTCAGCTCATCGGCGCTCTGATCTGTGTCGGTCTCAGCCTGCTCTATGTGGGTCTCGGTTTGGGTTTCGGCAGTGATTGCTTGGGACTCCTCGCCAGTGATCGCCTGGGGCTCGATGATGCTCTAGATACTCAACTTGCCTGCTTTTCGTTCACGTGCTGGTCTATGCGCACCCCCACGCCCTTGGTCACGGTAGCCTCAAAGATGGATGGCCCCGGCGGTGAACGAGCAACAAGCACGAGTATTGATCGTCGACGACGAGCCCGCCGTCCAGACAGCGCTATCGCGGGCGCTGCGGCTCGAGCGTTACGAGGTCGCGCTCGCGGCAGATGGACGCGAGGCGCTCGAGCGCCTAGGTGCGCTGGCCTATGAGGTGGTGATCCTCGACGTGTCGATGCCCCACATCGACGGCTTGGAGGTCTGCCGGCGGCTGCGCGATGGCGGCGACCGGACACCGGTGCTGATGCTGACCGCCCGCGAAGGGGTCGACGATCGCGTCGCGGGCCTCGACGCCGGAGCCGATGACTACCTCGTCAAGCCGTTCGCGCTGCGCGAGCTCCTGGCGCGCGTGCGCGCGCTGCTACGCCGCGCGAGCGAGGACGACGAGCAGGACAACACGCTCTCCTTCGAGGACCTCCGCTTGGATCGTCTCGCCCACGAGGCGTGGCGTGGCGAGCGGATGCTGGCGCTCACGCGCACCGAGTTCCTGCTGCTCGAAATGTTCCTGCGCCATCCTCGGCAGGTGCTGAGCCGCTCGGCGATCTTCGAGCACGTGTGGGGCTATGACTTCGGCGCGACCTCCAACTCACTGGGCGTCTACATGGGCTACCTGCGCCGCAAGACCGAGGCTGGCAACGAGCATCGCCTGCTGCACACCGTCCGCGGCGTTGGTTACGTATTGCGTGGGTCGTTGTGAGCTTTCGTCGGCGCATCGCGCTCGTCTCGGCCGCCGCGGTGGCAGTCGCTGTGGTGCTCGGGTCGCTGCTCACCTATCTGCTCACCTCCCACCAGCTGCGCGGTCAGGTGGACACGCAGTTGAGCAGCCGCGCCGACAGCCTGCGATTCGTCGCGCACAATCCGACGCGCCATTCGCGCAACACGCTCCTGAACCTGATCAAAAGCCAGGATCCAGATCAGGCGCCGGCGCAAGGCGCCACACCAGCGCAGGGCTCTACCACACTCGACAACCTACCCCCGCGACCCGGCCAAGTGCGCGGTTACCAGCAACTGGTCGGATCGCACGGCCACGTCCTGTTCCGCTCCTCCGAGAACGTGACGCTGCCGGTCGACGGGCGTACTCGAGAACTGGCGGCGGGCAAAGGCGGGCGCTATTTCCGAGACGCCCGCGTAAACGGCATCCACATGCGCATCCTCGCCGAGCACATCGCGCCGGGTCGCGCCGTTCAGGTGGCTCAGCAGCTGACCGAAGTCGACACCCTGCTGCGCCACCTGCGCCTGATCCTGGCGCTGCTCGACATCGGCGGCATCGCGCTCGCGGCGCTGCTAGGACGGCTGGTGGCCGGCGCCGCTGTGCTGCCATTGAAGCGCCTCACCCAAGCCACGGAGTACGTCGCCCGCACACAGGACCTAAGCGGGCAGATCGAGGTCGCAGGCTTTGACGAGATCGGGCGCCTGGCAACGAGCTTCAACGCGATGCTGGACGCGCTCGAGCGCTCGATGAGCGCACTTGATGCGTCGGTCCACGCGCAGCGTCAACTGGTGGCCGACGCATCGCACGAGTTGCGCACCCCGGTGACCAGCCTGCGCACGAACATCGAGATCCTGCAGCAGACGCAGGACATGGAGCCCGACGAGCAACAGTGCCTGCTGGCCGATGTCGTCGAGCAGATCGAGGAGCTGACGCTGCTGATGAACGATCTGATCGAACTCGCCCGCGGCGAAGAACCCAGCGCGGAGACCGAGGATTTGCGACTCGATCTGATGGTCAGCGAGATCGCCGAGCGCACGCGCCGTCATTCGCCCGCCACTCCCCTCGTGCTCGAGCTGGCGCCGACGATCGTTGCGTGCGTACCGGTACGGCTGGCGCGCGCCATATCCAACCTGCTCGACAACGCGGTCAAGTACAGCCTCCCGGGGGAGCCGGTCGAGATCGAGCTTTCGGGCGAGGAGCTGACCGTGCGTGACCACGGCCCGGGGATCTCCGCGGAGGACCTCGTTTATGTCTTTGACCGCTTCTACCGCGGCGCCGAGGCTCGCGGACTTCCTGGGTCAGGACTGGGGTTGGCAATCGTGCGCCAGGTGATCAGACAACATGGCGGCAGCGTCACCGCCGAGCAGGCCCCAGGAGGCGGCACGCTGATGCGTTTGCGCCTACCCGGGGCCGAAACCGTCGCGCCGGAGTCGCTTCCGTCGGGAGTGGGTGTCGGATCGCTTTCGCCGCTTTAGACTGGCGTGCCGGGTCGCCTGTCGCGCTGTGGCGCCTTTTCGGTGCGGCGGGAGGCCTGTTCACGGAAGCGAGCCGGGGATAAGCCGTAGCGGCGACGAAACGCCCCAGCGAAGTGAGGTGCTTGCCGGTATCCGACCAAGTGTGCGACATCGCGTACCGGGATCGCACGTTGCTCGACCAGCAGCTCGGCGGCGACGGCCATCCGTCGTGCGAGCAGATCCTCCTGGAAGGTGGTGTCCCCGAACTGCGCATATGCGCGCTGAAGCTGTCGGGGTGAGCTCGAGAGAGCACTGGCCACGGCGGCCAGCGTGAGCGAACGACGGTAGTGGCGCGCGACGATCACGCGCGCGAGCAGATACAGCCGCTGACGATCGCTGAGGGTGCTGGCACGCACACTCTCTATTCCGACCGCGGCCCGCGAACGGGACAGCCACAATCAGCCAATCATCAGCCGGCGTAGCGACGTGCGATCTGCTCGGCCGCTGCCGGGTAGGAGCCACCAAAGAGCACGGCATGGACCAGCAACGGCAATAGTTGCCACAACGCCACCCGATCCTCCCAGCCCGCGGCCAGCGGTGCGACCTCGGCGTAGGCGGCAAACACGCGCTCGGAGGGAGCGCCGAAGAGCCTCAGCATCGCCAGGTCGACCTCGCGATGTCCGCCATAGGCCGAGGGGTCGATCAGCCACGGGCGTCCCTGCACGTCGCTGATCACATTGCCGCCCCACAGATCTCCGTGCAGCCGGGCCGGGAGCTCGGCCGGCCCCGCCAGGTCGGTGATTCGCTCACAGACTCCCTCCACCGCGCGGACTCCCGAAACCGACAGGGCGTGACGCTCATGGGCGATGACGGCCAGCGGTCGCAGGCGCCGCTCGGTATAGAAAGAAGGCCAGTCGGCGGTTGGCTCATTGGACAGACTGAGCGAGCCGAAGTGGGGAACGGCCGGATCAGAGTCGCCGAGGCGAGGATCACCGAAGCGATTGGCGCCCGCGGCGTGGGTGGTGGCCAAGCCTCGCCCGAGATCCTCCGCTCCAGTCGTGTCTAAGCGACCGGGCTCGATCCACTCCAGCACGAGATAGTCGTCTGCGACCTCGAGCACGCGCGGCGTTCGCAGCGCGCCGGGCGAGGCGAGCCAAGCAAGTCCTTCGGCCTCGGCCTCGTACTCCCGCGGCGCGGCGCCGGATCGCGTCTTTACAAACGCCGTGCCGCCGTCCGCGAGCGTGACGCGCCAGGCCTCGTTGATATCGCCACCACCGACGCGACGCGCGTCGGTGGAGCCCGGCGGCAGGCTCACGCGGACTCAACGCTCGCGGGGTCGAGCGTGCCTCAGACCGGACCCCAGTCTCCTCACGCCCAGTCTCCGCAAGCTGGCCGGATGCCTGCATTAATCGACCGCGCACCTCCTCGAGCAGACCGATGCATGCCGCTTGGACGATGTCCAGCACATCCGCGAATCCCCTCGATCCCCCGTAGTAGGGATCGGGCACGTCCAGATCCTCCGCGGACGAGGCGTCGGCCACGGCGCTCGCCGGATCGAACTCGCGCAGCATGCGAACCCGCGAGCGCGCCCGCTCGTCGGGCGCCAAGCGCCGCAGCTCGGCGAGGTTCGAACCATCCATCGCGAGGATCAGGTCAAAATCCTCGAAATCCTCGCAGCTCACCTGCCGGGCGGCCCCCTCCAGCACGATCCCCCGGGCCCGCGCCGTCTCAGTGGCACGCTCGTCCGGCGGACTGCCGACGTGCCAGCCCCCGGTACCGGCGGAATCCAGCTCGATCGACTGCTGCAGTCCCGCGTCGCGCACGAGCGCGCGCATCACGCCCTCGGCGGTGGGCGAGCGGCAGATATTCCCGAGGCAGACGAACAGGATCCGTACAGGACGGGGGGTGTGCACGGGATGGGTGCTACGCACCGGGTCGGGGGTACGCCTGGGGTTGGGGGTGCACACGGGGTCGATGGGGCGCACGGGGTCGGTGGGAGCTGGAGCCAATTACTCCTCTCCTAATTCCAGCACCGCCAGGAACGCCTCCTGGGGGACCTCCACACGGCCGACCTGCTTCATCCGCTTCTTGCCCTCCTTCTGCTTGGCGAGCAGCTTTTTCTTGCGCGTGATGTCGCCGCCGTAGCACCCCGCGATCACATCCTTGCGGAACGCCTTCACGGTCTCGCGCGCGATCACATGCGCGCCGATCGCCGCCTGGATTGGCACGTCGTATTGCTGGCGCGGAATGCGCTTGCGCAGCTTCTCGGTGAGTGTGCGGCCCATCTCATATGCCTTCTCCCGGTGCACGACCATCGACAGCGCGTCGACCGGGTCGCCGGCGAGTAACACGTCGAGCTTGACGAGATCCGACTCCTTCATCCCGCTCAGCTCGTAATCCAGCGAGGCGTAGCCTTTGGTACGCGACTTCAGCTGGTCGAAGAAGTCGAGCACGATTTCCGCCAGCGGCAGCGCATAGTTCAGCTGCACGCGCTCGGGCGAGAGATAGTGCATGCCGGAGTGCACGCCTCGGCGTTCCTGACAGAGCTCCATCACCGCGCCGACGAACTCTTTCGGCGCGATGATCGACGCCGTTATGAACGGCTCACGGATCTCCTCGATCGTACCCGGGTCGGGCATGTCCGAGGGGTTGTGCACCTCGAGTTCCTCACCGTTGGTCAGCGTCACGTCGAACTCGACCGAAGGCATCGTCGCCAGCAGCTCGAGGTCGTACTCGCGCTCCAATCGCTCCCTGATGATGTCCATGTGTAGCAAACCGAGAAACCCGCAGCGGAAGCCGAAGCCGAGCGCGTCCGAGGTCTCCGGTTCCCAACTGAGCGCGGCGTCGTTGAGGACCAGCTTCTCCAGCGCGTCGCGCAGGTCGGGGTAGGCGTCGGAGTCGATCGGGAACAGCCCACAGAAGACCATCGGCTTGACCTCGCGATAGCCCGGCAATGCCTCAGTCGCCTCTTGTAAATGGGCTCTCGGCCCCTGGCTGCCGGGACCGGACGTACGCGTACGCGTGGTCAGCGTGTCGCCGACGCGCAGCAGCGTGACGTCCTTCAGGCCCGTGATCAGATAGCCGACCTCGCCCGCCGCCAGCTGGTCGGTGGGCATCATCTGCGGGCTGAACACGCCGATGTCGTCGATGTCCGCCTCGGTCGCCGTCGCCATCGCGCGGATCGCCTCGCCCTTCTTGAACACGCCGTCGACAACCCGGATGTAGGCGATCACGCCGCGGTACTGGTCGAACTCGGAATCGAAGATCAGCGCTCGCGGTGGCCCATCCGGGTCGCCGGAGGGCGGCGGTACACGCGCGATCAGCTCCTCCAGCACGTCGCCGACCCCGACACCGGTCTTGCCGCTGATCTGCAGGATCCCGTCGGTCGGCTCGCCGATCAGATCACTCACTTCCGCCGCAACCCGCTCGGGCTCGGCGCCGGGCAGGTCGATCTTGTTCAGGCAGGGGATCAGCTCGAGGCCTGATTCGACCGCGAGGTAGGTGTTTGCGACCGTCTGCGCCTCCACCCCCTGCGCGGCGTCGACGACGAGCAGCGCGCCCTCGCACGCCGCGAGCGAGCGCGAGACCTCGTAGGTGAAGTCAACGTGCCCCGGTGTGTCGATCAGGTGCAGCTGGTAGGTGTCCCCATCCTTGGCGGCGTAGAACACGCGCACGGCCTGCGCCTTGATCGTGATCCCGCGCTCGCGCTCCAGGTCCATCGAGTCGAGCAGTTGCGCGCGCATCTCGCGCGCCGCCACAGTTTTTGTCAGCTCGAGGATGCGATCGGCGAGCGTCGACTTGCCGTGATCGATGTGCGCGATGATCGAGAAGTTGCGGATCTTGGCTTGGTCCATGGCCGCTACAGGGTAGATGGCCCTGGCGGCAACCCCGCGCGTCCCCATGGCAGAACTCCATGGCCGTAACCTGGGAGTCCTCGACGCGCTAGCCTTGATGGTCCGGCGGATCGCCAACTCGACAAGGATTCATTCAGCCGCGGCTACGCGTTGGATGGGTACCCACCCAGCCAGCGGCCTGTCCAGGTGTCGAGAGTGTTAAGCCGCCCAGGCGAAACACACAGTCCTGGGACGTATGTAGTAAGCGGCGATCTATGTTCGGGCGCAAGCCGGGTGGGCCTTGGCTCACCCGGCCTCTGCTCGTCCGAGGCGCTACGCACGGCCGAGGCGGGTGCGGATCAGGCCGCTGACCTGATGAGCCTCTGGTATGCGCATCACGAGGACCATGCGTGTGTACACCCACAGGCCGGCTCCGGCCGCAGCGCCGACGGCGAGAAGCTGGGCGGGCAGCGACTCGCCGAGGAGCGCGTGCAGCGCGTAGCAGACGATCCACGCGACGCCGGCCAGGATGGCCGAGGCGACCGCGATACGCGAGGTGATCATGGTCGTCTGGGCGCCTTCCAGGCGGCCGTTGAAGCCGACGCGCAAGCGCTTGAGCTGCAGCGCCGTCATCACCGCGTTGGCCGCGACCGTGCCGATCACGAGGCCAGCGATGCCGAACGGCTTGTACAGGCCGACGCTGACGACGATATCCACGACGATGTTCATCGCGGCCAGTCGTGTCGGTATCCACGGTCGCTGCAACGCGAAGAAGGTACGGGTCAGCAGCAGGTTGATGCCCGCGAAGGGCAGGCTGAAGGCGAACCAGAACAACGCGATCGAGACGAGATGTGTGGACTCGGCGTTGAAATGCCCGCGCTGAAAGACGAGCCGGGTGATGGGCACGGCGAGCACGATCATGAACGCCGCCGCCGGGATCAGCAGCAGGTTGATCTGGCGCATGCCGTTGCCGACCGTGCGGCGCATGCCGGCCGCGTCGCGGCGCGAGGCGAGCCGGCTGAGCGTCGGAAACAGGACGGTGGCGACCGCCACGCTGAACATCCCCTGCGGCAGCATGTAGATGCGAAAGGCGTTGTCGATCGCGCGCGGCGCTTCGGCGGAGACAAGGCTGCCGAAGGCAGAGTTGATCAGTTGGTCGAGGTTCACGATTCCCAGACCGATCGTCACCGGGATCATCAGCGTAAACACCTGCCTGATGCGTGGATCGCGCCACTCGATGCTGAAGCGCAAGCGAAAGTCGATCCTGCTCAGCGCGCCCATCACCATCACCATCTGCACCGCGGTGGCCGCCAGCACCCCGATCGCGAGGGCATAGATCTCCTCGCGTCCATGAAAGTGCGGAGCCAGCACGACCAGCAGCCCGATGATCACCAGGTTCCAGACCGCCGGCGCGATCGCCTGGATGGTGAAATGGTCGAAGGACTGCAGGATCCCCACGAGCAGGCCGGTCAGACCCAGCAGCAGGATCACCGGGAACAGCACCTGGGAGAGCCCGACCAGCAGGTGAATATCGACGGTCGAGAACGTCGGACCGGCGAACACCGGCATAATCAGGCCGGCGGCAAGGATGAAGAACGCGGAGATCGCACCCAAGCCGATGAGCAGGATCCAGAACAGCGTCGAGGCGAGTCGCACAGCCTCGAGCTTGCGGCCCTGCTGCAGCAGGTCGGTGAACACCGGGACGAAGGCAGCGGACAGGGCGGCATTGGCGAACAGGTTGGCCACCAGGTTGGGCACGAGATAGGCGATCGTGAAGGCCGACGCGGCCGGGCTCGTGCCGAAGTAGCTGGCAGCCACGATTTCGCGCAGCAGGCCCGCGACGCGCGAGAAGCCGGTGCCGATCGCGAAGATCGCGGTGTTGCGCGCCACGCCACGACCGGCGGTTGGGTCCACGCCTCTCGTTACGCCATCATCCGGCGGCTCTCCCCCGCCCGGTGGCGCGGGCGCGGGCGGCTCCTCGCCGGGGGCTTCTCCGATGGCGGACAAGGCCGCTATAGTACGGCTCTCCGCGGCGCGCTCGGATAGCTCCTTTTCGACGCCTCGTGCCTTGATCTATGGCCAACATTCACTCTCAGAAGAAGCGGATCCTCCGCGCCGAGCGCGAGCGCTTGGAGAACCGGCGCTACACCTCGGCGATCAAGACCTACTTCCGCCGCCTGGAGTCAACGATGGAGAGCGGCGACACCGCGACTGCCGAGACCGAGCACCGTGAGCTGGTGAGCACGATCGACAAGGCCGTCAAGCGTGGTGCCCTGCACCGCAACACAGGTGCTCGCAAGAAGTCTCGCGCGGCGAGAGTTCGCGCCGGCGCCTCTTCTTAGAAGCGGCCAATCACCCGCGGCGCGCTGCCAGCGCGGCGCCCACGTCTTCGCCGATCCTCACTTGGCCGCCGGGGAACCAGGCCTGACTGGCGGGCACGCCGGCGACAGGGACGGCTCCGAGATGTCTCATGATCATCAACAGCGGCTGCACCAGAGTGCCGAGAGTAGCTTCGTCGAAGGCCTGATCGCTTTCGTGCGTGCGGAAGTCGGTCCTTTGCCGAGCGCGTTGCGGGCGGCCACGGTGAAGCGATAGGACACGCCGTTGCGCAAGCCGCCGATCGAGGCTAAGTATTCGCCCTTGCTCTTCAGCTGGTAATGACCTCGATCGCGCGCAGAGCGATAGTGTCTTCCTCGAGCGCGGCAAATGGGGAGCGGCTCGAGCTGATCGCGGCTCCACCACGTGAGTCGAGCTCCAGGTCGGCGAGCGCGCCGAGCGCCTTGCGCAATTGGTCAGGATCGGTACGGGCAATGTCCGCCACGAAGCGTTCGGCGGCCCGCGGCGGCATACGCAGCCCGCGCCGTACCTCCGCCACCGACTCACCCGCCTGCAACCGCAGCGCAAGCGCAAGCGCCTCGCGCACCCGCTGAGCCATCAGGTAGGTGAGCCCTGCCAGGCGCTCGCCCTGGCGCCGGACACGCAGATAGGCCAGCGTCGCCGCTCCGGGGTCACCGCCGACGAGCGCGTCGGCAAGCGCGAACGATCGCCACTCCGCGGAGTGCGCGGCGCGGCGCTCGATGTCCTGCACGCTCACCAGCTGCGTCTCCCCCTCGACGTCAACTTCCAGCGCGAGCTTCTCCAGCTCCCGCACCAGCCGTTGTTGGCGTCCACCGACCTGCGCCACAAGCACGTTCGCGGCAGCGGCATCAAGCGAGATACCCATGCGCGTGGCCTGCGCGCGCGCCCACTTCCCCAGCTCCCACGGCTTCACAGTTAGCTGGGCCACGATCTGGCCGCCGGCGCGTTTGACCGCGCCGTGGACCGCCGCGGGCGCACTGCTGCGGGCCTCCTCCCGCGCGAACAGCGCGAGCGTTGTGTCTGGCGGCATCTGCGCCATCGCGGGTATCAGATGCTGCTCGACCTCACCCTGCTTCCAGCGCTCGACGCCGTCGACCACGATCACCCGCCGGCCGATCGCGAACGTCATCGCGCTCAGCGCCAGCGCCACACCAGCGGGGGTGCCACGATCGCCATCCAGCACCTCCACGCTGGCAGCGTCTCCCTGGCGTTCGGCCAGCGCCTTCAGGCCCGCCCGGCGCTCCGCGACGGCGCCGTGGTCCTCGCCATGAATCAGGTAGGCGGGCTTCAGCTCGGACATCCGCGACCGAGTGTAAGCGTCAGGCTCGACGACTCAGAGCTCAGTCGCGACCGGAGTGCGATGTCCGGCAGTGGATCGATCAAGATCCTGATCTCGGAGATCTCGCCACGCTCGTTGCGGCGCGGGAGATCAGTGCCCGCGACGCGCTTGACTCAATCGCGTCCGCTCTGCCCCGAAAAGGCCTCATCAGGATCGGCGAGTACATCACGACATCGCCGCCAGTGCCTGCACCCACATATCGATGTCGCGCGCCTGCCACGCGGTCCGACAGGGATGCGCATCCACGGCGTCAGAGCTAACGTGGATGTGACCAGGTGGATGCGACGGCGAGTTCACTGCGTCAGCGTACGACGAGGTTGACGAGCTTGCCGGGGACGACGATCTCCTTGACGATCTGCTTACCGTCGAGGTGCGCCCGCACGTTCGGCGCCGTCCTGCACAGCTCCTTCAGCTCCTCCGCGTCCGCGCCGCTGGCGGCCTGCACGCGGTCGCGCAGCTTGCCGTTGACCTGGCACACCAGCTCGTATGTCTCGCGCTCGAGCATTGCCTGATCGGCCTGCGGCCACGGCTGCTCCCACACGCGCTCGCCAGTCAGTCGCTCGTAGATGTCCGCGCTCACGTGCGGGGCGAACGGGAACAGCAGCGAAGCGGCGCTCGCCAGCGCAAAACGCCGCGCCTCCACGCTCGTGCTCTCGCGCAACCGCGAGCATTCGTTGAGCAGCTCCATCACAGCCGCGATCGCCGTGTTGAACGCAAACCGCCTCAGGTCTCCCGAGACCTTGTCGATCGCCCAGTGCGCCTTACGCAACAGTCCGAGATCGTCATCCTCCGCGGGCTCTCCCGCTCGGTCGATCTCCGCTGTTCGTGTCGGCGCGTGCGCCCCTGCCGGACGTGCCGCCTGCGGCACTTCCCCCCCAACCCCTCTCCCGCCATATCCGATGTTTCGGCTGCTAGACGCCACAGACGACTGAGGAAGCGGTGCACCCCCTCCATACCCTCATCAGACCAGTCCGCGTCCTGGTCGGGCGGTCCGATGAAGAGGATGTAGCAGCGGGCGGTATCGGCTCCGTAGCGCTCGATGATCGCGGCAGGCGAGAGGACATTCCCCCGGGACTTGCTCATCTTCGCGCCGTCCTTCGTGACCATCCCCTGCGTGAACAGCGCCTTGAACGGCTCTTGAAAGTCGAGGTGTCCGAGGTCGGCGAGCGCCTTGCAGAAGAAGCGCGCGTACAGCAAATGCAGGATCGCGTGCTCGACTCCCCCGATGTACTGCGCGACGGGCATCCACTCCCTCAACGCCGCCGGATCCCAGGCGGCATTGTCGTTAGAGGCGTCGCAGTAACGCAGGAAGTACCACGAGGAGTCGACGAACGTGTCCATCGTGTCCGTCTCCCTGCGCGCCTCACCGCCGCACGCGGGGCACTTCGTGTTGACCCACTCCTCCGCGGCCTCCAGCGGCGAGCGGCCCTTCGGCGTGTAATCCTCGATGTCGGGTAGCTCCACCGGCAGCTCGTCCTCGGGCACGGGCACGATCCCACAGCGCTCGCAGTTGACGATCGGGATCGGGCAGCCCCAGTAGCGCTGGCGCGAGATCAGCCAGTCGCGCAGGCGATAGTTGACCGAGGCGTGTCCCTTACCCTCGCGGTCCAGCCACGCCACGATCGCGCTCAGCGCCTCGCGATTGGGCATACCGTCGAAGTCGGGGTGGGAGTTGACGAGCAGGCCATCGCCTGTATAAGGCTCACCCGCCCCGCCCTGCTCGGTGGTCTCGGCCGAGCTCGGGTCCGCGTCCGGCGCGGCGCTGGCCGAGCCTTCGATCACGCGCCGGATCGGCAAGTCGTAGGCGCGGGCGAACGCGTAGTCGCGCTCGTCGTGCCCGGGCACCGCCATGATCGCGCCGGTGCCGTACTCCATCAGCACATAGTCGGCCACGTACATCGGGATCTGCTCCCCGTTGACCGGGTTGGTGACCGTCCGGCCCAGCGGCACGCCGGTCTTCTCCTTCTCGGCGTTGCCACGCTCCTCGTTCGACTCGTTCAGCGCGTGATTGACGTAGTCGCGCACATCGCTTTCGTAGGCGGTTCCCTCAGCGAGTCGCGCAACGTCGGGATGCTCCGGGGCCATCACGAAGAACGTCGCGCCGAACAGTGTGTCCGGGCGGGTCGTGAACACCGGGTAGTCGATCCCCAACTCCTCGCAGCGGAAGGTCACCTCGGCGCCCTCGCTGCGCCCGATCCAGTTGCGCTGCATCGTCTTCACGTGCTCAGGCCACTCGATCTGCTGCAAATCGCCCAAAAGCCGCTCGGCGTAGTCGGTGATCCGCAGGAACCACTGCTCGAGCTGGCGGATCTCCACCAGCGCACCGCAGCGCTCACAGCGGCCGTCTCCGTCCACCTGCTCGTTGGCGAGCACCGTCTGGTCCTTCGGGCACCACTTGACCGCCGCCTCCTTGCGGTAAGCCAGCCCGGCTCCGAACAGCTGCAAGAAGATCCACTGCGTCCAGCGGTAGTAGCGCGGATCGTGGGTGGCCAGCTCACGCGACCAGTCGATCGAGATGCCCCAGCGGCGGAACTCGCGCTGAAAGGAGGCGATCGACGCGGCCGTAGAGTCGCGCGGGTGGACACCCGTCTTGATCGCATGGTTCTCCGCCGGCAGCCCGAACGCGTCATAGCCCATCGGGTGCAGCACGCGGTGACCCGTACGGCGGTGGTAGTGCGCGATTGCGTCGCCGACCGAGTAGACCTTCAGGTGTCCGATGTGCGGCTCGCCGCTCGGGTACGGCAGCATCTCCAGCACGTATGAACGAGATGCTCGCCCGCCAGAGCGCCCGGCCGCCTGCTCGGCGGTATCCACGGCGCTGTCGTTCGAAACCTCCCACGTGCGCTCCTGCGCCCACAGCGCCTGCCAGCGCGGCTCGATCTCCTGGGGGTCGTAGCGATATTCGGGTGCCATCAGATCTCGAGCGCAGGTTAGCGACCGGCCCGTTAGCGCAGTCGACTTGACGAGATTTCGGCCTGAGATGTCAGCCGAGACCGGCGCGACGGGCGCGCAGCGCTTCGACGATCTCCGCCGGCGCCTTCTCCGGCGATCCTGCGTCGAACGGCGGTTGCGGGTCGTACTCGATCCCTAGCTGAATCGCCTGGGCCACCTGATCACCGGCGATCCTCGCAGCGAGCGCCAAAGCCATGTCGATGCCCGCCGACACGCCCGCGGCGGTGACGTGCTTGCCGTCGAACACCACCCGCTCCGAGACAGCGTCGACGCCCAGCCCGCGCAACTCCTCCAGCGCCAGCCAATGGCTGGTCGCACGCTTGCCTTGCAGCAAGCCGGCAGCAGCGAGGATCAGCGAGCCAGTGCAGACGGAGGTCGTCCACGTGCTGCGCTCGTCGACGGCGCGCAGCCAGTTATGCACCGAACCGTCGTCCATCAGCGCCTCGCGGCCGGGGCCGCCCGGGACGAGCACAACCTCAGGATGTTCCAGTTCCGCGAGCGAAGCGTCTGCCGTGAGCGCGAGCTGTCCAGTGTCGGTGCGCTTCGGGCCCGCCTGCTCGGCGACAAACGTGACCGTCGCACCCGGCAGACGGCTGAGCACCTCATAGGGGCCGACGGCATCGAGCGCAGTCAGCCGGTCAAAGAGCAAGATCGCGATGTCCATGTTCGTCTCCTTTGTTCGTTTGGCGGCAGCCCAGCTGGGATCAGACCGGAGCGACGGTTCAGGTCGGGGATTGGATGTCAGGCGGCGAGGGTCGAGCCGATGACCGTGGTCGGCCGAGTGTTGAAGCGGCGGCGATACTCCGCCGGCCCAACGTCGAGCACACGTAGGAAGACGCGGCGCATCGTCTCAGGAGTGCCGAAGCCACAGGCCTTAGCCACCGCCGCGATCGGCTCCGGAGTGTCCTCCAAGCGCCGCCTGGCAGCCTCCAGGCGCACCTGCTCGACGTAGCGCGCGGGCGTGACCCCAGACTCGGCGCGGAACACGCGGGCAAAGTGGCGGGGGCTCATATGCGCGTGGTCAGCGAGTGCCTCCACCGACAGGTCGGCCGCCGGGTGCTCGAGGATGAATCGCTGAACCTCGCGCAGCGACCCACGCGCAGGCTCTTGGATCGACAGCGTGGCGCTGAACTGGGACTGATTGCCGGGACGGCGCAGGAACAGCACGAGATGACGCGCAATCTGCAGCGCCGCGTCGCGATCGAGGTCTTCCTCCACGAGCGCCAACGCGAGATCCATGCCCGCCGTAACACCAGCCGAGGTCCAGATCGGCCCATCACGCAGGAAGATCGGCTCGGGATCCACGTCTATCGCCGGGTAGCGCGCCGCGAGCTCGGCGGCGGACGCCCAATGCGTCGTCGCGCGCCGGCCGTCCAGCAGCCCGGCCGCGGCCAGCAGAAAGGCGCCGGTACACACGGAGGTGGTGCGCCGCGCGGACGCAGCCGTCTGGAAGATCCAATCCAGCAGCGCGGAATCGAAGGCGGCCTGCCTGGACCCATTCCCACCCGCGACGATCAGCGTGTCGATCGCGGCGGGTGCAGAGGCAAGGCTCGCGTGTGGGGTCACCGTCAGGCCGCTGGAGGTCTGCAGCGGCCGGCCGTCGAGGCTGAGCAGCTTCACCTCGTAGCCTCGCGCGCCTCGACCTGTTGCTCCGATCAACTGTGCGGCACCGGCGAACACCTCCAGGGGCCCGGCGAAATCGAGACTCTGCACGCCCGGGTAGACGAGGATCGCGATTTGGCGCGGCGCGCGCGTGTTTCGTGGAGTCCGCGGGTCGGCGAAGTGGCAGATTGCTCCATGCCCCGATAATGGCCTACAGCGAGGTTGTCCGCAAGGACATATTTCCCACGTTTCCTGCCAGCAGAGGGTCAGGCGCCTGACCCGTTGCCGATCGGTCTCGCGGTTACCATGGCTGGATGGAGCTTCAGTCTCGGAAATCAACAGCCGCAACAGATGCGCTCGATGGCTTGAGCGGCACTCCGGCTCAGGTCGCGAACATCCTCAAAGCCGCGGAACGCGCCGCCGAGGAGCTACGCGCCCAGGCAGAGGCGCGCGGACGCGAACGAATCGCCGAAGCCGATCGTGCGGCAGAGCACCGCGTGCAAGCGGCCGAGGAGGAGGCACAGGAGATCCTTCACGCCGCCCGTTCGCAGGCCGAGGCGGCCAGGAACGAGGCCCTCTCCGCGGTTGGGCCAATCCACAGCGAGGCCGACGAACGTCTGCGCGATGCGGAGCGCATCAGGAACGAGGCCTCAGAGCAGGCGGATCGCCTGCAAAGCGAAGCGCGGGCGCAGGCGCAGCTGATTCGCGGCGAGGCGCACGCTGACGCCGAGCAGCTACTGGCTAGCAGCCGAGCCGAGACCGAGCAGATGCTCGCCGACAGCCGTGGGGAATCCGAACGACTGGTGGCCGGCGGTCAAACCGAGGCCGAGCGCGCACTCGATCAGGCACACGCACAGGCAGCCGGGGTGCTGCACAAAGCACAGGAGGAAGCCAATCGAGTTATCTCCGATGCCCGCGAACAGAGCGAGCGGCTGCTCGCTGCCGGTGGCGAGGACCTCTCCCAGCTGCGCCTCAGCGCCGAAAAGCAGGCCCAAGAGGTGCGAGCCAAGGCGCGCGCGGATGCCCGTGAGATCGTCAGCGAGGCTCACATCGCGGCGCGTGAGGTCCTGCGCGAGGGCACCGAGCTCTCGCGCAACCTGCGTGAGCTCTCAGTCTCCTTGCACAACAACGCCGAGCGTCTAATCCGCGATGTGCGCCTGGCCCATGGAGGCATGACCGCCCGACTCGACCAAGCCGGCCCAGGCACCTCCAGACGTGAAGAGGACCTGCGCTTGCCCAGCCATAGAGGACGCCCCAGAGGACATGACAAGGACCCAGGAGATGACCTCGACGTCCCGGAGTTCATTCCGCCGCAGTGAACGGAAGCTCCGTTCGTGACGCGTCCCGCGACCGTCACCTAACCGATTGGCGCGCTCGCGTTATACGATAGGTCGGCAGACTTGGGGCTATAGCTCAGCTGGGAGAGCGTCTGGCTGGCAGCCAGAAGGTCGTCGGTTCGAGCCCGACTAGCTCCATCTTCCCTACGAAGGTCAAACCAGCGATCGTGTGGTGTGACTGCCTTGCGTCCTGGTCCGTCGCCGCTACTCGGCGAGCGGCTCACGCGTCGTCTGGTGGCGCACGTGGTCGCGAGCCTCGGCGTAGTGCAACGCCTCATACGCGATCAACGCGACGAGCAGCGCCGCGAGGATTCCCAAAGTGGCGATCGCCGGAAGCGCCGTACCGGCAGGCAGTAACGCGAGCAGCACAAACGAGCAGAGCAGGCGCTGTCGGCTCAGGGTGTGCATGTTGCGCAGCCGAAACGCGACGTGGGCGAGCAGATACATCGCCGCACCACCGAGCAGGGCGGTCGCCGGAACCAGCTTCAGGGGATCATCGACGTGCTCGATCGTCAGCTTCATCCCGACCGCGATCAGCGCGATCCCGGCGACCATCGGGAAGTGTAGGTAGGAGTAGGAGTCGCGCGCAATCTCGTTGCGCTCACGCCCAGCCGGCGCTTTCGCCAGCCGCCTGGCCGCGACGATCGCCACGACGTCGAAGTACGCCCACCAGAGCGCCGCCGCGATCACGACGCCAAGCACCGCGGAGATCACGATGCCCGCGCCGATCGTGGGTCTCGAGCCGATGCCGATCGCGACGATCGACTCGCCAAGCGCGATGATCACGATCGCGCCGTGACGCTCGGCGAAGTGTCCCGGCACGAGTTTCCAGCCCTCGACGCCAAACAGGAACGGGCCACCCGTGTCAAGCAGGAGCGCCAGAGCCCACAGCCCGAGTTGCAGGGGGCCCGAGCAGAAAGCGGCGACGAACAGCAGGCCGGCGGCAATCGCGGTGCTGACCGCCAGGCCGATCACCGAATGGCGCAGTCCGGCGTCCTCACGGCTGGCGAGCAAAAACAGCACGATGTGCGCCGCACGCACCGCCGCGTACGCGCACGCGAACAGCAGCGCCTCGGAGCCAAACGCCCCCGGTACGCACAGCGCGGCAACGAGGAACGCGGCCATCGCTGCAAACATCGCCAAGCGCACCGTCCCCTCCTCCGGGTCCACGACGCTTGTCAGCCACGCATACCCGCCCCACGACCACCACAGCATGCCCAGCACGAGCAGACCCTCGAGCATCCCCTCCCAGGTCGGCGTGCGCGCGATCAGCGTCGTGCACTGCGTCAGCGCCAGTACAAACACCAAGTCGAAGAACAGCTCCAGCGGCGTCACCTGCTCGCCGTCGCGCATCACCGCCGTCAAGCGCTGGGCATGGCCAGAGACTGGAGTGTTCACCTCGCCATCTTCGCAAGTCGCCGATCCAGGGCCGACCCGCACCGCGATTCGCACGCGCGCCGGTCATGATCCGTACGTGGCCACCTTTGCGGTCAAGGTGCTGCTGGCGCCCAGCTTCGTCGTCGGCGCGTCGCTGGCCGCTCGCCGGTTTGGACCGCGAATCGGCGGTCTGGTCGCTGGCCTGCCGGTGGTGGCCGGCCCGATCCTGCTCGTCTATGCACTCACCCATGGGGCCAACTTCGCCGCCGGTGCCGCCGCCGGCACCCTGCTCGGACTGATCTCGCTGACCGCGTTCGTCGTCGTCTACGGGCGCCTCACCGGGCGGTTCCCCTGGCTCGTGGGCCTGCTCGCCGGTTGGCTCGCGTTCGTGACGGGGACCCTTTTGTTCAGCACGCTGGCGATCCCCGTCGGCGCGGCGCTCCTCCTGTCCGGCGCCGGCTTCCTGTTTGGACTGAAGCTGCTCCCCGACCCGCGCACCGAACGGTCCGATGCCCCTGGGCCACCGATCTGGGACCTACCACTGCGCGCTTTCTGCGCACTGCTGCTCGTGCTCGCGCTGGCCGCCGCGGCGGGCTGGCTGGGCTCTCGGCTCAGCGGGCTGCTCGCGGCGTTTCCGGTGATCTCGAGCGTGCTCGCGGTGTTCACTCACACCCAGCGCGGAGCCGACGAGTTCCTACGACTCGGGCGCGGCCTGATCGCCGGATTCTTTGCATTCGCCCTGTTCTGCTTCACGCTCGCCGTTACGCTGCGCGCGCTTGGTACAGCAGCGGCATTCGTGCTCGCCAGCAGCGTGGCGGTGCTCACCCAAGGACTGCTGCTCGCGCTCGCCGCTCGCGCAAACACAGGTGCGCCAGCGCCTGCCTATCCTTCCTCGCCGACGGCCACCCTCGAGGGCGCCTCGCCCCAGAGTTGCTCCAGCCGATAAAAGGCGCGCGTTTCCGGCGTGAAGATGTGCACCACGACATCCAGGTAGTCCATCAGGATCCAGTCCCGCTGGCTCAAGCCCTCGACCCGGCGCGGCTGGATCTCGTGCTCGTGCTTGCAGCCCTCGAGGATGCCGTCGTGGATCGACTTCGTCTGGCGCTCGGTGTTGCCCGAGCAGACGACGAAGTAGTCGGTGTAGCCGAGCACTCCACGCAGGTCGAGCTCCACGATCTCTCCGGCCTTCTTATCGGCGGCGTAGCGCACGATCTCACTGAGTAGCTCCTCGGGCTTCACTGCGCGCCCGCCTTCGCCCCGATGCTCCTATTCGACTTCCTGCTCTTGCTCGCCTCAGCGTTCTGGCTCACCTCAGTGCTCTGGCTCGCGTTTGCCTCGGTGGCCGCCGACGAGCGATACAGACCGTGCTCGGCGATATACGCCGCGACCGCCGGCTCGACCAGTCCCCCGATCGGCTCGCCGTCGTGTACCCGCTCGCGCACCATCGAGGAGGAGATCTCGACCATCCCCATCTCCAGGAACGTCGTCCTGGCCTGCAGCGGGGCCAGCGCCCCGAGTACATCCTCGCGCCGCCCATCCTTTCGTTCTGCCACCGCAAGGCCAGCCAGGCTCACCAGCACCTGCGGTTCGCGCCAAGTCGGCAACGTCAGCGCCATATCCGCGCCCACGATGAGCGTCAGCTCCGTGTCCGGATGGCTCTTATGGATCGCTCGCAAGGTATCCACCGTATAGGACCGCCCGCCCCGCTCGATCTCCAGCCCACACACCTGCAACCCAGACTCCTCCCCCACCGCCAACCGGCACATCTCCAGCCGCCGCTGCGGGCCGGGGTCTCCTACGTCTGTCTTGTGCGGCGCGCTGTTCGCCGGCATCAGCACGACGCGCTTCAAGCGCAGCTCGGCCCGCGCGCGAGCGGCCAGTGCAAGATGCCCGCGGTGGGGTGGGTTGAACGTCCCCCCGAGGACACCGATCGCCGATCGGACGCCAGCCGGCAGCTCGGCCGACGGCGGCTCATTCGCGGACGTGTCCGTCGCCTTCCACCAGATACTTGAACGTGCACAGCTCCCGCAGCCCGATCGGCCCTCTGACGTGCAGCTTCTGCGTCGAGTTCCCGATCTCCGCACCCATCCCGAACTCACCCCCGTCGGTAAACCTCGTCGAGGCGTTCACATACACGCAGGCCGCGTCCACGCCGAGCTGAAACACCCGCGCGCTCTCGGTGTCGCGGGTCACTATCGCCTCGGAATGCCCGCTCCCGTAGCGACCGATGTGCTCGATCGCCTCATCCTTGCAGCCGACGACCCTCACAGCCAGCGTCATCGCCAAGTACTCCGTACCCCAGTCCTCCTCGTCCGCCGCCTCAATCGTCCCGGAGGCTTCGCTTGCCAGCGCCCGCGTGCGCTCGTCCGCGCGTAGCGTCACATCGCGGTCGCCGAGCGCTCCCACGATTCGGGGCACGAACTCCGCCGCGATCTGCTCGTGGATCAGCAGCGTCTCCGCCGCGTTGCACACTCCTGGACGCTGCGTCTTGGCATTGAGCACGATCGCTTCCGCCTGATCGAGGTCTGCCGAGGCGTCCACATATACGTGACAGTTGCCCGACGCCGCGTAGATCACCGGGACGCTCGCCACCTGCTCCAGCGCCGCCTTCAACCCCTCTCCGCCGCGGGGGATGATCAGATCGACCGTCTCCTTCTGCGTCGCCAGCTCCGCCAGCTCCTCGCGTCCGCCCCCGGCCACCAGGCTGACGCAGCCCTCCGGCAGTCCTCCCGCCACCGCGGCATCGCCGGCGATCCGCGCGAGCGCGGCGTTGGAGTGAAGCGCCGAGGAGGAGCCCCGCAGGACGATCGCGTTACCCGACTTCAGGCACAGCGCAGCCGCGTCGATCGTCACGTTCGGCCTTGCCTCGTAGACGACCGCCACCACTCCGAGCGGCACCCTCACCTTGCGCACGTCCAAGCCGTTTGGCAGGCGATGCCCGTCGATCACCTCCCCCACCGGATCGCCCAGCGCCACGATCTGCCTGACCGCCATCGCGATACCCGCGATCCGCCCCTCGTCCAGCAGCAGCCTGTCGAGCAGCGCCTCGCTCAGCTCAGACTCGCGCCCCGCTCGCATGTCGAGCGCGTTCGCCGCCAATATCTCCTCCACGCGCTCGCCCAGCGCCGCCGCGATCCCCTCCAGCGCCGCGTTCTTCGTCGCGGTGTCTACCCGTGCCAGCGCCTTCGACGCGCGCTTAGCTGCCGCGCAGATGTCCGCGACGGGCGAGGTGATGGTGGCCATGGCTCTAAGGGTAGGCGCTCAGTAAGGGTAGGTGCTCAGCCAACCACGAGGTAGTCGCGGTGCACAGCCTCGTCAGTGGCATGCGGCAAGATCTGGCGCACGGCGTCGGACTGCTTACCGATCACCCGCTTCAACTCGGATGTCGAGTAGTTGCAGATGCCCTTCGCGATCTTTGCCTCGGTCGCGCGATCGCCGTCGGCACCGAGCGCGATCTCGACCGCGTCGCCCGCGTCGAACTCTCCCTGACCTCCACGATCCCGACCGGCAGCAGGCTCGCGCTTCCCTCGCGCAACGCCCGAGCAGCGCCCTCATCGATCACGAGCGTGCCGTGCGCGGGCTTCGCGTACTTCAGCCACAGCTTGAACGAGCTGTGGCCCGTCTCTCGCGGTGTGAACAACGTGCCCTCGCGAGCACCGCCGAGCAGCGTCTCGAGCGCTCCGGGGCGCAGCCCATTGCAAATGACGGTCGCGATGCCGGCGGCAGTGGCCATGTCGGCGGCCACCACCTTAGAGCGCATCCCCCCTGAGCCCAGTGGCGAGGTGCTGTGGCCGATCTCCAGCTCCTGGAGCGCTCCGAAGTCGCCGATCTCCTCACCAGCGTGGCGTTTGCGTCCAGCCGCGGATCGGCGCTGTAGAGACCGTCGATATCCGTCAACAGCACCAGCAGATCGGCGCCCACGAGTATCGCCAGCTGCGCCGCCAAGAAGTCGTTGTCGCCAAAGGAGATCTCGTCGGTTGCGGTCGTGTCGTTCTCGTTCGCCACTGCCACGACACGCCAATCAAGCAGCTTGCGCAGGGTCTGGCGGGCATTCAAATAGTGCGTGCGAGCACTCAAATCGCCGATCGTCAGCAGCACCTGGGCGCTCGTCACCTCACGCTCGCGCAACAGCTCGTCATATACGCGATACAGCTTCCCCTGCCCGACCGCGCTCGCGGCCTGCAGCTCGTCGATCGCTGCCGGGCGCGACTGGAGACCCAGCACACGCATCCCCCTCGCGATCGCGCCGCTGGAGACCATTACGACCTCATCGCCATTGCGATGCAGTCCGGCAACCGCGTCGCAGACATGCGCAAGCACGTCGGCTCTCAGCTCACCGTCGTCCTCGGCGACGATGCTCGATCCCAGCTTGATCACGACTCGTCTCATTGCCGCAGAGCTTATGCCGGAGCGCTCATGCCGGCGCGTCCGGGTCAAGCTCAAACGTCACTCCTCCCACCTCGAGCTCATCGCCGGGCTGAAAGCCCTCCGCCTGAAGCGCGCCGATTACGCCGATCCTCCGCAGCCGTTCCTCGAGATAGGCCATCGCATCCTCGTTCTCGATGTCATATCGCTGCAACAGACGCTCGATCCCCTTTCCCCTGACCGCAAACGATCCCGCTCCCGTCTGCTCGATCTCGAAGCCTCTCCCAGCCGCCGGACGAAACACCATGTACTCGGCCAGATCCTGCTCCCCGATCCTGCTCCCCTCCCGCTCCGGTCTGGCTGCCTTGGGCATGCACACGCGGGACGGACTGGCTCCCATCCCGCATACCGCCATCACCTGCTTCGGGTGATGTGGCCCCACGCGGCGTAACTAGCCGCGACAGCTCCCCCGCCAGCTGATCCAGCCCCGCACCAGTCGCGCTCGAGGTGACGAGCACCGGGACCTCCGGCCCCAGCCGGCCCTGCCATTCCGCGGCCGCCTGTTGGGCGCGTGCCTCGGTCACCAGATCCCCCTTTGACAGCGCTAGCACGCGCGGCAACCGCGCCAGCCGCTCGTCGTGGGCCGTCAGCTCGCGCTCGATCGTCGCGTGGTTGCCCACCGCGTCTGAGGCCTCGCCGCCGGAGATCTCGGGCGCGATGTCCAGCACGTGAACGAGCAAGCGCGTGCGCTCCACGTGCGCCAGGAAGTCGTGCCCCAGACCCGCGCCCTCGCTCGCCCCCTCGATCAGCCCCGGTATGTCGGCCACCACGAGCTGGCGCTCGCCGTCGTCGAGCACGCCCAGCACCGGGCTCAGCGTCGTGAAGGGGTAGTTGGCGACCTTCGGCGCGGCCCTCGTCAGCCTCGCCAGCAGCGAGGACTTGCCAGCGTTCGGCAACCCCACCAGACCGACATCCGCCAGCAGCTTCAGTTTGAGCTCCAGCCAGCCCTCTTCGCCCGGCAGGCCCCGCTCGGAAAAGCGCGGAGCCTGCCGCGTGGGCGTCGCAAAGCGCTTGTTTCCCTTTCCGCCGGCTCCACCCTTTGCCACCTCCGCGCGCTGGCCGTCCTTCATCAGCTCCCAGCGGCGGCCAGCCAGGTCCCCCTGCTCACCCGCCGGCCCGTTACAGCCAATCACCTCGGTCCCCGGCGGCACCCTGATCGTCAACGTCTCTCCGCCGGCGCCGTGTCGCTGCGAGCCTTCGCCATGCCCTCCCTGACCCGCGCGGTAGATCGCCTTGCGCCTAAAGCTCTGCAGATCGCGCAGCGAGTCGTCGCAGAGCAGCACCACATCTCCGCCGCGGCCGCCGTCGCCGCCATCGGGACCACCCCTCGGCACATGTGCCTCGCGCCTGAAACTCGTACTCCCATCCCCGCCGGCGCCGGCCTTCAGATGAATTCTCGCGTGGTCGTGGAGCATGCTGGCATCCTGACAGGCCCCACAAAACACAAAGGAGCATGCCCACGATGAGCACTGAGAACACTCCACCCGCGGATCGCGTTTTCCTGATCACCGGCGCCTCCTCCGGGATCGGCGCGGCGACCGCCCGCCACGCCGCCGAGGCGGGCTATCGCCTCGTCCTGGCCGCCCGCTCGGCTGACAAGCTCCAATCGCTGGCAGAGGAGCTAGGTGGCTGCGAGCGCGCTTTGACCGTCCGGACCGACGTCACCGACTGGGAGGCGCAGCAGCAGATGGTGCGCAGCG
Source organism: uncultured Solirubrobacterales bacterium (assembly GCA_963822625.1). Taxonomy (GTDB): domain Bacteria; phylum Actinomycetota; class Thermoleophilia; order Solirubrobacterales; family Solirubrobacteraceae; genus Palsa-744. The sequence continues at coordinate 38,744 of CAWGIH010000001.1, read as the reverse complement.
CACTCGACGTGTTCGGCCAGATCGATGTGGTTTTCGCCAACGCCGGCTTCGGGGGACCACGAGGCTTTCTGAAGGACACCCCCGAGCACTGGCGCGAGATGGTGCTGACCAACGTCTATGGCGCGGCGCTCACAATTCGCGCGACGATCCCGGCCCTGACCGAGTCCCGCGGGCACCTGCTGCTCACCTCGAGCGTCGCCGGGCGTCGCGTCCTGCCCGGGTCGATGTACTCAGCCACCAAGCATGCCGTCACCGCCATGGGAGAGGCCGCCCGGCAGGATCTGAGCGGCACCGGCATCCGCGTCACCCTGATCGAGCCCGGCATGGTCGACACTCCGTTCTTCGAGAACCGTCCCAGCAATGCCCTCGAAAGCGATGACATCGCTCGAGCGGTGCTCTACGCCGTCTCCCAGCCCCCACACGTCAACGTCAACGAGATGCTCATCCGCCCCACCGCCCAAGAGGGATAGCCAGCTCCTGGAGCCAGCTCGCAGGGCGCTTGCCCGGCCCGGCAGCTCGAGGCCGCTTGGTCAGCTCCGGGGCCGCCCAGCCAGTTCACTCGAGGCGCTGTAGTCAGCTCGAAGCGCTCGCGCTCTGCTCAAGCGCAAACGAGAAGTAAAAGCCCGCTGCCGCGGCGCCCCCGGCCACCAGCGCGGTTCCCACAACGCCGGCGGCCGGCAGCTCCGCGCGGGCGGCCCCGGTCGCCAGCAAGTCGACGGTGTCCACCACGGCGCAGGTGGCCTGCCAGCGCGGTCCGACTTCGGGGTGATCGAGTGTGTGCAGCGCGATCATGCCCAGTACCACGTCCCGGACTCCGATCGAGCGAACCAATGCATGCACCGCGGGGCGCTCGGCGTACTCGCCCAGCCAGCCCTTCGCAACCGTTTCCGGCACGATCAACAGTGCCGCACCAAACACGGCCCGGCCAATCGCCAGCACGCGGGCGCCCTGACGCGGGCTCACCGGTGAGAGCTCACTCGGTCGCGCGGGAGCTACCCGCCGGAGGAGACGCTCACAACGCGTCCGCGACGGTTGGTGGCGAATTGCACCGTCCCGGCGGCGCGTGCATACAGAGTGTGGTCCTTACCGATGCCCACGCCCTCACCCGGCTTGAATTTGGTGCCACGCTGACGCACGATGATCTCCCCGCCGCTCACCGTCTCGCCGGCGAACGTCTTCACGCCCAACCGCTGCGCGTTTGATTCGCGCCCGTTGCGGCTGGAGCCAAGTCCCTTCTTATGAGCCATTTCCTGTCTCCTTCTCGGTGGCCTTACCGGAGGCGGCGGCCGGCTTGGCGGCGGGTTTGGACGGTTTCGCTGCTTTCGCCGCACCCATCGAGATATCCGTGACCTCGATGCGCGTCAGCTCCTGGCGATGACCGTTGCGCCGCTTGTATCCGCGCTTGGGCTTGAACTTGAACACCCGCAGCTTCTCGCCGCGCTCATGGCTCAACACCTTCGCCGTGACCTTGACCTGCTTCAGCCCGGCCTGGTCGAACACGGCCTGATCGGAGCGATACAGGATCGGCTCCAACGCAACGTTGCCGCCCTCGTCGACGGCAAGGCGCTCCACGAGCAGGCGTCTGACCCCGCTCGACGCGGTACTGCTTGCCGCCGGTCTTCACGATCGCGTACATATCTCTCTCGAGTCTCGCTTGTCTCTCTCGCTCGCGACTCTCGACCGTGGCCAGCCCCGAGCCGCAACACGACGGCTACTCCGGGGTCACCTTCTCCTTAGCAGCCGAACGGCGCCGCCCGCCTCTGCGGCCACGACGCCGAGGCTTGGATTGTAGGTCATCCTCGGATCCCTCGCCCTCAGAGCCGTCCGCCGGCGGCGCCTGGGACGCCGAAGCTCCGCCTCGGACTGGAACTACCTTCGCGCCGCTGCGGGCCTGTGGCGGCTCGGCTCCTCGGTGTCGGGTGACGCAGGCTGTGCGGCGTCCGCCTTCTGGGCCTCGGTTTGGCAGTCGGCGGCCGGCGGCTCGCGGCGTCGGGCGGACCACCTCGCCGGACTCGTCCAACAACAACGCGCTAGCCGCCGTACGCCCCACCTGGTCGATACGCACCATCCGCTTCTCCCCGACGTGTGCCGCGGCACCCGCGATCGAGATGATGTACCCGTCGATTTTCGCGACCGCGTCATCTACGTCATACATGTGCGGCTCGACGATCTCGACCAGCACCTCATCTCCCTGGCGGAAGGGCAGCGCCCGCTCCTCGACTTCCTCGCGAGTGCCCTGGAAGGTGATCGCGAAGTGCTCTAGCGTCAGTCCTTCGGAACCCTCGAACAGGAACGACTTGCCTGTCTCCCTCTCCAGCGCATGCAGCACGCGCGAGCCGTGCCCCGTGAACTCGGCGGTCACCCGCGGGTTGATCTGCACCAGAAACGCCTCGACGTCAGGATTTTCCAGCGCCACGTCGCGCAGGCGGCGCTCGAACTCGATCGCGTAGGTTTCCTCCGAGCGGATCACGCCTTCCCCGTCGCACGTCGGGCACGGCCGGCTCATGATCTCGCGCACGCCCTCGGTCACGTTCTGGCGGGTCATCTCGACCAAGCCGAGCTTCGAGATCTCCGCGGTGAACGTCTTCGTGCGGTCCTCGTCCAGCGTCTTTCTGAGCGTCTTCATGACGGCATCGCGATTGCGTGCGCGCGCCATGTCGATGAAGTCGATCACGATGATCCCGCCGATATCGCGCAATCGCAGCTGGTTGACGACCTCCTCGGCGGCCTCCAGATTGGTCTTGGTGATCGTGTCCTCGAGCGCCGCGCCCTTGCCGCGGCCGATGAACGATCCCGAGTTGACATCGATCACGGTCAGTGCCTCGGCATAATCGATTACCAGATAGCCACCGCTCGGCAGATCGACGCGCCGCGACAGCACGCCCTCGATCGCCTTGTCCACGCCGTAGGCCTCGAACAACGGCTCCTTCTGCTCCCACAGCTCGACGCGCTCGACCAACTCGGGAGCGGTGCGGGTGAAGAACGAGACCAGGCGTTGATACTGCTGCTCGTCGTCGACGATCGCACGCTCGAAGTGCGCGGAGAAGATGTCGCGCACCACTCGCACCGACAGGTCGGCCTCCTGGAAGACGAGATCCGGAGCGAGGGTGTCCTGCACGCGCTTGCCGAGCACCTCGTGCAGCTTGTGCAGGTACTTCAGCTCGCGCTCGAAGTCCTCGCGCTTGGCGCCGTGCGCGGCGGTGCGGACGATCACCCCGCCGCTACCGAGATCCAGATTCGAGGTCTGCTTGCGCAGACGGTCGCGCTCGCGATCCTCCAGGCGGCGAGACACACCGACGCCCTCGCCGGTGGGGGCGTAGACCATGTAGCGCCCGGCGATCGTCAGCTCCATCGACAGCCGCGCGCCCTTCGTCTTCAGTGGGTCCTTGACGACCTGCACGACGATCTCCTGGCCGGGTCTCGAGCAGATCTGAGATCTTACGAGCGCTCCCGCTTCCACGCCCTCGCTTGGGCGCCTCCACGCCGGGCAGCACGATCTCATCGACGTGCAGGAACCCGTTCTTCTCCAGGCCGATGTCAACGAACGCGGCCTCCAAGCCGGGCAGCACGTTGTCGACCTTGCCCTTGTAGATGTTCCCGACGATCGAGCGCCCGCCGCGGCGCTCGATGTAGAGCTCAGCTATGCGATAGCCCGTCTCGGAGGGCGCCGCTCGCGCGCTTGCGCGAGCTGGGCGATCTCCGATCGGTCGCGGCGGACCGCGGTGAGACGCTGGGCGATCCGGCTGCCTCCAAGAGCGCGACGCGCGTCTCCGCGCGATCGACGCTGACAAGTACTTGCTTTTTCAATGTGATCCAGTCTTTCGGTATCGATGGCCGAGCCGAGGCCCCGGGCGCGGGCGCAAGGCCGGAGGAGAACCCTCGGCGGCGCATCCACAACTGGCGATCGGGAATAGCTCGGCGTGACATTGGTGAGCTAGGGCGTTCATAGGTGTCTAATGCGGCACGCGGCCCTTCAGTGCCTGCTGAGGCGCGCGCCTGGACATAAATCGATTGCAGCAGGCCCACCGCCAACAGGGTGGTGATCACCGACGAGCCGCCATAGCTCATGAGCGGCAGCGTGACGCCGGTGATGGGCATGATCCCAATCGTCATCCCCACGTTGACGAACACCTGAAACATGAGCATAGCCGCTACACCCCCCGCAACGAGCGAGCCGAACAGGTCCTTGGACATCGTGAGGATGCGCAGCGCGCGCCAGATCAGCAACCCATACAGCAGCAGCACGAGGCCGCACCGAGGAAGCCGTACTGCTCGCCGACGGCCGCGAACACGAAGTCGGTGTCGTCCTCGGGCACGTAGTTGCAGCGTGAGTCTGGGTGGCGTCCGCGCCCCGGCCAGTCTTCTGCCCCGAGCCGATCGCGATCTTCGACTCAGCTGCTAGCGCGGATCGGGTTCGCCGGTCTTCGCTTCCTTTTCCTTGATTTCCTCGAAGTTCGAGGAGGGATGCAGGAATGCCGTCAGGCGCTGCACCTGATAGGGCTTGAGCACATGCACGCCGACGGCCGGGCGCCGCCACCAGCACGAACGTCGACGCGACACGCACACCGAGCGCCACCAGCCCCGCCAGGTGCTGCCACGAGGCGCCGGCCACGAACAGCAGCGTCGAAGGCGATCACCATGTACACCATCCCCGAGCCGAGGTCCGGCTGGGCGATCACGAGCATCGCCGGCACGAGCGCAGCGAGCATCACGCGGACGGTCGTGTCGCGCTCGCGCAGCCGCCGCGCGCGGTCGACGATGAACGCCGGCCAGCGCCAGGGTCAACAGCACCTTGCCGAGCTCGGAGGCCTGGAAGGAGAAGAACGGCAGGCTGATCGCCCGCGTGCGAGCCGTTGGCCGTGTGGCCCGAGCGCCGAGCACGGCGAGGATACTGAGGATCAGCAGCGCGTAGATCGCGTTTTTCAGCTGGCGCAGGCGCGCGTAGTCGACGCGCGACGAGCACGAGCATCAGGATCAGGCCGACCGTCAGTAGATCGCTCTGGCGGTCGACGTAGTAGTGGGGGTCGCCGGGTACCGAGTCTCGCGTGGCCGCGCCCAGCGTCACGATCGAGCAGACCGCCAGCCCGACCACGGCGAGCGTCAGCAGCGGATCCAGCGGCAGGCGCAGCGTGCGCGGGGACTGCGAACGGCGGCGACTCTTCGGCGGCGGGCTTGATCGGACTGGCGGCGATGCGGGCTCGAGCGGTCAGAACGTCTTCGAGCTCCCCACGACGAACTTCTCCGGCTTGCCGAACCACTGCGATGCCATCAGGCGCGCGACCGGGGCGGCCGTTTCAGCGCCGAAGCCGCCCTGCTCGACGGTCACGGCGATCACGATCGGGCGCTTGGGGTCGGCGATGTAGCACATGTACCAGGACTGTTCTACCTGGCCGCCGTTCGCGCGGTGCCGGTCTTGCCGTAGACCGGGTGCTTTGCCTGGTCCCAGCCGGCCCACACGTCGGCCGAGGTGCCGCCCGGCTGGCTGGCGGCCTCGTGGATGCCTTCCATCACGAGGTTCAGGTCGGCGTAGTTCAGGTGCACGTGGCGCTCGGGCGGGAAAGCTCAGCGACTCTGCACGAGCCCGCCGCTTGGTTCGTCGATCTCCATGCCGAGGTGCGGGCGTCACGACGGAGCCTTCGCCGCCGTTGCATGTAGGCGTTGGCAAGCGTCGAGTAGGCCACCGCCATCTGCAGCGGGGCGGTCAGCAGGTCGCCCTGCCCGACGGCCAGGTGCATGTTGTCGCCCACGCTCCACGGCCGCCCGTTCGGCAGATGCCGCAGGGTGGACACGTGGTGTGCGCCGCTCGCACTCAGCTCCTTGCGCTTGTTCTGTTCGCCACGCCACGCGCGGTCGGGCACCAGTCCCGGTGAGCTCGCTCGGCAGGTCGATCCCGGTCTGCTCGCCGACGCCGAGCTTGTGGGCCTTGTTCTGGATCACGTTGCCGTGGCTGTTGGCGAGCTCGCCGGCTTCGAAGAAGTAGGTGTCGGAGGAGACCTTCAGCGCTTCGACCAGCCCGACCGCGCCGTAGTCGGCCTTGCCGGCGTTGCAGAACTGCTCGGCCGCCGCCACCGGCCGCTTCGATGCACTGACCCGCGCCGAGCGCCTCGCTCGGGTTGATGACGCCCGGCTTCCAGCGCGCCCATCGCGGTGATCGGCTTGAACGTCGAGCCCGTCGGGTAGGCCGCCGTTGACCGCGCGGTTGATCAGACGCGAGGGCGTTCTTCGCCCGCCGCTCGGTTGCCCTCGAGCGCTGCGTATTCGCCTTCGGTCAGCGGCTTGGCGAACTTGTTCGGGTCGAAGTCGGATAGGAGCCGATCGCGAGCACCTGCCCGTTGCGCGGGTCGAGCGCGATGAACGCGCCCGCGTCGCCGGTTTGCCGCCGGCGCGGGCGTTTTCGATCCCCTGCAGCAGCGCCTTTTCGCCCTCGCGCTGCAGGCCCAGGTCGAGCGTCAGCCTTGAGGCTGTAGCCGGCCTTGGGCGGTCGTCGGCTGCAGGCTGCGTCGGCACGGGGTAGCCCGCCGCGTTGACCTCGCACGCGCTGCATCGCCCGTCGCCCCGCGCAGATAGCGGTCGTAGTAGTACTCCAGCCCTTCCTGGCCGACGACGGTGCCCTGTTTGACACCGCGGAAGGCGGGCTTCTTCGAGCTCCGTTCGGTGACCTGGCCGACGTAGCCGAGCACCTGCGCGGCCATCTCGCCGTATGGGTAGGAGCGGATCGAGACCGGCTGCTGCGTGACGCCGGGGAATTCGCTCTGGCGCTCGGCGAGCTCGGTCAGCACGCCGCGCCCGGCGTCGGTCTTGATCGTCACGGGCGCATACGGCAGCGCCGTGCGCCCCTTGATCACGAGCGCCTGGATGTGGCCGGCGCTCATCCCCAGCAGCACGCCCAGCCGCCGGTACACGGCCAAGCGGGGGCGACCCGCGGGCGGCAGCGCCGAAGGCACGATCTGCACCGCGTTGGTCACCATGCTGGCGGCGATCGGCTGACCTTCACGATCGAGGATCTCGCCCGCGCGGCGCGGCGATCGGCAGCTCGCGCACGCTGTTGGCGTTGGCCTGCTGGACATACTGTTCGCCGGTCAGCACCTGCAGATACCACAGCCGGAAGAAGATGACCGAACATCACCAGCGCGATGCCGCCGAGAATCGCCACGCGCAGCGCCAGCTGCGGCGAGACCGGGCACTCGAGGATCACGTCGGCCGGACGCGCTCGATCGGGGTGCTCATGCGCGCGAAAGAGGACTCAGGCCCCCGGTCGTGTATGCGCGGCGGCGACGACGGCGCGGATCGTCGGGCAAGCCCGGTTCGAGGCTGCGGCGCACGATGAGCCACATCGGCAGCGCGACGATCGTGTTGACGACTACGCCGAGCACGATCTGGCGCAGCAGCTCGAGGCTGACCGGCGCGTCCACGCCGAGCAGGAACTCCACCAGCGAGTAGCCCACCATCGCGGCGGCGGAGGCCACCGCGCCCACCAGCAGCGGCGTCAACGTCGCCTGGGGGTCGCGCAGCTCGCGCAGACGTCCGCACCAGTAGCCCACGAGCGTAAAGATCAGCGAGGTCACCCCGAGCGTCTGCACCAGCGCGAGATCGACGAGCAGCCCGACCGCAAAGCCGGTCACGGCCCCGATCGTCGAGCCGCACAGAAGCCCGACGAAGGCGACGAGCAGCGGCGAGAGATCGATCGCGACGCCGAACACGGGCACCTCAGAGACGACGCCGATCTGAAAGAACACGACGAGCACCACGAGCACGGCGATCCGTGTGAGCAGCGAGCCGGAGAGCGTCATCCGCCGGCGCTCGTCGAGGCGGAGGTGAGCGGACTGCCTTCGCCGCTGCCCGTGTTGCTCTGACCGAAGCCCGGCAAGCTCGCCTGGAGACTGACCAGCTGCGCCGCCTTGCTGCCCGGCGTATATGTCAGCACCTGCACGACATTGAGGTTGTGCAGGTCCGCCAACGGATGCACGTTGACCGACTTGAACGCACTTTCTTCGCCTTACCGAGGTCACCTGTCCGATCGGGATCCCGGGCGGGTACAGCGAGTCGTCGGGGCTTGCCACCGTTCCTGAGGTGACGACGTTTTCGCCGCGACTGGCCGCGGTTCCGCCTGGCAGGTACTGCAGCACCAGATCATTCGGTTCACCCACCTTGGGCTGCACCATGCCCGTTGCGTTCGTCCCGTTGATCCGCGCCGAGACACCGACTTCGCTGTCGGTGATCAGATCAACCACGGCACCATCGGAAGCGACCTGCGCGACCTTGCCGACCAGCCCTTCTTCGTTGAGTCACCGGATCGTTTTTCTGCACTCCCGAGGAGGTTCCCTTGTCGATCCAGACCGTCGAGTACCAGATGTTCGGCGACTTGCCGAAGACCGTGGCGGTGACCGGCCGGTAATTGTGCAGGTCGAGCTGATCCAGATGGTAGAGAGCCAGCAGTTCGTGGTAGCCGTGCTCATCAGCGCGCTCGGCGATCACTTCCTTGAGCAGTTTGTCGTTCTGCTTGCGCACTTCCGCGAGTTGGCTTTTCGCGTGCAGCGTGTCGCCGAACCAGCTGAACAGGTCGCGCACGGGCTTCAGCACCTTGTTGGCGCCCTCCTGAATCGGCGATACGACAGTCAAGAAGCCGCGCTGCACGGAGTGCAGGCGGCCGTCCGAGGACTCGCCGAAGTAAGCGGTCAGCAGTATCAGGGAGAGCACGACGAGCAGCGCAAGCACCGCACGTCGACGCCGGACCGTCTTGTCGTACACGAATCAGAGCCTTCCGAAGCGTTCATCAGACAGAGTAACCGCGAGCGCCGGATGCGAGCGCCGGCCTCACCGACGGCGCCGGTTACGCGATTGACGGTTGGAGCGATGGATCGCCTCGAACTCCTCGAGCGACCGTCCTGAGCCGACCGCCACGCAAGTCAGCGGCGACTCCGCCAGATGCGCGGGCATCTGCGTCTCCTCGCGCAGACGCTCGTCGAGGCCCTGCAGCAGGGAGCCGCCGCCAGCGAGCATGATGCCGCGATCCATGATGTCTGAGGCCAGCTCCGGAGGCGTGCGATCGAGCGTCTCCTTGACCGCTTCGATGATCTGGCTGAGTGGCTCCTCGAGCGCCTGACGAATCTCCTCGCTCGTCAGCACAACGGTCTTCGGCAGACCGGCGACCATGTCACGTCCGCGAATCTCCGCCTGCAGCTCCTCCGCCATCGGGCAGGCCGAGCCGATCTCGAGCTTCAGCTCCTCAGCGGTCTGCTGGCCGATCAGCAGCTTGTACTCTTTCTTGGCGTAGTTGATGATCGCCTCGTCCATCTCGTCGCCGCCCACGCGGATCGACTGTGACACGACAATCCCGCCGAGTGAGATCACCGCAACCTCGGAGGTCCCACCCCCGATATCCACCACCATCGAGCCCGTCGGCTCGCCGACCGGCAAGCCCGCCCCGATCGCGGCGGCCATCGGCTCCTCGATCAGATAAGCCGTCCGCGCTCCCGCCGACAGACAAGCCTCTTCGACGGCGCGCTTCTCCACGCCGGTTACTCCCGAGGGCACGCACACAACCACGCGCGGATGCGCCCAGCGATTCTGATGGACCTTCTGAATGAAATGACGCAGCATCTCCTCGGTCACCTCGAAGTCGGCGATCACGCCGTCCTTCAAGGGCCTGATCGCCTTGATCGTGCCCGGCGTGCGGCCGAGCATGCGCTTGGCCTCGATCCCAACAGCGTGAACTTCGCCGGTGCGCGAGTCGATCGCCACGACGCTTGGCTCAGAGAGCACGATTCCGCGTCCGCGCACATACACCAGGGTGTTGGCGGTGCCAAGATCGACCGCCATGTCGCGGCCGCCGAATCCGGTCAGGTAGCTGAAGATGCCCATATTTTGAGAAGGGACACGCTTGGATTCGGTGGCGCGCCGCCGTCTGACACCACGCTCCGCGGGCGGCGCGCGTCCGGGCCGTACCCGCGGGTGAGTGTAGCGAACGCTCCGCGAGCACTCACAGGGTTGCCAGCTTATTTGCAGCCGAAAAGAAGCTCCGGGTAAATGTCCAACAGACTCGCCAGCGGCAAGCCAACGACGTTCTCGTAGTCTCCCTCAACCTTTCGGACCAGCGCGGCACCGGTTCCCTGAATCGCATAGCCGCCGGCTCGTCCGCGCCACTCGCCGCTCGCCAGCGACCAGTCGAGTAGCTGCTCATCGAGCGTCCGGAACGTCACCGTGGTGCGCGCGATCGCGGTGCGCTGGTCAGCCTGCGATCGGTCGGTTCTCGAGCTTTCCTCGCCGCCGAACAGCACCGCGATCGCGCTTATCACCTCATGGGTCGCGCCACTCAGCGCCTGCAGCGTCGCGCGGGCCTCACGCTCATCACGAGGCTTACCGTAAATCGTGCCCTCCAGCGCCACCAGCGTGTCGCATCCCAGCACGACCTCTCCCTCCGTGCCGAGGCTGCGCGCGACGCGGGCCTTGCGCAATGCGTTCTCGAGGGCCACCTCGCCTGGATCTCCTCGCTCGAGCTCAGGGCAATCAGTGGGGCGCACTGTGAAAGACACCCCCAAACGCTCCAGGATCGCCCGCCGCTGTGGCGAACGCGAGGCCAGGACGAGCCGGGGAGTTACGGTGGGCATAGAACCTCCCAGTGGAGCGCCTACTACAGCTCGGGAAAGAACAGCCCGGCCTCCCGCGCGGCGGACTCCGGCGAGTCCGAGCCGTGCACCATGTTCTGGCCCATCTCCACAGCAAAGTCACCGCGGATCGAGCCGGTCGCGGCCTCGAGCGGATCGGTCGCGCCGATCACCTGTCGCGCCGCCTTCACGGCGCCCTGACCCTCTAGCACCATCGCCACAATCGGTCCCGAGGTGATGAACTCGACAAGCTCGCCGAAGAAGGGGCGCTCTGAATGCTCGGCGTAGTGGCGCTCGGCCAGCTCGCGCGTCACGGTCAGATGGCGCAGGGCGAGGATTCTCAGCCCCTTGCGCTCGAAGCGGGCGATTATCTCGCCGGTCAGCCCCCTGGCGAAGGCGTCGGGCTTTACGAGGATCAGCGTGCGGTCCATGGAGTCCTTTTCGGATCGAGGTTGTCTTAGAGAGGTGACGCGGGCGATTCAGGAGGTGGGACGCGGACGACCGCCAGCGCGTCCGGCGCTCCGAGATCTCGAGGTCGGCTTGGAGGCAGCAATTGGCCCAGCGGCGCTTCCCACATCCTCGCCGTCATCGATCAGCCCCGCACCGCCGCCGGAAGCCGCGGTATCCCCGAGCCAGTCCTCCGAGCTCTTTCTCGACGATCGACCGCCCTCCAGTCCGTCGCTCTCGATCGCGAGCGGCTCGCTCTCAGCCGCAGCGCGTCTGCGGCGCGGACGGCGGGAAGCGCTGGCGCCGGGAACCTCGGTCTCGCAGTAAGGACAGATCGTCCATGCCTGGTCCAGCGGACGCGAGCAGCTCACGCAGCGCTCCTTCAGCTTGCGCAAGCAGCTCGGGCAGCGGATGAAGTCGCGCTCCACTCGATAATCGCAGTGCGGGCACAGCCCGTGGTCGAGCTCGTGCAACCGCGCCTCGGCAGCCTGCATCTCCAGCTCGCGCTCGCGCACGTCCTCCAGATACTCGGGCGGACGCAGGATCATGTAGACGATCGTGCCCACGAAGGGGAACAGCGAGGCGGCCGTAGCACAGCCAACAAGCATCGGATCGAAGATCCGGCGGCGGGCATCGGCATAGGTCCAGTAGATCGTGGCGAAGTACAGGACAAACACGCAGACGATCAGCAGATCGATCGCGGTGTTCAGGCCACTGCTTTCAATGCCAAAGTAAGCGAGCGTCATGGGGTCGTCGAGTTTAGAGAAACAAGCGGCCGAATCCATAACCAGCGGCGAAGAACACCAGAATCACGAGCGCGACGATCAGCGCAACGGCGCCGATCATCTTCAGGACGGAGGGCCCGTCGTCGTTCATCTCGCCGGCCTTCGCGACAATGAAGGAGTGGATCGAGCACGCGTGAGCGGCCCGTCCGCCGACGCTCTCCGATCGGTCGGAGCCAGATGATCCAGCAGGTCACCGACCAAGTAAACCGAGCCCGTCGCGAGCACCGCCGCGTCGTCACCTCGCTGATGCGCCCAGCGCCGTGCCTCAACCAGGGCCTGCCACGGCTCCGGCTCACAATCCACCGCGTCGAAACCGAGCTGTCGTGCAAGTGACTGCAGCGCAGCCGGCGAGAGGGCACGGCTGCTCGGGGGTGCGGTGAACCACGCACGCTCACAGACACCCAGCAACACGCCGAGCATGCCGGCGGCGTCCTTGTCCTCGAGCACCCCGAGCACCAGCGCCACGGGACGGGGTGGGCGGGCATCCAATATTTCGGGCAACGACTCCACGAGCGCATGCACCGCATCGGGGTTGTGCGCTCCATCGAGCACCGTCAGCGGTTGCTGCCCCACCACCTGCAAGCGGCCGGGTATCTCGGTGGCTGCCGCCGCATCGCGCGCAGCGTCCGCTCGGGGCACGATCCCCACCGATCGCAGATATGCCTCCGCGGCCACTCTGGCCAGCGCGAAATTGCGCCGCTGAAAAGACCCTTTGGCCAGCAGCTCGGTGACCTCTGAGGGCTCGGTGCGTGCCCGCAGGATCTGCGCGTCTTGCTCGGTGGCCACCCGCTCAGCTACCGCCAGCGCCCCCTCGGCTAGCTCGTCTGCCAGCACGAGGGTCGTGCCCGGGCGCAGCACCGCGAGCTTCTCCTCGGCGATGTCCACAACTGTCGGCCCAAGCCATCGGGTGTGCTCCAAGCCGACATTGGTCAGCACCGTCACCCGCGAGTCGATCACGCTCGTCGCGTCATAACGGCCGCCGAGGCCGGCCTCGACCACCGCGACGTCCACCTGGAGCTCAGCCATTGCCCACAGCGCAGCCGCCGTCAGCAACTCGAACTGGGTCACATGGTCATCCCCCACAAGCGTGTGGTTGACGTGATCGGCCGCCCACGCCGCGCGGGAGATGGCGGCAGCGAAGACGCTCCGCTCCAAGTCGCGCTCGCCGATCCGGACGCGCTCGGTGTAAGAGATCAAGTGGGGAGAGGTATAGGTACCGGTACGCAGCCCGTGGCGTTCGAGGATCGCCGCGATCATCCGCGTGGTCGAAGACTTCCCGTTCGTCCCAACCACATGGATCGTCTCAAAGCGCCGCTCCGGCGAACCAAGCGCGGTCATCATGCGCCGCATCCTGTCCAGGCCAAATCGCATCCCGAACAGCTCGAGCGTTCGCAGGTGACGCTCGGCGTCCTTGAGACTCCAGGCAGGCCCGTAGCGTCGCTTCGTTGGAGGTACGCTCGGAGAGCCCGGAGGGCGGCCCGGAGAGCCGGGTCGGAGGCGGGGAGAATCCGGAGGGAGACCGGGAGAGCGCTCACCCAGATCGTCGGCGGGATCGCTCATCAGTGCATCAGTCTACGCGGCCCTGCGTGCGAATCGCCACCGTTCAGCGCCCGGCGATCTACGCGCCAGAGTGCTTGTCGCCGGAGTTCCTGCCGTCAGGGTGCTTGCGCAGATAGTCGATGAAGACGGGGCGTAGCGCCTCAGCCAGCTCACCGTCGCCGCTGTGCAGGGCATCGCTGATCAAGCCGCGGGAGGACTCGATGTCGAACTCCGCCTCCCCCACATCGCCGCTGGCCGTCTTGGCCGCCGGGATCACCTCGAGTAGCGACCAGAAGAACTTCAAGTCCAGATGCTTCTCGGCCCTGTGCATGGCGCGGTCATGAAGCTCGCGCGTCGAGAGCTGATCGAGATCGTCAGCCATCTCGACGTTCAACGGCGCTTACGCTTGCGTCCACCACGTACGAGCCCTAGCAACTCGCGGCCCACGCCCTTCAAGTCGAGCTTGCCCACCAGCCTGCGCAGCTCCCGGCGCTCCTTCTCTGAGAGGTTGCCCAGCCGGCCGCGCGACTGGCGAGTCAGCCGGGCCAATTGAGCGCGGTCCTTCGCCGACAGTGAACGCCAGCGCTTACCCAGCACCGCACCCGTCTGCAACAGCACGGCCCACGGCAGGGCCTTTACGCGCTTCAACCCAGGCTTGGACATGGGGCGATGGTAGCGGGCACAGACACGCTACGGAGCGCAGGCACGTCAGACACGTTACGCCGACTCCTCGCGCAACTCATCGGCCTCGTCGTGCTGCACCGGCGCGGCTTCGGTCACGAGCGTTGGTGTCAGACCCTTCTCAACGGTCTCTTTCGTGACGACGCACTTCTTTACGTCGCGTCGCGAGGGCAGCTCAAACTGCACCTCGAGCAGGATCTCCTCGATGATCGAGCGCAACCCGCGCGCGCCGGTTTCGCGTTCCAAGCCCTTCTCCGCGACCGCTGTCAACGAGTCTTCGGAGAACACGAGCTCGATCCCGTCAAAGGAGAAGAAGCGCTGGAACTGCTTGACGAGCGCGTTACGCGGCTCAGTGAGAATCGACACGAGATCCTCCCGCGTCAGCTGGTGCACCGCTGAGACGACCGGCAAGCGGCCGATGAACTCCGGGATCAGTCCGTACTCGATCAGATCCTCGGGTAGACAATGCTCGAACACTTCGCCGGTGTCGCGCTCGGACTTCACCTCGATTGCCGCAGCAAAGCCCACGCCTTTGTGTCCGATCCTCCGCTCGATCACCTTGTCCAAGTTGGCGAACGCACCACCACAGATGAACAGCACGTTGGTCGTGTCGATCGTCAAGAACTCCTGGTGGGGATGCTTGCGCCCCCCTTGCGGCGGCACTGAGGCCTGCGTGCCCTCGAGGATCTTCAGCAGCGCCTGCTGGACACCCTCGCCGGAGACATCGCGCGTGATCGACGGGTTGTCCGCCTTGCGCGCGATCTTGTCGACCTCGTCGATGTAGATGATCCCGGTTTCGGCCTTCTTGACGTCGTAGTCGGCGGCCTGGATCAACTTCAACAGGATGTTCTCGACGTCCTCGCCCACATACCCCGCCTCGGTCAACGCGGTCGCATCGGCGATCGCAAAGGGCACGTTGAGGATCCGGGCCAACGTTTGAGCCAGCAACGTCTTGCCGCAGCCGGTAGGCCCGAGCAGCAAGATGTTCGACTTCTGCAGCTCGATATCCGTATCGCCAGAGATCATCATCTGGACACGCTTGTAGTGGTTGTACACCGCCACCGACAGCGTGCGCTTGGAAGGATCCTGTCCCACGACGTACTCGTCGAGCACGTCGTAGATCTCACGTGGCTTCGGCAGGTGCTCCAGATCGAACGCGGGTGGCGCCGCGAGCTCCTCGTCGATGATCTCGTTGCACAGGTCGATGCACTCGTCGCAGATGTACACGCCCGGCCCGGCAATCAGCTTCTTGACCTGCCGCTGGGACTTGCCACAGAAGCTGCACAACAGCTGCTCATTTGAATCTGTCGGTCTGGCCATTTCCTTTTCTCCCCGCCGTGGCGTTCATGCCCTCCGCGTATTCGAAGCTAGTGCTCTGAAATAACGCGGTCGATGATCCCGTACTCCTTCGCCTCCTCGGAGCTCATGAAGTAGTCACGCTCGGTGTCTTTACGCACATCCTCGAGCTCCTTCTTCGTATGCTTCGCAATGATCTCGTCCAAGCGCATCCGCACGTCGATGATCTCCTTGGCGTGAATCTCGATATCCGTCGCCTGGCCCTGAAAGCTCGACGAGACCTGGTGGATCAGGATCTTCGCGTTCGGCAACGCCATCCGCTTGCCCGCCGCGCCGCCCGCCAAGAGCAGCGCGCCCATCGACATCGCGATCCCCACGCAAATCGTCTGCACGTCGGGCTTGATGAACTGCATCGTGTCGTAGATCGCAAGCCCCGCATAGACCGATCCGCCCGGAGAGTTGATGTACAGCGAGACGTCCTTCTCGGGATCCTCGGACTCCAAGTGCAGCAGCTGGGCGACGATCAAGTTGGCGATCTGATCGTCCACCGGCGTACCGAGGAAGATGATCCGCTCGTTGAGCAGGCGACTGTAGATGTCGAACGCGCGCTCGCCTCGCGAGGTCTGCTCAACCACCATTGGCACAAGTGGGCTCATGATCCTCGCTTTGTTTCGCTTACCTGGCTCGATTCCTTCTGCAAACCCTAGCGACCCGGCGATGACGATCCGGCGCTAGTTGACGATCCCGCGCTAAGTAATCGCCTCAGCGATCCGGCGTCCAAAGTCCCGCGGGCTCGGCGGCGCCGTCGCCGAGCGCTTTCGCCGCCTGCTGCTCGGGAGTCCACAGTTGCTCACGCGCCTGCGCCTTCTCCGGAGAGATCGGCGTCGCCCGCCCGGCGAGAAATTCGATGGCCTGCCGTGCGGCGAGATCCTCGCGCACCTCCTCCAATCGCCCGGCCCCGCGCAAATCCTCCAGCAGCTTCTCCGCCGCGAGCCCCTCACGCTCTGCCGCCGGGACGAGCACCGCGAGCAGATCCTCTTCGGACGGGACGATCCCCTCCGCGGCGACGATCGCTGTGAGGACCGCCTCGCGGCGCAGCGCCCGCTCGGCGTCGGGCTGCATATCGGCGAGGATCTCCGATTCCTCGCGGGCGGCGATCCGCAAGTACGCCTCCCGCGAGATACCGCGGTGGGAGAGCGAGTGCAGCATCCGCTCCCACATCTCCTTCGCCCGCGCCTCTGTGAGCGCCGGAGTGACGGGCACCTGTGCTTGGGCGACCGCCGCGTCCAGCGCGGCCTCGCGGAACTCGTCCTCGATCTTCTGCTCCTCGGCCTCGATCAAGCGACGCCGGATGTCCTCGCGCAGCTCCTGCACGCTGTCGAAGCCCGCGTCGATCGCGAAATCCTCATCCACCTCCGGCAGCCGCTTCTCCTTGACCTCCTTCACGGTGATCTCAAACGACGCGTCCTTACCGGCAAGATGCTCGGCGCCATAGTCAGCGGGGAAGGCCAAATCGATCGTGCGCGCCTCCCCGGCGCCAGAGCCGAGCAGGCCCTCCTCGAAGCCGGGGATCAGATTGCCGCCGCCGAGCTCAACGAGCTGGTCGCGACCCTCGCCACCCTCGAACGGTTGGGGCGCCTCATTCGTGGCAGGATCGTCGGGGGGCAAGTAACCGACGTAGTCGACAACGACGAAGTCACCCTCCGCGGCCTCGCGCTCGACGGTATCCAACCGCGCCAGACGCTCGCGCATCGCCTCGACCTCCAGCTGGATTTGCTCATCGGAGATCTCCGACTCACGGCGCGCGACCTCGAGACCCTGGTACTCGCCAAGCACGGCTTTCGGCAGCACACCGATCTCGATCGAGAACTCGAGCGCCTGCCCCTGTGGCGGTAGATCCCCAAGATCGAGGAGCGGATCGCCCACCGGGACGATGCCGGCGGTCTCGATCGCATCCGAATACCAGCTCGAGAGTGTGTCCCTGACGGCTTCCTCGAGCACCGCCTCGCGCCCGACGCGCTGCAACACCAGCGGCGCGGGCACCTTGCCCTTGCGAAAGCCAGGCAGTTTAAGCTCGCGCCCCAACTTCCGCGCACGCTGCTCGACGCGGCCCTCGACCTCGCCGGGCGGCACCTCGACCTGCACGCGCACGCGCGACTCCGGGAGCTCGGTGACGGTGGTCTTGAGGGCCGTTGGCACGCCCGCCACGATACCGTGCCGCTGCGTGGCATCCCGGCTTTACCGCACCTCGTCCTTACCGCTGAAGCGTTTGGAGACGTGGCTATGGACCGGGCCAGTCGGTCACTTCGCCGGAGGCGCGCTCGACTTTGCAGGAGCGCTCGCGCGATACCTGCTCGCACGAGCGCGCGGGCGAACGATTCGCTGAGAGAGCGGCTACGCGCTCAGCGCCACGGGCCGGCCGAACGACAGTGCGACGCCACGCGGCGTGACGAGCACGGGGCAGGTGGCGATCTCGATCAGATGCGACGCTGAGGCGCTGATCGAGACGCGGCCCGGAGCGGCCTCCTTGCGCGAATCGATTACGAGCAGGTCAGCGCGCTCGTCGGCCACCGGCACGACCTGCGCGCCAAGCGCGCCGGCCAGAGCCTGCGCGCTCGCTTGCGCACTGCCGTCACCTCCAGGCTCACCGACGCTGACGACCCGCTTCACGCTCTCTCCCCGCTCGGCAAGGCCGACGGGGGCGATCGCGACCGCAACTGGACCACCCTCCAGCAGCTGCTGGGCGGAGTTGCCGATCGTGACATGGCCTGGAGCGGTATGGGAGTCCGAGCAGAACACAACCACCTGAGCGCCGATCTGCTCAGCCAGCGCGCTCAGACCCCGCGGAGTCGAGCGGTCAGTCACGGCGTGGCTCGAGACGAACGTGCCGCCAAACAGCGAGGCGCCGCGGTCCAGCACCTCCTGAGCCTCCTCGTCGCTCACGGCCTCGTTGGTGTGACGAACGTAACCGAGGGACACCTCAGCGCCGGCATTGGCAAAGACGCGACCGAGCGCGATCGCGTCGTCCTCATTGGCGGTCCCGTCATAGGAAACGATGATTCTGGTCATTGTTAGCTCCTAGTCTCTAGATGAAGTTCCGTGCGCCCATACAAAGTTGTGAGAAGTCCTTTTCATTTGATATTGGCAGCATTCCTGCCATCAGTGCCAATGATTGTTGTAATCTTTGCTATAAGCATTACTAATGCTTAATGTGGGTCGGCTGAAGATCCTGAACGAGGTCGCCCATCGCGGCTCGTTCTCCGCGACGGCCGAGGCACTCGATTACACGCAGTCGGCGGTCTCCCAGCAAATCGCCGCACTCGAGGCGGAAGCCGGCATGACTTTGCTGGCGCGCCACCCGCGCGGGGTCAGCCTGACCGCGGCGGGCCAGACCTTGGTAGGACACGCCGAAGGAATCCTGGCGCGGCTGGAGTCCGCCGAGGCGGCTCTCGGAGCGATCGCCGGCCTGCGCGGCGGCAGGCTGAGGATGGCCTCGTTCCCATCGGCCGGAGCGACGCTGATGCCGCTGGCGATCGCCACCTTCCGCGCGCGCCACCCCGATGTGGAGCTGACGCTGGCCGAGGGCGAGCCCGAGCAGATCGCGCCGCGGCTGCGCGCGGGAGAGATCGATCTCGCGCTGCTGTTCGAGTTCGGCGATGGGGCCGGCGCGGACGAGCTCACGCGCGTGGAGCTACTCGAGGACCCTCTCTACCTGGCGCTCCCCCGCGAGCATGCGCTCGCCGAGAAACGCAAGCTCCGCTTGGAGGATCTGCGCGATGAAGCCTGGATACAGACCTCGAGCGCCAGCCCCTGCGCGCGCCACGTCGTGCGCAGCTGCCACGCCGCCGGTTTCGAGCCACGTGTTTCCTTCGAGAGCGACGACTATCAGACAGTGCAGGGCCTGGTCGCGGCAGGAGTGGGCGTTGCGTTGATCCCAGAGCTGGCTTTATTCGGTCGCCCGCCCACCCGCGATGACATCTCGATCCGCGCCCTCTCCCCTCGTCCGCCGGCGCGTCAGGTGATCGCGGCGACGCCCGCCGGAGCCCGCCTGCTACCAGCGGCCCCAGCGATGCTGGCGGTGCTCTCTGAGGCGGCCGCGGAATACGAGGCGCATGCCTCGCGCCGCGCGATTTAGATGGCTCATGTCCGAAGCAGGTGTCATGTTTGTTGGCTGTACCTCAGCCACGCTGGAAAGTGATGACCGCTGTGCTGCTACTTCTTGGAATCCTGATCGGACTGATTCTCGGCGCCGCCGGCGCGGCCGCCGTGATCAGGCCCAACCGCGAGCGGCTGCGCGACGAACTGAAGTCGATCTCGGCCGACGTGCTCACCCAGACCGGCGATTCACTCGCGCAGCGGCTCGCCGACCAGCGCAGCGCCGAGGAGGAGCGCGGCTACAGCGAGATGGCGACCCGGACTGCAGAGATCAAACGGTTGGTGGAGCCGGTCCAGGAGAAGTTGGGCAAGGTCGAGAGCGAGCTCTCCCGGCTGGAGCGTGAGCGCCGAGACTCTCAGGTGCAGCTCGCGGAGATGGTCCGCACGCTGACGCAGGGCACCGATACTTTGCGCAAGGAGACCGGCAATCTCGTATCGGCGCTCAAGCGACCATCCACGCGGGGCTCATGGGGAGAGATCCAGTTGCGTAACGTGGTCGAGATGGCCGGGATGGTCTCGCACTGCGACTTCGTCGAGCAGTCCACGATCCAAACCACCGACGGTCCGTTGCGACCCGACATGCTGGTACGGCTGCCCGGCGGGAAGTTGGTCGTGGTCGACTCGAAGGTTCCCCTCGACGCATACCTCTCCGCCCTGGAGGCCGGAGGCGAGGATGAGCGCGAAGCGCATATCGCACGGCATGCCAAGCAGACGCGCGAGCACATCTCGAAACTGGCTTCCAAGGGTTACCAGCGGCAGTTCGACTCGACGCCTGAGTTCGTCGTCATGTTCGTGCCCTCGGACGGCATTTACCAGGCGGCGCTGGGCCACGACCCGGCGCTGATCGAATACGGAGTCCAACAGCAGGTGCTGATGGCCACGCCGACGACCCTGATCGGCCTGTTGTGGGCGGTTCACTATGGCTGGCAGCAGGAGATGATCGCCGAGTCCGCACGCGAGATAGCCGAGTCCGCACGCGAGCTGCACCGCCGGCTCGGACGGTTCGTCGAGCCTCTGGCAAAGATCGGCAAGCAGCTCGACTCCGCCGTGAGCTCCTACAACAAAGCGGTTGGCTCATTTGAACGAGGAGTGATTCCGCAGGTGCGGCGGATCGAGGCGGCCGGCGCCCACTCCGAGCGGGAGGTCAGCGCTCCGGCGATCATCGAGGTCACCGCCCGCCCGGTCATCGCGCAGTTGGAGTCCGAGACGCTCGAGTTGGGGGATCCGTTCCTCGCGTCAGATACCCGGTCGCCGGCGCCGGATCTGCCCGCTCCCGCAACCGTCCCCGCCGGCGCACCAGCACCGCAATGATCAACGTGAGCGCCACGGGCACGGTAGCCGGCAGCTCATCTACGAAGAAGAACAGCAGGTCGAAAGCCGTCGCCAGCGCAGCCGCGAGCACGGCAGCGCTCCGCTGCGCGCGAGGTCCCAGGGTGAGCGCGATCAGCGCTCCGAGCGACGCGGCGACGAACAGGTCGCCATAGCCCATCACTGCAGAGCCGAACACGGCGCTCTGCAGTCGCGGCAGGCCTGCTACCGGGTGGGCGGCATTCAGCGCGTCGTTCGGCCGCTGCAGCAGATCTGAGACGACGAGCGCGGTGTCCGCCACAGCCATGGCCACGATGCCCGCCGCCAGCCAGCGTGCGGGCGTCACCGCGGCCAGCAGCACGCCGAGCGATACACAGCTGAGCATCGACAGCACGAGCGCCGCCGCCTCCCCCACCAAACCGCCACGGTCCGCCCAGGCCAGCGCGAACAGCGGCGCCACCCACAGGGCTCTCGCCGGCCGCGGTGGCTGGGCATTCCAGGCGAGCCAGCCGAGGGCGAGCGCAGCGAGCGCGGGCACCGCGACCAGCGCCAGGTAGGTGAGTCCGTGCGCACTGGCTTGCTCGGCGGCTCGCGCGCCGAATACGAAACCGATCACTGACAGCGGCGGGATCAGCGCCCAGCGGCGGCCGCGCAGTCGTGCGAGCGCTCCCGGCGCCCCGGCGCCCGGGACGCCAACAAGGGCGCCCTGGAGGAGCGAGAGCGCCGCGATCGAGATCCAGAAGGGGAGCACCTCACCAAAATAGACTCCGGGCATGGCAGCGAGCGGCGCCGACACCTCCACCCACGCACGCCTGTATCGACTCGGAGCGCTGCTCGTCACCGTCTTGGCGGTCCTGGCGGTAGTGATCGCTGTGTTAGACAGCGGCAGCGTCTCCCAGCTCGCCCCCGGCAAGCCTGTGCCCGGCGCCCGGCAGGCACGCGCGCTGTTTGCCGGCATTCCCCAGCACGGCAACGCCCTCGGAGACCCCCACGCCCCGATCACGCTTGTCGAGCTCGGCGACCTGCAGTGCCCGTCTTGCGCGCTCTTTGCCCAGAACGTGCTGCCAAGCATCGTCGCTCGCTATGTGCGTCCCGGACGCGTACTACTCATCTTTCGCGGCCTGCACTTCATCGGCTCCGACTCGCTGCGTGCGGCGCGCATGGCCTATGCCCTGGGCGAGCAGGATCACCTATGGCAATTCATCGACTTGATGTATCGCAATCAGGGACTCGAGAACAGCTCCTACGTCACCGACACCTACCTGAGGGCGCTTGCCGGCGCAAGCGGCCCGGTCGACGTTGCTCGTGCGCTGGCTGAACGCAGCTCCACTACCGTGCAGTGGCAGATCGATCAGGCGCAAGCGCTCGCCCAGCAGCTGCATCTGCAGAGCACCCCCGCCTTCCTGCTCTCGCGCACCGGCGCCTCAGCGCAACCCTTCTCCCCCGCGAGCCTCGATCCCGAATCCTTCAGCGGGCCGCTAGATAAGCTGCTCGGCTCTTAGAAACAGCTCTTCGAAACAGCTCTTCGAAAACGGCTCTCAGGAACGGCTCTCAGAAACTCTTCTAATGACTCTCGAGCACTACCAGCGGTTCCGCCGCCGTCGCGCCATCGCCGGCCTCGCGTTGCTGGCGCTCCTCGCGCTGCTGATCACGGCGCTGCGCTCACATGGCGGCACCCATCACGCCAAGGCGGATCCGATCGTCCATCATGCGACCGTCGCACGGGTGACCCCGGCCCAACGGGAAGCACTCACCCACCAAGCGGAAGAAAAAGCGATCGACTCGGTGCTCGCCTATACGCCCGCGGTGACCAGTGGCGGGAACAGGGGTCACGAGCTCGCGCTCACCTTCGACGATGGCCCCGGCCCCTATACCCAGCAGCTCGTGGGCGTGCTCAACCGTTACCACGTGCATGCCACGTTCTTTGCGATCGGCGAGGAGGAGCACTACTTCTCCGCCGGCAGCTCGCTGGAGCTGCGCTCGGGCGACGTGATCGGCGACCACACCGAGACACACCCGATGATGGCGACGCCTCTCGGCGCACGACCAGCGCGAAGAGCTCGTCGAACAGATCGCCCGTATCGAACTGCTCGACGGCCCAACGACCGCGTCTGTTCCGCCCCCCCTACGGCTCGTTCAACACGACCACCTTCCAAGCTGCTGCACCAGCTGCGATCTGCTGATGGTGCTATGGTCGACCGACACCGCCGACTACACGCTGCCCGGTGTCCAGCGCAATCGTGCAGAGCGCGCTTGCCGGCGCGCACCCGGGCGCGATCATCCTGATGCACGACGCGGGCGGCGATCGCTCGGAGACGATCGCGGCGCTGCCGGCGATCGTCCGGGGATTGCGCAAGCGCGGCCTCGAACCGGTGACGTTCCGCGGCTGATGCTCGACGACCCACCGCCGCCGGGCCGCCGCTGCCGACGAGCCTGGCGGCGACTCATGACCCTGAGCGCTCAATCGCGACTCAATGCCTAGGCGGCACTCATGCCTGGCGCGCCCACGCATGTGGGGAATCAGTGGGCGAGTTGCACCGTCTTCACGACCAGCAGCAGCACCGCCACCACGAGATAGCCGCGCAGCAGCAGCATCCCGGCCTTGCGCCCCGGCGACCACACCGGGCGCTCGAGCAGCGCGAGCGGCGGCATCGTCCACGTGTGGCGCTTGTCCTTCGGGATCTCCGCGACCGCATCCATCCCCGGCCGGGCGGGAGCGACGGCTGCGAGTACAGGGTGTAGACGCCCAGCTCCAGCAGCGTCAGCAGCGAGCACCGATCGTCAGCTCCACGAACAGGTGGGTGACGTTGAGGCTCGGGAACATCGTGCTCGCCATCAGGATCAAGCGACAGCTCCACCAGAGCACCCGACGATCAAAGCCGGCGACCGCGTTCAGCCAGGGCGCGTTCGACCCACGGCCCGAGCACCTCGCGGTCGTTGCAGAGCAGCAGCAGGAACACGGTCGCGCTCGGCAGCAGCACCCCGGCCAGCGCCTGTACCGAGGTGGTGATCAGGCCGAGCGGCGCGCCCGGGATCAGCACGATCCCGGCCGCCGACAGCGACCATCAACGTGAAGCTCGCGTAGAACAGCTTGGCGTCCAGCGGCCCGCGGTTGAGCGAGTGGCGTGCGCCGAACACGTCGCCGAACGCGTAGGAGGTCGCGAGCGTCACCGCCGCCGCGCCGATCAGCGAGGCGTTGAGCAGCACGATCGCGAAGAAGGTGCCCGCCGGCGAGCCCAGCGGACTGCCCAGCTCCGTTGCGACCGTGCCCGCATCGACGAAGTGGCCGAAGTCAGACGGTGCCGCCGAAGGCGAACGCTGTCACCGAGATCAGCGCGCCGGCGCCGATCACGACGACGAACGCGCCGATCACCGTGTCGGCGCGCTCGTAGTTGATCCAGCGCGGCGTGATGCGCTTGTCGATGATGTTCGACTGCTGGAAGAACAGCTGCCACGGCGCCACGGTCGTGCCGACGATCGCGATGATCAGCAGCACCGCGGTCGAGCTCGCCCCGCCCTGGATGCCCGGCGACGAACGTGTCGTGGGCGATCGTCGCCGAGGTGCGGGTGGGCCAGCACCAGCAGCGGGATCACGAGGAAGTTGGCAACGACGAACACGTACATGAAGCGCTCCCAGCTGCGAAAGCTGCCGGTCGAGGTGATCGCGACCAGCGCCACCGCAGCGATCGGCACCGCGAGGTACTTGCTCACGCCGAAGTACCCGAGCGCAAGGCTCACCCCGATGAACTCGGTGACGATCGTGAGGAAGTTGAGGATGAACAGGTCGCCGACCGAGAACCAGCCCCAGAAGCGCCCGAAGCGCTCGTTGATCAGGCGCGCGTGGCCGACGCCGGTGACCGCGCCCAGGCGGATCACCATCTCCTGGTTGACGATCAGCACCGGGATCAGCAGCAACAGCACCCACAGCAGGCTCGTGCCGTAGTTCTGGCCCGCCTGCGCGTAGGTCGAGACGCCGCCCGCGTCGTTGTCGCCGACCATCACGATCAGGCCGGGGCCCATGATCGCGAGCAGCGCCATGCGCCCGCGAGCGCCATCCATGGCGCTCGCCGCTGTCGTGCAGCTTGATCGTGCCCAGCGCCCCGCGAATGTCGCCGATGTGCGCCTCGTCCAGAACCGGAGGCACGCCCTCCGGGCGCGGCTGAGCGTCTGTCAGCGTCGTCGGATCATCGGCCATCTAAGGTCACCTCCTTTCCTGGTGCTCTGGGGCTGCGCGTCACGTCTCGGCGCGCGCCGATGCGGACGAGGTCCCGGTGACGCGACTAGGCCAGGAGGGACGTGCCCGACGGCGTGCGGCCGACTGGGTACTTCGTGGCTGTTCTCGGTCCATGCCTGTCTGCTTTCTAACGCCGTGTGCTCGGACGCTCAGCCTACCAATCGCCGGTCGCGCAGGCCAGTCGCGGAGCGCTCGCGTAGAGACGCGCGAGTCAGTCGCGCACGAGCCCGAAGCGCCGCCGCCAGCCACTCGGCAGCGTCAGCTCGAGCACGTCATCGACGGTCACGACGCCGACCACGCGCTCGCTGCTCGTCGACGACCGCGAGCATCACCAGGTTGTAGTCGGTCATCGTGCGCGCGACCTCGGGCAGGTCGGCGTCGGTGTGCACCGACTACCGGCTCGTGCTCGGCGAGACTCGACAGCGGCGTGCTGCGGGTCGGCGCGCAGCAGCGTGACCACCGCCACCGACCCGAGAGCTTGCCCTCGCTGTCGCTGCAGATAGACGGTCGTGAGCGTTGTCGGGCGCGATCTCGCTCGAGCGCACCCGCTCGAGCGCCCGCTCGACCGGCTCCTCGGCGGCGAGAGCGATGAACTCGGGGCTCATCAGCCCGCCTGCGGTCGAGGGGTTGTAGCCGAGCAGTGCCTCGATCTGGAGGCGCTGCGCCGGCGGCAGCAGCGCGAGGATCCTGGCCGCGGCGCTCCTGCTCGATCTCCACGATCAGGTCGGCGGCGTCGTCGGCGGCCATGCGCGCGATCACCGCCGCCACCTGCTCGTCCGGGCGCTCGCGGATGAACTCCAGCTGGTGGTGCTCGTCGAGCTCCTCGAAGACGTCCGCCTCGAGCTCGCGGTCCTGTCCGACGGCCTTGATGATCTCCTCGCCCTCCTCGTGCGAGGCGGCCTCGACCAGGTCGGCGATCTCCGCCGGATGCAGGTTGGCCAGCTTGCGGTGGGAGAAGCGCAGACGCGCGCGTCGGGACGTGACCGACGAACGGCTCCAGGTCGGCCCAGTCGAGGAACGGCCGTCGGCCGACCATGCCCTTCAGCGGCCGCGGCAGCACGCCGCCGCAGACGTGCGCGCGCGTGCGTGTGATCCACGCCGACCACCCGCCACCAGCCCTCGATGCAGGCGAGCTCGATCTCGTGCGCGGTGACGAGACTCGGCGGATCGGCCTCGACGTTGACCAGCTTGCGCCCGAGCACGTCCTGGCCGAGCAGCACCTCGCCCGCGCGGCGCTCGAAGCGCCCGAGGCTCAGCTTCTCGCCCGACAGCCGCACCGCGCCGGGCTCGAGCGCGGCGATCCGGTCGGTCGGCACGAACAGCTCACGGCCCCCGATCCGCGCCTTCAGGCCGGTCACCGGCGGGTAGCCGCCGTCGGCAAGCCGCACGATCAGATCCTCGACGCGGCCCAGCCGCTCTCCCGCTCGATCGAGCAGCGGACTGCGCAAGATCGTCGAGAGGTGCACCGTCGGCTCCGGCAAAGCGCCTAACGTTATGCCTCCATCCGGACCATACCGAGCCTGACGGCAGCTCGCAAAGCAATGCCGCCCGATCGCCCCGCCCAGATCGCCGAGCGCCGCACGTGCATGGCCGGTGGGAGTCGGCCTGAACAGGTGGGGCTGCATCGCCTTCGCGATCCGCTCGGCATAGGGATCGCCGAGCCGCTCGCCCAAGCCGCCTCCCAGCCGATGACCACGCCCTCGACGTCGAGCACGTTCACCGCCGAGGCGATGCCGGCGCCGAGCGCGCGCACGGCGCGCTCGATGATGTGCGATCGCGAGCTTGTCCTCGTGCTCGAGCGCCCGCGCCCAGATGCCACTCGTCAGGCGCGTGCGCTCGCGCTCCTGCATCAGCTTGAACAGGTCCGTGTGCATGGCCTTTCTCGACCATGCGCTTTCGCCGTGCGCTTCCATCGCCGCCCGCCCCGCATACGCCTCCATGCAGCCGCGCCGCCCGCAGGTGCAGCGCGCGCCCGTCGAGCTCCACGACCATGTGCCCGATCTCCCCCGCGCCCCCGCGCCCGATCCATGGCTTGCCGTCGAGGATCAGTGCCACCGCCGACGCCCGTGCCCCAGAAGACGCCCAGCAGCGAGTCGTACGGGCGCCCGGCGCCGAGCCTGAACTCGGCGTCGGTGGCCACCTGACACATCGTTGCCGATCTCTCACCGTCGCACTCGAGCGCGCTCTCGAGCGTCGCCGCCAGCGGGAACTGCCTTCCCAGTCGGGCAGGTTGCGGGCGCTGGAGACGCTCCCATCTTCGATCGTGCCGGGCGACCCACGCCGATCCCCTTCAGCGCCGCCGGCTCCAGCTCCGCGGCCTTGGCGCGTCGCGCAGCGTCTGCCCATCTCCCCGGCCACGTCTGCCGGGCCGCCCTCGGTGGGTGTCGGCCGCCGGGCCGAGCCGAGCACGCTGTGGTCCTCGTCGACGATCACCGCCTGGATCTTCGTGCCGCCGAGGTCGATCCCGCCGTAGCCAGACATGCCGCTCGAATGATCGCAGACGGTGGTCGCGACACGCATCACGACCGTGCTCGTAACACCGACGGGATAAAGATGAGCGAAGCAGGATTTAGGCAAATTTAGACCCCTTGCGGGGTTTCTTCGCCCTCTCTTACGGGCTCACCACACTATTACCGTAAGCCCAGACAGCCCCAAACGACCACTCGCACATCGAGCCGGCCTCCCGCGCGTGATGCTTTTCGGACCTGACCATCAATCAATGGCAGGTCCGTAAACCACCGCCCCGAATAGCACCGCCTGAGAGGGCACTGTTCGGCGGCTCCGGCGCGAGCGCGAGTGGCAGTGCGAGCAAAGGCGGCAGCAGTGCCAGCAGCAGCGAACCCGCGCTCTTCGGCAAGGGCGGGTAGCGCTCGGCGTGCTTAAGGCGGCGGTTAGGAGAGGGTGGTTAACCTTGCGCATCGGTTCTCCACAAAGGAGCTTCATGTCTCGCCTCGACAGCAAAAGACGCAAGCCCGCGGCGGCAGCCGTGCTGGTCCTCCTGCTCGCCTGCATCGGCCTGGCGGCTTGCGGCAGCTCCTCGAAAAGCTCGTCTGTAAGCACCAATGCGTCCGCAGCGACCACGACCGGCGCCACAGGCGCCAGAGGACCAGGCGTGGGACGCTTAGCGAAGGTACGCGAATGCTTGCAAAAGAACGGCATCACGATCCCGAAACGGACACCCGGCCAGCGGCGTCCGGGTGGTGGCGGTGGCTTCCTTGGCGGCGGCGGAGGCGGGGCGGGCGGACCTCAATTGCCGAAGGGCGTGACGCGCTCGCAGTATGAAGCCGCGCTGAAAAAGTGCGGCGGTGGCGCCTTCGCCGGGCGTGGTGGCCCCCGCATCAAAAGCCCCGCCTTCAAGGCGGCGCTCGCCAAGTTCGCTACTTGTCTGAATCAGAATGGCGTGAAGGTGCCTGCCCCGAACACCTCGGGGAACGGCCCCGTGTTCGACACAAAGGGAATCAACACGAGCAGCGCCCGGTTCAAAACGGCCGAGGTCAAGTGCCAGAGCGTCCTGGCCGGAGCGTTCCGGCGTGGGCCGAGCGCCGGTGGACCCAGCGCCAGTGGAGCACCTCCCGGCGCAGCACCCCCCAGGAGTGGTGAAGCCCCCGGCGGTGCCGCCGGTCCACCGGCCGGTTAGCTGCGGCCGGTTAGGGTGGGCTGTCTCCGGCAACGGAAACCGAGCTAAGCGATGGGGACCCCGTGGGGAGCGCCGGCTGCGAGCCGTCTAGTCCCTCTCTCCGCGATCGCAAAAGCCGCCGCCGATGAAGAGCACCGCGCTATTACCGCGTCCCGCGGTATCCCATAAACACGCGGGCCAGTCCGATGACGAGGAGGATCACAACCCCGTAGATGCCCAGGTGAAACAGACCATAGGTAGCGAGCACGCCGGCTACCGCTTCCGGCCAAAGACCCACAGCGCGCGCGTCAGCACGAGCACGACCACGCCGAGCATGATCACCAATACATGGCTCGTGCTCGACGCCGGCACGAGGGATAGCTCATGTGGCCTCATCAACGTTCCCGCTACCCGGTAGGACAGGCCGGCTAACGTCGGCAGGTCTGTCGCGCTGCTGACGGCCCTCGACCTCCGGCGCACCGACGAGTACGCGTAGGCTCGCACACTGGCTCAGCGCAACCCTGATCAGCCACCGGAGGTATGCGAGCGCGCTCCCAGGCTGCGGTTATCCGATGCAGCCTGGGGGTCGCGGATCGCCGCGGAAGTGGGCTTAGCGGCTACGGCCGGCTTCGGCAACGCGCCGATGCGCGCGAGCAATTCGTTCCACTGAGTCAAGCTCAGATTTGCACCCGCCACGAACGGCGAAGGCGCCGTCCGGCCAGAGGTTGCCGGGTGTGAGGTCGCTGAGTGTCCAGCCTTGGCGGCAACGGCGGTGCTCAACCCAAGGGCCGCAGCCGACGGCTGGAAGTCGATCTGGATCGCATTCGCATGCGCCCGAGTGGCGAACGTGTTCGTGTCGTCGGGGTACTTCATCAGGCTGGCGATCTGGTTGGGCACGAATTCACCCCGCAGAGTGAGCAGCGTCCGGATCGTGCTGTCGGCAATCGACCCGGAGCCCTCGTGCCCGGCGATCGGGATGCCGTTGACCTCAGAGATATCGACGGCGCCGCCGGTATCGCTGTCGCTCGCCGAGAGGTGGTGTGCAGCGGTAGACAGGCTCGGTCCACGATGCAGGGCCTGCACTGTCGGCTTCAGAGCGCTGCGCGAAAGGAAAGCCAACACCGCCAGCACGCGCCTGTCGATCACCCCCGATGAGACCTCGTGACGAGCCCGGGCGTCGAACGTGATGCCCGGATCGGAGAGAACCGCAAGCTCGAGCTGGCTCTTGGAGAGTAGGAATACGTCGCTCGCGGTGGCACCGAGCAGATCTGACTGACCTTTGGCCCCTTGCGGATGCAACGCCGCATGGAGCTCTTTCCAGTTCGCGAGCACCGGACGGGGATCGATCGCGCCAGTGTCGTCCGCGGGCTGAACCGCGAAGCGCAGATGGCCGTCTTTCGCGCCCTTCGGCACGAGCACACGACCGAGCACGGTGCCCTCGGCGACCAGCGATCCACGACGGAGCGAGCGCCCATGACCGTTGGCTAGGAGTGACGCGGTGCTCGTGACGCGCGCGGCGGCGGCGAGCGCATCCGGATTGCCGGGATCGGCGAACATGCGCACCTTGCCCGTGGCCGCCGGCACGGATTCGGCCGAACCCGCCGGGACAGCGTCCTGTGAGGACGTGGTCTGGGCATGCGACTTCTTCACCCGCAATGTGAGGGGCGAGTTGCTGGGAGCGCTCGCCGGTTTACCCGCGGGATCACCCGCACCGGCGCCAGCCGCGGGAGCCGCAGCCGATGCGATCAGCGCCGCAGAGGGCACCTTGGGCAGCCGGTAGTGCGGCGCGATGCTGCCGAGCCCCGCGTACGTGAACACGTCGCCGTAGATGTCGCGCAAGATCACATACTTGCCGAGCCTGTGGGAGCTTCCGAGTCCGAGAATACGGCCGTCCTGTACCGCCACCACGGATGCGTTCGGCGCACTCATCAGTTCCACGAACTGCGGAGCCGCACTTGCCGCTTCGGCCGCCCTGGAAGCATCCGCCGCAGCCACGGGCGACGGAGCGGGCACGGAGCCCGGTACTCCGGCGGAGACGGTCGAGCCGCGCTTGGTGTCCTGGGCGGTCGCCGCCGCAGCGGCGGGCGACGGAGCGGCAACCGAGCCCGGCGTCGAGCCGCCGAGGGGTGCGGCACTAGAAGCGGTCTTTGCATCGCCCACGACGGCCTTTGCGTTCGCGGTCGCGCTCGAGGAAGGCGCGGGGAGCAGCGCGCCCCAGGACACCTGCTTACCGGTCACCGGCAAGCGGGCGTCGACGAGGCCCGTCAGCGTCGCGATCACCGACTTGGGATAGCTGGAGATCAGCTTGGCGCGTAGCAGCACCGAGCTGGCATACGCTTCAGAGTGGTTGTAGGCGAGAATCGCCGTGCGCAAATCCTTCGAGGCTCCGGCCGCGTGCAGATAGCGAGCAGCGGCAAAGATCGCGTCCACCGGGTTATATGGATCGGCGTAGCCGGCGTCGAGGGCATCCACGCCATATTGCAGCCACGTCGAAGGCTCGAATTGCATCCAGCCCTCGGCGCCGGCGGATGACACCGAAAGGTCGCTGCCGTAGTTCGTCTCGACTTCGTTGATCGCGGCGAGGATCTGCCACGGCACGCCGTACTGAATCGCGGCCGCTCGATAGATCGGCAGCAGGAACAATGGAATCCGGTAGAAGCCGAGTGCCTGCACGGACGCCGCCGAGGTGGCGAGCTCCGCGGCGAGCGCTCCAGCCTGCGCGGCCACGACCTGCGGCGACGGGGCGACGCCGTTGGGGCCGGAGGCCGTTGTCGGACCCTGGGCGCCACTACCCCCCGGCTGGCTGCCGGTCGTCCGCTGGGCTTGCGTGACCGTGGTCGTCAGGTTGCGATTCTTGCTCTTGCTCGGAGTCGTCTGCTGCCGGCGCTGCACCACCACCGTCGGGGCTTGCACGGCGGGTGGCGCTGGTGTGCTTGCGGGTTGCGGTGCGCTCGGCTGGGGCGTGCTCGGCTGCGGGGTGCTGGTCGTCGAGGTGTTCGCCGGCTGTGCGGTGGTTTCCGATGTGCCCGTCGCGGCGGGAGTCGCGGGGGTGGGCGTGGTGATCGGCGCAGTCGATCCTTCGCTTGGCGATGAGGAACTCGTGGATGCTTCGGCCGCGAGCGCGCCGCCCGCGAGGGGACCGCCCAGGCCGGCCGCGGTCAGCCCGCCTCCGGCGAGCGCGGATAGCATCGCCCGCCACGCCCAGCTACGCGTTCCGGTCATCGGCTACCTACGCCAGAGTTGGTCATTGTGCGTTCCCATATTCGTGGTCGGCGCAGCTAGCCCACGGTCGGGAGGCACGCCCACTGACAGTCATATCGGCAGGGAAGCAGAAACCCGTAAAGGATTCGTAATCGCGGTGGTAGTCACGTTGCAAGATCGCCGCTCGAGTCGATGCCATTGCAAACAGAGCGGTCGGACCGTACCGGCGCCCAAGGCGGAATGGCTGATCCTGGCCAAATTGTCGGATTTTGGGCAGATCTATCGCTGGTCGGGCATCGTTTGTAAGGTCCACGGCAAGGTCAATCGACGCCCGGCAGCGGGTGTCTGGATGTTTTCGGGGCTACATCCGATCCTCCTGCGCCGATCCTCCTGCCCGATAGTCCACAGCCAGGGCTTCAGCGCGTGCAGGGCCTCCGCGTGCACCGAACACAGTCTTATCGTGAGGCGATATCCTGCGGCGCGTGGAAACGATCCTCTCGGTCCTCCAAGTCGCGATCTCCGTGATCGTCATCTTCTTAGTGCTGATGCACTCCGGTAAGGACTCCGGCCTGTCCGGAGCTTTCGGGGTGGGCAGCGGTCAGGGTCCGCTCGGCGGCGGCTCGATGGTGGAGCGCAACCTCAACCGCTGGACGATCTTCTTTGCGGTCCTATTCCTCGTGAACGCGATCGTGCTGCTCAAGCGTCCTTGGGCATAGCCTCTTCGCGCTCGGCGCGCTGCAGGCGGTCGAGCAGCACGAGCGCCTCCGCGCGCAATGCGCCATCGGTGGCCGCGAAATCCTCCCGCGAGAGCTTGCCCGTACGATAGTCGAGCTCCACGTCGCGGATCTCGCGGTACTTCGCCTCACGTGCCGCTTCCAGCTCGAGGCGACCCTCCCCCAGCTCCGTACGGCTCTGCCCAGGATCGATGCCCAGTGGGCTCTGAGGGCCGCGCAGCGGCGCGCTGATCACGAAGATCACCACCGCGAGCAGCGCCAACGTGAGGATCGCGATCACGATGTCCACTACGGAGCACCGGCGCTGATAGAGAGGCGGACCGGGTCCAGGGCGGCAGGGTGCGGAAAGGCCGGGTCCAGGGCGGCAGGGTCCAGAAAGGCCGGGTCCGGTCGCTCTGAGGATGATCAGGCGCGTGCTGCTCACCGCGACGATGCTCAGACGCGTGCCAGGCCGTGCTCGGCGCGGGCGCGCGAGCGCGCGGCCACCCGGCGGCGGACGACGCTCGGCGCAGGCCAGATGGCAATCAGGGCTCCGCCGCCCACGATCAGCCCGCCGATCCAGATCCACATCACCATCGGCGAGACGATCAAGTGGAACTGCGCCTGCGGCGGATCCTGCATGTAAGCGCTCGCCATCGCCGCGATCGCGACGATCCCCTCTGCAGGATGGATGTAGGGGAGCGTCTTGTTGCCCAGCGTGATGATCCGCTTCAATCGTGGGGTTTCGATGTTCGGCGCGATCGCGGTCCACACGTCGCGGGTGATGCCGGCGTTCAGGGCCACATGGCTAACCGCCTGGCCCCCGATCAGATGCCCGACCGACCCCTGGGTGGGTTCTTCGGAGGCGTAGTAGCCCTCGCTCGGAAACAGCGTCGTCACGTGGCGGCCTTCCTTGCTCACCTCGAGCACCGCGCCGAGGCTGAGGGTCGCACCGGTGCGTGCCGTGTCGGGGCCGAGGGTCACGCCTCGCTCAGAGCGGATGATC
Organism: uncultured Solirubrobacterales bacterium; assembly: GCA_963822625.1. GTDB lineage: Bacteria > Actinomycetota > Thermoleophilia > Solirubrobacterales > Solirubrobacteraceae > Palsa-744. The sequence continues at coordinate 5,159 of CAWGIH010000001.1, read as the reverse complement.
GCGCTCAGTTCGCGACCCGCAGGGGTGTCCGGCGAGTCGTAGTCGGGGGTCACGCTCGCCGTCGGGCGCACATAGCGGATCGTGTAGGCACCAACCCGGGAGGACTGTCCGGGCGAGAGGCCCAGCTCGGAGGCGTGCTGGAACGAGGATGAGGCGGCGATCCCTACGAACAGGACCGCGATCCCGATGTGGACGATATAGCCGCCGTAGCGGCGGCGGTTACGTCGCACGAGCGCCACCAGCGCGAGGGGGGGCGCCTCGCGGGCCATCGCTCCACGCGCGCGCATACCGCGGAAGAACTCATGGGAGATGCTGCCGAGAACGAATGCCCCGCAGCAGAACATCGCGATCGCGAGTGTCTTGTGGGCAATGCCGGCCGCCACCAGCACGACCAAGGCAAGCACTGCGCAGGCGATCGGCGCCATGAAATTGCGCCTGGCGTTGGCCAGCGTCGCACGACGCCAGGCGATCGCCGGCCCGATGCCACTCAGCAGCACCAGGATCAGCGCCAGCGGCACCGTGTAACGGTCGAACCAAGGTGGCCCGACCGAGGCTTCACGCCCGGTCAACGCCTCGGAGATCAGCGGGAAGTAGGTTCCCCAGAAGATCACGAAGCAGAGCGCCACCAGCACCAGGTTGTTGGCGAGGAACACCGACTCGCGCGAAAGCAGCGAGTCGAGGCGGTGCTCTGAGCGCAGCATGTCCCGACGTGAGACAACCAGGTAGATCGAGCCGGCGATCAGCACCGCGATCAGGCACACGAACGGCACGCCGAGGGTGGCGCCGCCGAAGGCGTGGATCGAGTTCAGCACGCCGCTGCGTACGAGGAACGTGCCCATGATCGCGAGCGTACCCGTGGCGAGCACGAGCGAGACGTTCCAGACCTTCAACATCCCTCGCTTCTCCTGGATCATCAACGAGTGCAGAAACGCCGTGCCCGTCAGCCACGGCATCAGCGAAGCGTTCTCCACCGCATCCCAACCCCAGTAGCCGCCCCAGCCGAGCTCCGAGTAGGACCAGCGCGCGCCCAGGAGGATGCCGATTCCCAGGAACATCCATGCGGCGAAGGCAAAGCGGCGGATCACCCTGATCCACTCGGCGTCGACCCTTCGCGCCAACAGCGCCCCCATGCCGAACGCCAGCGGGATCGTGCACAGCGTGTAGCCCGAGTAGAGCATCGGGGGATGGATCATCATCGTCGGGAAGCGCAGCAGCGGGTCGAGCCCCACGCCTTCACTCGGAGCTGGGTTGGTGGTGGCGAACGGCTGCGCGTAGAACACCATCAACGAGACGAAGAACCCGCCGAAGCCGAGCAGGATCGCCGTCGCGTACGCCGCCACGTCGCGCAGGCGCTTGCGCGTGAGAAACAGCACGAGACTCGACCACAGGGAGAGCAGCCATGCCCACAACAGCAACGAACCTTCCTGCGAGGACCACACCGCGGCCGCCTTGTAAAAGGTCGGCGTCGTTCTGCTCGAGGTATCGGCGACCGTGTTGAAGGCGAAATCGTTCTTCAAGAACGCGACCTCCAACACAGCGAATGCGACGGTCAAGATACCTGCCAGCGCGTACACCGAGCGCCGTCCGGACTCCGAGAACTGCAATCGCCCGGTGCGCACACCATAGATCGAGGCGCCAATCCCGTATACGCAAACCACGAGCGCGAGCAGCAGGCAGACGCGGCCGAGGGCGGCCATCAGTGCTCGCGCTTGCTAGAGACGAGCTGCACGGAGACGCCCGACACTCAGGAGCTCTGCTTCGTGGAGGGGGGCGCTTCCTTGTACTTCGAAGGACACTTCGTGATCAGCGAATTACGTTCGCCCACATACCGCTCGCCCTGCTTCTCCACGGTGACGATCACCTCGCGCCCTTCGCGGAACGGATCGGGAACGGTGCCCGTGTAGGCCACAGGCACCGTGGCGCCCCCCGCGCGATCAGCGACGCTGAAGTTCAGCACAGCGCCATCGCGCGCTACCGAATGCGCAAGTACCGTGCCCGTCAGCAGATAGCTGCGACCGGGCTGAGCCTGGCGTATGAGCTGGCTGGGGCTGAGCGCCGGAGAAGCGGCGCTGAAGCTCGTGTAGATCAGCGCGCTGGCCAGCACCACGGCCACGCTCAACGCGACCACCAGCCGCACCGTTCGCTTGCGCGCGGGATTCATCTCCCGTCAGTATCTCAAACCTGTTTGCGCCTCGCGCGGGCCCCGCCGAGCTGACGCCCCCCGGCTCGCCAAGCTCGGCCAACCGACTATTCGGCCAGGAAATCGCGTTTCGAGAGCGAAACCTTCCGATGTGGGCCGAGTTCTTATGAGTAGAGCCTTATGAGATCGAGCCTCCTACACCCCCTCACCGAGCGCCGTCCACGCCGCCAGCAGCCCAAACGCCAAGCCGAGCACCGCGTGGGGCGCCTGCCCGCACTCGCCGACAAGCGGGAGATCAAGGCAGCGGCGGCCAAGTCGGCGATTTCCCCCCAACGGATTTCCGCCCACCAGCCTCGTGACATCGCCGTCGAGCGCGTGCGCGCCGCCGGAGGCCCGCTAGATCAGGCCTCCTACATCTGCGAGTGCGGCTATCTGTTCGCCGCACCAGTCTCCACGACCGTTTCGTGTCCGCATTGCGGCACGCCCCAAGCCTGGTAATCCAGGCCTCGATCCAGACTGGTAGTCAGAGGCGGCCGCGAGACGGACGGGCCTGGGCCGCCGCGAAGGCGGCGGTTAGCGAGGAAGGCAGCGGCTAGCGAATGTGCATGCCGGAGATCGCGCGGGAGATCACGAGTTGCTGGATCTCGGCGGTCCCCTCGAAGATGTCGTAGATCTTCGCGTCGCGGTGCCAACGCTCGACGGGGAACTCGCGCGTATATCCATTGCCGCCAAGGATTTGGATCGCCCGCTCGGTTACCCACACGGCAACCTCGCCCGACTTCAGCTTCGACATCGATCCCTCGGCGTTCTCGAACGGGACCTGGTTGCGGCCCATCCAGGACGCGCGCCACACGAGCAGCCGAGCCGCGTCGATCTCCATCTTCATCCGCGCCAGCGTGAACGCGATCGCCTGGTTCTCGATGATCTTCTTGCCGAACTGCTCGCGCTCCTTGGCGTACTCCAGCGAGTACTCATAAGCCGCGCGGGCGATGCCCAGCGCCTGCGAGCCGACGGTTGGGCGCGAGGACTCGAACGTCTGCATCGCGGCCTGGGACTTGCCTTTCTTGCCCTCCCGCACGCGCGCAAGGCGCTCGTCGAGCTTCTCCTTGCCGCCCAGCACGTAGCCGGCCGGTACACGACAGTCATCGAGGAACACGTCAGCCGTGTGTGACGCACGCAAGCCGTGCTTGGAGACCTTCGTACCTTCGGAGATGCCCTTGGCCTCTGACATCGGCACGACAAACGCAGCGTGGCCTTTGGAGCCGAGCTCCGGATCGACGGTGGCGATGACCACATGCACATCTGAGATGCCACCATTCGTGGCCCAGGCCTTCTGTCCGTTGATCACCCACTCGTCCGTCGCCTCATCGAACTTGGCGCGCGTGCGCACATTCGAGACATCAGAGCCGGCGTTGGGCTCCGAGGCGCAGAATGCCGCGACCTTGAGGTCGTCCTGGGTACCGAAGCAGCGCGGGATCCATTCGCCGATCTGCTCGCCCGATCCCTGCCCGAAGATCGCCGCCACCGCCAGCGCGGTGCCCATGATCGACATCCCGATCCCGGCGTCGCCCCAGAACAGCTCCTCGTTGACGATCGGGAGCGTCAGGCCGGTGGGATCGGCGAAGAACTGCGCCAAGCCCTCAAAGCCATACAGGCCGATCTTGGCGGCCTCCTGGATGATCGGCCAGGGGGTCTTCTCCCGCTCGTCCCACTCGTGCGCCGCGGGGCGCATGACGTCCGCGGCGAAGCCGTGGACCCATTCGCGGATGTCCTTCTGATCCTGGTTCAGTGCCAGCGAGAAGGTCACGTCTTGATTGGCCGCGCCGGTGATCGCCTCCACGGCGGCCTCGGCGGCCTCGGTGGTGTCGGAGCTGGCAACGGGAGTGGCGGACATGAGGTGAGTCTCTCCTTTGAATACAGGGGCTCGAAGCATGCGATACAGCCACACATGGCTGCAGGACAGTGGAATCTAGACAAAAGGTAAACGTTTGTCAAACACTGTGTTTGATCTGCTGTTACAGTCGCGCTAGAGTACGGTCGATGACCAGCTCGACCCTAAAACCTCAGACCGCTTCGGGCCGCGTGCGCGTGCGTCGCCAGCGCGAGCACGAGATCGTCGCGGCGACTCGCCTGCTGTTCGACGAGCGCGGGCTACAGGACGCCCCGATGGAGGACATCGCGCGCGCCGTCGGCATCAACAGGGCGCAGATCTACCGGCTGTTCTCCTCCAAGGAGGAGTTGTTCGTGCTGACGCTGGCGAGCTATCTCTCGGAGCTGGCTGAGCATCTGGACGAGATACCCGTAGAGCCAGATCCGATCGTGCGCCTAGAGGACGGGTGGCGACGCTACACCGACTACTGCCTGGAGCACCCGGCGTTTTTGGACTGCGGCATGTCGCTGATGCGCAGGCCCGCCACCGAGCTGCGCGAAACGGTCTCTGACGCCGTCTGGATCAGGTTGGGCCAGAGCATGGCCGCCTGCCTGGACAAGCTCTCCAAGATTCTCGCCCTCGGCGCTCAGCAGGGCCTGTTCACGGTGCCCGATCCAGACTTCACCGCCAATCACCTCTACACGCAGACGCTCGGAACGATGCACCTGGCGCGCATCGGCGTTGGCGTGCGGGCGAGCGCCAGCGGCGTTCCCGAGCCGTTCCCGATCGACCCGAGACGAGTTCAAGAGGCTTGCATCGCCGATGTGCTCGCCTCGGTCGGCGCCACGCGCGCTACCTGAGCAGAGCTAGACGGAATCGTCTATTAGCGTAATCCCTAGCAGGATTGTGCTAATTTGCCCGGTGCAATCCTCATGCTCTTGGTGTTCCCTATGCAGAAAGTGACTATGCACACACGCACACTCGCCGTTGCGCTCTCCCTGCTCAGCGCCGTACTCGGTCTCGCGGCGTGCGGGTCCTCCGGCTCGAGTAAGAGCCTGGCCCTGGTTGCCTACTCGACGCCACAGGGGGCCTTTACAAAGCTGATCCCAGCCTTCCAGGCGTCAAGCGTTGGCAAGGGCGTCTCCTTCA